>NZ_CP119572.1:1248504-2497008 GCF_029278605.1 Cupriavidus sp. WKF15
CCGTGGCCTGGCTGGAGCGGCAGATGCGCGACGACGTCATGCGCCTGCGCCAAGGTGCGCGGCTGCCGGCGTTCGGCGACGCCTCGGCCTGTACGTATTGCAGTGCCCGCGGCCTGTGCCGCAAGGGTTTCTGGGAATCCACCGCCGTGCCGGTGCTGACATCATGACAGTTCACGCCTACCTGCGCGACGGCCAGCCCGTGAGCGAGGCCGATTTCACGCGCGCCGCGTGCGATCCCGCCAGTTCGGTGGTGGTCGAAGCCTGTGCCGGCAGCGGCAAGACCTGGCTGCTGGTGGCGCGGCTGGTGCGCCTGCTGCTGGCTGGCGCCGCCCCGCACGAGATCCTGGCCATCACCTTCACGCGCAAGGCCGCCGAGGAAATGCGCGAGCGCCTGCTGGAAGTGCTCGCGCAGATGGCGCGCGACAGCGATGACGCGGTGGTCGAGGCGCTGGTCATGCGCGGCATGACGCCGCAGGCTGCGCGCGACGCGCTGCCGCGCGCTCGTCGCCTGCACGCGCAGGTGCTGGCCGCACCCGGACGCATGGCCATTGACACGTTCCACGGCTGGTTCGGCACGCTGCTGCGCGGCGCACCGCTCGCGTCCGGGGTCGTGCCGGGCGCGTCCTTGCGCGAGGACGCGCTGCGCATGAAGCGCGAAGCGTGGGCGCCGGTCTGGCGCTCGCTGGCGGCGCCGCGATATGCCGAGTTGCGGCAGGCGTACGAAACGCTCGTCGATGCGGTCGGCGAGTTCCAGGCGCGTGGCCTGCTCGACGCCATGTTCCATGCGCGCAGCGAGTGGTGGGCCATGCGCGAAGGCGGCGACCCGGCCCAGGCGCTGGCCGATTGCCTTGGCGAAGATGCGCAGGGCGACGTGCTGGTGCCGGTGCTGAGCGACGAAGCATGGCTCGAAATGTGCCAGTCGCTGGCGTCGCGGCTCGGTGGCGGCGGCAAGACCGAACAGGCGCATGCGGGCCGCATCCAGGACGCGCTCATTGCCATCGGCGCGTGGCGCGAAGCCGGGGCGGCGCCGGGCCAGCCGGCCGAGCAAGCGTTCACGCTGCTGCGCACGGCATTCTTCACCGCGGCGGGCAGCCCGCGCTCGCTGCGCCGGACCAGCGCGCTGGTCAAGTCGGCTGGGGGGGAATCGCAGGCCGATGCGCTGGTGGCGCAGCACGGCGAACTGTGCGCGATGCTCGACGAGATCAGTGCGCGCCGCTGCGAGGCCGCGGTGCTCGCGGTCAACCTTGCGCTGTACCGCCTCGGCGATGCGCTGCTGGAACGCTACCAGCAATACAAGAGCGAGCAGCGCGCGATGGACTTCGCCGACCTGGAGTGGCAGGCCGCCTGCCTGATGGCCGAGGAGGAAACCGCCACTTATCTACAGGTGCGCCTTGACGCGCGCTACCGCCACCTGCTGCTGGACGAATTCCAGGACACCAACCCGCTGCAGTGGCGCATCCTGCAAGGCTGGCTGGCCGGCTATGCGGGCTTTGGCGAACGTCCGACGGTGTTCCTGGTCGGCGATCCCAAGCAGTCGATCTACCGGTTCCGCCGCGCCGACGCGCGCCTGTTCGGCGCCGCGAGCGCCATGCTGCAGGCGGAGTTCGGTGCCACGGTGCTGCGCACCAACCGCACTCGCCGCAACCGCACGGAAGTGCTGGCATGGGTCAACGCGGTGTTCGATGCCGCGCGAGGCGAAGGCCGATATCCGCTCTACGAAACACAGACCACCGCGTTGCCGGAAGGCGGCGGGCCGGTCTGGCTGCTGCCGCTGGTGGAGCCCGGAGACAGCGGATCGGCCGAAGCGCCGGCCGAAGAGGCGGACACGCCCGCGGACGCGGCAACGGAAACTGGCCATCGCGACACGCTGTTGCAGCCGCGGCGTCAGGAGGGCGACTCGCTGCGCCTGGAAGAGGGGCGGCGCGTCGCGGCATGGCTGCGCCATATCCACGACACTGTCCCGGTTCATGAGGGCGGCGAACAACGGCCAGCGCGCTGGAGCGACATGCACCTGCTGGTGCGGCGCAAGACCCATCTGGCCGACTACGAGCGCGCCTTGCGCGAGGCCGGCATCCCGTGCCTGAGCCCGCGCCGTGGCGGCCTGCTGGCCACGCTCGAGGCGCTGGACCTGTCGGCCCTGCTGGCGTTCCTGATGACGCCGGAATCCGACCTGGAACTGGCCCACGTGCTCAAGAGCCCGCTGGTTGGGGCCACGGATGACGACCTCATGGCGCTGTCGCAACTGGAGGGCGAGGGCGGCTGGTGGGCGCGCATCGAGGCAGGCGGCGTGCCGCAAGTCTGTTCCGATGCCGTCCGCGATGGCGTGGCGCGGCTGCGGCACTGGCTGCGGCTGGCACCGCACCAGCCCGTGCATGACCTGATCGACCAGATCTTCCACGGCGGCGAAGTGCGGCGGCGCTATGCCGAGGCCGCACCGCCGGATATCCGCGAACAGGTGCTGGCCAATCTCGACGCGTTCCTGAAGCTGTCGCTGGACCTCGACGGCGGCCGCTATCCCAGCCTGCCGAAGTTCATCGACGAGCTGCAGGAAATCCGGCGTGGCGACGAACAGGAAAGCCCTGACGAGGGCGGCATGGCGGAGGACACCGAACCCGCTGACGAGGACCCCGCGCAGGCCGGGCTGGACGCCGTGCATATCCTGACCGTCCACGCGGCCAAGGGGCTGGAGGCGCCGTTCGTCGTGCTGCTGGATGCGAACCACAGCGACCCGGCGCCGGACCGTGGCGGGATCCTGATCGACTGGTCGCCGGAGTCGCGCGTGCCGCGGCATTTTTCCGCGTACGGCAAGCGCAGCGAACGCGGGCTGGCCCGCGCGCCGCTGTTCGACGCTGAGGCAGCGCTGGGCGAGCGCGAGAACTGGAATCTGCTGTACGTGGCGATGACGCGAGCGCAACAGGGCTTGCTGGTCAGCGGCGTCAGGGGCCGCGCGAGCCGCAACGCCGATGCCGAAGCGGGCAGCGAAATCGCGGGTAGCTGGTATGTGCGCCTGCAGGCGGCCGGCGTGGGCGAGGCCGTGGCCGAGCGTCCGCCCACGCTGGCGGACCACCTGCCCGCGGCATCGCGCCTGAGCGAGCCTGTGCGCTTCACGGATTTCCGGCTGCGCTTTCGCGGCGCGGCGGAGGTGGTGGCGTTTGCCGACGATCGCGACGACGTCGGCGAGCCGCTGCTTGAGGCGTCGGGCGATGAATCCGAAGGCATCGTCTTCAATGCCGCCGCGGCGCGCCACGGCGAGCTGATCCATGCGTTGCTGGAGCGCATCACGCGCTATCCCGATGCGTTCGATTCCGTGCCGGACGTGCCGACCGTGCTGCGTTGGTTTCCGCTGGCCGGGGCCGGCTCGCCAGGCGCGCGGCAGGCCTGGCAGGCCCAGGTGGACGAGGCCGTCGGCGCAGTGCAGACGATGCTTTCGGCGCCGGCGCTGTCGCCGCTCCTGCAGGCTTTTGACGCGGCGTCCGCGCGCAATGAGGTCGAACTCTACGATGCGCGCGGCAGACTGCTGCGCATCGACCGGCTGGTCGAATTCGACGACAGGGTGGTCATCATCGACTACAAGCTGCGTTTGCTTCCCCAGGAACATGCTGGCTATCGTGCCCAGCTCATGCGCTATGTGGCTGCCGTGGCGCCGATGTTCCCCGGCAAGCGAGTGGAGGCCGGCGTGGCTACGTCGGACGGCAAGTGGATTCCGGTCGAGGCGCTGTCCGCGCCGGCCGTGGAGCCGGTGCAGGGCTCATTGTTCTGAAACCTGAGCGGCCGCGTCCTGCTGTCTCGCCCGAATCGGCGCAGAATGCAGGAGGCGGCATCCGGAGTCTTGCTGTACTAAAGTGACGGAATGCGCGGCGTGGCCCGGCGCAACGAGGTGCCGGAAAAGCCTGGGGATGCGTAGGGGATTTCTGCAGGACAGCCCGTAAGTTCCAAACGGATAGCGGAACGGATAACGGAAGACGGGCGCAGGACGTGCGGAATAGTGGGAGGGAATGAGGTGGACGAGCCTGGCCCTCGGCACTGGTGGAAAACGGCTATGGCTGCTTCGTTCCCGACCTGACCAGGTTGACCGCGCCACCATGCGAGGAGGCCCGTCCGATCGACATTGTAACCCAGAGTGGGCGCACTGCGTCGAAATTGCATCGGATTGATCTTGCGCAGGCGATCTTGCCTGCCATGGCCGGAGCATACCGGCTGCCCAATCCGGGCATGAATGGTGAGCCAAGACATGAACGCAAACGACCAGATCCTCCGCGGCGCGCTGGCGTCGCAGGAAATCTCGACCGAAGTCCTGCTGGAGAAATACGCCAAGGGCGAGGAGCAGAGCGTCACGGACGTGCGCGCGCGCGTGGCGCGCGCACTGGCGCAGGTGGAAGCCGAAGACCAGCGCGAAGCCTGGGCCGCGCGTTTCCTGTGGGCGCAGGAGAACGGCTTCGTGCCGGCCGGGCGGATCAATTCCGCCGCGGGCACCGGCATCCAGGCCACGCTGATCAACTGCTTTGTGCAGCCCGTGGGGGATTCGGTGTCGGAGCCGCGCGATGGCCGGCCCAGCATCTACACCGCGGTCGCGCAGGCAGCGGAAACCATGCGGCGCGGCGGCGGCGTCGGCTATGACTTCTCGGCCATCCGCCCGGCCGGCGCGCTGGTGCGCGCCACGCATTCGCGCGCATCGGGGCCGGTGTCCTTCATGAAGGTGTTCGACGCGTCGTGCGCGACGGTCGAGTCGGCCGGTGCGCGGCGCGGCGCGCAGATGGGCGTGCTGCGCTGCGACCACCCGGATATCGAGAGCTTTATACACGCCAAGGACAAGGGAGAACTCAGCAACTTCAATATCTCGATCGGGGTCACCGACGCCTTCATGCGCGCGGTCGAGGCCGACGAGGAGGTGGAACTGGTGCACGAGGCCGAGCCCGGCGCCGACCTGATCGCCAGCGGCGCCTACCGTCGCGATGACGGCCAGTGGGTCTATCGCCGCATGCCCGCGCGCCTGCTGTGGGACCAGGTCATGCACGCGACCTACGACCACGCCGAGCCCGGCATCCTGTTCCTGTCGCGCATCAATGCCGACAACAACCTCTATTACTGCGAGACCATCGAGGCGACCAACCCTTGCGCCGAACAGCCGCTGCCGTCGTATGGCTGCTGCTGCCTCGGTTCAATCAACCTGACGGGCTTCGTGCGCAGGCCGTTCACGCCCGGCAGCGAGTTCGACTTCGATGCCTTCGCCGAGGTGGTCCGCGTAGCCACGCGCATGCTGGACAACGTGCTCGACGCGACGTTCTGGCCCTTGCCCGAGCAGCGGGCCGAGGCGCGGGCCAAACGCCGCGTGGGTCTGGGCTTCCTCGGCCTGGGCAGCGCGCTGGTGATGCTGGGCCTGCGCTACGACAGCGAGCCCGCACGCGAACTTGCCGCCCGCATCTCGGAGCGCATGCGCGACGAGGCCTATCTGGCATCGACCGGACTGGCCGCGGAGAAGGGGGCGTTCCCGTTGTTCGATGCCGAGGCTTACCTGCAGAGCGGCTTCGCCAGCCGGCTGCCCGAGCCCGTACGCGAGGCGATCGGGCGCAGCGGGCTGCGCAACTCGCACCTGCTGTCGATCGCGCCGACCGGCACCATTACGCTGGCGTTTGCCGACAACGCCTCGAACGGCATCGAGCCGGCGTTCTCGTGGACTTACAACCGCCGCAAGCGCATGCCGGACAACACCTACCGCGCCTATGAAGTGGCCGACCACGCCTGGCGGCTCTACCGTCACACGGGTGCGGACATGGACCAACTGCCGGACGCCTTCGTGACGGCGCTGCAGATGTCGGCGCTGGACCATATGCGCATGCTGGAGGCCGTGCAGCCCTATATCGATACCAGTATCAGCAAGACCGTCAACGTGCCGGAGGACTATCCGTACGAGGCGTTCCGCAACCTGTATTTCGAGGCCTGGAAGGCGGGATTGAAGGGACTCGCGACATACCGGCCGAACAGCGTGCTCGGTGCCGTGCTGTCGGTCAGCACGCCGGCAGTTCCCGTCGCGGCGCCCGCGGTGGACGATCCGCTGGTTCGCCCGTTCGGCAGCCGCCCGGTCGGCGACCTGGAAGGTGTGACCTCCAAGCTCGACTACATGACCTACGAGGGCCACAAGACCGTCTACCTGACCGTGAACTTCATGCGGGTCAGCGGCGTGCTGGATGGCAAGCCAGTCGAGATCGAGCGGCCGATCGAGTTCTTCATGCCGGCCGGCCAGCGCAGCGAGGGGCAGCAGTGGATCACATCGACCATGCGCCTGCTGTCGATGGTGGCGCGCTCGGGCGGCTCGGTGGCCAAGGCGCTCGCCGATATGCGCAATGTCGTGTGGGACAAGGGCACGGTCCGCTACGGCACGCTGGTGCGGCAGGACGGCACCGAGGTGCCGCGCTTCCATGATTCCGAGGTGGCAGCCATTGGCTATGCGCTGCAGCGCATCCTGATCAAGCGCGGCTTCCTGGACGCCGAAGGCGGCCAGGTGCCGGTGGCCGGGCTGGCGGCGCGCCTGGCCCGGCGCGAGGGTGGAGTCGCTGCGGTAGAGGACGGCCAGGGCACCGCTGCCGCTGCCCCGGTCAACCCAGCCCTTGGCATCGGAAAACCTTGCCCGGAATGCGGCGCGCACGCCTTGCATAAAGTGGACGGCTGCGCCAAGTGCGCCAACTGCGGATATATGGGCGAGTGCGGCTGACGGGGTCCGGCGCGAGCCCAGGCAGCGCCGAGCCTGGCGGGCGAGCGGGTTGCCGCGGCGGGCGCCGTCGCGGCGCCGCCTTTTGCTACAATCGCCGCCATGAGTTATCAAGTTCTAGCGCGCAAATGGCGCCCCAGGGATTTCACCACGCTGGTCGGCCAGGAGCACGTGGTCCGCGCGCTCACGCACGCGCTGGAACAGCAACGGCTGCACCACGCCTACCTGTTCACCGGCACGCGCGGCGTCGGCAAGACCACGCTGTCCCGGATCCTGGCCAAGGCCCTCAACTGTACCGGCGCTGACGGCAACGGCGGCATCACCGCGCAGCCGTGCGGCCAGTGCAAGGCCTGCCTGGAAATCGACAGCGGCCGCTTCGTCGACTACATCGAGATGGACGCGGCTTCCAACCGCGGCGTCGACGAGATGGCGCAGCTGCTGGACAAGGCGGTGTACGCACCGACGGCGGGGCGCTTCAAGGTCTACATGATCGACGAAGTGCACATGCTGACCAACCACGCCTTCAACGCCATGCTGAAGACGCTGGAGGAGCCGCCCGGGCACGTCAAGTTCATCCTGGCCACTACCGACCCGCAGAAGATCCCGGTCACGGTGCTGTCGCGCTGCCTGCAGTTCAACCTCAAGCAGATGCCGCCGGGACAGATCGTGTCCCACCTGGACCATATCCTGGCGCAGGAAGGCATCGGCCACGACGGCAATGCGCTGCGGCTGCTGGCCCAGGCGGCCCACGGCTCGATGCGCGACGCGCTGTCGCTGACCGACCAGGCCATTGCCTACAGCGCCGGCCAGGTTTCCGAGGAAGCCGTGCGCGGCATGCTGGGCGCGATCGACCAGGGTTACCTGGTGCAGCTTCTCGATGCGCTGGCGGCCGAGGATGGCGCCGCGCTGATCGGTATCGCCGATGCCATGGCCGACCGCAGCCTGTCGTTCGCGGGTGCCCTGCAGGATCTCGGTTCACTGCTGCACAAGATCGCACTGGCGCAGGCCGTGCCGGCATCGGTGCAGGAAGAATGGCCGGAAGCCGGCGATGTGCGCCGGCTGGCCGGCGTGTTTGACGCCCAGGAAGTCCAGCTGTTCTACCAGATTGCCAACCTTGGCCGCAGTGAACTGGCGCTGGCGCCCGACGAGTACGCGGGCTTCACCATGACGCTGCTGCGCATGCTGGCATTCCGCCCGTCGTCCAGCCCGGAGCCCTTGCCGGCCACGGCGCCGGGGCAGGGTGGCGGTGCCACGCCGCGCGTGCGTACTGCGGCTGCCGCGCCGGTTGCGGCTCCCATTGCCACCGCCGAACCGGTGGCCCGGCCTGTGGTGACCGCCGCGCCGGCCGCGCCAGTGGCGCAGCCTCCGGCAATTGCGGCGCCGGCCAGGCCGGAAGCCGGCGGCGACGCGCCGATGTCGCCAGCCCGGGCCGCCCTGGCGGCAGCCCGCCAGGCGTCCGCTGCGCGTGGCGGTGCCGGCCGTGCGCCAGCCGCGGCGCCGATGCCGACGCCAACTGGTGGCGCTGCACGCCAGTCAGCACAGCCGCTGCGCGCGCCGACGCCCACAGCGGTGTCACGTCCCGCTCCGGCGCCCGCCGCCAGGGCCGTGCAGCCGGCCGCGGCGCCGGCCCGCAAGCCCGCGCCGGAACCGGAGAGCGTGCCGCCGTGGGAAGCGTCCGGTGGCAGCGACATCCCGCCATGGGAAGACCTGCCCCCCGACTTGCCGGCTTTCGGTCCGTACGATAGCGAACCCGCGAGCCTGCCGCCGAAGATGGCGGCGCCCGCGCGCGCGTCGAAGCCCGAGGCCCCTGCGCCCGAGGCACCCCGTGCACGGCCCGTCGCCGCAGCAGTCGCGCCGCGGCCGCCCGCTGCGGCGGAAGACGGCACGCCGCCGGTGTTCACCGGCCAGTGGCCTGCACTGGCCGCCAGCTTGCCGCTCAAGGGCCTGGCGCAACAGCTGGCGTACCAGAGCGAACTGACCCAGGTGGTGGGGCGTACCTTCCACCTGCGAATCCCGGTCGCGGCAATCGGCGAGAACGGCGTCTCGGAGCGCCTGCAGCAGGTGCTGTCCGATCATTTCGGCGCGGAAGTGCGGGTCCTGTGCGAAATCGGCGCGGTCTCCGAGACGGCCGCCGCGGCCGATGCTCAGGCCCGCGCCGAGCGCCAGCGCGAGGCCGAGGCCAATATCGAGGCCGATCCGTTCGTGCAAGGCCTGCTGCGCGATTTCGGCGGGCAGATCGTGCCGGGCTCGATCCAGCCTCGCGTAGTCTGATTTTCCGGGTCGCGCGGGGCGCGGCCTTCCATCCGTTCACTATCGAATCCAGGAGCATTCCATCATGATGAAAGGTCAACTGGCCGGGCTGATGAAGCAAGCCCAGCAAATGCAGGAAAACATGAAGAAGATGCAGGAGCAGCTGGCCCAGATCGAAGTCGAGGGCCAGTCCGGCGCCGGCCTCGTGAAGGTGGTCATGACCTGCAAGAACGACGTCAAGCGCGTCACCATCGATCCGAGCCTGCTGGCCGACGACAAGGACCTGCTGGAAGACCTGGTCGCCGCAGCGTTCAACGATGCCGTGCGCAAGGCCGAGGCGACCACGCAGGAGAAGATGGGTTCGATGACCTCGGGCCTGCCGCTGCCGCCGGGCTTCAAGCTGCCGTTCTGAGCCACGCCACCGGCACGATCATGATGCGCGCAATGCCAACGCCAACGACAGGAGGGCGGCCGTGAAGGCCTCGCCGCCGACCTCGCTGCAGGCGCTGATCGAGGCGCTGCGGGTGCTGCCCGGCGTGGGGCCGAAGTCCGCCCAGCGCATGGCTTACCACCTGCTGCAGCACGACCGCGAAGGCGCGCGCAAGCTTGGCGACGCCCTGCGCGGCGCGGCGGACCACATCCGCCATTGCGCGCGCTGCAATACCTTCACCGAGCAGGAGATCTGCGAGACCTGCCTGGACGACCGGCGCGACGGCTCGGTCCTGTGCGTGGTGGAAACACCCGCCGACCAGGGCATGATCGAGCAGACCCTGACCTATCGCGGCAAGTATTTCGTGCTGATGGGCCGGCTGTCGCCGCTCGATGGCATCGGCCCGAAGGAAATCCACCTGGATCGGCTGCTGGCGCGTGCCACCGATCCGGAGATGGGCGGCCCGGTGGACGAAGTCATCGTCGCCACCAACTTCACCAGCGAGGGCGAGGCCACCGCGCACTACATCGGCGAAATGCTCAAGGCGCGCGGGCTCAAGGTGTCGCGCCTCGCGCGCGGCGTGCCGGTGGGCGGCGAACTCGAGTACGTCGATGCCGGCACCATTGCCCGCGCGGTGATGGACCGGCGCAATCTCTGAGCCTGGCGCTCCCCAGCACCATGGCCCGATCTGGACTTTCCTCCGCCAAGCCACCCCGGCAACGCCCGCAATGAACCTGGCCCGCTTCGATCTAGTCACGCTCGGCTTGTTCGTGGCCGTGGTCCGGCAGGGCAGCATTTCGGCGGGGGCCAGGCAGTCGCACCTGGCCGTGGCCGCTGCCAGCAAGCGGATCTCCGACCTGGAAGCGGCCGTGGGCGCGCCGCTGTTCTTCCGCCATGCCGCGGGCGTGCAGCTGACCGAGGCCGGGCAGGCTTGTTTCCACCATGCGCTGACCATCCTGCAGGACGTCGAGCGCATGGCCGGCGTGATGTCGGACTACGCCAGCGGCGTGCGCGGCCAGGTGCGCGTCTGCGCCAATACCTCGGCCATCACGCAGTTCCTGCCCGATGACCTGGCGGCTTTCATGCGGCTGCATCCGACCATCCGCATCGAACTCGAAGAGCAGAACAGCAGCGACATCGTCGCGGCGCTGGTCGAGAACCGCGCCGACGTCGGCATCTTTGCCGACCGCACGCCGTGCGCAGGCCTGGTGACCGTGGAGTACCGCCAGGACGAGCTGGTCATGGTCACGCCGCCGGGCCACCCGCTTTCGGAGCGCGGGCCCGTGCGCTACGCCGATACCCTTGAATACGACTTCGTCAGCCTGCCGCAGGTGACTTCGCTGGCCGCGCGCCTGCTCGAGGAAAGCAGCCGGCTCGACCGCCCGTTCCGGCTGCGCATCCAGGTGCGCAGCTTCGACGCCATGTGCCGCATGGTGATGGCCGGGCTGGGCGTGGGCGTGCTGCCGCGCATCGCCGCCGAGCCGCATGTGAAGTCGATGGGGCTGTCTCTGGTGACGCTGCAGGACGCCTGGGCCAAGCGCTCGCTGCTGATCGGCATGCGCGACCCGGCCGGCCTGACGGTCTCGGCCCGGTTGCTGATCACGCACCTTTGCGGCGAGCGCGCGCCGTTCTGATCACCCCGGGAACGTCCCGGCCTTTCGCATTCCGAGAAAACCCGCTTCACCGATTGCCGATTCCGGCCAGCCGGCCGCTGAGGCACACTCCGTCCAAACGCAATCGCGGCCGACGCAATCGCCGGCAGGCCGCACGGTACGGAGACAAGCATGGCGCAACAGATTCTCGAGGGCATCCGCGTCCTCGAACTCGGGCAACTGATTGCCGGTCCTTTCGCCGCCAAGACCCTGGCCGACTTCGGCGCCCACGTGGTCAAGGTGGAACCGCCCGGGCAGGGCGACCCGCTGCGCAAATGGCGCATGCTGCATGAGGGCACCTCGGTCTGGTGGGAAGCGCAATCGCGCAACAAGGAGTCGGTCTGCATCGACCTGCGCCAGCCGGAAGGGCAGGCGCTGGTGCGCAAGCTGGCCGCCGAAGCCGACGTGCTGATCGAGAATTTCCGCCCCGGCACCATGGAGAAGTGGGGCCTGGGCTGGGACGTGCTGCACGCCGACAATCCGCGCCTGATCATGCTGCGCGTGTCGGGCTATGGCCAGACCGGTCCGAAGAAGGACGAACCCGGGTTTGCCGCCGTGGCCGAGGCCATGGCCGGCCTGCGCCACCTGACCGGCGAGCCGGGCCGTGCGCCGGTGCGCGCGGGCCTGTCGCTCGGCGATACCATCGCCGGGCTGCACGGCGCGATGGGCGTGTTGCTGGCGCTTTACCAGCGCGACGCGCGTGGCGGCGAAGGGCAGGTCATCGACGTGGCGCTGTACGAGTCGCTGTTCAACCTGAGCGAAAGCCTGCTGCCGGAGTACTCGGCATTCGGCGCGGTGCGCCAGCCCGCGGGCGGCGCGCTGCCAGGGATTGCGCCATCGAACGCCTATCCGTGCGGAAGCGGCGAATACGTGCTGGTGGCGGCCAATGGCGATGCCATCTTCAAGCGCCTGATGCATGCGATCGGCCGCGCCGACCTCGCGGAGGACCCGGCGCTCGCACATAACGACGGCCGCGTGAAGCGCGTCGATGAAATCGATGCCGCCATTGCCGCCTGGACCCGGACGCAGAGCGTCGATGCCGCGCTGGCCGTGCTGCGCGAGGCCGAGGTGCCGTCGGGGCGCATCTACACGGTGAAGGACATCGCCGAAGACCCGCACTACCGTGCGCGGGGCGTGATCGAGTCGGTCACGTCGGCCGGCGGCCTGACCGTGGAAGTGCCTGGCATCGTGCCCAAGCTGTCGGGCAGCCCCGGCGAAATCCATGACCGCGCGCCGACGCTTGGCGAGCATACCGATGCCGTGCTGGCCCAGGCCGGGTTTGACGCCGCGGCCATTGCCGACCTGCGCGCCCGCAAGGTGATCGCATGAGCGCCGCCGTCATGTCCGCAGCGGCCCTGCGCGGCCCGGCCCGCATCGAGATCAATGAGGTGGCGCCGCGCGACGGCCTGCAGATCGAGCCGGTGGTGGTGCCGACCGAGGCCAAGGTGGCCTTCCTCGACGCGCTGTCCGCTTGCGGCTTCGCGCGTATCGAAGCGACGTCTTTCACGTCCGCCAAAGCCATCCCGGCGCTAGCCGATGCCGAAGCGCTGATGCACCGCATGCACCGCCAGCCCGGCGTGCGCTACACCGCGCTGGTGCCCAACCTGCGTGGCCTGGAGCGAGCGCTCTCGTGCCGGCCCGACGAGGTCAACCTGGTGATGTCGGTCAGCGAAACCCATAACCGGGCCAACCTGCGCATGACGCGCGCGCAGTCGCAAGCCCAGTTACTGGCGATGACCGCCGAGGCGCGCGCCGCCGGCGTGCCGGTCAACGTCTCGTTGTCGACGGTGTTCGGCTGCCCGTTCGAGGGCGAGGTGGACAGCAATGCGGTGATGGCGCTGGCCGAGACCTTTGCGCAAGCCGGCGCGCAAGGCATCACGCTGTGCGACACCACCGGCATGGCTTATCCGAACCAGGTGGCGCAGACGTGCGAGCAGTTCCAGCAGCGTCTGCCGGACACCGGGCTGACCATCCACCTGCACAACACGCGCGGCATGGGGCTGGCAAATGCCGTGGCCGCATGGGAAACCGGCGTGACGCGTTTCGATGCCGCTGCCGGCGGCCTGGGCGGTTGCCCCTATGCGCCGGGTGCCAGCGGCAACGTCAGCACCGAGGAACTCGTGCACATGTTCGCCTGCATGGGCGTGCAGACCGGCGTGGACCTGCCGGCGCTGCTTGACGTCGTGGCCGGCATCCCTGCGCTGGTGGACCGCGAAAGCGGCAGCCAGCTGCTGCGCGCCGGCCCGCGCCTGCGCACGCATCAGCCGCCGGCCTGGCTGGCGGAACACTTCGCCGGCCAGGACTAGATGCCTGCGGCAAGCGCCGGCTGGAAGCCGTGGCGCCACGATAAAAAAATCAGTCAATACCGATATCGGAGACATTCCATGAAGCAAGCCTTTTCCCTCTTGCCTGCGCGCCGCAAGCTGATGGCGGCAGCCATGCTCGTCCTTGGCGGTGCCATCGCCGCAACCGCGCCGCGCGCCTTTGCCCAGGACGGCAGCTACCCGAGCCGCCCGGTCACGCTGGTGGTATCGGCCGCAGCCGGCGGCACTACCGACCTCGCGGCCCGCATGATTTCCGAGCCGCTGGCGAAGGCCCTGGGCCAGGCCGTGGTGGTGGACAACCGCCCTGGCGGCAACGGCAGCATCGCCGCGCAGGTTGTGGCGCGCGCCAAGCCTGACGGCTATACGCTGCTGGTGCAGTACTCGGGCTTCCACGTCATCACGCCGCTGCTGGTGAAGAACCTGCCGTGGGACCCGGTCAAGGATTTCGCGCCGGTGGCCAACCTGCTGTCGGCGCCGCAGGTGCTGGTGGTGCGCCAGGGATTGCCGGTCAAGTCGCTCAAGGAACTGGTGGCCTATGCCAAGAGCCATCCGGACAAGCTCAACTATGCGTCGTCGGGCAACGGCTCGCTGCAGCACGTCTCGACCGAACTGCTGAACCAGATGGCGGGGATCCACATCACCCATGTGCCATACAAAGGCACCGGCCCGGCGATGACCGACCTGCTCGGCGGCAACGTGGACATGACCATGACCACGCCGCCGCCGCTGATGGGCCATATCGCCGCGGGCAAGCTGCGCCCGCTCGTGGTGACCAGCAAGACCCGCCTGCCCAGCCTGAAGGACGTGCCGTCGGCGCCTGAGGCGGGCTACCCCGACCTGGACGTGTCGTCGTGGTTTGCCATGTACGCGCCGGCTGGCACGCCCAAGCCCGTGATCGACAAGCTCGCCGGCGAGATCGAAAAGATCATGCGTACTGAAGCCTTCCGCAAGAAGGCCGAGGAACTCGGCGCGGAAGCTGCCTTCATGGGGCCGCAGCAACTGGCGCAGTACCAGCGCGCGGAACTGGCGCGCTGGGCCAAGGTGATCAAGTCCGCCGATATCCACGCCGAATAAGCGCGGCTGGCAAGCCGATCGAAAGCAAGGCAGCGTAAGCTGGGGCCGGCTGCCGTTTGGCCGGCCTTAGGTGTTCGCCCCGATGCGGTTCGGAAACTTGTCCGATAGCATCGCACTGAGCCGCCGCGCGGCACGCCGTTTGCAGACCCCAACGGGCAGGAGAATCAAATGTATAACAAGAAATTCTGGAAACAGTTGCTGATCGCGCTGGCGTTGTTCCTGGCAGGGTGGTTCACCTTCGGCCCGGCGCAGGCACAGGGCAAGCCGGAAAAGACCAAGGTGACGATCGCCGTCGGCGGCAAGAACCTGTTCTATTACCTGCCGCTGACCATCGCGGAGCGGCTCGGCTACTTCAAGGAAGAAGGGCTGGACGTCGAGATCGTCGACTTTGCCGGCGGCGCCAAGGCGCTGCAGGCCGTGGTCGGCGGCAGCGCTGACGTGGTATCCGGTGCGTTCGAGCACACCATCGGCCTGCAGGCCAAGGGGCAGCGCTACCAGGAGTTCGTGCTGCAAGGCCGCGCGCCGCAGATCGTGCTGGTGGTGTCGAACAAGACCATGCCGGGCTTCAAGTCGATCGCCGACCTGAAGGGCAAGAAGATCGGCGTGACCGCGCCGGGCTCGTCGACCAATATGATGGCGAACTTCGTGCTGGCCAAGGCCGGGCTCAAGCCGTCGGACGTGTCGTTCATCGGCGTGGGCGCCAGCGCCGGCGCGGTGGCCGCGATGCGTTCGGGACAGATCGACGCCATGGCCAACCTGGACCCGGTGATCTCGATGCTGACGCAGAAGAACGAAGTCCGCATCGCTTCGGATACCCGCACGCTCAAGGACACGCAATCGGTGTTCGGCGGCAATATGCCGTCGGGCTGCCTGTACGCGTCGGCGGCGTTCATCCAGCAGAACCCGAACACCACGCAGGCACTGACCAATGCCATGGTGCGCGCGCTGAAGTGGTTGCAGAAGGCCGGTCCGTCGGACATCGTCAAGACCGTGCCGGAGAGCTACCTGCTCGGCGACCGCGCGCTGTACCTGGCGGCCTGGGACAAGGTCAAGGAAGCGATCTCCCCGGACGGCGTGATGCCGGCTGATGGTCCGCGCACCGCGCAGAACATGCTGCAGCAGTTCGATCCCGAACTGAAGGGCAAGGCCATCAAGCTGGAAGAGACGTACACCAACGCGTTCGTGCAGAAGGCCAACGCCAAGTACAAGTAATCCCGCGCCACCTTCGCAGCCGGCCCGCTGCGCGCAGCGGGCCTTTGCTTTGGGCGGCGGTGGCCATTCACTCACTCGATCCGGGCCGGCAGGTGCCGGCGAGGCGAACGAGACGGTTTCCCATGAGCACTCCCGCACTTTCCTTGGACAAGGTCACCTGCACCTTCGTCTCGCGAGAAGACCGCAGCCAGCGCTATACGGCGGTCAAGGACGTTACCCTGGCGATCCGGCCGGGCGAGTTCGTTTCGGTGGTCGGCCCGACCGGCTGCGGCAAATCCACGCTGCTCAATGTCGGCGCCGGCCTGCTGGAGCCGTCCAGCGGCGAGGTCCGCGTCTTCGGCGAGCCGCTGCGCGGCATCAACCAGCGCGCCGGCTACATGTTCCAGGCCGAGGCGCTGATGCCGTGGCGCAGCGCGCTCGACAACGTGGTCGCGGGCCTCGAGTTCCGCGGCGTGCCGCGTGCCGAGGCGGTGAAGCAGGGCGAGGAGTGGCTGCGCCGCGTGGGCCTGGGCGGCTTTGGCGACCGCTATCCGCACCAGCTCTCGGGCGGCATGCGCAAGCGCGTCAGCCTGGCGCAGACGCTGGTGCTGGACCCGGACATCATCCTGATGGACGAGCCGTTCTCCGCGCTCGATATCCAGACGCGCCAGCTGATGGAGAACGAGGTGCTGGACCTGTGGGCGGCCAAGCGCAAGGCGGTGCTGTTCATCACGCACGACCTCGACGAGGCGATCGCCATGAGCGACCGCGTGGTGGTGCTGTCGGCGGGGCCGGGCACGCATCCGATCGGCGAGTTCGCGATCGACCTGCCGCGCCCGCGCGACGTGGCCGAGATTCGCGACCATCCGCGCTTCGTCGAATTGCACGCCGCGATCTGGGACGTGCTGCGCGAGGAGGTCCTCAAGGGCTATGCGCAGCAGCGCAACGCCGCTTGAACCTCACGGCCAACCTGACACCGAATCCGAATTCCCATGGCATTCCGTCCTGACTCCAAGGGCATGCTGCGCGTCTGGCAGCTGCTGGTCCTGGTGGTGATCCTCGGCGTGTGGCACTTCGCCACGCGCTCCCAAGAGATCGCCTTCTTCTTTGGCGAGCCGCTGATGGTGGCGCAGCGCATCTGGAACTGGTTTATCGTCGAGCGCGATATCTACCTGCACCTAGGCGTGACGCTGCTCGAAACGGTGCTGGCCTTCGGCATCGGCACCGTGGCCGGCCTGGGCGTGGGCCTGTGGCTCGCGCTGAGCCCGCTGACCTCGGCGATCCTCGACCCGTATGTGAAGGCGATGAACTCGATGCCGCGCGTGATCCTGGCGCCGATCTTCGCGGTCTGGTTCGGCCTGGGCATCTGGTCCAAGGTGGCGCTGGCCGTGACGCTGGTGTTCTTCATCGTGTTCTTCAACGTCTACCAGGGCGTGAAGGAAGTCAGCCCGGTGGTGCTGGCCAATGCGCGCATGCTGGGTGCCAACCGCCAGCAGCTGCTGCGCCATGTGTACCTGCCGAGCGCCACGAGCTGGGTGTTTTCGTCGTTGCACACGTCGGTGGGCCTGGCCTTCGTCGGCGCGGTGGTGGGTGAATACCTCGGCTCCGCGCGTGGGGTGGGCTACCTGATCCTGCAGGCCGAGGGCACATTCGACATCAACACCGTGTTCGCGGGCATTGTGGTCCTGACGGCGTTCGCGCTGGTGCTGGACTGGATGGTCGGAACCGGCGAAAAGCGGCTGATGAAGTGGCAGCCGAAGACGGGCGAGACCGAGAAGCTCTGAGGCTGGATCAGCGGCTGGCCGCCCGGTGCCGGAAAGCGAACCGTGACGGTCAGCCCGCCGCCGGGGGTCTCGTCCAGGCCGGCGACAGCCTGGTGCAGCCTGGCGATCTCCCTGACGATCGGCAGGCCAAGCCCGGTGCCTTCCACGCCCTGGCCGCTTTCGCCGCGATAGAAGCGCCTGAATACGTCTTCGCGCTCGGCCGGGGCAATACCCGGGCCATTGTCGATCACCTGCAGCAGGGCGGCGCCGTCCGCTTCCTGCGCGACCTTGACCGTGACAGTGGCGCCATCGCCCGCATAGCGGATGGCATTGTCGATGAGGTTGGCGGTCAGTTCCTGCAGCAGTTCCATTTGACCGCGCACGGTCAGCGGGCCATCTCCCTCGAAGCCAAGATCGACCCCTTGACGGCGCGCGACCGGTGCCCATTCCAGCGCGACTGAGCGCGCCGCGGCATCCAGTGCGATATCTCGCAGGGTGGGCGAGTAACCGCTCTCGGGGTCGAGCCGTGACAGCGACAGCAGCTGCTGCACGCCCTTGGAGGCATGGCGCACGGTGCCGTGCAGCAGGCGCATGTGTTCGCGCACCCGCTCGCCATCGGGCTCGCGCAGTGCCAGTTCGGATTCGGCCTGGATCACGGCCAGCGGTGTCTTGAGCTGGTGCGCGGCATCGGCAAAGAAGCGTTTGCGGGCCTGCAGCATGCGGTGCAGGCGATCGACGTACAGATTGATCGCGCGCACCAGCGGCTTCATTTCGGACGGCAGGTCGCGGTCTTCGATCGGATCGAGCTGGCTGGCGCTGCGCGCGGCCACCGTGTCGGACAAGCGGTGCAAGGGCCGCAGCCCGCGGCGCACGCCAAGCCAGACAATGCCCAGCGCCAGCGCCACGAGCACAAGTTCCTGCAGCAGCGAGCCGGTCAGGATTTCCCGCGCCAGCGCCTGGCGCGGCTCGATGGTTTCACCGATCACGACCCATACCAGCTGGCTGCGGGCCGAGCCCACGTCGTGGATCGGCAGGGCCTGCGCCGCCATGCGCAGCGGCTGCTCGTGGAACACCGTGTCGTAGAACACGGTCCGGTAGAGCGCTGGGCGGGCGCCTGGCGGCCCTGGAAGATCTTCGTAGCCGGTTACCGTTTGCCCGTGCTCGTCGCGCACCTGGTAAAAGACGTGCGGGCCGGCCTTGTCGTCGAACAGTTCCAGCGCCAGGTTCGGCACGTCGATCTCCAGGCGGCCGTCGCGCAGGTCGATGCCCTCGCGCATGGCGCGCAGCGACGCTTCGAGCGTGCGGTCGAAGGCCGTGTGCGCCGCCGACATGGCGCGTTCATACGTAAGGAAGGCATCCAGCGCCAGCAGTCCCAGCAGCGGCAGCAGTAGCCACAGCGACAGTTGCAGGCGCAGGCTCGGCGTCCTGCCCAGGGTGCTCATGGCGCTGGATCTGGCCGCGCTTCGAGCAGGTAGCCGAGGCCCCGCAGGGTGACGATGGCCACGCCGCTGCCGTCCAGCTTCTTGCGCAGGCGGTGGATGTAGATCTCGATGGCATCCGGGTTGACCGACTCGTCGATGCCGAAAATCATCTCGGACAGGGCCGACTTGTTCACGGCCTTGCCGTCGCGCAGCATCAGCACCTCCAGCACCGAGCGCTCGCGCCGCGTGAGCTGCAGCAGTTCGCCGCCGATCGTGAACGCGTGGCTGACCGTGTCGTAGTGCAGCGGGCCGCAATCAAGCTGCGTGGATTCGTGTCCGTGGCTGCGGCGGATCAGGGCGCGCGCGCGTGCTTCCAGTTCGGAGAGGTCGAAGGGCTTGGCCAGGTAGTCGTCCGCGCCCAGGTCCAGGCCGCGCACGCGGTCTTCGACCGTGCCATGGGCGGTCAGGATCAGCACGGGCATCCGGTTGCGGCGCTGGCGCAGCCGGCGCAGCACTTCAAGGCCATCCAGCCGCGGCAGGCCAAGGTCAAGGATGAGCAGCGCATAGTCCTGGGTGGCCAGCAGGTGGTCGGCGCTGCGGCCATCGTGCATGCAGTCGACCGTGAAGCCGGCCTGGGTCATGGCCTTTGTCAGGGAGTTGGCCAGCATCACGTTGTCTTCGGCAAGCAGGATACGCATCAGGGCAATTCAAGGCGGCAAGGCAGGCAGCGCGGTGGCACGGGCGGCGCTCGCAGCACGGCCAGGGTGTGCGTCCGTAACCCGTCACGGCGCACAGCCTTGGGGCAATTCAGTCAATCGAATGGCCCAGACTGATACAGCGAAGTGCGCAATCTTTGAAGCTAGGGAAACTCCCAACCCCGAGTTGGCGCAACACGCGCCAAAGCGCTTTTGCCCGAAAGCGAACTGAAAGTGCCGCTCCCATACGATGCGGCCATTCCAGCGTTCCACCGCTTGCCGGATGGAACGCCATAACGACCAGGGGACAGTTGTGATGGATGTGCCGGCAGGCGGTTGCCGGCACCGGGGCCGGCACGGGGCGGCCACGACTCCATCTCGATTAGCCGCCGGCTTGCCCGGCGGACAGGATCCTCCGGCGCATGCGACTGGCATTACTACAACAAGCAACGCAAGGAGAGAAAGAATGAAACGTACGGCACTGGCACTGGCCTGCATCGGTCTGACGGGTACCGGTTCGGCCTTCGCACAGTCGAGCGTGACCATTTACGGTCTGATGGATGCGGGCGTCGAGTACGTCAACCATGCCGGGCCGAATGGCTCCGTGGTCAAGCTGACCTCGGGCGGCCGCAATACATCGCGCTGGGGCCTGCGCGGTACCGAGGATCTGGGCGGTGGTCTGAAGGCGCTCTTCAACCTGGAAAGCGGCATCGCCATCGACACCGGCAATCTCGATACCAGCGGCACGCTGTTCGATCGCCGCGCGACGGTCGGTCTGAGCAGCAGCTATGGCCAGGTGGTGCTGGGCCGTACTTTCACCACGACCTATGACTTCATGCTGCCTTTCGATCCGATGGGCTACGCGCCGAATTACTCGTGGGCGACGTCTTCGACCGCTACCGGCGGCCGCAAGGACGGGCTGTTCTCGCGTGCGTCGAATGCCATCCGCTATGACGGCGTGTTCGGCGGCCTCAAGCTGGGCGCGACTGCCGCGATGGGGGAAGTGGCGGGGGACTTCAAGACTTCGTCCAAGTATGCCCTTGGCGTCGGCTACAACGCCGGGAAGTTCGCCGCCGCCGCGACCTGGGACCGCCAGAACGGCGCCGGCAGCAGCACCACGCCGGCCGATGCCACCGACTACATCCAGGGCATTCACGCCGGTGCCAGCTATGACTTCGGCAGCCTGTCGCTGTTCGCCGGCTACCGCAATTACAAGCGCACGCTGACCACGGGCGCGGCGTCGGAGCGCAGCGACATGTACTGGGGCGGCGCCAGCTACGACTTCACGCCGGCATTCACGCTCTATGGCGCGGTCTACAAGCAGAACATCAAGGGCGGCAATGACGCCGACCCGATCCTGTTCTCGCTGCGTGCCCAGTACTCGTTCTCGAAGCGCACGCTCGCCTATCTGTCGGCCGGCTATGCCAAGGCCCGCAACGGCCAGAATGTCAGCCTGTCGCGCGACTTCGTCGGTTTTGCCAATAGCCAGACCGGCGTGATGGCCGGCCTGCAGCACCGCTTCTGACGCATCGGGTCATGTCGATGCAGCAATCGCCGGATTGCTGATTTGAGAACTGTCTTCCGCTGCCAGTAGGGGTGTGCATTCAGGTGGAAGACAGCTTGGGGCGAATTGCCCCAACAGGGGGCGCAGCGCGTTGCCGCACGCTCTGCGCCCTGATTTTTTTGCTTCTTTCCCGCGTCAGGGAACGATCACCACCTTGCCGGTCACCTTGCGCGCTTCCATGTCCTTGAGCGCCTGAGGAGCCTGATCCAGCGAGTAGCGCGCCGAAATATGCGGGCGCAGCTTGCCTTCCTTCATCCAGCCCAGCATTTGCGCCATATTGGCCTGGTTGGCACGCGGTTCGCGCCGCACGAAATCTCCCCAGAATACACCCACCAGCGAGGCGCCCTTGAGCAGCGCCAGGTTGAGCGGGATCTTCGGGATCTCGCCGTTGGCGAAGCCGACCACCAGATAGCGGCCGCGCCACCCGATCGAGCGGAAGGCCGGCTCGGCATAAATGCCGCCAACGGGATCGTAGATGACGTCCGGGCCGTTGCCGTCGGTCAGCGCCTTGACGCGCTCGCGCAGGTCTTCGGTGCTGTAGTTGATCAGCGCGTCGGCGCCGTGTTCCTTGCAGACCGCGAGCTTTTCGTCGGTGGACGCCGCTGCGATGACGCGTGCGCCGATAGCCTTGCCGATTTCGATCGCGGCGAGGCCGACGCCGCCGGCCGCGCCCAATACCAGCATGGTCTGGCCGGCCTTGAGTTCGCCGCGGTCCACCACGGCATGGTGCGAGGTGCCGTAGGTGAGGGTGAACGCTGCCGCGGTGTCGAAATCGATGCCCGGCGGCATCGGCATTACCTTGTTGGCGGGCGCTTTCACGTGCGAGGCGAAGGCACCGTTGCCGAGATAGGCAATCACGTGGTCGCCAGGCTTGACGTGGGTGACACCCGCGCCGACCGCGGTGACGATGCCTGCCAGTTCCGAGCCCGGCGTGAACGGCAGTTCCGGCTTGGCCTGGTATTTGTTCTGGATGATGAGCACATCCGGAAAGTTCACGCCGGCGGCCTTGACCTCGATGACCACTTCGCCCTGATCCGGCACCGGATCCGGCAGGGTTTCGACGGTCAGGGAATCAGGCGGCCCCCAGGCCTTGCACAGAACGGCTTTCATCTTGTCTCCGGTGATATATATGGGCGATAAATCCTGGCGCCTGCCCGCCGCGCGCGGCCAGACGGCAAGGCCAAGTGTATCGCAAAGTGTATCGCAAATAGCACGATCGTTCTGTTCCGCCGCTTTCACCCGTTTGCGTGGCGCCGGGCGACGCGGGACCGAGCTTTCGCGGTGCCTGGAGAGGCCGCTTGTGCAGGCTTCGTCAGGTACAATCGCGGGATGCACATCCTTCTAGCCAACGACGACGGTTATCTCGCGCCGGGACTGGCCGTCTTGCATGCCGCGCTCGCTCCGCTGGCTCGCATTACGGTGATTGCGCCCGAGCAAAACCACAGCGGGGCTTCGAACTCGCTGACCCTGCAGCGGCCCCTTTCGATCTACGAGGCGCGGGAGGGCGTGCAGAAGGGATTTCGCTTCGTCAATGGCACGCCGACCGATTGCGTGCATATCGCGCTGACCGGCCTGCTTGACGAGAAACCTGACCTGGTGGTCTCCGGCATCAACCAGGGGCAGAACATGGGCGAGGACGTGCTGTATTCCGGCACGGTCGCGGCCGCCATCGAAGGCTACCTGCTGGGGATTCCTTCCATTGCGTTCTCGCAGGTGCACAAGGGCTGGGAGCATCTCGACGCTGCCGCGCGCGTGGCGCGCGCCGTGGTCGAGCGCGCCATTGCCACGCCGCCCGCCGAGCCGTTCCTGCTCAACGTCAATATTCCGAACCTGCCGTTCGAACATATCAAGGGCTACCGCGCCACGCGGCTCGGCAAGCGGCATCCGTCGCAGCCCGTGATTGCTCAGGTCAATCCGCGCGGCGATCTCAACTACTGGATCGGCCCGGCCGGCGACGCGCGCGACGCGAGCGAGGGCACGGATTTCCACGCGACCGCCGAGGGCTATGTTTCGCTGACGCCGTTGCAGCTCGACCTGACACATCGCGGCCAGCTCGATGCGCTTGCCCAGTGGCTGAACTAGCCATTCCCGCTGCAGTGCCTCACCCCCGATGAGCCCAACGCCCCCTCGCAGCAAGTTCCCCCTGCCGCTGGACGCGGTCGTGCAGCGCAAGCCGGAGCCGGCGCGTACTGCCGGCATGCCGGCGGTCGGCGCGCCGCGCCCGGCGAAGGCGCCGGCCAAGGTCCGCGACAAGCAGCCGTCCGCGCCCACCCCGGCCGCGAGTGCCGTGGAGGCACGCGCCTCGGCTGCGACGGCGGGTGGGGGCGGGATGGCGTCGGACCGGGCGCGGGGGGCGCTGGCGGCGCGGCTGCGCGCCGCGGGCATCCGCGACGAACGCGTACTGGCCGCCATTGGCACCGTGCCGCGCCACCTGTTCGTCGAACCGGGGCTGGCATCGCAAGCCTATGAGGACGCTGCGCTGCCCATCGGGCATCAGCAGACGATCTCAAAACCGTCCGTGGTCGCGCGCATGATCGAACTCTTGCGTGAAGGCCTGGCGACGGACACCCCCCTGGAACGCGTGCTCGAGATCGGCACCGGCTGCGGCTACCAGGCCGCGGTGCTGAGCCTGGTGGCACGCGAAGTCTTTTCCATCGAGCGCATCCGTCCGCTGCATGAGCAGGCGAAGGCGAACCTGCGGCCGCTGCGCGTGCCAAACCTGCGCCTGCACTATGGCGATGGCATGCTCGGCCTGCCGCAGGCGGCGCCGTTTTCGGCCATCATCCTTGCCGCGGCCGGCATGGACGTCCCACAGGCCCTGCTCGAGCAGCTTGCCATCGGCGGCCGCTTGATTGCGCCCGTGGCGCTGATGCCGCCGCCGGGCGCCACGGGCCAGACGGTCACGCAGCAGCTGCTGCTGATCGAGCGGCTCAATCGGCATCGCTTTCACCGGACCGCGCTTGAAGCCGTTTTCTTTGTGCCCTTAAAATCGGGCACCATCTGAGTCGAACTATGCACAAGATCGTGAACTCGCATCAATTCGCACGCGCTGGCCAGCTTGTGGCGGCTTCCGCGCTGGCGGCGCTGCTGGCCGCCTGCGCCAACTCGCCGATGCCGGCACCCGTGGTGGACCGCACCTCCACCGCGAGCACTTCCGCCGCGCCGCTGGAGCCGGCACCTCCCGGATACTATCGGGTCAAGCGAGGCGATACCCTTTACCGTATCGCGCTCGAGAACGGCCAGTCGTATCGTGATGTCGCGGGCTGGAACAATATCAGCAATGTGAACCAGATCGAGGTGGGCCAGTTGTTGCGTATTGTCCCGCCGGGTGCCGATGTCAATGCCGGCCAGGGCGTGACCGCCACGCCGGTGGCGCCGGGTTCGATCCAGGGGCAGCCGCTCGACCAGGCACGTCCGGCAGGTACGCCGGTGCCGCCGCCGGCAACTGCCGCTGCGCCCGCGGCAGGTGCCGCAGCGTCCGCCGGCAGCTCCGCTCCGGTTGCGGACGGCGCCATGAAACTGGCGTGGCCGGCTACTGGCCAATTGGTCGCCAAATTTGATGACAAGGGCAATAAAGGGATCGATATTGCGGGCAAGAAGGGCGATGCCGTGCTTGCTGCCGACGACGGTCGGGTGATTCACGTTGGCCCCTTGCGCGGCTACGGGAATCTTGTCATCATCAAACACAATGAGACATTTCTTACTGCCTACGGCCACAACGAAAAGGTGCTCGTGGCAGAGCAATCAACGGTCCGAAAGGGGCAGAAGATTGCGGAGATGGGCAACAGTGATACCGACAAGGTAAAGCTTCACTTCGAGGTTCGCAAGAACGGAAAACCGGTTGATCCGATGCGGTATCTGCCGCCACAGTGAGGGTTCATGCCACGCCAGAAAACTGTCTCCTCCGGAACCGTCAGCAGGGCTCGCCGTGCCAAGCAGCCGGAAGTGAAGGCTGGTGTGGCCCAGTCCGATGATCGCGTCGATGTGGATGCATTCGACAAGGACGTCGGTGCTGACCTGCTCCCCGTCACCGACGAGCCGATCGCGACCACCGCCACGGTTGGCCTGCGCGAAGCCGACTTGCTCGGCGACGACAACGATCGGCAACTGAGCGATGACGACGAGGATGAGGCGGAAGAGGACGAGGACAACGATGGCGAGAACGGCACCGAGTCAGGCGCGGCGGAGCATGATGACTTCCGGACCGTCCTGCATACGGAGCTGGCCGCCGATACGGTGCAGCACTACCTGAACCGCATCAGCATCAAGCCGCTGCTTTCCGCACCCGAGGAACTGCATTTCTCGACGCTCGCCAAGGATGGCGATTTCTCCGCGCGGCAGGTCATGATTGAGCGTAACCTGCGCCTGGTCGTGAGTATCGCCAAGGGTTATCTCAACCGTGGCGTACCGCTGCTGGACCTGATCGAGGAAGGCAATCTTGGGCTGATGCACGCGATCGAGAAATTCGATCCGTCGCGCGGTTTCCGTTTTTCCACCTACGCGACCTGGTGGATCCGCCAGAGCATCGAGCGTGCCATCATGAACCAGGCGCGCACGGTGCGCTTGCCGGTCCATGTGATCCGGGAACTCAACCAGGTGCTGCGCGCCAAGCGGCACCTCGAAAAAGGCGGCACCGACGGCCGCGACGCCAGCCTCGAAGACATTGCCCACCTGCTGGGCAAGACGCCTGACGAGGTGCAGGACGTGCTGGCGCTTAACGAACATACCACCTCGCTCGATACGCCGTTTGACCTGGACCCGGGGTCCAGCCTGCTGGACTTTCTTTCCGACGAGCACAATGCCGCGCCGGACCAGGAGGTTGCGCACCGCGAGCTCGAAGGCCTGATGAAGCTGTGGCTGGCCCGCCTGTCGGAAAAGCACCGCTATGTGGTGGAGCGCCGCTTCGGGCTCAACCACATCGAACCGGCCACGCTTGAAGAGCTGGCCGAGGAAATGGGCCTGACGCGCGAGCGCGTGCGCCAGATCCAGCAGGAAGCCCTGGTCAAGCTCAAGCGGCATTTCGCTTCGCAAGGTGTCAGGAAGGACGCTGTTCTATGACTCCTGTGCTGGTATTCGACATCGAGACCATTCCCGATGTCGACGGCCTGCGCCGTTTGCATGACCATCCCGCATCGATGAGCGACGAAGAAGTCGCCGAGCATGCGTTCTCAGCCCGCCGTGAAAAGACCGGAAGCGATTTCCTGCCGCACTATCTGCAGCGCGTGGCAGCGATTTCCTGCGTGTTGCGCCGTACGCAGCGCGACGGGTCGGCCGTTTTCCATGTCGGCTCGCTGGGAACCCTGGAGGATGGCGAGGCGACGCTGATCCAGAAGTTCTACGAACTGATCGCGCGCTACAGCCCGCAGCTCGTGTCGTGGAACGGTGGTGGTTTCGACCTGCCCGTGCTGCACTACCGTGGCCTGGTCCACGGCGTGACCGCGCCGCGCTACTGGGAAATGGGCGAGGGCCGCGACGACGACAGCCGCGACTTCAAGTGGAACAACTACATCAGCCGCTACCATATGCGGCACCTGGATCTGATGGACCTGCTTGCCATGTACCAGCCGCGCGCGAGCGCGCCGCTGGATGATCTGGCCAAGCTGTGCGGCTTCCCGGGCAAGATGGGCATGGACGGCAGCAAGGTATGGCGCGCGTTCCAGGACGGCGAGCTTGAGGCGATCCGCGCGTATTGCGAGACGGACGTCGTCAACACCTACCTGATGTACTGCCGCTTCCAGCTGATGCGGGGCGGCGTGACGCCGCGCGAGTTCGACCAGGAAGTGGAGCTCGTGCAGGAATCGCTGGCCGAGCTGCCGGGTGCCCAGTGGATGGAATACCTCCAGGCCTTCCGCGTGAAGCGGCTGACGCCGGAAGACGAAGAGCTCGACTGAGCCGGCGGCTGGCCCGCCGCCGGTGCGGGCCTTCCTCAGATATCCAGTGACAGCACGATGGGCTGGTGATCCGAGTCCTTCGTCGCCGCATTCACTTCGCAACGGCAGACCTGGCCGGCGACATTCTCCGTGACAAAGACGAAATCGCACGCGAAGGGCGGCTCGGGCCATTGTTCCTTGTCGTACATGGCACAAGTGGGCGCGTGCGGCTGGCCCGGATGCCTGAGCAGCCATGCGTCGCGCCATGGCGTGGTGCCGTCGTCGAAGGGCTCCAGCATGCGTCGATAGGCAATGTCCGACGGTTTGCTGTTGAAGTCGCCGCACAGGACGGCTTCGGCTGGCCGGGGCTCCGGCGTGAACGGTCCCGGGGTCGATTCGCTGCGGCCGGCCCGGCGGGCATGGCCGCAAGCTTCGGCGTGCCAGTCGCGCAAGGCGTTGGCCTGCGCGGCACGCTGGTTCGCCGAATAGTATTCCAGGTGCGTGCAGATGACGCGCAGCCGCCTGCTGTCCGCTTGCACCGTGGCTTCCAGCGCCACGCGAGGCATCGACGCGACGTCGGGATCCGCTGGCCAGGGCAGGGCATGGCGAAATACCTCATGCACCGGTAGTCGCGTGGCGATCAGGTTGCCGAACTGGCGCGGACCGCCGTCGCTGCCGAAACGGTCGACGCCTGGGGCAAACATCACGCGATAGCCGGGCAGCAATGCCGTCAACTCCGCCACCTGGTCGGCGCCGGGTGCCCCGCGCAGGTCACCGAAACCGCGTGTGACTTCCTGCAGGCAGATGACGTCGGGGTCCGCCATCGCGCGCATGGTGGTCACGCTGCGCGACAGGTCGACGCGGCCATCGGCGCCGCGCCCCCACTGGATATTCCACGAAATCAGTTCCATGGCATCGCTCCTTGTGTGTCGCGTCGACGTTGCACAGGCGTCGCACGGCGTCTCTGGACTACAATCGCGCTTTCGCAAAACAATATGTCAGGTTTCGTCTGGTGTCCCAAGTCGTGTCCTCCCCACTAGAAACGCCCGCAACGCCGAGTGCGGCATCTGCCGCTCCGAACGCCCCGGCCGCCGTCGCGTCGGGCGCAGATCCCGTCGTTGTCATCGACAGCCTTGACATGGAGGCCCGTGGTGTCGGCCGCCTGGTCAATGAAGACGGCACGCCCGGCAAGGTGATCTTCGTCGAGGGCGCGCTGCCCGGCGAAACCGTGAGCTACAAGAGCTTTCGCCGCAAGCCGAGTTATGAGCAGGCCCACCTGCTGGAAATCAGGCAAGAATCGGTGATGCGTGTCAAGCCAGGCTGCAAGCACTTCGGTGTCTGCGGCGGCTGCTCCATGCAACACCTGGATTCGCGCGCGCAACTCGCCATCAAGCAGCGGGTGCTCGAAGACAACCTCTGGCATTTGTCGAAGGTTCGTCCCGAAGTGATGTTCAGGCCCATTGCCGGACCGGATTGGGGTTACCGCTATCGTGCGCGCCTGACGGTGCGGTACGTGGCCAAGAAAGGCGGGGTGCTGGTCGGCTTCCACGAGCGCAAGAGCAGCTATGTCGCCGACATGACGAGCTGTGAGATTCTTCCGCCACAAATTTCCGCAATGCTGGTGCCCTTGCGCGAGCTTGTGGGCGGTCTTTCGATCCGCGACCGCATGCCGCAGATCGAACTTGCGGTCGGCCACGAGGTCACGGCACTGGTGCTGCGTATCCTGGAACCGCTGACCGATGCGGACAAGGACCTGCTGCGCGCCTTTGCGGATCAGTACAAGGTCCAGTTCTGGCTCCAGCCCAAGGGCCCGGATACCGTTGCGCCGTTCTATCCGCTTGACCGGGAACTGGCCTACACGCTGCCCGAGTTCGGCATTCGCATGCCGTTCAAGCCGACGGACTTCACGCAGGTCAATCACCAGATCAACCGTGTGCTGATCGGCCGTGCGTTGCGTCTGCTGGACGCCCAGCCGCAAGACCGGCTGCTCGACCTGTTCTGCGGCATCGGCAACTTCACGCTGCCACTGGCCACGCAGGGGCGCTCGGTCATGGGTATCGAAGGCAGCGAAGCCCTGACGACCCGGGCGCTGGCCAATGCCGGTTACAACGGGCTGGCGCACAAGACGGAATTCGCTTGCCGCAATCTGTTTGAAGTCACGGCCGAGGACATCGCCGCGCTGGGCCGCTTCGACCGCTGGCTGGTCGACCCCCCGCGCGAGGGCGCGCTGGCCGTGTGCAAGGCGCTGGGCGAGCTGGCGCAGCAAGGCAGCGACGTGCTCCCGAGCCGGATCGTCTACGTATCGTGCAGCCCCTCGACCCTGGCCCGCGATGCTGGCTTGCTGGTGCACGAGGCCGGCTACCGGCTGGTGGGCGCAGGCGTTGTGAACATGTTCCCGCATACCTCGCACGTCGAGTCGATTGCCGTGTTCGAGCGCGGGTAGGTTGGGGTGGGCGGAAATTGCTGCCCAATGAAAAAAACGCCGGCCATCTGGCCGGCGTTTTTCATCTTGCCTGTGGCTGCGTCAGTCCCGGCTGCCGCCAAAAATGCCCAGCAGGGCCAGCAGGTTCGTGAACACGTTGTAGACGTCGAGGTAGATCGCCAGCGTTGCGGTGATGTAATTGGTCTCGCCGCCATTCACCACGCGCTGCACATCGAACAGGATGTAGGCCGAGAAAATGCCGATGGCGATGACCGACACCGTGATCATCAGCGACGGCAGTTGCAGCCAGATATTGGCGACGCTTGCCAGGATCAGCAGGATCAGGCCAACGAACAGGAACTTGCTCAGGCCCGAAAAATCACGCTTGCTGACCGTGGCGATGGTGGCCATCGCGCCGAATACCGCCGCAGTGCCGCCAAAGGCATACATGATCAGTGCCGGTCCGTTCGAGAACTGCAGCACCGCGCCGATCAGGCGCGACAGCATCAGTCCCATGAAGAACGTGAAGGCCAGCAGCAGGACCACGCCCATGCTGCTGTTCTTGGTCTTCTCGATGCCGTAGAAGAAGGCGAACGCAATGCCGAGGAAGAGGATCAGCGACAGGCCGGGGCTGCCTGCCATGAAGCTGAAGCCGGTCGCCACGCCGATCCATGCACCGATCACGGTGGGAATCATCGAGATGGCCAGCAGCCAGTAAGTGTTGCGCAAGACCCGGTTGCGCACGACGACATCGCTGACCGTCGACGCATTGCCGAAACCGTAGGTGTTCAGCTTGTTATCCATGGTGACTCCTGTTCTTTAACGGTGAGGCGCCGGGTCGACCCGGTGCCGACGCATCGCCAATGTGGCATCGCCTTTGCGGAATTGCAAGTGGATCAAAGTATTGCATGAATCACTTCAATGCGATTACGGTCGAATTTGTTGCTCGTGTTTGACGTCTTTACATGTATTGCGTTCCGTGCAATGGGTGGTGTCGAAATGTGCAGGCTGTGCCATGCGGCATGCCGCGGCGCCGCATTCGGCAGCTGCGTTGGTGGCCAAGGGGGGCTGCGCTCGAAACCGTCATCGTCTCGTGCTAGAATCGCACGTTTAATCCATTTGTAACCCCTTCATTTTTCGGAGTTTTTCATGGCGATCGAACGCACCCTGTCGATTATCAAGCCGGATGCCGTGGCCAAGAACGTTATCGGCCAGATCTACGCCCGTTTCGAGGCCGCCGGCCTGAAGATCATTGCTGCCAAGATGGTGCACCTGTCGCGCGGCGAAGCCGAGCAGTTCTACGCTGTCCACAAGGAGCGCCCGTTCTTCAAGGACCTGGTCGACTTCATGGTCTCGGGCCCGGTCATGATCCAGGCTCTGGAAGGCGAGAACGCCATCGCCAAGAACCGTGAGCTGATGGGCGCCACCGACCCGAAGAAGGCCGACAAGGGCACCATCCGCGCCGACTTCGCCGACAGCATCGACGCCAACGCCGTGCACGGCTCGGACGCTGCTGAAACCGCCGCTGTGGAAGTTGCCTTCTTCTTCCCGGGCATGAACGTTTACAGCCGCTGATTGTCTGGTCTTTTTCACAAGACTAGACTGAAACGGAAGTTGAGTTTGCCGTCATGAACAATCTCGTCAACCTGCTCGACCTGGATGCGGACGCGCTCACCGCCTATTGCGGGGAGCTCGGCGAGAAGCCGTTTCGTGCGCGGCAGCTGCAACGCTGGATCCACCATTTCGGTGCCAGCCGTTTCGACGCCATGTCGGATCTCGCCAAGTCGCTGCGCGAAAAGCTCGCCACGCGGGCCGAGATCCGCTCGCCGGCCGTCATCACCGACCACCTGTCGGCCGACGGCACGCGCAAGTGGCTGCTCGATGTCGGCAATGGCAACGCGGTGGAGACGGTGTACATCCCCGAGGAAACGCGCGGCACGCTGTGCGTCTCCTCGCAGGCCGGGTGCGCCGTCAACTGCCGGTTCTGTTCGACCGGCAAGCAGGGTTTCTCGCGCAACCTGACCACGGGCGAGATCATCGGCCAGCTGTGGATGGCGGAGTTCGCCATGCGCGAGCAACTGGGCCGTGGCCCCAAGGATGACCGCGTCATCTCCAATGTGGTGATGATGGGCATGGGCGAGCCGCTGCTCAATTACGACCAGGTCGTCCCGGCCATGCGGCTGATGCTGGACGACAATGCGTATGGCCTGTCGCGCCGGCGCGTGACGCTGTCCACTTCCGGCGTGGTGCCGATGATGGACCGGCTGTCGAAAGACCTGCCGGTGGCGCTTGCGGTGTCGCTGCACGCGTCCAATGACGCCCTGCGCGACGTGCTCGTGCCGCTGAACAAGAAGTACCCGCTGGCCGATCTGATGGCGGCATGCCGCCGTTACCTGGAATTCGCGCCGCGCGACTTCATTACCTTCGAATACTGCATGCTGGATGGCGTCAATGACGGCGTCCAGCATGCGCGGGAGCTGTTGAAGCTGGTGGCCGACGTGCCTTGCAAGTTCAACCTGATCCCGTTCAACCCCTTCCCCGAATCGGGTCTCAAGCGTTCCAACAACGAGCAGATCCGGCGCTTTGCGCAGGTGTTGATGGACGCTGGCATCGTGACCACGATCCGCAAGACGCGCGGCGATGATATAGACGCGGCGTGCGGCCAGCTGGCCGGGGAAGTCAAGGATCGCACCCGGCTTGCCGAGCGCGGCAAGTTCGGCAAGATCACGCCTTTGGTGCCGGTTGCCGCGACTGGCCAAGCTGGGGAGGCTCGCCCTGCATGATCCGTCTGATCGCTGCAGCCCTGCTGGGGCTGCTGATGTTGTCAGCTTGCCAGTTGCCGCAAGCGCCCTCGCAGGACCTCCAGACCACTTCCGACCAGACCGATGCCCGGCGCCGCGCCGGCATCCGGCTGCAGTTGGCCACCAATTACCTTGAGGCCGGCCAGAACAGTGTTGCGCTCGACGAGGTCAAGCAGGCAATTGCCGCCGACCCCAGCATGGGCGACGCGTACCATGTGCGCGCGCTGATCTACATGGCCATGAACGAGAAGGCGCTGGCCGACGACAGCTTCCGCACCGCGGTTTCCATGCGCGGCAATGATGGCGACCTGCTCAACAACTATGGCTGGTTCTTGTGCCAGGAAGGCCGGTATGGCGAGGCGGTTCCGATGCTCGAGCGCGCGGTGTCCGCTCCCTCGGCCGGCGGGCCCGCCAAGCCGCTGATCAGCCTTGGCGCATGCCAGATCCGCAATGGCGCTGGTGCCGAAGCCGAGAAGAACCTGAAGGCGGCGCTTGGCTACGATCGGAACAATCCGGTCGCCAATACCAACCTGGCGCTGGTTTACTACCGGCGTGGCGACCTCGCGCAGGCTCGGCAATTTGCGGAGCGAGTCAACAACAGCAAATTTGCAAGCGCGCAATCCCTCTGGCTGGGTGCGCGCATTGCGCGCCGTCAGGGCGACGCGGCGACGCAGGGCGCCCTTGTGGCACAGCTGCGCCAGCGTTTCCCCGATTCGCGCGAACTGAGCGCCTACGAACAAGGAGCATGGGATGAGTGAGCAAGAGCGCGCCGCAGGCCAGGCCGCATCGACGGGACACGTCGGCGGGGGCGCGACAGAATCTGAGCGTGAAGCCGTGGCGCGCGAGATCGGCGTGCTGCTGGCACAGGCGCGAGAATCGCAACGGATGTCCATCGAAGACGTGAGTGCTCGCCTGAAAGTTGCCACGTCGAAGCTGACTGCAATTGAAGGCGGCCAAGTCGATGCGCTTCCCGATATCACCTTTGCCAAGGGCGTGATGCGTGCTTACGCGCGCATGCTGCACGTCGACGTGGACGTCTTGCTCGCGCGGTTCCACCCGCGGCCGGTCCAGGTCACGGAGATGGCGCGCCAGCGCGAAAGCGGCCTCAACGAGACGTTCGACGACCGCAGGCGCTTTGGGTCCCGCCGGGGCACGGGTGCCGGCGGGCGCTGGGTCTGGCTGGCACTGGTGGTGGCCGGCGTGGCCGCGGGCGGCTGGTTCGGGCTCGACCATATGAAGCAGTGGCTGGAAGCGCGCAATAGCGCCGCTGAGGCCACGCACGCCGAAGTGCGGGAGCAGCCGGCTCAGACATCCGACTCCGGCACCGTGACGGCGGCGCTTCCGCCGGTCATGGCCGGTGCTGACTCCCCGGCGCCGTCCGAGGCATTGCCTGCCAGCGCGCCGGCGGTTGCTGCCAGCGACGTGGCCGTGCCCGTGCCGGCTGCGGCGGCAGCCCCGGCGGCGCTCACTGCCAAAGCGGAACCGGCATCGGCACCCGCGCCGGCCACGGCCGCTGCGCAGGGTGAACTGCAGATCAAGTTCTCGGCCGACACCTGGTACGAGATCCGCGACCGCAGCGGCAAGGTCGTCCTGGGCGGCACCGCCAAGGCCGGCCAGGAAGTCGCGGGTGGCGGCACGGCGCCCTACAAGGTGACCATCGGCAACGTGAAGGGTGTGGAGTCGATGAGCCGCAACGGCACGCCGGTCGACTTGAAGGCGGCAAACCGCAACAACGTCGCGCGCCTGACGCTGCCCTGACGCGGGCCCGGCACGGTGCATCATTGCGAGGTGGTAACGCTATGAACGAACAGCTTTGTCTTCCCGTCCTGCCGGGCCCGCTGCCGCGCCGCTCGACGCGCCAGGCGCGCATCGCCTGGGGCGATAACATCGTCACCATCGGTGGCGGGGCGCCGGTGCGGGTGCAGTCGATGACCAATACGGATACCGTCGATGCCATTGGCACGGCGATCCAGGTCAAGGAACTGGCGCGCGCGGGGTCCGAGATTGTCCGCATCACCGTCAACACGCCCGAGGCGGCTGCGGCCGTGCCGCACATCCGCGAGCAGCTCGACCGCATGGGCGTCAACGTGCCGCTGGTGGGAGACTTCCACTACAACGGCCACAAGCTGCTGCAGGACCATCCAGCCTGCGCCGAGGCGTTGTCGAAGTACCGCATCAACCCCGGCAATGTCGGGCAGGGCGCCAAGCGCGACACGCAGTTCGCGCAGATGATCGAGATGGCCTGCCGGTACAGCAAGCCGGTGCGCATCGGCGTCAACTGGGGCAGCCTGGACCAGGATCTGCTCGCGCGCATCATGGACGAGAACGCCGGCCGTGCCGAACCCTGGCCCGCGCAGAGCGTGATGATCGAGGCGCTGATCACCTCGGCGATCGATTCGGCGAAGAAGGCCGAGGAAATCGGCCTGCCGGGCAGCCAGATCATCCTGTCGTGCAAGGTTTCGCAGGTGCAGGAACTGATCGCGGTGTACCGCGAACTGGCGCGCCGCTGCGACTATGCACTGCATCTCGGGCTGACCGAGGCGGGCATGGGCAGCAAGGGCATCGTGGCCTCGACGGCGGCGCTGTCGGTGCTGCTGCAGGAAGGCATCGGCGATACCATCCGCATTTCGCTGACGCCCGAGCCGGGCGCGCCGCGCGAGAAGGAAGTCTATGTCGGCCAGGAAATCCTGCAGACCATGGGCATGCGCAACTTCACGCCGATGGTGATCGCGTGCCCGGGTTGCGGCCGCACCACCAGCACCGTGTTCCAGGAGCTGGCGGCCAGCATCCAGGCGTATCTGCGCGAACAGATGCCGCAGTGGAAGACCGCCTACCCCGGCGTCGAGGAGATGGATGTGGCCGTGATGGGCTGCATCGTCAACGGTCCGGGCGAGAGCAAGCACGCCAATATCGGCATCTCGCTGCCGGGCTCGGGCGAATCGCCGGCGGCGCCGGTGTTCGTGGATGGCGTCAAGGTGAAGACGCTGCGCGGCGAGCGCATCGCCGAAGAATTCCAGGCGATCGTCGACGAGTACGTTCGCACGCATTACGGTCCGGGCGCAGCACGGGCAGAGAAGGAAGCGGTGGCCTGAGCCGGCATTGGCCGGTCCACCCCAGCAAGATAACGACAGAATGACGCAAAACGAGAATCCGTCCGCGCAAAGCGGCGCCAAGGCAGAAGACAAGGCACGCCCCGCCAAGGCATTGCAGGGCGTGAAGGGCATGAACGACATGCTGCCCGCGGATGCCCCGCTGTGGGAGCATTTCGAGAACGCCGCGCGCGCCATGCTGCGGGCCTATGGCTACCAGCAGATCCGCACGCCGATCGTCGAGCATACCCAGCTGTTCGTGCGTGGCATCGGCGAGGTGACGGATATTGTCGAGAAGGAAATGTATTCCTTCACCGATTCGCTCAATGGCGAGCAACTCACGCTGCGCCCGGAAGGCACCGCGGCGGCCGTGCGCGCCACCATCGAGCACAACCTGCTGTACGACGGCCCGAAGCGTCTGTGGTACACCGGCCCGATGTTCCGCCACGAGCGTCCGCAGCGCGGCCGCTATCGCCAGTTCCATCAGCTCGGCGCCGAGGCGCTCGGCTTTGCCGGCCCGGACGTGGATGCCGAGATCATCCTGATGTGCCAGCGCCTGTGGGATGATCTGGGCCTGACCGGCGTGCGGCTGGAAATCAATTCGCTGGGCCAGGCGCATGAGCGCGCCGCGCACCGCGAAGAGTTGATCAAGTACCTGGAACGGTTCCAGGAGATCCTGGACGAGGATGGCAAGCGCCGCCTTTACACCAATCCGCTGCGCGTGCTCGACACGAAAAATCCCGCACTGCAGGAAATGGCGGCCAACGCGCCCAAGCTGATCGATTTCCTGGGCGAGGAATCGCTGGCCCACTTCGAGGGCGTGCAGCGCCTGTTGAAGGCCAACAACATTCCGTACAAGATCAATCCGCGCCTGGTGCGCGGACTGGACTATTACAACCTGACGGTGTTCGAGTGGATCACGGACAAGCTTGGCGCGCAGGGCACCATTGCCGGCGGCGGTCGCTATGATCCGCTGATCGCGCAGATGGGCGGCAAGCCGGCGCCGGCCTGCGGCTGGGCCATGGGTATCGAGCGCATCATCGAGCTGATCCGCGAGGAAGGCGTGGTACCGGACGCGGTGGGCTGTGATATCTACCTCGTGCACCAGGGTGAAGCCGCGGCCCAGCAAGCCATGGTCGCTGCCGAGCGCCTGCGCGATGCCGGACTGGACGTAGTGCTGCATGCCACGACCGACGGCAAGAGCGGCAGCTTCAAGTCGCAGATGAAGCGCGCCGACGCGAGCGGCGCGGCGTACGCCGTGATCATCGGCGAGGACGAAGTCGCTGCCGGCGTAATGCAGGTGAAGGAACTTCGCCAGGGCGCGCAGGCCGAAGGCGGCGGCCAGCAGGCGCAAGTGCCTGCCGAGGGCCTGGTCGACTACCTGATCGACGCGATGGTCGGCGCCAGCGAATAACAGTAGCGCTGCCTGCCGCGACCCGCGAGGTCTGCCAAGCAGGAAACGGAGGCCGCCCAGGCGGCCTTTGACCCCAACCCAAACGCAAGAGAGTGCCTCGACATGGCATACGATCTGGAAGAGCAGGAACAGCTTGAAAACCTGAAGGCCTGGTGGCGTCAGTACGGCAATGCCCTGACGTGGATCCTGATTGCCGCTTTGCTGGCGTTCGCCGCCTGGAATGGCTGGAAGTACTGGGAACGCAAGCAGGCTTCCGAGGCCGCCGTGCTGTACGACCAGGTGATCAAGGCTGCGGAAGGCCGCGATGCCGAGCGCGTCAAGCGCGCCGCTGGCGACCTTGAAGACAAGTTCGGCAAGACGGCCTATGGTCCGATGAGCGCGCTGGTCGCAGCCAAGGTGCTGTACGATGCGGGCGATCTGGCGGCCGCCAAGGCACAGTTGCAGTGGGCAATCGATCATGGCGACGGCGAGTACTCGCTGATTGCCCGTGTGCGTCTTGCGGGCGTGCTGCTCGACGAGAAGGCCTACGACCAGGGCCTGGCGCTGCTCAAGGACGAGCCGCCGGCGCCGTTCGTCGCGCTGTATGCCGACCGCAAGGGCGATCTGCTGGCCGCGCAGGACAAGCGCGCCGACGCACGCGCTGCCTACCGCAAGGCGCTGGACAAGCTGAGCGCCGACGATCAGTCGATGCGCCAGATCATCCAGTTCAAGCTTGACGCGCTGGGCACCGCCTGATCTTGCGCCGCTGTACGAGAAGGGCATCTGCCACAACCCAATTCAGGATCCGAACCTTATGACGTCAATGCTTTCCGGTGCCGAACAACAAGGCAAGTCCCGCCGCAAGATTGCCCGTGCGCTCGTCGCCGGCGCCTGCCTTGTGGCGTTGGGCGGTTGCTCGCTGTTCAGCAAGGAGAACAAGCATCCGCCGGCCGAGCTGAAGCCGGTGTCGGCGACGCTGTCCGTGCGTCAGGCCTGGAAGGCGGATGTCGGCAAGAGCGGGCCATACGCGCTGCAGCCGGCCGCAGCGGGCAACAACGTGTACGTATCGGCCAACAATGGCACGATCATGGCACTGGATGGAGCCACCGGTCGTACGCTGTGGAAGGCCAAGACCGACGTCGATATCACGACTGGCCCGGGCAGTGACGGCTCGGTGACTGCCGTGGCGGGGGAGAAGGGCGCGGTCTACGCATTCGATGCCAGCGGCAAGCAGATCTGGAAGAAGCAGGTCAACGGCGAAGTCCTGTCGGCCCCGCTGGTCGGCAACGGCCTGGTGGTCGTGCGCACCACCGATACCCGGGTACTCGCGCTGGACGCCCAGACCGGTGAGCGGCGCTGGATCTACCAGCGTTCGCAGACGCCGCTGAACCTGCGCGCCGCGATGGGCATGGTGTTCGCCGGTGACGGCATCGTGATGGGCTTTCCCGGTGGCAAGCTGGGGGTCCTGACGCCAGGCAACGGCGTGCTTCGCTGGGAGAGCGCGGTTTCGTATCCCAAGGGTGTTTCGGAGATCGAGCGCCTGAACGACGTCACCGGCCAGCCCATGGTCAGTGGCCGCCAGGTTTGCGCCACGACCTTCCAGGGCCGGATCGCCTGCCTGGAGCTGGCCAGTGGCCAGCCGCAGTGGGGCAAGGATTTCTCGTCGCCTTCCGGCCTGACCCAGGATGACAATGCCATCTATGCCAGCGACGAACAGTCCGTGGTCTTCGCGTTCGACCGCCAGAATGGCAACGAGCGCTGGAAGAACAACGAACTGCGCTATCGCCGCCTTGGCGCCCCGCTGGTCCTGGGCCGCTCGGTGGTGATGGGCGACTTTGAAGGCTATGTACATTTCCTCTCGCGTGACGATGGCACCGTGCTGGCGCGCATGAAGACCGATGGCAGTGCCATCAGCGCCGCGCCGGTGGTGGCCGGGCAGACCCTGGTCATCCAGACCCGCGACGGCGACGTCTACGGCTACGTGCCGGGCTGAGCCGGTGGTGACAGCGCGGTCCGTGCACCTGTCGGCACGGGCGGCGCCAATTCCGGTAGCATGATCCTTGGTCGTGCGGCGAAATGCGGAGCAGGGCCTGATGCCACGCTCCGCCCGACAGGAGAAGCGGCTGGCCATGCATTTTTTGCATGAAGCGCCGTCGGATCAACTGACTCCGGAGTTCCAGGGGACGGCAAGTGCCGGCCCCCGTTTCCGTTTATTGCATGAAACCAGTTATTGCACTGGTCGGCCGCCCGAACGTCGGGAAGTCGACACTATTCAACCGCATGACCCGGTCGCGCGACGCGCTTGTCGCCGACCTGCCAGGCCTCACGCGCGACCGCCACTACGGCGAAGGGCGTATCGGTGATCGTCCGTTCATTGCCATCGATACCGGCGGCTTCGAGCCGGTGGTCAAGGAGGGCATCGTCGCCGAGATGGCCAAGCAGACCAAGCAGGCCGTGGTCGAGGCGGACGTGGTCATCTTCATCGTCGACGGCAGGCTGGGCCTGGCGCCGCAGGACCGCGCCATTGCGGACTATCTGCGCAAGACCGGCCGGCGCGTGATGCTGGCCGTCAACAAGGCCGAGGGCATGAAGTACACCTCGGTCGCTGCCGATTTCTACGAGCTCGGCATGGGCGATCCGTACGCGATTTCGGCTGCGCACGGCGATGGCGTTCGCGAGCTCGTGGACGAAGCGCTGGAACTGGCCGTGCAGGAGCGTCCGGAGCTGGCCGAGGAAGAAGGCGACAGCGGCAAGGGCGTGAAGATCGCCATTGTCGGCCGTCCGAACGTGGGCAAGTCGACGCTGGTCAATACGCTGATCGGCGAGGAGCGCGTGATCGCGTTCGACATGCCCGGCACCACGCGCGACGCCATCTACGTGGAGTTCGAGCGCGGCGGCAAGCCCTACACGCTGATCGACACGGCGGGTCTGCGGCGTCGGGGCAAGGTGTTCGAAGCGATCGAGAAGTTCTCGGTGGTCAAGACGCTGCAATCGATCGCCGACGCCAATGTCGTGATTCTGCTGCTCGACGCGCAGCAGGATATCTCCGACCAGGATGCCCATATTGCGGGCTTTATCGTCGAGTCGGGCCGGGCTCTCGTGGTCGGCGTCAACAAGTGGGATGGCCTGGACGGCCATACCCGCGACCGGATCAAGCACGACCTCGAGCGCAAGCTGCAATTCCTGAGCTTCGCCAATTTCCACTTCGTGTCTGCGCGGGAACGCACAGGCATTGGCGCGCTGATGCGTTCGGTCGACGACGCGTTTGCCGCGGCCATGGTGAAACTGCCCACGCCGCAGCTCACGCGGGTGCTGCAGGAAGCGGTGGAGTTCCAGCAGCCGAAGCGCGCCGGCGTATCGCGGCCGAAGCTGCGCTACGCGCACCAGGGTGGTTCCAACCCGCCGATCATCGTGATCCACGGCAACGCCTTGTCGAGTGTTTCCGAGACCTATCGGCGCTACCTGGAGAACCGCTACCGGGCGGCATTCAAGTTGAAGGGCACCCCTCTTCGCATTGAATTTCGCACGAACAAAAACCCGTATGCGGACTCGAAAGACTGAGTTCCCGGCGGGTGCATGGCGAGGCAAGTTTTCGTTTGCGTTCGTTTGGAACTGCGGCTAAATTTGCGTTAGCAGGGGGTTCTCTGCGCGCTGACGCCGCTTTGGTACCGGTTTTGATCTTTTTTCTGGCGCGAGCTTGCGCCGATTGACTTGAACCGGGGACTTTCGTCCCCATTATTCACCACTAAACCTATAAATTTGGAGTGTGCCATGAGTAACAAAGGGCAACTGCTACAAGACCCGTTCCTGAACGCGCTGCGCAAAGAGCACGTGCCGGTTTCCATCTATCTCGTCAATGGCATCAAGCTGCAAGGCAACATCGAATCGTTTGACCAGTATGTCGTGCTGCTGCGTAACACCGTGACGCAGATGGTCTACAAGCATGCAATTTCCACCGTCGTCCCGGCTCGCGCGGTCAATTTCCGCGTGGATGATTCCACCGAGGCCTGATCTTCCCGAGGCCGCAACTGCTTGCGGCCCTTGCTTGCTGGCCTCGGGCACACGCCTCCCGGCATTGCCGCGGTGCCAGCTTCCGGTTCGCGCCTGCGGCCGGATTGCGGTGAACCGGACTGGCTGCCAGCCACGCCGCTGCCTCAATCGCGCAAGGGAGCGCGTGCCTCTGGCCCGCTCCCGTCCCTGAATCCGGCCAGTTCCGGTCGTCTCCCCAAAACCGTTTTACTTCGCGCGTAGCGCCCCCCGCTTGGATCCCAGAGCTACCTCCAACACCGAACCGTCGCGTGCCATTCTCGTCGGCGTGGATTTCGGCAAGCATGACTTTCAGGAAAGCCTGAGCGAGCTTGCCCTGTTGACTACCACGGCAGGCTCCTTGCCGGTGCATACGCTGACCGGCAAGCGCTCGCGGCCGGATCCGGCGCTGTTCATCGGTTCGGGCAAGGCCGAGGAGTTGAAGGAGGCAGCCGATGCGCTGGATGCCGATATCGTGGTGTTCAACCATGCCTTGAGCCCGGCACAGCAACGTAACCTGGAGCGCTTTCTCCTGCGCCATGTGATCGACCGTACCGGCCTGATCCTGGATATCTTCGCCCAGCGCGCGCAGAGCCATGTCGGCAAGGTGCAGGTGGAGCTGGCGCAGGTCCAGTACCAAGCGTCGCGGCTGGTCCGTGCGTGGAGCCACCTGGAGCGGCAGAAGGGCGGGATCGGCATGCGGGGCGGCCCGGGCGAGCGCCAGCTGGAACTGGACCGTCGTATGCTCGATACCCGGGCCAAGCGGCTGAAGTCCGATCTTGCCCGGCTGCAGCGGCAGCACAGCACGCAGCGGCGTGCCCGCGCGCGCAATGAAACCTTAAGCATTTCGCTGGTCGGCTACACCAACGCGGGCAAGTCGACGCTGTTCAATGCGTTGACCAAGGCCGGGGCCTATGCGGCCGACCAGCTTTTCGCGACGCTGGATACCACGTCCCGGCGGATGTTCCTGGACGGGCTCGGCAATGTCGTGTTGTCGGATACGGTCGGTTTCATCCGCGACCTGCCTACCCAGCTGGTCGAGGCGTTCCGTGCGACGCTCGACGAAACCGTGCATGCCGACCTGCTGCTGCATGTCGTCGACGCATCGAGTCCGGTGCGTCACGAGCAGATCGAGCAGGTCAACCGGGTGCTGGCCGAAATCGAAGCCTCCGGCATTCCGCAGATCGTCGTGATGAACAAGATCGATGCCGCGCCGGAGTTGCAGGAGCAGGGCGCTCGTGTCGAGCGCGATGAAAACGGCGTGCCGACGCGGGTGTTCCTCAGCGCCCGCGAGGGCGTAGGCCTGGACGCGCTGCGGCAGTCGATCGTTGAAGTCGCGCAGTGGTTGGCAAACCTGCCACCTGAAGCTGCGCCGTTCGATCCGCGCTTGTCGGAGCAGGGCCCGCGCGCGGACGGCGACGGATTCGACTGGGATGAGGGGCACGATCCGGAGGATCGCGTCTCGTCCTGATCCTTTTCGGCGAGCTTCGCGGCCGGATTGCGCGATTTGGCCAAAAGTGGCGCAGATGACTGCTAGAATCCCCCTGTTACAAACTTCCCGGACCCGTGCACTTCATGCCCCAGTTCTCCCGGAATCCTGAATCGAGCCTGACCCCGGGCGGCCGATTTCCGCTGCGTGCGGGATGGCAGCGCCTGCGCGCAATCTTCTCGCTGAACGATCCCCGCTGGGGGCGCGACGGCCAGGATGAGGATGACAAGGACGGCCGTGCGAGCGACCGGGACGGGAACCGTCAGCAGAACCAGCGCCCGCAGGACGGACCGCCGGATCTCGACGAACTCTGGCGCGACTTCAACCGGCGTCTGAACGGATTGCTCGGGCGCAAGGAGAACGGTAACGGCGGTCAGGGCTTCGGCGGCCCGCGCATGCCCGGCAAGGGCTCAGGCGTAGGGGTCGGCGTGGTGGTGGCCGCCGTGGTCGGCATCTGGCTGGCCAGCGGTTTCTTCATGGTGCAGGAAGGCCAGACCGCGGTGATCCTGCAATTTGGCAAGTTCAAGTACTCGACGGGCCCCGGCATCAACTGGCGCCTGCCCTGGCCGATCCAGTCGGCCGAGGTGGTCAACCTGTCGGCCGTGCGATCGGTGGAAGTGGGGCGCTCCACTTCCATCAAGGACAGCAACCTGAAGGACTCGTCGATGCTGACGCAGGACGAGAACATCATCGACGTCCGCTTCACGGTCCAGTACGACATCCAGGATGCCAGCGAATTCCTGTTCTTCAACAAGACCGATCGCGGTGGCGATGAAGAACTCGTGACGCAGGCTGCCGAAACATCGGTGCGTGAAATCGTCGGCCGCAACAAGATGGACGCGGTGCTGTACGAGAACCGCGAGCAGATCGCGCAGGGGCTGGCCAAGTCGATCCAGTCGATCCTGACCGCATACAAGACCGGTATCCGCGTGATCTCGGTCAACGTGCAGAGCGTGCAGCCGCCCGAGCAGGTGCAGGCCGCGTTCGACGACGTGAACAAGGCCAGCCAGGATCGCGAGCGCGCGATCAGTGAAGGCCAGGCCTATGCCAATGACGTGATTCCGCGCGCCAAGGGTACGGCGGCGCGGCTGAAGGAAGAGGCGGAGGCCTACCGCGCGCGCGTTGTGGCCCAGGCTGAAGGCGATGCTTCGCGGTTCCGTTCGGTGCAGGGCGAATACGCCAAGGCACCCCAGGTGACGCGCGACCGCATCTATATCGAGACCATGCAGCAGATCTACGCCAATTCGACCAAGGTGCTCGTGGATGCGCGCCAGGGCAGCAACCTTCTGTATCTCCCGCTCGACAAGCTGATGGCACAGGCCCAGGGTGATGGCCGTAGTGGTGCGCAGACGCCTTCGCAGCCGGCCAGCGGCGCCGGCGCGCAAGCGCCGGCGCCGGCGCCGGATTCATCGGCCGATATCCGGTCGCGCGAATCCCTGCGCAACCGTGACCGCGATTCGCGCTGAGGAGACCGTCATGAACCGACTGATTTCCTTTGCGATTGGCGCTTTCATCCTGCTGGCCGTGGCGTCTTCGATGATGTTCGTCGTAGACCAGCGCCAGTACGCCGTGGTGTTCGCCTTTGGCGAGATCAAGCAGATCGTGCGCGAGCCCGGCCTGCACTTCAAGCTGCCGCCGCCGCTGCAGAACGTGGTGTTCATGGACCGCCGCCTGCAGACCATTGACGTCGCCGCCAGCGAACGTTTCCTGACTGCGGAAAAGAAGAGCATGGTGGTGGACTGGTTCGTCAAATGGCGGATCACGGATCCCCGCAAGTTCTACGTTGCCTTCGGCGGCAATGTGCGCAGTGCCCAGGATCGCATGACCCAGCGTATCGACGCGGTGGCGCGCGAGGAGTTCGGCAAGCGCACCGTGGCTGACGTGGTTGCCGGCGAGCGTGAGAAGGTCATGCAGAATATCCGCGCCGGCATGTCGGAGTACGCGCAGTCGGTCGGCGTCGAGATCCTCGATGTGCGCCTCAAGCGTGTGGACCTGCTGCCGGCCATCAGTGAGTCGGTGTACCGCCGCATGGAAGCCGAGCGCAAGCGCGTGGCCAACGAGCTGCGCTCGACCGGCGCCGCTGAAGGCGAGAAGATCCGCGCGGATGCCGATCGCCAGCGCGAGGTGGTACTGGCCGAGGCCTACCGCGATGCGCAGGTGATCAAGGGTGAAGGCGATGCCAAGTCGTCGCAGACCTATGCTGACGCCTTTGGCAAGGATCCGCAGTTCGCGCAGTTCTGGCGCAGCATGGAGGCTTATCGCAATACCTTCCGCGACAAGCGCGACATCATGGTGCTGGAGCCGAATTCGGACTTCTTCCGCTACATGCGCTCCAGCGGTGGTGCTGCGACCCCTGCGGCGAGTAGTGCGTCCGGAGGACGACGCTAGCGAAAGTGCTGAGTTTGTGGCGAGGTGACAAAACCCCGGCTTGCCGGGGTTTTGTCCGGCTGGGGCTCGGCGCCCGAAGTGACGGCGCGGACGCGCAGGGCCGCATTGGATTCGCCAGGTGTGCAGGTTGGGACCTGCGTGCAAACGTGTCATACAGAGAAGAGATTCATCATGTCCAACCATTGGCTGCTGCCAGAAAACATCGCCGACGTCTTGCCGTCGGAGGCCCGCAAGATCGAGGAATTGCGCCGCCGCATGCTGGACCTGTTCCGTACCTACGGCTATGAGCTGGTCATGCCGCCGATGCTGGAATACCTTGAGTCGCTGCTGACGGGAACCGGGCACGACCTGGATCTGCGCACGCTCAAGCTGGTGGATCAGCTGTCTGGCCGCACGATGGGTCTGCGCGCCGATATCACGCCGCAGGTGGCGCGCATCGATGCGCACCTGCTGAACCGCCCTGGCGTGACCCGCCTGTGCTATGCGGGGAACGTCCTGCACGCGCGTCCGGCCGGGTTCCATGCCACGCGCGAGCCGATCCAGGTGGGTGCCGAGATTTACGGCCATGCCGGCCTGGAGGCTGATGTCGAGATCCAGGAACTGATGCTTGCCGCGTTGCAGGCTGCGGGCCTGTCGGATATCCGCATCGACCTGTGCCATGCCGGTATCCTCGAGGCGCTGCTGGACGGCCTGCCATCGATCCGCCGGATCGAAGATGCGCTGTTCGCAGCGCTGGAAACCAAGGACGTCTCGGGACTGCGCGAGATCACGCAAGGCCTGCCTCAGACCGAGCGGGACGCACTGCTGGCACTGCCGACGCTGTATGGCGGGGTGGAGGTCCTGGATCGTGCCCGCGCCACGCTGCCCGACAGCTTGGCAATCGGGCGCGCCCTGGACGAACTGGCGGCATTGGCGACGCAGGTACGCGGCGCGAGTGTCAACATCGACCTGTCCGACTTGCGCGGCTACCACTATCACAGCGGTGTGATGTTTGCAGCGTATGTTGCGGGGCTGCCGAACTATGTGGCGCGCGGGGGCCGGTATGACAAGGTTGGCGAGGCCTTTGGTCGCGCACGCCCGGCTACCGGATTCTCGCTGGATCTGCGCGAAGTGGCCGCACTGTCACCGATAGAAGTGCGCGCCCAGGCCGTTTTCGCGCCCTGGGACGCGGATCCTGCCCTTCGTGCTGCCATCGTGGCGCTGCGGGCAGCGGGCGAAATCGTGATCCAGTCGCTGCCCGGGCATACCAATGAACTCGATGAATTCAGCTGCGACCGCCAGCTCGTGCGCCAGGAAGCCGGCTGGGTTGTTGTGCCGCGCTGAATCATGATGCCGGTCATTTGCCCAAAAAGCAGGAATCGACCGGCAACGAGAGTAGAATACGTTTTTAACCTATTGACCAAAGCAATATGTCCGCATCCGCAGTAGGCCAGGGACGCAATGTCGTCGTGATCGGAACCCAGTGGGGTGACGAAGGCAAGGGAAAAATCGTCGATTGGCTTACCGACCATGCAAAGGGCGTGGTGCGGTTCCAGGGCGGCCACAACGCTGGCCACACCCTGATCATCGGCGGCAAGAAGACCATCCTGCGGCTGATCCCGTCGGGAATCATGCGCGAAGGCACGGTCTGCTACATCGGCAACGGTGTGGTGCTGTCGCCTGAAGCCCTGTTCCGTGAAATCGAAGAACTCGAATCGGCTGGCCTCGAAGTGCAGAAGCGCCTGCGCATTTCCGAGGCCGCAACCCTGATCCTGCCGTACCACGTGGCTATCGACAAGGCGCGCGAAGCGCGCCGCGGCGCGGCCAAGATTGGCACGACCGGTCGCGGCATCGGGCCCGCGTACGAAGACAAGGTCGCCCGCCGCGCGCTGCGCGTGCAGGACCTGTTCGATCCGAAGCAGTTCGCCGAGCGCCTGCGCGAGAACCTTGACTTCCACAACTTCATGCTGACGCAGTACCTCGGCGCCGAAGCCGTGGACTACCAGCAGACCCTGGATGAGGCGCTGGCCTTTGCGCCGCGCCTGGCACCGATGGTCGCGGACGTGTCGGCCGAGCTCTACGCGGTCAACGCTGCCGGTGGCAACCTGATGTTCGAAGGCGCGCAAGGCACGCTGCTCGACGTGGACCACGGCACGTATCCGTTCGTCACCTCGAGCAACTGCGTGGCCGGTGCGGCCGCTGCGGGTGCCGGCGTGGGTCCGGGCCGCCTGAACTACATCCTGGGCATCACCAAGGCCTACTGCACGCGCGTTGGTGCCGGTCCGTTCCCGAGCGAACTGTACGACAACGACAATCCCGCTCGCCAGGATCCCGTCGGCGTGCGCCTGGCCAATGTTGGCAAGGAATTCGGCTCGGTGACCGGCCGTCCGCGCCGCACGGGCTGGCTCGATGCCGCCGCGCTCAAGCGCTCGGTGCAGATCAACGGTGTGTCGGGCCTGTGCCTGACCAAGCTCGACGTGCTCGACGGCCTGGAAAGCATCAAGCTGTGTGTCGGCTACACGCTGGACGGCAAGACCGTGGATATCCTGCCGCGAGGCTCGGATGCCGTAGCGCGCTGCGAACCGGTGTACGAAGAATTCCCCGGCTGGAATGAGTCGACTTTCGGCGTGAAGTCGTGGGATGCGCTGCCGGAAGCCGCGCGCACCTACCTCACGCGCGTGGAGGAAGTGGTCGGCATTCCGATCGACATGATCTCGACCGGCCCGGATCGCGACGAAACGATCCTGCTCCGTCACCCGTACCTGGCCTGACCCAGCGTACCCAGACTGCAAAGGCCGCGCGCCACAAGCGCGGCGGCCCCGCAAGAACAAATCGGCCCGCGCAAGCGGGCCGAGCCATATCGGTCAACAGACCCGAAGAAGAAACGAGTAAATCATGAATCAGCCAACGAACGACGATGAGAACCTGTGGGTGTCCTGGGATGAGTACCATCGCCTGATCGCGCGTCTGTCGCTGAACGTGCATGAGTCGGGCTGGAAGTTCGACAAGATCCTGTGCCTGGCGCGCGGTGGCCTGCGCGTGGGCGACCAGATGTCGCGCATCTTCGACGTGCCGCTGGCTATCCTGGCTACCAGCAGCTATCGCGAAGCCGCGGGCACGCAGCAGGGCGACCTCGATATCGCGCAGTACATCACCATGACGCGCGGCGAGCTCACCGGCAAGATCCTGCTGGTGGACGATCTGGTCGACTCGGGCGTGACCCTGGAGCGCGTGGGACGGCATCTGAAAGAGCGCTATCCCGCCGTGACGGAAGTCCGCTCCGCGGTGCTTTGGTACAAGGCATGCTCCAAGGTCAAGCCGGACTATCATGTGACCTTCCTGCCGTCGAACCCCTGGATCCACCAGCCGTTCGAGGAGTACGACACGCTGCGCCCGCACAACCTGTCGGCCTGGCTCAAGCGCGGCAAACGCGCGCAGGAAGATGGCGCGCAAGGCTGAAGCGCTGTCGCGCAATGCGCGGCCCCGTCCGGGGGCGCGCATATCCGACTTCAATAACCGATGGTGAAGCGCTGGCGCGGATGCGCCGGCTTCTCGATCTCGTCGAGCATGGCGATCGCGTAGTCTTCCATCGAGATCCGGCTTTTGCCGGCAGCATCCGCCAGCAAGGCATCCTGGCCCACACGGTACTTGCCGGTGCGCTCGCCGGGCTCGAACAGTGCCGACGGCGACAGGAAGGTCCAGTCCAAATCGGGCTCCCCGCGCAAGGCATTGAGAAAGTCGCGGCCAGCCAGCGCTTCGCCCTTGTAGGCCGCCGGAAATTCAGGCGTATCCACGAGTTGCGTGCCGGGTGCCACGAACAGGCTGCCTGCGCCGCCGACCACTAGCAGTCGCGGCACGCCGGCTGTCTTGACTGGCCCCACGACCTGCGATGCGTTCAATTGCTCGAACCGCGCCGTGCTGATGACTACATCGTGGCCTGCCAGTGCGGTCGCCAGCGCCTGGCTGTCGGTCGCGTCAACGTCGCGCCTGGTCAGGCTTTCACGGGCGGGCAGTTTGCTGGCCGTGCGGGCCAGTGCGGTGACGCGATGGCCGCGGCGCAGTGCTTCGTCGATCAGGCGGGTTCCCACGCGGCCGGTGGCGCCGAGGATGGCAATGTTCATGCTTGCTCCTGTTTGTCAGGGTGGAGGGTGAATGCCACGCCCAGCGTGGCGGATCTTGATGTGAAACCAACCCGGTTACACATCGGGGTGAAAAAATCAGCGCTTGCGGCGCTGGGCGGCATGTTCGACATCGGCGAGCATGCCGGCAATGGTGATCTCCGCCAGGGCATTGTCCATTGCCGACTGGGCCCGGTCGGCCACCTGCCGCAGGGCGCCGGTGATCTCCCTGCCCACCATGCAGGCCGGGTTGGGCGCACTCTGATGCAGGGCGATCAATGCCGTGGTTTCGACGGCGCGGAATACGTCCAGCAAGGTGATGCGTTCAGCGGGACGCGCCAGCGCGGAGCCGCCGGTGCTGCCCATGGTGCTGGTGACCAGGCCGGCTTCGGCCAGTTGCCCGATCAGCCGCCGGATCAGCGCCGGGTTGGTTCCGACGCTGCCAGCGATCAGCGAGGACGGCAGCGGTTCGCTGGCGCTGGCCAGCAAGGTGAGAATATGAACGGCGACGGCGAACCGGCTGCTTGTGCTCATGGCGAAACTCTAATGTGAAACCATGATAGTTACAGATCGTGCGGCTTGTCAATCCGCCTGGGGTATCGCAGTGCTAGGACGCGACGACATGGTGACTAGTCGCGATTTGTGTCGTAAAGGTGGCGGGAGAATGCCGGAATCGCCACTGAAACTGATACACTCGTCGGCAGTGCGGCCCGTTTGGCTGCCACAGATCAATAAATGGGATGCAGTCGAATCTGACTGCGAATCGAGGAGTGCAAGTTGCCGGATCAGATGTGCGAGGCGAGGGCGGAAAACAAAAAACCCGCAGGCTTTGAAAGCGCTGCGGGTTTCTCGCTGATCTGGTGCCCAGGAGAGGACTCGAACCTCCACAGTGTTGCCACCGCTAGGACCTGAACCTAGTGCGTCTACCAATTCCGCCACCTGGGCAGGTGTCGAAACAACCGAAGCGCTCATTATAGAGAGCGCGGAAATTTTGTCAAATAGTTTTCAGAAAAAATTGAATCAAAACAACTATCCGATCCCCAGCCGGGAAGAAATCCTCGGCGTACTGAGAACATCGGGGTCGCCCCAGTCGGCCGGCGATATTGCCAAGGCCCTGTCCGTCACGCGCAAGGAGCATGACGGATTCCAGAAACGCCTGGCCGCGATGGAACGCGACGGGCAGATCGAACTGAACCGCAAGGGCCGCTATGAACTGGCCCATCAACCGAATTTCGTTACCGGCCGGGTGCAGGGGCATCGCGACGGCTTTGGCTTCCTGATTCGCGACGACGGCGAGGATGATATCTTCCTGCCGGAACGCGAGCTGCAGAAGGCCATGCACAATGACCGCGCGCAGGTGCGCGTGGTCGGCTACGACCGGCGCGGCCGCCCGGAAGGGCAGATCGTCGAGATCATCGAGCGGGCCAACCGCTACGTGATCGGCCGCCTGCTCAGCGAGGGCGGCGTGCTGGTCGTGGCGCCCGAGGACAAGCGCATCAGCCAGGACATCCTGATCCCGCCGAAGGCGCAGGGCAAGGCGCGCGTGGGGCAGGTGGTCAGCGTCGAGCTGATCGAATATCCGGACCGCTATGTGCAGCCGGTCGGGCGCGTGGTGGAAGTGCTGGGCGATATCGACGATCCCGGCATGGAAATCGAGATCGCCGTACGCAAGTACGGCGTGCCCCATGCGTTTTCGGAGGCGGCTGCCAAGGAAGCCTCGGCGCTGCCCGATGAAGTGCGGCAGGCCGATCTGGACCACCGCATCGATCTGCGCGATGTGCCGCTCGTCACGATCGATGGCGAAGACGCGCGCGACTTTGACGATGCCGTCTACTGCGAGCCCGTGAAGATCGGCCGCACCAAGGGCTGGCGCCTGGTCGTGGCCATTGCCGATGTATCGCACTACGTGCGGCCAGGCATGCCGCTGGATGCCGATGCGCTCGACCGTGCCACCTCCGTGTATTTCCCGCGCCGGGTGATCCCGATGCTGCCGGAGAAGCTCTCCAATGGCCTGTGCTCGCTCAACCCGCAGGTGGACCGCCTGTGCATGGTGTGCGATGCGGTGATTACCGCCAAGGGCGAGCTGAAGGGCTACCAGTTCTATCCGGCCGTCATGCACTCGGCGGCGCGGCTGACCTACAACGAGGTCTGGTCGGTCCTGTCGAACACCAAGGGTCCGGAGGCACACAAGCGCGCTGAACTCGTACCGTACCTGCAGAACCTGTATGAGCTGTTCCAGGTCCTGCTCAAGGCACGGCGCGCGCGCGGTGCGATCGACTTCGATACCACCGAGACGTATATCGTCTGCAACGCGCAGGGCAAGATCGAGCAGATCCTGCCGCGCACGCGCAACGACGCGCACCGCCTGATCGAGGAATGCATGCTGACGGCCAACGTCTGCGCGGCCGATTTCCTCGAACGCTTCAAGCACCCGGCGCTGTACCGCATCCATGCGGGTCCGAGCGAAGAAAAGCTGAAGAGCCTGCGCGAATTCCTGAAGACCTCGGGGCTGTCGCTGGGCGGTGGCGACAAGCCGCAGGCGTCGGACTACGCCGAGGTGATGGACAAGATCAAGTCGCGGCCCGACGCGCCGATGCTGCAGACCATGTTGCTGCGCTCGATGCAGCAGGCGGTCTACAGCCCGGACAACATCGGCCACTTCGGCCTGGCCTATGAGGCCTACGCGCACTTCACCAGCCCGATCCGCCGCTATCCGGACTTGCTCGTGCACCGCGCGATCAAGGCCGTGCTGGCGCATACGAAGTACCAGCCGGCCTTCGCGCACGGCACTGAGCTTAACACCGCGATTTCGCCCAAGGCGCGGCGCCTGCAGGCCAAGGATGCCGAGCAGAAGGCGGAACTGACCGCGGCACGCGCACGGCGCAATGAAGCCATCTGGGACGAGCTGGGCCTGCACTGCTCAGCCAACGAGCGCCGTGCCGACGAGGCCTCGCGAGACGTCGAGGCCTGGCTCAAGTGCTACTTCATGCGCGACAAGCTGGGCAGCGACTTCGCCGGCACCGTCAGCGCCGTGACGTCGTTCGGCATCTTCGTGCAGCTCGACGAGCTGTACGTGGAAGGCCTGGTGCACGTCACCGAACTCGGCAGCGATTACTTCCAGTACGACGAAGCCCGCAACGAACTGCGTGGCGAACGTACCGGCATCCGCTACCGCCTGACCGACCGCGTGCGCGTGCAGGTGTCGCGCGTGGATCTCGATGCACGCAAGATCGACTTCCGCCTGGTGCAGGAGCCGTCGGCCAAGACCCTGCGCGCCCGCGCAGGTATAGCCGAGCCGCCGCGCGTGCCGGCCGCGCATGCGGTGCCGGCGCGCAAGAAGGGGCGGCAACTGGCGGCGCTGCTGGGCGGTACCTCGAAGCCCGAGGAGTCGTTCGACGAGACGCTGGATCGCGTGATCGAAGAGCAACCGGTGTTCGAGGCGGTGATCACGCCGCTGCGGCCGCACGTCAAGACTGGCGGCAAGCCGGCCAAGCGCGCTGCCAAGCCCAAGCCGAGCCATCTGGACAAGCCACGCAAGACGGCGTCGAAGACGCGCGCGGCCAAGACCGCGGGCAAGACATCGCGCCCTCCGCGCAAGCGCTAGGCCGGGTCTTCCGGGGCGCCGTGACATCGGCGTCCCCGGACGGCGCGCGTGAAGCGTGATGGCGGGCCGGGCAGGGCGAGTACAATCGCGCCATGGCTAAACAAAAACTTCTGATCGGCTTTCACGCCGTGACCGCGCGCTTGCGCCAGGACGCCAAGGGCGTCACCGATGTCTATGTCGAGGCTTCGCGCCGCGACCGCCGCATGCAAGACTTCATCCGCCTGGCGGAAGGCCTGGGCGTGCGCTTGCACCCCGTGGACGCCGAGCGCCTGCGCGGCATGGCCGGCACCGATCGTCACCAGGGCGTGGTGGCGCGCGCCGAAGACGTGGCGCTGGCACTGAACCTCGACGAACTGCTCGATGGCATTGAAGGCACACCGTTGCTGCTGGTGCTCGACGGCGTCACCGATCCTCATAACCTGGGCGCCTGCCTGCGCGTGGCGGACGGCGCCGGTGCGCATGCCGTCATTGCGCCCAAGGACCGCAGCGTCGGATTGAACACCACGGTGGCCAAGGTGGCCAGCGGCGCGGCCGAGACCGTGCCCTATATCACCGTGACCAACCTTGCCCGCACCCTGCGCGAGCTGCAGGAGCGCGGCATCTGGGTGGTCGGCACCGCCGACGGCACCGACAAGACGCTCTACGACGTCGACCTGAAAGGGCCGATGGCCATCGTGATGGGTGCCGAAGGCGAGGGCATGCGCCGCCTCACGCGCGAGACCTGCGACGAACTGGTCGGCATCCCGATGCTTGGCGGCGTCGAGAGCCTCAATGTGTCGGTGGCCAGCGGTGTCTGTCTGTACGAGGCCGTCCGACAGCGGCGCGTGAAGTAAGCTTCTGCAAAAACCAGCGCGCCGCGATAACGCGGCGCGCGCCATTTGTCAGGCGGCGTCGATTCGGCCGCCTGCCGCTATTCTGCAAACAAGTCCGGGCCAAACACCTCATAGTGGATACGCGCCTCGCGGACGCCGAGATCCTTCAGTGCGTCATGTTGGATGCGCATGAACGGAATCGGCCCGCAGATGTAGTAATCGGCATCCGGCAGCAGGACTGTGTCCTGGTCTCCTTTGGTGGGCACGCGTTTGTGGCGGCCGGACTCGTCGCTTGGCTTGCAGTCCAGTCTAGGAGAGATGATCCGCGCGCGCGGTAGCGGGCTAAAATTGCGGCAGCGTGGCTTCTCGCCGCGCCAGGCGCTCCCATGCGCGGGGCCGCCGCCGTGTTGCCCCCCATGTTTGAATTCTTGATCGAGATTGCCATGCCAGTGCCCTGCAGTTGCCCCGCAAGCCCAGCCGTGTGGTGGGCGGAACCGTTGGTCAAGCGGCGCGCAGCGTTGACGGCATGAGCAGGGATCCCCTGACCCCTACGTCGTCTCCCTGGCCCGGCCTTGAAAAAGCCAGGGACCTCATTGCGCAGGCGCGCAGCGTTTTTGTGCTGACTGGCGCCGGCATTTCCGCCGAATCCGGGGTGCCCACGTTCCGCGATGCATTGACCGGGCTCTGGGCGCGATTCGACCCCGAGGAGCTGGCGAGCGAGGATGCCTACCGCCGCCAGCCGGCGCTCGTATGGGAGTGGTACCAGCACCGGCGCGAACTGGTCGCGGCTGCACGGCCCAATCCGGCGCACTATGCGCTGGTTGCTCTGGCGGCGCAGAAGCCGGTGACACTGGTCACGCAAAACGTGGACGGACTGCACCAGCGCGCCGGCAGCGTGCATGTGATCGAACTGCACGGAAACCTGTTTGCCAACAAATGGCTTAACGGGTGCGGGCGCTGCGACGAGGCCACCGCCATTCCCGGCGATCCGCCGCGTTGCAGCCTGTGCGGCGCGCTGATGCGGCCCGGCGTGGTTTGGTTCGGGGAAGACCTGCCGCGCGTGGCGCGCTTCCGCGCCGAGCATGCCGCCGAGACAGCCGACCTGTGCCTGGTCGTGGGAACGTCGGGGCTGGTGTATCCGGCCGCCGGGCTCCCTGGCCTGGCGAGGGATCACGGTGCGCGGGTCGTGGTGGTGAATCCCCAGCCTTCTGCGCTGGACCAGACCGCGGACGTGGTACTGCCGGCAGCGGCAGGCGCGTGCCTGCCGCTGCTGTGGTCGTCATCCGGCGCCGAGGCGGAGCCGGATTAAGCGACGCCTTTCAGCCGGCGATTTGCGCGACCAGCTTTTCCAGCTTGACCGCGTCCGCGGCGAACAGGCGGATGCCTTCGGCCAGCTTTTCGGTGGCCATGGCATCTTCGTTCAGCTGCCAGCGGAACGCGCGTTCGTCGGCCGGGATGCGCGCGATGTTGCCGGCCTGGGCCAGGTCGACCGACAACTTGCGTTCCACCGTGCCTTCGGTGCGGGCCAGCTGCTCGAGCAGGTCGGGGCTGATGGTGAGCAGGTCGCTGCCGGCCAGGGCAATGATCTGCGCGGGGCTGCGGAAGCTCGCGCCCATCACTTCGGTGGCATAGCCGAACTTCTTGTAGTAATCGTAGATCTGGCGCACCGAACGCACGCCTGGATCGTTGTCGCCGGTATTGGCCGCCGCGTCCCACTGGTCGCCGGCCTGCTTCTTGTACCAGTCGAGAATGCGGCCGACAAACGGCGAGATCAGCTGCGCGCCGGCCTCGGCGCAGGCGACGGCCTGCACCAGCGAGAACAGCAGCGTCATGTTGCAGCGGATACCTTCGCGCTGCAGGATCTCCGCTGCGCGAATGCCTTCCCACGTCGATGCAATCTTGATAAGTACGCGCTCACGCGCCACGCCGCGCTGCTCGTACAGGCGGATCAGGTGCCGGGCCTTCTCGACCGTTGCCTCGGTGTCGAACGACAAGCGGGCATCGACTTCCGTCGATACGCGTCCCGGCACGATGGCGAGGATCTCGCAGCCGAACGCGATCAGCACGCCGTCCATCACGGCATCGACCCCGCCTTCGTCGTGGTAGTCGCGCACCGCCTGTTCCAGCAGCCCGCGGTATTCGGGCTTCTGCACTGCCTTGAGGATCAGCGACGGATTGGTGGTGGCGTCCTGGGGGGTGTACTGCTTCATCAGCTGGAAGTCGCCGGTATCGGCCACGACCGTGGTGAACTGCTTGAGTTGTTCGAGCTGGTTCATGATCGGTATGTCGTTGCAGTCGTCATGTTGGGACGGGAAGGGCGGCCGTGTTGCGGGACCGTGCGCGCCTTTTGGCTCATTGTACCGTCGTGCACAAGTCGCGCCGCCGCAATCCGCTACACTACGCGTTTTCTTCCCCAAGCCATCTGGCTGTTGTCATGACTCAGGATGAACTCAAGGCACTGGTGGCGCAAGCCGCGGCCGACTACGTGAAGCAGGAAGTCCCGGAGGGCGCGGTGCTCGGCGTCGGTACCGGTTCCACTGCCAATCTTTTCATTGACGCCGTGGCAGCGTTCAAGGAACGCTTCGCGGGTGCGGTATCCAGCTCAGAGGCCTCCACTCGCCGACTGCAGCAGCATGGTTTCAAAGTGCTGGACCTGAACGAAGTCGACGACATCCCCGTTTATGTCGACGGCGCCGATGAGGTTGACGCCAGCGGCGCCATGATCAAGGGAGGCGGCGGCGCGCTGACGCGCGAGAAGATCGTGGCATCGGTCGCGGGCCGGTTCGTGTGCATTGCAGATGGCAGCAAGCTGGTGGAGACCATGGGCGCCTTTCCGCTGCCGATCGAAGTGATTCCGATGGCACGCGCCGCAGTGGCGCGACAGCTGGCCGCGCTCGGTGGACAGCCGCGTCTGCGCATGAACAAGGACGGCGGCATCTATCAGACCGACAACGGCAATGTGATCCTGGACGTGGCCGGGCTGAAGATCACCGATCCACGTGGGCTGGAGCAGGTCATCAACCAGATCCCTGGTGTCGTGACGGTAGGCCTGTTTGCGCTGCGCGGTGCGAATGTGCTGCTGCTTGGCACTGGTGAGGGCGTTCGGCGCACTGATTTCTAAGTCGCCCGGCGCGTGATGTGCCGATAAAAAAGCTTCTTCGCCGGCGTGGCCGGCGGGGGTTCTCTGGTCCGGATTGGCTCCATCATCCCCATCCCCCGCAACCCCGTAACCCGGCGAAGAGCCAAAAAAAGGGTGCCGGAGGCACCCTTTTTATGTTCTCCGCGCAGGAATTTCAGGCCTGCGGTGGGACGTAGCCCTGAGCCTGGTCCGCCCCTTCGCCAAAGAAGTACTTTTCAGTCTGCTTGATCAGGTACTGACGCGCCCGCGCGTCAGCCATGTTCAGGCGGTTCTCGTTGATCAGCATGGTCTGGTGCTTGAGCCAGCCGGCCCAGGCTTCCTTCGACACGCTTTGCCAGATCTTCTTGCCGAGTTCGCCGGGCAGCGGCGGGAAATCGAGCCCTTCGGCTTCCTTGTTCAACTTGATGCAGTGGACCATGCGGGCCATGAGGACTCCTTGTGTGTATTGGCGGGAGCGGGGCAGCAAAATCATGCTTCATGCCACGCTTCATGCGCTCCCGTTTCTGTGTTTCAGTGGACGACTGGTGCGCTATTGTAGCCAAGCCAGGCGGGGCGCCGCCGCCTAGCGGCATTGCCCCTTACGGCTCCTACAGCTTTTTCATGAGCACCATCGACTTGCGCTGCCAGTTGTAGAGCTTGCGCTTGTCTTCCGGCAGGTCGTCCACGGTGGCGTGGACGAAGCCGCGCTTGAGGAACCAGTGCTCGGTACGCGTGGTGAGCACGAACAGCCGGTCCAGGCCCAGCGAGCGCGCGCGTCGTTCGATGCGCTTGAGCAGGCGCTCGCCGTCGCCGGTGCCCTGCGCTTCGGACGATACCGTCAGGCACGCCATCTCGCCCATATTCTCGCGCGGGTAGTCGTACAGCGCGGCGCAACCGAACAGCACGCCGTCGTGCTCGATCACCGAGAAGTTGGCGATGTCGCGTTCGATCAGGTGCCGGCCGCGCGGGACCAGCGTGCCGTCCTGCTCGAGCGGTGCGATCAGTTGCAGGATGCCGCCGACGTCGTCGAGCGTGGCTTCGCGCAGGCTCTCCAGGTCGGTGTCGGAGATCATGGTGCCGACGCCGTCGTGCAGGAACAGCTCCAGCAGCACCGAGCCGTCCAGCGAATAGGGAATCAGGTGCGCGCGCGGCACGCCGCCCTTGAGCGCCTTGACCAGGTGCTGCAGGTAGTAGCCGATATCGGGCGTCAGGTGGTTGTTCTGCAGGCGCTCCACCGCGGTGCGCAGCGACATTTCCTTCATCAGCTTGCCGACCGGGTCCAGCACGCCTGGCACCTCGGTGATAAAGATGAGCTTGTCGGCCTTCAGCGCGGTGGCCGTGGCGCTGGCCACGTCTTCCATGGACAGGTTGAAAGCCTGCCCCGTCGGCGAGAAACCCAGCGGCGAGAACAGTACGATCTTGCCGTGCGACAGCGACATGCGTACCGATTCGCCGTCAATCTTGCGCACCAGCCCGGTGTGCTGGTAGTCCACGCCGTTGACGATGCCTACCGGCCGCGCCGTGACGAAGTTGCCCGAAATCACCGACAGCTGGGCGCCGGCCATCGGCGTGTTCGGCAGCCCCTGGCTGAAGGCCGCCTCGATGTCGAGGCGCAGCTCCCCGGAGGCCTCCTTGGCGCATTCGAGCGCGGCGTTGTCGGTGATGCGCACGCCGTCGGCGAACTGCGACTCGACATGGCGCAGCGCCAGTTGCTCTTCCACCTGCGGGCGCGAGCCGTGCACCAGCACGATCTGCATGCCCATGGCATGCAGCAGCGCCACATCGTTGACCAGGGCGTTGAGCACGCCAGCCTTGACCAGTTCACCGCCGAAGGCGATCACGAAGGTCTTGCCGCGGAAGGCGTGGATGTAGGGCGCGACGGTGCGCAGCCAGTCGACGAACTGCTGGTGGTCCGGCGCGCCGCGCTCGACGGCCTCGGTCTGGGGCGCGCCCGTGGCGGGCTGCGATTCGGTGGCAGGCTGGGGCTCGGCCGGCTGGGAGGGAGCCGGTGCCTGCGGTGGCGTGTCGGTTCTGGCATTCATGCCGCGGATTATAATCCCCGCCAATGTCAGAACAACGTCCCGCCAAGCCTTCTTCGCCACGCCAGCCAGCCGCTGGCGCACGGCCAGCCCCCCGACCCGACGGCCGCCCCGCGCAGCGCCCGCCATCCCGGCCCGGTCCGCGGCCCGAGACCGCGCCCGCTGCCGAGGCGCAGGCCGGGCGCCGGCGCGCACCGCGTCCGCCGCACCAGGCCAATCCGCTGCCCCCGATCACGTTTCCCGAGGCGCTGCCGGTCTCGGCCCGCCGCGACGAGATCGCCGCCGCGCTGCAGGCCAACCAGGTGGTCATCGTGTCCGGCGAGACCGGTTCGGGCAAGACCACGCAGCTGCCCAAGATCTGCCTGTCGATCGGGCGCGGGCCCGGGCGCGAAGGCGGCGGGCTGATCGGCCATACCCAGCCGCGGCGCATTGCCGCGACCTCGACCGCCAAGCGCATTGCGCAGGAACTGGGTTCGCCGGTAGGCGAGCACGTGGGATACCAGGTGCGCTTCAATGACGCCCTGTCGCCTGGCGCCTCGGTCAAGCTCATGACCGACGGCATCTTGCTGGCCGAGACGCAGAATGATCCGCTGCTGCGCGCGTACGACACCATCATCATCGATGAGGCGCACGAACGTAGCCTGAACATCGATTTCCTGATCGGCTACCTGAGGCAGATCCTGCCGAAGCGACCCGACCTCAAGGTCATCATCACGTCGGCCACCATCGATGCGCAGCGCTTTGCCACGCATTTCTCGGTCGATGGCAAGCCGGCGCCGGTCATCGAGGTGAGCGGGCGGCTGTACCCGGTGGAAATCCGCTACCATCCGATTCAGCAGGGCGCGCCCGCCGACAGCCCGCCGAAAAGCGCGCAGGCCCGCGAGCGTGACCTGTACGACGGCATCGTCGATGCAGTGGATGAGCTGTCTCGCCTGGGCCCTGGCGACGTGCTGGTGTTCCTGCCGGGCGAGCGCGAGATCCGCGAGGCCGCCGAGGCGCTGCGCAAGCATCATCCGCCGCACACGGAAATCCTGCCGTTGTTCGCGCGCCTGTCGGTGCAGGAGCAGGAGCGCGTGTTCAAGCCGTCCAATGCGCGCCGCATCGTGCTGGCGACCAACGTCGCCGAGACGTCTCTGACGGTGCCGGGCATCCGCTACGTGGTGGATACGGGCCTGGCGCGTGTCAAGCGCTATTCCTATCGCAACAAGGTCGAGCAGCTTCAGATCGAGTCGATTTCGCAGGCTGCCGCCAACCAGCGCGCCGGCCGCTGCGGCCGCGTGGCCGACGGGGTTTGCATCCGGCTCTATGAAGAGTCGGATTTCCTCGGTCGCGTGCGCTTCACGGATCCGGAGATCCTGCGTTCCTCGCTGGCCGCGGTGATCCTGCGCATGAAGGCACTGCGGCTGACGGATATCGAAGCTTTCCCGTTCATCGAGCCGCCGCTGGGCCGGGCTGTTGCCGACGGCTACCAGCTGCTGCAGGAACTTGGCGCGGTGGACGATGCCAACCAGCTGACCGCAACCGGGCGGCAGCTTGCCAGGCTGCCGCTGGATCCGCGCGTGGCGCGCATGATCCTGGCCGCGCGCGAGCAGCACTGCCTGCGCGAGGTGCTGGTCATTGCCAGCGCACTGTCGGTGCAGGATCCGCGCGAACGTCCCCAGGAAGCGCAGGAGGCCGCCGACCAGGCGCACCGCAAGTTCATGGACGAGAAGTCCGAGTTCCTGGGGTGGGTCAAGCTCTGGACGTGGTTCGAGGAGGCCGTCGCACACAAGAAATCCAACCGGCAGTTGCAGGACCAGTGCCGTGCGAGCTTCCTGTCGCATATGCGGCTGCGTGAGTGGCGCGACGTGCATTCGCAGTTGCTGACCACCGTGACCGAGCAGGGCTGGCGCCTGAACGACAGCGAGCCAACCTACGAGCAACTGCACAAGGCGTTGCTGACCGGCCTGCTTGGCAACGTCGGCTGCCGGATCGAGGAAAGCGATGGCAAGGGGCGCGAGTACCTTGGCGCGCGCGGCATCAAGTTCCACCTGTGGCCGGGCTCGCTGATCGCGCGCAAGGTGGGCCGCTGGGTCATGGCGGCGGAACTGGTCGAGACCAGCCGGCTGTTCGCGCGCACGCTCGCCCGCATCGAGCCGGAGTGGCTGGAACAGGTCGGGCGCCACTTGCTCAAGGTGAGCTGGAGCGACCCGCACTGGGAAAAGAAGGCCGGGCAGGTGCTGGCGCTGGAACGCGCCACGCTGTACGGGCTGGTGGTGTACCAGCACCGCCGCGTGCACTACGGTCCGATGAACCCGGCCGAAGCGCGCGAGATTTTCATTCGCCGCGGCCTGGTCGAGGGCGAGTTCGACACGCGGCTGCCGTTCTACGCGCACAACCAGCGGCTCGTGCGCGAGATCGAGAACCTCGAACACAAGTCACGCCGCCAGGATGTACTGGTCGATGACGAGCTGATCTATGCGTTCTATGACCGCGCGATTCCGGCCGACATCTGCCAGCAGGTGACGTTCGAGCGGTGGTACCAGGCCGAAAGCGCCAAGGACCGCAAGCTGCTCTACCTCAACCGCGAGGAACTGATGCGGCACGAGGCGGCCGGCATCACCACGGACCTGTTCCCCAAGACCCTGTCCGTGGCCGGCGTCGACATGAGCCTGACCTATCACTTCGAACCCGGTAGCCATCGTGACGGCGTCACGCTGGCCGTGCCGCTCTATGCGCTCAACCAGGTACGGCCGGAGCGCACGGAATGGCTCGTGCCGGGCATGATCAAGGAAAAGGTCCACCTGCTGCTGAAGTCGCTGCCCCAGAAGCTGCGCCGCCATTGCGTGCCGCTGCCGGACTATGCCGCCGCCTTTGTCGCACGGCATCCGTTCGGTGAAGGCGAACTGACCGACGTGGTGATCGCGGACATCCGCGAGCAGACCGGCACGGTCGTGCGGCGCGCCGACTTCAAGCCGGAAACCCTGTCCGCGCACCACTTCATGAACTTCAAGGTGGTGGACGAGCACGGCCGGCAGCTCGACATGGGGCGCAACCTGGCGCAGTTGCGCGCGGAACTGGGCGGCCAGGCGCAGCAGTCGTTCCAGAGCATTGCCGCGCGCGACGTGCCGGCAGCCGAGGCGGGCCAGTATGAGGGTTTGACGTCCTGGTCCTTCGGCGAGCTGCCCGAACTGCTGGAAATCCGCAAGGGCAGCCAGACGCTGTTCGGCTACCCGGCACTGGTCGACAAGGGCACGCATTGCGACGTCGAAGTCTTCGACGATCCGCAAGAGGCCGAGCGCATCCACCATGCGGGCCTGCGCCGCCTGTTCGCGCTGCAGTTGCGGGAACCGGTGAAGTTCATCGAAAAGAACATCCCCGGCCTGCAACAGATGGCCATGCAGTACATGGCCCTCGGCACGCAGGAGATGCTGCGCGAGCAGATCGTGTTGCTGGCGCTCGAGCGTGCCTGCCTGCAGGCCCCGCTGCCGCGCAATGAAGCGGAGTTCAGCGCCCGCAAGGACGAGGGGCGGGCCAGGCTGTCGCTGCTGGCCCAGGAGATCGCGCGGCTGGCGGGCACCATCCTGGCCGAATATGCGGGGCTGCCGCGCAAGCTGCTGCAGGCCAAGCCGTTCGGCACGGCCTATGCCGACATGGAGGCGCAGCTTGGGCGCCTGATGGGCAAGCAGTTCATCATCGATACGCCCTACACGCAGCTCGTGCATTTCCCGCGCTACCTGAAGGGCATCGCCATGCGCGTGGACAAGTTGAAAGGCGATCCCGCCCGCGACACACAGCGCGTGCAGGAGATGGCGCCGTTGCTGCAGCAGTGGCAGCGCGCGGAAAAGCAGCTGCGCACGCAGGGCAAGGGGGCCGCGGACGCCAGGCTTGATGAGTTCCGATGGATGCTCGAGGAGCTGCGTATTGCACTGTTTGCCCAGGAACTGCGCACGCCGGTGCCGATGTCGGTCAAGCGCCTGCAGAAGGTCTGGGAGGCCATGCAGCGATAAGCCACCGCGCGCAGGGCGGGTCTTGAGACAGGGGCAGCACAAAGATGTGTAACGAAATGTGAAAGTCTTGTCCGTGATCAGTCAGGCGGTCATCTTGGCGCCCCTCCGAAACGTTAGAATGTCCGATTCCGCCCTTGAATTGACTGGACTTATGCTCGTGTTGCGTCGTGTTGTTGCTGGTATGTTGGCGACCGGTTCCCTGGCCTTGGGGTTGATGGCGTCGCCGGCCTTGGCGGAAGTCGTGGTGGTGCTCAACTCGGGTGACGCAACCGTCACGCTGATCGACAAGGACACGCAGAAGGTGCTCGAGACCTACCCGGTCGGCAAGGAGCCCCATCACCTGATCGCCACGCCGGACGAAAAGTCCCTGATCGTCGCAAATGCCGTGGGCAATGACCTGGTCTTCCTGGACCCGGTGTCCGGCAAGGTCCAGCAGCGTGTGCCCGGTATCGACGATCCCTACCAGATCGGTTTTTCTCCGGACCAGAAGTGGTTCATCGCCACGGGCAACCGGCTGGACCGCGTAGACCTCTACCGCTGGGACGGCAAGGCGCTGAAGATGGCCAAGCAGTTTCCGCTGGCCAAGACGCCCAGCCATATCGCCTTCACCGCCGACAGCCGCATCGCATTCATCACGCTGCAGGATTCCAATGAGGTGGTCGCGATCGACCTGGCCACGCAGAACGTGATGTGGCGCATGGATGCGGGCTCGGCGCCCGCGGGCATCTGGGTGACGCCTGACCAGCGCTACCTGCTGGTCGGCATGACGGGCGCGGATTATGTGGCCGTGATCGACTGGCGCACCCGTACCATCGTGAAGCAGATCCAGACCGGCAAGGGCGCGCATAACTTCCGGGCGGTGGGCGACAAGCGCCACCTGTTCCTGAGCAACCGCGTGACCGGCAGCATCAGCATCATCGACCAGCAGACCCTGACCAAGGTGGGCGACATTACCGGCCTGCCGCCGGGTCCGGACGATATGGAGCTGACCGCCGATGGCAAGACGCTGTGGGTGACGTTCCGCTGGGCGCGAGCGGTCGGCCTGATCGATGTGGCCAATCGCAAGCTGGTCAAGACCATCCGCGTGGGCCGTTCGCCTCACGGGATCTATTTCCGTACCCGGGCACCGCTCTACTGACGCCGGCAGGGCAGGGAAGGATCATGCGCATGTCCGTCGCGCCTCGCTTGAAATGGCTGCTGGCTGCCCTGGCGGCCACAGTCGTGCCGCTGACCGGCCTGCATGCGGCCGATGCAGGCGCGCCGGCCGGAAAGGCCTGCCCGGCGGGAACGCTGTATCTCACATTCGATACCGGCAGCATGAGCCAGGCCCATCTGATCGCCGACACGCTGCGCCGCCACCACATCAAGGCCACGTTCTTCCTGGCCAACGAGCCGACCGTCAACCAGGACGCTTCACTGGAGCCCGGCTGGGCGCCATACTGGAAAGCGCTGGCAGCGGACGGCCATGCCTTTGGCACGCATACCTATGACCATGTCTACCTGCGCAGCGTACGTGATGGCAAGGTGACCATGCGCCCGCAGTTCGGGGCGCAGGCCGGCAAGGATGTGAGCATGGACGCCGATGGATTTTGCCGTGAGCTGCAGCGCAGTGCGCAGGCGCTGCGCGGCATGGCCGGCGTCGACATGGTGCCGCTGTGGCGTGCGCCGGGCGGTCGCACCGCGCCGCAGACGCTGCAGTGGGCAGAACAGTGCGGCTTCCGGCATGTCGGCTGGGCGCCGGCCGGGTTCCTTGGCGACGAGCTGTCGTCCGAGCGCTACCCGAACCAGGCGCTGCTGGCGCGTGCGCTGCGCGACCTGCGCGATGGCGACATCACCATGGCCCATCTCGGCATCTGGTCGCGCAAGGACCCGTGGGCACCCGCCGTGCTGGAGCCGCTCATTTCCGGGCTGGAGCGCAAGGGCTTCTGCTTTGCCACGCTGCGCGAGCATCCCGCGTACCGGGACTGGATCGCCGCGGCCGGACAGCGCAAGGAGGGCAAGCGCTGATGCTGGACACCCTCAATGGATGGATTGCGCAGCTGGAAGGCACGCTGTTCCAGGACGTCGTCCTGCCGGCCGTCTACAACCTTGGCTTCGGCGGCTATGCGGAAGACGCGTTCACCGGCACCGAGTGGCTGCTGGTGGGCCTGGTGCAGATCGCCGTCATGGTGCTGATCCTGGGGCCGCTGGAAAAGCTGCGCCCGGTCGAGCCGGTCACGGATCGCGCTGGCATCCGCACGGACATCTTCTATACCCTGATCCACCGGCTGGGACTGTTCCGGCTGGCGATGTTCTTCGTGCTGGCGCCGCTGACCGACTTGCTGGAAGGACACCTGCGGCTGTTCGGCTGGCAACGCCTGAATGTCGAGGACTGGTGGCCGGGCGTGACGTCGATCCCGCTGGTCAGTTTCTTCCTTTACCTGCTGCTGTTCGACCTGCTTGACTACTGGTACCACCGCCTGTCGCACACCTACCGCTGGTGGTGGAGCCTGCATGCGGTGCACCACAGCCAGCGCCAGATGACGCTGTGGAGCGACAACCGCAATCACCTGCTCGACGACATGCTGCGCGACCTCGTATTTGCCGTGGTCGCCATTGCCGTCGGCGTGGAGCCGTCCCAGTACGTGCTGCTGGTGGCGCTGTCGCAGTTGCTGCAAAGCCTGCAGCACGCCAACTTGCGGCTGAACTTTGGCGTGATCGGCGAGCGCCTGCTGATCTCGCCGCGATTCCACCGCACCCACCACGCCGTGGGGCTTGGGCATGAGGCGGCCGGCGTGCCGGCTCGTCTCGGTGGCTGCAACTATGGCGTGATCTTCCCCTGGTGGGACATGTTGTTCGGCACGGCGGTCTTTACTCCGGCCTACCATCCGACCGGCATCCGCGACCAGATGCCGCCGCCCGCGGGCAAGGGCCGCGACTATGGCGCCGGGCTGCTGGCCCAGCAGTGGTACGGCATCAAGCGCCTGCTGCGCCTCGGCTGAAGCGAAACGCCGCGATACCGGCGGCGTATGCTAGTGTTCCGGTGCGCGTGCATTTGCCGGCGCATTGCACTGTTCCAATCTGACATCCCGCATGAACGACATTTTTCGCTCGTTTGGCCGCGCGCTCGTGAGCCAGTTGCATCCGCGCATGCTGATGCTGACGGTCCTTCCCTTCGTCCTTGCCACGGCACTGTGGGGCGGCCTGTTCTGGTGGGGCTGGGACCCGATCATGGGCGCGATGCGGTCTTTCCTCGAGGCTTCGGTCCTGACCAGCTGGATCTACAGTGCGCTGGACTGGTTCGGCCTGCAGTCGTTGCGCGCCGTAGTTGCGCCCCTGTTCGTGGCGGCGCTGGCGGTGCCGCTGGTCATTGCGTCGATGCTGCTGTTCATCAGCCTGTTTTCGGTGCCCGCAGTCATGCGCCATCTCGAGCGCAGCTACCCGGGCCTGGCCAAGGAGCGCGGCGGCAGCATCGTGGGCAGCGTATTCCAGTCGCTTGGCAGTACGGTGGTGTTCCTGGTGCTGGTGCTGTTGACGCTGCCGCTGTGGCTGATGCCGCTGTTCTTTGCGCTGATTCCGCCGGTCCTGTGGGGCTGGCTGACCTATCGCGTGATGACCTATGACGCGCTGGCGGACCATGCGTCCGCGGAGGAGCGCAAGACCCTGATGCGGCGTCATCGTGTCCCGCTGCTGACGATGGGTGTCGTCGTGGGGCTGCTCGGTTCGGCGCCGACGCTCTTGTGGGTGTCGTCGGCTGCGGTCATTTTCCTGTTCCCGTTCGTGCTGGCGGGCACGCTGTGGCTCTATGTGCTGATCTTCATTTTCTCGGCACTATGGTTCGGTCACTTCTGCCTGCGCGCGCTGGCGCAACTGCGCGCCGAGCGGGCCGCGGCGGCCGCGCCGCCACCATCGGCGCCAGCCGGCGACGTAATTGATCTGGCGCCGTCGGACGTGCGCCGCATTGAACATTCCTGAAGCGGGGGCATCATGGGTTTCGGCCTGATCGTCATTGGCGATGAAATACTATCCGGGCGGCGAGAAGACAAGCACCTGCGCCGCGCCATCGAGCTGCTGGGCGCACGCGGGCTGAAGCTGGACTGGGCCCAGTACGTCGGCGATGACCGCGACAGCATCACGGCAACGCTGCGCCGCACGCTGGCGGGGCCGGACATCGTGTTCTGCACGGGCGGCATCGGCGCGACGCCGGATGACCATACGCGCCAGTGCGCGGCCGCCGCGCTTGGTGTGCCGCTGGTGCTGCATCCCGAGGCGCGCGAGCTGATCGCGCTGCGGATTGCCGAGACTGCGCAAGGGGATCCGGTCAAGGGCGACCTCAACCTGCCCGAGAACCAGCATCGCTTCAAGATGGGGGAGTTTCCGCAAGGCGCGCGCATCATCCCGAACAGCTACAACCGGATTCCCGGGTTCTCGGTGGCAGACCACCATTTCATGCCCGGGTTTCCGGTCATGGCGTGGCCGATGATGGAATGGGTGCTGGATCACGGCTATGCCCACCTGTTCCACCGGGGCGGTCAGCAAGAGCGTGCGTTCTACGTGTTCGAGGCGCCGGAATCGACGCTGACGCCGTTGATGGAGCGTGTCGAGGCGGCCTACCCGGGCATTCGGGTCTTCAGCCTGCCATCCGTGGGGGACGCGCAGCGCGGCGACCAGCTCGCGCGGCGCCATATCGACCTGGGCGTGAAGGGCTCGGCGGAGCAGGTCGGGCCAGCCTATGCCATGCTGCTCGAAGGCGTGCGTGGCATGGGTTTCGAAACGGTGGAGCAGGGGGACGCGGGCACAGACGGCTGAGGTGGGGTAAAAAAGTGGTTTTTCGCGGGATTGTGGGGATGGGGAAGGGGGCTGTGATCGGCGCCTGCCAAGCCCGACAATCACCACCCCTTCCCCATTCCCACAATCCGCCGTAGAACCAACAAAACGGGGACTGATCAGGCTCCTATTTCCCGTGATCAGGCGCCGTGCCAAGGCAGGCCGCGCACACACCAGCCTTCCACGGTCTTGCGGTGGTGGTTATCGTCGCGGTTGCCTTCGAACCCTTCCAGCACGTCCATGGCGAACTGGTAGCCGGCTTCCGTGGCAACGCGGGCGGCATGCTTGGAGCGCGCCGCGCTGCGGCACAGGAACAGCACCGGCACGTCGGCCGGCACGCGGGCCTTCAGTTCCTCGATAAAACGTGCGTTCTGCGCGCCGCCGGGATAGGACATCCATTCGACATGGGCGAACTGGGCATCGGGCAGATCGACGCCGCCCACCCAGTCGAGCTCGGCCTGCGTGCGCACGTCCACCAGCACGGCGGACGGATCGCCCTGCAGCAGCGCGAAGGCTTCCACGGGCGACAGGGCGCCGAAATAGGGAAGCTGGTTCTGTTGCTGGCGATGTTGCGCAGCCTTGAGGAGTTCGTCTCGGGTAGTCATCTGGGTGACAAGATTGATAGATGGTATGGCGGATGCCAGACCGCTATTCTATAGTGCGCCCTGGCAAGGACCATTATTCCGGTCAATCATGAAAAGATTTGGCCGATTGCGGTGCGGTGCGATCATATTTGGTGCATAAGCACCAATACGGTGCTTAGACTTGATGCATGCACCGCCATGGTGTTTTATGGGTGGGGCGTTTGGCGGCCGCCTTGTTATGTTGGCATCACGTGTTGATGGCGTCTTGCCAAGCCGCCGGGCAGACGGACCCCGGGATGGTGCGCCGGCTTTGGCCGGGTACTTTTTTCGGAGCAGTGGGAATGGGGGGCGGGGTTTACTTGGCATGCTTTCTGCTAACATTCCTCGTCCTTTTCAGGGCAAGGAATCGCGCGGGCGCAGTGGCTGGGAACCACCGCACTTCGCACCGGCGCGATGACCGGCCCACGAATGGCTTTCTAGACTTCAGCCGAATATCCAGGAGATTGGCATGGCCCAAAGCGTTGCAGATGTGATGAAGCTTGTGAAGGAAAACGACGTCAAGTTCGTCGATTTCCGCTTCACGGATACCAAAGGCAAGGAGCAACACGTTTCGGTTCCGACGTCGCACTTCGACGAGGACAAGTTCGAAAGCGGCCACGCCTTCGACGGCTCGTCCATCGCTGGCTGGAAGGGTATCGAGGCTTCGGACATGCTGCTGATGCCGGACTCGAACACCGCCTTCATCGACCCGTTCTACGAAGAGCCGACGCTTGTCCTGACCTGCGACGTGGTCGAGCCGTCGGACGGCAAGGGCTATGACCGCGACCCGCGTTCGATCGCCAAGCGCGCTGAAGCCTACCTGAAGAGCACCGGCCTGGGCGACACCGCCTTCTTCGGTCCGGAACCCGAGTTCTTCATCTTCGACGGCGTGACCTGGAACGTCGACATGCAAGGCTGCTTCGTGAAGGTCCATTCCGAAGAAGCCCCGTGGTCGTCGGGCAAGGAATTCGAGCACGGCAACTCGGGCCACCGTCCTGGCAAGAAGGGCGGCTACTTCCCGGTTGCCCCGATCGACACGTTCCAGGACATGCGCTCGGAAATGTGCCTGATCCTGGAGTCGCTGGGCATCCCCGTTGAAGTTCACCACCACGAAGTGGCTGGCCAGGGCCAGAACGAAATCGGCACCAAGTTCAGCACGCTGGTGCAGCGCGCCGACTGGACCCAGCTGCAGAAGTACGTGATCCAGAACGTCGCCCACACCTACGGCAAGACCGCCACGTTCATGCCGAAGCCCATCGTCGGCGACAACGGCTCGGGCATGCACGTGCACCAGTCGGTCTGGAAGGACGGCCAGAACCTGTTTGCGGGCAACGGCTATGCCGGCCTGTCGGAATTCGCGCTGTACTACATCGGCGGCATCATCAAGCACGCTCGCGCGCTGAACGCCATCACCAACCCGGGCACGAACTCGTACAAGCGCCTGGTGCCGGGCTTCGAAGCGCCGGTCAAGCTGGCCTACTCGGCCCGCAACCGTTCGGCTTCGATCCGCATTCCGTACGTGGCGAACCCGAAGGGCCGCCGCATCGAGACCCGCTTCCCGGATCCGCTGATGAACCCGTACCTGGGCTTCTCGGCACTGCTGATGGCTGGTCTGGACGGCGTGATGAACAAGATCCACCCGGGCGAAGCTGCCGACAAGAACCTGTACGACCTGCCGCCGGAAGAGGATGCAAAGATCCCGACCGTCTGCAACAGCCTCGACCAGTCGCTGGAATACCTCGACAACGACCGTGAGTTCCTGACCCGAGGCGGCGTGTTCTCCAACTCCATGCTCGATGCCTACATCGAGCTGAAGATGGAGGAAGTCACCCGCTTCCGCATGACCACCCACCCGGTCGAATTCGAAATGTATTACTCGCTGTAAGCGAGTTGTTGCCCGGCGATGACGACAGGTTGTGGTCGGGCAACAGTTGCACCAGCAAGGGGCGGCTTTGGCTGTCCCTTTTTCTTTTGATGGCTAGAATGGGACTTTCCGTTCAACCCTATCGCTGATGTTCATGAACGTGTTCCCACACATGGCCAGGCTGATCAAGCCGTTGCACCGATCCAGTGTACGACTCCCCATCCTGGTGTCTGCCGCGCTGCTGGCAGCCGCTGCGTGGAGCCAGTTGGTGCAGGCGCAGTCCTCCGATGTCTACGTCTGCGTCGGCCCCAATGGTGTGCCGGAATATCGCAACGGCAGCGCGGGCAAAGGGTGCAAGCGACTGAACCTGCCGGATGTGGTCACAGTGCCGGGCGGACGTACCTCGGCGCCGGCGAAGGCCGCCGCGACATCGGGTGGAGCCGCCGGCGGCGCAGCGGCGACCAACGGCTTTCCGCGCGTGGACAGTGCCACGCAGAAGAGCCGCGACAGCGAACGGCGCACTGTGCTGGAGCAAGAACTGCAGGCTGAGGACGCCAAGCTGGCGGCGCTGCGCGCCGAGTACAACAACGGCCAGCCCGAGCGCCAAGGCAATGAACGGAACTATCAGCGCTACCTGGATCGTACGGCGGGACTGCGCGATGACATCGCCCGCAGCGAGGCCAACGCCGCGTCCCTGCGCCGTGAGCTTTCCAACCTGAAGGACTAGTCTTATGCGTCGCCTGATTCGCAGTGTGTCGCGCAGGGGCGGCGGCGCTGACGCCGCCCATAGCGACATCGCCGGCCAGGCTCAACCGGTCAATGGCCCGGACAGCGGTCAGGTGTCGCCGCTTGGGACCGTAGCCCTGCATTCAGGCCTCGATGTCGTGGCCAATCCCGTTTTGCTGGTCAGGCAGCCGGGCCTGCGCGTGGCCTATGCCAATCCGGCCGCCGAATCGACCTTCGCGGTGTCGCGCAAGGCCATGGCGGAGCTGGCGCTGCCGGACCTGTTCGGACAGTCCGAAGAATTGCAGGGCATGATCGATACGGTGATCACGCGCCAGTTCGACGTGCGGCGCCAGGACCTGGTGCTGCGTCCGCCCCTGCAAGAGCCGATCCATGCGCATGTGGTGATCGGCGCGCTCGAGGCGTTCGGCGATACCGTGCTGGTGGAGATCCTGCTCAACGAGCAGAAGGTCCGCAGCGATCGGGAAGAGCGCATCCTCGACCTGACTTCCGCCAACAAGGAACTGATCCGGAATCTGGCGCACGAGATCAAGAATCCGCTGGGGGGCATCCGCGGCGCGGCGCAGTTGCTGGAATTCGAGCTGCCCGAGCGGGCGCTACGCGAGTACACGCAGGTCATCATCAAGGAGTCGGACCGTCTGCAGACGCTGGTGGACCGGCTCTTGGAGCCGCATCGCCACCCGCATATCGTGTCGAGACTGAATATCCATGAAGTGCTGGAGCGCGTGCGCTCGGTCGTGCTGGCCGAATTTCCCAACGGCCTGGACATCGTGCGCGACTACGACGCCAGCCTGCCCGAGTTGCGCGGCGACATGGAGCAACTGATCCAGGCCGTGCTGAACATCGTTCACAACGCCGCGCAGGCGTTGGCCGAGCGCATTGCTCGCGGCGATGCGCAGATCGTCCTGCGAACCCGCGTCGCGCGCCAGGTCACGATCGCCAAGCGTCTGTTCAAGCTGGCATTGGACTTGCATGTGATCGACAACGGCCCGGGAATTCCCGATGACATCCGCGAACGCATCTTCTATCCGCTGGTATCGGGCAGGGATGGCGGTAGCGGTCTCGGTCTCACACTCGCTCAAACCTTCGTGCAGCAGCACGAGGGCTTGATCGAATGCGAGAGCAGGCCGGGTTGTACCGACTTCCGCATCCTGCTGCCGCTGCACTAGCTGTCCCGCCGGCATCCGCGATCGATTGATGCACTTGCCGCCAGGCCGGGCATGCGGAAGACCAAATGACACCGAGCAGACAAGCGACGCACATGAAGCCGATCTGGATAGTCGACGACGATCAATCAATCCGCTGGGTACTTGAAAAGGCCCTGGCCCGTGAAAGCCTGCTCTCCCGCAGCTTTACCAATGTCCGTGACGTGCTTGCGGCGCTGGAAGACGATGTCCCGCAGGTCCTGATATCGGATATCCGCATGCCGGGCGGATCCGGCCTGGACCTGCTGCAGGCCATCAAGGCCAAGCACCCGGGCCTGCCCGTCATCATCATGACGGCCTATTCGGACCTAGATAGTGCCGTCGCGGCGTTCCAGGGCGGGGCCTTCGAATACCTGGCCAAGCCTTTCGATGTCGACAAGGCCGTCGAGCTGATCCGCCGCGCGCTGGAGGAGAGCCTGCGCGAGGGGGAGCTGGATGACCGGCTCGTCGATGCGCCTGAAATCCTCGGCCAGGCGCCCGCGATGCAGGATGTGTTCCGCGCCATCGGGCGCTTGTCGCAGTCGAACGTGACGGTGATGATCACCGGCGAATCCGGTACCGGCAAGGAACTGGTCGCGCGCGCCCTGCACAAGCACAGCCCGCGCGCGAATGGACCGTTCATTGCGCTGAACACGGCCGCTATTCCGAAGGACCTGCTTGAATCGGAGCTGTTCGGGCACGAACGCGGCGCGTTCACGGGCGCGCAAACCATGCGCCGTGGTCGCTTCGAGCAGGCCGAGGGCGGCACGCTGTTCCTCGACGAAATCGGCGACATGCCGTTCGATCTGCAGACCCGGTTGCTGCGCGTGCTGTCGGATGGAAACTTTTATCGCGTGGGCGGACACAATCCATTGCGTGCCAATGTGCGGGTCATTGCCGCTACGCACCAGAACCTGGAGTTGCGCGTCAAGGAAGGCCTGTTCCGCGAGGACTTGTTCCATCGCCTGAACGTGATCCGGCTGCGGCTGCCGCCGCTGCGCGAGCGGCCGGAAGACATCACGCTGCTGGCCCGGCATTTCCTGCAGAAGAGCGCGAAGGAGCTGGGCGTGGAGCCCAAGCGCATGTCCGACGAGGCGCTGGCCTATGTCAGCACGTTGCCGTTCCCGGGCAATGTGCGCCAGCTCGAGAACCTCTGCAACTGGCTGACCGTGATGGCTCCGGCCCAGACCATCGAGGTCAAGGACCTGCCGCGCGAAATGATCGGGACGGGCAGTGCCGAAGGCGCGCCGGCCGTGCATCGTGCCGCCGAGGCGCGCTCGCCGTCAGCCGAGTTCGCTGCTGGCCATGACCTGTCGGACTACGGCGGCCTGGCCACGCCGGTTGCCGAATCGGAAACCCTGACGGCGGTGCGGCCCGTCACGGCACCCGCAGTCTCCGCGCCGGCTTCCTTGACTGCCGGATGGGAAAACCTGCTGGCCGGCGAGGCGCGCGCGATGCTGGAATCCGGGCAGCCCGAGGTGATGGATGCGCTGACCCGCCGGTTTGAAAAGGCCGTGCTCGAAGCCGCGCTGGGGGTCACGCGTGGCCGCCGCGTGGAAGCCGCCACGCGCCTGGGCATCGGGCGCAACACCATTACGCGCAAGCTGCAGGAGCTGGGCTTCGATTAAGGCGGAAGGCGTCGAGTGAGTCGTGAAGAAGGCCGGGCTCGCCCGGCCTTCTTCATTGCGTGCGCCCAGCATGGGCGCACTCTTGTGGGTGCAAGTCCCACCGTAAGTTGATCACAGCGAACGAAGCGAAGCGCAACTGCGTGAGGGTGACCGAGCGTGGGGAGGAAGCGTGGAGCGAAGCTGCGAGCCGAGGGACACGAACCGGATAGAAGGCGGTGCCGACCAGGACGAGCGGGCGCAATTCCGCGAAGTTCTTGTGATCAAGGGGAGGCGGCGTAAATCCGGCGGTTGTGCAGCGAAGGAGTGCGTTCTTACCTGGGGACGCCCCGCCTTGCGCCTGAAAGGGCGACGGCGTCGAGCCGGAGCGGGGTCTCAGCAGAGGTCATATTAGTTGGGGGTAGCGCCGGGAAGGCTCGAGTCCACCGACGAAGGACCGAACGAGAGGGAGTGTTCGAAGCCGTGTCGATGCAACAGGCATTGCGTCAGAAGCCCGCGCGAGCGGGGCGAGCGAGGGAAACGGACGGTGAAGCCGGCCGGGAACTCGCTCGTGACGAAGCCGGCGGCCCGCGACGCGAACCGGAGGACACAGGGTCGGCGCTGCTGGCAGCGGCGCTGACGCGAGAGAACCTGAAGCAGGCGTTCAGGCGGGTCCGACGCAACAAGGGTGCCGCTGGCGTAGACGGTCTGGATATTGATCAGACCGCTCGCCATCTGGTGTCGGCGTGGCCGGAGATTCGCCAGCAACTGCTCAAGGGGACGTACCGGCCCAGTCCGGTACGGCGGGTAACGATTCCGAAGCCGGACGGAGGCGAGCGTGAGCTTGGTATCGCGACGGTGACGGATCGGTTGATCCAGCAGGCGCTGTTGCAGGTATTGCAGCCGATTCTGGACCCTACCTTCAGCGAGCATAGCTATGGCTTCCGTCCCGGCAGGCGTGCGCACGACGCGGTGCTAGCCGCACAGTCGTACGTGCAATCGGGTCGGCGAATAGTGGTGGACGTGGACTTGGAAAAATTTTTTGACCGAGTCAACCACGACATCCTGATTGATCGCCTACAGAAGCGCATCGAGGACCCCGGAGTCATCCGGCTGGTCCGGGCGTATCTGAACAGCGGGCTGATGGATGGCGGGGTGGTGCTGCAACGGTACGAGGGCACGCCGCAGGGCGGTCCCCTGTCGCCGTTGCTGGCCAACGTGCTGCTCGATGAGGTGGACAAGGAGTTGGAGTGCCGAGGCCATTGCTTCGTGCGCTACGCCGACGATGCGAACGTGTACGTTCGCAGTCGGAGGGCGGGCGAGCGGGTGATGGCGCTGTTGCGGCGGCTGTACGGCAAGTTGCGCCTGAAGGTCAACGAGGCAAAGAGCGCGGTGGCGAGCGCGTTTGGCCGCAAATTCCTCGGCTACAGCTTCTGGGTAGCCGCAGGAGTGGTCAAGCGCAAGGTGGCCGTTAAGCCGCTGCTGACGTTCAAACAACGCATCCGCGAACTGACCGGTCGCTCAGGCGGCCGGAGTCTACGTGCGGTCGTGGAGCGGCTGCAGCCATATGTACGGGGTTGGAAGGCCTACTTCCGGCTGGCGCAAACACCTCATGTCTGGCGAAAGCTGGACGAATGGATGCGTCATCGGTTGCGCGCGATCCAACTCAAGCATTGGCGCTACGGCACTACGATCTACCGGGAATTGCGGGCGCTGGGGGCTGCGCATGCGACAGCCCAGCGGGTGGCGGCCAACAGCCGCTGCTGGTGGCGCAACAGCGATGGCGAGCTAAACCGCGTGCTGAATATCGCCTTCTTCGACCTACTGGGGATGCCTCGCCTTGCTTAACCTCAACCTCTCGAACCGCCCGGTGCGGACCCGCATGCCGGGTGGTGTGGCAGGGGCGCAGCCCGGATGGCTGCCTCCTATGCCGATTGGTTGCGCGTGGCAAGCAGTAGCGCCGCCATCTCGGCGAAGCCCTCGCCGCCGCTGGCCTCCGTCACGTAGCCCGGCGCGACTGGCAACTGCGCCAGGATCTCGCGCACATTGGCCACGCCGACCGAAAGCGGGAAATGGGCGAACATGCTTGCATCATTGGCCGAATCACCGATGAACAGCCATTCGTCACGCCCGGTGTCAAGGTCTTCGCCAAGCAGTTCGGCGGCGCACAGCCGGCTCATGCTCAGCTTGTCATGTCGGCCGAACCAGCCGTTGACGTGGATGGAGCTGACCGTGGCGGTCATGCCGGCATCGTGCATGAGCCGGACGATATGGGTCACGGCGTCCGCGGGCAGCGGCGCGACGTCTTCCGCATGGTCGATGGCCAGGTCCGCCGCGTGCCAGGCCTGGTCGGATGCGAGCGCGCTGCCGGGCACCTCGCGCAAAATGTGCTCGCCCAGTGCGCGGATGCGCTCCAGGTTGCGGGCGCGGATTGGGGCGTCGTCGAGGAAGCGCGTCAGCAGCCGGCCATTGCGCAGGTGGGAATAGAACGCGCCGTTCTCGCCGATGATGGCATCCACCGGCCAGAGCCGGACCAGGATCTCGGCCCACGCGATACAGCGCCCGGTGACCGGGATGACATGCATGCCGGCCTGCGACAGCTGTTCCAGCGCCAGTCCGGCGCACGCCGGCAGCCTGCCGCCCGTGGTAAGGGTGCCGTCGATGTCGGTCAGGATGCCGCGTACGCGGCGCAGGGCAGAGGCGGGGAGGTTTCGCAACGGTTGCATGGCTTCGCATTGTACTGGCGGCGCGGCGCCGGTCCGCTGAGGTTGCGGTGCAGCATGTTGCGAACTCGTGGTTTTGCTGAATTGATCCTCTAGGTGCGACAGGCGTAACATGCCTCTGTCACAAAAAGCACATAGATTCGCTCGATTCCCGACGCAGCGGACAAAACCGACTCAGGAGAGACCACCCATGTCCTTTTCCCGTAGTGTGCTGAAGATCGCCGTACTGGCCGCCCTGGCCGGGGCTGGCAGTGCCCAGGCAGCGGTCGAGATCCAGTGGTGGCATTCCATGGAAGGCGCCTTGAACGACAAGGTGAATGCCATTGCCAGCCAGTTCAACGCCAGCCAGTCCGACTACAAGATCGTGCCCGTCTACAAGGGCCAGTACGACGAATCGCTGGCGGCCGGCATTGCGGCGTTCCGCTCGGGCAACGCGCCAGCCATCCTGCAGGTGTTTGAAGTGGGCACTGCCACCATGATGAATGCCAAAGGCGCGATCAAGCCGGTGGCTACGGTCATGAGGGAGGCGGGCGAGAAGTTCGATCCCAAGGCCTATATTCCGGCTGTGGCTGGGTACTACACGTCGAACAAGGGCGAGATGATGTCGTTCCCGTTCAACAGTTCGACCACGGTCATGTACTACAACAAGGACGCCTTCAAGAAGGCCGGCCTTGATCCCAACAAGCCACCTGCGACGTGGCAGGAAGTGGCGACCGACTCGGCCAAGCTGAAGGCTGCGGGCGCTTCGTGCGGCTACACCACTGACTGGCAGTCGTGGGTACAGCTTGAGAGTTTCTCGGCCTGGCACAACGTACTGTTCGCCACGGAAAACAATGGCTTCGGGGGGCCGGGTGCGCGCCTGGTGTTCAACTCGCCGTTGCATGTGAAGCACATCGCCAATCTGCTCGACATGGCGCAGAAGGGCTACTTTGTCTACGGTGGCCGCAAGGACGAGCCGAAGGCCAAGTTCATCGCCGGGCAATGCGCGATGCTGACGGGTTCGTCGGCGGCGCTTGCCAATATCCGCAAGAACGCCAAGTTCGACTTCACGGTAGCGCCGTTGCCATACGAGCAGGGCGTGCCGGGCGCACCGCAGAATACGATCATCGGCGGTGCATCGTTGTGGGTGATGGGTGGCCGCAAGCCCGAGGAGTACAAGGGCGTGGCCAGGTTCTTCTCATACCTGTCGCGCCCCGATGTCCAGGCCGACTGGCACCAGTCGACGGGCTACCTGCCGGTGACGGTGGCGGCCTATGAGCTCACCAAGAAGTCCGGCTATTACGAAAAGAACCCGGGCGCGGACGTCGCGGTCAAGCAGATGATCGTCAAGACCACGGACAAGTCGCGCGGCATCCGCCTGGGCAACTTCCCGCAGATCCGCAGCGTGATCGACGAAGAACTCGAGGCGGTCTGGTCGGGCAAGAAGCAACCCAAGGAGGCGCTCGACGCCGCCGTGGCGCGTGGCAACGAACTGCTGGAGCGCTTCCAGAAGACCGTACGCGAATAACTCGCCAGTTCGTGTAGCGGGGCGAGGGCTGCGGCAGCCGACATTGCGACTGACCGGCCTTTGCCCGTTGTTCATGCGAGGCGGCATAGTGGCCGCCGCGGCACGAGATGTCTTATGGAAAAACGGGTTGTCTTCCGCTCATCGTGGCTGCCTTATCTGCTGGTGTTGCCGCAGATGGCGGTCACGCTGATCTTCTTCTTTCTTCCTGCCGGGCAGGCGCTGTACCAGTCGGTGCTGCAGCAGGATGCATTCGGCATCGATCTCCAGTTTGTCGGGCTGGATAATTTCCGCGCGCTGGTGAATGACGGTGAATACCTGCACTCCATGCAGGTCACGGCCGTGTTCGCGGTGGGCGTGACGCTGCTGGGGCTCTCCGTTTCCTTGCTGCTGGCGTACTTTGCCGACCGCGTGGTGCGCGGCGCAACGGGGTACAAGACGCTGCTGATCTGGCCCTATGCGGTGGCACCGGCTGTGGCAGGCGTGCTGTGGATGTTTCTCTTCAATCCCACGTTGGGCGTTGTGTCCTACGCTTTGCACGCCGTCGGCATGAACTGGAATTTCCTGCTCAACGCCGACCAGGCCATGGTGCTGGTGGTGATCATCGCCGCGTGGAAGCAGATCAGCTACAACTTCCTGTTCTTCCTGGCCGGCTTGCAGAGCATTCCCAGATCGCTGATCGAGGCGGCGGCGATCGATGGCGCCGGACCCTGGAGGCGCTTCTGGTCGATCGTGTTTCCGCTGCTGTCGCCGACCACGTTCTTCCTGATGGTGGTGAATGTGGTGTACGCGTTCTTCGACACCTTTGCGATTATCGATGCGGTGACGCATGGGGGGCCGGTCAACGCGACCAATACGCTGGTGTACAAGGTCTACCACGACGGCTTCCGCGGGCTCGATATCGGCGGCTCGGCAGCGCAGTCGGTGGTGCTGATGGGGATCGTGATCGCGTTGACGGTCGTGCAGTTCCAGTACGTGGAACGCAAGGTGCAATACTGAGAGGGCGGGCTGCAAGATGGTGGAACGAAGACCTTTGCTCGATGTGCTTTCCCACTTGGTGCTGCTGCTCGGCGTGGGCATCGTGGCCTTTCCGGTTTATGTGACCTTTGTCGCCTCGACGCTGACGGCGGATGAGGTGTTGCAGGCGCCCATGACCTTGCTGCCGGGTGGCCACTTGCTGGAGAACTACAGGACGGTCCTGGTAGCCGGTGTTGGCAATGCCGCATCGCCCGTGGCCACCATGATGAAGAACAGCCTCATCATGGCGCTCGGCATCGCGCTGGGCAAGATCGCGATCTCCATCATCTCGGCCTTTGCCATCGTCTATTTCCGCTTTCCGTTGCGCAAGACTTTTTTCTGGCTGATCTTCATCACGCTGATGCTGCCGGTGGAGGTTCGCATCCTGCCGACCTACAAGGTGGTATCGGACCTTGGCATGCTGGACAGCTACTTTGGGCTGACGATTCCCATCATCGCGTCAGCGACCGCCACGTTCCTGTTCCGGCAGTTCTTCCTGACCATACCCGATGAGCTGGCCGAAGCGGCACGCATCGACGGAGCGGGGCCCTTGCGCTTCTTCTGGGACGTGGTGCTGCCGCTGTCTCGCACGAGCATCGCGGCACTGTTCGTGATCCAGTTCATTTATGGATGGAACCAGTACCTGTGGCCGCTGCTGATCACCACGCAGAAATCGATGACGCCGGTGGTAGTGGGCGTCACGCAGATGATCTCTCGCTCGGGCGATGCGGCCACGGACTGGAACCTCGTGATGGCCACCGTCATGCTCGCGATGGTCCCGCCGGCGGTCGTCGTCCTGCTGATGCAGAAGTGGTTCGTCAAAGGGTTGGTCGAAACCGAGAAGTGAGCGCGTGATCCGATTCACGCAGGCTGTACAGGAACAGGACAATGGCAAAACTGTCGCTTCGCAATGTTCAGAAGACCTATGCCGGCAACGTCAAGGTCGTGCACGGTATCGACATGGAGATCGCCGATGGCGAGTTCATCGTGATCGTGGGGCCGTCCGGGTGTGGCAAGTCGACGCTGCTGCGCATGGTGGCAGGGCTGGAGACCATCACCGCCGGCGACGTCCATATTGGCGACAGGATCGTCAACCAGCTGGAACCGGCGGAGCGGGATATCGCCATGGTGTTCCAGAACTACGCGCTCTACCCGCATATGACCGTGTACGACAACATGGCGTACGGGCTCAAGATACGCGGCATGGCCAAGGTCGAGATCGGGCAGCGCGTCAGGCACGCGGCGGGTATCCTGGAACTGGCGTCGCTGCTGGACCGCAAGCCCCGGCAGTTGTCCGGCGGGCAGCGCCAGCGCGTGGCGATGGGGCGTGCCATCGTGCGCGAACCATCGGTGTTCCTGTTCGATGAACCGTTGTCGAACCTCGATGCCAAGCTGCGCGTGCAGATGCGACTGGAACTCAAGGAGCTGCACCGGCGCCTGGGAACCACCAGCTTGTACGTGACGCATGACCAGGTGGAGGCCATGACGCTGGCCGACCGCATGATGGTGCTCAATGGCGGGCGCGTCGAGCAGATCGGCACGCCGCTGGAAGTCTATACCCGCCCGGCGAGCACCTTCGTGGCCGGCTTCATCGGGTCGCCGCCGATGAACCTTGTGCCGGTTGTGCGCAACGGCGAGGCGGGCGGGGCGCAGATGCGAGTCGTCGGCAAGGAGGGGGATGCCAATGGCGGCGCAACGCTGGGTCACCTGCCCATGGGGCTGCATCTGCCAGCGGAGGCGCTGCTGGGCCTGCGGCCGGAGCACATCGAGCCTTGTGCCGCGCATGACGCAATTGCCGAGGTGGACGTGCGCGTGGTCGAGGCCCTGGGCGCTGACTCCTTTGCCTATGGATCGCTGGGCGGGCAGCCTATCGTCGTGCGGCTGGACAGCCATGCCCGGGTGCGCGCCGGCGACAAGCTGCCGGTGACGTCGTCGGGGGACCATCTGCACTTTTTCGATGCCCAGACGGGCAAGCGCATCGAGGCCTGAGCATGGAAAAGCAAACGAACGGGCCGGTCAGTCCAGTCAGTGCCGATAATTGGCCGTATCCGCGTCATATTGCGCATCGGGGCGCGGGCAAGCTGGCACCGGAAAACACCCTGGCGGCATTTCGGCTCGGCGCCTCTTTCGGCTATCGAATGTTCGAGTTCGACGTCAAGCTGACCGCCGATGGCAAGCCGGTGCTGATGCATGACGCTACCCTGGACCGCACCACCTCCAGCAGTGGCCGCCTCGACAGCCTTACCCTGGGCGAGGTTGCGCAGCTTGATGCCGGCGGCTGGCACAGCCCGGCTTACGCTGGGGAGCCGGTGCCCACGCTGGCCGCCATTGCGCGCTATACCCGGGCCAATGGCTATCACATCAATATCGAGATCAAGCCCATGCCTGGCCGGGAAGTGCTGACGGGTGCAGCGATTGCCCTCGATGCGCTGACATTGTGGCGTGGTGCAGCGGTGCCGCCGTTGCTGTCCTCATTCTCCGAGGAGGCCCTCGCTGCCGCGCGCCGCGTTGCCCCGGAACTGCCGAGGGCGCTGCTGTTCGACAAGCTGCCCGCGGACTGGCTCGGCCGCTTGCACGACCTCGGCTGTGCCGCGCTGGACGCCAACCATCGCGTGCTCAGCGAAAGCATCATCGCCGATGCCCATGCTGCCGGCTTCGGGGTGCTGAGCTACACCGTCAACGATCCCGACCGGGCAGCCCAGCTGCTTGCCTGGGGCCTGGATGGCCTGATCACCGACGCGGTCGATCTCATCCCGCCAGCTGTCTGACTGTTGTGGAAATGTCATGAGTAAAGCGAATTGATGTGGAAATCAATTTCGCATCGCGAAAAGTCCACATTGCGCATAAGCAAACGTGCTATTCTTACCGCCGTGAAGACTTAGGTCCTTCCCCGCACAACTTGCCCTTTCGGGCCTTGTGACGGCACTTTCACTTCGGCGCCCTCGTGGTGCCGTTTGTCCAAGGGCCGTCCGTTGGGCTCCCAAGAGTTGTTTGCAATCCGCTAACCGGTCAAGCCGTGTCGCGGAAGGTTGAATAACCCGCTGAACTCCGGCATTCCCGGAGAAAAGTGAGCGTCCCATGATGCAGCAGTATCAGAGCAATTCGTATCTCTTCGGCGGCAACGCCCCGTACGTTGAAGAGCTGTACGAAGCCTATCTCCAGAACCCGACTTCGGTTCCCGACAACTGGCGCGCGTATTTCGACGCGATGCAGAACGTCCCCGCTGTCGACGGTTCCAATTCGCGTGACGTCCCGCACGCTCCCATCGTCGCCTCGTTCGCCGAGCGCGCCAAAGCTGGCCCCATCAGGACCATCGTTGCCTCGGCCGATTCCGATATGGGCCGCAAGCGCGTCGCTGCCACCCAGCTGATCGCCGCCTACCGCAACATCGGTTCGCACTGGGCCGACCTGGACCCGCTCAAGCGCCAGGAGCGTCCGCCCCTGCCGGATCTGGACCCGGCTTTCTATGGCTTCTCCGAAGCTGACCTCGATATCGTCTTCAATGCCAGCAACACCTACTTTGGCAAGGAGTCGATGAGCCTGCGCGAGTTGCTGAACAACCTGCGCGAAACCTACTGCGGCACCATCGGCGCCGAATTCATGTACGTGAGCGACCAGGCGCAGAAGCGCTGGTGGCAGGAACGCCTGGAATCCACGCGTTCCAAGCCGGTCTTCACGCTCGAAAAGAAGAAGCACATCCTGGACCGCCTGACGGCGGCCGAAGGCCTGGAGCGCTTCCTCCACACCAAGTACGTTGGCCAGAAGCGCTTCTCGCTGGAAGGTGGCGAGAGCTTCATCGCCGCGATGGACGAGCTGATCCAGGAATCGGGCAGCAAGGGTGTGCAGGAAATCGTGATCGGCATGGCCCACCGCGGCCGCCTGAACGTGCTGGTCAATACGCTGGGCAAGATGCCGGCCGACCTGTTCGCCGAATTCGAAGGCAAGCACGTCGATGACCTGCCGGCCGGCGACGTCAAGTACCACAAGGGCTTCTCGAGCGATGTCTCGACCCCGGGCGGCCCGGTTCACCTGTCGCTCGCGTTCAACCCGTCGCACCTGGAAATCGTCAACCCGGTGGTCGAAGGCTCGGCCAAGGCCCGCCAGGAACGCCGTGGCGACGTCGGCCACAAGGAAGTGCTGCCGGTGCAGGTGCACGGCGACGCCGCCTTTGCCGGCCAGGGCGTGGTGATGGAGACGCTGAACCTCGCGCAGACCCGCGGCTACGGCACGGGCGGCACGATGCACATCGTCATCAACAACCAGATCGGCTTCACCACTTCCGATCCGCGCGACGCCCGTTCGACGCTGTACTGCACGGACGTGGTCAAGATGATCGAGGCTCCGGTGCTGCACGTAAACGGCGACGATCCCGAGGCCGTGGTGTACGCCATGCAGCTGGCCGTGGACTTCCGCATGGAGTTCAACAAGGATGTCGTGGTCGACATCATCTGCTTCCGCAAGCTGGGTCACAACGAGCAGGACACCCCGGCCGTCACGCAGCCGCTGATGTACAAGAAGATCAGCCAGCACCCGGGCACGCGCAAGCTGTACGCCGACAAGCTGGTTGCGCAGAACCTGGTCCCGGCCGAGTTCGGTGACGAGAAGGTCAAGGAATACCGCGCCGCAATGGACGCCGGCAAGCACACTGCCGACCCGGTCCTGTCGAACTTCAAGAACAAGTTCGCCGTGGACTGGATGCCGTTCCTGAACCGCAAGTGGACCGACGCCGCCGACACCGCCGTGCCGGTGACCGAACTGAAGCGCCTGGCCGAACGCATCACCACCACGCCCGAGACGCTGAAGCTGCACCCGCTGGTGGAGAAGGTCGTCAAGGACCGCGCCAACATGGGTCGCGGCGAGCAGCCGCTGGACTGGGGCATGGGTGAGCACCTGGCCTTCGCTTCGCTGGTGTCGTCGGGCTATCCGGTGCGTATCACCGGCCAGGATGCCGGCCGCGGCACCTTCACCCATCGTCACGCCGTGCTGCATGACCAGGCCCGTGAGCGCTGGGATGCCGGCTCGTATGTGCCGCTGCAGAACGTGTCGGAAAACCAGGCACCGTTCACGGTGATCGACTCGGTGCTGTCGGAAGAAGCCGTGCTCGGCTTCGAATATGGCTACTCGGCCGCCGAGCCGAACGCGATGGTGATCTGGGAAGCCCAGTTCGGCGACTTCGTCAACGGCGCCCAGGTGGTGATCGACCAGTTCATCTCGTCGGGTGAAGTGAAGTGGGGCCGCGCCTCGGGTCTGACCCTGATGCTGCCGCACGGCTACGAAGGCCAGGGTCCGGAGCACAGCTCGGCGCGTATCGAGCGTTTCCTGCAGCTTTGCGCGGACCACAACATGCAGGTCTGCCAGCCGACCACGCCGGCCCAGATCTTCCACTTGCTGCGCCGCCAGATGATCCGTCTGTTCCGCAAGCCGCTGGTGATCATGACGCCGAAGTCGCTGCTGCGTAACAAGGACGCCGTCTCGCCGCTGTCGGATCTGGCCAAGGGCCACTTCGAGACCGTGATCGCGGACCAGGAAGAACTGAACGCCAGCAAGGTCAAGCGCGTGATCATGTGCTCGGGCAAGGTCTACTACGACCTGGTCAACACGCGCAAGGAACGTGAGGCGAATGACGCTGCCATCATCCGTCTGGAACAGCTGTATCCGTTCCCGCACAAGGCAGTGGCTGCAGAGCTCAAGAAGTACCCGAACGCCACCGAAATCGTGTGGTGCCAGGACGAGCCGCAGAACCAGGGTGCCTGGTTCTTCGTGCAGCACTACATCATGGAAAACATGACGGAAGGCCAGAAGCTCGGTTATGCCGGTCGCCCCGCATCCGCTTCGCCGGCGGTGGGCTACTACGCAAAGCACAACGAGCAACAGAAGGCGCTGCTGGACGCAGCTTTCGCCAAGCTCAAGGGCTTTGTCCTAACCAAGTAATTGTGGCAGCACGGCGGCGCTCGCAGGTGACCGCCGTGTTCTTTTCTGCCTGAAGAACAAAACGCATACATCGAGGAATTCACAACCATGGCTATTGTTGACGTCAAGGTTCCGCAACTGTCCGAATCGGTCGCCGAAGCGACCATGCTGAACTGGAAGAAGAAGCCTGGCGAAGCTGTCGCCCAGGACGAGATCCTGATCGAGATCGAGACCGACAAGGTCGTGCTGGAAGTGCCGGCCCCGTCCGCCGGCGTGCTGTCGCAGATCGTCAAGAACGATGGCGACACCGTCGTGGCCGATGAGATCATCGCCAAGATCGATACCGAAGCCACCGCTGGCGCCGCTGCCCCCGCAGCCGCCGCACCGGCACCGGCCGCTGCTGCCCCGGCACCTGCCGCCGCGGCCGCTGCTCCTGCCGCCGGCGCCGTTGCCATGCCTTCGGCTGCCAAGCTGATGGCTGAAGCCGGCCTGTCGGCTGGCCAGGTTGCCGGCACCGGCAAGGATGGCCGTATCACCAAGGGCGACGTGCTCGGCGCCTCGGCTCCCGCCGCCAAGGCTGCTCCGGCTCCTGCCGCTGCCAAGCCGGCCCTGCAGCAAGTCGCTGCCAACGTGGACTTTGCCGCCCTTGGCGACCGCCCGGAAGAGCGCGTGCCGATGAGCCGCCTGCGCGCCCGTATCGCCGAGCGCCTGCTGCAGTCGCAAGCCACCAACGCCATCCTCACCACCTTCAATGAAGTGAACATGAAGCCGGTGATGGACCTGCGCAACAAGTACAAGGACCGCTTCGAGAAGGAACACGGCGTGAAGCTGGGCTTCATGTCGTTCTTCGTCAAGGCAGCAGTCCATGCGCTGAAGAAGTTCCCGCTGATCAACGCCTCGATCGACGGTAACGACATCGTCTACCACGGCTACTTCGACATCGGTATCGCCGTCGGTTCGCCGCGTGGCCTGGTCGTGCCGATCCTGCGCAATGCCGACCAGATGAGCCTGGCCGACATCGAGAAGAAGATCGCCGAGTTCGGCGTCAAGGCACGTGACGGCAAGCTGTCGCTGGAAGAGCTGACCGGCGGTACCTTCTCGATCTCCAACGGCGGCGTGTTCGGCTCGATGCTGTCGACCCCGATCATCAACCCGCCGCAATCGGCCATCCTGGGCGTGCACGCGACCAAGGACCGCCCGGTGGTGGAAGACGGCCAGATCGTGATCCGCCCGATGAACTACCTGGCCATGTCCTACGACCACCGCATCATCGACGGCCGCGAAGCCGTGCTGGGCCTGGTCGCGATGAAGGACGCGCTGGAAGACCCGTCGCGCCTGCTGCTGGACCTGTAAGAAACGGTCCCCCCGCGCGCCTGCCGCGCGGGGTGCGCTCCCCAGTGTTGACGGTGCGCACGGCACATGCTGCCGATGGCGCCCACAAAGGAATTTCCATGAGCAAACAATTCGACGTGCTGGTGATCGGTGCCGGCCCCGGCGGCTATATCGCCGCGATCCGAGCCGGTCAGCTTGGCCTGAACGTGGCCTGCTGCGAAGGCAACGCCTACGACGATCCCAAGAACGAACCGCGCCTGGGCGGCACCTGCCTGAACGTGGGTTGCATTCCCTCGAAGGCGCTGCTGGCTTCCTCGGAAGAATTCGAGAACGCCCAGCATCACCTGGCCGACCACGGCATCACCGTGGGCGACGTCAAGGTCGACGTGTCCAAGATGCTCAAGCGCAAGGACGACATCGTCGGCAAGATGACCAAGGGCATCGAGTTCCTGTTCCGCAAGAACAAGGTGACGCTGCTCAAGGGCTACGGCAAGTTCGTCGGCAAGACCGCTGAGGGCTTCCAGGTCGAGATCGCCGGTGAAGTCGTGACTGCCAAGCAGGTCATCATCGCCACCGGTTCCAAGGCTCGCCACCTGCCGGGCATCAAGGTCGACAACGACCTGGTCAGCGATAACGAGGGCGCGCTCAAGTTCCCCGCAGTGCCGAAGAAGCTGGGTGTGATCGGCGCCGGCGTGATCGGCCTGGAGCTGGGTTCGGTGTGGCGCCGCCTGGGTTCGGACGTGACCGTGCTGGAAGCGCTGCCCGCCTTCCTGGGCGCCGCCGACGAAGGCGTGGCCAAGGAAGCCCAGAAGCAACTGACCAAGCAGGGCCTGAAGTTCAGCCTCGGCGTGAACGTGAACGAAGTGACGACCGGCAAGAATGGCGTCACCGTCAAGTACACCGACAAGGATGGCGCCGCGCAGACGCTGGAAGTCGATCGCCTGATCGTGTCGGTCGGCCGCGTGCCCAACACCGACAACCTGGGCCTGGACGCTGTCGGCCTGGCGGTCGATCAGCGCGGTTTCATCGAAGTGGACGAGCACTGTGCCACCAAGGTGCCGGGGCTGTGGGCCATCGGCGACGTGGTGCGCGGCCCGATGCTGGCGCACAAGGCTGAGGACGAAGGCGTGGCCGTGGCCGAGCGCATCGTCGGCCAGAAGCCGCACATCGACTACAACTGCGTGCCGTGGGTAATCTACACCTTCCCGGAAATCGCATGGGTCGGCAAGACCGAAGCCCAGCTCAAGGCCGAAGGCCGCGAGTACAAGGCGGGCCAGTTCCCGTTCATTGCCAACGGCCGTGCACTGGGCATGGGCCACTCGGACGGCTTCGTCAAGATGCTGGCCGACGCCAAGACCGACGAGATCCTGGGCGTGCACATCGTTGCAGCCAACGCGTCGGACCTGATTGCCGAAGCCGTTGTGGCGATGGAATTCAAGGCCGCGAGCGAAGACATCGGCCGCGTCTGCCATCCGCACCCGTCGATGTCGGAAGTCATGCGCGAAGCCGCGCTGGCCGTCGACAAGCGACAGCTCAATATGTAAGGCAACTGCCCGCATTTGCCTGAGCACCGGCGCGCCGCAACAGCGGCGCGCCGTTTTCACTTGCGAACCATGCCGGATCGAGACGACCGGGCATGGCCGAGGAGGGTGCGGCCGCACTTTCCGCGCGCAGTCCAGAACGAAACAGCCAGCATGAACGTCAGCGAGTACTACGAGAAGGAACTGAAGGAACGCGGCTACCATTCCGACGAGGCGCAACTGCGCGCCGTGGCCCGCCTGCAGCAGTGCTATGACGAATGGGTGGCCTACAAGAGCCGCCGCAGCAGTGCCATCCGCAAGCTGCTGGTGCGCCCGGAAGTGCCCAAGGGCGTGTATATGTGGGGCGGGGTGGGGCGCGGGAAGTCCTTCCTGATGGACAGCTTCTATACCTGCGTCCCGGTAGTGCGAAAGACGCGCCTGCATTTCCACGAATTCATGCGCGAAGTGCATCGCCAACTGGAAGAGCTGCGCGGCCGGCCCGACCCGCTGGACGAACTGGCCAAGCGGATTGCGAGGCGCTACCGCCTGATCTGCTTCGATGAATTCCATGTCAATGACGTCGCCGATGCGATGATGCTGCACCGGCTGCTGCAACAGTTGTTCGAGAACGGCGTGCAGTTCGTCATGACGTCCAATTACCGGCCCGACCTGCTTTACCCGGACGGGTTGCACCGCGACCGTGTGCTGCCGGCCATCGCGTTGCTCCAGCAGAAGCTCGACGTGCTCAATGTCGATGCCGGGATCGACTATCGCAAGCGCGCTTTGGAACAGGTGGAGGCCTATCACACGCCGCTCGATGCCAAGGCGAATTCGGCGCTCCGCGATGCCTTTACCGCCATCGCTGGCGTGGCGGACGAGTCGCCGCTGCTGCATATCGAGCATCGCGAGTTGCGCGCGCTGCGCAAGGCCAATGGCGTGGTCTGGTTCGACTTTGCCACGCTGTGCGGCGGCCCGCGCTCGCAGAATGACTACCTGGAGCTGGCCTCCCAGTTCCATACGGTGATTTTGTCGGATGTTCCACGTATGACGCCGAGGATGTCTTCGGAAGCACGTCGTTTCACGTGGCTGATCGATGTGTTCTACGACCACAAGGTCAAGCTGCTGATGTCGGCCGAAGTCCCGGCGGATGAGCTTTACGTCGAGGGCCAGATGGCCAATGAATTTCATCGAACGGTGTCGCGCATTATCGAGATGCAGTCACGGGAGTATCTGGAAGCCGAGCGCCGGACCATGGACACCTCGCTGACCTGAGCGTTGCGCGCCGGGTCTGGTCAGCCAGCCCGGCCGCTCTTGACTTAAATCAAGGCCGATATGGAGATCGGCATATACCCTCCAACGGGTAAAAAAAGATCTCCATGTCCGCCCCGAACGCCAGTCTTCTTGCCGACGCCCCGTCGTCCGCATTCCAGCAAGCCCCCGCCAGTCGCTCTGCGCCTGTGATGGCGCAGCATGCCGCGCAGCCGGCATGTTTCCATTGCGGCCAACCCGTGATTGCAGGCCAGGAAATGTCCGAGGACTTGGACGGCCAGCGGCGCGTGTTCTGCTGTGGCGGTTGTCAGTCGTTGGCACGCACGCTGCACTCCGCCGGCTTTGCCCATCTCTATGGCGACGAAGCGCGCTTTGCCCGGCCCATCGACGATGCCGCAAGGCGGGAATCGGAGCCCGTATGGGCCGCCTACGACACGCCGGAGTTGCGCAGCCAGTTCGTGCGGCCGCTCGATGGCGGTCGCGCCGAGATCACGCTGGCCCCTGAGAATATCCGCTGTGCGGCGTGTGCGTGGCTGATCGAGCAGCATCTGGGACGCCTGCCCGGTGTCGAATCCACGATTGCGAATGTGGCGACACGCCGCGTTGTCGTGCGCTGGCGCGAGGCGGATCAGGCAGTTTCCGGCTTGCTCGCCGCGCTTGCCGATATCGGTTACGTAGCCTGGCCATTCGAAGTTTCCCGCAGCGACCAGGCCGACCGCCGCGCCCGGCGAAGCTTGCTGATGCGCATGGCCGTGGCCATGCTCGGCATGATGCAGGTGATGATGTACGCATGGCCCATCTACTCCCATGAGGCCACCATCGACCCCGGCCAGCTTCAGTTGATGCGCTGGGCCAGCCTGGCGCTGACGCTGCCAGTCGTTTTCTATTCCGCTTCGCCAATTTTCTCCGGTGCCTGGCGTAGCCTGCGCCAGCGGCACATGGGCATGGATGTGCCCGTCGCGCTTGGTGTTGCTGCCGGGTTTGCCGCCAGTGCGGTGGCGACGGTACGGGGAGTGGGGGAGGTTTACTTCGATTCGGTGACGATGTTTGTCGCCTTCCTGCTGGCAGCCCGCTATCTCGAGTTGCGTGTGCGGCAGGCGTCGCGCAGCGGCGCAGAAATGCTGGCGCGACAGTTGCCGGCCACGTGTGAGCGGCTTGGCGCGGACGGCTCGGCCGCGGAGCGCGTACCGGTTGCGCGCTTGCGGCAGGGCGACCGTATCCGTGTCAGGGCAGGCGAGATTATCCCGGCCGATGGCACCATCGTTTCGGGTGCCAGTGAACTTGACGAATCCATGCTGACCGGCGAGAGCCGGCCCGTGCACCGCACCGTGGGCGACGCTGCGCTGGCCGGCTGCTACAACACGGCCAGCCCGCTGGAAATCTCGGTTGACCGCGTCGGCGCGGGCACTCGCCTGGCCGAAATCGTGGCCGTGCTGGACCGCGCACTGGCGGAAAAGCCGCGGCTTGCGGCCCTGGCCGATCGTGTTGCCGGCTGGTTCGTCGCGACGCTGCTGGCGCTGGCGGCATTGACCGGCATCGTATGGGCGCTCTGGATCGATCCTTCGCGAGCCTTGCTGGTCACTGTCGCGGTGCTTGTCGTCAGCTGTCCGTGCGCGCTTTCGCTGGCCACGCCGGCGGCGTTGGCAGCGGCTGGCGCGGCGTTGTCCCGGCGCGGCCTGCTGCTAACCCGGTCGCACGCGTTGGAGACGCTCGCGCGCGTGACAGATGTCGTACTGGACAAGACCGGCACCCTCACAGAGGGGTGTTTTGTCCTAACAGGGCAGCAAATGCTCGGGGTGGCGCCTGCCGACTATTGCCTGGCACTGGCGGCGGCCCTGGAAGCGGACAGCGAGCATCCGATTGGACGGGCCTTTGTCGGCGCGGCTGCAGAGGCAGGCATCGATGGCGGTCTGCTGTCCGTGGCCGCCGTGGCCAATGTGCCGGGACAGGGCGTTCAGGCGGAAATTGACGGCAAGCGTTACCGCCTGGGGCGTGCCGCCTTTGTGGCTGAGATCGGCAGGTCAAACGTCACGGCGGCGATGCGGGAAGCGGACGCCGCACGGATTCCTGGCGCGACGCAAGTATGGCTTGGCGCGGAAGACGGCATGCTGGCCATGTTCGATCTGTCCGACCGGGCACGAGAATCGACTCCGCAACTGCTTGAAGCGCTGCGCCGATATGGCGCGCGTTGCCATCTGGTCAGCGGCGACAGCGTCGCGACGGTGCAGTGGTGGGCTTCGCACTTCGGCATGGAGTGCGCCCGCGGCGCGGTATCCCCCGAAGGCAAGCGTGAGTATGTCGCGCGGCTCCAGCGCGAGGGCGCCGTGGTGCTGGCTGTGGGCGACGGCATTAACGACGCGCCCGTGCTGGCACAAGCGCAAGTGTCCATCGCCATCGGCAGTGGCGCGCCGCTCGCGCAGGCAGGGGCTGACGCCGTCCTGACGCACGGAAATGTGGCCGAAATCGCCCGGGCGATCGAGCTGGCACGGCAGACCCGCCGCGTAGTGCGGCAGAACCTTGGCTGGGCCTTCTTCTACAACGTGCTTGCCATCCCGCTGGCGGCCTCGGGTTTTGTCACGGCATGGATGGCCGGAATTGGCATGTCGGTATCGTCGCTGCTGGTGGTGGCCAATGCCTGGCGCCTGCTGCGCGCGGGCAGAAAAGGAGTCTAGGAATGGAAACACTGTACCTGCTGGTGCCCATGAGCCTGGTTCTTGTCGTTGTCATCGCCGGTGCCCTCTGGTGGGCCCTGCACGCCGGCCAGTACGACGATCTCGACAGGCCCGGGGAAGCCATTCTGCTGGACAACGACAAGCCCTGAAAGGGCGCCGCCGACTTGCCGTGCCGAGATAGGTTCAAGGGGGCACCTGTGCAACTTGATAAAGATCAACGCGGCAAGAGCGCTGGTTACATACAGTCACAACGTCAATCGGTTTATCTTTCTTATGTGGGGGTCTGAATGGATGTCTCAGCCGCGTCTTCACGCGTCGACACCTTCAATTACGGCGTCGTAAGGCAGTTCGCTGTCATGACGGTAGTCTGGGGGATCGTCGGCATGGCCGTCGGTGTGCTACTGGCAGCACAGCTGATCTGGCCGGATCTCAACTTCAATACGCCATGGCTGTCATTCGGCCGGCTGCGACCGCTGCATACCAATGCGGTGATCTTTGCCTTCGGCGGCAGCGCGCTGTTTGCGACCTCGTACTATGTGGTGCAGCGTACCTGCCAGGCCCGCCTGTTCTGCGGTCCGCTTGCGGCCTTCACGTTCTGGGGCTGGCAGTTGGTGATCGTCGCGGCTGCCATCACGCTGCCGCTTGGCATCACCAGCTCGAAGGAATATGCCGAACTGGAATGGCCGATCGACTTGCTGATCACCGCCGTATGGGTGGCCTATGCCATCGTCTTCTTCGGCACCATCGTCAAGCGCAAGACCCGGCATATCTACGTCGCCAACTGGTTCTTCGGCGCGTACATCCTGACCATCGCCATCCTGCATATCGTCAACAACATCGAGATGCCGGTGTCGATGTGGAAGTCCTATTCCGCCTACGCTGGCGTGCAGGATGCCATGATTCAGTGGTGGTACGGCCATAACGCCGTCGGCTTCTTCCTGACAACCAGCTTCCTGGGCATGATGTACTACTTCATCCCGAAGCAGGCGGAACGGCCCATCTACTCGTATCGCCTGTCCATCGTCCACTTCTGGGCGCTGAACTTCACCTACATGTGGGCCGGCCCGCACCACCTGCAGTACACCGCACTGCCTGACTGGGCGCAATCGCTGGGCATGGTGTTCTCGCTGATCCTGCTGGCGCCGTCCTGGGGTGGCATGATCAACGGCATCATGACGCTGTCGGGTGCCTGGCACAAGCTGCGCACCGATCCGATCCTGAAGTTCCTGGTCGTGGCGCTGTCGTTCTACGGCATGGCGACGTTTGAAGGCTCGATGATGTCGATCAAGACCGTCAACGCGCTCTCGCACTACACGGACTGGACCATCGGACACGTGCACTCGGGCGCGCTGGGCTGGGTGGCGATGATTTCCATCGGCTCGCTCTATTACCTGATTCCGCGCCTGTTCGGCGAGAAACAAATGTACAGCGTGCGACTGATCGAGTGGCACTTCTGGATCGCCACCATCGGCGTGGTGCTCTATATCGCCTCGATGTGGATCGCCGGTGTGATGGAAGGCCTGATGTGGCGCGCCACGCAGCCGGACGGCACGCTGACCTACGCATTCGTTGAGGCGGTCAAGGCGAAATATCCGTTCTACCTGATCCGTCTGCTTGGCGGAATCTGCTTCCTGTCCGGCATGCTGCTGATGGCCTACAACGTCGCGAAAACCATCATCGGCAAGCGCGCGGTGGATGCGCCGATTCCGGCCAGCATTCCTGCCTCTGCCCACTGATCCATCAGGATAGAAACGATGTCCGAAAAACAAAGCTTCTTTTCCCACGAAACGCTGGAGAAGAACATCGGCTGGCTGATCATCTGCACGATCCTGGTGGTCAGCATTGCCGGCCTCGTGCAGATTGTGCCGCTGTTCTTCCAGCATTCCACGACCAAGCCCGATGTGGGCATCACGCCGTATTCGCCGCTTCGGCTGATGGGCCGCGATATCTACATCCGTGAAGGCTGTGTCGGCTGCCATTCGCAGCAGGTTCGCACGCTGCAGGCCGAGACGGAGCGCTATGGCCATTTCTCTACGGCGGGCGAGTCGGTCTACGACCATCCGTTCCTGTGGGGGTCCAAGCGTACCGGGCCCGACCTCGCGCGCGTCGGCGGACGCTACTCCGATGACTGGCAACGCATTCACCTGCGCAATCCGCGCGATGTCGTGCCGGAGTCGGTGATGCCGTCTTATCCATGGCTTGAAAAGGCGCAACTGCCGACCAACGACATCCAGGCCCGCATGCGCGCGCTGGTGCGACTGGGGGTGCCGTACACCGAGGCGGAAATCGCCAAGGCGCCCGAAGAACTGAAGAACAAGAGCGAAGAGGATGCGCTGGTCGCCTATTTGCAGGGACTCGGCACCAACCGTCGCAATGTGCGTGTGGACGCGGCCGCAGCCGCGCCCGCGAAGGAGTAAGTCATGGCAATGCTGACTGCTTTTGCCACGGTCGTGTCGATGGTCGTATTCCTGGGCATCTGCTGGTGGGCCTGGTCGAATGGCCGGCAAGCCGCCAACCAGGAGTCCGCCATGCTGCCGTTCGCACTGCCTGACGAGACCCACACAACATCGAGCCGGAATACCTAGTCATGAGCGATTTCTTTTCCGATTTCTGGAGCTACTACATCGCCGCCATCGCGCTCGTCGGCATCGTCTGGTGCGTGTGGCTGCTTTTTTCGCAACGCAAGGTCACGAAGGTTGTCAACCCCAGCGATGACACCGGCCATGTCTGGGACGGCGATCTGCGCGAGCTGAACAATCCGCTGCCACGCTGGTGGATGTGGATGTTCCTGCTGGCTTGCATCTTTGGCCTGGCCTACCTGGTCCTCTATCCGGGACTGGGCTCCTATGCCGGTGTGCTGAAGTTCTCCACGCAAGGGGAACTGGCCGCGCATCAGCAGGCGCAGGAGAAGCTGCAGCACGATGTCTACGCCAAGTACCTGAACATGGACATCAAACAGGTCGCGGCAGACCCGCAGGCGCGCGAGATCGGCCAGCGCCTGTTCCTGAACTACTGCGCGCAATGCCACGGCTCGGACGCGCGCGGCAGCCGCGGCTTTCCCAACCTGACGGACCATGACTGGCTCTATGGCGGAGAACCCGAGACGATCCAGCAGACCATCACCAAGGGCCGCAATGGTGTGATGCCGCCGTTTGCCTCGACTGTTGATGGCAAGCTTGCAGCGGATGTGGCGCAGTATGTGAGGTCGTTGTCTGGCCTGTCGTTTGACCCGATCCGTGCATCGCGCGGCGAGAGCACGTTCAAGTCCACGTGCGCGGCATGCCATGGCGCAACCGGCAAGGGCAACCAGGCACTCGGCGCGCCGAACCTGTCCGACAATGTTTGGCTGTACGGCAGTTCGGAAGGCAGCATTGTCGAAGCCATCCTGAAGGGCCACAACAACCGCATGCCGGCGCACGAGGAGATCCTGACTCCCGAGCGCATCCGCATGCTGACGGCCTACGTCTGGGGTCTTTCCAATACCGGAGGCTCAGGACAATGACCACCGACTCAGGTCCGGGATGCGCGATCGCGGCTGAAGGAGCGCATCCATGAATGCACCCGGGACAGAACCACTGGCCCGCGCGGCCGGCCCGCAAGGGCCGGCGTCGTCGCCTGTCGAAACCTCCGACGAAACGCTCTACGAGGTTCGACGCAAGATATACCCGCGCTCGGTGACGGGCGCGTTCTCCAACTGGCGGGTCTGGATGGTACTCCTGACCCAGCTTATCTACTACGGCACGCCCTGGCTGCAATGGAATGGCAGACAGGCCGTGCTGTTCGACCTTGGCGCGCGCAAGTTCTATATCTTCGGACTGGTGCTCTGGCCACAGGATGTCATCTATCTTGCCGTCCTGCTGGTGATTTCCGCGCTGGCGCTGTTCCTGTTCACGGCGATTGCCGGCCGGCTTTTCTGCGGCTACGCGTGTCCACAAACGGTCTACACCGAAATATTCATGTGGATCGAGCGACATGTCGAAGGCGACCGCTTCGCGCGGATCCGCCTGGACGGTGATCCCTGGAGCGCGCGCAAGTTCCGCCTGAAGGCTACCAAGCACTCCCTGTGGATACTGGTCGCGCTGTGGACGGGCTTCACGTTCATTGGCTACTTTGCGCCGATCCGTGAGCTTGGCGGCCAGGTACTGAGCTTCTCGCTGGGTCCGTGGCAGGCGTTCTGGATGCTTTTTTACGCCTTCGCCACGTGGGGGAATGCAGGCTTCATGCGCGAGCAGGTCTGCAAGTACATGTGTCCGTATGCGCGGTTCCAGAGCGTGATGGTCGACCCCGACACCTATGTGGTCACCTACGACGTCGGGCGCGGCGAGCCGCGCGGCAGCCGGTCGCGCAAGGTGGATCATCACCAGGCCGGGCTAGGTGACTGCGTCAACTGCAGCATCTGCGTGCAGGTGTGCCCGACCGGCATCGATATCCGTGACGGGTTGCAATACGAGTGCATCGGTTGCGGTGCCTGCATCGATGCATGCAACCAGGTCATGGACAAGATGGACTACCCGCGCGGGCTGATCCGCTATACGTCCGAGAATGCCATGCGCAAGGCGCTGTCGGCCGCTGCGGCGCGCAAGCGGCTGGTGCGGCCGCGGACCATCATCTACTCGATTATCTGGCTGGTGATGGTTGCAGGTTTCGTGGCTTCGCTTGCGCTGCGCACGCCATTGAAAGTGGACATCATCCGTGACCGCGGGGCGCTTGGGCGTGAGGTGGACGGGCGCTGGATCGAAAACGTCTATCGACTGCAACTCATCAATACCACCGAGGCGCCCATGCGCATCAGCGTGAAGGCCGAGAGCGACGAACTGAAGAACATGACCGTCGAGTACGATCCGGACGCGCAGGCTCTGGCGCCGACATCGAACAGGCTGGTGCCGATCCGGATTCGCGTGCCGATCGACGATGCCGCGCAAGGTACGCACAAGATCAGCGTGACAGTGACCAGCGAAGGTGCGGGGCAAGGTAGTGCGCAAATCAGGCAATCTACCAGTTTCATCGTGCCACGCAATTTGTGATGCTAAGGGCGGCACGGCGCGTCGGCGCTGTGCCGTACCAAACCGCGAGCGCCTCGATGAGGCGTTGACGAAGGGGGCAAGGCGATGCAAGAAAGCAATCCGTGGTGGAAAGAGCCGTGGCCGTGGCTGCTGATGAGTGGTCCGTTGCTGGCCATGGTGGCTTGCGGCGTGACTATCTGGCTGGCTTCCACTCATCCTGACCGGCCAGTGGTCGATGGTGTGGCCCGGCATGGCCTGGTTGTCGAGAAGGTGGCAGGTGCCTCGGGCAGTGCCAAGGCACCGCAAGCGAGGCAGCCATGAGGCTGCGCTGGCTGATGTGGGTACTGTGGCCGGCGTTCCTGATGGCCGGGGTTGCCACGGCAACTGTGTTTTCCGTGGTGGACCCTGGCGACCTGAATTTCTTCGGTCAGCCGATCGAGGCCTCGCGCGAGGCGGTCTATACGATCGGTTTCCTGCTGGCCTGGATATTCTGCGCATTGTCCAGCGGACTGACGCTGTACACCATGCCGACAAAGCTCAGCGAAACGGACGAGCTGGAGTAAGAAGCGGCAGGAATTGACCGCCTTGCCACGCGAGGCGGTCAGATGGCCTCAGCAGGAGCGGCTGTAGACTTGCTTGATGCCCGCCATGTCGACTAGCTTGACGTGACGTTGACGGATCTGGATCAAGCCGGCCTCGGCAAATCGTGAGAACAGACGGCTGACCGTTTCGAGCTTCAGACCCAGGTAGCTGCCGATTTCTTCCCGGCTCATGCGCATGACGAACTCGGTCGACGAATACCCGCGGGCGGACAAGCGCTCGGACAGGTTGATGAGGAACGCGGCAAGCCGCTCCTCGGCGCGCATGGAGCCAAGCGTGACGAGCATGAGCTGGTCATGCGAGATTTCCTTGCCCATCAGGCGCAGGAACTGCTGCTGCAACGATGGCAGGTCGATGGACAGCGACTGGAGATCGGCCAGGCGAACGACGCATACCTCCGTGTCTTCGAGGGCGGTGGCATCCGAGGCGTGCTGCATCTCTCCCAGGCCGTCGAGGCCAACCACTTCGCCTGGCAAGTGGAAACCGGTGATTTGCGAGCGGCCGTCTTCCGTGGTGACATGCGTCTTCAGGGTGCCGAAGCGAATGGCATAGACCGCAGTCAGCGGATCGCCCATGCGGTAAAGAGTTTCGCCCTTGTGGACACGGACACGTTCCTGCACCAGGGTGTCCATCTTCTGCAGGTCCTGCTGGCTCATGCCCACCGGCAGGCACAATTGCCCCATGCCGCAAGTGGAGCAACGGGGCGACATCTCGGTGACGGGGATGGATGTTAGCAATTGGAACCTGCAGTATTGGAGCGGCGAGGGCGCAATACGTGCATTTTAACGCGCGATGTGATGCGGTAGGGAGTTGCAGTTGACTTTTGGTGTGCTACTCAGTGTTTTCATGCTCGCCTTGCTAGGGGGCTTCCACTGCGCTGCCATGTGTGGTGGCGTAGCGCTGGCTGTCGAGCAACGCGCCGCCGGCGTACCCGTTGCCGTTGTGCGGCGCCCACAGGACTGGCTCGTGGAGCTCCTTGTCATGCATGTCGGGCGTATTTCCACTTACATGCTGCTTGGTGCGCTGCTGGGCGCCTTGGGGGCGACGGCCTGGCGTCAGGACTATCTGCCCGTCCAGCGCTGGCTGTTCGGAGTCGGCAGCGCCTTGCTGCTACTGTCTGGCTGGCGCTTGATACGCGGCGAGGCCTTTACCATCGTGTGGCTGGAGCGCCTCGCGGCGCGTGCGGTTAGCGCCAGTGCCGCCGGCATGGCTCGATTGGGCAGAAAGACGACGGAAGCCAAGGCTCGGCGGGGCGGCCTGGCACGCCGCTATGGGATGGGACTGGCTTGGGGTTTGGTGCCCTGCGGCATGGTTTATGGGGCCCTGGCCCTTGCTTTGCTGGCCGGAAATGCGCCCTCGGGGGCGCTGGTGATGGGCGCCTTTGGCCTCGGTACGTTGCCTAATCTGCTGGCGCTGTCGAGCTTTTCGGGGCTTTTGCGCGCCTGGTCGCGACGGAGCTGGGTAAGGGTCGGGGCCGGCTTGGCCGTCATGGCATTCGGTGCATTGGGAATCGGCCGAGCGGTGTTGTTGCCACATTCCCTGGCAGAGCATGGGTTCTGCCTGGTGTTCTGAAACCACTCCATACGCTCTGGCGCCGCGCGGTGGTTGCAGGTGTGGGCTGGAATGCCATACAATCATCTCCATTGCGGTATCGCGCGGCGTGGTTCCGAGCGGCGCCCGGCAGCCCTTCCAAAAAGGGGGCGCGCCCAGGGTTTCGGGCAAAGCGCCGACAATTCGGCACCGAACCTTTCCGCAGTCCATCCGGTTCACAATATCTGTTCAAAAGTCCGGCTGGCTTTGCGGCCGTGGTGCAGTCATTGCTGGCCCTGCTTCCGATATCCGTTTTTCTTGCGGCCGAGGCGGACTTTAGCCGGAGGCCATGTCTGCCCATATGGGCGCGTGCAAGAGGTTCGTGCACTGGTACTTGCCGGTGACCGGGCAATCTCCTGCCGGAACACACCCGGCAAATCGATGCAACAGAAGATGCACGGCCTCGAGGCGAAGAGCTTTCGGGTTTGCTGCGCGACGAGATGGCGGTGGCAATCGCACCGCTGAATCCACAATGTCCAGGGCTCCGGGTTCGTCCGGGAGCAGGTGCAAAGACAGGCTGCACACCCAACATGAATACCCAAGAGGCGAAAATCGTCCTCGAGACTGCGCTGATCTGTGCGCAGGAGCCCCTGCGCGTGAGCGACCTGCGTCGGCTGTTTGCCGATGATGTCGGCGCTGACACGATTCGGGCCCTGCTTGATGAATTGCGCCAGGACTGGCGCCAGCGTGGGGTCGAGTTGGTGGCGTTGGCCAGCGGCTGGCGTTTCCAGAGCCGACCGGAGATGCGGGAATACCTGGATCGCCTTAATCCCGAGAAGCCGCCCAAGTATTCCCGAGCGGTCATGGAGACGCTGGCGATCATTGCGTACCGGCAGCCGGTGACGCGCGGCGACATCGAGGAGATTCGCGGCGTGACGGTCAGCACGGAGGTGGTCAAGAAGCTGGAAGACCGCGGCTGGATCGAGGTCATCGGTCACCGCGATGTGCCAGGCCGGCCAGCGCTCTATGCGACCACCAAGGCATTCCTCGATGACCTTGGGCTGCGTACGCTGGATGAGCTGCCGCCTCTCGAGGACGCCCAGGCGCAGGCGCAGGCGGCGCTGCTGGACCAGCAGGCGATTGATTTTGAAGAGATGGCAACGGCGCGGCCGGCGGCCGGCGACGAAGAGGCCTTCCCTGAGCCAGAGGTGGCTTCGCCGGCCGGCGCAGCCGTTGGTGTAGCTGAATCCGCTTTGGTGGCTGGCGACGAGCCGGCAGACGGAGCTGGGGTTGTCGAGCAGGCCTGCGCCGATGCCATGCAAGTGGCGGATCTCGCGTCGGCCGTGACCGAGGCAAATGGCTTCCATGTCGAGAGCGCGCCGGACAAGCAGGACGGCGGTAATTCTTCCGGCGACGACGCTGCGCCGCCGCACGCGAGCGAGCACGACGAGCGCGTGCCCAACTGAACAATATGCAACATCCGATAGTGAATACTTTGTCTGATTCCGTTGAACATGACACCCGGGCAACCGGGACGCCGGCTGCCGATGGCGCAGCAGACTCCGGGTCAGGCACCGATACGGCGCCGCGCAGGAAGGGCCTGAGGCGCGGCTTGCGCAACCTGGTGGCTTCGCGCCGGCAGGCGGGCCAGGATCGAGACGCCAATCGTACCGAGGGTGCCGAGTCTGGCGCTCCGGGCGGGGCGGGCGAGAGCAAGGCGGCTGGCGAGCCAGGTGGGCGTGCCGCCCCGCGCGGTCGCGGCAAGCGCAAGCCGGTCAAGGCAGAGGGCGCGGCTGAGCGAGAAAGCGGTCAAGCGGGACCGGATCGCGGTGAGAAGGCGGAGCCGGCGGGCCGCAGGCGCAAGCCGCAGGGGCAGCGTACCGCCAGGGCTGTGCCGGAAGGCGACGTCCAGTCCGCAGGTCGACAGCATGGCCAGCGCAAGGGCGGCCAGCCTCAACGGAAGGGACATGCCGGCGCCGACAAAACCAGTGCGACCAGCGAAGACCTGTTCCGGTTTGTGATCTCGGACCAGTACGACCAGGAAGACACTGTCATCCCGCGCACCAAGGCAAAGCCGGTGCGTGAGTTGTCCGCGGACGACGATGCGCCGAAGTTGCACAAGGTCCTGGCCGAAGGCGGCCTGGGCTCGCGCCGGGAAATGGAAGAGCTGATCCTGCAGGGCCGTGTTTCCGTCAATGGATTGCCCGCGCACATCGGCCAGCGGATCCTGCCAGCCGACCAGGTCCGTGTGAATGGCAAGCTGATCCATCGCAAGGTTTCTTCCAAGCCGCCGCGCGTGCTGCTGTATCACAAGCCAGCCGGCGAGATCGTCAGCCAGTCAGACCCCGAAGGCCGTCCGACCGTGTTCGACAGCCTGCCGCGCATGAAGACCGGCAAATGGGTCGCGGTGGGTCGTCTGGATTTCAATACGGAAGGTCTGCTGATTTTTACGACTTCGGGGGATATTGCCAACCGCTTCATGCATCCGCGCTATGGCGTGGAGCGCGAGTATGCGGTGCGTACGCTGGGCGAACTGGCTGAGGCTGACCGCCAGCGCCTGCTGCATGGCATCAAACTCGATGACGGCGAAGCCAACTTCCTGCGCATTGCGGATGGCGGTGGCGAAGGTGTCAACCAGTGGTATCACGTAGCGCTGACCGAGGGTCGTAACCGCGAGGTGCGCCGCATGTTCGAGGCGGTCGGCCTGACTGTGTCGCGCCTGATCCGCACGCGCTACGGGCAGTTTCTGCTGCCGCGCGGGTTGAAGCGCGGCCGTTGGCAGGAGCTGGAGGCAACGGAAGTCAAGGCGATGATGACTGCCATCGGCCTGAAGCTACCCACTAAGGTCGAGCAGGGTGGCAAGGGCGCGACAAAGGTCGGGGGTCGCAAGCAGCGCACCGAGGCGGCGATCGCGGGCATGCCGATGCATACGGGCATGGACGGTCTGCCGCGTGTCGACAAGGGCGGCGCGGGCCGCGGCCAGCCCGATCCGATGCGGACGTCGATGGGCTACATCAGCCATGGCCCCACTGTGCTGACATCGCATGCAGCCAATCTGGGTGGCGCGCGCGGGCAGGGTGGTGGACGCGCTGGCGCCGGGCGCGGCGGCGCCGGGTTGGGCGGCCAAGGCCGGCCGCAGCGCCGGGGCGGCGATGTCAATGGCAATGTGATGCCAAAGGCGGCCAAGGGCGGCGGTGGTGGCAATCGCTCGGGGCGCGGCAAGGGCGGTGGCACTGGTGGCGGTGGCAACCGCGGTGGCAATCGGGGCGGAAACCGCTAAGAGTCATCCCCGGCCGCCAGAGGCTGCCGGGGCTGGATTGCGCGCCGATACATGCCCTTTTGCCTTTTGGACATAATCTGCGTATAATCCAAGTCTATTCAAAAAGTCATCCTCCTGGAGGATGGGCGAATGATGGGCATTGTGCCCATTTTTTTTTGGTTCGCTCGTTTGACGCATACGCGCCGGAGGCTGACTGGCAGGTGGCTGCTGTGCCCATGTCGTCCCAGGCGGGGCAGGCAAGCCAGCCTGCCCTGGTGTTGATGGCCATTACTTGGGAATACAGTGCATCTGGCAGATTTGATCGAAACCACCCTTAACGGCATGGGATATGAGCTGGTTGAGCTCGAACGTGCTCCGGCCGGACTGTTGCGTGTCTATATCGATCAGCCTGAAACCGGCATCGTCATCGAAGATTGCGAGAAGGTGAGCCGGCAGTTGACACACGTGTTGACTGTCGAGAACGTTGATTACGAACGGCTCGAAGTCTCCTCGCCGGGGTTGGACCGGCCGCTGAAGAAACTGGCTGACTATGTCCGCTTTGCCGGGGCAGAAGCGCGCGTGACGCTGCGCCTGCCCGTCAATGGACAGAAGAACTTCACGGGCATTCTGCGCGAGCCGACTGGCGATGCTGGCGCCGAGAAGGTCGGGCTGGAGTTCGAGGGCAAGGACGGTCCGGCGCTGCTGGAATTCACTGTATCTGATGTCGACAAGGCGCGCCTGGTGCCGGTGATCGACTTCAAAGGAAATCAAAGAAAAGGGAACAAGCAATGAGCCGCGAAGTTCTGTTGCTCGTCGATGCGCTTGCGCGTGAAAAGAACGTCGACAAGGATGTGGTATTCGGCGCGCTGGAGGCTGCACTGGCCTCGGCGACCAAGAAGCGTTTCGAGGAAGACGTGGATATCCGTGTCGCGATCGATCGCGAATCGGGCGAGCATGAGACATTCCGCCGCTGGCTTGTCGTTCCTGACGAACAGGGCCTGCAGGAGCCGGACAAGCAGATCCTGCTGTTCGAAGCGCGCGATGAGAACCCGAACATCGAGCTGGACGACTATGTCGAGCAGCAGATCGAGTCGGTCGAATTCGGCCGTATCGGCGCGCAGGCGGCGAAGCAGGTGATCCTGCAGCGCATCCGCGATGCCGAGCGCGAGCAGATCCTGAACGACTACCTCGAGCGTGGCGAGAAGATCATGACCGGCACGGTTAAGCGCGCCGACAAGAAGGGCCTGATCGTCGAATCCGGCCGCGTAGAAGCCCTGCTGGCGCGCGACCAGATCATCCCGAAGGAAAACCTGCGCACTGGCGACCGTGTTCGTGCGTATATCCTGAACGTGGATCGTGCGGCACGTGGTCCGCAGATCGAACTGTCGCGCACCGCGCCCGAGTTCCTGATCAAGCTGTTCGAGAACGAAGTGCCCGAGATGGAACAGGGCCTGCTGGAGATCAAGGCCGCAGCCCGCGATCCGGGTGTGCGTGCCAAGATCGCCGTGGTGGCGCACGACAAGCGTATCGACCCGATCGGTACCTGCGTGGGCGTGCGCGGCACGCGCGTGACTGCCGTTCGCAACGAGATCGGCGGCGAAGCCGTGGACATCGTGCTGTGGTCGGAAGATCCGGCGCAGTTCGTGATCGGCGCGCTGGCGCCGGCGCAGGTGCAGTCGATCGTCGTGGATGAGGAAAAGCACAGCATGGACGTGGTCGTGGACGAGGAGAACCTCGCCGTGGCCATCGGTCGAAGCGGTCAGAATGTGCGCCTGGCGTCGGAGCTGACCGGCTGGCAGATCAACATCATGACCCAGGAAGAGTCGGCGGCGAAGCAAGCCGAGGAAAGCGATGCCGTGCGCAAGCTGTTCATGGCCAAGCTGGACGTCGACGAAGAAGTGGCGGATATCCTGATCGACGAGGGATTCTCCACGCTGGAAGAAGTGGCCTACGTGCCCATCAGTGAAATGATGGAAATCGAGGCATTTGATGAAGACACCGTCAACGAGCTGCGCAACCGCGCACGTGATGCGCTCCTGACGATGGAACTGGCCCGGGAAGAAAAGGTGGAAGAGGTGTCGCAAGACCTGCGCTCGCTCGACGGCCTCAACCCGGAACTGATCGGCAAACTGGCCGAAGGCGATATCCATACGCGTGACGACCTGGCAGAACTGGCCGTCGACGAGCTGGTCGAGATGACGGGCGTCAGCGAGGAAGAAGCCAAGGCGCTGATCATGAAGGCACGGGAACATTGGTTCAACTGAGGGACACGTCCGGGTTTTGATGACATTCCCGGACGCGCTTTCCGCACACGATTTGTCCCGACGTAGAAACCAAGCATTGAAAGGGTTTGAATGGCAAGCACAACAGTTGCCCAACTGGCCGCAGAACTGAGTCGCAGCGCAGCTGCCCTGCTGGAACAATTGCAGGCGGCTGGGGTGGGCAAAGCGACGCCAGAAGATATGGTCACGGAATCGGATAAGACCAGGTTGCTGGATTATCTGAAGCGTTCGCACGGCCAGGCTGATGACAGTGCGCGCAAGAAGATCACGCTGACCAAGCGCGAGACTTCCGAAATCCGTCAGGCCGACTCCACCGGCAAGACGCGCACCGTCCAGGTCGAGGTGCGCAAGAAGCGCGTGCTGATCAAGCGCGACGAAGCGACTTCCGACCATCAGGCCGATACGGAGCCGCAATCCGCGGTGGTCGACGCTGCCGAGCAGGCGCGCCGTGAGGAAGAAGAACGCCAGCAGGCCGAACTGCTGGCACGCCAGGAAGCCGAAGCGAAGGCGCGCCGCGAGGCCGCCGAGCGCGAAGAAGCCGAGCGCCGTGCCAAGCAGGAGGCTCTGGAGGCCGAACAGCGCCGCCAGGCCGAGTTGCTTGCCAAGAAGGCCGATGAGGAAGCCGCTGCTGCGCGCGCCGTGAACGAGGCCGCTGAAGAGGCTTCGCGCAAGAAGGCCGAGGACGAGCAGGCACGTGTTGCCGGCGAGCGCGCGGTAGCGCAAAAGGCTGCCGACGATGCCAAGGCAGCTGCCGACAAGGCCCGTGCCGAGCAGGACGCCGCACGCAAGCGCCGCGAAGCCGCCGAAGCCGAAGCCCGCGCCATCCAGCAGATGCTGAATGCGCCGGCGCGCGTGCTCAAGGCGCCGTCGGAGCGCAAGGCCGAGGAAAAGAAGGCCGAGCAGACCGGTACGCTGCACAAGCCGGTCAAGCCGGCAGGTGCCACGGCCGAAGCCAAGAAGGACGACAAGAAGCCAGCCACCACTGCCGCACCCAGCACGACGGCCGACAAAAAGACCGGCAAGCCTGGTGCTCCAGGGTGGAAGGACGAAGGCGTGCGCGGCAAGAAGGGCGGCCTGAAGACGCGCGGCGATTCGTCGGGTGGCGTGGGCGGCTGGCGCGGTGGTCCGCGTGGCCGCGGTGGTCGTCATCAGCGTGACGACGAAGGTCGCAGCAACTTCCAGGCGCCGACCGAACCCGTGGTGCGCGAAGTTCACGTGCCGGAAACCGTCTCGGTGGCGGATCTCGCCCACAAGATGGCCGTGAAGGCATCCGAGGTCATCAAGCAGATGATGAAGCTCGGCCAGATGGTGACGATCAACCAGGTGCTGGACCAGGAAACCGCCATGATCGTGGTGGAAGAAATGGGCCACAAGGCGTTCGCCGCCAAGCTGGACGATCCGGAAGCGCTGCTGGTGGTGGACGGCGAAGAACACACGGACGCCGAGCAACTGCCGCGTCCTCCGGTGGTGACCGTCATGGGTCACGTCGACCACGGCAAGACCTCGCTGCTGGACTACATCCGCCGCACCAAGGTTGCCGCGGGCGAAGCTGGCGGCATTACGCAGCACATCGGTGCCTACCATGTGGAAACCGACCGCGGCGTGATTACGTTCCTGGATACCCCGGGTCACGAGGCCTTCACGGCCATGCGTGCCCGCGGTGCCAAAGCCACCGACATCGTGATCCTGGTGGTCGCGGCCGACGACGGCGTGATGCCGCAGACCAAGGAAGCCATCGCGCATGCCAAGGCTGCCGGGGTGCCGATCGTCGTGGCGATCAACAAGATGGACAAGCCGGATGCCAATCCCGACCGTGTCAAGCAGGAGTTGGTGGCCGAGCAGGTGTTGCCGGAAGAGTATGGCGGTGATTCGCCGTTCGTGCCGGTGTCGGCCAAGACCGGTGCTGGCATCGACGACCTGCTGGAGCAGGTGTCGCTGCAGGCCGAAGTCCTGGAGCTGAAGGCACCGATCGACGCGCCGGCCAAGGGTCTGGTGGTGGAAGCCCAGCTCGACAAGGGCAAGGGCCCGATCGCGACGATCCTGGTCAGTAGCGGCACGCTCAAGCGTGGCGATGTGGTGCTGGCCGGTAGTGCTTATGGCCGCGTGCGTGCCATGCTGGACGAGAATGGCAAGCCGACCAAGGAAGCCGGCCCGTCGATCCCGGTGGAAATCCAGGGGTTGTCGGAAGTCCCGGCTGCCGGTGAAGAAGTGCTGGTGCTGCCGGACGAGCGCAAGGCGCGCGAAATCGCGCTGTTCCGCCAGGGCAAGTTCCGCGACGTGAAGCTGGCCAAGCAGCAGGCGGCCAAGCTGGAAACGATGCTGGAGCAGATGAGCGAAGGCGACGTCCAGACGCTGCCGTTGATCGTGAAGGCCGACGTGCAGGGTTCGCAGGAAGCGCTGGTGCAGTCGCTGCTCAAGCTGTCGACCGACGAAGTGCGCGTGCAGATGGTGCATGCCGGCGTGGGTGGCATCTCGGAATCGGACGTCAACCTGGCGACCGCTTCGAAGGCTGTCATCATCGGCTTCAACGTGCGTGCCGACGCCGGCGCGCGCAAGCTGGCCGAGAACCATGGCATCGACATCCGTTACTACAACATCATTTACGATGCGGTAGACGAGATCAAGGCGGCCATGTCGGGCATGCTGGCACCGGAAAAGCGCGAGACCACGATCGGTCAGGTCGAGGTGCGCCAGGTGTTCCGCGTGCCGAAGGTCGGCGCGGTGGCAGGCTGTATGGTCACCGACGGTCTGGTCAAGCGGACCTCGCTGGTGCGCGTGCTGCGCAACAACGTGGTCATCCACAGCGGCGAACTCGACTCGCTCAAGCGTTTCAAGGACGACGTCAAGGAAGTCAAGCAAGGCTTCGAGTGCGGTTTGTCGATCAAGAACTTCAACGATGTTCAGGAAGGCGACCAGCTCGAAGTGTACGAAATCACCGAGGTGGCGCGTACGCTGTAAGGCGGCGCAGCGGCGGCGGGCTTCGGCCCGCCGCTGTCGTCTCGACAAGACAGTATTGAATGGCCAAGAAAGGCAGTATTTCCTCCCGTAACCTGCGCCTCTCCGACCAGATCCAGAAGGACCTGGCCGAGATGATCCAGCGCGAGCTGCGCGATCCGCGCCTCGGATTGATCACGCTGCAGTCCGTGACGCTCACGCCGGACTATGCGCATGCCAAGGTCCACTTCACGGTGCTCGGCGCCGATGCCGCTGAAGCGGCAGCGATCCTGAACGAGAAGGCGGGCTACCTGCACTCGTTGCTGTATAAGCGCCTGCACATCCATACCGTCCCGACGCTGCGCTTCTATCACGACACATCGGTCGAGCATGCGATCGAGATGTCCAAGCTGATCAACGAAGCGAACGCCACGCGTTCCAAGGACGACTGATTCCGGCTGCGCCGGAAAAGCTCAGTCCCCGGGGCGGGCAACACGCCCGCCGCCCCGCATTGTTCCCATGACCGATTCCGCCAACCACCGTCCGCCCCGGCTGCCGCGCCGCGAGGTGCACGGCGTGCTGCTGCTCGACAAGCCGCTCGGGCTGTCTTCCAACGATGCGCTCGTGCGCGCCAAGCGGCTGCTGCGGGCCCTGAAGGCCGGCCACACCGGCACGCTCGACCCGCTCGCCACCGGCCTGCTGCCGCTTTGCTTCGGCGAGGCAACCAAGTTCTCGCAGGACCTGCTGGAGGCTGACAAGACCTATGAGGCGGTCGTCCGGCTTGGGCAGAAGACGACGACGGGCGACGCGGAAGGCGAGGTGCTGGCGGAGCGGCCGGTTGCCTGCGATCGTGCCGGGCTCGATGCGGCGATCGCGCGCTTCATTGGCGAGATCGACCAGATCCCGCCAATGCATTCGGCGCTGAAGAAGGACGGACGTCCGCTGTACGAATACGCGCGTGCCGGACAGACCGTGGAGCGCCCGGCCCGGCGCATCACGATTCATGCGATCGACATACTCGACTGCGCGTTGCCGCAGGCGCCGTCTTTCACGATGCGCGTGAAGTGCAGCAAGGGCACGTACATTCGCACGCTCGCCGAAGACATCGGCGAGGCGCTGGGCTGCGGCGCGCACCTGACCGGTCTGCGTCGCATCGCCGTCGGAGACCTGACGCTGGAGGGGGCCGTGACGCTGGAGCAGATCGATGCCCAGCCGGACGAGGCGCGTCCGGCCATGCTCGCGCCGGTGGATGCGCTGCTGCAGCGTTGCCCGCCGGTCACGCTTGATGCCGAGGCGAGCTCACGGTTTCTCCAAGGCCAGCGCATTGCCCAGCGGGACCTGCCGGCAGGCAGTGTGCCGCAGGAGGGCACGCTGGCCCGCGTCTACGGCGGCGAGCCGTCGCGCCTGCTGGGTGTCGCGCGCATGCGCGAACGTGCCTTGCGGCCGGAGCGGCTGGTGCGCCTCTGAGCGCCTTGCCGCAGCCTTATTCCAGTGTGATCCCGGCCGACTTGATGACGTCGGCCCACATCTTTCGGTCCTGCACGAGGAAGCTCGAGAAGTGCTCGGGCGAATCGCCGACAGGCTCCGAACCGAACTCGGCCATCTTCTTCCTGACCTCCGGATTGGCCAGCGCCTTTACCAGGGCCTGGTTATAGCGGGCCACAATCGGCTTGGGCAGGTCCTTTGGACCGAAGATCCCTTGCCAGGTCGGCATGTTGAAGTCCTTGAGGCCGCTTTCGGCAAGCGTGGGCACCTCGGGCAACAAGGGCGAGCGCTTGCTGCTGGTCACGGCCAGCGCCTTGACCTTGCCCGTCTTGGCCAGTGCCGCGGCCGTGGTGATGTTGTCGACCGTCATGGCGATATGGCCACCCATCAGGTCGGTGATCACCGGCGTCGCGCCCTTGTACGGCGCGTGGACCATGTCGATGCCAAGCCGATGCAGCATCGTCTCCGCGATCAGGTGGTTCGAGGTGCCGACACCCGCGGTGCCGTAGGTGACTTGCGGAGTCTTCCTGACATAGGCCGTGAAGTCCGCCATGGTTTTGACAGGCAGCGACGGACTGACGATCACGACGTTGGGCTGCGTCGCCAGCATGGCGATGGGCGCAAAGTCGTCGGTCTTGTACGGCGTGCCCTTCGGGTTGAGCAGGTGGGTCACGGCCATGGCGCCAGCGGCGCCCATGCCGACCGTGTAGCCATCCGCCGGTGCCTTGGCCAGCTTGTCCGCCGCAATATTGCCGCCGGCGCCGGGCACGTTTTCGACCACGACCGGAACGCCCAGGCTTTCCGACAGCGGCCCTTGCACCAGGCGCGCCAGCAGGTCGGCCGAGCCACCGGGCGCGAAGCCCACCAACAGCCGTACCGGCTTGGCCGGCTTCCAGTCTTCAGCCTGAGCTGCCGGCAGGATTGCGGCACTCATGCCTGCCACCAGCATGCCGCGTACCAGCGGCCCCATCCACTTCGTCACGCTTTTCATCGTCACTTCCACTCCGGCTTGTCTCGGGCAATCTGTCAACGGGCTTGCCCATGCCCGTATTCGATCCTGTGCCTGCCTGTCAAGTGGCGCCGGCCAGCACATCGCCCAGCACGCGTGCCACCATGCGGTTTGACAACAGCACCGGGGCACGCGCGTGTCGCGCGACCTCGGCGCGCATGGCCTCGGTATAACCCATGCAATGCATCACGATCAGGTCGCAGCCACGAAGTGCTTCGCCAGCCTGCGCGAAGCGTCCGTCATCGCCATCCGTGTAGGGCGAGGCGTGCGTGACCCGCAGTTCGCAAGGTACCGGCCGGATCAGGTGGAAGCCTTCTACCTGTGCGGCCAGCGGCAGCACGATGCCAAGCTGCCTGCAGCCCTGGGCCAATGCTACGGTGAGGTGATCCACGACCTGCTGCGGTTCGATCACCAGCGTGCGCAGCGCCGGCAACGCGGTACCCGTACATAGCGGCACCAGCGCGTCAAAGTCCTGTTCGTCCAGCGATGCCATCAGCCGCGCCAGCATGGCCTCGGCCGCGGGCTTGCCCAGCACGACCTGGCTGCCGTCGCGCATGCGGCTGGCAAAGCGGTATTCGCCGGCCTTTGGCGCGAGCGCGGCGATCTGCGCGTCGTCCAATCCATCCAGGATGCCGAATTGTTCGACCATGGCCGGCAGGCCGAGGTCGGCCACCATCTGGGGCGCGATGTCGGTACGCGGCGACTGCCCGATGGTGACGAATGCCACGCGCGGCAGTCTGGCGACCGAGGGGTTCAAGATGCGTTTCCCACGGTCTGCAGATGGGCCAGCGAGCCATAGCGCCGCTGCAGTTCGGCCCATTCGGCGTCATCGAAGAACGCGCATTGTCCGGTGCCAAACTGCTTGGCCACTTCGATGCAAAAGCGCGTGGCCACGTCGATATCGAAGGCATTGGTCACGCCAGTGGCGCAGCCCGGCACCGTGGTCTGTGCCGTCAGCGCCAGGCCGATCACCGGCGCGGTGGTGGCAACGGCCGGCTGCATGATGGAGTTGACGTGCCACAGGCCGTTCTCGTACGGCGTGATGTCCTGCGTGGTGAGCGGCAGCACCAGCGGCAGTTCGCCGCTGACCCAGCTCATCAGGTCCAGCATCCGCTCGGGCAGCCGCAGCAGCCAGCCTTGCTTCGCGACCGGCGTCAGCGCAACACCACGCCGGTTGACGAGGCGGTTGCCGCGCGTGGTGTCGACGGAAAGGATCGCCGCCATCTGCGGATGCACCTCGTGCGACATCATCGTGCGCATCGCGAATGGCGACTTCATCATCGGCACCGGCTGGTGCGGCCGCGTGGCCGCATGCGGGCAGATGTGGGTGTGGATGCGCACCGGTCCGGGCAGGACATCGCCGCCGGCCGCCATGTCGGCCAGCTTCAGCGCGCAGGCCACGGCGACGATGGCGCCATCGGCATCCGATACCAGTCCGGTCACGGCCGGGCGCGCGCCCACGCCGCCTAGCCGGCCGACCACGCCAAGCGCGGGCAGGTTGGGGTCGAGACCTGGCAAGGTGCACGCCAGGAAGTCGGTGTACAGGCCGTTTTCCTCCACCCGTGTCACCGTGACGTCGGCGACGCCGCGTGCACGCAGCAGCGCGGCCACGCGCTCGCCGTCGATGTTGGCTGCCGACAGCAGTTCGATCGATTCAATCACCTGCTTGATGGACATTCGGGATTCCGTTTCCGTGAGGGGTTTCAGAGCGGCAGCGACAACGGGCCGGGGTGCACGTCCTGGAGCCGGGTGCCGAGGAACCAGCGGGATGTATGCGGTCCGCCCAGATCCATGTGCGCGCCGCGCACACGAATCCAGTTTCCTTCCGGCAGGCCCAGCACGGGCACTTCAGGATGCAGCGTGGTGAATTCGGCCAGCCGCTGGTCGCGCGTTTCGCCGCGAAAGCCTGGCAGCACCACGTTGAAGTAGTGCGGGTTGATCTGGAATGGCACCAGTCCGAGCGCATCGAGGCCGCCGGGGTTGGCGACCGGCATGTCGTTGGTGGTGCAGATCGTGGGGCAGGCAAGGTTGGCGCCGGCGCTCCAGCCGACATAGCGTGCGCCGCCTGAACGGACCTGTGCCGCGATGGGCGCGAGCAGGCCGCGCTCGCGCAGGCATTGCAGCAGCCGGAAAGTATTGCCGCCGCCGACCACGATCAGCTGCGCCGTGTCGATGGCCTGGCGTGCCGCGTCGGCATCTGCGGCGCGATGCAGCGAACGCAAATCGATGCCCAGCGGCGACAATGCGTCGGCGACCAAGGTCTCGTAAGTGTCCCAGTCGCGCGTCACGCCGGCGAATGGCACGAAGCATGCAGTCTTGCTGCCCGACGCCAGTTCGCTGATGGCATCGCGCGCGTGCGCGAGGTAGCCGGCGTCGCTGCTGGAATTGCTGAGTAGGAGGAGGTCCATGAATATCGCCGGAATCGGTTATCTCGTGATGGTGTCGCTGGCGGCCTGCCAGAGCGGATCGCCGATGCGCTGCCCGACCGGCGCGACCGCGCGCACGAGCGCGTCGCGCAGCGCCGCGGCCTGCGCCTGGCTGACCTGCATGGCGGTGAAAGACAGGCACAGGCCGCGCACATCGCCGGAAGCCGGATCGGCCAGCGTGGTCGCGACGGCGCCGATGCCCGGCATGCCTTCGTTGATGGCAACGGCACTGCGCTCGCGGCGGGCGTTCGCCACCCGCTCCTGCAGTTCGGCGATCGTGGCGGGGCAACCGGCAGGCGCCTGCGGCAGGCTGGCGTCGCCCGCCGTGCCATAGCGCAGGCGGAACTCGGCTTCCGTCAGCCGGGACAGCAGCACGCGGCCCATTGCGGTGGTGAAAGCCGGGCGGCGCGCGCCGGGCGGTGACAGCACCTGCACCGGGTTGTTCCCGTTCAGCCGCTGCAGGACGACGGTGTCCGCGCCGTCGAGCATCGACAGGTAGGCCGTGAATCCCGTGGAGTCGGATAGCGCGGCCAGGATCTCGCGGCACTGTTCGTCGAACGGATGCGCCTGCGTGGCCGCCTGGGCCGCGCGGATCAGCAGCACGCCGGGTCGATAGCGCCGCGTGGCGGACTGCAGCTCGAGCAAACGGTAGCGGACCATCTGCGCAAGCAGGCGCGAGGCCGAACTCTTGGCCAGGCCGAGTTCGTCCATCACGTCGTTGAAGCTGATTTCGTGACGGCCTTCGCCAAACATGCCAAGCACGCTTTCCACGCCTTCCAGAATGCTCACCGCGGGGCTCCTGACTCCGATGGTTCCGTTTTATGGAACCAAGGTTCCGCAAAACGGTTCGAAAAATGGTAGACCGATTGGCGTGCGAATTCAAGCGGACAAGTTGCCGGCGACGGCCGTCCCTCGCCTACAATGCAAGAGCCGTGTGAAGGCCAGCGGTAACAGGAGGTAGCATGAGCGAGCAGATCAGCCAGTTCCGGCCCCTGGATCCGGGCCGAGTCAACCTGATGGACCCGATCGAGGTGCAGTACTGGTGCCGTGAGTTGGGGTGTACCGAGAGCGCCCTGGAGGAGGCCGTGGATGCGGCGGGCGAGCATATTGCCGCAGTACGGGCCCGGCTCGAGGCCGGGCAGGCGGGGGCAAGCTAATAGCGATGAGGGGGATCGGCCCAGGAACGGGTCGGGCCCAAAGGAAAAAAGCCACGCGCTCCGGATCGACCCGGGGCGCGTGGCTTTTTCCTGGCGGGATGCTTGCTCGCTGGCGGCAGTTCGCGTCAATGTGCCCCGGCTGCCGCATCGGCGCCCGCGCCTCCCCGGGCTGGCCGGGTGAGCCACACAAAGCCGATCAGCACGAAGAACAGGACGCCCGAAATCCAGAAGATGTCATTGGCGCCGAGCATCGCCGCCTGCTGGCTGATGTTCCGTTCCATCAGGCCTACCGCCTGAGCCTGGCTCATGCCCATCTGCATCAGGTGATTGAGCTGGTCCGAGTAGACCGGGTTGTAGGGGCTGATCTTCTCCACCAGTTGGGCGTGGTGCAGGGCGGTGCGGTTTTCCCACACGGTGGTGGAGATGGATGCGCCGATACCACCAAACGTGATCCGCACGAAGTTCGACAGGCCCGATGCGGCCGGGATCTTCTCCGGCGGCTGGCCGGACAGGATGATCGACGTAAGCGGGATGAAGAACATCGCCATTGCCGCGCCCTGGATCAGCGTGGGGATCATCAGCGTGCGGGTGTCAACCTGCGTGGTGAAGCCCGAGCGCATCAGGCTCACGATACCGAACGTGACGAAGGCGGCCGTGGCGACCCAGCGGGCATCCATCCTGGGCAGGTTCCGCCCGATCACCGGTGACAGCAGGATCGCGAAGATGCCCACGGGCGCCATCACGATGCCGGCATCCGTGGCTGTGTAGCCGACGATGGTCTGCAGCCACAGCGGCAGGATCACCAGGTTGCCGAAGAACAGTCCGTATGCCACGGAGATCGCTACCACGCCGGAGCTGAAGTTCCGGCCCTTGAACAGCGTGATATCGACGATCGGATGCTTCTCGTAGCTCTCCCACACCAGGAAGAACAGGAAGCCGAGCACGGCCACCAGCGTGAGCACGACGATCACGGTCGAGTGGAACCAGTCGAGCTCCTTGCCCTTGTCGAGCATGAGCTGCATCGAGCCCACCCAGATCACCAGCAACGCCAGTCCGATGCGGTCGATCGGCAACACCTTGGTCGGGGTTTCGCGGTCCTTGTAGATCGTCCACGTGGCGTACGCGGTGAGCAGGCCTACCGGCACGTTGATATAGAAGATCCACGGCCATGTCATGTTGTCCGAGATCCAGCCGCCGAGCAGCGGGCCCATGATGGGCGCCACCAGCGTGGTCATGCCCCACAGCGCCAGCGCCATGGTGCTCTTCTGCGGCGGGTAGCTCGACAGCAGCAGGGACTGCGACAGCGGAATCATCGGCCCGGCCACTGCGCCCTGGAGGATACGCGCAGCCAGCAGCGTTTCGAGGTTGGGCGCCACGCCGCACAGCCAGGACGACAGCACGAACAGCAGGATCGACGTGATGAACAGGCGCACCGCGCCGAAGCGCATGGTGAGCCAGCCGGTCAGCGGTACCGAAATGGCGTTGGCCACCGCGAACGAGGTGATGACCCACGTGCCTTGGTTCGGTGCCACGCCGAGGTCGCCGGAAATGGCTGGAATCGACACGTTGGCGATCGACGAGTCCAGCACGTTCATGAACGTGGCCAGCGACAGCGCGATGGTCCCGATCACCAGCTTGCCGCCACTCAGTGGCTGCAGATGCGTCGGGCGCGCCGGTGGCTTTGGCGCGGCGCCGGCGCGTTCACCCACGGTGATTGCGTCCGCCATGGTCAGCCGCGGTTCGAAGGCCGCGCCACGGCGGCGCTGGCCGCCGCGTCATCGGCTGGAACATTGATGACCGGTGCGCCCTTGGCCGGTACTGCATCGGCCGGGGCCGCGCGACCGCCGTTGTTCACGGCGATGATGCGCGCGATCAACTGGTCGGCGTCCTGCGCGACCTTGTCATAGACGTCGGTCTGCATCGGCTTGGCCGCAGTGGTGCTGACCATGGCGGCGCCTTCTTCCTTGCGCACATCGACCGTCACGTTCATCGACAGACCGACGCGCAGCGGGTGGTCCTTGAGCTGCTGGGGGTCGAGCGCGATGCGTACCGGCAGGCGCTGCACCACCTTGATCCAGTTGCCGGTGGCGTTCTGCGCCGGCAGCAGCGAGAACGCGGAACCGGTACCGGCCGAGAAGCCCTCGACCTTGCCGGTGTACTTGACCTTCGAACCATAGACGTCCGCTTCCAGCGTGACCGGCTGGCCGATGCGCATATGCGTGATCTGCACTTCCTTGAAGTTGGCGTCGACCCAGACCTGGTCCAGCGGCACGACGGCCATCAGCGGCGCACCGGCGGCCACGCGCTGGCCGACCTGCACCGAACGCTTGGCCACGTAGCCGGTCACTGGCGCCGGCATGGTCGAGCGCGCGAACGACAGGTAGGCCGATCGCAGGTTGGCTGCCGCGCGTTGCACGCTCGGGTGCTTATCAACGGTGGTCTGGTCGGTCAGCACCTTGTTCGACGCGAGTTGCTCGCGTGCGGCGAGCAGGGCAGACTGCGCGCCCTGGAGGGCGGTCTGGGCGTGCGCGATTTCTTCGCTCGACACCGCGCCTGAACCCGCGATGGCCTGGCGGCGGCGCAGGTCATCGCGCGCCTTGGCGACGTCGGCCTCGCGCAGCGCCACATTGGCCGCGAGCGAGCCGTTGTTGACGTAGAGCGTGCGCACTTCGCGCACCGCCTGGGCCAGCTGGGCCTCGGCCTGTTCGAGCGCCACCTGCGTATCCGCGCGGTCAAGCTGGATCAGCGGCTGGCCCGCCGTGACGAGCTGTGTGTCATCCGCGGCGATCGAGACCACCGTGCCGCCCACGAGCGGCGTCACTTGTACGACGTTGCCCGCAACGTAGGCGTCGTCGGTGCTCTCAAAGTGGCGCGCATAGAGGCCCCAATAGACGCCATAGCCGACGCCCGCCACGACGATGGCCGCGGTCAGCGAAAGCAGCAGGCGCTTGCGCTTGCCATTGTTGTTGATGGATGCCGCCGGGGTGTGGGACGTGCCGGCTTGCTGGTTGTCGCTCATTTTGTTCTCTCTTGAATCTGGTCTGCAATGACAGGCGCGCGGATCAGCCGCGTGCGCCGGCCTGGCTGGTGGTCTGGTTCGCTGCTGCCGCGGCGGGGGCGTGGCCTGCGCCGCCTTCCTGCGGCTCTTCGTAGCCGCCGCCGAGGGCCTTCATCAGCGCCATCTGCAGGTCCAGCCGGCGGGCCTGCAGATCGGTCGCCAGGCGGCGTTGCTGCAGCACGTTGCTCTCGGCGTTCAGCACCGTCAGCTGCGTGCCGAGGCCGGCCTTGTAGCGCATCGTGGCGAGCGAGTAGGCGTGTTCGGCCAGGTCCAGCGCTTCGCGCTGCGTCTTGATCTGGTTGTCCACGCTGCGGATGCTCGTCATGGTGTCGGCGGTTTCCTTGAGCGCATCGACCAGGGCCTGGTTGTAACTTGCCACGGCAATGTCATAGCGAGCGTACTTGCCCTTCAGATTGGCGCGCAGCTTGCCCCCCTCGAAGATAGGAAGATGCAGCGCCGGGCCGATTCCCATGGTGCGGCTGATGCCCATGAACAGGTCTTCCGGCCTGAGCGAGGCCAGGCCGGCAAAGCCGGTCAGCGTGATATTCGGCAGGAACTCCGCCTTGGCGACCTTGATTTCCTTGCTGCTGGCTTCCACGCGCCAGCGCGCGGCGGCCAGGTCAGGGCGGCGGCCGAGCAGGCCGATGGCGAGGTCGTCGGGCAGCCTGGGTGTGTCATGTGCGAGCAGGACCGGCTTCTGGATCGCCAGGCCGCGGTCCGGGCCCTTGCCCAGCAGTGCGGCGATCTGGTTGCGCGACAGCGCGATATCTTCGTCGATGCGCTGCAGGTCGGTGCGCGCTGCGGCCACCGTGCCGCGCGCCTGCGTGGTTTCGACCTGGGTGTCGAGGCCGGCGGCCAGTCGCTGCTGCGACAGCGTGGTCAGGTCCTGGCGCTGGGCGATGGCGCGCTCGGCCACGTCCCGCTGCGCGTAAAGCGCGGCCAGGCGGGCATAGGCGCGCGCGACGGAGGTGGTCAGGATCAGGCGCGAGGCCTGGCTTTCGGCCTCGATGGCGCGGTCGTCGGACAGGGCGGCTTCGAGCGCCGAGCGGTTCTTGCCCCAGAAGTCGAATTCATACGACAGGTTGGCCTGCAGGTGCGACTGGTTCCACCAGCGGCCGGCCAGCGGCGTGCCGGCGAAGAGGTCGGTCTCGGAAAAGATCTCGCGCGTGATGTCGGCGCCAAAACCGATAGTCGGGTAGAGCGCGCTGCGGGTCACGTCAGCCATGGCGCGCGACGCTTCCACGCGCGCGAAGGCGACCTGCAGGTTCGGGCTGTCCTTGACCGCTTCATCGACGAGCGCGCGCAGCTGCGGGTCCTGGAACTGGTCGATCCAGTCCATGCCGGGCCATTGGCCATGTTCGGCCGGCAGCGTCTGGCCGGTGGCCATGGCGCTGGCTTTCGTCATGGTCTGGGTGCTGTGCGAGTCGCCGAAGGCGGCGCAGCCGGCGAGCACGGCTGCGGCCACGACCGTCAAGGCCAGTGTGCCGGCGCGTTGGCCCAGGGCGCGCATGCGCGATGGGCTGTAGGAAGGGTTTGAGAGCGCTTGGTTCATTGTTGATGCACTGGCGACAGGGGCCGTGCTGGAAATCTTGGTCGATATCGGGATCGATACGGGCGGTGCAGGCGGAAAGCGCGCAGGTTCGCTAGCCGGAGTTGTTGCAGATGACACGACGCAGCATGCCGCGCAGCGTTTCGATCTCTTCCGCGGAGAAACCGCGGAAATGCCTGGCCATGACCTTGCAGAAAACGGCGGGCAATTGCGCGGCGAGTGCGTGGCCTGCTGGCGTGAGCGAAAGGTCGAGCACGCGGCGATCATCGTCGCGGCGGGTGCGCTCGATCAGCCCGCGCTTTTCCATTCGGCTGAGCAGCCGCGTGATGGAACCCATGTCGGTATTCAGTTCGCGGCCCAGGTCCGTGACCGTGCTGGCACGCCCGGAGGAAAGCATGACCAGGCAGCTCGCCTGCGCATGCGTGATGTCCAGCGTGCTCACTTCCTGCTCGATGCCGTGGGCGAGCGTGTTTTTGGCACGAGAGATCAGATAGCCCACGCTCTCGCCCATGACGTATCGCTCGGGGTCGAACAGGTCGGTGGAAGAAGTGGTGGACGGAGCCGGTGACATCATTTGCCTCTGCAATCTTTGCTATGGCAAATATATGTGTGCGTTTAACTATCGGCAAGGATGGAAATTCGTCATTTCCTTTTTGGAAATAATAAAGGCATGGTGCGGGCTTGATTGGAGCAAGGCATGCCGCGTTGCAACATGCTATAATGTTGGGTTACCTCAGATTTCCGCACAGCGAGACGCTGCAATGACCCGCGCCATCCGTAATATCGCCATCATCGCCCACGTTGATCATGGCAAGACCACCCTGGTCGATCAGCTCCTGCGCCAGGCAGGCACCTTCCGCGACAACCAGCAGGTTGCCGAGCGGGTGATGGACTCGAACGACCTGGAAAAGGAACGCGGGATCACGATTCTCGCGAAGAACTGTGCCGTTGAGTACAACGGTACCCACATCAACATCGTTGATACCCCGGGGCACGCCGACTTCGGTGGCGAAGTCGAGCGCGTGCTGTCGATGGTTGACGGCGTGCTGCTGCTGGTGGACGCCGTCGAAGGCCCGATGCCGCAGACCCGCTTCGTGACCCGCAAGGCACTGGCGCTGGGCCTGAAGCCGATCGTGGTGATCAACAAGATCGACCGTCCGGGCGCGCGCCCTGACTGGGTGATCAACCAGACCTTCGACCTGTTCGACAAGCTGGGCGCCACCGATGAACAGCTGGACTTCCCGGTCATCTACGCATCTGGCCTGAATGGCTATGCCGGCCTGACCGAAGACGTGCGCGACGGCGACATGAAGCCGCTGTTCGAGACCGTGCTGGACAAGGTGCCGGTGCGTGACGACGATCGCGACGGTCCCCTGCAGTTGCAGATCATCTCCCTGGACTACTCCAGCTACGTCGGCAAGATCGGCGTGGGCCGCATTTCGCGCGGCCGCGCCAAGCCGCTGCAGGACGTCGTGGTCAAGTTCGGTCCCGAAGGCAATCCGATCAAGGGCCGCATCAACCAGGTGCTGAAGTTCCAGGGCCTGGAGCGCGAGATCGTGCCCGAGGCCGAAGCCGGCGACATCGTGCTGATCAACGGTATCGAGGAACTGGGCATTGGCTGCACCGTGTGCGCGCCGGACGCCCAGGACGCGCTGCCGATGCTGAAGGTCGACGAGCCGACGCTGACCATGAACTTCTGCGTCAACACGTCGCCGCTGGCCGGCCGTGAAGGCAAGTTCGTGACCAGCCGCCAGCTGCGCGAGCGCCTGGACCGCGAGCTGAAGTCCAACGTTGCGCTGCGCGTGGCCGATACCGGTGACGACACCGTCTTCGAAGTGTCCGGCCGCGGCGAACTGCACCTGACCATCCTGCTGGAAAACATGCGCCGCGAAGGCTACGAGCTGGCCGTGTCGCGTCCGCGCGTGGTGTTCAAGGAAATCGACGGCGTCAAGAACGAGCCGTACGAACTGCTGACCGTGGACGTCGAAGACAGCCACCAGGGCGGCGTGATGGAAGAGCTGGGCCGCCGCAAGGGTGAGCTGCTCGACATGGCGTCGGACGGCAAGGGCCGTACCCGCCTCGAGTACCGCATCCCGGCCCGCGGCCTGATCGGCTTCCAGGGCGAGTTCCTGACGCTGACGCGCGGCACTGGCCTGATCAGCCATATCTTCGACGACTACGCGCCGGTGCGCGAAGGCGGCCTGGGCGAGCGCCACAACGGCGTGCTGATCTCGCAGGACGACGGCGATGCCGTGGCTTATGCGCTGTGGAAGCTGCAGGACCGCGGCCGCATGTTCGTGAAGCCGGGCGATGCGCTGTATGAAGGCATGATCATCGGCATCCACAGCCGCGACAACGACCTGGTGGTCAACCCGATCAAGGGCAAGCAGCTGACCAACGTGCGTGCTTCGGGTACCGATGAAGCCGTGCGCCTGGTGCCGCCGATCCAGATGTCGCTCGAGTATGCGGTGGAATTCATTGCCGACGACGAACTGGTCGAACTCACGCCCAAGAGCATCCGCCTGCGCAAGCGCCACCTGAAGGAGCACGAGCGCAAGCGTGCTTCACGCGAAGGCGCATAAGCGCTTGTCGTACCAAAGAAACCGCGCCTTGGGGGCGCGGTTTTTTTTTGTCGGCCTTTATCGGTTGCGGGCGTGTCCTGCAGCAACAGCAAGTGCGAATGACCACGCCGTCTCGGGCACCGCCCGCAGCCCGTGCTGGTAGCTCCAGGTGTACACGGTGCGCACCATCAGCCAGAGAAAGAAGGTATCCGATGCCTGATGCGAGCGATTCGGTGTGCATGCGGCCAGTGTGCACGGGCCGCGCTAAATTGCCAGGAGGGATTCCTCCAGGTCTCGGGACCACGTTGCCGGACGACGACAAAATAGTCAGTTCTGTGTGTCGCCGCGTGAGGGTCAAGGAACGGGTTGCCGCGCCGTAGACCAGCAGGGCGGCCCGCTGGGCCGTCCCTTTACCCCGGGAGAGCCCATGTTTCGCAACACTACTATCGGAGCCAGGTTGTGGTTCCTGATTGTCGTCACCAATATCCTTCTGCTGATTGTCGGTGCGGTCGGCATGATCGGCATGGCGCGCAGCAATGACGCCACGCGCGAGATCTACGAGCATCAGCTGACCGCCGCGATGCATCTGGCCGAAGCACGCTCCAACCAACTGCTGGTGCGTGTGCTGCTGGACCAGGCGACCCTTGCCAAGGATCCTGCCGATGCGCGAGCGCGCGCCGAGACCGCACAGGGCTTTGCCAGGAATTCGGAGAGCGCGTGGAAGGCGTACCTGGCTTTGCAGCGTGCACCGGCGGAAGCGATGCTGGCGCAGGACGTGTCGGCCAAGCGCGATGCGCTGTTTTCGCAGGGCATCGCACCGATGGTCGCGGCACTGAACGCGGGCGATCGCGAGGCGATGATGACGGCGGTGCTCGAAACGATCCCGAAGCTCGACATTGCCTTTACCGCTGCCAGTGGCGAACTCAATCGTGCGCAGTTAGCCAGTGCGCGTCAGGTCTATGAGGCGTCGCAGCAGCGCTACGGCACGCTTCTGGCCTGGTCGGTCGTGGTGCTGGTGGCGGGGTTGGCGTTCAGTACTGCCGTCGCATGGCGATTGCGCCAGTCCATCGTCAGGCCGCTGGACTTTGCCATGGCTCGCTTTGAGCGGATGGCCGGTGGCGACCTTAGCGCGAAGGGGAGTGATGACGCCGTGATGGCAGACGAGCGGGCACGCAGCGAAACCAGCCGGATGCTGGGCATGCTGGGTCGTATGCAGTCGAGCCTTGTCGCCATGGTGGGCCAGGTGAGCGGCGGTGCGGATTCGATTGCCGCGGCCAGCCGGCAGATCGCCAGCGGCAATGCGGACCTGTCGCAGCGCACCGAGCAGCAGGCCGCGTCGCTGGAGGAAACCGCGTCGAGCATGGAAGAACTGACCGGCACGGTTCGCCAGAACGCCGACAGCGCGCGCGAGGCGGCTACCCTGGCCAAGGACGCCACCATACTTGCCGAGCGAGGTAGCGAAGCGGTGGCGCGCGTCGTGCATACGATGCAGTCCATCGATGCGAGTTCGGGCAGGATCGTCGACATCATCGACGTGATCGAGAAGATCGCCTTCCAGACCAATATCCTTGCCCTGAATGCCGCGGTGGAGGCCGCGCGCGCGGGAGAACACGGCCGCGGCTTCGCGGTGGTGGCGGGCGACGTGCGAGACCTCGCGCAGCGCTGCGCGGGAGCATCCAAGGAAATCCGCGGGCTGATCGGTGCATCGGTGGCCAATGTGCGCGAGGGTGCCGGCATGGTGGACGACGCGGGACGCGCCATGCAGGACATTGTCGATGCCGTGCGGCGGGTCGGTGCGATCGTCCGCGACATCAGCGCGGCGTCGGACGAACAGTCCAATGGCATCGAGCAGGTGAACCTGGCCGTGTCCCACATGGATGGGATGACACAGCAGAACGCAGCGCTGGTGGAACAGGCCGCCGCCGCTGCGGCATCGCTGCAGGACCAGGCGCAACGACTGATGGCGCTGGTGTCGACGTTCAGGCTTTCATGATGCCGTGAGGGCACGCAGGCGTGTGCGGATGCCGCCCGCGCCTGCGCTTCTGCGCGGGTGATCGGCGTAGAATCGCGGGTTGCATTTGCGTAGGAGAGCATCATGACTGACTTCGTCACGACAGAAGTCCAGGGTGGCATCGGCTACCTGACACTGAACCGGCCGCAGGCGCTTAATGCGCTGTCGCTGGAAATGATCCGTGCCATGACCGAGGCACTGCAGGCATGGGCCGATGCGCCGGAAGTGGTGGCGGTCGTGGTGAGCGGTGCCGGCGGCAAGGCCTTCTGCGCCGGTGGTGACATCCGCTATTTCCATAAGGCTGCGCACGAGGGCGATCCGCTGCTCGATCAGTTCTTTGTCGAGGAATATGCCCTCAACTTCCTGATCCACCGCTACGCCAAGCCGTATATTGCGCTGATGGATGGCGTGGTCATGGGCGGAGGCATGGGCATTTCGCAAGGTGCGCGCCTGCGCATCGTCACCGACCGCACCAGGATGGCCATGCCCGAAACCAATATCGGGCTGTTCCCGGACGTGGGCGGCGGTTGGTTCCTGGCGCGCACGCCGGGCCGCATCGGCGAATACCTGGGCCTGACCGGGACGGCGATGCACGCGGCCGACGCACTGTATGCCGGACTGGCTGACGCCTTCCTCCCTGCCAATGTGCTGGCCGAGGTCGCGAGCGATCTGCGCGCGCGCGCGTTCGACAACGGCCAGGCCGTGCTTGACCATATCGCCACCTTCACACAGCAGCATCGCGACGCCTGCGTGCCGGCACAAAGCCAGCTTGCGAACCTGTCGGTGGAGATCGATAGCATCTTCGCCGGCGACACCGTAGTGGACATCCTCGCCGCGATCAGCGATGCGCCGGGCGAGTGGGCCGCCCACACCGCGGCCATGCTGCGCAGCCGCTCGCCATTGATGCTTCATGTGTCGCTGGAGCAGATCCGTCGAGCGCGCACGATGTCGCTGGACGATGAGCTGCGAATGGAGCTCGACATGATGCACTACGTGTTCCGCAAGGGCGACGGCGTGGAAGGCATCCGCGCACTGGCGATTGACAAGGACCACCAGCCGCGCTGGCAGGATGCGCGCATCGACGAAGTGGGCCGCGAGAAAGTGATGTCATTCTTCGACAGCCCGTGGCGTGCGGAAAACCATCCTCTGGCAAGCCTCGGCAAGTAAGCGGGGTGCGCCACGCGGCTCTCCGGGCTCGGGTAGAGTGAGGGCTGGTTCGGCGCCGGGCATGCCAAGTGATCCATGGAGGCCAGAGCCGTTCCGCTTCACTCGAACCACACAGTTGAAGGAGTCGTGATGAGCAATCCTCGAGATGTCGCTGTACTGGTGGGAAGCCTGCGCAAGGAGTCGTTCAACCGGAAGCTGGCCAAGGCGCTGATCGCGCTGGCGCCGCAGCCGCTGAAGCTGGAGATCGTCGAGATCGGCAACCTGCAGTTGTACAACCAGGACCTGGACGGCAGCCCGCCTCCCGAATGGACCGCTTTCCGGGACCGTATCCGCCGCGCCGATGCCGTGCTCTTCGTGACGCCCGAGTACAACCGTTCCGTGCCGGCGCCAATGAAGAATGCCATTGATGTCGGGTCTCGCCCGTATGGCAGCAGTGTATGGGACGGCAAGCCCGGAGGTGTCATCAGCGCTTCCCCCGGTGCCGTTGGCGGCTTTGGTGCCAATCATCACCTGCGCCAGTCGCTCGTGTTCCTGAACGTGCCGGTCCTGCAACAGCCGGAAGCCTATATCGGTGGAGCGGACAAGCTGTTCGACGAGCAGGGTGGTATCGCGAACGAATCGACGCGCGGATTTCTAGGCAAATACCTGACGACCTACGCCGCCTGGATCGAGCGGAACGCCGCCGCCCGCTGAGGCGACAACCGTCTCGCGGGGCACGGGTCGCAGCGCAAACGCGCGCTGTGGCCTATACTGTTGTCCTTTCCCGCGTAGACCGATGCCGGTGCCCGCAGAACTCTGCCTGGGCCGGCACATGGGCGAGTGATGCACCGCTGTGCCGGTTGCAACCGTCCTGCAGACAAGTCAATAACTCCATGAAGCCAAGCCCACGCCGCATCTCGGTTGCACCGATGATGGACTGGACCGATCGCAATTGTCGAATGTTCCATCGCCAACTAAGCCGCCATACCTGGCTGTACACGGAGATGGTGACGACCGGCGCGCTGCTGCATGGAGACGTGCCCAGACATCTGGACTTCGACGCCACAGAGCATCCCGTGGCCCTGCAATTGGGTGGCAGCGAGCCGGCGGACCTTGCTGTCGCTGCGCGCCTCGGCCAGCAGTGGGGCTATGCGGAGATCAACCTGAATTGCGGCTGCCCGTCCGAGCGCGTGCAGCGTGGTGCATTTGGCGCTTGCCTGATGGCGGAGCCGCAACTCGTGGCGGACTGCGTGAAAGCCATGCGCGATGCCGTGTCGATCCCGGTGACCGTCAAGCACCGCATCGGCATCGACAAGGTCGAACACTATGATTTTGTCCGTGATTTTGTCGGCACCGTGGCGCAGGCTGGCTGCGAGACATTTATTGTGCACGCGCGCAATGCGATCCTGAAAGGCCTGAGCCCGAAGGAGAACCGCGAGGTTCCACCGCTGCGTTATGAAGTGGCCTACCAACTGAAAAAGGATTTCCCGCAGCTGGAGATCCTGATCAACGGTGGCATCGTCACCTATGACGAAATGGCGATCCACCTGGAGCACGTCGACGGGGTGATGATTGGACGGGAGGCCTATCACCAGCCTTATGTGCTCGCTGAAATGGACCGCCGTTTCTACGGTGACGCTGAGGCACCGGTCCGGTCGCGGCTGGAGGTGGAGCTTGCCATGCAGCGCTTTATCGGTGATTTGGTGGAGCGCGGCGGCTACATGGGCGCGGTGACTCGCCACATGCTGGGTCTCTACCGTGGCGTCGCGGGTGGTCGTGGCTGGCGGCGCGTGCTGTCTGACGCCAAGCGGATGTCCGGAGCCCGTACGCAAACTGACGTCGATGCGCTTTTCGAAGAAGCGCGTTCGCATCTGCGCTCCACGGACCCGGCGGAGCCTGCGCATCGCGCAGCCGCATAGGCGATTACCGTGGATAGCGCCAGGAGCGTCGTAGAATAAATGCTCTAATTCCGAGTGGCGAATCCATGCATGGGGGAATGCAGGTAGCGCGTGCGGCACTTACTGCCAACGATCTTCCCGAAACCCGCGCCAGGAAAGGGATTCCCCTAATTAGCCGAGGGCAGGCACTTTCTTACACTGTGCCTGCCCTCGAATACAGGGCTTTCTTCAACTGATTATTCAGCCCGCATTGCGGGCTGTTTTTTTGAGTTGCCCGGCCGCGACTTCGGTTAACCCGAATGGCGCAAGTCCTGGATGCCAACTACAGTGCAACGGCCTTCAGGGCATTTGAGATCGCAAAAGTTGGAGTCCGCGCTGCGGGCTCTTTTTTTTGCGTTCTCCGAGCAGGAGAGTGGATCGAGTTGTCTCGATAGAGTTCCTCAGCGCAACAGCTATTTGCCTGTGTGGCTGATGCCTACGTCGATCGTGCCATAGGTGGTAATGCCTGAGCCGCTGCCTTCTGTGCCGCTACCCGCGCATGCGGCCATCGTCATTGCCAGCAAGGCCGCCACCGCCATCCCGAATATCTGCTTCATACCGCGCTCCTCATTGCTGCACGGCAGGTTTGTCAGGCGATCCCGCCCATGGGTTCCATGTCAGGGCTGGTCCATCGCAAAAAAAGCAGGCGGCTCTTCCGGAGACCGCCTGATGGGAAGGTCGAGGGGGGTCAATGTCCCTCGCGTAAAAGTATCGGTGAGTGGGCTCGCCCTTAGAACCCTGCATCAGTAGGGGCTGTGTAAAGCATATCTTCTTCCCCGATATGCTTGCCGAACCAGGATTTCTGCGTGGGTCTAAGGCGCGAATAATGTGGCCAACGGTGTTTGGATGCCGAGTATTCCCGCCGAGGAACATGGCGGAGATAAATACTGGAAAGATCGCCCCAAAAATAAAAACAGCCACTTGAATAAGTGGCTGTTTTTAAAAAAATTCTTGGGGTGGCTGATGGGACTCGAACCCACGACGACAGGAATCACAATCCTGGACTCTACCAACTGAGCTACAGCCACCGTAGAGGTCATCAGCGAAGCGCTGATCGACGAAAACCAAGATTATATAAGTAACTTTCCGATATGGCTAGTATCCCGCACAAAATTTTTTCGGGGCTGACTTCGTCACTTGCGAGGCGACCACTTCGCCTCCAGCAACACTGCCTGCTTGATGGCTTCAATGGTCTCAGCCTCGCTGTCGTACTGACCCAGAAGCCGGCGCGATTTGCCGTTTAGCACATTCTCCTGGAGCGCCTTGCCCGCAGCCTCGGTCGTACCTGGGTGCCAGCAGTAGCGCGCCGTCCATTTTCCGTCCTGCAGGCGCTCCGCTACCCATATCAACCGGAAGTCCTCGAACACAACGCCGAACGGCGTCTGGTCATCCACCACAGCCACCTCATCCCAGCGATTCATCTGACAAAGATACGGCCATGCCATGCCGCGAGCCATCGTATCACGGTCTCCCCGGGCAGTGAGGCGAGTTCTTGCCGGCCCGAGTCCCCTAATAGGATCAACTGGCCGATGGGTCGCTCGAACGGGGGCCACCGCGCAAAGGTTTGCTGTAGGAATGCGCCTGCCACGGCAGAACTCCGCGTCCTACATCCCGCCGGAAATCCAATGCATAAGCTGGAAACAGACGAGGATCAGACAGGGGAGTGCCTTATGAAAACCATTCTTGTGTTGCTTGCCACTTTTACGGCATTGCTGAGTGGCTGCGTGGTAGCGCCCGACCGGGAAGAGCACCATGGATACTACAGGGAGGACGGTCGATACCATGAGCACGATCATGGTTATCGAGACTGGGACGACCATCGGTACGATGGTGACAGAGATAGATGGCAGGGCGGCCTGAGGTACTAGGGTGGCAGCGTGTCTTCGTCGGCCATCGGGTTCGCCACAACCTTATCGCGCCGGGAATTTCAAACGGACCCCTAGCGGCCTCTCGCTGGCAGTGCTTAGATAGTCATGGTGGCTGGTTCGGCTTTCTGCCCGAACTGGCCCAGCCATTACCCCTTTAGATCGGGCGTTTCCTGGCCAAACGAGTTCCTCTCGTGAATCTGTCCATCCCGGCCGTGGATCAGCAGTTCGACCTTTGCCCGTTTTGCCTTTTCGATCCCAGTGGCGATGGCATGTTGCTGACAGGTGAAACGCTGCTCGTTTCCGGAACCACCTTCGAGCTGAACCGCCCAGCCATTGTAGGTAGGGACGACGTGGATGTTCTTGCTGGCCATGGCGATCTCCTGTGGTAGTCCGTGGAGACAGTTTCGGCGCGGGAAGACCACGTCGGTATCGGTCGCTGTCCGACAAGCAAACAGAAGTTGAAGTACCTGAGATTCACTTTCGGAAAGCCCTCAGGGGCGGACAACGAGCCCGAGCCTTTCTCCCGCGCAGATCGCATGGGGCGGAACGAATGCCACGTGAGCGACTCACCATGCCCCATGCGCGCTTGGGGTTTATCCCGACTGTCCCGAATCGCAAAGCGGATGTCACTTGGGATCAAATGGAATGGCGTTGGTTTTCCATACTGGACAGGTAACAAACTAGCTTCCATCACCATCATGCTTGCCGTTGCCTTCTGGTTGCTTTGTTCTTTTGCGATTGGCCTGCTGGCGCACATACTGGGGCGCTCCGTTGCAATCTGGCTCGCTTTCTCGATGATCTTTACTCCGTCCCTCGGGCTGATCGTAATGGCCGTCCTGGGGAAGAAGGTAAAGCCACAGCCATTGTCTATCTGAGTGCTCCAGCTTCCTGCTACGATGGACTGGACAACAGGAGGCGGCCATGGAATTTCGATACAAGACCCGGGAAATCTCGATTCAGGCGATCAAGGCGCCAGGCGGGCAGTGGGACTGGTCGTTTGTCATCCGCGGGCACGGGCATCGACATAACGCCGGCGCGCTCGCGGCATCGGAAGGTGGCGCGATCGATGCAGCCTATGCCGCCGCCAGGCATGAAATCGATCAAATCTCCGGCGACGCCAACGATTAGCCGCCGTAGCCGCGGCACTATCCCTCCATTTCGCGCACCCGCAACCGCGCCGCCGGGTCTCCCAGTACCACGTAGTTGCGCGCATCGTCGCGTGCGATCCATCGCAATGCGATTTCCGCTTCTGAAACCTCCGCACCCGCGCTGCGATCGCGCAGCAGGTCGGCGAGCTCGGTACTGAGCGCAGCCCAGCGGATATTGAAGCGGTCGGTGGCCTGGCCCACGCGCTGGCCGCGCAGCAGGCTGCCCGCCACGTCGCGAAAGCCCTGGGTTTGCGGATCCGCGCGCTCGGACTGGAAGCTGTAGGCCCAGGCCCGGTCGACGTGGCCAAGAACGGCCAGCGCGCCGCCATGCGGGTGGGCAAGCAGGCGCTGAGGCAGGCGGGCCGTGAATGGGCATGGGGCGATGCGGTTGCTGTTTCCGCCGGGCGCGCTGAAGTTGTCCAGTTCGGGCGAACCCGCGCCGAAGCATGCAAAGCAGAAGTGAATCAGTCCATGGCACCGGGCGTCGGCGGGGATGTCACTGGCGGCGAACCAGTGGCCGGCATCGATGGCGCCATAGCCAGGCCAGTCCTGGCAGACCAGCGCGCCCTGTATATCGGCAATCCGGCTGTCGTCGGCGCGCAGGCACATGCCGTGTGATCCGGTCAGCAAGATGGCTGGTGCGCCGTCCGGTCCGTCGCCGCGCAACAGGCCGGTCAGCGCGGCCTTGGTAGCCGCATCGCCCAGCACGGCGCGCATGGCAAAGCCTTGCCGCTCACCGAGCGGCCTGGTCTGCTCATTGCCCGCGGCGAGCGGGGTGGCGAGCTGGCGCGTCAGCATCTGCGTGGCGCGGTCGAAGTCGTGGCAGGTGGCGAAGAGGGCGACGCTGCGGCGCGATGGCACGGTCGTGGCGCTTTCATAAGCGACGATGCTGTCGGCATAGCGCCGATAGTCTTCCAGCTCGGCAAAATCCAGCCGGCCAACTGCCCAGTAGAGGTCCAGCGTGTACTGGAACGAGAACGGAATCTTGCCGGGCGGGCCGACGAGGACCAGGTAATACGGCACGCCCAGCGCGGGGTCGACGACGTTCAGCGATACCTTGTGCCGCGCGAGCCAGCTCGAGGCGGTGTCGCCGGGCAGGCAACCTTCGGGGCCGTGGAATATCTTGATGTCGCCCGCCTGCGCGCGCCGTCTGTCGATCAGCGGTGACAAGGCTTCTAGGTAAGGCGCCGGATCGGTGTCCGCGGCAAACAGCAGGCCCCAGCCGGCTTCCGAGAGATTGTCGGCGTCCACGTCGCCCATGACCGCATACGTATCGGCCTGGCGCGCCCGCTCCGCGGCGCGCTCGCGGGCGCCGCGGCCGGCCTGCTCGCGCGCGCAGAAGGCGTCGATGCCGGTTTTGTCGAGGTCCGGCAGCGGCCGTCCGGTGTCGGCATGTACGCCCAGCGCAATCGGCAAGGGCGGCAAGGGCGGCAAGGGCGCGCCGCTCATGGGGCCTCCGTGGCGCTTGCCTGCGCGGCCTGCCAGATCAGGTGCGCGACCTGCGGCCCGCTGATGTCGTTGTGCGCCCCCGAGATGCCGGACTTGTGGCAGATATAGGCGCTGGCCTCGACGTTCAGCACGCGCCCGCCGGGCATGGCGTAGCGCCCGTCGATGTCGAGCATGGCGATGTCGGCCGCGGCGTCCACGCCCTGGATGCCGAACGCGCCGATCGCGCCGAACGTGGGATAAGTCGTTGCCGCATCGAACGCCACCTGTCCCGCGACGCCCGCGGCCCACGGATAAAGCTCGCACACGGCAGTGTCGTGCCGCGAGCGCGTGACCACCAGTGGCCCGCGCAGCTTGCCGTCCGGCAGCAGGTGATGGCAATAGCCCGCCGAGTCCGGCCGCACCGGAATCGACGGGGCATAGGCCCATAGCGACATCGCGCCTTGCACGAGCACGCAAGAATCCACCGGCCGGCGCAATGCGGCCGTGCCGCCGGGCCCGCCCAGTGCGGCCGACATGACGATGCAGCCGAAGCTGTGGCCCATCAGGTGCAAGCGCGCGTCCGGCAGGGTGTCGAACAGGCGGTTGACGAGCGCGTGGACGCCTTGTTCGCCTACGGTCTGCGCGCGCTTCTTCATGGTCCAGAACGAAAGCTGGCGTAGCGGGGCAAGGATGCCTCCAAGCGAAGGCGCGCCGTAGGCGGCGCCGAGCTGGCTGGCCTCGGCGAACGACGCGTCGGGGTCGAACGGCAGGCGGTCGGCGCCGGCATCGCCATCGGCGCCGCCTGTGCCCAATGCGAGCGCTTCGTCCAGCCTGAGGTAAGCCTGCCGCACCTCGGCCGGCAGCCGTGCCGCATCGGCTCCGGTGCGTGCGGCTTCGACGATGACGGCGAGCGCCTCGCGCACCGCTGGCGTGTCGCCAAGGCGCTGCGCGTAGGCGTCGATCATCGCGTCCCTGCCCATGGGCGCGGAGGCGGCGAAGCTGGCGGCATCCCCCATTTCTTCGTCGCCCCATGGCAGGCTTGGCCAGTGCACGCCGATATGGGCCAGTGCAAAGCCGGGCCGCAGCGTGCGCGTTTCCTGTTCATCCACGGCGCAGGCGCTGAATGCGCCGATCCAGCGGTCGTACTGGCTGCGCGCGGCCGGGAGGTCGCCTTGCCAGCCGTGGCTCCACAGGAAGATGTCGGTCGGCGCGGGGCCATCGTGCCACTGGGCCAGCAGCCGGTCGGACAAGCGTCCGGCTTGGCCGCCGGCGGCGTCCGGGTCGTCGCTGCGCTCGTTGCCGTCGGTGTCCAGTGCGATCAGGGCGTACGTGGTGCCGGTGGCGGCGATGGTCTGGAACGGCATGGCGGATCTCCTCTTGTGTCAGTGCCGGGATCAGTGCGATTCGCAGGCATCCGGCTGTGGCGTGTCGGCCTTGAAGTAATCGGCCTTCTGCCGCGCCGTGAAGCCGCCGCCGACGATCGCGCAGGCCTGGCGGCGCCACGCGTCAAGGTCGAGATCCCAGACTGCCGCGACTTCGGTGCCGGCGGCATAGAGCCAGCGTCCGTCGTCGCTGACGGAAAGCTGGGCGACGGGCTGGCGCGGGTCGTGGTAGAGCGCTTGGGGAATCGGCAGCGGACGGTCGGCGTGGCTGTCGAGCAGGAACAGGTTGCCGTGGTCGTCGCCGGCCACGACGAACGGCGCATCGGGAACGGCCAGCGAGGTAATGACCCCGGACGCGTCCTGCTTGAGGAGGACGGGCGCGCCCGCTGTCCTGGCGGGATCCGATGGCGCTTCCCCGAGCGCCAGCCGGAATACCTTGCCGAGGTAGTTGCCAGCGACCAGCGTATCGCCCCGGCGGTTGAAGGCCAGGCTCGTAATCTGGCCGCGTGGCAGTTCCTGGAACTGGAGCACCTGCGTGGCCCGTGCGCTGGCGCAGTCGCGGCCGGATGTGTCGATGCGCCACAGGCTGAGCCGGTCATCGTCGGACACGGCCAGCTCGCTGCTGCCCGGGCGGAACACCGCATTGGTGGCGCGGGCCAGATCGTCAGGCAGGGACAACTGGCAAGGCGGTGCGGCGCCAGCATTGCCTGCCGGGCGGATGCGCCAGATTTGCAGGCGGCGGCCATTGCCGGCGTCGCCGGAGCGGATCGCAAGCAGGTCGGCGCCCGGGCTGAGCGCGAGGCGGGCCTGGCTGCCGGCCTTGGCTTCGGGCAGGGCGATGCCGCCGCCGTCCGTGCCGAGGATCCACACGCTGCCGCCGGCATCGGCCAGCGCCAGGCGCTGCGCGCCGCGCGCCCATGCCAGCGCGGTGACGGGCGCCTCGAACTGCCCGGGCAGGCGATGCACGGCGAGTTGTGCGCCTTCGGACTGGAGCATTGTCAGGCCCTGGCCGTCACTGGCCGCGGCTTGCGAAGGAGCGCTGCCGCCCAGCGCCAGCAGTTGCGGGGGGACGTTGTCCTGCTTGCGCGCCACAATGCGTGCGACCGGGTTGCGCGGCGTGTCCGCGCGCATTTGCAGCAGCTCGCCCTGTTCGGTCGAGACCAGCAGTTGCTGGCGTCCGCCTGGCGCCAGCCCGGTGATCTGTGTCGGCAGGTCGATCAACTCGTTGCGCACGACCTGCATGCCCTCCGGGTCAAGCTGCCATTTGATGACACGGCCATCCCACCCGCCTGACAGCAGTTGCCGCGCGTCCGTGAATACCAGTCGCACGACGGCATCGTCATGCCCGGACAGCGGGCGCGGCCAGCGCCCTCCATCCGCCGCGCGCCAGACATCGATGCGGCCGCTGCGCGTGCCGGCCACGACCAGGCTGCCGTCAAGGCTGACAGCCACGCTGTGGTACCCCGAGAACCAGTCGGTGTTCCCCGGAGGGGACGGCAGTTCCTGTGCCGGGCCCGTGAGCTGCTCCGGCCCGGGGGCCGAATCCTCCGGCAGCCGCCAGAGCCGTGCCTTGCCATCGCGCGATACGGTCGCGAGCTGGCGGCCGTTGTCGAAAAGTGCCAGCCCGGTCACGCGCATGGCGTGCAGGCGGCCGGCCGCGACCGGCTGCTGCCAGTTGCCGCCCGCGCGGGCCAGGTCCCATATGACCACACGGCCGCCCTCGTAGCCGGCCACGAGCCGATGGCCATCGCTGGCGAGGGCGGAAACGGGGCCCCATCCGCTTTCGGGGCGGGCACCGCGTGGCAGTACGAGCCGGGTGGCCCGGCCCGGCTGCGCGATGCTCCACAGGGCCACGCCGCCGTCCTGTCCGCCGGTGGCAAGCGTGCCCGCGCCCGCCAGCGCGAACGCCCGCACGCCCTGCGGATGCTGGTTGCGCAGTTGCGTTTCGTCGAGGCTGGCGCGGCGGCCTCCTGGCGTCAGCTCCGCGATCTCTATTTCCCAGCGTCCAGAATCCAGGCGCGCCGTGGCGCGGTGCGTGGCATCGGCCTGGACTTCAGTCATGCGGCCATCCGCGCGGGCCAGGTAGGCTTCGATATGGCGCGCGCGGTGCAGCGTGCCAAGCAGCGGGCGGCGGAAGTCGAAGGCATTGGCGGGGCGGTCGTGCCCGTGCTGGCCACGCGTGCCTTCGACCGCCGCCAGCAATGCCGCGTCCGGTGCCGGGCGGGAATTGAGCAAGGAAAACAACGCGTTCTGGCGCGCAAGTTCCTGCTTGGTCGAGCGCAACTGCCAGGCTGACAGCACGAAGCCGATCAGGAAGACCAGCGTGACCAGGCCCAGCGCATAACCGAGGATGCGCCACTTGCGCGCACGGGCACGCGATTCGCGGTGGCGCTGGTATGCAGCCAGGAAGCGGTTCTCGGCTTCGCTGTGCATGTCTTCCGGTTCGAGCAAGGTATCGTCGAGCTCTTCCGTGGAAGTGAGCTTGCCGAATACGCCGGGGTTCTCGCCCGAAAGCGCCCACGCGCGCGCAAGCTGTTTCCAGTGCGGCAGGTACTGCGCCCGCCATTGGGCATTGCTGGTGCGCAGCGGCTCGGTCAGCCGGTCGTGCGTGAGTTCATACCATTGGGCATCCTGCCGGCTCTGCGCGCGCACCAGGTGGTATTGCTGCAGCACGCCTAGTTCCGCCGCGGTTGGCGCCGCGCGCACGCCCGCCTCAAGCGTAGCCTGCGCGCGCATGTTGGCGGCCGTGATCAGGCGGCTCTCGATCCATTCGCGCACTACGCGCTGGCGCGCGCGGGTTGGCGCCGCGGCGTCCAGGGCCAGGTTGCAGTATGTCGCCAGCGCTGCGCCGGCGTCGAGCCGCTGTACCTGGTCGAGCGTGATGGCGGCACCCGCCGGCGGCGTGCCGGCGTCGCCGAAGCACTGGCGCCACAGGCTCAGGCCCACCACCTGCAATTGGACCGGCTCGACAAAGCGGCCTTCGCGCATGACCGCCTGCCCGTTCGAATCGCGCGTGCGGATCTGCGCGAGGTCATGCACCAGCCGTTGCGCGGCGTCTTCGCGGAAGTCCACGCCAACGGCCGCGGCGGGGCCTGTCAGGGCTTGCAGGGCCTGCTCGCGCGTCAGCAGGTCGATGCGCATGGTGTTGTTGAGCCTTGTCGGTACCAGGTCCCGGTAGGCATCGAGCCAAGAGAAATACTCCTCGCGCATCGACACCAGTGCCCAGACCGGGCTCGGGCCGAGGTCGAGTACGTCGCCAAGCTGGCTGAAGAACTCTCGCTTCTGTGCGACGTCGTCGCTGTCCAGCGTGAAGATCTCCTCGAACTGGTCCAGTACGATCATCAGCCGCCGTGGCTTTGCGTCTGAGGGCGGACCCGGCATGCGCGACAGGTACGAGAGCAGCGTGTCGTTCTCGCGCGGCTTCACGCCGGACCGCGCGGCCCAGCCATGCAGCACGCTCGAGACGTAGCGGTTGACGCCGCCATAGGGCGCGCTGACGCGCGCGGTCGGCAATACGTCGAAGCGGTCGGCCAGGCGCGGGCGCAGGCCGGCTTCGATCAGCGACGTCTTGCCCGCGCCCGATGGCGAGTACAGCAGCACGATGCGGTCGGCGATGAGGCGGTCGCGCAGCTCCTCGATCTCGGCATCGCGCCCGAAGATCGGATCGGTTTCGCCAAGCGGCGTCGGGCCGATGTAGGGGCCGGGACTCGCGTGCGCCATGTCAGGACTCCATGCGCTGCAACAGCTCTGCGGTGAACATGCCGACATCGCCCCAGTACAGCTTGAGCCTGGCCTTGTCCTGGAAATAGCGTTCGAGGTAGCGGCGCGCGCTCACCGGGTCAACGATGCTGTTGGGGTCGAGCTGCGCCGACAGGTGCTGGTATTCCTGGCGCAGGTCGGCGCCTTCCAGGTTCAGGATGCTGCGGAACAGGATGCGGAATTCCCACGACTGTACGTCGAAGCCGACAAAGAGCAGGGCGCTGTCGTTCAGGCGCGCCCGCACCGCGAGCGGAATCGCATTGCGGTTGACCGACACGCTGGTGAGGTAGTCGAAGTACTGGTCTTCGGTCAGCACGAGCGAGCCAGGTTCGCGCAGGTCGCCGAAGAGCTTGAGCACCATTGGCGCCTGCGCGGTCGGCGCGGCGCGCTTGCGGCCTTCGGCCAGCGCATCGTCGCAGGCTTCGGCCTGGCGGTTCCAGCGGCACAGCCGCACGCTCGGGTCGGCGCCGCTCTCGCGCAGCGCATCGGCCAGCAGGTCGCTCGGGTCGGTGCTCAGGTAGACCGGCAGCTTCAGCCGCGCCATGGCGCGGTAGGGGCTTTGCGGCTCGCGGTCGCGCTGTGCGCGGCCGACGGCACTGACCACATTGCCAAGCTCCGCGATGACGTCCTCGTTCTTCAGCGCAAGCAGTTCGGGGGTCAGCAGGTCGCGGTATTGCTGGACGATATGCTGGTACGCGAACTTGTAGAACAGGCGGCGCGGGAATACGCCCTGCTGCGAGACCGCCAGGTACTGGGCGACTTGCGGCAATTCGTCGCGCTCGTGCGGGGCCATCGGGAAGTGGTAGGCCTCGGCCCAGGTCTGGGCGAGCTGCAGGCGCGAGCCGAACATGGCTTCGCTCATCGCGGGCCCGAGGATCGGCGTGGTCTCGCCGTGGCGGATGTTCTCGATGACGGCGCGCCAGGCGTCGCCGCCATCGCCTTCATCGGGCGCAAAACCGGGCGGGTAGAAGATGCGGCCGCTGTCCAACCGCGTGAACACCGCGGGCATCCACCAGTCCGGGTACTCGCTGACCGCCGCGCGCGCCACGCCGGCGGCACGATCCACCTCGCCGTGTTCGCGCAGCTCGGCAAAGAACCGCGGCAGGAAGGCGTTCATGGTGGCCATGCCGATACTGCCCTGCATGGCCAGGACCGCCGGCACGCCGGCCTGGGCAAGGAGCGGTCCCAGGGCCATCAGCGTGCTGGCGCTGCGCGCGGCGCCGGCGCCGGCGCTCTGGCAAGAACACAACACCACCAGGCTCGGCGGACGCTCGAGGGTGCCGATGCGGTTCACCAGCACGCTGCCGCTCACCAGGTCACGGCTGCCGTCGGCCTGTTCGAGCCACAGCATGGGCTGGTCGTCCACGAGCGCGCCGTGGCACACGAGGCAGAACACATCCGCGCCTTCCTGCAGTGCCGCGAAGATACGGTCGATCGTGGCGTGGCCGGGTTCCGCCAGGGCCTTCGCGGGAATCGGCGCCAGCGCGGCGACGGTGCGCGCGGCTTCCCCGGCGGCATCGATCGGCTTCAGTTCGGAGCCCAGTCCGCTTGGGTTCGCCACCACCACGAGCGCGCTTACGTCGCTCCGTGCGCGCAGTCGCGGCAGGCGCATTTCGCGCGCAAACAGGTAGCGCGAAAAGAAGCAGCGCTGGGTGATGAACAACGCGTGCTCGCCTGCGGGGTCGTAGAGCGTTTCCCATGGCAGCGCGTGCAATGCGCGCGCGTCGACGCCGATGCGCAGGCGCACGCGCAGGTCCAGGTGGCGTTCGTTGGCCGATGCCTGCGCGAGGACGAAGGCGTCGCGCAGCGGTGGCGCGGCGAACAGGGCGGCGGCCAGTGCGCGGCCGCACACCTGCGGATCCGCGTCGCGCACCGCGGGGTCGTCGGGCGCAAGCGGCATCGGCACGCGTGGGGTGATCACATCGCCTTCGGGCACGCGGTGCCTGGCCTCGGCTTCATATCCGCCTGCGGCATCCGTGCCGATCACGATCTCCAGTTCGGAATAGTTGCGCGGCATGGGCGGTCCGTCGTCAAGGCAGGGCTATGCCGCACCGAGCGGGTCGCCGCGACGCAAAGTCCTGGCGCAAGGCGTTTCGATGGCGGCCATGATGCCCCCCATGCCGATTCGCTGACGGCACCGGCACCGGCACCGTCGCTGGCGTTCGCAATTACCCCGGCAACGCTAGGCTGGCGGCCGGCGGCGGCAATGCGCGCGAGCCGGCCCGGTTCAATGGCGTGCCATGCTGCGGTTGGGCCGTTCTGCGACGGCGCCGGGGCACGCTGTGCCTGCTAACTGAAGGCTAGAAGCTGGCACCCTCGATGGAAAGATGTCGCAGATAAAACAAATGAAGATGAGATTTGCGGAATATGCAATTCTCGATGAATCCGCCATTCAAGGGCCGGATGACGACCCCTGCCGGTTCTTGCCGGCGGGACTCAGGCCAGGAGCTTGGTCGGCTCGGCCAGTTCCAGCATCCGGCAGATGGCTGCCATGCTGCCAACCATGGTGCGGCGCTGCGCGCCCTGGTAGATGCGGACGCCCTTCGACTGCCGGAACGGCACCGGCTTGACGGGCTGACGGGCGGCTGCAATGTGTTCGATTTGCGGCATGGCTACACCTCTCGATTGGCAAAAGCGGGGTCAACACCCGTCATGCGGGCGGCGTCGGCACTGCAAGGAGGAGGGCGGCCAGCGCGCGGCTGGCCGCGCTGGTCAGAAGCCCGAGGAGCGGATCAACCCGACGGCGATGCCTTCGAGTGAAAATTCCTCGCGTCCGGGTGTGACCACGATGTTCGGAAAATCCGGGTTTTCCGCGATCAGCTCGATCGTGCCGCCTCGGCGCTGCAGGCGCTTGACGGTGACGTCGTCGCCTAGGCGGGCCACGACGATCTTGCCGTTGGGCGCCTCGCTGGCCTTGCGCACGGCCAGCAGGTCGCCGTCGAGGATGCCGGCGTCGCGCATGCTCAGGCCGCGCACGCGCAGCAGGTAGTCGGGACGCTCGTCGAAGACAGTGGCATCGACCTGGTACTGGCGGTCGATATGCTCGGCGGCGAGGATCGGGCTGCCGGCGGCGACGCGGCCCACGAGCGGCAGCGTCAGCTGCATGATGCCGGACACCGGCAGCGAAAACTGGTCAGGGGATTCGGAATCGCTGCGCGCTACCTTGAGCCGGATGCCGCGCGATGCGCCCGGCGTCAGTTCGATCACGCCCTTGCGCGCCAGCGCCCGCAGGTGCTCTTCTGCGGCATTGGGCGACGAGAAGCCGAACTCCGCAGCGATCTCGGCGCGCGTAGGCGGGAAGCCCGTGCCGCGGATCGTGTTGCGGATCAGGTCGAAAATCTGCTGCTGCCGGGGTGTCAGGGTCGCCATGGAAGCGTTCCGTGATGAGTGCCCCGGTGCGATACCGCTGCCAGCCAGGCGGGCACTGTATGTTTAAACAGTATGCTGTGATTTTATACAGTATCGGCGCAAGCGCAAGCAGAATTTCAGAAGTGTCTGCTCGACTTCCGATTTGCCCGCATGCCGCGGGTACAATCGCCGGACCTCAGCTTCCTGCATCCCGACCATGTCCCAGCTTCCCCGCATCGTGGTCCTTGCCACCGGCGGCACCATTGCCGGCGCCTCGACCAACCCGGCCAGCAGCGCGCGCTATCAGGCTGCGACGGTACCCGTGACAACGCTGCTGGCGGCAGTGCCGGCGTTGCAGTCGGTGGCCAGGGTCGAGGCCGAACAGGTGGCGCAGGTCGACAGCAAGGACATGGTGTTCTCGCTCTGGTCGACGCTCGCGGAGCGCGTGCGGCACTGGTCGGCGCAGCCGGATGTGGCCGGCATCGTCATCACGCATGGCACGGACACGCTCGAAGAGACGGCGATGTTCCTGCACCTGACGCAGGCATGCCCGGTGCCGGTGGTGCTGACTGCGGCCATGCGGCCGTCGACGTCGCTGTCGGCCGATGGTCCGCTCAATCTGCTCGATGCCGTGCGCGTCGCTGGCCATCCGGATGCGCGCGGCAAGGGCGTGCTGGTGGTGCTGAACCAGCAGGTTCATGCGGCGCGCGACGTGACCAAGGCGCATACCTCGTCGGTGGATGCCTTTGTATCGCCAGTGACCGGTCCGCTGGGCTTTGTGCAGGATGAACTGGTGCGGCTGGCGCGCAAGCCTGCGCACGCCATAGCGGCTGCCTTGCTGGTGCCGGCCCGTTGGCCGGATGTCGAGATCATCGCGAGCTACGCGCAGCCCGGCCGCATCGCGGTGGACGCGATGGTGGCCGCGGGTGTGCGTGGCCTGATCGTGGCGGCGGCGGGCAATGGGTCGGTGCACGAGACACTGATCGCAGCGCTCAGGGATGCCGCGGCGGCCGGTGTCGCCGTGGTGCGGAGTTCGCGTACAGGGGCGGGGCATGTGGCGATTCCGCCAGTTGCCGACCCGGATGGTGGCGTTTTCCTTTCCGCTGCCGACCTGAATCCCTATAAGGCCAGGGTGCTGCTGTTGCTGGCCCTGGCGCAGGACCCGGGGCTGGCCGCTGCGCCGGACCGGCTCCAGGCGCTATTCGCGGCGGCGTGAGCGCGGTTGCGCGATTGTCAACAGTCGAGCTATAATTTAAGGCTATTCAACCTTGCCACACCGGACGTGACGCCCGGGTGGCTCATCCCAAAAGGAGCGTCAATGCGTCATTACGAAATCGTTTTCATCGTCCATCCGGACCAGAGCGAGCAAGTGCCGGCCATGATCGAGCGTTACAAGTCGCTCGTGACGTCGCAAGGCGGCCAGGTTCACCGCGTGGAAGACTGGGGCCGTCGCCAGATGGCTTACATGATCCAGAAGCTGGCCAAGGCTCACTACGTTTGCGTCAACATCGAGTGCGGCAAGGAAACCCTGGCCGAGCTGGAACACGCCTTCAAGTTCAATGACGCCGTGCTGCGTCACCTGATCGTGCAGACGAAGAAGGCCGAAACCGCTCCTTCGCCGATGATGAAGGAAGTGCAGCGCGAAGAAGCCCGCAAGGCCGCGCAAACGACCACCGAAGGCCAGGCCGCCTGAGTGCGGGCTGCGGTGCCAGTCGTGGCCGGCAAGTCTGACCACGGCAGCATGGGCAACACACTGCAAGGGGCCACGCGTTGAACCAGCTTCGGCTAGCCGCCACACTGGCGGAACGCGATGCCCTCAGGTATACCCCGGCCGGTGTGCCCGTCGTGAACTGCATCCTGCAGTACAGCGGCGAGGCGATCGAGGCGGAAACACCGAGGCAGGTCGAGTTTGCCATTGCAGCGATGGGAATCGGCCCGGTTGGCCAGCGTCTGGAGCGGTTGCCGCTCGGCACGCTGCTCGACTGCGAAGGATTCCTGACCCGCAAGCACCGCAACAGCAAGGCCCTCGTCTTTCACATCACCGGATGTAAAGCATTCGTAAAGGATTGAATCATGGCATTCATCAAACGTGACAACAAGAACAAGAAGCGCTTCCAGCAACAGAACCCGCTGTTCAAGCGCAAGCGCTTCTGCCGCTTCACCGTGGCTGGCGTGGAACAGATCGACTACAAGGATCTGGACACCCTGAAGGACTTCATCGGCGACAACGGCAAGATCACGCCGGCTCGCCTGACCGGTACCAAGGCTCACTATCAGCGTCAGCTGGATACGGCCATCAAGCGCGCCCGCTTCCTGGCGCTGATGCCGTACACCGACCTGCACAAGAACTGATAGTCCAGGCCATAGGTCCGTAAAGGAGAGAACACGATGCAAGTTATTCTGCTGGAAAAAGTGATCAACCTGGGTAACCTGGGTGACATCGTCAAGGTGAAGGATGGTTACGCCCGTAACTTCCTGATCCCGAGCAAGAAGGCCCGCCGCGCCACGCAAACCGCGATCCAGGAATTCGAAGTGAAGCGTGCCGAGCTGGAAAAGGCCGCTGCCGAGAAGCTGGCCGCTGCGCAAGCCGAAGGCGAGAAGCTGAACGGCCAGACCGTCCAGATCTCCCAGAAGTCGGGTGTGGACGGCCGCCTGTTCGGTTCCGTGACCAACGCCGACATCGCCGTTGCCCTGGGCACCCAAGGCTTCAAGGTCGAGAAGGCCCAGGTTCGTCTGCCGAACGGCCCGCTGAAGACGGTGGGCGACCACCCGGTCAGCGTTGCGCTGCACACCGACGTGGTGGTCGACGTGACCGTCGCTGTCGTGGGCGAGCAAGTCTAAGCAAGACCTTGCCGTGCCGGCCAGTCCGGCGCAAGCAAGTAAAAAGGCAGGAGCGTGGCTCCTGCCTTTTTCTTTGTCCGCCGCATTCGTATCATGACGCTTTTTTTGCGGCACACCCGGCGCTGTCAAGGCCTGATGCAGAATTGTTGCCGCGCAAATGTCAGCCGGCCAGGGTCTGCCCGCCGGTATAATCCCACCCCATGAACGCGCCCGTCGCCGACCCCCAACTTGAAAGTCTCAAGGTACCGCCGCATTCGATCGAGGCCGAGCAATCGGTGCTTGGTGGCCTGCTGCTGGACAATTCCGCCTGGGACCGCATTGCCGATTTCATCGCCGAAGCGGACTTCTACCGCTTTGACCACCGGCTGATCTTCCAGAACATCGCGAAGCTGATCTCGGCCACCAAGCCCGCCGACGTCATCACCGTCTATGAAATGCTGCAGGTGGCTGGCAAGGCCGAGGAGGTGGGCGGACTGGCCTACCTGAACTCGCTCGCGCAGAACACGCCCAGCGCCGCCAATATCCGCCGCTACGCGGAGATCGTGCGCGAGCGCGCGGTGCTGCGCAAGCTGGTGACCGTGGCGGACGACATTGCGTCGTCGGCCTTCGCGCCGCAGGGGCGAGAAGTCCGCGAGCTGCTGGATGCGGCCGAGTCCAAGGTCTTCGCCATTGCCGAAGAGGGTTCGCGCGGCCAGAAGGGTTTCCAGGAAATCCAGCCGCTGCTGACGCAGGTGGTGGAGCGGATCGACGAGCTGTACCACCGGGACTCGACCACCGACGTGACCGGTGTGCCAACCGGCTTCATCGACCTCGACAAGATGACCAGCGGCATGCAGGCCGGTGACCTGATCATCGTCGCGGGACGCCCGTCGATGGGTAAGACCGCGTTTTCGCTGAACATCGGCGAACACGTGGCGGTAGAGCAGGGGTTGCCGGTCGCGGTGTTCTCGATGGAAATGGCGGGTACCCAGCTGGCGATGCGTATGCTGGGCTCGGTCGGCCGTCTCGACCAGCACCGGCTGCGTACCGGCCGCCTGCTCGACGAAGACTGGCCGCGCCTGACCCATGCCATCCAGCGCATGAACGACGCCCAGCTCTTTATCGACGAGACGCCGGCGCTGAACCCGATGGAGCTGCGTGCGCGCTCGCGCCGGCTGGCGCGCCAGTGCGGGCAGCTCGGCCTGATCATCATCGACTACCTGCAGCTGATGTCCGGCTCCGGCGGCGGCGAGAACCGGGCTACCGAAATCTCCGAGATCTCGCGTTCGCTCAAGGGCCTGGCGAAGGAGCTGAACTGCCCGGTGATTGCGCTGTCGCAGCTCAACCGAAGCCTGGAACAGCGCCCCAACAAGCGGCCCGTGATGTCCGACTTGCGTGAATCGGGCGCCATCGAACAGGATGCTGACGTGATCCTGTTCATCTACCGCGACGAAGTCTACAACCCCGATTCGCAGGACAAGGGCACGGCCGAAATCATCATCGGCAAGCAGCGTAACGGTCCGATCGGCACGGTGCGCCTGACCTTCCTGGGTCAGTTCACCAAGTTCGACAACTTTAGCGGCGGCCCGGCCTTCTTCGACAACGACACCTGAAGTCAAGCCTGCCTGTCGCCGAGCGTCTCGTTTGCGACATACCGGCAGGCATTGCGGCCACAACCCTGTAAAATATTGCGCTTTGGTGACAGCGGTCCAAAAGACCGCTGTCACGCGACGCATTGCGTATCATCCTCCAGCAACAAACCAAGCAGCGCCAACACGCTGCGACAAGGAACATTCCATGTTCGGCCGATTCATGCCCACCGAGGGCAAGTTCTTCGAATACTTCAACCAGCATGCCGACTGCGCGGTGACCGCCGCCCAGGAACTGCAGACACTGGTCAATGACTTGCCCAATGCCGAGGCGCATGCCCGCCGGGTCCAGGCGACCGAAAAGAAGGCCGACCGGATCACGCACGACACCATCGACCTGCTGCACAAGACCTTCATCACGCCGCTGGACCGCGACGAGATCCACAAGCTCATCACGACCATGGACGACATCCTGGACCTGATGGAAGACGTGGCGGAAACGATCTCGCTGTACGACGTGACCAGCCTGACCGACGAGGCGCTGCGGCTGGCGGCCATCTGCGTGCAGTGCTGCGACCAGGTCAAGATCGCCGTAGGCCTGCTCGAGGACATGGGCAACGCCAGCACCATCCTGAAGACCGCCCAGCAGATCGACCAGCTCGAGTCGGAAGCCGACCGCGTGATGCGCTCGGCCATGTCAAAGCTGTTCCGCGACGAGACCGACGTCAAGCGCCTGATCAAGCTGAAGGCCATCTACGAGCAGCTCGAAACGATTACCGACAAGTGCGAGGACGTGGCCAACATCATCGAAGGCATCGTCCTGGAAAACGCCTGACGCGGAATCGGCAATGCATACCATTCAAATGAGCCTGTGGGTGATCGGCCTGCTGGTGGCGCTCGCGCTGCTGTTCGACTTCATGAACGGCTTCCACGACGCGGCCAACTCGATCGCCACGGTGGTTTCCACGGGCGTGCTGAAGCCGCACCATGCGGTGGCGATGGCGGCAATGTGCAACGTCATTGCGATCTTCATCTTCCACCTGAAGGTGGCGGCGACCGTGGGCACGGGCACCGTGGACGTCAATATCGTCGACCACTACGTGATATTCGGCGCGCTGGTCGGGGCCATCGCCTGGAACGGGATCACGTGGTACTACGGCATCCCCTCGTCGTCCTCGCATGCGCTGATCGGTGGCCTGGTGGGTGCCGCGGTGGCCAAGGCGGGCACCGGCGCGCTGGTGGGCAACGGGCTGCTGAAGACGGTGGTGTTCATCGTGGTCTCGCCGCTGCTGGGCCTTATTCTCGGGTCGCTGATGATGGTGATCGTGGGCTGGACCTTCTTTCGCACGCCGCCTTCGCGCGTGGACCGCTGGTTCCGCCGGCTGCAGCTGGCCTCGGCCTCGCTATACAGCCTGGGCCACGGCGGCAATGACGCGCAGAAGACCATCGGCATCATCTGGATGCTGCTGATCGCCAGCGGCCATGTCGCCGCCGGCGGCGAGCCGCCAGTCTGGGTGATCGTGTGCTGCTACGTGGCCATCGGCATGGGCACGCTGTTCGGCGGCTGGCGCATCGTGCGGACCATGGGCCAGAAGATCACGAAGCTCAAGCCGGTGGGCGGCTTCTGCGCGGAAACCGGCGGTGCGCTGACCTTGTTCTTCGCGTCGGCGCTGGGCGTGCCCGTGTCGACCACGCACACGATTACCGGCGCGATCGTCGGCGTGGGCTCCGCCCAGAAGATGTCGGCGGTGCGCTGGGGCGTGGCCGGCAATATCGTATGGGCCTGGGTGCTGACGATCCCGGCTTCGGCGTTCATGTCCGCGATTGCGTGGTGGGTTGGCCGCCACATCCTGTAAGACACGGCGAAACCTCTGCGCATGAAGAAGAGCCAGGCAGCTGCCTGGCTCCTTGTCGTTCTGGGCATCCTACTGGTTGGCGAAGGCGGCGATCGGATCGTCGTCGACAGGCGGCACGGACTCGGGCAGCGCGGCTGGCGGCTCTGGGGCCAGGGCCGGGGCCGGCAGCGGCTGATTGATCGCCGCGACCACGCGTCGCGCACCGTTGTACCGGGATGCCCAGTAAGACTTGCCCATGTCCTCAAGGCGCACGGTGCCGCCGCTGGACGGCGCATGCACGAAGCGGTTCTGGCCGACGTAGATGCCGACATGGGAATTGGCGCGGCCCGTGGTATTGAAGAAGACCAGGTCGCCTGATGCCACCTCGCTGCGGTCCAGTGCCGACCCGCGCGTGCCCATGGCCTCGGTGGTGCGCGGCAGGTTTACGTTGGCGGCGCGGGCGACCACGTATCGCACCAGGCCGCTGCAGTCGAAGCCGCTGTCGGGCGTATTGCCACCGTAGCGGTATGGCGTGCCGACCAGCGACATGGCCTGGATGGAGATTTCCTCGAGTCCCGCGCTCGGATCGATCATCGGCTTGCCTGGCGCGCGTGACAGGCCTGCCTGGCGCGAGGCTGGCGCACCGGCGCAGGCCGCCAGCAGCAGGGCGGCGACGCAAACCAGCGGCAGCCGCGCCGCGGCGGGAACCGCGGGCAGGCGCAACCGGATGGCGCAATGGGCAAGGGAACGGCGCGAAGGCATCCTGTCTGGTCGGTCGCCAGCCCCGACCCGGATCCTTCCGTTACCAGCGCAACTGAACGTCGCGGCTTCCGGTGCCGATCTTGATGGTCTTGGTCTGGCCCTTGTAACTGGCCTCGATATTGTAGCTGCCTTCTGGCGCACGTATGAGGCAGCGTGGGCCGGCGGCGCGGAAGGCGGCGACCTCCTGGTCGTCACGCAACAACCGTACGGCCACGTCTGAGAGGAATTCGCCATTGCCGCCCTGCGAGAACTGGACGCCCATGTTGAAGTTCTTTTCCAGGTTGGCGAGCGCCTTGCGCTCGTCTTCGGCAATGCCGCCACATACGTAGCTCACCGGCCCCATGGTGCGGATCACCATCTCGTCGGCGGCACGCGCGGGCCGCCAGGCCGCAGACAGCGCCATGCCGGCGGCGGCCAGCGTGGCTAACGCCAGCATGCGCTTGCGATCCCAGGGCCGGAGCGCGGCGGCCGGCTGACAATGCCGGCCGTGCGGTTGCTGATGGCTCATCGACGCCTCCTGTCGAGCGATCTCGTCGCGAACGGAACAAGCGCCCGCGGCCCGAGGGCCGGGGCGCGGATTCTCTCCGCCAGCTTGCCGCAGGGGCAGGCCGGCGGTATGCCTTACAGTACGTCGCCGGCGTGGTCGGCCAGGCGCGAGCGCTCGCCGCGTGCCAGCGTGATGTGGCCGCTGTGGCTCCAGCCCTTGAAACGGTCCACCACGTAGGTCAGGCCCGACGAACCCTCGGTCAGGTACGGCGTATCGATCTGCGCGATATTGCCCAGGCAGATGATCTTGGTGCCCGGGCCCGCGCGCGTGACCAGCGTCTTCATCTGCTTCGGCGTCAGGTTCTGCGCTTCATCGATGATGAGGAACTTGTTGACGAAGGTGCGGCCGCGCATGAAGTTCATGCTCTTGACCTTGATGCGCGAGCGGATCAGCTCCTGCGTTGCCGCGCGGCCCCATTCGCCGGCGCTGTCGTCGCTCTTCTGCAGGACTTCGAGGTTGTCGTCGAAGGCGCCCATCCACGGCTGCATCTTCTCTTCCTCGGTGCCGGGCAGGAAGCCGATGTCCTCGCCGACCGGCACGGTCGCGCGGGTGACGATGATCTCGTTGTACAGCTTCTGGTCCAGCACCTGCTCCAGGCCCGCGGCCAGCGCCAGCAGCGTCTTGCCGGTACCGGCCTGGCCCAGCAGCGTGACGAAGTCGATGTCCGGGTTCATCAGCAGGTTGAGCGCGAAGTTCTGCTCGCGGTTGCGCGCGGTCACGCTCCACACGTTGTTCTTGTGGTGCGTGTAGTCCTTGAGGGTCTGCAGCAGCGCGGTCTTGCCGTTGATCTCCTTGACCTGCGCGTAGAGCGGCAGGCTGCCGTCCACCGGCTCCAGGTAGACGAACTGGTTGACCAGGAAGGAGGGCACCAGCGGGCCGGTCAGGCGGTAGAACATTGCGCCGGTCTTCGGGTCCTGCCAGCTCTCGACGCCCTTGCCGTGCTTGGTCCAGAAATCCCCGGGCAACTGCATCACGCCCGCGTAGAGCAGGTCCTTGTCTTCCAGGACCTGGTCGTTGTAGTAGTCCTCGGCGGGCAGGCCCAGCGCGCGGGCCTTGATGCGCATGTTGATGTCTTTCGACACCAGCACGACCTCGCGCTCCGGAAACTGCTGCTGCAGCGCGCTGACCACGCCCAGGATCTGGTTGTCGGCCTTGCCCTGCGGCAGGCCCTCGGGCAGCTTGATGTCGTTGAGCCGGGTCTGGAAGAACAGCTTGCCCTGCGCGTCGCGGTTGCCGAGCTTGGCCAGCGGCAGGCCGTCATCGAGCACGCCGCCGGTGTCGCTCACCAGCGAGTCGAGCGTGCGGCTGACGGTGCGCGCGTTGCGCGCGACTTCGCTCATGCCCTTCTTGTGGTTGTCCAGTTCTTCGAGCGTCATCATTGGCAGATAGACATCGTGCTCTTCGAAGCGGAACAGCGAACTCGGGTCGTGCATCAGCACGTTGGTGTCGAGCACGAACAGCTTGCTCGGGCCTTCTGCCTTGCGTGCGCGGCGGTTGGGGCCGGCCGCCGGTTTGACCAGGCTCACCGGCGCCGCGGCGACGGGCGTGGCCGGCACGGTTGGCGTGGGAGTCGAGCGGGCGCGGGTACCGGCGGCGGCGCGCGCCTTGGCGGCAGGCGCCTGGGTGTCGCCGGTTTCCAGCAATGCCACGCGCTCGAGCGCCGGCACCGGTTTCTTTCCCTGTGTGACGGCTTTGGCCTTGGGCACCGCGGAAACCGGAGCGAACTCGCTCGGATCCAGCAATTGGGCAGGCTTGGCGGGCATGGTAGGCAGCGGCATGCTTGGCTTTCCTTTCAGGGGGACAAGATGGGGGCGGAACTATCCGTGCGGCATCTCGCAAGGAGAATGCCAGCGGCCACCGGAGCATGCACGCGCGGGGCACCCGGGGCATCGGATAAACAAAAAAGCCGCCAGCCCTGCGATACAGGTTTGGCGGCTTGCATGCGGACCTGCGACACGGCAGATCCGCTACCGGCCTGCGGCGCGAACCGCCTGGGCCAGGAAGTCGAATCAGCGTGGCATCCGGAATCTGAACTCATTACGGGCCAATGTATCCGAAGGTTTCGGGTTTGGCAATTGCGAGTCACGCGAGGGTATGCGTGGTGTCGCGGCCATGCCAATCCCGTGCGTCCCGTCGCAGCGTTGCCGGTGGCGAGCGGAAGGTGTTTCAGAGGCCGCGCACGGTCTCCAGCACCTCGTCCACGTGGTTGGGCACCTTGATGCCGCGCAGCTCGTGGCGCAGGATGCCCTTGCTGTCGAGGATGAAAGTACTGCGCTCGACGCCGCGGTGCTCCTTGCCATAGAGTTTTTTCATCTTCATGACATCGAAGAGATTGCAGACCGCCTCGTCCGGGTCCGAGATCAGTTCGAATGGCAGCTCGAGCTTGGCCTTGAAATTCTCGTGCGAGCGCAGGCTGTCGCGCGAGATGCCAAACACGGCCACGCCGGCCTTGACGAAGTCGTCGTACTGGTCGCGGAAGTTCATGGCCTCGGTCGTGCAACCCGGGGTGTTGTCCTTCGGATAGAAGTACAGCACCACGGTCTTGCCGCGCTGTTCGGAGAGGCGGAAGGTGCCGCCGTCGCCGGTGACCGGCGCGCTGAAGTCGGGTACGGCCTTGTTGAGACTGACTGTCATTGTTGTGGCTCCAGGGGAGGCGGTATCGGAGAGCTGCGAGGGCGTGGGCGAAGGCAGCGCGGGTAGCACGCCTGCGTCACGAGGGGAGCAGATTGGGGCGCACTCATGGACTTCAAGCGTGGCGCCCCCTTAACTTTTCCTGGCCGGCCAATGACAGGTCAATTGTCCGCGGCTTCCCGCTCGAGCAGCAGCACGGCGGCCACCTTGCGGCCTTCCGCCATCAGGATATTGTATGTGCGGCATGCGGCCTGCATGTCCATGGCGTCCACGCCAACGTGCTTCCTGGCCAGCGAGGCGGTCAGCCGCGGATGCGGGAAGCGCAGGCGCGAACCCGTGCCAAGCAGCACGACTTCGGCGCCCAGTTCGGCCAGTGCCTCGAAGTGCGCGGGCTCGAGATCTTCGAAGCGCTCCACCGGCCAGGGCCGGACTTCCCCTTCAGGGAGCACCAGGACGGAGTTGGTGTGACGTATCAGGTTGATTTCGACGTAGTCAGGCCCGTAGGCCGTGACCGTGTTAAGCGATTGTGGCTGGTCGGCGTGAAGTTTCAATTGGGGGCCCCGGAGGCGGCATGGCGGGCGCAGCGGCGCTTTCCGCTGAGCGGATGGCCGGCGGCGCGGGCAGGCAGCGGATTGACGGCAGGAGGCAGGCGCCGGCGGCGGGTTTTCCCGGGGCACGCTGCAATGCAAGAATTGCTGCCGAAGTCTGTCATAATCCGATAAATTATAGCTTTTGCCTCCGTGTCTGCCACATTCGCGGCAAGACTGCGTTGCATCGCAGCGGACGGCGCCCCGAGACACTCCATCCGGATTCCCATGTTCGCTGCCGCCGACGCGGCAGTTTTCGCCTCCGCTGACACCGCCGTGAAACCCATCCAGAAATCCAACAAACTCAATAATGTTTGCTACGACATCCGCGGCCCGGTGCTGGAAAAGGCCAAGCAGATGGAGGAAGAGGGACACAAGATCATCAAGCTGAATATCGGCAACCTCGCCGTATTCGGTTTCGATGCGCCGGAGGAAATCCAGCAGGACATGATGCGCAACCTGCCGAACTCGGCCGGGTACTCGGATTCGAAGGGCATTTTCGCCGCGCGCAAGGCGATCATGCACTACACCCAGCAGAAGAATATCCAGGGCGTCGGCCTGGAAGATATCTATGTGGGTAACGGCGCCTCGGAACTGATCGTCATGGCGGTCAACGCGCTGCTCAACAGTGGCGATGAAGTCCTGGTGCCCGCACCGGACTATCCGCTCTGGACCGCGGCCGTGAGCCTGTCGGGCGGCACGCCGGTGCACTATATCTGCGACGAGTCCAACGAGTGGATGCCAGACCCGGACGATATCCGCGCCCGCATTACCCCGCATACCAAGGGCATCGTCATCATCAACCCGAACAACCCGACCGGCGCGCTGTACTCGGACGAGCTGCTGCTGGAGATCGTCGCGATCGCGCGCGAGCACGGGCTGATCATCTTCGCCGACGAGATCTACGACAAGGTCCTGTACGACGGCAACACCCATACCTCGATCGCCTCGCTGTCGACCGACGTGCTGACGGTGACGTTCAACGGCCTGTCCAAGAACTACCGGTCATGCGGCTACCGCGCCGGCTGGATGGTGGTGTCGGGCGACAAGCGCCCGGCGCTCGACTATATCGAGGGCCTGAACATGCTGTCCTCGATGCGCCTGTGCGCCAACGTGCCGGGGCAGTGGGCCATCCAGACCGCGCTGGGCGGCTACCAGAGCATCAACGACCTGGTGGCCGAAGGCGGCCGCCTGCGCCGCCAGCGCGACCTGGCGTACGAGCTGATCACCGCGATTCCCGGCGTCAGCTGCGTCAAGCCCAAGGCCGCGCTGTACCTGTTCCCGAAGCTGGACCTGTCGATGTACCCGGTGCAGGACGACCAGGAGTTCATCTATGAACTGCTGCAGGAGTCCAAGGTACTGCTGGTGCAGGGCTCGGGCTTCAACTGGGCCAAGCCGGACCATTTCCGGATCGTATTCCTGCCGCACGAGGAAGACCTGCGCGAGGCGATCAACCGCATCGCGCGCTTCCTGGAGGCGTACCGAAAACGCCACGGCAAGGTGGCTGCCTGATCGGGCGGCCGCTGCAACTCATCCTTAGCAACCTAGAGTCAGATTGTCCATGAACCCCATCAAAGTCGGCCTGCTCGGCATCGGTACCGTCGGTAGCGGCACGTTCAACGTGCTCAAGCGCAACCAGGAAGAAATTCGCCGCCGCGCCGGCCGCGGCATCGAGATCGCCGTCGTGGCCGATCTCAACACCGAGCGCGCACGCGAGCTGACCAACGGCGAAGTCGAGATCGTCAACGACGCCAACGCGGTGGTGGCGCGCCCGGACATCGACATCGTGGTGGAGCTGATCGGCGGCTACGGCATCGCGCGCGAGCTGGTGCTCAAGGCCATCGAGAACGGCAAGCACGTGGTCACCGCCAACAAGGCGCTGCTCGCCGTGCACGGCAACGAGATCTTCGAAGCCGCACGCCGCAAGGGCGTAATCGTCGCGTTCGAAGCGGCGGTGGCCGGCGGCATTCCCATCATCAAGGCGCTGCGCGAAGGCCTGACCGCCAACCGCATCCAGTGGATCGCCGGCATCATCAACGGCACCACCAACTTCATCTTGTCCGAGATGCGCGACAAGGGCCTGGATTTCGACACGGTCCTGAAGGAAGCGCAGCAACTGGGCTACGCCGAAGCCGACCCGACCTTCGATATCGAAGGCGTCGACGCCGCGCACAAGGTCACGCTGATGAGCGCTATCGCGTTCGGCATGCCGGTGCAGTTCGACCGCGCCCACGTGGAAGGCATCACCAAGCTGGCCGCGGCCGACATCAAGTACGCCGAGGAACTGGGCTACCGCATCAAGCTGCTGGGCATCACGCGCCGTCGCGACGACGGCGTGGAACTGCGCGTGCACCCGACGCTGGTGCCGGCCTCGCGCCTGATCGCCAACGTCGAAGGCGCGATGAACGCCGTACTGGTGCAGGGCGACGCCGTCGGCGCCACGCTCTACTACGGCAAGGGCGCCGGCGCCGAGCCGACCGCCTCGGCCGTGATCGCGGACCTCGTCGACGTGACCCGCCTGCATACCGCCGACCCGAACCACCGCGTGCCGCACCTGGCGTTCCAGCCGGACGAGCTGTCGAACGTGCCGGTGCTGCCGATCGAGGAAATCAACAGCGCCTACTACCTGCGCATGCGCGTGGCGGACGAGACCGGCGTGCTGGCCGAGATCACGCGTATCCTGGCCGAGGCGGGCATCTCCATCGACGCCATGCTGCAGAAGGAATCGCGCGAGGGCGAGCCGCAGACCGACATCATCATCCTGACCCACGTGACCCGCGAGAAGCATGTCAATGCCGCCATCGCGAAGATCGAGTCGCTGCCGACCGTGCTGTCGCCGGTCACGCGCCTGCGCATGGAAGAACTGAACTGAGCGGCAGGATAATCCGGACCCATGAAATACCAGTCGACCCGCGGCCATGAAGTGCCGCAATCGTTCTCCGAGATCCTGCTGGGCGGCCTGGCGCCGGACGGCGGCCTGTACCTGCCCGTGCAGTATCCGCAGGTCTCCGCCGATGAGCTGGAAGCCTGGCGCAAGCTCTCGTACGCCGACCTCGCCTTCGAGATCCTGAGCAAGTTCTGCGACGACATCCCGGCCGAGGACCTGCGCGCACTGACGCGCAAGACCTACACCGCCGAGGTGTACTGCAACGCCCGTCCCGGCGACAACACCGCCGACATCACGCCGCTGCGCACGCTCGGCGAAGAAGGTGGCACCAAGCTGCAATTGCTGGGCCTGTCCAACGGCCCGACGCTGGCCTTCAAGGACATGGCCATGCAGCTGCTGGGCAATATGTTCGAGTACGCGCTGGGCCGTGCCGGGCTGGAGCTGAACATCCTGGGCGCCACTTCGGGCGATACCGGCAGCGCCGCCGAATACGCGATGCGCGGCAAGCGCGGCATCCGCGTGTTCATGCTGAGCCCGCACCGCAAGATGAGCGCGTTCCAGACCGCGCAGATGTTCAGCCTGCAGGACCCGAACATCTTCAACCTGGCAGTGGAAGGCGTGTTCGACGACTGCCAGGACATCGTCAAGGCGGTTTCGAACGACCTCGAATACAAGGCCCGCCAGCACATCGGCACGGTCAACTCGATCAACTGGGCGCGCGTGGTGGCCCAGGTGGTGTACTACTTCAAGGGCTGGCTGCTGGCGACGTCGGGCCCGGGCCAGAAGGTGTCGTTCTGCGTGCCGTCGGGCAATTTCGGTAACGTCTGCGCCGGCCATATCGCGCGCATGATGGGCCTGCCGATCGACAAGCTGGTGGTGGCCACCAACGAGAACGACGTGCTCGACGAGTTCTTCCGCACCGGCGCCTATCGCGTGCGCAAGTCGGCCGAGACCTACCATACGTCGAGCCCGAGCATGGATATCTCGAAGGCGTCGAACTTCGAGCGCTTCATCTTCGACCTGCTGGGCCAGGACGGCGGCAAGCTGGCCGCGCTGTTCCGCGACGTGGAGGAGAAGGGCGGCTTCGACCTGTCCGGCACGCCGGAATTCGAGCGCATCCGCGGCGAATTCGGCTTTGTCTCGGGCCGCAGCACGCACGATGATCGCGTGGCGACCATCCGCGACCTGTCGGCGCGCTATGGCATCACCATCGATACCCATACTGCCGACGGCATCAAGGTGGCGCGCGAGCATCTCAGCGCGGGCGTGCCGATGGTGGTGCTGGAAACCGCGCTGCCGGCCAAGTTCGCCGACACCATCCGCGAGGCACTGGGCCATGAGCCGGAGCGTCCCGCCGCCTTCGAAGGCATCGAGAAGCTGCCGCAGCGCTTCGAGGTGATTGCCAACGACGCCAGCCAGGTCAAGGCCTTCATCGCCGGCCACACCGGCCTGTAAGCGCGGGCGCCTCCAGGTGGCTGCGGCGCCGCCGCATGCCTTGGCGGCGCCAACTCGCTACAATCAGGCTAGCCGTGGCCCAGTCCCGGCCCCCGGATTGCCCGCACCAGCCGATATACGCTGTGCGGCGCAATGCGCGGGCCGTTTTTCATGGGCGCTCCGAACCCATACATCCCACCATGACCCAAGCTGCAGCGTCCTCCCGCCCCCCGATGCTGACCATGGCCCAGGCGCTTGATGCCCTGCTGGCCGCCGCCCGTCCGCTGGCCCAGGTCGAACACGTCGACACCCTGGCCGCCAACGGCCGTGTGCTGGCCAATCCGGTCACCAGTTCCCTGCAGGTGCCGCCTGCCGACAATACGTCGATGGATGGCTATGTGATGCGCGCCGCCGATGTGCCGGCCGCGGGTACGCGCCTGCCCGTGTCGCAACGCATTCCGGCTGGCCATGTCGGCACGGAACTGGCGCCGGGTACCGCCGCGCGCATCTTCACCGGCGGGTTGATCCCGCCCGGCGCCGACGCGGTGGTGATGCAGGAGCAGTGCGTGGCCGATGGCAACGACGTGATCGTCAACCACGTGCCGCAGTCCGGCGAATGGATCCGGCGCGCCGGCGAGGATATCGAGGCCGGCAGCGTGATCCTGCCCGCCGGCACGCGGCTCACGCCGCAGGCGCTGGGCCTGGCTGCCTCGGTGGGCCAGGCGCGGCTTGAGGTGGTGCGCCGTGTGCGCGTTGCGGTGTTCTTCACGGGCGATGAACTGGCCATGCCTGGCGAGCCGCTTAAGCCGGGTGCCATCTACAACTCGAATCGTTTCACGCTGCGCGGCCTGCTCGAAAACCTCGGCTGCGAAGTCAGCGACCTGGGCATCGTGCCCGACACGCTGGCCGCCACTCGCGAGACGCTGCGCAAGGCCGCACAGGGCCATGACCTGATCATTACATCGGGCGGGGTCTCGGTCGGTGAGGAAGACCATATCAGGCCCGCGGTGGAAGCCGAGGGGCGCCTGGACATGTGGCAGATCGCGATCAAGCCGGGCAAGCCGCTGGCGTTCGGCCAGGTCCGCAACGACGGCAGCGATTCTGCGTTTTTCCTCGGGCTGCCGGGCAACCCGGTATCAAGTTTCGTCACCTTCCTGCTGTTCGTTCGGCCCTTTATCCTGCGCCTGCAGGGCGTGGCCGACGTGACGCCACGGCGTCTGCCGCTGCGCGCGGACTTCGAACTGAAGAAGGGCGACCGCCGCAATGAATTCCTGCGCGCGCGCCTCAATGCCAATGGCGGCCTGGACCTGTTCCCGAACCAGAGCTCGGGCGTGCTGACCTCCACGGTGTGGGGCGACGGCCTGATCGACAACCCGCCCGACCGGGCGATCGCGCACGGCGATACCGTGCAGTTCATTCCGTTTGACGGCGTGCTGGCATAGCGGGCGGTACAGACGGTGCAAGAAGTCGTGATGAATATCGAACTACGTTTCTTTGCCAGCGTGCGCGAACAGCTCGGCGTTGCCGCGGAACGCGCGGAAGTCCCGGGCGACGTGCGCACGGTGGGCGAGTTGCGCCAGTGGCTGCGCACGCGCGGCGGGGCGTGGGCCGAGGCCCTGGCCGAAGGCCGCGCGCTGCGCATGGCCGTCGACCACGCCGTGGCCCGCGCCGATACGGCCATTGCCGACGGCTGCGAAGTGGCCTTCTTCCCGCCGGTAACCGGAGGCTGACATGAGCGTGAGGGTACAGCGCGAGGATTTCGACCTCGGCGCCGAAGTGGCGGCGCTGCGGGCCGGCCGGCCGGCCGTGGGCGCGGTGGCGAGCTTCATCGGCACCGTGCGCGATGTGAGCGAAGGCAGCGCGGTCAGCGCGATGGAGCTTGAGCACTATCCGGGCATGACCGAGAAGGCGCTCGCACAGATCGAGGCCGCCGCTTGCGCGCGTTGGGAACTGCTGGGCGTGACCATCATCCACCGCGTCGGGCCGCTGCTGCCGCTGGACCAGATCGTGATGGTGGCCGTGGCATCCGCGCACCGCGGCAACGCATTCGCGGCATGCGAATTCATCATGGACTACCTCAAGTCCGAGGCACCGTTCTGGAAAAAGGAAGAGACGCCGGAAGGCGCGCGCTGGGTCGACGCCCGCGTGACCGACGAGGCGGCCCTGAAGCGCTGGGGAATTCCGTCCTTCAACGCCAGCGGCGCTGACGCCGGCAGCGACGGCGGCAACTGATGGGCGCTCTGGGTTTTGTGGCTGTCGGCGTCGGCGCGGCGATCGGCGCATGGCTGCGCTGGGGGTTCTCGGTCATGTGGAACGCCCTGAATCCGGCCCTGCCGTACGGTACCCTGGCCGCGAACCTGCTGGGCGGCTACCTGATCGGCCTGGCCGTCGGCTTCTTCGGTTCCCATCCGGGGCTGCCCCCCGAATGGCGCCTGCTGGCGATCACCGGCTTTCTCGGCGGCCTGACCACGTTTTCCACCTTTTCCAGCGAAGCGCTGGCCAACCTGATGTCCGGCGACTACGGATGGGCGCTGCTGCATGTGGTCACCCATCTGGGTGGCTCGCTGCTGCTCGCCGGGCTGGGTTTGTGGACCTACCGCTTCGTGGCCTGAACGCCCGCAGCGGGGGCCTGGCGGCATGGCCGGCTTGCGGGAGCCGCCGGCGTCGGTGCCGCGTGTGATACGGGAAAGCCATGAATTGACACCTGCCGGCGGCTCTCTATACGATGAAACGTGAATCAGTCATCATGTTTCGCGGTGCCGCCCCGGGCAGAGGAGGCCGGGCGGCGGGCAGGTCGCGCGATGCTGGTATCACACGCTGGTATCACACGCAGGTATCAGGCACAGAGGGCGCCCGAGCGCCACAGTGGAGACACGATGTCCCAGACCGATTCCGGCAGGACCGACTCCGGCATCTGCCCGCCCAAGACCGCGCGCGGGCAGAAAACACGCGAGTCCCTGCTGCGTGCCGCCGAGAAGGTGTTCGGCGAGAAGGGCTACTACGTCGCATCGATATCCGAAATCACGCAGGAAGCCAAGGTGGCCATGGGCACCTTCTACCTGTACTTCCAGGACAAGGAAGATATCTTCCGCGCGCTGGTCCAGCACATGCTGGAGTTGTTGCGCGCCCACCTGCGCAAGCACGCGGCACCGGCCACCAGCCAGATGGAGGCCGAACGGCTCGGCCTGAAGGCGTTCCTGTCCTTCGTTTCCCGACACAAGAATCTCTACCGGATCGTGCTCGATTCGTATTCGGTGGACGAGACCATCTATAGCGGCTACTTCCAGGTCTTTGCGGACCTGTACAGCCGGCGCCTGGACCGGGCTGCCGAACAGGGCGAGGTTTGCCCCGGCGACGCCGAGGTGCGCGCCTGGTGCCTGATCGGCATCAGCAACTTCCTTGGCATGCGCTACGCACTGTGGAAGCGGCCGGCCTCGATGGACAAGGTGGTCGATGCCGCCTTCGACATGATCACGCACGGACTGCAGGCGCGGTGATCGGCGTCTTCGGCCGGACGGCCGGGCGAGTTTTCAGGCAAGAACAGTAACAAGAAGCTGGAAAGACCGACGAGACCGACGAGACCGAGAGACCGAAGAAGAGGAGATCACCATGCAACGCAGCACCATCGCTGTACACGCCGTGGCGCTTGCCGCCAGCCTGCTCGCCAGTGGCGGCGTGCTTGCCAGGGACATCCGGATTGCCCACGTCTACGACAAGACCGGGGCGCTCGAGGCCTACGCGAAACAGACCCAGACCGGCCTGATGATGGGCCTGGAGTACGCCACCAACGGCACCATGACCGTCAATGGCAACAAGCTCGTGGTGATCGAAAAGGACACCCAGGGCAAGCCCGACGTGGCCAAGGCCCAGCTTGCCGCCGCCTACAGCGACGACCGCGCCGACATCGCGCTGGGACCGACGTCTTCCGGCACGGCGCTGGCCATGCTGCCGGTAGCGGAGGAATACAAGAAGATTCTGCTGGTCGAGCCCGCCGTGGCCGACTCCATTACCGGCGACAAGTGGAATCGCTACATCTTCCGCACGGGCCGCAATTCCTCGCAGGACGCCATTTCGAATGCCGTCGCCCTGGACAAGCCCGGCGTGCAGATCGCCACGCTGGCGCAGGACTATGCCTTCGGCCGCGATGGCGTGAAGGCGTTCAAGGGCGCGCTGAAGAACGCGAAGATCGTCCATGAGGAATACCTGCCGACCAACACCACCGACTTCACCGCCGGTGCGCAGCGCCTGTTCGACGCGCTCAAGGACAAGTCGGGCCGCAAGGTGATCTTCATCATCTGGGCCGGCGCCGGCAATCCGTTCAAGATCGCGGACCTCGACCCCAAGCGCTACGGCATCGAGATCGCCACCGGCGGCAATATCCTGCCGGCGATGGCCAGCTACAAGAACTTCCCGGGCATGGAGGGCGCCACGTACTACTACTTCGGCATCCCGAAGAACAAGGCCAACGAATGGCTCGTGTCGAACCACTACAGCAAGTTCAAGTCGCCGCCTGACTTCTTCACGGCAGGGGGCATGTCGGCCGGTATCGCGCTGGTAGAAGCGCTCAAGAAGACCGGCGGCGACACCAACTCCGAGAAGCTGATCACCGCGATGGAAGGCATGGCGTTCGAAACGCCCAAGGGCCGCATGGTCTTCCGCAAGGAGGATCACCAGGCCATGCAGTCGATGTACCACTTCAGGATCAAGGTGGACCCGGCTTTCGCCTGGGGCGTGCCCGAACTGGTCCGCGAGATCAAGCCCGAGGAGATGAACGTGCCAATCCGCAACCACCGTTGATGGCCGTGGCAGCCAATCCGGCGCAGCCGCCGATGCTGGAGACGCGCGGGCTCACCATCCGCTTCGGCGGGCACGTGGCCGTCAACGCAGTATCGTGCGCGTTCCGGCCCGGCGAGCTGACCTGCATCGTCGGCCCCAACGGCGCGGGCAAGACGACCTATTTCAACCTGGTCTCGGGGCAATTGCCGGCCAGTGCGGGCCAGATCCTGCTCGATGGCCAGGACGTGACGCGCCTGCCGGCTTCGCGCAGGGCACGCCGTGGCCTTGGACGCGCGTTCCAGCTGACCAGCCTGTTCCCGAACCTGCCTGTGCTGGAGAACGTGCGGCTGGCCGTGCAGGCGCGCCAGCAGCGCGGCATCGACTTGCTGTCGATGTGGACCAGCCACCGCGGCGTGCGCGCGCAGGCCGAGGCCTGCCTGGAGCGCGTGGCGCTGGCCGACAAGCGTCACCTGCCGGTGGCCGCGCTGCCGCACGGCGACCAGCGCAAGCTGGAGGTCGGCATCCTGCTGGCACTGCAGCCGCGCATCTTCATGTTCGACGAGCCCACCGCGGGCATGAGCGTGGACGAGGTGCCGGTGATCCTCGACCTGATCCGCGAAATCCGGCAGGACCGGAGCAAGACCGTGCTGCTGGTGGAACACAAGATGGACGTGGTGCGCTCGCTGGCCGACCGCATCGTCGTGCTGCACAACGGCACGCTGATGGCCGACGGCAAGCCGGCGGAGGTCATGGCCTCGCCGATCGTGCAGCAGGCGTACCTGGGCGTGGCGCAAGCCGGCGTGGACGTGGAGGCGAGCCATGCCTGAGCGCGCAAATGCCGAACCGATCCTGCGGCTGAGCGACGTGCAGACCCATATCGGCCCGTACCACATCCTTCACGGCGTGAGCTTCGAGGTGCCGCGCGGCGGCGTGACCATGCTGCTGGGGCGCAATGGCGCGGGCAAGACGACGACGCTGCGCACCATCATGGGCCTGTGGCGCGCCAGTGAGGGCACCGTGACGTTCGATGGGGCCGACATCACAGGGCAGGGCACGCCCGCCATCGCGCAGGCAGGCATCGCTTACGTGCCCGAGAACATGGGCGTGTTTTCCGACCTGACCGTGGCCGAGAACATGCGGCTGGCCGCGCGCACTGGCGCCATCGACACGCGGCGGCTGGACTGGGTATTCCGCATGTTTCCCGCGCTGAAGACGTTCTGGCACCAGCGCGCCGGCGTGCTGTCCGGCGGGCAGAAGCAGATGCTGTCGGTGGCACGCGCCATCATCGAGCCGCGCAAGCTGCTGATCGTGGATGAACCGACCAAGGGGCTGGCGCCGGCCATCATCGAGAACATGATCGCCGCGTTCCGCGAACTGAAGCAGACCGAGGTGTCGATCCTGCTGGTGGAGCAGAACTTCCATATGGCGAAATCGGTCGGCGATACGGTGGCGGTGATGGATGACGGGCGCATCGTGCATGCCGGTGACATGGCGGCGCTGGCGCGGGATGACGCGTTGCAGCAACGGCTGCTGGGGTTGTCGCTGGCGGCGCATCAGTAGCGACGCAGGTGACTGCGACGGGTTTGCTCCCCACTCCCGCGAGCGGGGGAGGGGAGCGCACAAACAGCATGACGAGACTCATGACAACCTCCACAACCATACCGACTGCTGGCCCCGCAGACTTGCCAAGAGTCCGTCTCGACTGGACGCCGTTGGCCCTTGCACCTTTGCTGATGCTGCTGGCTTTCCCGCTGGTGGGCAGTGGTTCCACCTGGCTCACGCTGACCATTGCCGGGCTGGCCATGGGCATGATCATCTTCGTGGTCTCGTCGGGCCTCACGCTCGTGTTCGGCCTGATGGACGTGCTCAACTTTGGTCACGGCGCCTTTATCGCGCTGGGCGCGTATGTGGCGGCCTCGGTACTGCTGCCGCTGTCGGGGTGGGTGCAGGCCGACAGCCTGGCGCTGAACCTCGCGGTGTTCGCGCTGGCGATCCTGGCGGCCATGGCGGCGGCCGGGGCGGTCGGGCTGTTCTTCGAACGCGTGGTGGTGCGCCCGGTCTACGGCCAGCACCTCAAGCAGATCCTGACCACCATGGGCGGCATGATCGTCGCCGAGCAGCTGATCAAGGCCATCTGGGGGGCGGAGACGATCGCGCTGGAGGTGCCGGCGGCGTTCCGCGGCGCGGTGCTGCTCGGCGACGCCGCCATCGAAAAGTACCGGCTGGTGGCCATGGTGCTCGGGCTGGTCGTGTTCGTCGCCATGCTGCTCTTGCTCAACCGCACGCGTATCGGACTGCTGATCCGGGCCGGCGTGGAGAACCGCGAGATGGTGGAGGCGCTCGGCTATCGCGTGCGGCGGCTCTTCATCGCCGTGTTCGTGGCCGGTGCCGCGCTGGCCGGCATGGGCGGCGTGCTGTGGGGGCTGTACCAGCAGAACATCACGGCGGCGATCGGCGCGCAGGTCAATGTGCTGATCTTCATCGTCATCATCATCGGCGGGCTGGGCTCGACCACGGGCTGTTTTGTCGGCGCGCTGCTGGTGGGGCTGATGGCCAACTACACGGGATTCCTGTTGCCGAAGGCCGCGTTGTTCTCGAACATCCTGCTGATGATGCTGATCCTGCTTTGGCGCCCGCAGGGGCTGTTTCCGGTGGCCAGGCGCTGAGAAGAGGCACGACATGACCCGACTGCTTTCCGGCGACCTCCCTCGCAGCCGCGTGCTCAGTGCGATGCTGCTGCTGATCGTGCTGGCCCTGGCCTGCGCGCCGTTCGTGTTCCCGGGCGCCCGCGCGCTGAACATGGCGGCCAAGATCTGCATCTTCGTGGTGCTGGTGGCCAGCTACGACCTGCTGCTCGGCTATACCGGCATCGTTTCCTTTGCCCACACCATGTTCTTCGGCATCGGCGGCTATGGCGTGGCCATTGCCATGTCGCGCATGGAGCCGGGCTGGGGCGCGCTGCTGGCGGGCACGGCGGCGGCGCTGGCGCTGTCGGCGCTGCTGGCCTTCCTGGTTGGCCTGTTTTCGCTGCGCGTGCGGGCGATCTTCTTCGCCATGATCACGCTGGCCGTGGCCACGGCCTTCGCCACGCTGGTCTCGCAATGGTCCGAATGGACCGGCGGCGAGGACGGCCTGAGCTTCAAGGTGCCGGAGGCACTGCGCCCAGGCTTTTCGCTCGATGCCGAATGGTTCGGCGTGCCGCTCAACGGCAAGCTGCTGAGCTACTACCTGGTGTTTGCCGGCGCGGTGGTGCTGTTCCTGCTGCTGCTGCGCATCGTCAACTCGCCGTTCGGCCGCGTGCTGCAGGCCATCCGCGAGAACGACTTCCGCGCCGAGGCGATCGGCTACCGGACCGTGGTCTTCCGCACAGTCTCCACCGTGCTGTCTGCCATATTTGCCACCATGGCCGGCGTGCTGATGGCGCTCTGGCTGCGCTATAACGGGCCGGACACCTCGCTGTCGTTCGAAATCATGGTCGATATCCTGCTGATCGTCGTGATCGGGGGCATGGGCACGCTCTATGGCGCGGTCATCGGCACCACGCTGTTCCTGCTCGCGCAGACCTACCTGCAGGACGTGATGAAGCTGGCGAGCGAGGCCACGGCATCCGTGCCGCTGCTTTCCGGGCTGCTTCACCCGGACCGCTGGCTGCTGTGGCTGGGGCTGCTGTTCATCCTCAGCGTCTACTATTTTCCGCAGGGCGTAGTGGGGCGGCTGCGCGGCGCCGGCATGGCGCAAGACGCGGCACCCTGAGCCGCGCCGCACGGAACGCACAGCATTGGCCCGGCAGTTTGCAGTTCGGAAGTCTTCTCGGCATGAGCGGATAGTCAGCAAACCAGGAGGTCCCATGCAGCACGACAACTTTCATCGCCTTGGCAAGGTCGCCTTCGCGGCCGTTGCGGCACTGCTGGCCGTGGCTTGCGGCGGGGACAGCGGCGACGGCAATACCAACCCGAATATCAAGCCCGCCAATATCGGCACCGTGACGATCAAGGCCTACGACGGCACGACCGACGACCTGCTGACGGCCGGCCTCGGCAAGGATGGGCTGGCAAGCGCCACGGCACCGGTACCGGCCAATCCCACCGCGCCGACTGCGGCCGAGCTGCGCCGCTACGCGATCTACACCAACTACCGCGCGATCGTCGACACCACCGCGGGCGGCGGCTTCGGTACGTTCTACGGACCCAATGTCGACGCGCAGGGCAACGTCACCACCGGGCAGGGCAAGATCGCCGGCGTCGAGTACCTGGCCTTCTCCGACGACGGCAGCGGCCAGGAGAACGTGACGATGCTGGTGCAGATCCCCAACACGTTCAATCTCAGCAAGCCTTGCATGATCACCGCAACGTCGTCGGGCTCGCGCGGGGTGTATGGCGCGATCTCCGTGGGCGAGTGGGGGCTCAAGCGCGGTTGCGCGGTGGTCTATACCGACAAGGGGACGGGCGCCGCGCCGCATGACCTGGACACTGACACCGTGCCGCTGATTGACGGCACGCGCACCACGCGGAACGCCGCCGGCAGCAACGCCCAGTTCGCGGCGCGGCCAGGCATCCTGTCACTGGCCGACTTCACGAGCCAGGCCCCGCATCGACTCGCGTTCAAGCATGCCCATTCGCAGCGCAACCCGGAAAAAGACTGGGGCAAGTTCACGTTGCAGGCGATCGATTTCGGCATCTGGGCGATCAATGACCGCTTTGGCTTGGTTGCCGGAAACGGCGTGCGCCAGCGGACCCTCGGCAAGAACAGGATCCTGGTGATCGCCTCCAGCGTTTCCAATGGCGGCGGCGCGGCGATCGCGGCGGCAGAGCAGGACGCCGGCGGCATGATCGACGGTGTGGCCGTGGCCGAACCCAACGTGAACCTGCCGCCGAATGCCGGCATCCTGGTCAAGCGTGGCAGCAAGCCGGTCAATGCGTCAGGCCACAAGCTGTATGACTACATCACCACGGCCAACCTGTTGCAGCTATGTGCGTCCCAGGCAACTTCGCTGGTCAATGCCCCGGCCTTTGCCACCAACGCGTTCTACGCTGCCCGGTGCCAGACGCTGGTCGACAACAAGATGATTACCGGCACCACGGTGAGCGACCAGGCGGCAAGCGCGCTCGCGACGCTGCATGATGCCGGCTGGGAACCGGAGTCGGATGCGCTGCATCCGTCGCTGGCCTTCTTCGATACGGCGGCCTCGATTTCGGTGACCTACGCCAACTCGTACGCCAGGGCCAGCGTGACGGACCGGCTGTGTGGCTACAGCTTCGCCACCACGCTGGCCGACTTCAAGCCGGCGGCGATCACGCCGTCGGTGCTGGCGTCGATGTTCTCGACCGGCAACGGCGTACCGCCGACCAGTACTGTGCAACTGATCAATGACCGCGACCTGCAGCATGGTCCGTTCCTGAACGGCCAGTCGGTGTCAGCCTCCAGCAACCGGGCCGATGCCAACTTCGACGGTGCCAAGTGCCTGCGCGACCTGCTGACGGGCACGGGTTCCCAGGCGCAGGCACTGCAGGCGGGCGTGTCGGAGACGCAGCGCACGGGCAACCTGCGTGGCAAGCCAGCACTGATCGTGCACGGCCGCAGCGATGGCCTGCTGCCGGTCAATCACACGTCGCGGCCGTATCTCGGCTTTAACCGGCAGCAGGAAGGCGCGGCCAGCAAGCTCTCGTATATCGAGGTCGAGAACGCGCAGCATTTCGATGCCTTCATCGGGGCCGTGTCGGGGTACAGCAACCGCTACGTGCCGCTGCACCTGTACCTGATCCGCGCGCTGGATGCGGTCTTTGACAACCTCACTACCGGCAAGGCCCTGCCGCCGTCGCAGGTGGTGCGCACGATCCCGCGCGGCGGCGCCACCAATACCACGACCGCACCGACGCTGCTGCCGGTCAACGTGCCGCCGATCTCATCCAGTCCCGACGCCGGCAACCAGATCACGGCCAGCACCGGCGCTGTAGATGTTCCGGATTGATGCGTGCCGCCAGCCGCGGCACGACCTGGCCGTGCCGCGGCGCTATCGCGCGCGCAGCTTCCAAGGCCCGTGGCGGGAGACTGTCGCGCAGGGAGAGGCGCTTGCGTAGAGGAACTACCTTGAAAGCAAGGGTGACGCCAGAGCTGCCTGGTCGTGCGAGCGGTGTATCGCATTCTTCACTTTTTCTCGCACCAAGATCGCGTCGGCGTGGTCTTGAAATGTCAGGCCAGAGCCTTATCTTTCGGAAAGACATCCAGTGTCCGGCCAGGCGATCTCCCTAGCATCAGGACACTCACTGAGAGAGGGAATCCTATGCGTCTTGACAAACTGACTACCCGGTTCCAGGAAGCGCTGGCTGATGCGCAAAGCCTGGCACTGGCCAATGACAACCAATACATCGAACCGCAGCACCTGCTGCGTGCGCTGATTGCGCAGAACGACGGCGCCGCCAAGGCGCTGCTGCAGCGTGCCGGTGCAAACGTGAGCGGCCTGCAGAGCGCGCTGGACGCGGCCATCAAGCGCTTGCCGCAAGTGCAGGGCACCAGCGAAGTCCAGGTGGGCCGCGACCTGGTCAACCTGCTCAACGCCGCCGAGAAGGAAGCCATCAAGCGTGGCGACCAGTTCATCGCCAGCGAGCTGTTCCTGCTTGCCGTGTCGGAAGACAAGGGCGAGGCCGGCCGCATTGCGCGCGAGAACGGCCTGAACCGCAAGCCGCTGGAGACTGCCATCCAGGCCGTCCGCGGCGGCGATGCCGTCAACAGCGCCGATGCGGAAACCCAGCGCGAGGCACTCAAGAAGTACACTATCGACCTGACCGAGCGTGCCCGCATGGGCAAGCTGGACCCGGTGATCGGACGCGACGACGAGATTCGCCGCGCGATCCAGATCCTGCAGCGCCGCACCAAGAACAACCCGGTGCTGATCGGCGAGCCGGGCGTGGGCAAGACCGCGATCGTGGAGGGCCTGGCGCAGCGCATCGTCAACGGCGAGGTGCCCGAGAGCCTGAAGAACAAGCGCGTGCTGGTGCTCGACATGGCTGGCCTGCTGGCCGGCGCCAAGTACCGCGGCGAGTTCGAGGAACGCCTGAAGGCCGTGCTCAACGACATCGCCAAGGACGAGGGCCAGACCATCGTCTTCATCGACGAGATCCACACCATGGTCGGCGCGGGCAAGGCCGAGGGTGCGATCGACGCGGGCAACATGCTCAAGCCGGCGCTGGCGCGCGGCGAGCTGCATTGCATCGGCGCGACCACGCTGGACGAGTACCGCAAGTACATCGAGAAGGACGCCGCGCTCGAGCGCCGCTTCCAGAAGGTGCTGGTGGACGAGCCTTCGGTGGAAGCCACCATCGCCATCCTGCGCGGGCTGCAGGAGAAGTATGAACTGCACCACGGCGTGGAGATCACCGACCCGGCCATCGTTGCCGCGGCGGAGCTGTCGCATCGCTATATCACCGACCGCTTCCTGCCCGACAAGGCGATCGACCTGATCGACGAGGCGGCCGCGCGCATCAAGATGGAAATCGACTCCAAGCCGGAAGCGATGGACAAGCTCGAGCGCCGCACCATCCAGCTCAAGATCGAGCGCGAAGCGGTCAAGAAGGAGACCGACGAGGCCTCGCTCAAGCGGCTCGACCTGATCGAGCAGGAGATCACGCGCCTGGAGAAGGAGTACGCGGACCTCGACGAGATCTGGAAGGCCGAGAAGGGCGCCGCGCAGGGCACGGCCGCGCTCAAGGAAGAGATCGAGAAGGTCAAGCTCGAGATCGTCAAGCTGCAGCGCGAAGGCAAGCTCGACAAGGTGGCCGAGCTGCAATACGGCAAGCTGCCGGGCCTGGAAGGCAAGCTCAAGGCCGCGACCGACGCCGAGGCCAGCGAGCAGAAGCAGCCCAACAAGCTGCTGCGCACGCAGGTTGGCGCCGAGGAAATCGCCGAAGTGGTGAGCCGCGCGACCGGCATCCCGGTGTCGAAGATGATGCAGGGCGAGCGCGAAAAGCTGCTGAAGATGGAAGACCGCCTGCACAACCGCGTGGTGGGCCAGGACGAGGCCGTGCGGCTGGTGTCCGATGCGATCCGCCGTTCGCGCGCGGGCCTGGCGGACGAGAACAAGCCTTATGGCTCGTTCCTGTTCCTGGGGCCGACCGGCGTCGGCAAGACCGAACTGTGCAAGGCCCTGGCCGAGTTCCTGTTCGATTCGGAAGAGCACCTGATCCGCATCGACATGAGCGAGTTCATGGAGAAGCACAGCGTGAGCCGCCTGATCGGCGCGCCGCCCGGATATGTCGGCTACGAGGAAGGCGGTTACCTGACCGAGGCCGTACGCCGCAAGCCGTATAGCGTGGTGCTGCTCGATGAAGTCGAGAAGGCTCACCCGGACGTCTTCAACGTGCTGCTGCAGGTGCTGGACGATGGCCGCCTGACCGACGGCCAGGGACGCACGGTGGACTTCAAGAACACGGTGATCGTGATGACGTCGAACCTCGGTTCGCAGATCATCCAGTCGATGGTGGGCGAGCCGCAGGAAGCGGTGAAGGGTGCCGTCTGGCAGGAAGTGCGCACGCATTTCCGTCCGGAGTTCCTGAACCGGATCGATGAAGTCGTGGTGTTCCACGCGCTCGACCAGAAGAATATCGAGTCGATTGCGCGCATCCAGCTGCAACGCCTGCAGGCCCGCCTGGCCCGCATGGACATGACGTTGGAGGTCAGCGAGCTGGCGCTGGAGAAGATCGCGAGTGCGGGTTACGACCCGGTGTTCGGGGCGCGTCCGCTCAAGCGGGCGATCCAGCAGCAGATCGAGAACCCGGTGGCGCGCGCCATCCTGGAAGGCAAGTTTGCCGCCAAGGATGTCGTGCCGGTGGATTACGCCGACGGCGAATTTACCTTTGGCCGTGCGCTGGATTAAGCGGGTATGAGCGGGAGGGCGCCCTTCGGGGCGCTTTTTTTTCGGGTTCTTTGGCGGATTGCTGGGAATGGGGAATGATGGGGTTGTCGTGCTTGGCATGCGCCGCTGTTTCGCCGGCGTAGCCGGCGAGTCACTTTTTGTCCGAGCCCTCCATGTCAGGATAGTTGTCGCCTCGCCGCCTTTCGATGAAGGACAATGGAGGGCGGAAGCGGTTTTGGGTAATGAAGCGCTATTCGGACGAGTTCAAGGAGTTGGTGGTCGAGCAGATGATGCCGCCCTTGAACCGATCAGTGGCGGAGCTAGCCAAGGAAACGGGTGTCACGACAGTGAGCCTGCGCACTTGGCGCCACGAGGCTCGAGAACAAGGAAAAGTTGTGCCAGGCAACGGCAAGCAGAGTGACAAATGGTCCAGCGCGGACAAGTTCCGGGTGGTGCTCGAAACAGCGCCTCTGAGTGAAGCGGAGTTGTCCGAATACTGCCGCAGGAAGGGCATTCAACCCGAGCAGATCCGGCAGTGGCGTGCTGCCTGCGAGCAGGCCAATGCGCCTGAGCGGGTCAGGTTGAGCCTGGCGCAGCGCCGCGAGGAACAAGCCGCCAAGAAGCAGATTCGGGACCTGGAGCGCGAACTCAAGCGCAAGGATGCGGCACTGGCTGAGACCGCGGCGCTGCTGGTTCTCAGAAAAAAAGCCGAGGCGATCTGGGGAAGGGACGAGGAGGACTGATCAACGTCTCGGATCGCCGCGAAGCCATTGCGTTGATCGATGAAGCGGTGGGCGGCGGTGCGCGCCAGTCCAACGCCTGCAAGGAACTGGGCTTGAACGAGCGCACCTTGCAGCGCTGGCGCCATACGCCGGAGGATGGCCGCCCGGGCGCGCAGCGCCCGGTGCCGGCCAACAAGCTCAGCGAGGGCGAGCGGCAGGCCGTGCTGGCCGCCGCTAACAGTCCCGGCTACGAGAGTCTGACGCCGCACCAGATCGTGCCAAAGCTGGCCGACGAGGGGCGCTACCTGGCCTCGGAATCGACGTTTTACCGCGTGCTTAAGGCCGAAGGCCAAGCGCACCGGCGCGGGCGCACCCACAACGCCAAGTCCCGTGCGCCGACCACGCACCGTGCCGATGACCGCAACCAGGTGTGGTGCTGGGATATCACGTGGATGCCCACCACGGTGAAGGGCCGCTTCTTCTACTGGTACATGATGCAGGACATCTACAGCCGCAAGCTGGTGGTCAATGAAGTGCATGAAAGCGAGTCGGAGGAACATGCCAAGCGGCTGCTCGAACTGGGCTGTCTGCGCGAGCAAACGGCTGGCCGGCCGCTGGTGCTGCACTCGGACAATGGCAGCGTCATGAAGGGGCTGAGTATGCGCGCTGCGATGCACGAATTGGGCGTGGTGCCCTCATACAGTCGTCCGCGCGTGAGCAACGACAACGCTTACGCCGAAGCGTTGTTCCGCACGGCCAAGTACTGTCCGCTATGGCCTGAGCGGCCGTTCGACACGTTGGAGCAGGCGCGCGACTGGGTATATCGGTTCGTGCGTTGGTACAACGAGGAACACCGCCACAGCGGGCTGAAATACGTCACGCCGAACCAGCGGCACAGTGGAGAAGCGAAGCCCCTGCTGGCACGACGCATGATGGTGTATCAGGCCGCCCGTGCCCGGCATCCGCAGCGCTGGTCGCGAGGGATCCGGAATTGGGAGTTGGATCCCGTGGTCTATCTAAACCCGGAACGGGCCGAGCAGGAACCTACGGAGTACAAAAAGGCAGCATAGCGGCGGACGCGACAACTACCTTGACACACACCGCGAGCGACAAAAAGTAACCAAAAAGCGCGTTTACTTGCCCTAGCGGGCGAATATTGATCGTAGTGTGCTGCGGGTGTTGTACGGGTACGGGCTTCAGAGTCTGCCCGGCTGCCCAGCACAACGTCTCGCCCACTTGACCTTGGTCAAGCCGGATTCGACGCGGCATCGCTATGATTGTTTCTGTCATGGAGATGCGGGGGCGCTCTTCATGACTTGTCTACCCGTTTCCGAATGGAAACTTAGCCCGCACCGCTAATCCGGTGCGGGCGTTTTCTCTTGGGCGTCCGGTTTTCGGCCCGGGCCGAAATGTTACCGGATGGCGCATGGATATCGCGTCATGAGCGCCCGACCTCTTCGGCTATCCAATCTTCGTGCGCCTGGCACGGCTTGCCGGCACGGATCGACACCGTGCTCAGGCATGTGCATATTTCCGCCCGATCTTATGCGGAAAACACGCAAGGTTCGGCGAAAGCATTCGTTCCGTTCAGATAGGCCCCTCGGTAGTCTTGCTCCTGACACAAGCCCGACCGCCAAAGGCGGGCAGCCAACGAGGCGCTCCAGCGCCATTCACGACACCTGACGGGAGCAACAAGATGATTCGCAAGCTGGCCATTGGCCTGGCCGCTATTGCCGCGATCGGCGCCGCGCAGACGGCGGCGGCAACCAACCTGCTGAACGTTTCCTACGATCCGACACGCGAGCTGTACGTGGACGTGAACGCCGCGTTCGCCAAGGCCTGGAAGGCCCAGGGCGGCGACGCCGTGACCGTGCGCCAGTCGCACGGCGGCTCGGGCAAGCAGGCGCGCTCGGTGATCGACGGGCTGGATGCCGACGTGGTCACGCTGGCGCTGGGCTACGACATCGACGCCATCGCCGAGAAGGGCCTGCTCAAGCCCGACTGGCAGAAACGCCTGCCCCACAACGCGTCGCCGTACACCTCGACCATCGTGTTCCTGGTGCGCAAGGGCAACCCCAAGGGCATCAAGGACTGGAACGACCTGGTCAAGCCGGGCGTGCAGGTCATCACGCCGAATCCGAAGACCTCGGGCGGCGCGCGCTGGAACTACCTGGCGGCATGGGGCTATGCGCTGCGCCAGCCGGGCGGCAATGACGCCAAGGCGCGTGAATTCGTCGGCGAGCTGCTCAAGCACGTGCCCGTGCTCGATTCGGGCGCGCGTGGCGCCACCACCACCTTTGTCGAGCGCGGCCTGGGCGACGTGCTGATCGCGTGGGAGAACGAAGCGATCCTGGCCATCAAGGAGCTGGGTCCGGAAAAATTCGACATCGTCGCGCCGTCGGTTTCGATCCTGGCCGAGCCGCCGGTCGCCGTGGTCGACAAGGTGGTCGACAAGAAGGGCACGCGCAAGGCGGCCGAGGCCTACCTGCAGTTCCTGTACACCGACGAAGGCCAGGAGATCGCGGCCAAGAACTACTACCGGCCGATCTCCGAAAAGATCGCCGCCAAGTACGCGGCGAACTTCCCGAAGGTGAAGCTGTTCACGATCGATGAAGCATTCGGCGGCTGGCAGAAGGCACAGAAGGCCCACTTTGCCGATGGCGGTTCGTTCGACCAGATCTACCAGCCCGGCAAGAAGTAATCCACGAGACGGACGGGCCGGGGCAACGTGACCGGTACCGTTCCGCCAACCTGAAGAAGGAAGCCCCGATGTCCATCCTCACCCTGTCCGGCAGTCCCTCGGTGCCATCGCGCTCCGGTCACCTGCTGGCCCATCTGCGCAGCGAGCTGGAAGCCGCCGGCGAGCGTACCAGCCACATCGACCTGCGCGAACTGCCGGCCGGGCCGCTGCTGGCGGCCAGAGCCGACGATCCCGCCATTGCCGGCGCCGCGCGCGCGGTGGCCGAGGCGCAGGTGGTGGTGCTGGCCACGCCGGTCTACAAGGCAGCCTACAGCGGCCTGCTCAAGGCCTTCCTGGACCTGCTGCCGCAGACCGGCCTGCGCGACAAGGTGGTGCTGCCGATTGCCACCGGCGGTAGCCTGGCGCACGCGCTGGCGATCGACTATGCCCTGCGTCCAGTGCTGTCGGCACTGGGTTCGCGGCAAATCCTGCCTGGCATCTTTGCGGTGGACCAGCAGATTGAAATCAATGGAACGCAGCCCGCGCGCTTCGATGCCGCGCTGTCGTTGCGCCTGGAAGAGGGCGTGCTGCGCGTACGCGAGGCACTGGCCCGTTCGAGGATCCACGTCCCGCTTGAATTCGTGCCCGTGCCGCAGGCCCAGCGCGTCGCGCATGCCGCGGTGGCGCAGCGATGTCCTGCCTGAGCTGATTCGTAGTCCCGCCGGCTACTAGCGCGCCAGCGCTGGCCGGCCTCACCGGCAATTCCGTTGTCATGCCGCCTGTGCAGCAGGCCGGCAGGGCGGGTTGCTGCCCACACAGGCCGACGTTCCGGCCAAGACCATCCATGCAGACAGATTGCCGGACGCGTGCCGGCTCGGGAAAACATCCATGACATCGTCCACCTTGTCGCCGATTGCCGGCGAAGCCGCAACCCCTTTGGGTCATCTGCAGATCGCAGGCCAGCGTCGTCGCCGCATCCTGATCGCGGCGCTCGTACTGGCCACCGGCGTGGCCTATGGCCTGTTGCCGGGCCGCGCCGAAGCCCAGTCGAAGACCGTCGATCCCAAGGTGCTGCGCATCGGCTACCAGAAGTACGGCACGCTGACGCTGCTGAAGGCGCGCGGCACGCTGGAGAAGCGCCTTGCGCCGCAAGGCATTACGGTCAAGTGGACGGAGTTCCCGGCCGGCCCGCAACTGCTGGAAGGCCTCAATGTCGGCGCGATCGACTTCGGCACCGTCGGCGAAGCACCGCCGATCTTTGCGCAGGCCGCCGGTGCGCAGCTCGCCTATATCGGCAACGAACCGCCGGCGCCGACCGCCGAAGCCATCGTCGTGCCCAAGGGCTCCGCCATCAAGAGTGTGGCGGACTTGCGCGGCAAGCGCGTGGCGCTGAACAAGGGCTCGAACGTCCATTACCTGCTGGTGCGCCAGCTTGAGAAAGCGGGCATCCCCTATAACGAGATCCAGCCGGTCTATCTGCCGCCGGCCGATGCGCGTGCCGCCTTCGAGCGCGGCGCGGTGGACGCATGGGTGATCTGGGACCCGTTCCTGGCCGCCGCGGAAAAGCAGCTCGGCGCGCGCGTGCTGGCCGATGGCCGCGGCGCGGACGGCAAGAACGTGGTCAGCAACCACCAGTTCTACCTGGCCTCGCGCCCCTATGCGCAGGCAAAGCCGGAGATCGTGAAGCTGCTGCTCGATGAACTGGCATCGCTTGGCGCGTGGGCGGAAAAGAACCCGAAGGACGCGTCGGCCGTGCTGATCAGCGAACTCGGCCTGGAGCCCGCCGTGCTGGACCTGGCCGTGTCGCGATTCTCGTATGGCGCGCGGCCGGTGAGCGCCGACGTGCTGGCTGAACAGCAACGCATCGCCGACGTCTTCCATTCGCTCAAGCTGATCCCGAAGCCGATCAAGGTCGCGGACGCGAGCTGGCAGCAGGCGCAGCGCTGAAGCGCGCGCAAACCACAACGATAACGAGGTACCGACATGCAAGTTTTCTGGTTTATCCCGACCCACGGCGACAGCCGCTACCTGGGCACGTCCGAGGGCGCGCGCGAGGTGGGCATCGACTACTTGAAGCAGGTGGCCGTGGCCGCCGACACGCTCGGCTACGAAGGCGTGCTGATCCCGACCGGCCGCTCTTGCGAAGATCCGTGGGTGGTGGCCTCCGCGCTGGCTGCCGTGACACAGCGCCTGCGTTTCCTCGTGGCCGTGCGTCCGGGACTGATGACGCCGACGCTGGCCGCGCGCATGGCCGCCACCTTCGACCGCATTTCGGGCGGCCGGCTGCTGGTCAACCTGGTGACAGGCGGAGACGTGGCCGAACTCGAGGGTGATGGCCTGTTTCTCGACCACGCCGCGCGCTACGAAGCCTCGGCCGAATTCATCCGCATCTGGCGCGACGTGCTCGCGGCCAGCCATGACAGCGGCGAGATCAGCTTTGAAGGGCGACACCTGAAGGTAAAGGGCGCGCGCGTGCTGTACCCGCCGTTGCAACGGCCGCATCCGCCGGTGTATTTCGGTGGCTCATCCGCCGCCGCGCACGAGCTCGCCGGGGAGCAGGTCGATACCTACCTGACCTGGGGCGAGCCGCCGGCGGAGGTCGCGCTGAAACTCGCCGATGTGCGCCGCCATGCCGAGCGCCACGGCCGCACGGTGAAGTTCGGCATCCGGCTGCACGTGATCGTGCGCGAGACCGAGGCTGCCGCGTGGGCTGCGGCCGACGCGCTGATCAGCCGGCTCGACGACGAGACCGTGGCACGCGCGCAGGCCGTGTTCGCGAAGATGGATTCGGAGGGCCAGCGCCGCATGGCGGCCTTGCATGCCGGTGGCAGCAAGCGCACGCGCGAGGCACTGGAGATCAGCCCCAACCTGTGGGCCGGCGTGGGCCTGGTACGCGGTGGCGCCGGCACGGCGCTGGTCGGTGATCCGCAGCAGGTAGCCGAGCGCATCCGCGAATACGCGGAACTTGGCATCGATACCTTCGTGCTGTCCGGCTATCCGCACCTGGAAGAGGCTTACCGCTTCGCCGAGCTGGTGTTCCCCCTGCTGCCGCGTTCCGCGCGCAGCAAGCTGCCGGGCCAGGTGCTGTCGGGACCGTTCGGCGAAGTCATGGCGACCGGCATCGTGCCGCGCGCTTCGCAAAGCTGAGGAGATCGCCATGTCTGCTTCTTCGGTAGCGTCGCGCCGCGATTGGCGCGCCGTAGCGCGCACGCTGGCGCCGTGGGTGGTGCCGGCAGTGCTGGTCATCGTCTGGCAGGCCGCATCGCAAGGCGGCTGGCTGTCGACGCGCGTGTTGCCGGCGCCGCTGGCCGTGGTGGAGGCCGCGTGGGGCCTCGCGCGTTCGGGCGAGCTGTGGCAGCACGTGTGGGTCAGCACCTGGCGCGCGCTGGTCGGGTTTGCCATCGGCGGCGGCCTCGGGTTGCTGCTGGGCCTGCTCACCGGTACGTTCCGCAGCGCCGCCACGCTGCTCGACAGCACGCTGCAGATGGTGCGCAATATCCCGCCGCTGGCGCTGATCCCGCTCGTGATCCTGTGGTTCGGCATCGACGAGACCGCCAAGCTGTTCCTGGTCGCGCTGGGCGTGTTCTTCCCGGTGTACCTGAACACGTTCCACGGCATCCGCGCGGTTGACCCGGGCCTGATCGAGATGGCGCGCAGCTATGGGCTGTCGGGCTGGCGTCTTTATCGCGAGGTGATCCTGCCCGGCGCGCTGCCCAGCATCCTCGTTGGCGTGCGTTTCTCGCTCGGGTTGATGTGGGTGATCCTGATCGTGGCCGAGACCATCTCGGCGCAGTCCGGCATCGGCTACATGACCATGAACGCGCGAGAGTTCCTGCAGACCGACGTGGTGCTGGTGGGCATCCTGCTCTATGCGCTGCTCGGCAAGCTGGCCGATGTGCTGTCACGCGGGCTGGAACGCTTCTGGCTGCGCTGGCATCCGGGCTACCAGGCCGCCTGAAGGAGATCCGATATGCAAAGCAATCCGGTAGAGCAGGCCGCGCTCGCGTATGCAGATGCGCGCCTGAAGGAGGCGGCTGCGCCGCGCCAGGGCGAAGCACGGACGGGCGGTGTTGCGCTGCATGTGCAGCAGGTGGTCAAGCGCTATGACGGCCGCGAGGTACTGCACCGCATCGAACTGAGCGCGGCACCGGGCGAGTTCGTCGCCATCGTCGGACGCAGCGGCTGCGGCAAGAGCACCTTGCTGCGGCTGGTCGCGGGGCTGGAAGCATCGGACCATGGCGCCATCACGCTCGATGCGAAGCCGGCCCGCACGCTGCAGGACATCCGCGTGATGTTCCAGGACTCGCGCCTGCTGCCGTGGAAGCGCGTGCTGGAAAACGTGGCGCTGGGCCTGCCGCGCGAGCGTCGCGGCGATGCTGCCGCCGTGCTTGCGCAGGTCGGCCTTGCGGACCGAGCGGATGCGTGGCCGGCGCGGCTTTCCGGCGGGCAGCGCCAACGCGTCGCGCTGGCGCGCGCTCTCGTGCATCACCCGCGGCTGCTGTTGCTCGACGAACCGCTCGGCGCACTGGACGCGCTGACGCGCATCGAGATGCAGGGACTGATCGAATCCCTATGGGATCGGCTCGGCTTTACCGCGCTGCTGGTGACGCATGACGTGTCCGAAGCGGTGGCCTTGGCCGACCGCATCGTACTGATCGAGGATGGCCGCGTTGCGATGGACGAACCCGTCGCGCTCGCCAGGCCACGGCAGCGTGGATCGGCAGCGTTCGCGCAGCTGGAAGAACGCGTGCTGCGGCGGGTCATGCAGCACACGCCGCTTGCCGCCTCCACGCCACAGACGGAGCGGGAACCCACGGCGGACTGGTCACTGGTGCGCACCGTGGAATCGGTGCGCTTCGCGGTGTAGGGGCGGATAAAAGGGATAAAAGCCGCTGGTGTAACGCATCCGGAACCCGCACATCGTCATTACACAATCTTCATACGCCTTCACAAAAGGAGCTTCTATCATGAGCATTCAGGCGATCAACGTACGCAACCAGTTCCGCGGCAAGGTTGCCGCGATCATCGAAGGTCCGGTGGTGTCCGAAGTGGACGTGGAAACGCCGGCCGGCATCGTCACCTCGGTCATCACCACGCGCTCGATCCGCGATCTCGGCCTCACGCTGGGCAGCGAAGTCGTTGCGCTGGTCAAGGCCACCGAGGTGTCCATTGCCAAGTTGTAAGCCGCCGCGGGCCGTGTGCGCACGGCCCGCGGCTCGAACGTCAAACGGGAACACCGGCGCCGGGAGGCGCCAAAGGAAGAGAGAGGCATGGCCATCGCAGGCGCGAATGCACCCGAAGCCAGGTTGAGCGCCCTGGAGCGCTACCTTGACACACTGCCGCGGCAGCCGCTGGCCGACCGCCAGCTTTGGCGCGATGCGCGCGGACAGGTGCAGGGCCAGTTCTTCAACTGTTCGCTGACCAGCGCGTTCGAGCCGCTGGTGACGCTGGCCGACCGCGCAGTCGTGGCGCACGAAGGCGCCATCCATACCTATGCGCAGGATGGCGTGGGCCTGGCCGCGTGGAAGCTGTTCGCGATGGCGGCCGACGACGCCACGCTGGTATCGCTGGACCGGCTGTCGCGCCTCGTGCACGCCGTCAATTACTTTGCCGCCGAGGGCGCGCACAAGCTTGTGCTCAACGTGCACAACCGCCTGCTGGCGGCGGTGGCGGATGACCACGGTTCGGCGTTCCGGCGTGCGCTGCAGTCGCTCGGGCTGCCGCTTGACCGTTTTGTGATTCAGGTGCCGGCCAGCGCCAATGACGACTTGCCATTGCTGCTGCACGTGGTCGGCAACTACCGGCGCAACGGCTTTGCGGTCAGCCTGCAGGCGTCCGATCCGGCCGAGGCCGGCGCGTTGATGGCGCACGCGTTGCCGGACTGGCTCAAGCTCGACATGCGCCGCACCTGGACCGATCGCCAGCTTGCCGGGCTGCGCGCCAGTGCCGCCAGCGCGGGCGTCACGCTGATCGGCCGGCGGCTGCAGGATGCCCTGAGCGTGGAACGCTTGCAGGCGGCCGGCATCGACCTTGGGCAGGGGGCATTCGCGGGCGGGCCGGTGACTCCCGCGGGCCTGCGCGAGCCCAGGACATTGAGCGAGGAGGTGGCATGACTGAGAGCAGCAAGCCGGTTCCGCGCCTGGACATTCCCAGGCACCTTCAGGTGCTGACCGTGCCGGGCCTGCATGGCAGCGGCCCGGGGCACTGGCAAAGCCGCTGGGAGCAGCGCTTCCCGGACTGGCAACGCATCGAGCAGCACGACTGGTCGCGCCCGAGCCTGCCGTTGTGGGCCGAACGCGTGTCCGAGGGCGTGATGCGTGCGCAGCGCGTGGCGGCGCGCGGCGCCGTGCTGGTCGCGCACAGCTTTGGCTGCCTGGCCACGCTGAGGCAGGCCGCACTGGATCCGGCCGGCATTGCCGGCGCGTTGCTGGTGGCGCCTGCCGACCCGGACAAGTTCGGCGTCGCCCATCTGCTGCCGACTTACCGGCTGCCGTTCCCCACTATCCTGGTCGCGAGCCGCAACGACCCGTGGATGCCCCAGCGCACGGCCTTCAGCTGGGGCACGCTGTGGGGCAGCGAACTCGTCGATGGGGGCACTCTGGGTCACATCAACGCGGATTCCGGCCTTGGCGACTGGGGTGAAGGGCTGAGCCTGCTCGGCACTTTGCTGCAGCGGATCGCCTTCGAAGGTAGTGCCGAAGCCACTGGAGACCAGGCCGGGCCATGGGAAGCGGGCGTGGAAGTGGCCTCGACCGTGCCTTATATCTAAATCATCTAAGAAAATTCGTAAAGATTCGTTCTGTTTATAAAGGCGTATCTGCAGAATTTGTCTCGTAGGCCGCCGCTTTATGCGGCGGTTTCATAAGTGAGGTCCGTGCGACGGGCTCACCACAGACGAGACGACATGCCACCCTCCATCTCCCTGGCGGACACGCCGCCACCGGCCGCGCCCGATGCGCGCGCCACCCGCAGTGCGCCGGGACGCAACGGCCGCCAGCGCTTCACGGTGCTGCCGGGCTTTGGCCTGTCGCTGGGCTTCACCATCTTCTACCTGACGCTGATCGTCCTGATCCCGCTGTCGGCCACTTTCCTGAAGACCTTCACGATGACGTGGGACGCCTTCTGGGCGACGGTGACCGCGCCGCGCGTGGTGGCTTCCTACCAGCTGAGCTTTGGCGCGTCGCTGATCGCGGCGATCATCAATACGGTCTTCGGGCTTGCGGTGGCCTGGGTGCTGGTGCGGTACCGCTTTCCGGGCAAGCGCCTGATCGATGCGCTGGTGGACCTGCCGTTCGCGCTGCCCACCGCCGTGGCCGGCATCGCGCTGACGGCGCTGTTCGCGGGCAATGGCTGGATCGGCCGCTACCTCGAGCCGCTCGGCATCAAGGTCGCTTTCACCCCGCTGGGCGTGGTGGTGGCGCTGACGTTCATCGGCCTGCCGTTCGTCGTGCGCACGGTGCAGCCGGTGCTGGAGGACGTAGAGCAGGAGCTGGAAGAGGCCGCGGCCAGCCTTGGCGCCACGCGCCTGCAGACCTTTGGCCGCGTGATCCTGCCGGCCATCGCGCCGGCGCTGCTGACGGGCTTTGCGCTGTCGTTCGCGCGTGCCACCGGCGAATACGGCTCGGTGGTATTCATCTCCGGCAACATGCCGATGGTCTCGGAAATCGCGCCGCTGATGATCTATTCCAAGCTCGAGCAGTACGACTATGCGGGCGCGACCGCGGTGGCGGTGGTGATGCTGGTGATCTCCTTCGCGCTGCTGCTGCTGATCAACCTGCTGCAGGCCTGGACCCGCCGCCACCAGTCCGGCGTGCGCGATGGCCTGGCACTGGAAGCGCCCGCCACGGGCAGGGAACACTGACATGGCCGGCGCAGTTTCGGGCCGCCTCGGGCGGCTGGGCCCGGCCCATCACAAGTTCGACGCCACCGGCGAAGCGCCGTGGGTGCGCTACACGCTGATCACCGTGGCGGTCCTGTTCCTCACGCTGTTCCTGTTCGTGCCGCTGGCTTCGGTCTTCTACGAGGCCCTGCGCAAGGGCGTGCAGACCTACTGGGAAGCGCTGATCGAGCCGGATGCGCTGTCGGCGATCCAGCTCACGCTGACCGTGGCCGCCATCGCGGTGCCACTGAACCTCGTGTTCGGCGTGGCGGCGGCGTGGGCCATTGCCAAGTTCGAGTTCCCCGGCAAGAACCTGCTGATCACGCTGATCGACCTGCCGTTCTCGGTGTCGCCGGTGATCTCGGGGCTGGTGTACGTGCTGCTGTTCGGCGCGCAGGGCTGGTTCGGCCCGTGGCTCGAGGCGCATGACATCAAGATCATGTTCGCGGTGCCGGGCATCGTGCTGGCCACCATCTTCGTGACCTTCCCGTTCGTGGCGCGCGAGCTGATTCCGCTGATGCAGGCGCAGGGCAGCGAAGAGGAAGAGGCAGCCATCGTGCTGGGCGCGTCGGGCTGGCAGACGTTCCGGCACATCACGCTGCCCAACATCCGCTGGGGCCTGCTCTATGGCGTGATCCTGTGCAATGCGCGCGCCATGGGCGAGTTCGGCGCGGTGTCGGTGGTGTCGGGCCATATCCGCGGGCTGACCAACACCATGCCGCTGCACGTCGAGATCCTCTACAACGAATACAACTTCGCGGCGGCATTCGCGGTGGCGTCGCTGCTGACGCTGCTGGCCCTGGTCACGCTGGGCATCAAGACGCTGGTGGAATTCCGCGCCCGCAAGGAAAACCAAGAGGCCGCCATGGAGCATCCGCTGGCCGCACTGCAAGGACAGGCATCATGAGCATTCAGGTCAAGAACGTAGAGAAGCGCTTTGGCGATTTCGTCGCGCTGGACAACGTCTCGCTGGACTTCGAAGAGGGCGAGCTGACGGCGCTGCTCGGGCCGTCGGGCTGCGGCAAGACCACGCTGCTGCGCATCATCGCCGGCCTGGAGCGGGCCGACGCGGGCCAGATCGTGCTGGCCGGGCGCGATGCCTCGCAGCAGCATGTGCGCCAGCGCCAGGTGGGCTTCGTGTTCCAGCACTATGCGCTGTTCAAGCATATGAGCGTGTTCGAGAACGTCGCCTTCGGCCTGCGCGTCAAGCCGCGCGCCGAACGCCCGGGCGAAGCGCAGATCCGCGAGAAGGTGAAGTCGCTGCTGGAACTGGTGCAGCTCGACTGGCTGGCCGACCGCTATCCCGCGCAGCTTTCGGGCGGGCAGCGCCAGCGTATCGCGCTGGCCCGCGCGCTGGCGGTGGAACCGCGCGTGCTGCTGCTCGACGAGCCATTCGGCGCGCTCGACGCCAAGGTGCGCAAGGAACTGCGCCGCTGGCTGCGCCGCCTGCATGACGAACTCCACGTGACCAGCGTGTTCGTCACGCATGACCAGGAAGAGGCGCTCGAAGTGGCCGACCAGGTCGTGCTGATGAACCGTGGCCGCGTCGAGCAGTTTGGTTCGCCGGAGGCGGTCTACAACCATCCGGCTACGCCGTTCGTGTTCGGCTTTCTCGGCAATGTCAATCTGTTCCACGGCCGCCTGGAAGTGGGCGAGAGCGGCGGCCTGCTGCATACCGGCGAAGCGGTCCTGCCGGTGGTGGGCAGCGGCCACGAGACTGCCGGCGATGCCGTGGCCTATGTGCGTCCGCACGACCTGGACCTGGAGCGCTACGCCCCAGGCACCGACGGCATCGCCGTGACGCTGCGCCGTGCGCTGACGCTGGGCCCGGTGGCCCAGCTCGAACTGGAGCGCGAGGACAACCAGGACGTGATCGAGGTGGCCCTGCCGCTCGAGCGCTTCCGCCACGCGGGTTTCCGCGAAGGCGAGTTGTTGGCGGTGCGGCCGCGCCAGCTTCGTGTCTTCACCCAGCCCACACAGCAACAATCCAACGTGCGCGCGAATGGCGCGGCGACCAGCCGACAAGGGGCAGTGCAATGAATTTCCAGCAGCTCAGATCGATCCGCGAGGCGGTGCGCCGCCAGTTCAACCTGACCGAGGTCGCCAACGCGCTCTACACTTCGCAGCCTGGCGTATCGCGCCAGATCCGCGAACTGGAGGAAGAACTCGGCGTCGAGATTTTCGAGCGCTACGGCAAGCGCCTGACCGGGTTGACCGAGCCGGGCCGCGAGATCGTGCGCATCGTCGAGCGACTGCTGCTCGAAGCCGAGAACCTGCGCCAGGCCGGGGACGAGTTTGCGGGCCGCCACACCGGCCGCCTGACGGTCGCCACGACGCACACGCAGGCACGCTACGCGCTGCCCAGGGTAGTGCAGTCGTTCCGGCGCGCCTATCCGCACGTGACGCTGGCGCTGCAGGAGGCATCGCCGACGCATATCGTCGAGCTGCTGCTGACCGGGCAGGCCGACATCGGCATCGCGACCGAGGCGCTGGCCAGCGAGGCGGGCCTGACCTCGTTCGAGGCCTACACCTGGCAACACGTGCTGGTGGTGTCGCCGGACCATCCGCTGACGCGCCTGCCGGAACCGACGCTCGAGGACGTGGCGGGCTTTCCGCTAATCACGTATGACGCCGGCTTTACCGGGCGGCGCAAGATCGACGGCGCCTTCGCCGAGGCCGGCCTGCAGCCGGAGATCGTGCTGACGGCGCTGGACGCGGACGTGATCAAGACCTATGCCGAGCTGGAGCTGGGCGTGGGCATCATTGCGTCGATGGCCTATGACGAGCGCAAGGACTCGGGCCTGGTGCGGATTTCGGCCGACCACCTGTTCGAGGCCAACACCACCAGCGTAGCGCTGCGCCGCGGCGCCTACCTGCGCGACTACGCGCATGCCTTCATCAATATGTTCGCGCCGCACCTGTCGCGCGACACGGTCTCCAGCGCCATGGGCGAAAACGATACGCCGCAGGCGCTGGCGGCCTGACGCATCGGGCCGCCGCCGCAGCATTCGCCACACCGGCATGCGCCGCAGCCAGCGATTGTGCTGACTGCGGCGCATGCCGCGCTCCATCCCGCCACCGGGCGGTTCGCGCCGTGCGCGCGCCGTTCGTCGCACGACACTTCTCTTCCTGGCCCCACGCGTCGTAAAGTGCCTGCACATGCCGGAGAAACCGTCTCTCCGGTTCATGCCGCAGCGCAACAGACATTGCGCGCGCGCGTTCACCGCAGACATCCGGACCCTCCCGAATTGCATCAGGCACTGGCCAAGCTAACATGAACGCCATGGACCGCTGTCTTTCCTCCGCCATCCCCTCCCGGCTGACGATACTGGGACGCGACCTGCTGTTCGTGATGTGCATGAATACGGTGATCGCCGTCAGCCTGAACTATGGCTTCCAGACCGGCGGCACGCTCTGGCACAACTTTGTCTACAGCCAGCTGATCGGCCTGTCGATCTGGATGCTGATCGACATTCCGCGCGTGCTGATCTGGTGGAATGAGCGGCCGCGCCTGTGGCCATTCCTTTTCCTGGCCGCTGCCGCAGTGCCCATGGGCGTGGTCCTGGGCAGTTGGGCCACGCGCGAGGCGCTGAATCTGCCGCCAAAGCTCTCCGCCGAAACCGGCGACATGCTGCGCATGTGCCTGGTGGTCGGCATGCTGGCGTCGGCGAGCATGATCTATTTCTACTGGTCGCGCGAAAAGCTCGCCTACCTGGAGCGCCAGGCCGCGCTGGACGCCCTGCAGCGCGAGGAGGCCGAGAAGCAGCTCGTGCGGGCCCAGCTGATGGCGCTGCAGGCGCAGATCGAGCCGCACTTCCTGTTCAACTCGCTGGCCAATCTCGACGGGCTGATCGCCACCGATCCGCGCGCCGCGCGCAAGCTGCTGCAGCGGCTGATCGGCTTCCTGCGCACCTCGCTGTCGCATACGCGGGCCGAGCAGTGCACGCTGCGCCAGGAGTTCGAGCTGCTGCGCAGCTACCTGGACATCCAGGGCATGCGTTTCGGCAAGCGGCTCGGCTACCACGTCGACCTGCCGCCCGAGCTGGCCGGAGTGGAGATTCCGCCCATGCTGATCCAGCCGCTGGTCGAGAATGCGGTCACGCATGGCATCGAGCCTTGCACGCACGGCGGCGAGATCTCGTTGTCGGCACGCGCGGCCGGCGACGACGCGGTGCAGGTCGTGATTGCCGATACCGGTGTGGGCTTTGGCCACGGCTCGGGCAAAGGCTCGGGCATGGGGCTGACCCATGTGCGAGAACGGCTCGCGCGTATTTTCGGCGCTGCCGCCAGCATGCAGATGGAAGAGAACAGCCCGCGCGGCGTGGTGGTGCGCCTGACGCTGCCAATGACTCGCCATACCGAAGTGCCGGTGCCCGCCGCGGCGCCGGCCGCCACACCGGTGCACGCTACACCCGCGGGCGCCACGCCGGCCATGCCGCGACCCTGATCATCCGAACCGGGCAGGGCGAGGCCCTTGCCCGTCCGCCCCCGCTTGCCAATGACGGTCACGCCCCCTGATCCCGCCATGACCCCGACCCTGCTGATTGCCGACGACGAACCCCTGCTAGCCCGCGTGCTGGAATCCGAGCTGGCCGCGTTGTGGCCGGAGGCCCGCATCGTCGGCGTGGTTCACGACGGCGTCGCTGCGCTGGACGCCGCGCGCCAGCACCAGCCGTCGGTCGTGTTCCTGGACATCCGCATGCCCGGCATGAGCGGCATGGACGTAGCCAAGGAGCTGGTCGATTTCGATGTGCCGCCGCTGGTGGTATTCGTGACCGCCTACGACCAGTTCGCGCTGGAGGCCTTCGAACAGGCCGCCGTGGATTACGTGCTCAAGCCCGTGCAGCACGAGCGGCTGGAAGCGACGGTGTCTCGCCTGAAAGCCCGGCTGGCGGCGGCCCAGGCAGACGCGGACCAGAACGCCGACCAGAACGCCGCGCAGACCGATAGCGGCCAGCTCGCGCAGTTGCTGAGCCGCCTGGAAGCGCTGGAGCACCCGGCCGTGGCACGCGCGCCGGGGCAGCAGGTCAGCTACCTGCGCTTCATCAAGGCGCTGGTCGGACAGGAGGTGCGCATCATCCCGGTCGACGAGGTGATCTATCTCGAAGCCACCGACAAGTACGTCAACGTGGTTTCCGTGGGCGGTGAAGCGCTGATCCGCACCAGCCTGCGCGAACTGATGCAGCAGCTCGATCCGGAGCGTTTCTGGCAGATTCACCGTGGCACGGTCGTCAATATCGCGTGCGTGGCCAGCGCGGTCACGCAGTCGCTCGGCCGCGTATCGCTGCGCCTGCGCAACCGGCCGGAATCGTTGCCCGTGGCAAGGCAGTACGCCTACCTGTTCAAGCAGATGTAGTCGTCTCGGACATGGCGGCGCAGGCTGCTGTCGTATGCAGCCGGTTGCGGTTTTCCTCTATGATGCGGGCTTCGGTACGCGCTCTTGCATGCCCCGGTGCGCAGGCATGCGGCACGGCTGCCTGCCATCTGGCTCTATCCCGCGAATCCGCCGACATGACTACCGCCGCTCTCGATCCCAGCCGCAATCCGCTTCGCCATGACGCCCAGGTGATCGGCCTCGTCGGGCTGGCGCATGGGGTTTCCCATTTCTACCATCTGCTGCTGGCGCCGCTGTTCCCCTGGATCAAGGCGGAATTCGGCCTGAGCTACGCCGAGCTGGGACTGCTGATGACGGTCTTCTTCGCCGTGTCTGCGGTGGTGCAGACGGCTTCGGGCTTCGTCGTGGACCGCTTTGGCGCCCGGCCGGTGCTGTTCGCCGGGCTGGCGTTCCTGGGCACGGCCGCCTTGCTGCTGTCGGCAAGCTCGGGCTACGCCGCGCTGCTGTTCGGTGCCGGCGTGGCGGGGCTTGGCAACGGCGTTTTCCATCCGGCAGATTTCACACTGCTGAACAAGCACGTGTCGCAGCCCCGGCTTGGTCATGCATTCTCGGTGCACGGGATCTCCGGCAACCTGGGCTGGGCCGCCGCGCCGGTGTTCCTGGTGACGATCGCTAACCTGGCGACGTGGCGCGTGGCGCTGGCCGCCGCTTCGATCGTGGCGTTCGGCGTGCTGGCGGTGCTGCTGGCACTGCGCCACGTGCTCGATCCGCGCGAGCTTGGCAGCGCGGTGGGCCGCCCCAAGGCCGCACAGGCCGGTGCCGGCGGCAGTCTGCTGGGCTTCCTGAAGCTGCCGCAGGTCTGGGTGTGCTGGGCCTTCTTCCTGCTGACGACGTTCTCGGCGGCCGGCATCCAGAGCTTCGCGCCGACCGCGCTCACGCAGCTCTATGGCATCCCGTTCACGCTGGCGACCGCGTCTTACACCATCTATATGCTTTGCAGCGCGGGTGGCATGCTGGCCGGCGGGTTTGCCGCCAGCCGCACCAGCAACCATGACCGGCTGATCGCGCTGAGCTTCACCGTGTCGGGCCTGATGGCCATGCTGGTGGGCCTGAATGTTGCGCCGGGGCTGCTGGTGCCGGTGCTGCTCGGCGTGATCGGCTTCGGCGCGGGCACGGCCGGGCCTTCGCGTGACCTGCTGGTGCGCGCGGCCGCCCCGGCCGGCGCCACCGGGCGCGTGTACGGCGTGGTCTATTCCGGACTGGACATCGGCCTGGCCAGCGGACCGCTGTTCTTCGGCGCGCTGATGGACGCACACCTGCCCAACTGGGTGTTCTTCATGATCGGCGGCTTCCAGCTCGTGTCGATCCTGACCGCCGTGACGGTGGGCAACGGCAACCGTTCACGCCGTGGCGCCGCCGCGCAGGCGTCGGCGGGGTAATCCATTGCCGCCGCGGCGCAGCGCGCTCAGTGCGGTCCCGACGGTACCGAGATTCTTTCCTGCAGGAGGTTTTCGATGAAACATGCAACCACCGATCTGTGCGATGCCAACGAACCGCGCCTGGCCGACGGCACGCTGCGCGTCATGACGCCGGGGTTCCGTTCATTCGGCAAGCAACTGGCCTTTGAGGGACCGGCCGCGACGCTGAAAATCTTTGAAGATAACTCGCTCGTGCGCGAGGCACTGGAATCGCCGGGGAAGGGCCGCGTGCTCGTCGTGGACGGCGGCGGCTCGATGCGCTGCGCGCTGGTCGGTGGCAACCTGGGGCTGCTGGCCGAGAAGAATGGCTGGGCCGGCATCATCGTCAATGGCTGCGTACGCGATACGAGCGAGCTGGAGGTCTGTGATATCGGCATCCGCGCGCTGGCCACGCATCCGCAGAAGAGCCAGAAGCGCGGCGCCGGCGAGCGCGACGTAGCGGTACAGATGCCCGGTGCCGTGGTGCGCCCCGGCAACTGGATCTATGTGGATGCCGACGGCGTGCTGGTGTCAGAAGAAAAGCTCGGTGCCTGACATGCCCAAGGTCTTTGTCTACGGTACGCTGCGCGCGGGCGAGGTCAACGACCTGAACGCCGCGGCGCGCAAGCATGGCATTGCCGCGCCCACGCTGCTCGGCACGGCCACGATTGCCGGCCGTCTCTATGACTTCGGCACCTATCCGGGCCTGGTGCTCGATCCCGCCGCCGGTCCGGCAGTCGGGGATATCTATGAAGTGTCCGACGCCCTGGTGCCGGTGCTCGACGAGATCGAGGAGGTCTATCCTGGCCAGTCCTCGCTGTTCGTCCGCGAAGAACACACGGTGCTGCACGATGGCTGCTGCGTGAACTGCCTGCTGTATCCAGTGGCCGAGGCGGCCGTGCCGGGCCTGCCGCATATTGAAAGCGGCGACTGGGTGGCCTACCGCAAGTCGCGAGACGCAGAAGTAGCCTGATATCCCGACGCGTTGCAGAGTCGGAAACGGCGCATGTTCGCGGCGCCGTTTCCTTTTTCAGGCGGCGGTTCAGATACGTAGGTCACGGTTCTTGCAGCTATGCTGACGGCCAGTCATTCCCTGCGCAAATTTCACGATGTGGAAAGATTTTTTGATCGGCAAAATTGATGGTTTGCAAAGCACAACGAGATTTCTCATGATGAAAGATTATGTCCCGCATTATGAAATAAAACTTTTAACATATTGATTTATATGTAGAAAAAAACTAGGTGCCAACCCACATTCCACGCTTGTTGCGATGCGGGACGATTCCCTAAACTCTTATATAAGACAGATGACCTGAGACGCAGAAAACAGCGTCAACCGGTTGAAAAGAACGGACAGGTCGGCAAGCACCAGTTTTCTTTGCCATCCCTAATTTGTCCTTAGGAGAGTGATATGAACCGCGAACAACAGATCCAGGCCCTGCAAAAGGATTGGGACACCAACCCTCGCTGGAAGGGCATCAAGCGCAACTATACGGCTGAAGACGTGGTGCGTCTGCGCGGTTCCGTTCAGGTCGAGCACACGCTGGCACGCCGCGGTTCTGAAAAGCTGTGGAACCTGCTGCACACCGAGCCGTTCGTCAACTCGCTGGGCGCACTGACCGGCAACCAGGCTATGCAGCAGGTGAAGGCCGGCCTGAAGGCCATCTACCTGTCCGGCTGGCAAGTTGCAGGCGACGCCAACCTGGCCGGCGAGATGTACCCCGACCAGTCGCTGTACCCGGCCAACTCGGTGCCGCAAGTGGTCAAGCGCATCAACAACACGTTCCAGCGCGCCGACCAGATCCAGTGGAGCGAAGGCACAGGCGACACCGACTTCTTCGCGCCGATCGTGGCTGACGCCGAAGCCGGTTTCGGCGGCGTGCTGAACGCGTTCGAACTGATGAAGTCCATGATCGAAGCGGGCGCCGCCGGCGTTCACTTCGAAGACCAGCTCGCTTCGGTGAAGAAGTGCGGCCACATGGGCGGCAAGGTGCTGGTCCCGACCCGCGAAGCCGTTGCCAAGCTGACCGCCGCCCGTCTGGCAGCCGACGTGTCCGGCGTGCCGACCCTGGTGATCGCCCGTACCGACGCCGAAGCCGCTGACCTGTTGACCTCGGACATGGACGACAACGACAAGCCGTTCTGCACCGGCGAGCGCACCGTGGAAGGCTTCTACCGCGTGCGCAACGGCCTGGAGCAGTCGATCTCGCGCGCCCTGGCCTACGCGGAAGTGGCCGACCTTGTGTGGTGCGAAACCGGCAAGCCGGATCTCGAGTTCGCCAAGAAATTCGCCGAAGCCGTGCACGAGAAGTTCCCGGGCAAGATGCTGGCCTACAACTGCTCGCCGTCGTTCAACTGGAAGAAGAATCTCGACGACGCGACCATCGCCAAATTCCAGAGGGAACTGGGCGCCATGGGCTACAAGTTCCAGTTCATCACGCTGGCCGGCTTCCACTCGCTGAACTACTCGATGTTCAACCTGGCCTACGGCTACGCCCGCAACCAGATGAGCGCATTCGTGGAACTGCAGGAAGCCGAGTTCAAGGCAGCCGAGAAGGGCTTCACCGCCGTCAAGCACCAGCGCGAAGTCGGCACGGGCTACTTCGACGCCGTGACCCAGACCATCGAAGGCGGCCAGTCGTCGACGACCGCGCTGAAGGGTTCTACCGAAGACGAGCAGTTCTTCGAAGACAAGAAAGTGGCCTGACTCTCCTGGCCACCGTTTGCTGAAACATAGATCGGGGGGAACCGAGCAGTCTCTAGGTTCAGCAGACCAGAGAAGCGCGTGCGACCATCACGCGCTTCTTTTTCAGGCACCGCGCCGTTTCTCTCAGGGACGGCGCGGTTTTTTTGTTCCAGTGCTGGCGCGGATTTGGGAACCGGCTATTACTCAGCCAATATCGAGGCGGCGGATTCGCCAGGGGCCGTGAGTCGCGCGTGGTAGCAATGGGACTGCCCGCACCGGTCTAGCCGGTGCGGGCAGTATTCATTGCCGGCGGAAGATGTCAGCGATAGACGATCACCGGAATATCGGTGTGCGTCAGCACCTTCTGGGTCTCCGAGCCCAGCAGCAGGCCGGACAAGCCGCGCCGGCCATGCGAAGCCATGAAGATCACATCACAGCCGTGGCGCTCCGCAGCGTCGATAATGCCCAGATACGGCACCGCAAACGTCGACATGTCGGAGTCGAAGGTCACGCCCGCAGCCGTGGCAAGGCTTTCCACTTCCTTGAGGTACAGCTTGGCCTGGTTTTCGATCCGGTCCTTGAAGGCCTGCGGCGCCTCGACCACGATTTCGCTGAACGGGGTGTACGGATACTCCTCAAGGCAGACATAGGCGGTGACGCGCGCGCCAATGGTCTTGGCCAGCTCCAGTCCGCCGTTGATTGCCTTCTTGGAGAGCTCGGAACCGTCGGTGGGTAGCAGGATGTGTTGGAACATGCAGGGCTCCTTTCATGCGGGGGATGAGGGGAGGGCAGGCCCGGTTGCGACCTTCACACGATCATTGCCTGCGACCGGAAAAGCGCCTGTCTGGAAACCATTGTAGACAGTGTGCCGAGTAGGGCATTGCGCTATATCAATTGCAACAGAGTACGACAGCGCACATTCATCCGCTTGTGTCCCCGATCTAGCCTGCCACGGCCGCGACTGCCGGCCGCGCAGGCGCCTGTTCGGTCCGCCGCCAGTAAGCGGGGTTGCCGTAGGTGTTCTTCAGGTGATCGATAAACAACCGCACGCGCAGCGGCAGGTGCTTGCGTTGCGGGAAGACGGCATGGATGCCGATCGGGGGCGCCTGGAACTCGTCGAGCACCGTGACCAGCCGGCCGGTGGCGATCTCGCTGCCAACCTCCCACCACGAACGCCAGGCCAGCCCGTGGCCCTGGAGGCACCATTCGTGGAGCACGGCGCCATCGGTGCATTCCATATCGCCGCCGACTTTGACGGTGACGGCACGGCCTTCCTGCTGGAATACCCAGCCACGCTGCACATTGGCGCTGGCGCCAAAGGCCAGGCAGTTATGGCGCTGGAGGTCCTCGGGAACAGCCGGTGTACCGGCTCGCGCGAGATATTCTGGCGATGCCACCACTACACGGCGGGTTTCGGCCAGGCGGATCGAAACCAGGCTGGAGTCGGGCAGGTCGCCAAGACGGATGGCGCAGTCAAAGCCCTCGTTGACGAGATCGACCACGCGGTCGGACAGGTCCAGCGTAATCGTCACATCCGGGTGCGATTCAATGAATAGCGGCACCAGCGGCGCCACGTGCTTGCGCCCATAGCCGGCGGGGGCCGTGACGCGCAGATGCCCGCTGGCCTTCACGCCGCCCGCGGAAACGCTGGCCTCGGCGTTGTGCAGGTCGTTCAGGATGCGCTGGCAGTCCTCCAGGAAGGCCGAGCCCTCGAAGGTCAGGCTGATCTTGCGCGTGGTCCGGATCAGCAGCTTGACGCCCAGCCGCTCCTCCAGCGCATCGATACGCCGCCCAATGATGGCGGGCGCTACGCCTTCAGCCGCCGCAGCAGCGGACAAGCTGCCGCGCGAGGCAACGGATACAAAAGTCTCCAGTTGTTTGAAATGGTCCACGAATCTTTGTCTGCAATGCCTGCGCGATCACCCGCGCGGGGCGGCGAATGGGTACTTTGCGCAAATGCGAGGTCAAATGGGAGGGAATTGGTGTTTATTGTCGAACAAGTGAGCCAAGATTAGATGCCGAAAAGTAAAAGATCAAGTGACCCGGGCCGGCTTTGCCGCACTGCAACGACTGCCTACAATGCCATGCATTCAATGGTGTACAGCCCCACGCAATCGCCTACGGCAAGACCTGACCCCGGGAACCAGAGCGCCTCATGAACAAGATCCGCGCAGTCGTCTTCGACGCCTACGGCACGCTGTTCGACGTGTATTCCGTCACGGCGCGCGCGGAACAGTTGTTCCCGGGCAAGGGCGAGGCACTCGCGCTGCTGTGGCGCGAGCGGCAGATCGACTACACGCGCATCCGCACCATGGCCGCACCCGACGGCAAGTACTACAAGCCGTTCTGGGCGCTGACGGTGGATTCGCTGCGCTATGCCGCGGAACGCCTGCGGGTGGCGCTGGACGACGCGACCGAGGCGCAGCTGCTCAAGGAATACGCGTGCCTGTCGGCCTTTCCGGAGAACCTGGGCGCGCTCAAGCGGCTGCGCCGCGCGGGCCTGCCGCTGGGCATCCTGTCCAACGGCAATGCCGAGATGCTGGACATCTCCGTCAAGAGCGCGGGCATGCACGGCTTGTTCGACCACGTGCTGTCGGTTGACTCCGTGCGCCAGTACAAGACTGCCCCGGAGGCTTATGCGCTCGGGCCAAAGGCCTTCCAGCTGCCGGCTGAAGAGATTCTTTTTGTCTCTTCGAACGGCTGGGATGCGTGCGGCGCCACCTGGTTTGGCTACACCACGTTCTGGATCAACCGTGCCGGCCATCCGGCGGAGCGGCTCGACGTAGCGCCCTCCGGCACCGGGCACGACATGAACGACCTGCTCGAATTCGTCCGCGCCACCGGCGCGGAAGTCTGAACGACAACGAGCGGCCGACCCTCTAACAAGCTATCGACTAACAGGAGAAGACTGATGGCTATCACGCTGCCCGCGGGCATGAAGATTACCGGCGAGATCCTGCCGGCCTACGAAGATATCCTCACGCCGGAAGCCCTGGCCCTGGTAGACAAACTGCACCGCGCCTTCGAGCCGCGCCGCCAGGAACTGCTGGCCGCGCGCGTCGAGCGCGCCAAGCGCCTGGATGCCGGCGAAGTCCCCGACTTCCTGCCCGAAACCAAGCACATCCGCGAAGGCGACTGGAAGGTCGCACCGATCCCCAAGGCCCTGGAATGCCGCCGCGTGGAAATCACCGGCCCGGTCGAAGCCAAGATGGTCATCAACGCCTTCAACTCGGGCGCTGACAGCTACATGACCGACTTCGAGGATTCCAACACCCCCAACTGGCACAACCAGATGCAGGGCCAGGTGAACCTCAAGGCAGCCGTGCGCCGCACGCTGACGCTGGAATCGAAGGGCAAGCAATACAAGCTGAACGACAAGATCGCCACGCTGCAGGTGCGTCCGCGCGGCTGGCACCTGGACGAGAAGCACGTCACCATCGACGGCAAGCGCATCTCGGGCGGCATCTTCGACTTCGCGCTGTTCCTGTTCCACAACGCCAAGGAGCAGATCGCCCGCGGCGACGGCCCGTTCTTCTACCTGCCGAAGATGGAAAGCCATCTGGAAGCACGCCTGTGGAACGACATCTTCGTGATGGCGCAGAACGAGATCGGCCTGCCGCAAGGCACCATCAAGGCCACCGTGCTGATCGAGACGATCCTCGCCGCGTTCGAAATGGATGAGATCCTGTACGAACTGCGCGAGCACAGCGCGGGCCTGAACGCCGGCCGCTGGGACTACATCTTCTCGTGCATCAAGAAGTTCAAGAACGACAAGGACTTCTGCCTGGCCGACCGCGCCAAGGTCACCATGACCGCGCCGTTCATGCGCGCCTACGCACTGCTGCTGCTGAAGACCTGCCACCACCGCGGCGCGCCCGCCATGGGCGGCATGAGCGCACTGATCCCGATCAAGAACGATCCGGAGAAGAACGCCATCGCCATGCAGGGCATCATCAACGACAAGAAGCGCGACGCCACCGATGGCTACGACGGCGGCTGGGTGGCCCACCCGGGCCTGGTCGAGCCCGCCATGAAGGAATTCGTGGCCGTGCTGGGCGACAAGCCTAACCAGTTCGAGAAGCAGCGTCCGGACGTGCACGTGAAGGGTTCGGACTTGCTGGACTTCCAGCCGGAAACCCCGATCACCGAAGCCGGCCTGCGCATGAACATCAACGTCGGCATCCACTACCTGGGCGCCTGGCTGGCCGGCAACGGCTGCGTGCCGATCCACAACCTGATGGAAGATGCGGCCACCGCCGAGATCTCGCGTTCGCAGGTGTGGCAGTGGATCCGCTCGCCGAAGGGCAAGCTGGAAGACGGCACCAAGGTCACGGCCGAGCTGGTGCGCAAGCTGATCCCGGAAGAGCTGGCCAAGGTGAAGGCCGAAGTCGGCGGCGAGACCAGGACCTATGACCGCGCTGCCGAGATCTTCGAGCAGATGTCGACGTCGGAAGATTTCGCCGAGTTCCTGACGCTGCCGCTGTACGAAGAAGTCTGATCCGGCTACGGCTTGATGGCATGAAAAACCCGCGGTGTTCGCCGCGGGTTTTTGTTTTTGGGAATAGGCGCAAGCGCACCATGCTGTGCGCGGCGTCTTCAGCCGACGCTGCGCGACCCATCTATGACCTTCTTCAGCATGACTTTCCGGTAGGTGCGTTCCACGGCGAGCGTGCGGCAAAGCAGCCGCAGAACCCGCGTCGAATGATGTGTCGGATGACCTTTGGCCTTTAACGCGCGCACATGACGCAAACGCATCCGGATCTCGTCTCGCAATTTTTTGATCCGCTGGTCCAGGGGCAGTATGTCCCGCTCCATCAGCACGAGGCGGCGTAGCTCCTGCAGCTCCTGGTGGTTATAGCGCATGCCTTTCATTTCGCCCCTCCATGCTCGGTCGTGGAAGGGGTTCCGCATCTTCTGTTCCCGAAGTCGGTCAAATGGCGCGAGAAGGCCCTGACCTGGCTTCATCTGCCTGACATGGATCGCGGAACAGGCCGGCTGTGCGGGACAAAAGCCTTATTGGACCGCCGCCGGACTTGTCTGGAGTTGCCTGCCGCCAAGGGATATGGTGACGTGCGGGCGAGCTCTCAGGCGCACGGCCTGGACTCGCCTGCGACCTTGCGCGTTCGCACCTGCCAGCAATAGAGGTACGTACATTGCAGTGCAATTTCTACATTGCGCGCATGCCGGAGCGCTCGCAGGCTCTCCCGCAGCAGGTGAAGCAGACGATACGAAAACCGCGTGTCTTGCCCCTCCTCACGAGCCGCGCGAATCAGCTTGATGTGTGCATGAATGCGCAGACGTGTCTGCATGATGGCACAGTCAAGTTCCGTGAGGCGGTCTCGGGCTATTTCCGGTTGGGCGACCATGGCTGGATCCTCGATTGAATGGCAAGAAGCCCGTACGGCTTCGGGCGGCATCAAGCGATACTCTTGCCCGCCTGGAGGCGGTCGGCGCCGTCGCCGAATCCTCGGTGACCGAGTGTGGCAACCGGTGGCCGTTTCCACGGTCAAGTTTATGCATGCGTGCACTGTTGGCCCATCCAGCAAGCCCTGGCGATTCGCGTTACCCTGTCCGTCGCTGTTTTTTCCGATTACGCCGTTTCCGCCACAGACACCATGACCCAACCGCTTCGCATCGACTTCGTTTCCGATATCTCATGCCCATGGTGCGCCATCGGCCTGTCCTCGCTGCGGCTTGCGCTGTCGCGCCTTGGCGATGAAGTCGACGCCGAGATCGCCGTGCACCCGTTTGAGCTGAATCCGGATATGGGACCGGGCGGCGAGGCCATAGTCGATTACCTTGGGAAGAAGTACGGACGCACGCCGGAGCAGATCGCGCAGACGCAGGAGATGATCCGCGAGCGCGGTGCTTCGGTCGGCTTCACATTCGGGCCGCGCACTCGCGTCTACAACACTTTCGATGCGCATCGCCTGCTGCACTGGGCCGGGCTTGAAGGCCGCCAGTTGCCGCTCAAGCTGGCACTACTGGAGGCCTACCATACCGAGGGAAGGGATCCGAGCAACCATGACGTGCTGGTCGAGATCGCGGAGTCGGTCGGACTGGACGCCACGCGCGCGCGCCAGGTGCTGCAGGGCGGCGATTATGCCGGCGAGGTGCGCGAGGCAGAGCGGGAGAACCAGTCCATGGGGCTGAGTTCAGTGCCGGCGATCATCTTCAATCGACGCTATCTGGTGAGCGGCGGACAACCGGTGGAAGCCTTCGAGCAGGCGATCCGGGAGATCCTGGCGCAAGCGTCGCCGGCGTCCTGATTGCGGCGCAAATCGCCGGATGCCAGCCTCCCCATTCATGCGGACAAAAGGGACCGTTCGCGAAATCGAGATTTACGCGGAGGGGCAAATCGCCGGAAGTTACGTCCTTGCTGTCGCGCGATAGCAGACGGGTTCGCGCTTCCTGAAAGACTGCCGCAAGTGATGTACCACGCGAAAGTGGCAGGAGCGCCAGCCCGGTGTGCCCCCTTGTTGCCTGCCAGGTGCATACCTCCGTCAGGAGCGCGCCGATTTGAGACATGAAAGACCAATCCCACCAGACCGTGATTGCCGCGGATGTTGTCGCCCGCGAAGAGCGCTTCTGCCTTGATAACCCCGCACTGGAAAGCGCCGGTGTCAGGATCACTCAGTGGCGCCGCGATTATGTCGAGCTCGAACTGGACGTTGCGCCGCACATGCTCAACCGGAGCCGTGTGATCCACGGCGGCACCATTTGTACGTTGCTGGATGCCGCGACCGGCTACTCCGGTCTTTACTCGCCCGCGGGCGAGGCGCCGCTGCATGCCGTCACGCTGTCACTGACCTCGAACTTCCTGAGTAACGGGACCGGCAAGTTGCTGACCGCGAAAGGGATGGTCGACCGGCGCGGGCGTTCGATCTTCTTTTCCCGCGCGGAGGTCTGGCTGGACGAAGCGTTGCTGGTCGCGACAGGCGTGGCGACGATGAAATACCTGAAATAGGCGCTACGCTGGCAGGCTGCCGGCAGTTACGTCGAATTGACGGCGCGGGCGCCATCCGCGTCGGGTGTCACGGCGCCCGACGGCACCTTGTAGCGGTTGTACCCCCACAGATACTGCTCGGGGAAGCGCCGGACCATGTCTTCCACCTCGGCATTGATCCATGCCGCCTGCTCTTCGGCCGTCGGCGGCATGGGCCCGGTCAGGCGCTTCACGTGCATTTTCCAGCCGCGCCCGCCAGGCAGGCGCTCGCCAGCCGCAATGATGAGCGGCGCGCCGGTCTGCGAGGCGAGCTTGCACGGCAACGTGATTGTATAAGCCTTGCGGGCAAAGAACGGTACCCAGACGCCATCGCCCTTGGGCGCCTGATCGGGCAGCAGGCCCACTGCCTCGCCTTGCCGCAATGCGCGCACGAAAGCGCGCACGCCTTGCGCAGTGGCGGGAACCGCCTTCAGTTTCGACGCGCCGCGCACGCTGTCGAGCAGGTCCCGGAAGAGTGCCTTGCGATGGGGCCGGAACATGATCGTCAGCGAGATCCGTTCTGCGGCGTAGCGGGCCGCCAACTCGAAGCAGCCCAGATGCGGCGTCAGCATGACGAGTCCGCGGCCTTCGGCCAGGGTGTTCTCGATCACGTCCCAGTCCTCGCAAATGACCTTGTCGAGACAGTCATCGAGGCGAAACCAGACATGGGCCAGCTCGGTCATCATGGCACCGGTCTCCCCCGCGGCCTTGCGCGCAAAAGACGGCCCGGCGAAGCCGGCCTGGGTGGCGTTCTGCCGCAGGTGCCGACGGTATCCGCCGGGCAGGGCATAGACGAGCCGTCCCAGCATGCGCCCGGCCGCATGCGCAACTGGCAACGGCAGTGCGGCAACAAGCCGAACTACCGCGGAGAGCATGCGACTTGGGAAGGGCGGACGTTGAGGCATGGTCACGTATCTAAGGGTGAAGGACTGGCGCGATTCCGCTGGCCCTTGGCAATCGGCGCAGCAGGTATCGGTGATCGGGACTGGCGGTCCAGTCCATTCCGCGGCACTTGGCGGCCGCTTCAGTTGCGGGGCGCAGAGCCCGTCGGGGGTTGCTGTTCTGTGAGTCGCAGGGGCGCTGCCTCAGGCGGGTATCCACGAGGCACCGCGTGCGACGGGCAGGGGCCGGTCAGGTGTCTGCGTGGAATCATTGGCGCGGCGCGGCATGCGGAGGCTCTTGCGTTGAAGGATGCTCACTGTAGCATGCCTCCGTCAGCAGCCCGTTGTTTTAACGGTCAGGGCGCCGTCCGCGTGCAACGGTGGTATGGGCCGTACCGCCTGCGAAGGCGGATCGGCATAGGTGCCTGCCGGCGTGGAAGGGCAGGCGGATGCGGGGGGCGACCCGCATCCCGATGAAGCTATCAGAACGAGGGGACCATCGCGCCCTTGAACTGGGCCTTCATGAACTGCTTCACGTCTTCCGACTGGTAAGCCGCCACCAGCTTCTTCACCCACGGCTTGTCCTTGTCCTGGGTGCGCACCACGATGATGTTGGCGTACGGGCTGTGGATGTCCTCCAGGCCGATCGCGTCCTTGGTCGGCTGCAGGCCGGCGGCCAGCGCGTAGTTGGTGTTGATGACCGCGGCGCCGACGTCGGGCAGGGCGCGGGCCAGCTGGGCGGCGTCCAGTTCGACGATCTTCAGCTTCCTGGGGTTCTCGGCCACGTCCAGCGGGGTCGCGTTGTTTCCGTTGGCGCCTGCACCGGCCTTGAGCTTGATCACGCCCTGGGACTGCAGCAGCAACAGCGCACGGTTCTCGTTCGACGGGTCATTGGGCACAGCCACCTTGGCGCCCTGCGGCAGGTCCTTCGGCGACTTCAGGTTCTTCGCGTAGATGCCCAGCGGCGAGATATAGGTGTAGCCCACGCTTGCCATCTTGTAGCCGCGCTGCTTGATCTGGCTATCCAGGTACGGCTGGTGCTGGAAGCTGTTGGCGTCGAGGTCGCCGGCATCGAGCGCGGCGTTGGGCTGCACGTAGTCGTTGAATTCCACGACCTTCACGTTCAGGCCGTTCTTCTTGGCCACTTTCTGCACGACTTGCCAGACTTCGGCGTCCGGACCGCTGACGGTGCCCACGCGAATGGTCTGTTCCTGGGCCGACACGCTGCCCGCGGCGGCGATGAGACCGACGGCGGACACGGCAACCGCCAGACGCTTGTAAAGGGAGATGCTGCGCATAGGAGAGTTTGGATGTTATTGGAAGCTTGTGGCTTGAAAGGCGCCTCAACCCGGTCCGGGTGCGGTTGGGCGGGCGAGGGCACAGATTAACGCAATTGCGTCCAAACAGGGCGGCGCAGGGGATATTGGCGTCTATTTCTTTTTCATATGCTTATGAAGTCGGCGTCGGCCCAAAATCTGGCATTTAATGCTGGGGGGTATGCCGGAGCGCGCTACTCCGCGAATATCTCGCGCAACGCGGTCAATGCGACCAGCAAGGCTTCGTCGGCGACCGCCCCGGCCTTCTTGACCAAGCTGCCTTTATCGACTGTGCGGATCTGGTCCAGCAACATGAGGCCGGTCTTTCCCTGGCAGGTGACAGGGGTACGAAAGGGGGCCGGGCGACTGCCTGTCGTCATGGGCACCACCATGACAGTGCGCAGATGGTCATGGAGTTCAGGCGGCGAAATAATGACGCAGGGACGCGTCTTGCGGATTTCGCTGCCAACAGTCGGGTCGAGTGCAACCAGCCAGACCTCTCCATGACTCACCCCGAACTAAAAATTAGTGCGGCAGCACAAATGTTATAACAGAGGGCCCTGCGCCAAGCTACCTTGCGAACTCTGTCGCGTGGTTGGAGCACCGTGACTGTGCAAGTGCGATGTGGATGGCAATAGCGGAATCCTCTGAATGCGCGTCAATCATTTTCTGCCTGTCTTTTTATTCATGGTACGTGCCGAACCGACCCATACCCCTCACCCCTCCACTCAATAAAACAAAGCCCATGCCCGAACGGGTCCGATAGCGTGGCCTGCCGTCCCCAGTCAAATTCCTGTGGCCAGTCCTCGATCTCGGCGCCGGCCTCCAGCGCGCGCTCGATAGCGGTTTCAAGGTTGTCCACGACAAAATCGAGGTGCACCGGCGTCCAGTGCCGGCGGTAGTCGCGCCGGATACCGGTGCGCGTGGTCGGGCGCGAGCCGGGCGGCTTGGCGAGCAGGTAGATGGGGGTGGCGCCGCCGCTCATTTCCGCCACGGTATCGTCGAACAGCTTGCGGCTCAGGCGCAGGCCCAGCCCTTCCTGGTAGAAGCCGATGCCGCGCGGCAGGTCATCGACATCGATATTGATCAGCAACTCCATCACGGTCTCCTGGCAGCTTCGGGGGGAAAACCCGCGCATTGTGCGCCCGCGCTCCTGACAGCTCCTGTCAGTAGATGTCACCGGGCGAGGAGTCCGCGCACCACGGGCTGCAACGCGTCGCCGAGCGCCAGGTGCGCGTCGGCGTCGAGGTGGACGCCATCGACGGCGCTGCTCTGGATCACCGTGCCGGCATCGAACACAGGGCATGCGAGGGTGTCGCACACCTCGCGCACCGCCCCAGGCAAGCCCAGCCATTTGTGCTCGCCGCCCGCGAACTTGGGCGCGAGCGGGCCGCGTGGCGTGCGGATCGGCGGCGGCACGACGACCAGCACCGGCGGCACCGGCATCCCAGGCTCGATCGGCGCCAGGCGGATGGCGTTGACCAGTGCGCCGATGCCCTGCGCGGCATGCCAGGCGTTGTGCGGGTGCATCGACTGGAAATCGTTGTTGCCCAGCATCAAGACCACGAGCGCGAGCGGGGAATCGATCTCGATGCGCTGCGCGAGCCCTTGCAGGCCGTTGCGCCCCGGCTTGAACGGGTCGTCCCAGACCGTGCGCCTGCCGTTCAGGCAATCCTCGATGATGCGGACCGGGGCGCCGCCATCGGCGTTCAGCCCGAGTTCAAGCCGCCCCGGCCAGCGTATCGGGAACGGCAGGCGCTGGCGCGTGCCGGGAACGATGCCCCATGAAAGCGAATCGGCATATACCAGGACTTGCAGCGGATCGGCTTCGGGCAGGGCGGCGAGTGGCATGCAGTGGCTCCGGACGGGCGTGGCGCAGATGCTGCGCCGCGCAGTGAAATGGTACTGACGAACAGGCAAGACACTTCATAATATCGATTACAACCAAACAGGGAGAAAGAAGTTGCGTTTCGAGCACTTGGTAGAGATCAACGATCCAGGCAATCCTCAACTGGATCCGCTCACGCCTGACCAGCTCTGGCAGGGGCTGGTCCTGCGCGCCGAGTCGCCCGAACTGTTCGTGCTTGGCCTGGACCGGGCCGAGGTCGTTGGCCGCGGCGAAGGCTGGATCGACCGCGTGCTGCATTTCGGCGCCGCGGCCATCCATGACCGCGTGGTCTTCGAGCCGCGCCGGCAGGTCCGCTACGAGACTGCCGCCACGGCGGAACACGCCGGCGGCACGCTGACGATGGTGATCGAGACGCCCGCGCCCGGCGCGCTGCTGCTGCGCTTTGTCTACGACACGACCATGCCGGCCGTCGACGCCAGCGGCGACGACCGCTATGCCGAAATCGTCAAGTCCGCCTATCACGAGGCTGACATCGACACCGTCCGAAAAATCCGCGAAATCGCCGACACGGGGCGCCTGGGGTGAGCCGCGCCCCGCACACGCCGGACAGCTCCGGCGGCGGGTCGGGTGGGCCGACCCGGGCGATGCTGCGCACGCGTTACGGCGACCGGCTACGCTGGCTGGTGCTGTTGACGCTGATGCTGGGGACGATGTCGTCCATCGTCTCGTCCACCATCATCAACGTTGCCATTCCGGACCTGAGCCGGCATTTCGTGCTCGGCCAGGAACGCGCCCAGTGGGTCGCGGCCAGCTTCATGATCGCGATGACGCTGGCGATGCTGCTGACGCCATGGCTGCTCAACCGCTACGGCCTGCGGCGCACCTTCCTGGGCGCGCTGGCGCTGCTGGGCGTGGGCGGGCTGGTGGGCGGGCTGTCGCCGACCTACGGCGTCATGATCGCCATGCGCGTGGCCGAGGGCGTCGCGGCGGGTATCATGCAGCCGCTGCCCAGCATCCTTGTGCTGCGGGTATTCGACGAGCGCGAGCAGGGCAAGGCCATGAGCCTGTTCGGCTTCGGCGTGGTGCTGGCGCCGGCGCTCGGGCCAAGCCTGGGCGGTTTCCTCGTGGAGGCCTTTGGCTGGCGTTCCATCTTCTTCGTCGTGGTGCCGCTGACGCTGCTGGGCGCGGCCATGGCGCGACGCTTCATGGCCGTCGATTCGGTCATGATGGGCGAGCGCAAGCCGCTGGACTGGCGCGGCCTGGCGCTGGCCGGCATCGCGACCGTCTGCATGCTGAACGGACTGGTGGAAATGCGCGAAAGCGTCGTCGCCGGCCTGATGCTGGCTGGCCTGGGCGTGGTTCTGGTCGTGGCGTTCGTCATGTGGCAGCTGCGCGCGGCCGATCCGCTGATGGACATGCGGCTTTACAGCTACCGGCAGTTCTCGGCGGGCGCGGTGGTGGCATTTATCTATGGCGCTGGCCTGTTCGGCTCGACCTACCTGTTGCCCGTGTACATGCAGATGGCGCTGAACTACACGCCGTCGCGCGCGGGCCTGGTGCTGCTGCCGGCCGGCGTCGCGCTGGCGCTGACGATTGCGCTGGCGGGACGCCTGACGCAACGCGTGTCGCCGCATTACCAGGTGTCATTCGGACTGGGGTTGCTGGCGCTGTCGTTCCTGCTGATGGCCACGGGCTCGCCATCCACGCCGTATCTGCTGCTGGTGGCGCTGGCGGTGCTCGGGCGCATTGGCCTTGGGTGCATCCTGCCATCGCTCACGCTGGGTTCGATGCGCGGCGTGGATTTCTCGCTGATCGCGCAGGGGTCGAGCTGCATCAACTTCCTGCGCCAGCTCGGCGGGGCAATCGGCGTCAGCCTGGCCGGTGTCGGCCTGCAGTGGCGGCTGAACCAGCACGGCGTGGCGCTGGGGCAGGGCGGTGATGCGTTGGCACAGGCTGCGCGCATCGGCGCCTTCGATGAGACGTTCCTGGCCGTGGGCGTGGTGATCGCCACGGCCATCGTGGCCTCCTGGCGCATCCGGCCGAAGCCGGTGCCGGTCAGCTGAGGCGGGCGGGCCCGCAGCGTTCAGTGGGTGGCGCCGCTGCGCAGCTCTTCCACGAGGGCAATGTAGTTTTCCATGGCGGCGTCCCTGGCGGTGCCCTTGAGGGCTTCCCATGCCTCGAACTTGTAGCGGCCGACGAAATCGGTCATGCCTGGCTTGTCGCCGTGGGCGTCGCCTTCGCTGCCTTGCTTGAACAGCGCATACAGGCGCAGCAGCGTCATGTTGCTGGGGCGCTCGCTGAGCTGCTTGACGTCGATCTGGGCCTGTTCGAAGCGGGCTTGCAGGTCACTCATGGGGTCTCCAATGGGATTCGGGGAAAAGAATCGCCCGATGATAGTCCTCAAACCGGCACGCAGGCCCGTCAAAAAACCGAGGAGGGACTCGGTTTGGGGCGCCACCGGCTACAATCGCGCCATGTCCTGGATTCTTGCTGTCGAAACTTCCACCGAGTGGTGTTCTGTTGCTCTGGGCCGTGCCACGGCGGATGGCGCGGTCGAGTCATGGTCTCGCCATGAACATACCGGCGCGCGCTCGTCCGCGCGCGTGCTGCCCGCGGTGGGCGAACTGCTGGCCGAGGCTGGCATTGCGCTGGCCGATTGCACGGCCATCGCCTTCGGGGCCGGCCCGGGCTCGTTCACGGGCCTGCGCACCGCTTGCGGCGTGGCCCAGGGGCTGGCCTTCGGTGCCGGGCTTCCGGTCATTCCGGTCAATACGCTGATGGTCTGCGCGGAAAGCGCACGCGGCGCCACGTCGGCGCTGCCGCCCGGCGCATCCGTGCTGGTCGCGCTGGACGCACGCATGGACGAAGCCTATTCCGCGGCCTTCCGCTGGGACGCCGCCGCGCGCGAATGGGCGGTCGAAACGCCGATGCAGGTTGGCCCGCCGGAAACCGTGGCCATCCCGGCCGGCGACTTCTGGATCGCCGGCAATGCCGCGACGGTATTCGGCGAGCGGCTGGCCGGCCTGGCGCGCGCCGCGCGCGTGCTGCCCGAGGCCATGCCGCACGCGCAGCCGATGGTGGCCATCGCCCTGCGCGCACTGGCGCGCGGCGAGGCCATCGATGCCGCGCTTGCCATGCCGATCTACCTGCGCGACAAGGTCGCCCAGACCATCGAGGAGCGCGAGGCGGCCGCTGCCGCCAAGGCCGCCTCGCTGGCGGGCGCGAGGAGCGCATCGTGAGCGTGTCTTACCGCCCGGACCCGATCAGGGCCCCGGCCTGGCCGGACGTTCCCGTCATGCCCGCGCTGGCCAATGGCTGGGCGCTCGCGCGCATGAGCGCGCTCGACCTGCACGCGGTGGCCGAGATCGAGGCGCGTGCCTACAGCCATCCGTGGACGCGCGGCAATTTCGAGAATTCCATCAAGGTCGGCCACATGGGCCTGACCTTGCGCGATCCAACCGGTGCGCTCGTGGCGTACGCCGTATTGATGCCGGTGGTCGACGAAATGCACCTGCTCAACATCACCGTGGAGCCGCGCCGGCAACGGCAGGGTTTGGGCCGGCTGATGCTGGCGGTGGCGCTGGCCACATCGCACACCCATCACCTGCATACGATGTTGCTGGAAGTGCGGCCTTCCAATACCGGGGCGCTGGCGCTCTACCTCGAGGCAGGCTTTGTCGAGATCGGCCGGCGCAAGGGCTACTACCCGGTGTCCGGCAACGCTCGCGAAGACGCGCTGGTGCTGCGCCGGACCTGGGCCGGTGGGGAGGACGCAGCATGAGCCGCCGCGCACAGTTCCTGGAAGTGCTTGGCATTCCCACGGAGTGGGTGCCGCGCAAGCCGATGGGCGCGCCGCAGGATGCCGCTGCGGAACCGGATCGCCCGGCTGTCGTGCTGGCCGAGTCCGAGGCGATAGCCGAATCCGTGCTCGCGCCGGAGGCCGCCGAAGCGCAGGCGCCCGTCGCCGTGGCTTTGGTGCCTGAGCTTGAAGACCCGGCGCCTTCGCCTTCCATTGCTGAGCCTGCGCGCACGGCTTCCGTCCCGGACCGCGAAGCTGCCATCGCCACCATGGGGTGGCCCGCCCTCGATGCTGCCGTGGCGGCATGCACGGCCTGCGGACTGTGCGAGACGCGTACCAATACCGTGTTCGGGGTCGGCGACCGCGAGGCGGAATGGATGCTGGTTGGCGAAGCGCCCGGCGAGAACGAAGACCTGCAAGGCGAGCCGTTCGTCGGCCAGGCAGGCAAGCTGCTGGACAACATGCTGGGGTCGCTGGGGCTCGCACGCGGCCGCAACGTGTTTATCGCCAATGTGCTCAAGTGCCGTCCGCCTGGCAACCGCAATCCGGAGCCGGCCGAGGTGGCGCAATGCGAGCCGTTCCTGAAGCGGCAGATCGCGCTGGTGCGGCCCCGGGTGATCGTCGTGCTTGGCCGCTTTGCCGCGCAGTCGCTGTTGCGCACCGCCACGCCGATCGGCAAGCTGCGCGGCACCGTGCACAGCTACGAGGGGATTCCCGTGGTGGTCACCTACCATCCCGCCTACCTGCTGCGCACGCTGACCGACAAGGCACGCGCGTGGGAAGACCTGTGCCTGGCCCGCGAGGTACACGACCGTGCGGGAGCTCAGGCCTGACCGTTCGCTGAGCCACGGCGGCAACGGCGTGCACGCGCCGGTGCTGCCGCTGTGGCGACAGGCGCTGTCGCCGCGCACGCGCGACCTGGCCTGGTGTACGTTGTCGCCGCCGTTGCTTCAGGGCCTGCCCGACGCCGGCGACCCCGGCGGCGCGCGCCTGGCCCGCTGGCCCGCGGGCACCCTGGCCGCCTGGGAGCACTGGCTCGACCAGGCCGATCCCGCCGGCTTGCCCGCTACCGTCGCCGAACTTGCCAGCGGCATGACCGACGCCTTGCCCGAAGAGCCCGGCCGCGCACGCAGCCTGCGGCTGGGGCGCCATGCCGAGCGCCTGCTGCATTTCGCGCTGCGCCACGCGCAGGGGCTGGAATTACTGGCCGCGAACGTACCGGTCAGGCGTGCCCACGGGCACGGCATCCAGACCCTCGGGGAACTCGACTTCGTCTGGCGGGACCAGGGCAGCGGTGAGGTCGTGCATTGGGAAATGGCTACCAAGTTCTACCTGATGGTCGACGCGGCCGACACGGCGCCGCTGGGGCTGCGCGGGTTTGTCGGGCCAAATCTCGTGGACCGGCTTGGCGACAAGCTCGACCACATCGTGCGCCGGCAACTGCCGCTGGCGCGCACCGCGGAGGCGCTGGGTTTGCTGGGCGGCGCGGTCGATCGCAGTGAAGTCTATCTGCTCGGGTGGCTGTTCTATCGCGACGGCCTGGTGCCGCAGGGCCTGGAGCGTCTGGGCATTGCCGGCAACCACCTGCACGGCTGGTGGTCCACGCTTGATGACTGGTTTGCGCGCGCCGGCCAGGCAGCCGGCACGCGCTGGTGCCGGTTGTCGCGCTCGGGCTGGTTGTCCGGCGCGCTGCTGGAAGAGGCCGAGACCGAAGCGGCGGACTCCCTGCGGGAGGCGCTGGCCGAGCGCTTTGCCGATCCCCACCCTGACCACGGCTGGCGCCGCGAATCGCCGATCATGCTGTGCGAGATGGAACCGGCCGGCGCGCATGCGCCGGGCTGGTGGCGTGAACGCTCGCGCGGGTTCGTGGTGCCGGCCGGATGGTCCGAGCGCGCCCTGGCGCGCGCCGCAAAGCCCGCGGCCGGCCACGGCGAACCATCGTAGGCGACCCGGCAAGGTCCCGGCGGCGCTGGTTACCTTGCCGCGTGTTTCGGCCTGTCAGCAGTAATCCGGTGCACAGATCAATCCATCAAAAAATCCGCATTCTCGAATGGGTTAGCGCTCTTTATACTCGGCCGGCACCCCTTGGCGCCGTGGCGCATGCGGGCATCAGACCCGCAGCACGGCCACAAGACCGGATCACGAAGTTGGGGAGAGACTTTCATGAAGATGAGAACAGTGGGGTTGGCCTGCCTGGGCCTGGTGGTCGGCCTGTCGGCAAATGCCAGGGCGGCGGATGCGTACCCGTCCAAACCGATTCGCTTCGTCGTGCCCTATCCGCCCGGTGGCCCGACCGACCTGATGGCGCGCCTGTTGCAGGCGAGCCTGCAGACCCGGCTTGGTGCGACCGTCGTCGTGGAGAACCGGGCCGGCGCGGGCGGCAATATCGGAACCGATGCGGTGGCCAAGGCGGCTCCCGATGGCTACACGATCCTGCTTGCCGCCAGCGGGCCGATGGCGGTGAACCCGACCCTGTACAAGCACCTGCCGTACGATCCTCAGAAAGACCTCGCTCCGGTCGTTCAGATATCCGCGTTCCCGCTGGTGCTGGAGGTCCATCCAGACAGTCCGGTGAAGGACGTTAAGTCCTTTATCGCTTCGGTTCGCAGCAAGCCCGGCGACTACAGCTTTGCATCGGCTGGCAACGGCACGCCCCAGCACCTGGCGGGCGAGCTGTTCAATACCGCCGAGGGCACGAAGATGCAGCACATCGCCTACAAGGGAGCGGGGCCCGCGCTGAATGACGTGCTGGGCGGCCAGGTCCCGGTCATGTTCGACATCATGGCGAGCTCGCTGACCTACATCAAGGCGGGCAAGCTTCGTCCGCTCGCCGTGACGACCAAGGTCCGCTCGCCGGTTTTGCCCGATGTGCCGACGCTGGCGGAATCGGGCCTGCCGGGGTTTGAATTCGTTGCCTGGCATGGCATTGCCGTACCGGCCGCAACGCCGCGCGACATCGTGCTGAAGCTCAATGGCGCGATCAACGCTGCCTTCAAGGATCCGGAGTTCCGCAAGCGCTGGGAGGCGATTGGCACCCCGGTCGTCGGCGGCACGCCGGAGGCGTTCGGCGCCTTGATCCGCAGCGAGACCACGCGGCTCGGCAAGGTCGTCAGGGATACGGGTGCCACGGTCGACTAGGCTCAGGCGCGGCGCCGCCGGCAGGCGCTAGTCCCGCAGGCCGGCGTTGCATCTTGCTGCGCTGGCTTTTTTTTCGGGTTCTTTGGCGGATTGCTGGGAATGGGGAATGATGGGGTTGTCGTGCTTGGCGGGCGCTGCTGTTTCGCCGGCGTAGCCGGCGAGTCACTTTTTGGTCCGAGCGACAAAAAGTAACCAAAAAGCGCGTTTACTTGCCCTAGCGGGCGAATATTGGTCGTAGTGTGCTGAGGGTGTCGTATGGGGATGGGCTTCAAATTGTGCCTGGCTGCCTGCCAAGCCCGAAAACCCATCCTTACCCACTCCCCGGCAATCCCGCGAAGAACCATTTTTGTTGATGCGGGCGACCGATCGGACCGGCTCCGTGGCGGAGCCTGCGCTCAGTGGTGCTTGTCCTCGCCGATCATGGCGAGCGAGTTGAAGATGCGAACGTTGTACTTGTGCACCTTCATGACCAGCGCCATCGTGATGCAGATGAACAGCCCCAGGGCAACGATCACGATGCCAATCGGCACGTTCAGCTTGATCAGCAGTGCGTACAGGCAGAGCATCAGCAGCACGGAAACGTTCTCATTGAAGTTCTGCACGGCGATGGAGTGGCCGGCCGAGAGCAGCACGTGGCCGCGGTGCTGCAGCAGCGCGTTCATCGGCACGACGAAATAGCCGGACATGGCACCGACCAGCATCAGGAAGACGTAGGCGATGGCCATGTACAGCGGCATGTGCAGGCCCAGCGCGTCCACCGTGACCTGCGGCATCGCGTCCTTGGTGTAGAAGGCCATCAGCATCACGGTGGCGCCCATGGCAACGCCGAAAGGCAGTACCGACAGCGACTTGCGCAACGGAATGCGTGCCGCCGCCATGATGGCGCCGACGGCCACGCCCACCGCGACCACGGCCTGCAGCAGGGCGCCCTGCGACAGGTTAAGCCCCAGCGATTTTTCCGCCCACTTCAGCACGATGAACTGCAGCGTGGCGCCCACGCCCCAGAACAGCGTGGTCACGGCCAGCGAGATCTGGCCGAGCTTGTCGCGCCACAGCGCGACAAAGCAGTCGCCGAACTCCGCGATCAGCTTGATCGGGTTCTTTTCCTGTTGCGGGTAGCGGGCGCCGGTATCGGGAATGAACAGGTTGAAGACGGCGGCGATCACGTAGAACAGCATGATCACTACCATCGCGGCCTCGGCCGGCGTATTGATGCCAGTGTCGATATAGGGCAGATCAAAGCGCAGCAGGATCTGGGAAATATGCACCGAGATCAGCGCGCCGCCCACCACGGTGCCGAGGATGATCGAGCCCACCGTCAGCCCTTCGATCCAGCCGTTGGCCATCACCAGCTTTTCGGGGGGCAGCAGCTCGGTCAGGATGCCGTATTTGGCCGGCGAGTACGCGGCCGCGCCAAAGCCCACGATGCCATAGGCCAGCAGGGGGTGCAGCCCGAACATCATGATGGCGCAGCCGGCGATCTTGATGGCGTTGGTGATGAGCATCACCCGCCCCTTGGGCATGGAGTCGGCGAACGCGCCGACGAAAGCTGCCAGGACGACGTAGGAGAGAACGAAGAACAGCTTGAGCAGCGGGGTCATCCACTGCGGGGAATGCAACTCGGTAAGAAGGGCAATGGCGGCGATCAGCAGCGCGTTGTCGGCCAGCGACGAAAAAAACTGCGCGGCCATGATGGTGTAAAAACCCTTCTTCATGCTTTCGACTTTGTCTCCAGCGCGTTCTTCGTGCGCTCTGGGAAGGGCTACGCCCACCGGCGCGGCCATGGATTGTTGCAAGGGACCCTGGGCTGCGGCCGCGTCGAATTGTGTCGCATGCGCCGCGCGTGAGCGCCGCGCTGCTTGCCTGACCGTCATTGACATATTGCTTCGCGTTTAGAACATGGCCTGAGCGTCCGGCTTTATATCACGAAAACACGACAATCCCGAATCCGCAAAGGCGCCAGTTTGACAGCGGGAACGCGCTGCGATTCCCGGGGATTTCCCGGTCAGGGGTCGCGAATGTGTTCAAATAACGTCTGCGCATCGCTGGCCGAATACCGGGTCTTCCCTGATCTGGTGCATGCCTATGCAGGACATGGCGCCCGACTCACACCGCGGCGTCTGAAAGGTTCTTCCAGAGGCAGCGATGCATGCCTTGCGAGATGTCATTTCATGCCAAGACCGATCCACGCCGTCATCCACCAACCCGCCATTGCCAACAACCTGGAGGTCGTCCGCCGTCACGCGCCCGGTTCTCGCGTGTGGGCCGTGGTCAAGGCCAATGCCTATGGCCACGGACTGCGCCGTGTCTTTGCCGGCCTGCGCGCGGCCGATGGTTTCGGCCTGCTGGACCTGAATGAGGCCGTGCAGTTGCGCGACCTCGGCTGGCAGGGGCCGATCCTGCTGCTGGAAGGTTTTTTCCAGCCACAGGATGTGCCGCTGCTGGAGCAATACCGCCTCACCACCGCGATTCATTGCGACGAGCAGCTTCGCATGCTGGAGAGTGCACGGCCGAAAGGCCCGCTGGCAATCCAGCTCAAGCTCAACACCGGTATGAACCGCCTCGGCTTCCAGCCCGCGCAGTACCGCACCGCGTGGGAACGCGCGCGCGCCATGCCGTGTGTGGGCAGCATCGTCCATATGACCCATTTCTCGGATGCCGACAGTCCCCGCGGCATCGCCCACCAGGTGGCGGCCTTCGACGCCGCCACCGCGAACCTGCCGGGCGAGGCCAGCCTGTCGAACTCGGCGGCGGTGCTGTGGCACCCGGAGGCGCACCGGGCCTGGGTGCGGCCCGGCATCATCCTGTATGGGGCCTCGCCCACCGGGCGCGAGGCCGACATTGCCGGAGTCGGCCTGCAGCCTGCCATGTCGCTGCATAGCGAGCTGATTGCCGTGCAGGACCTGCAACCGGGCGATACGGTCGGCTACGGCTCCATATTCACGGCCGACCGGCCGATGCGCATCGGCGTAGTCGCCTGCGGCTACGCGGACGGCTATCCGCGCCACGCCACCGGCTGGGGAGAGAACCGCGCGCCGGTGCTGGTCGATGGCGTGCGCACCGAACTGCTGGGCCGCGTTTCCATGGACATGCTGTGCGTCGACCTGGGGCCATGCCCGAAAGCCAGGATTGGCAGCCCGGTCACGCTGTGGGGCCAGGGCCTGCCGATCGACGATGTCGCCCAGGCCAGCGGCACGGTCGGCTATGAGCTGATGTGCGCGCTGGCGCCGCGCGTGCCGGCCACCGTGGCGACGATCACCGCGCCGGACAGCGCCTCGCCGCTGCTGGCCTGATCGCTGCCTGATTGAACCGCACAGACGGCCGGCCACCCCAAGGTGGCCGGCCGTGGCGTTTGCGGTGTACCTACCCTCAAGGATCTCCCGTTGGCCAAGACCAAGACCGTCTACACCTGTACCGAATGCGGTGGCACCGTGCCGCGCTGGGCCGGCCAGTGCCCGCACTGCCAGCAATGGAACACGCTGGTCGAGACCGTGGCGGAAAGCGGCGGTGCGGCCAAGCGCTTCCAGCCGCTGGCGGCATCGGCAACGGTGCAAAAGCTCTCCGAGATCGATGCCGCGGACGTGCCGCGCTTTTCCAGCGGCATTGAAGAGTTCGACCGCGTGCTCGGCGGCGGGCTGGTCGCGGGCGGGGTGGTGCTGATCGGCGGCGATCCGGGTATCGGCAAGTCGACGTTGCTGCTGCAGGCACTCGCCAACCTGGCCGGGCAGCGCCGCGTGCTCTACGTGAGCGGCGAAGAATCCGGCGCCCAGATCGCGCTGCGTGCCCAGCGCCTGGGCGTGGAAAGCCCGACGCTCGGCTTGCTGGCCGAAATCCAGCTGGAGAAGATCCAGGCCACGCTGGAGGCGGAAAAGCCCGAGGTGGCCGTGATCGACTCGATCCAGACGCTTTACTCCGAAGCGCTGACCTCGGCGCCGGGCTCGGTCGCGCAGGTGCGGGAATGCGCGGCGCAACTGACGCGCATTGCCAAGAGCAGCGGCACCACCATCATCCTGGTCGGCCACGTGACCAAGGAGGGCAACCTCGCCGGTCCGCGCGTGCTGGAGCACATCGTCGACACGGTGCTGTATTTCGAAGGCGATACACATTCCTCGCACCGGTTGATCCGTGCGTTCAAGAACCGTTTCGGCGCGGTCAATGAACTGGGTGTGTTCGCCATGACGGAGCGTGGCCTGCGCGGCATCAGCAACCCGTCGGCGCTGTTCCTGTCGCAGCATGAAGAGACGGTGCCGGGCTCCTGCGTGCTGGTGACGCAGGAGGGCACGCGCCCGCTGCTCGTGGAAGTGCAGGCCCTGGTCGATACCGCCAACGTGCCCAACCCGCGCCGCCTGGCCGTGGGCCTTGAACAGAACCGGCTGGCCATGCTGCTGGCGGTGCTGCACCGGCATGCGGGCATTGCCTGCTTTGACCAGGACGTGTTCCTGAATGCCGTGGGCGGCGTAAAGATTACCGAGCCCGCGGCCGACCTGGCGGTGCTGCTGTCGATCCACTCGTCGATGCGCAACAAGCCGCTCCCGCGCGGCCTGGTAGTGTTCGGCGAGGTGGGGCTGGCCGGCGAGATCCGTCCCAGCCCGCGCGGCCAGGAACGGCTGAAGGAAGCCGCCAAGCTCGGCTTCACGCTCGCGGTGATCCCCAAGGCCAACGCGCCGAAGCAGAAGATCGACGGGCTCGAGGTGATCGCTGTCGAGCGCATCGAACAGGCGATCGATCGCGTACGTCATCTCGACTGACCGATGGCTGGCCTGATCGAAACCGAAACCGCGCGCCTGCGCCTGCGCCAGTGGCGCGACGCCGACTATGCGCCGTTTGCCGCGCTGAATGCCGATGCCGAGGTGATGCGCTACTTTCCCGCGCCGCTGGGCCGGGCGGAGAGCGACGCCCTGGCGGCGCGCTGCCGTCAGAAGATCGACACGCTCGGGTGGGGCTTCTGGGCTTGCGAGCGCAAGGCGGATGGCGCGTTCATCGGCTTTGTCGGGCTCAATGTGCCGGCGGCGGCCTTGCCGTTCTCGCCCTGCGTGGAGGTCGGCTGGCGTCTGGCCCGCGATGCGTGGGGGCAGGGCTTCGCCACCGAGGCGGCCCGCTCGGCGCTGATGGTGGGGTTCGGGCAGCTCGGGCTGGAAGATATCGTTTCGTTCACCGCGCTGGCCAACCAGCGCTCGCGCGCGGTAATGGAGTGTTTGGGCATGCATGAGGATGCGCTGGCGTTCGAACACCCGGCGCTGCCGGAGGGCCATCCGCTGCGGCTCCATCGCCTTTACCGGCTGCCGCGGGCCGACTGGGAGGCGGGGATTTGCCGTCCCGGCTCAGCCTGAGGGCCGCCTGCGGCAATCCGCCACAGGGCGTCAGCCGGCGTTTCCCTGGGGCGCGGCCGGGGACATTTCGCAAAATCGGTAATAATGCCGACCAACAGCCGTTGCGCCGCCGCGCCGGCAACCTGGCAACAGAGATCCCGATCCGTTCATCGTTGATGCAAGCCCGTTTATGCAAGCCAATTCCCGCGCCTATTTCCTGCTGATCGCCATCATCTCATTCGGGCTGGTCGGCTTTGCGCTGTACCTGCAGTTCGAGAAGGGCTACCAGCCTTGCCCGCTGTGCATCATGCAGCGGTTCGCCTTTATCGGCATCGGCCTGTTCTCGCTGCTCGCGGCCATTGCGCAGAACACGCGCTCGCTGTGGCAGGGGCTGGGCATGCTGTCCGGCGTCGGCGGCATTGCCGTGGCCGTGTATCACGTGTCGCTGCTGCTGAACCCCAAGGCGAGCTGCGGCATCGATCCGCTCGAGAACTGGGTCAATGCCTTGCCGACCGCCAAGGTGCTGCCGCAGGTGTTTTATTCGGATGGCCTGTGCACGGCGCCGCTGCCGCCGGTGCTGGGCCTGTCGGTGCCGGCCTGGTCACTGATCTGGCTGTTCATCCTGACGCTGACGCTGGCGGTGGGGCTGATCCGGCGGGAGAAGAATTTCCGCTGAGGGAAAGCAAAAAACCGGCGCACAAGGCGCCGGTTTTTCTTTGCGAGTGGCAGGGGGCGAACCCCTTTACACAATCTGCTCGATCTGCTCCTGCAGTTCCAGCCACTTCTCTTCCAGCGTTTCCAGCTCGCCATTGACCTCGCCCTGGCGCTTGAGCATTTCCATCAGCTTCGACTTGTTGGCCTCGGCATAGCTGGTCTCGTCGGCCAGGAACTGGTCGATCTCGGCCTTGGCCGGCTGCAGTACCGCCATGCGCTTTTCCACCTTTTCCAGCTCCTTGGCAAGCGGCTTGCGCAGTTGCGCGAGGCGCTGGCGCTCGTCCGCTTCGGCGCGGCGCTGGTCCTTGCGGTTGACGGCGGCCGCGGCACCGCCCGATTCCGCCTGGTGCGCGGCCGCGGCCGCGTTGCGCTTGGCCGCTGCCTGCTGCAGCAGCCAGTCGCGGTAGTCGTCGAGGTCGCCGTCGAATGGCCGGATGGTGCCGTCGGCGACCAGCATGAACTGATCGGCCGTGGCGCGCAGCAGGTGGCGGTCGTGCGAGACCAGGATCAGGGTGCCCTCGAACTGCGCGAGCGCCATGGTCAGCGCCTCGCGCGTGTCGAGGTCCAGGTGGTTGGTCGGCTCGTCGAGCAGCAGCAGGTTCGGCTTTTGCCAGACGATCAGCGCAAGCGCCAGCCGGGCCTTCTCGCCGCCCGAGAACGGCTCGATCGGCGAGGTCGCCATGTCGCCGCGGAAGTTGAAGCTGCCGAGGAAGTCGCGCAGCTCCTGTTCGCGCGTATCCGGCGCCAGCCGGGCCAGGTGCTGCAGCGGCGAGTCGTGGTCGCGCAGCGTTTCGAGCTGGTGCTGGGCGAAGTAGCCGATCTGCAGCCCCTTGCCCAGGCGCAGCGTGCCAGTGAGCGGATCCTGCGTACCCGCCAGCGTCTTGACCAGTGTCGACTTGCCCTGGCCGTTGGCGCCGAGCAGGCCGATGCGCTGGCCGTTCTGGATCGACAGCGCCAGCTTGTGCAGGATGGTCACCGGCGGATCGGCCTCGGCATAGCCGCAGTCGACGCCGTCCAGCACCATCATCGGGTTGGGGGCGGCGTCAGGTTCGCGGAACTCGAACGCAAAGCCGGCCGCGACGTGGACCGGCGCCAGCCGCTCCATCTTCTCGAGCGCCTTGACACGGCTCTGCGCCTGGCGGGCCTTGGTCGCCTTGGCCTTGAAGCGCGTGATGAACGATTCCAGGTGCGCGATTTCCTTCTGCTGGCGGACATAGGCCGACTGCTGCTGCGCCATCTGCTGCAGGCGCAGGGTCTCGAACAGCGTGTAGTTGCCGCCGTAGCGGCGCAACTGCTGGTTCTCGATGTGGACCGTGACATTGCAGATCGCGTCCAGGAATTCGCGGTCGTGCGAAATCATGACCAGCGTGCCGGGGTAGCGCGCCAGCCAGTCTTCGAGCCAGACGATGGCGTCCAGGTCCAGGTGGTTGGTCGGTTCGTCGAGCAGCAGCAGGTCGGACGGGCACATCAGCGCCTGGGCCAGGTTCAGGCGCATGCGCCAGCCGCCCGAGAATGACGACACGGGCTGCGATACCTGGGCGAGCGTGAAGCCCAGGCCCAGTAACAGGGCCTCGGCGCGGGCCGGGGCGGTGTAGCCGTCGGCATCGGCAAAGCCGGCGTGGGCCTCGGCCTCGGCGCTGCCGTCGCCGACGGCCTGGGCTTCGGCGATGGCGGCTTCGATCTCGCGCAGGCGCGTGTCGCCGTCGATCACATAGTCCACAGCGCTGCGCGCCACCGCCGGCGTCTCCTGCGCCACGTGCGCGATGCGCCACTGCGCGGGCACGACCACATCGCCGCCGTCCGGATGCAATTCCCCGCGCAGCATCGCGAACAGGGTGGACTTGCCGCTGCCATTGGCGCCGACGAGGCCCACGCGCTCGCCCGGGTTGAGCGTCACGCTGGTGTGGTCGAACAGCACCTTGGTGCCGCGCTGGAGGACAAGCTGGTCGATTCGGATCACGAGGAAGGCAGAAACGTCGGGGTAAACGGAGATAAGCGGAGGCAAACGGCGGAAACCGGCGCGAAAGCTGGCAGGAGCCCGGGATGCGGCGCTGGGCGGCATTGTAGCGTTTCCGCTCGAGGCTGCCCGCGCGAAATGCAGGGGGTCCTAGGGATTACCCTCGAACAATGAAATCTTTGTTTTCTTGTTTGGCGTCTGCGTGTAAATTCATTTTCATTGCAGCCATAGCGGCCGATGCCTGGTCTTTACCGCGGCCCGTATTTCACATCCATGTCGGACGGCACCTCGATTTCCGAACGCATTGCACGCAGCCTGCCAGCGCTCACCCCCGCGCACCAGCGCATGGCCGAGTACGTGCTGGCCAATCCGTTCCGCGCTGCGACCATGCGCATTGACGAATTCGCGGCCGCGGTACAGGTGTCGGTGGCAACCGCCAACCGCTTTGCGCGCGCGCTCGGGTTTGACGGCTATCCGCAGTTCCGTGCCGAGCTGGTGCGCGGTTTCGAGGCGACGCTGGCGCCAGTGGAGCGCCTGCGTTCGGAGCTGGAGCGGCCGGCGACGGCCGCGGAAGCCTTCGCCGCTTCGCTGGACAATGCCGCCGCGAACCTGGAAGCCACGCGCCGCGCGCTGGATGCGGACGCCTGCGAGCGAGCGGTATCCGCCATTCTCGCGGCAGAGCGCGTCTACATTGCCGGCTTCGGTGCCAGCGGCTTCCTGTCGGGCCTGCTGCAGCACGGGCTGGAGATGCACTGCCGCATGGTGACCTCGGTGGCCGCTGCCGGCGGCGCGTCGCACGCGGCGCGCCAGTTGTTCAAGCTGAGCCCCGCCGACCTGGTGATCGCCATTGCCTTTCCGCGTTATGTGTCCGACACCGTGGTGCTGGCCCAGCGCGCCAAGGCGCGCGGCGCGCGTGTGCTGGCATTGACCGACGGTCCGACCTCGCCGCTGGCGCCGATCGCCGATATCGCGCTTTACGCGCAGGCCGCCAACCGGCTGTCCGCCAACTCCGACGCCAACGTGCTGGCGCTGATCGAAGCGCTGTGTGGCGCCGTGGCGCACCGGGCCGAGCGCCCGGTCAAGGCCGCCGCCGAGATGACCGAATTCCTCCTGCCCTGGCTGTACGGCGCCAATGCCGGCAATGCTGGCAACGCGGCCGGCACGCAGCCGGGGCAACCCGTGGCGCAAGCCGACGGCGAAAGCAAGCCGGGCGCCGTCCGCCGCAACTCATTCAAGCATCCGAAAGCGTAGTTCTCCATGACTCAAGCAATCATTGCCATCCACGGCGGCGCCGGCACCATTACGCGTGCCGCCATGGATACCGCGCGCGAACGCGAATATATCGAGGCGCTGGAACAGGTGTTGCTGGCCGGCCAGCGTGTGCTGGCCGACGGCGGCAGGGCCATCGACGCCGTCACCGAAGCGGTGCGCCTGCTCGAAGAGTGCCCGCTGTTCAATGCCGGCAAGGGTGCGGTGTTGACGCACGCCGGAACGTACGAACTCGATGCCGCGGTGATGGATGGCGCGACGCTCAATGCCGGCGCGGTGGCCTGCGTGACGCGGCTGCGCAATCCGGTGCTGGCCGCGCGCGCGGTGATGGATCACAGCGAGCATGTGCTGTTCGCAGGAGAAGGCGCCGAAGCCTTTGCGCAGGCCCACGGGCTTGAACTGGTGTCGCGCGATTACTACTATACGCAGGCCCGCTACGAGCAATGGGAACGCGCCCGCGCCGTACAGGGCATGGCGCTGCTTGATCATGACGCTGCCGCGCTGGCCGCGCGCGAACTTGCCGGCAAGCCGGACCCGATCGATCCGGACAGCAAGTTCGGCACGGTCGGCGCCGTGGCCTGCGACAGCTTCGGCAACCTCGCCGCCGCGACGTCCACGGGCGGTGTCACCAACAAGCAGGTCGGCCGCGTGGGCGATACGCCGGTGGTTGGCGCAGGCTGCTACGCCGATGACGTGGCCGCGATCTCGGCCACGGGCACCGGCGAAATGTTCATCCGCACCGTCGCCGCGCACGATGTCTCGGCGCAGATGCGCTATGCCGGACGGTCGCTTGAAGAATCCGCGCGCCGCGTGGTCATGGAAAAGCTGCCCGCCATCGGCGGCCGCGGTGGGCTGATCGCGGTGGACCGCTTCGGCAACATCACGCTGCCGTTCAACACCGAGGGCATGTACCGTGGCTTTGCGCGTGCCAGCGGCCCTGTGACCGTGTCGATCTACGGCTGACGCGAGCCGTTCGCTTTCAGCAATTCCCGCAGCAATCCAAGGGGTGCCCGTGGCTGAACTCTCTACTCATTCAAGCATTGTGCTGCCGCCGCAGCGCGTGGTGTCCGTGGACGGCCTGACCGTGCGCTTTGCCACGTCGGAACGCACCGTCGAAGCCGTGCGCAACCTGTCCTTCCACGTGGATCGTGGCGAGACGCTCGCCGTCGTCGGCGAATCCGGCTCCGGCAAGTCGGTGACCTCGCTGGCGCTGATGCGGCTGGTGGAGCATGGCGGCGGCAAGATCGTGTCGGGCAGCATGGCGCTGCGCCGGCGCGGCGGCAACGTCATCGACCTGGCGCGGACCGACAACGCAACGCTGCGCAGCGTGCGCGGCGCCGACGTGGCCATGATCTTCCAGGAGCCGATGACTTCGCTCAACCCGGTGTTCCCGGTGGGCGAGCAGATCGCGGAATCGATCCGGCTACACCAGGGCAAGAGCCGCTCAGCCGCCCGTGCCGAGGCGCTGCGCATGCTGGAACTGGTGCGCATTCCAGAAGCGAAGCGCGTCCTGGACCGCTTCCCGCACCAGTTGTCCGGCGGCATGCGCCAGCGCGTGATGATCGCCATGGCGCTGTCGTGCAAGCCGGCACTGCTGATTGCCGATGAGCCGACCACCGCGCTGGATGTGACCATCCAGGCCGAGATCCTGCAACTGATCCGCGGCCTGCAGGCGGAAATGCACATGGGCGTGGTGTTCATCACGCACGATATGGGCGTGGTGGCTGAAGTGGCCGACCGCGTGCTGGTGATGTACCGTGGCGAAAAGGTCGAAGAGGGCGGCTCGGACGAAGTGTTCCGCGCCCCGGCCCATCCCTATACGCGCGCGCTGCTGTCGGCCGTGCCGCGGCTTGGCGCCATGCAGGGCACCGACCTGCCGGCCAAGTTCCCGCTGCTGCAGCTTGGCGATTCGGCTCCTGAGCCCGCGGCGCCGCAGGACACCGTGTCCGCCGAAGCCACGCCGATCCTGCGCGTGCGCGACCTGGTGACGCGCTTCGACGTGCCGGGCGGCCTGTTCGGCCGCGTCGCGCGGCGCGTCCACGCGGTGGAGAAGGTCAGCTTCGATCTCTACCCGGGCGAGACGCTGGCGCTGGTCGGCGAATCGGGTTGCGGCAAGTCGACCACCGGACGTTCGCTGCTGCGGCTGGTCGAAAGCCAGAGCGGCACCATCGAGTTCGGCGGGCATGACATCAGCCGCATGGAAGGTGCCGCCCTGCAGCACCTGCGGCGCAATATCCAGTTCATTTTCCAGGATCCGTTCGCCTCGCTCGATCCGCGCGTGCCGGTCGGCTATTCGATCATGGAGCCGCTGCTGGTGCACAAGGTGGCCAGCGGCAAGGAGGCCGAGCAGCGTGTTGCCTGGCTGCTGGAGAAAGTGGGGCTGGATGCTTCGCATGCCGCGCGCTATCCGCACGAGTTTTCCGGTGGCCAGCGCCAGCGCATCTGCATTGCGCGCGCACTGGCGCTGAACCCGAAGGTGGTAGTGGCGGACGAATCGGTGTCCGCGCTCGATGTCTCGATCCAGGCCCAGATCGTCAACCTGATGCTGGACCTGCAGCGCGAGCTGGGCATCGCCTTCCTGTTCATCTCGCACGACATGGCGGTGGTGGAGCGCGTGAGCCATCGCGTGGCGGTGATGTACCTGGGCCAGATCGTCGAGATCGGCCCGCGCCGCGCGATCTTCGAGAACCCGCAGCACCCGTACACGAAGAAGCTGATGGCCGCCGTGCCGATTGCCGATCCGGCGCGCCGTCACCTGCGGCGCGAGCCGCTTTCCGATGAAATCCCCAGCCCGATCCGCGCGGTCGGCGACGAGCCAGTGGTGCAGCCGCTGGTGGCCGTTGCCGGCAGCGGGGAGAGCGGCCATTTTGTTGCCCGGCACGCCATCGGCGGCGCCTACTGAAACTAAGGTTGATCCAAGGAGAATCGAGATGTCTGCACGGATGGTTTCGCCCAGGCTGCTGGCCGGGCTGCTCGCGGTTGGCGCGATGGGCGCACTGGCGGCCGGTCCTGCCTTTGCCGCCAAGGACGCGGTAATGGCTGTCGCTTCGACGTTCACCTCGCTGGACCCGTACGACTCGAACGACACGCTCTCGCAGGCCGTGTCCAAGAGCTTCTACCAGGGGCTGTTTGGCCTGGACAAGGACATGAAGCTGGTCAACGTGCTGGCCGAGAGCTATGACGTCAGCAAGGACGGCCTCACCTACACCATCAAGCTGAAGAAGGGGGTCAAGTTCCACGACGGCACCACGTTCGACGCCGCCGCGGTCAAGGCCAACCTGGACCGCGTGACCAACCCGGCCAACAAGCTCAAGCGCTACACGCTGTTCAACCGCGTGGCGAAGACCGACGTGGTGGACAGCAATACCGTGAAGATCACGCTGAAGGAGCCGTTCTCGCCCTTCATCAACGTGCTGTCCCATCCGTCGGCCGTCATGATCTCTCCGGCCGCACTGCAGAAGTACGGCAAGGACGTTGCCTTCCATCCGGTCGGCACCGGCCCGTTCGAGTTCGTGGAATGGAAGCAGCCCGACCACCTGAAGGGCAAGAGGTTTGCGGGTTACTGGAAGACGGGCTACCCGAAGATCGACACGATCACGTGGAAGCCGGTGGTGGACAACAACACCCGCGCGGCCGTGATGCAGACCGGCGAGGCCGACTTCGCCTTCAGCATTCCGTTCGAGCAGGCGGCAGTGCTCAAGAACAGCCCGAAGGCGGACCTGATCGCGGCGCCGTCGATCATCCAGCGCTACGTGTCGCTGAACACCATGGTCAAGCCGTTCAACGACCCCAAGGTGCGCCAGGCCATCAACTACGCCATCAACAAGGATGCGCTGGCCAAGGTGGCCTTCGCCGGCTACGCCGTGCCGGCCGAGGGCGTGGTGCCGCCGGGCGTGGATTTCGCCGAGAAGCTGGGTCCGTGGCCGTATGACCCGGCCAAGGCACGCGCGCTGCTGAAGGAGGCGGGCTACCCGAACGGCTTCGAGACCACGTTGTGGTCGGCCTACAACCACACCACCGCGCAGAAGGTGATCCAGTTCGTGCAGCAGCAGCTGCAGCAGGTCGGCATCAAGGCCAGCGTGCAGGCGCTCGAAGCGGGCCAGCGCGTGGAGAAGGTGGAGAGCGTGCAGAAGCCGGAAGAAGCTGGCGTGCGCATGTACTACGTGGGCTGGTCGTCGTCGACGGGCGAGTCCGACTGGGCGCTGCGTCCGCTGCTGGCATCGGAGTCGATGCCGCCGAAACTGCTGAACACCGCCTACTACAAGAACGACCAGGTCGATGCCGACATCGCGGGCGCGCTGCGCACGACCGATCGCGGCGAGAAGGCGAAGCTGTACAAGGATGCGCAGGAACGCATCTGGAAGGATGCGCCGTGGGCCTTCCTGGTGACCGAGAAGGTGCTGTTCGCGCGCAGCAAGCGACTCACTGGCGCGTATGTAATGCCGGACGGCTCGTTCAATTTCGACGAGATCGATATCAAGCAGTAAGCAGTAAGCCGAATGTGGCCGCCTGCCCGCGTCGCGGGGGCATGGGCGGGCTGGCCTGCGGCCTTTCCCTCTGAAGCGTCATGCTGAACTATTTCCTCAAACGATGCCTGGGCGTGATCCCCACACTGCTGATCGTCGCGGTGCTTGTGTTCCTGTTCGTCCACCTGCTGCCCGGTGACCCGGCGCGGCTGGCGGCGGGCCCGGAGGCGGACCAGGCCACGGTCGAACTGGTGCGCAAGGACCTCGGGCTGGACAAGCCCATGCCCCAGCAGTTCGTGCACTTCTTCTCGAACGCGGTCCGCGGCGAGTTCGGACATTCGCTGCGCACCAAGCGCCCGGTCGGCGAAGAGATCGGCGACCGCTTCATGCCGACGCTGTGGCTGACCGTCGCGTCGATGGCCTGGGCCGTCGTGTTCGGCATGGTCATCGGCATCTGCTCGGCGGTCTGGCGCAACCGCTGGCCTGATCGCCTGGGCATGACGCTGGCCGTGTCCGGCATCTCGTTCCCCGCCTTTGCGCTGGGCATGCTGCTGATGGAGGTGTTCTCCGTGCAACTGGGCTGGCTGCCGTCGATCGGCGCCGAAAGCTGGAAGCACTACATCCTGCCGTCGCTGACGCTCGGTGCCGCGGTGGCGGCGGTGATGGCGCGTTTTACGCGCGCCTCGTTCGTCGAGGTGCTGCAGGAAGATTTCGTGCGCACCGCCCGTGCCAAGGGCGTGCGCGAAACCGTGGTCGTGGCCAAGCACACATTGCGCAACGCCATGATCCCGGTGGTGACCATGATGGGCCTGCAGTTCGGCTTCCTGCTGGGCGGCTCGATCGTGGTGGAGAAGGTCTTCAACTGGCCGGGCCTCGGGCGCCTGCTGGTCGATGCCGTGGAGATGCGCGACTACCCGGTGATCCAGGCCGAGGTGCTGCTGTTCTCGCTCGAATTCATCCTGATCAACCTGGTGGTGGACCTGCTCTACACCGTGATCAACCCAACCATCCGCTACAAGTAACAGAGGGAGGCCGGCATGACTGAGATTTCCACGCCCGCCGCCAGCCAGGCAGCCGCGACCGCAGCGGCGCCGCAGGCCGTGCGTACGCCCTGGAGCGAGTTCTGGCGCAAGTTCCGCAAGCAGCATCTGGCGCTCGGCGCCGGTGCGTTCGTGCTGCTGCTGATCGTGGTGGCGATCCTGTCGCCGCACCTGGTGCCGTACGACCCCGAGAATTTCTTCGATTATGACGCGCTCAATACCGGGCCGTCCGCGGCCCACTTGATGGGCGTGGATTCGCTTGGGCGCGACATCTTCAGCCGCATCCTGGCGGGCACGCGCATCTCGCTGGCGGCGGGCTTCCTGTCCGTCATCATCGGCGCGCTGGTCGGCACGGTACTGGGGCTGCTGGCCGGTTACTACGAGGGCTGGTGGGACCGTATCGTGATGCGCATCGCCGACGTGCTGTTCGCGTTCCCGGGCATCCTGCTGGCGATCGGCGTGGTGGCGATCCTCGGCAACGGCATGGTCAACGTGATCTTCGCCGTGGCGATCTTCAGCATTCCCGCCTTTGCGCGCCTGGTGCGCGGCAATACGCTGATGCTCAAGCGCCTGACCTACGTGGAGGCCGCGCGCAGCATCGGCGCGTCGGACTGGACCATCCTGATGCGGCATATCCTGCCGGGTACGGTGTCGTCGATCGTGGTGTATTTCTCGATGCGCATCGGCACGTCGATCATCACGGCGGCAAGCCTCTCGTTCCTCGGGCTGGGCGCACAGCCGCCGACACCGGAGTGGGGCGCCATGCTCAACGAGGCACGCGCCGACATGGTGACGGCCCCGCACGTTGCGATCTTCCCGAGCCTGGCCATCTTCCTGACGGTGCTCGCATTCAACCTGCTCGGAGACGGGCTGCGCGACGCGCTCGATCCGAAGATCGACCGGCGCTGAGGCAAGCGCAGATGGAACAGGTGACGCCGCCGATCATCGGCACGCTGCCCGCCGGCGTGCGCAACAGCATTACGGACGTGGCCGGCGTGACGGTCGGGCATTGCACGCTGGACCACGGCGATCTGCAGACCGGCGTGACGGTGGTGAGCCCGCATGCCGGCAACCCTTACCTGCAAAAGGTGCCCGCTGCATGCGCGGTGATCAACGGCTTTGGCAAGAGCGTGGGCCTCGTGCAGGTGGAAGAACTGGGCGTGTTGGAAACACCGGTCGCGCTGACCAACACGTTCGCCGTCGGCGCCGTGGCGCAGGCGCAGATCCGCGAGGCCATCGCGGCCAATCCGGAGATCGGCCGGTTGCTGCCGACGGTCAACCCGCTGGTATTCGAGTGCAATGACGGCTACCTGAACGATATCCAGGCCATGGCGGTCGGCGGTGACCACTATGAGGCGGCCTGTGCTGCCGCGAGCGCGAACGTCCACGCCGGCGCGGTCGGGGCGGGGCGCGGCATGTCGGCGTTTGGCGTCAAGGGCGGTATCGGCACGGCCTCGCGGCTTGCCGGCGGCTACTGCGTGGGTGCACTGGTCCTGGCGAACTTCGGGATACCTGAGTCTCTCGTCGTGGCAGGCCGGCACGTCGGCGGTGAGCTGGCTGCACGGCTCGCGGCGCCGGCGCCCGAGCCCGAGAAAGGCTCGATCATCATGATCCTGGCGACCGACGCGCCGCTGGATGCGCGCCAGCTGCGCCGTCTGGCGCAGCGCGCCGGCGCGGGCCTGGCGCGCACGGGTTCGGTGTACGGGCACGGTTCGGGCGATATTGCACTGGCGTTTTCCACGGCGTACACCGTGCCGCACCATGCCGCCGATCCGATGCCTGCCGTGGCGCTGCTGCACGAAAGCCGCCTGGACCCGCTGTTCCGCGCGGCGGCCGACAGCGTCGAACAGGCCATCCTTCACGCGCTATGGCACGCCGTGACTGTCCGGGGCCGCGATGGCCACGTGCGGCAGGCATTGCTGGATGTCGTGCCCGAACTTCACAAGCGAACATGAAGCTGCTGATCTCCACCGATATCGAAGGTATCGCCGGCGTCTTTCACGCCGAGCAGACCCGGCCCGGAAACGGCGAATACGAGCGCGCCCGCGCCTGGATGACTGGCGAAGCCAACGCGGCCGTACAGGGCGCGTTCGACGCCGGTGCCAACGAAGTGCTGGTCAATGATTCGCATGGCGGCTTCCGCAATCTGCTGCCCGACCAGATCGATCCGCGCGCGCAGCTCGTGCTGGGCAAGCCGCGCTACCTCGGCATGATGGCAGGGGTCGAAGCGGGCTGCGATGGTGTGTTCATGATCGGCTACCACGGCCGCGCGCAGAGCCGTGGCGTGCTGGCGCATACGATCAACAGCGGCGCCTTCGCACGGGTGTGGCTGAACGGGCAGGAATATGGCGAGGCCGGGCTTTATGCCGCGCTGGCCGGCGAGTTCGGCGTGCCGGTGCTGATGGCAAGCGGCGACGATGTCTTCATCGACGAGACCCGGACGCAGATGCCGTGGGTGCGCTATGTGCAGACCAAGTCGGCGGGCGGCTTCGGCAGCGGCAGCACGCTTGCGCCATCCGCCTCGCGCGACGCCATCCGCGAAGCGGCCACGCTGGCGGTGCTTGAGCGGGCCAATGCACGCGCGCTGCGCATCGATGCTCCCCTGAACTGCAGGCTCCAGACCCAGACGACGGCGCACGCGGACCTGTTCTGCCAGTGGCCGGCCCTGGAGCGGGTGGACGGCGTCACGCTGACATTCGCGGCGGATTCGGTGCAGGCCGCGGTGCGCATGCTGAACTGCCTGTCGGCCATGTCGTTCATGCTGAAATAGCGGAATTGGCCCGTTGCGGCGCGATCGGCGACAATACCGGGTTCGGCCGGCCCGGCCGGCTTCACCCGCAATACCGCTTTGCCGCAAGACCGCAGACTCATGACCCAGGCACAGAACGGGGGCTGGATTCCCGTACGCAAGGATTTCGTCGACCTTGACACGCGCTGCCACGCGCGCGGCGCCACCGGACGGCACCATGGCTTTCCCGATGGCAGAGCGTACATCCTGCGCGATGCACTGGGCCATGAATACCCGTTCGGCGAGACCTGCGCCCAGGCCGCCGTGCTCCATCCCGGCCAGCTTGCACAAGTGCCGGATTACACCGAGCGCGACGTGGTGCGCCAGGCCGAGTCGCTCGATGCGGTCATCGCCATGGCGTCGCGCCGCCGGCCAAGCGCCGCCCAGCGCGAAGCCGAACAGCGCATGGCCGCAATCCGCTACCTGATCCTGCGCATGGAAAAGGTCGCGGCGGTGCCGCGCGTGCAACCCACGGTGCGCTTTGCGCCACTGCAGGACGTCTACGAGTATTTCCAGCGCACCGGCGAACTGAGCCGGGCGCAGGTGAGTCGTATTCTCGCCATCGAGAAGAGTCCGACCACGCCGCCGCGCCTCAAGGCGACCAACCTGCTGGACGTCTACACGGCCCACGTCAAGCTGGAACGGCTGATCGCGGCTTCCAACCGGCTCGACAACATCCGCTTCCTGCGCAGCCTGCACGACTGGCTGGCGCGGCAGCTCGTGCTGTCGGCGGCGCAGATCGCCGCCGCAGGCATCGAAATGCATCCGCAGGCATTCAGTTCGCCCGGCATCTGGGGGCCGGACGACGCGCGCCCCGGCGAAAGCGGGCAGCTTTTCTGACGCGCTGCACGCTGGCAAGCCCGGACGATTTGGCGTCTAATGCCAGCATCTCCGTTCGCGTGGGGCAGTCGCCATGGGCCAGGTTTCGGGATGCTTTGCCACCAGTTATGCCGAGGCGCGGCAGAAGTTCCTGGCCGCCGCGCGCGCCGCGGGCGCAACACTTGCGGAATTCCCCCATCCGACCCGGCGCGGCAGCGCCGGCGAGGACCTTGCCATGGATGTCGCGTGGGTCGGGCCGGCGGACGCCCGTCACGTGCTGATGGTGAGTTCCGGGGTGCATGGCGTGGAGGGCTTCTGCGGCTCCGGCGCCCAGGTGGCGCTGCTGGCCGATGCGGTCCTGCTGGCGGACTGCGCCGAAGCGCGCCTGGGCCTGCTGCTCGTGCACGCGGTCAATCCCTACGGTTTTTCCCATCTTCGCCGGGTCAACGAGGACAACGTCGACCTGAACCGCAATTTCATGGATTTCGCGCAACCGCTGCCGGACAACGCGCCGTATGCGGAGATTGCGCCGATGCTGGTGCCCGAGCAATGGCCGCCGTCCGACGCGGAGCAGGCACGGTTCATGAAGACCGTGGCGGAAAAAGGCATGGACTGGTACCAAACCGCGGTCAGCGGCGGGCAGTACCAGGATCCGCGCGGCCTGTTCTATGGCGGTAACAAGGAAACCTGGAGCAACTACACGCTGCGGCGCGTGCTGGCGCGCTTTGGCAGCGGACGCAGCAGCCTGCGCTGGATCGATGTCCACACCGGCCTGGGGCCATGGGGCTACGGCGAGCCCATCTGCATGGGCCCCGACGAAGACGCGCAGCTCGGGCGGACCCGCGCCATCTGGGGCAACGAGGTGACGTCGATCTATGACGGCTCGTCCAGTTCGGCCCGGCTGACCGGGCTGGCCTGGCAGGCGGTAGCCGGCACGCTGCCCGATGTCGACTATGCGGGGATCGCGCTGGAGTTCGGCACGCTGCCGGTTGCCGAAGTTCTTGACGCGCTGCGCGGGGACCACTGGCTCTACCTTCATCCGGAGGCCGACGAAAACCAGCGCACGCTGGTCAGGCAGGCTATGTGGCGGGCTTTTTATGGCGATACCGACGACTGGCGCGAGGGCGTGGTCGAGCAGGTCACCGCAGCCGTCCGAAAGGCCATGCGCGCGCGATAGCCGCCCGATCACGGCACGGGGTGCGGAAACCCCTTGCAGGATCTTCCACTATGTACGCCGCTTCTGCGTGTCGCTGGGCAGCTCGTTGAAGCGCGCAGCGTAGTAGGCGGCGAAGCGGCCAAGGTGGCCGAAGCCAAGTGCCAGCGCGGTTTCAGTAATGCTGGCGCTGGGGTCAAGCGTCAGACGGGTGCGTACCGCGTCCAGGCGGATATTGCGCAGCAGCTCCATCGGCGAGATGCCATGGTGATGGTGGCAAACCGCATTCAGCGTGCGGAAGCTCACGCCGGCGGCGCGCGCCAGGTCCTCGAGCGAGACCGGTGCGCAAAGGTGGGACTCGATGTAGGCCATCACGGCGTCCATCTGCCGCATCCTTCGGCTGGCCGCCGTGGCTTCCCCTTGCCCCGGCCCCGAAGCAGGCTCCAGCGGCAAGGGCAGGGTGGCGGTTCTCACGGGCTGGTGCAAGAGCAGAAACAGGGCCAGGCTTCGTTCCAGATGATCGACCCAATTGGCATGAATCGCAGAGTCGCTTGAGCAGGACAGCACATTCAGCAACGAATGCGCAATCAGGTCCCATTGCGGTTCGAGCACACGCGGCAGCAGGACACCGGGGGCGAGGTCGACACGTTCCACGCTTTCGCGCCCCGCGGCCTCGTGCAACAGTGTGTGCGGCACCCTGACGATCATCTGCTGGTTGCCAGGGCTCCAGCGCAGCCGGATACGCTCCTTCGGCGCGAGCACCGCCGTGCGGCCCTCGGCAACCCACAGCCGGTGGCCGTCGCATTCGATCTCGGCGCCGGCGCCCAGCGATGTATGGACGAGGGAAAAGTCCTCGAACGGGCGCGCGGAGATCTCGACTTCGGCGCCGTAACGCAGCGCGTAAATCTTCAGTCGATTGAGTTCGCCCTTGAACATCGCCGCGTCGGGTGCGCCCGGTTTCCAGCGCAGTACATGGTCGGTGAGCTCGCGCGCGACGTGGTCGTGCGCCTCCACGCGCACATCGGACTGGAACAGCGGCTGGCTGTAGAGCGCGGAGAGGGCGGGAGTCCGCGGAGAAAGTGGCATTGGTTGTCCCCGTTTCTGGCCTTACCGCGGTTTCACTGTGCCGTTGCACCGGAAACTGCCTGGAAAGTCACAGACTGATCTACGGAGGGCTGATTGCCCTTCTTCATCTTTCTGCAATTCATCTTGCCATAGTGCGCGCGGCATGAGTAGCGCCGCCCGGCCCTCGCAACCCTGCCTTGCCGAAAGCGGACAGCCGCCCGGGCGTGCCTTGCCATTTACGGATAGCCGCCGCCGAAGTGGCAAGAAACGGATCGCGGCACGGTACAGGTCGGCCAGTTTCGGATAGTGCCGCCGTCAGTGAATTTCTACACTCGGCCCATTCCCCAATTCCCCATCCCCCAACAATTTCGCGGAGACAGCGATGTCAGACTCGCCACGGCTGGCCGGGAACGCCAGCGACCGGAAAGTGATCTTTCCCCAGCCCGACGGCTCATGCGTCCCCTACAGCGTGTTCAGCTCGCAAGAGGTCTATGACCGGGAGCAGGAGCGCATCTATCGCGGGCCGTACTGGAGCTTCGTAGCCCTGGCCTGCGAGATTCCCAATCTCAACGATTTCAAGAGCACCTTCGTCGGCGATACGCCGGTGGTGGTAACGCGCACGGCGAACGGCTTTGCGTGCTGGGTCAACCGCTGCGCGCATCGCGGCGCGGTGGTGTGCCGCGAGAAGTATGGCAACGCCGAGTCGCACACCTGCGTGTACCACCAGTGGAATTACTCCTGCGAGGGCGACCTGCAGGGCGTGCCGTTTCGGCGCGGGCAAAAGCAGGGCACCATCACCCTGACCGGGATGGCCAAGGCCTTCGATCCGTCGCAGCACGGGCTGCAGAAGCTGCGCGTGCAGGAATACAAGGGCCTGCTGTTTGCCACCTTCAGCGACCAGGCGCCGCCGCTGGCCGACTACATCGGCCCCGAGATGCGCCCCTGGGTGGACCGCGTCTTCCACAAGCCGGTGGTCTATCTGGGCTGCACCCGCCAGTACTCGAAATCGAACTGGAAGCTTTACTTCGAGAACGTGAAGGATCCCTATCACGCGAGCCTGCTGCACCTGTTCCATACCACCTTCAACATCTTCCGCGTCGGCATGAGCGCGCGCTCCATCCCGGACGCCACGCACGGCCTGCACAGCCTGATCACGGTGACCAAGCCGAAGCAGGACACCAACACCGCGGCGGCCTACACCGACCAGAAGATCCGTTCGATGCAGGACGGCTTTGCGCTGGAGGATCCCTACGTGCTGGGGCAGATCTCCGAGTTCGAGGAGGACTGCACCAACCACATCCAGCCTATCTTCCCGCAACTGGTCATCCAGCAGATCCACAACACGCTGGTGGCGCGCCAGCTGCTGCCCAAGGGGCCAAACAACTTCGAGCTGGTGTTCCACTTCTTCGGCTACGAGGACGACACCCCCGAGCTGCGCGAGCTGCGCCTGCTGCAGGCCAACCTGGTGGGGCCGGCCGGCTATATCTCGATGGAAGACACCGAGGCCACCGAGCTGGTGCAGCGCGGCACCGTGCGCGATGGCGACAAGACGTCCTACATGGGCATGGGCCTGGATGCGCCGGAGCAGACCAACAGCAATATCACTGAAAACCTGATTCGCCGCTTCTGGGCCGGATATCAGCACGCGATGGGGTACTGAGATGAAGAATGACCTGCAGCTCTGGATGGAACTGAGCGCCCTGCAACACCGCTACGTCCACGCCATCGACAACAACCTGCTGGAGAGCTGGCCGGCCTTCTTCACCGAGGACGGCACCTACACCATCATCTCGCGCGAGAACGCCGACCGTGGCCTGCCCGCGCCGATCATCCACTGCCGCAACCAGAAGATGATGCGCGACCGCATCGTCGCGCTGCGCCACGCCAACATCTATGAGGCGCACGGCTATCGCCACGCGCTGGGCGGGCTGGTGATCGAAACGGCGACGGACGAAGAAGTGCGCACGGTGTCGAGCTATATCGTGGTCAATACCGGCGCCGCGGGCGACTCCGTGGTGTACCAGGCCGGCGTCTATCGCGACACCGTCGTCAGGCAGGACGGCGCCTGGCGCTACAAGGAAAAGCGGGTCGTCTACGACACCTCGCGGGTCCAGACCCTTCTGGCCACGCCGATCTAGGAGTGCATCCAATGAGTACATGGCATGACGTCGGCGCGGCCGACGAATTCATCGAGGACGAACCGCGCGCCGTCGAGGCGGCCGGGGTATCGATTGCGGTCTTCCGCGTGGGCGAGGAGCTGTTCGCGCTGCACGACCTGTGCACGCATGAGCGCGTGCCGCTGTCCGAAGGCTTCGTCGAGGACGGCTGCGTCGAGTGCCCGCTGCATCAGGGCCTGTTCGACCTTCGCACCGGTGCGCCGCGCAAGGCGCCGTGCGTGACGCCGGTCCAGACCTATCCGGTGCAGGTGACGGACGGCCGCGTGCGGATCCAGGTGCTGCCGCAACCGGTCGTGGTGTCCTGAAGGCGGGGAGCAGTCATGAGCACGGATCCAAGGACGATCGTCATTGTCGGTGCTGGCCAGGCCGGCGGCTGGGCCGCACGCACGCTGCGCAGTGAAGGCTTCGGCGGCCGGGTGGTGCTGATCGGCGACGAAGCGCACCCGCCGTATGAACGCCCGCCGCTCTCCAAAGCAGTGCTGGCTGGCGAGGCCGCACCTGAAAGCGCACATCTGCTCGACGCCGCGACGCTGGCGACCTTGTCGGTCGAATGGCTCGCGAGTGCGCGCGTGGCGCGGCTCGACCGCGCGGCCAGGCAGATCGAGCTTGCCGATGGCAGCACCATCGCCTACGACAAGCTGATCCTCTGCACCGGCGGGCGCGCGCGCATGCTCGACGTGCCGGGCGCCGACCTGCCTGGCGTGCACACCTTGCGCACCATCGACGATGCGCAGCGCCTGGGTTCCGCACTGCGCCCCGGCGCGCGCGTGGCGGTGGTGGGCGGCGGCTGGATCGGCCTGGAAGTGGCCGCCACCGCGCGCAAGCGCGGCGCCGAGGTCACGGTGATCGAGGCCATGCGCAGGCTGTGCGAGCGCAGCATACCGGCGGCACTGTCCGAGCACCTGCTGGCGCTGCATGCCGCGCGCGGCACCGAGGTGCTGCTCGATACCGGCGTGGCAGGCATTTCGGCGATCGCGTCCGGCGGGCTCCGCGTGGCGCTGGCGAATGGCCGCGAGATCGACTGCGACGTAGCGGTAGTGGGCATCGGCCTGGTACCGAACGACGAGCTGGCGCGTGCGGCCGGGCTGGCTTGCGAGGGCGGCGTGCTGGTCGACGCGCAGTGCCGCACGTCCGATCCGGACATCTTTGCAGCCGGCGACGTGGCCGTTGCGCGCAATGGCTGGGCCGGGCGCAGCATGCGGCTCGAGTCGTGGCAGAACGCGCAAGAGCAGGGCATCGCCGCGGCAAAGTCCGCGCTCGGACACGCGGTGCACTACGACCCGCTGCCGTGGTTCTGGTCCGACCAGCACGACACCAACCTGCAGATCTACGGCGTGCCGCAGCCATCCCACCAGGTGGTGGTGCGCGGCGATCCGGCCAGCGGCAGCTTTGTCTTTTTCTACCTCGACGGCCAGTGCGTGACGGCCGCGCTCGGCGGCAACGCGGCGCGCGACCTGCGCTTCGCGCGGCGCCTGATCGAGCAACGCAAGCCGGTCAGGCGGCAAGACCTGGCCGACCCCGCCGTATCGCTGGCCAGGCTTTGACGGCTGCCGCCCCCGCAGCCAAGGCCTGCAAGCAGACACGGGCAAGCAGTCAGAACATAAGGAAACGGAGGAGACCATGCGACAAATCGACATACAGAGAATGGCAGGCGAGGCCAGGCTCAATGCTTTTCACTACCGCGTGCTGATCTGGTGCGCGCTGATCATCATCTTCGACGGCTATGACCTGGCCGTGGCCGGCATTGCGCTGCCGTCGATCATCAAGGAGATGGGGGTCGGGCCGACCCAGGCTGGCTTCCTGGTCAGCACCGCGCTGTTCGGCATGATGTTCGGCAACATCCTGCTGGGCACCATTGCCGACAAGATCGGCCGCCGCTGGGCCATCGCAATCTGCATCGCACTGTTCAGCGTCTTTACCGCCGCCGCGGGGCTATGCAAGGACCCCGTACTGTTCGGCGCGGCGCGCTTGCTGGCCGGGATCGGCATCGGCGGCGTGATGCCGAACGTCATCGCGCAGATGACCGAATACGCGCCGCAGCGCGTGCGCAGCACGATGGTGACGCTGATGTTCAGCGGGTACTCGGTTGGCGGCATGCTCGCGGCGGTGCTGGGCAAGGGCCTGATCGAAAGCTATGGCTGGCAATCCGTGTTTATCGCCGCGGGCCTGCCGTTGCTGCTGATCCCGCTGGTCCTGAAGTCGATGCCGGAATCCGTGCCGTTCCTGATCCGGCGCGGCCGCACGGATGAGCTCAAGCGCCTGGCGCGCAACATCGATCCGGCCTACCGGCCTGGCGCCGACGATCGCTTTGTCATCGCCGGTGCCGACGTATCCGCCAGCGCGCCGTTCCGCCAGCTATTCCAGCAAGGCCGGGGCCCGAGCACGCTGATGTTCTGGCTGTCGTGCTTCATGTGCCTGTTCATGGTCTACGCGCTCAGCTCCTGGCTGGCCAAGCTGATGGCCAGCGCCGGCTACAGCCTGGGCTCGGCGCTGACCTTCGTGCTGGTGCTCAACCTCGGCGGCATGGTCGGGGCCGTCGGTGGCGGCTGGCTGGCGGACAAGCTCCATATCAAGTACGTGCTGATCGGCATGTACCTGATGGCCGCGGTGTCGATCACCCTGCTGGGCCACCCCATGCCGACCGGCTGGTTGTACCTGATGGTCGGCCTCGCCGGCGCATCCACCATCGGCACGCAGATCGTCGGCTGCGCCTATGCCGGACAGTTTTATCCCATCGGCATCCGCGCTGCCGGTATCGGCTGGACTCTGGGCATGGGCCGTGGCGGCGCCATCCTGGCACCGATCGTGATCGGGGTGCTGGTCGGCATGGGGCTGCGGCTCGAGCACAACTTCATGGCCATCGCGGTGCCCGGGATGGCGGCGGCGCTGGCCGTGCTGATGATCCGGCACGCGCGCTCGGCGTCGGTCGCGGCCGAACCGGGCAAGGCCACGGCCGACGCCGAGAGCATCGATATTCCGCAACGTCGCGCAAATTCCCACATTTAAGGAGAGCACTCATCATGGCTGAATACACCCCTTCCGAACTCCTGGCGCTGGTCAACAGCAGCCAGGTCAGCGCAGGCGATGAGCGCGTGCGCGCCATCACCGCGCGTATCGTCGCCGACCTGTTCCGCACCATCGAGTCGTTCCAGGTGACGCCGAAAGAATTCTGGTCGGCCATGCAATGGCTGACGCGCCTGGGCCAGGCCGATATGGTCGGCCTGATCACTGCCGGCCTTGGCTTCGACCGCCTGCTCGATATCCTCGAAGATGAAGCCGACCAGGCCGCCGCGCGCGCCCAGGGCACGCCGCGCGCCATTGAAGGCCCGCTCTACGTCCCCGGCGCGCCGGTGGCCCAGCGCGAAGTGCGCCTGGATGAAGGCAACGAGGGCAAGGGCGAAGTCCTGGTGATGGAAGGCCGCGTGCTGGACCTGGAAGGCAAGCCGGTGCCGCATGCGAACGTCGACGTCTGGCATTGCAACGAACTGGGCCGCTACTCGCACTTCGACCCGGCGCAGCCCGCCTACAACCTGCGCCGCCGCATCGAGACCGACGCCGAGGGCAACTACCGCTTCCGCAGCTTCCTGCCGCCGGGCTATGCGATTCCGCCCAACAGCCCGGTGTCGGAACTGTTCGCGCTGCTGGGCCGCCACGGCAACCGTCCGGCCCACATCCACTTCCTGGTGGCGGGCGGCGGCAAGCGTGCGCTGACCACGCAAGTCAACATCCCCGGCGACACCTTCCTGGACGACGATTTCGCCTTCGCCACGCGCGATGGCCTGGTCGTGTCGCTGGAGAAGGTGGAGCGCTCGACCGAGTATGCCTCGCTCGGCGTGACTGGCCCGTTCACCCATGTGCGCTTCGACTTCGTGCTCCAGGATGCGCTGAACGAGGCCGAGGCGATCGCCGCCAGCCGCTACGCCACCGGGGCGGCCTGAGCCAGCCCTGGCAGGGCAACGCCGCCGTCTCGAGCCGTCGGCGAGAATAGTTGAAATATAAACAATCGTTCTAAATTAACCGATGAAGGGCCGTCCCACGGATGGCCCTTTGTGCCGGTATCGCACATCCAACAAGAAAGAAATTGGGGGAGCAAGGAATGAAAATCAGCAGGAGCAGGGGAGTGCCGGGCTGGCTCGGCATCGCGGCCATCGTGCTGCCGCTAGCGGGATGCGGGGGCTCATCCGAGCCTGTCGCCGATACGGTCTACACCAACGCGAAAGTCCTGACCGTCGACGCCGCCAATACCGTAGAGCAGGGATTCGCCGTCAAGGACGGAAAATTCCTGGCGGTCGGATCGTCAAGTGAATTAGGCAAGCATGTCGGCCCGGCCACGCGTGTGGTCGACATGGGCGGGCGCACCATTGTCCCTGGCCTCAGCGATGGCCACCTGCATGGCGCGGGCGGCGGCCCTGGCATCGACCTGTCGCGCACGCGCAGGATTGACGATGTGCTGGCCGCGATTCGCGATGCCGTTGCCAGCCATGCGCCCGGCGATCTGCTGCAAAGCAACTCCGACTGGCATGAGGCCCAGTTGAAAGAGGTTCGCCTGCCCACCCGCGCCGAGCTCGACGCTGTGGCGCCGAACAACCCGCTGGTGCTGCACCGCGGCGGCCTGACGGCCATGCTCAACAGCGCGGCGCTGGCCAAGTGGAATATCACCGAAAGCACGGTGTCGCCCGACGGCGGCATCATCCAGAAAGACAGCAACGGCCAGTTGACCGGCGTCCTGATCAACAATGCGCGCTCGCTGATGACGCTGCCCGCGCCGCCCAAGTTTGACGCCGCGGCACTGGAAGAAATGCAGCGCAAGCTCAATGCGCTGGGGCTGACCAGCGTGCGTGTGCCGGGCATGTTCACGGGCACTGACGTGCCCTCGGCCTATGCCGTCATCCGCCAGCTCCAGGCCGCGGGCAAGCTGAGCCTGCGCTTCCAGCTGCTGCTCAACGCCATGGCGCCCGTGAACTCGGCCGCGCAGATCAAGTCGATTATTGCCTCGGCCCAGTTGCCGCCGGGCTCTGGCGACGAATGGGTGCGCATCTGGGGCGCGAAGACTTCGGTCGATGGCGGGTTTGAAGGCGGCTATATGAGCCAGCCTTACAGCGAGCCTTACGGCAAGGGCGGAACGTTCTTCGGGCTGCCGCTGGTTTCCGGCCAGGCGTACCAGGATGTGGTCGGCGAACTGGCCCGCAACAAGTACCGCGTGGCCGTGCACGTGGTTGGCGATGCGGCGCTGGACCAGGTCCTGACGGCATGGGAAAGCCTCGACAAGGCCAGCCCGGGCGCCGTCAGGGGCTGGACCATCGAGCATGCATTCGTGGTCCGCAAGGAGCAGCTCGACCGCGTACGCACCCTGGGCGCCAGGCTGTCCGTGCAGGCCCACCTGTACGTTGCCGCACCGGTGCTGTCGAAGTACTGGGGGCACGACCGCGCAGAACACGTGACCCCCGTGAAGACCTTCATGGATGCCGGCTTCCAGCTCGTCGGCGGCACCGATTCCGCGAACATGCCGGTCAATCCGTTCTGGGGGATGTATCACTTTATTACCCGCGACACGATCACCGACGGCGTATATGGACCGGACGAACGCGTGGGACGCGCCGACGTGCTGCGCATGTTCACCATCAACTATGCCGACCTGAACGGCGAGGCCGATACCAAGGGCTCGATCGAAAAGGGCAAGCTGGCCGACTTCGTGGTGTTGTCAGGAGACTATCTGACGGTGCCTGAAGTCGACATCCAGAATCTCCACGCCATTGCCACCTATGTCGGAGGCCGCCAGGTGTACCGCGACGCGGCCACTTCGGTTCCGGCCTTTTAAGTCGAAGAGTACCGGCATACGAACGCCGTACGCAGCACGCTCGTGACGAGATAGCCGCACCGGTCCGTTCGCCCGGTGCGTGCAGTCTCGTCAGGTAGCGTGCGTGCCTGACAAGCCGAAGCGAAGCGATTCCGACGGATGCATTGAAATCTTGAGGGAGCAGCCACGGCGCCGGGCGTAAGAGATGTTATTGCGCCACTTTCGTCCCCGCCCGCGAGCGGCTTGCCGCTCTCCGCTTTCGCCGCAACGTGAGCTCTGACTTGCGATGTGCAGTGATTGCGCCTCTAATGGGTGCGTGACAGGCGAATGCGGTCAGAGGGCGATATGCGCTGCGCGAGTTGCGGGTTCGAGAATCCCGCAGGAGTCAACTTCTGCGAAGAATGTGGGAGCAGGCTTGCGCAGGTTTGCCCCCAATGCGGCAAGGAGTCCAGCCCTACGGCAAAGTTCTGCGGAGCGTGCGGCGCCTCCCTGGCTGCCGCCGTTGTCACGCCCGGTACTCGCTCGGTCCTGGCCCCGGCCCCGGCCTCGGCCTCGGCCAATTCCGCCCCCGTTCTGTACACGCCACCCCATCTGGCCGAGCGCATCCTTGCCGAACAGGCGGCCATGGAAGCCAGAGGCGGCACGGCGGGCGAACGCAAGACCATTACCGCGCTGTTCGCGGACATGGCTGGCTCGACGGCATTGATCCAGGACCTGGACCCCGAGGAAGCGCGCGGCCTGATCGACCCGGTGGTGGCCCTGATGATGGAGGCCGTGCACCACTATGAGGGATACGTCGCCAAATCCCTCGGTGACGGCATCATGGCGCTGTTCGGCGCACCCATTGCGCACGAGGACCATCCGCTGCGGGCTTTGTTCGCGGCGCTGCGCATGCAGGAAGCGATGCGCTGCCATGCTGACCGGGTCCGCCTGGAGCAGGGCGTGCCGCTGCAGATCCGCGTAGGCGTCCATACCGGCGAAGTGGTGGTGCGTTCCATCCGCAAGGATGACCTGCGCACCGACTATGACCCGGTGGGACACACCATCCATATCGCCGCGCGCATGGAAGGCGTTGCCATGCCGTCGTCCATCCTGGTCAGCGAATCGACCCACAAGCTGACCGAAGGGTATTTCAAGTTCAAGGACCTTGGGACGACAAGCGTCAAGGGCGTCCGCGAGCCGCTCGCGGTCTACGAGGTACTCGGCCTCGGCGCGTTGCGTACGCGCCTGCAGGTGGCGGCGCATCGCGGCCTGGCGAAGTTTGTCGGGCGCCAGGCCGAACTGGAACGCTTGCAGCACGCCTTTGCGTCGGCCAGGGAAGGGCGCGGGCAGATCATCGGCGTGGTGGGCGAGGCGGGCGTTGGCAAGTCGCGCCTGTTCCACGAGTTCAAAGGACGCGCGCAGCAAGGCTGCATGGTGCTCGAGACCTTCTCCGTATCGCACGGCAAGGCGTTTCCTTACCTGCCGCTGGTCGACCTGCTGAGGAACTACTTCCAGATCACGATACAGGATGACGAACGCCTGTGCCGCGAGAAGGTCGCGGGCAGGCTCATGATCCTGGATCGCACCCTGGAGGAGCATCTGCCCTACGTGCTTTACCTGCTCGGCTTCAGCGAGCCGGGGTCGGTGCTGCCGACGATGGACTCGGCGATCCGGCGCCAGCGCACCTTCGAAGCCATCGCACGCCTGCTGGTGCGCGAGAGCCAGAACCAGCCGCTCATGGTCCTGTTCGAAGACCTGCAATGGCTGGATAGTGAGACCGAGGCTTTCCTCAATATCCTGATCGAGCATGTGCCGCAGGCCCGGATCCTGTTGCTGGTCAATTACCGCCCGGAGTACGCGCATGACTGGGGCGCCAGGCCCTATTACACCCAGTTGAGCCTGGATCCGCTGGGGCTGGCAGAGGCGCAGGTGCTGCTGACGGGACTGCTGGGCAACCATCCCTCGCTCTTGCCCCTGAAAGCGCTGATCCTGTCGAAGACCGAAGGCAACCCGTTCTTTATGGAGGAAGTGGTCCAGACGCTGGTTGAAGAAAAGGTCCTGCTCGGCCAGCCCGGCAGCTACCGGATCGAGAAGCCGCCGCTGGACCTCCATATTCCGACAACCGTGCAGGGGGTGCTCGCTGCCCGTATCGACCGGCTGCCCGTCGCGCAGAAGGAATTGCTGCAGACCCTGGCGGTAATCGGCAAGGAGTTTCCGCTAAGCCTGATCCGGCATGTCAGCGCCATGCCGGAAGAGACGTTGCGCCCCCTGTTGGGCGATCTCCAGGCAGGGGACTTTATCTTCGAGCGTCCGGCGTTCCCCGAGGTGGAGTATTCGTTCAAACACGCCCTGACGCAGGAGGTGGCCGGCAACTCCCTGCTGACGGGGCAGCGCAGCATGCTGCATGAACGCACGGCCCAGGCCATCGAGGCGCTGTATCCGGGCCGGCAGAAGGACTATTGCAGCGAGCTGGCTCACCATTACAGCAAGAGCGGCAACGTACCAAAGGCGATCGAATACCTGCACCTCGCTGCACAACTGGCCCTGCAGCGCTCGGCCCAACTCGAAGCCATCCGCCATCTCAGCGCCGCTCTCGAGCTGCTCAAGTCCACGCCGGACTCGCCGGCGCGGGCGCGCGAAGAACTCATCCTGCTGCTGACGCTCGGCCCGGCCTGGATAGCCGCCCGAGGCCACGCTTCCGCGGAAGTGGAGTCCACTTACAGGCGTGCGCTTGCTTTGTGCGAGCAGGGCGGGGAAACCCCGGAATTATTCTCGGCGCAGATGGGGCTGTGGTCGTTCTATCAGTTGCGCGGGCAGTATGACACCGCGCTCGCCCTGGCCGAGCGCTTGCTTGGTTCAGCGCAGCGTTCGCAAAGGCCAGAGCATCTTGCCGAGGCGCACCGCACCGTCGCGGCAAGCGTGTTTCGCCTGGGCCGGATCGGCGAGGCTCGTACGCATATGGAGCAGGTGCTCATGCTGCATCACCCGGAGGGGTACATCCATGATTTCCTGCTGGGCTATGGCCGCCTGCCGGCCATCCATGCCTTGAGCGCCCTGGGATGGATCCTGTGGTATCTGGGCTTTCCGGACCAGTCCCGCCAGCGCAACGAGGAGGCCCTGGCGCTGGCCAGGAAATGTGCCGATCCCTTCAGCCTTGCGCTGAGCCTGCTGTTCGCGGCCGAACTGCACCTGTACCGGCGCGAGTCGCAGCTGGCGCGGGAATATGCGGACGCCGCCATCGCACTCTCGAGCGAGCAGGGGTTTCCTCTCTACCTGGCGTGGGGAACCATCCTGCGCGGCTGGACGCTGGCCGAGGCGGGCAACCACGAGGAGGGCATTGCCCGGATACGCGAAGGCCTCGCGGACTACGAGGCCACTGGTGCGGTGTTGGGGCAGTCACGGATCCTGGCTCTCCTCGCTGAAGGCTATGGCTTATCCGGTACCCCTGAAACGGGCCTTGTTACGCTGGCTGAGGCGCAGCAGTTGGCGGAGTCCAGGGGCGAGCGCTTTGCGGAACCCATATTGCTTCGTCTCAAGGGGGAACTGCTGCTGCAGTCGACAGGCGACGCAACTGGCAGGCGTGCCAGGGACACGGAGGCCGAAGCATGCTTTCAGAATGCGGTTGCCGTTGCCCATGACCAGGGATCGCGCTCGCTCGAGTTGCGCGCCGCGCTGAGCCTGGCGCGGCTATGGCAGCGACAGGGCAAGGCGCACGCCGCGCACCGGATGCTGGCAGAGATTCACGGCCTGTTCACGGAGGGGTTTGATACGGCCGACTGGCAAGAAGCGCAGGCGCTGCTTGCCAGCCTGGGGTAAGCGAGAGCCCCTCATGTGTCGTGTTTGTGACTGTGGATGGACGTTACCGACTCTACATCCAGGTCGAAGAACGGACTGTCTGGCGGGGGCGGCGGCAGCCCGGCGCCCCAGCTGGCGATGGCGAGCTTGATGTACTCGGCCATCTGATCGTCGGAAACGTCCCTGGGTTGGTCGATGGTGACGATATAGCGGCGATTTCTCATGATGGGGTCCCCCTGTCCATGTGGCATGGGCCCTGAGCAGCCATTCGGGAATACCTGCTGAAATGCTGTCGGATGTACCGCTGACCGCATTTTCAGGGTCAGCGATATTCCCGCACCGGATTCCTCCCGGGTTTCGCTGCCAGCCGGCAGCTCCATTCAAACCCGGCACCCGTGTGATGCCATGACGATCGTCGGATGCGCCGGTGCGCCGTCGGCTGCCTTCAGGTGCATATCGGCTTAGTTCAGTATAGGCATCGAGAGGTTTACACCGGTCGACTGAGGCAGGCGTTCACAGGGCAATCCAATCCGACTGGCAGTCGCCAGCGAGCAGGTCCGAACAGCGCAGCAGTTCTCTACCGGCGATGCCGTGCTTTCCACGGCCACGCGCGGGGGCTGCCGTCAGCATTGGGACAGCGTATCGGCGAGCCACTCGATCACCGGCCGGAAGCGCGACGCGCCGCGAAACTCGGTGGGGTAGGCCAGCCAGATCTCGCGCATGACCTCGGGGACCTCGCGCAACAGGCGTAGCCCGGCATCGTCGCGCGCCACGTAGTGCGGCAGCAGGGCCGTCCCGAGGCCCGCGCGCACGGCTTCGCGCACGGCCAGCAGGTTGTTCGAGTGAAAGGCGATGCGGCGCCTTGCACCATGCGGCCAGGTGGCCTCGGGAATGCCATAGCCTTCGTCGAGCAGCGCGCATAGCGGGGTGCTCTCGTCCATGGGGACCTTGGCCGAGCCATAGAGCCCGAACCGCACCGTGCCGACGCGCATGGCCACGATATCGTCTTCCTGCGGCCGTGCGAGCCGCACGGCGAGATGTGCGTGCCGCCGTGCCAGGCTGGCCCGGCGGTCGTCCAGTTCAAGGCGAACCACGATGTCGGGATTGGCTGCATACAGCCCGGGCAGTCGCGGGATCAGGAAGTGGCTGCCCAGCGCTGCCGTCGCGGCGACGCGCACCACGCCGGAGGTACCGCTGCCCGTGCCCTCAAGCTCGCGCATCAGGCGGTCGGCCGATTGTTCCATCTGCCGCGCCGCCGTCAGCGCATTGCGGCCCGCCGAGGTCAGTTCGAAGGCGCCTTCGGCGCGCGTGGCCACGGGTTTGCCCAGCGCGTTTTCCAGCCGCCGGATGCGCCGGATGGCCGTGGCATGGGTGATATCCAACTCGCGCGCGCAAGCCGAATAGCTGCCGGCGCGGATCAGGGTGGACAAGGTCAGCAGGTCGTCCCACGAGACTGTACGTTTTTGCACAGCGGCTGTGTGTGAGTGGGTAATTGGCGCACAGCATAGCGTGATCTACGATGCCTGCACAACCTACTCAACCGGAGAATCCGCGATGTCTGCTACTACCCCCGTTACCCTGCTCGACGCCGCCGGCGCCAGCCGCAAGCCGTCTGCCTGGGAGGACTCGGTGCTGGTCCTGGTGGACCACCAGCGCGAATACACCGACGGCGTGCTGCCGCTGACCGGCATGCCGGAGGCCGTGGCCGCCTGTGCCGAGCTGCTGGCGCTGGCGCGTCGGCACGGTACGCCGGTCATCCACGTGGCGCACCACGGCAAGGGCAAGGGGGCCTTTGATCCGGCGGGGCCCTATGTGTCGTTCATCGAAGGACTGACGCCGCAGGCGGACGAGCAGACTGTGGTCAAGCACCTGCCGAACAGCTTTGCCGGCACGGACCTGGCCGCACGGCTCACGGCGCTCGGCCGCAAGGAACTGATCGTGGCAGGCTTTCAGACCCATATGTGCATCAGCGCAACGGTACGTTCGGCACTGGATCACGGCTATCGCGTCACGCTGGTGGCCAATGCCTGCGCCACGCGCGACCTGCCCGACCCGCTCGGCGGCGAGCCGTTGCGCGCGGCGCAATTGCACCGTGTCACGCTGGCGGCATTGCACGACCGCTTTGCGACGGTGGTGCCGGATGCATCGGTCTGGAAGGCCTGATTCGGCGGAACGCGCCGCAAAAAGCCGGGGCAAAAACAAAAACGGACGGTGCCGAAGTGGCGACCGTCCGTGTTTGCGTTGTGCGTTGGTAGGCTCGATTGGACTCGAACCAACGACCCCCACCATGTCAAGGTGGTGCTCTAACCAGCTGAGCTACGAGCCTAGCGAAGCCGCAGATTATAGAGAGCCCTTCGCGGCTGTGCAAGTGTTTCGGGAATGTTTTTCGTTCAGGCGGTGATGCGGTCCCGCAGTTCGCGCTTGAGCACCTTGCCGATGGCGCTGCGCGGCAGGCTGTCGACCACATGCAGCGCGCTCAGGCGCTGCGTCTTGCCCAGGCGTTCGTTGGCCCAGTCGAGTACCGCCTGCGCCGTTGTGCCATGGCCATCGCGCAGCGCAATGAAGCCGACCGGCGTTTCGCCCCAGCGCTCCGATGGCACGCCGACCACGGACACATCCGCCACGGCCTCGTGCGTGCGCACCACGGCCTCGATATCGCTCGGATAGATGTTGAAGCCGCCGGAGATGATCACGTCCTTCATGCGGTCCATCAGCACCAGGAAGCCGTCTTCATCAAAGCGGCCGATATCGCCCGTGCGGATAAAGCGATTGCCCTCGGCATCATGCCACTCCACCTCGGCGGACTTGGCCGGCAGGTTGTGGTAGCCGTTCATCATGGCACCCGAGCGGCCGACGACTTCGCCGATGCTGCCGGGCGGCAGTTCCTTGCCGTCTTCGTCGATGAGACGGACATCCGCGCCTGGTGCCGGGCGCCCGACGGTGTGCAGCTTGTCGGGGAACTCGTCCGCGGCCAGCATGCAGCCGCCACCGCCCTCGGTCATGCCGTACAGCTCCGTCAGCTTGCCGGGCCAGCGGCGCAGCACTTCGCCCTTGAGAGCCGCGCTGAAGGGGGCGCTGGTGCAGAACTTGCGCCGGAAGCTCGACAGGTCGTACTTGTCGAAATCCGGATGGGCCATCAGGCGCTGGTATTGCACCGGCACCAGCATGGTGTGCGTGACGCGATGGTGCTGGGCCAGTTCCAGGTACTTGCCGGCGTCGAACTTCGGCATCAGCACGGCGGTGCCGCCCAGCCCGATGGTCGGGAAGAAGCTGGCGAGCGTGGTGTTCGAGTAGAGCGGGGTGGAGAGCAGCGTGATGGCATCGGTGCCGTAGCCGGTCATGGCGCCGCGCGACACGTGCGCCCAGCGCATGCCGTGCGACTGGACGATGCCCTTGGGCATGCCGGTCGTGCCGGACGAATAGATGATGTTGAGCGGCAGTTCCGGGCGCACTTCCGGTTCCGCGAACGGTGCGCCGGCCGGTGCCAGCCATGACTGGAATGGCTGGCCCGCGGCGCTGTTATCCAGCGTCACCAGACGCGTGTTGCCGAGCTGCGGCAGCACGGGCCGCAGCGCATCGGCGACCGCGGCATCGAGGAACAGGATGCTGGCGCCTGCATCGGCCACCATATCGGCCAGGCTCTGCGCGGTGGACGACGGCGCGAGCGGCGCGACGACCACGCCGGCGCGGATGGCGCCGAGGTACACCGCGGCATATTCGATGGACGAGGTCGCGCAGATCGCGATCGTGCCGCCGGGCGGCACCCCGTCGCGCTGGAGCGCGGCGCCGATGCGGTTCATGGTGGCATCGAGCTCGTCATAGGACATCGATTGCTCGCCCTGCACAAGGGCGACATGCGCGGGCTGGCTGGCAGCGTGGCCGCGCACGAGCGTGGACATGCTGGTAAAGGGGCGTTGCATCGGGGAGGTGTCGGTCATGGCATGCAGGCCGGCGGAGCTTGTCCTTCCGCCGGCGATGGGGAATTCGGTTCGGGAGGCTTACTGTACCTGGGCGCCGGAGTCCTTGACGACTTTGCTCCAGCGCGTGATCTCGGCGTCGATATGCGTGCGCAGGGCGTCAGGCGTCGAGCCCACCGGTTCATAGCCATTGGACGCGAGGTTGGCCTTCAGCTCGGGCTCCTTCAGGACCGTCGCAATTTCGCGGCTGAGGCGCTCGACCACGGGTGGCGGCGTACCGGCCGGCGCAAGCACGGCATACCAGCCGGTGATATTGATGCCCGGCACGCCAACCTCGGCCAGCGTCGGTACGTCGGGCGCGATCGCGGCACGCTTCGTGCCGGTCACCGCGAGTGCGCGCACCTTGCCGCTGCGCACGTGCGGCAGCGTGGTCGAGATGCTGTCGAAGGTCAGCTGGATCTCGCCCGACAGCATCGCCGTCACGACCTGCGCGCTGCCCTTGTACGGCACGTGGGTCATCTTGACGCCCGCCACCGAATCGAACAGCTCGCCCGCGAGGTGGCCCGTGTTGCCGTTGCCGGCCGAGCCGAACGTGAGCTTGCCCGGCGATGCCTTGGCCTCGGCGATCAGCTCCGGCACCGTGCTGGCGCGCAGCGAGCTGCTGCCGGCCAGGACCATCGGCAGATTGGCCACCAGCGAAACAGGCGCGAAGTCCTTGCGCGTGTCATACGGCAATTTGGGATACAGGCTCGCATTGATCGCATGCGCGGCCAGTACCATGACCAGCGTGTTGCCATCGGGCTTGGCGCGCGCGAGCATCTTCGTGGCAATGGTGCCGCCGGCGCCGGGCCGGTAGTCGAGCACCACCGGCTGGCCCAGCCGTTCCTGCAGCCGTGCGGCCACCGGGCGCGCCAGCAGGTCTGCGCTGCCGCCGGGCGGATAGGGAATCAGAAGCTGGATCGGACGGGAGGGCCAGGTCTGCGCCCTGGCCAGGCCAGGGTGGCCGAGCGTGGCGGCCGCAGCGAGTGCCAGGCCGGTGGCCAGCAGCCAGGCGCGGCGCTGCGTGCCGGTGCGCGAAAGGGTATGCATCGCTGTCTCCTTCGATTCTTTTGCCGGCCGGTGCCGGAGTGCCTACTCGCGTGGCGGCAGGGACACTTATGTCGGAAACCTTAAATTGCGCGCGCGGGCAAGGGAATTCGGAAATGACTAAGGCTGTGTTCCGCAACCCGGCCGGCGCTCAAAAATCTTGGCGATCAAGGAGATTTTTTGATTCTTTCGGCTTGGCAACCTAAAATCTTTGCAATCAGGGAGATTTTATGCAATTTCAGCTTGGCGACGCCTCCGATATTGGCGCTATCGTGCGTGCCTCGCGCAAGGCGAACGGCATGCGGCAGGACGACGCCGCTGGTGCGATCGGCGTCAGCGAGAACTTCATGGTCCGCGTCGAGAACGGCGCCGAGGGGATCCGCTGGGGCAAGCTGTTCCAGGTGCTGAGCGGACTGGGCATCCGCATCGTCGTGGATGTGCCGGAGGCCGCTGCGCCGCTGGTCGGCACCGAGCGCGACAAGCTCCGCCAACGCCAGGCCCGCAGCCGCCGGCGCCAGGCTTCGGCGGGAACGGCAACGGAGCTGGCCGATAAGGACGGGCATGGCTGATTGTGTACCGGTGGCCAGCATCGACGGCGCGCCGGTGGGCACGCTGCGCGATGAGCAGGACGTCTGGTCATTCGAATACACGCCCGGCTAGCTCCAGACAACATCGAAGTGGTTTGCCACCAACCCGAGGGCTGAGCGTTCCATCGGGGGGCTTCCGCAAACGGCCTGGGCTGGCTTGCGGCGGTCCCGCCGCGGTATAGGATGGATAGGACTCTTCACAAGGTGCCAGCCATGACGATCGACTACTTTGCAGAGAACAATCCGGCAACGCGAACGCTACCGCGCTCGCTCGCGACGAAGGCCGGTGATTTTGTCTATGTATCGGGGCAGGTGGCAAGGGCGCAAGACGGTACCCTGGTCGCCGGTGGGATCGAAGCACAAACGCGCCAGACCTTGCACAACGTCGCGAGCGTACTGGCACTGGCAGGTTGTACGCTCGACGACGTCGTCAAGACAACGGTGTGGCTCGAAGACCCGCGCGACTTTGAGGAATTCAATCGCATCTACGGCGAGTTCTTTCCGCATGGCAAGCCGGCGCGTTCGACATTGCAGGGCAAGAACATGGCCGGCACCAAGATCGAAATCGAGGCCATCGCCTATAAGCCATGACGTTCTGTCCATGGCATTTCCGCAAGGGCATCATGGTCTCATGACCCGCATCACGGGGTGATGATCGACATCTTTCAACGGAAGGTAGATTTCATGCGAAGCCGGATCGATCGTCAGACTGTGCGCATTCGATCCGACAAAGCCTTCCCCGACCTTTGTCACGCCCGTTGCTGCGACCTTGAAGATCGACAGCACGCCTGATTCGCTTGCCACATATAGCTGGCCGAGATCCGCGTCGTAGCCCAGCACGTCCGGTTCCCGGCCCACCCCGAAGTTCGCGATGATCTGCTTGCTCTTCATATCGAGTACGAGCAAGCGATCATTCCCTTCGCAGGCGATGAAGGCCAATCGCAACGCCGGCGCGATCAGCAGTCCGTGGTTGCCTTCTGCTCCCGGCAAAGTGATGCGATCGATGACCTTGTCCGTGCGCGGATCAATCTCGACCAGCGACCGGCGTTGCTGGACGTTCACGAAGATATGCTTCGAGGCCGGATCATATTGTGTGTTGCCCACGGCGCCGCCCAGCTCGATGGTGGCGATGCGCCGGTTGGTGCGGACGTCGATCACGGTTTCGGTATTGCCACGCTCATCGGAGACATAGAGCTTGCCGGCCTCGGGAGCATAGGCGATCCCATCGGGATAGACCCCACCGGCGATGCGTGCCACGATCTTTAAGGTGGATGCGTCGATCGCCACAACTTCATTGGTCGCGGTCGCCGAGGCATACACGCGGTTGAGCTCCGGAACCGCCAGCGTGCCGTGCACATGGCCGACATCGCCAATCGTCACCAGTGTGGCTTTGGTCTTTGTGTCCATGACGACGACCGCACTGTCGCCAAGGTGCGCAATGAACAGCCGTGACCTGGCGGGGTCGAGGCTAAGATAGTCCCAGCGCGTCGTGCCGCCGGGCAGCGGGAAGTCGCCGACATGCTGCAACGGCAAAGCCCGGGACGGCAGTGCCGTTGTCGCGGGAAGGCAGAAACCCGGGCCGAGCAAGGCGACCAGGGCGACGGCCAGGCCCGACACGACTCGGCGTCGCCACGATCGTATCTGGCCTGGGTGGCGTCTCGCATTCATTCGCATGTCCGCGCTTGCTACTTGTGCACGCTGGCCTGCGCATCCAGGGCCTTCCTGACACTCGTTGCCAATTCCGTCGCCTTGCCCTTGCCCCAGTAGTGCAGGAACATGTAGCGAGGCTGTTCACCGATCATGTGCTGATGGATCGCAACGATATTGATGCCACCGGATCGCATCGCCTTGAGTACGGCCTGAAGCTCGTCCTCGCGCATGACGAAGTCGCCGTCCACCACTGCCGAGTCATCCGTTCCGGCAAACGCCGCCCAAGTGTTGACGCCCATTTCATTGCCGAAGGCCACCCCATGCATGCTTGCCCTGGCTCCGATCACAACCTTGAACATGCCGTTGCTGGCTTGCCCCTTCTTCCCGAGAATGGCTTCCAGGGGCTCGGTACTGATTGCATTGTTTTGCGGGATGGCGCCGCCCGGGAAGCCGGCCCCGACCGAGGGACTGGCGGCCCGAATCTCGGAGACCTTGTCAAACATCTTCTTCACGCCGGCGGCGAGCCGGTCAGGGTCGCCCATGCCAGCTATGTGCATGAAGTAGACCCGCGGCTGGTCAAAGAAGAAGTGATTGTGAAGCCCGGTGACTTCCAGTCCGGCATCGAGCGCTGCGCTCATGGCCGGATTCACTTCGTCTTCGAAGAGGACGGTGTCTCCCATCAGCATGACCTGACGGCCATGCGCTGGCGTGAATGCCGCCCACGAAGTCAGCCCCATGAACGGGGGCATGGTTGCGCCATCCACCTTGACCGGAATATCTGTGCGCGGCTTGGACACCTTGAATACGTTCTCGGCCTCCGAGAAGGTGCCCTTGAGGCCGGTTACCTGCTCGATCTTCGCGGTGTCCAGCTTCGGGCTCCGCTCCGCGGGCGCTGCGACGGCGACGGCGCAGGCGCCAACGATGATGGTAAGGGCGAGTACAACTTGTTTTGCCATTCGCATTTTTCACTCCTGAGTCACTGTTGGAAGCGGGTGCGAGGACCCACCCCCATGTCAGCGGATTGAGTGGCCTGACTCGCCTGAAGGCGGCCAGGATGGCAAGGCATGGCCGACCTTCGTGACGCCAAAGGCCGCCCCGGATCCAATGCCCCGCGAGCATCGCGTGTACGGTTGCGGCAGTGTCGACGCCCCTGGCCCGTCCGCCGCGAAGTTAGTCCTCGTCCTCATCGTCGTCAGCGAGCTGTTTGCCATCTTCGCCAATGAGTATCGTCCCCTTGGCAGAGCCCGAATCCAGTGTCACCTCGTATCGGGTTTTGCCATCGACCACCTGCTTCTCGATTTCTCCGATGGTGCGCCCGCCCGCTAGCCGGTCTATCGTCGTTCTCACTGGCGCGGGGACCTGGGCGATGTTGATTGCCTGATGGCTACGTTTACCGAACGGATGCCAGTCGCAGCCCGTCACGGTCAGGCTTAGCATTCCTGCCAGGACAGTCGCGGCGACTTCACGGGCAACAATCATGCTTGTTCCTTGTCAGCGCTATTTCGCTACCGCGGCGCCGAACGAGAAGGCATCGAACAATGTCACGCTGTCCGCCTTCGTCCAGACGCCAACCGCTCCAGCGCCACTGATGTGCTCGTCTGTCACATCAATTTGTCGTGTGCCGTCCAGGAAAACCTGAATATGGCTCCCGGCGAACTCCACACGCAATGTGTGCCAGACCCGGGCCGCGACAGGCGTTTCCTGATACTTGATCGTATGCCTGCGTCCGCCGGTCGTGTAATACAGAGAGACGTTATTCTCCAACGCGTTTGCTCTCGCAATGTAGTACTGGTTGCCGTCTTTCCAGCGCCAGACTACCCCGCCGGCCTGGTCATCCCGACCTGCGATCGGCTTGAACTTCACCTCGACATACCCGTCGGTCATGGCGGTGTCCTGTTTGACGCACCACGGAAAATCGCCGTAGCCGGACTGCTTGAGTACATTGCCCCCGTTTGGCGTGGTTGGGTCGGCTTCAACGGTCCATCTCGGCTGGCCGTGACCGGTGACGCCTGCCAGCCACCCTGTGGGCAATGTCCCTGGCTTGACCTGACTGAACATGACGGTCTCACCCAATGCGGGAAGGGTCATCAGTAGGAGTAAAGGGATGAGTAAGACCCGCTTCATCTGGACTCCGGGTGTGTTCACGCAGGCATTCTTGGCGGCCACTGATGCGTTTCCGCCTGGCAGCTTTGACACCATGCATAGAGCGCGTCATACATCACCATGCCGTGCTCGAGCATTTCGTGGTCGTCGGTGAACACGTGGGACAGCCCCAGTGAGATGGCATAGAGCCCGCCCGACTGCGGTGTCAGGTCCAGCCGGGACGTATCCGCGCCGCGCACGATGCCCGCCATTTGCTGCAGGGCCGGATCACTACCGAGGTTGTACTTGTCGAGAAACGCGTCAAAGCTGCAAAGCTCGCCCACATGCGTCAGCTCGACACCCGGGATGTCATAAGGAATTGCGCCGGTCTCGCTGGCGATGCGCACGACGTCCCCGCTTGGCACATACAGGAAGTCCGGTCTCTCGTCGATGAAGCGTGCGATGAGCCACGGACAGGCGATACGATCGATCTTGGGGCGTTCCCGCGTAATCCACTGCATGAGAGCCTCCGTTCGTTTGACAGGGTGCGTCGGACTATCGTTCTACAGCGGCCAGGCGCTCGGCAACGCGTTCCCAGTGGATGTTCTGCATGAACGCATCCACGTAGGCCGCTGCCTTGGCGCCGTAGTCCATATGGTAGGAGTGCTCGTACATATCGAGCGCGAGGATGGGCGTGGCACCCGCAAGCGTGTGGGCATGATCCGACGCCCACTGGTTGACGAGTCGCCGGTCGCGTGGCGAGTAGGTCAGCAGCACCCAGCCCGAGCCGCCGCCAAGCGCCTTGCCCATGGCCGTGAACTCAGCCTGCCAGCGCGAGACCGAGCCAAAGTCGCGTTCGATGGCAGTCCTGAGATCGCCTTCCAGCGGACCGCCATCACCGAGGCTGTCGAAATACACCTCGTGCAGGATCATGGAGTTCGCGGCAATCAGTTCCTCCCGCTTCAACCCATTGAGCACAAACACAGGGACGGTCGCCATATCCAATGCGGCAAGCTCGGCCGTGATGGCGTTCAGGCGCTTCACCGCGCCCCCGTAGTTGTTTTCGTGGTGGCTGATGATCAGCTTTTCGGACAGGCCCGGCAGGCTCGCCGGATCGCAAGCCAGCGGCTTCGTCTGGTAGGTCATGGGATCTCCCGTGGCGTTTCAGTGATGCAGCAGCGGATAGGCCACCAGCCCAATCAAGGCGGCTCCTGCAACAATCATGGGCTCGGAAAGCTTCTTGAATTTCAGCAGCAGAGCCACGGTAACAAGGGCCAGCAGCGCAGTCGGGATATCCACGATCGAACGCTTGGCCAGCACGATGACCGCTCCCGTGATGGCGCCCACGGCCGCGGCAGTGACGCCATCCACAAAGGCCAGGATGGCGGGCAGCTTGCCGTACTTCTTGAAGTAGGGGGCAGGCAGGATCGTGAACAGGTAGCAGGGCAGGAAGGTGCCGGCCGCCGCCACGCAGGCGCCAGGCAGCCCCGCGACCAGGTAGCCGATGAAGCCAACGGTGATCACCACGGGGCCGGGCGTGATCATCGCCACGGCCACCGCATCCACGAACTGCTTGTCGTTCAGCCAGTGAAAGTCCGTGACCACGCCACCGTACAGGAATGGCACGATGGCCAGCCCCGAACCGAAGACGAAGGCGCCGGCCTTGGCAAAGAACAAACCGATCTGCCAAAGGAGTGGCCAGTCCAGGGTACTCAGCACGCCGCTTGCCGCCGGTAACGGCGTCGCCGCCAGGGCATTCATCTTCCCCTGGCGCAGCCACTTGGGCGGGGCGCGCCAGAACCAGACCAGGACGCCGCCCGCAAGGAAGAGCCACGCCACCTCCGACTCGGTGATGACCGTGACCGCGGCGAGGACCAGGTAGACAAACCACAGCAGCTTGTCCTTGCCCACGCTCTTGTTGGTCAGCTTGTAGGCGCTGATTGCGATGATGCCGATTACCGCGGCGCCTACGCCGTAGAACACCGACTGCATCCAGGTCAGTCCGCCGAAGCGCACGTAGGCCCAGCCGAGCGCCACCACCATCAGGAACGAGGGCAGCACGAACGCGATGCCGACCAGCGTGGCGCCCAGCACGCGGTAGTGCACATAGCCGAGGTAGATCGCCAGCTGGGCTGCCAGCGGCCCCGGTGCGAGTTGCGCCAGCGCGAGGCCTTCCTTGTAGTCGGCATCGGTGATCCACTGCCGCGCATCCACCAGGTCCCGGTGCATATAGCCGGCGAGCGCCACCGGACCGCCAAAGCCGAGGGTGCCCAGCCGCAGGAAGTACATCACCAGTTGCCGCAACGTGTAACCAGCGTGTCCGTGCGGGGATTGGTCCGAGGTGTCGGGTGGTAGGGGCGAGTTCATCGTTTGTCTTGGGAAGGGGAAATCTGGGGAAATCTGACTCTGCTGAAGTGCAACGGCCTAGCGCTTGCGACTTCCGGAAAAATGCGTGTGGAGGGAGTCGAGGACGTGGCTGATTTCGTCGAGCAGCGCATCGTCATCGGGCAAGCGTTCACGCGCGCCAGCCAGCACGGCTTCAAAGCCAGTCGCCTCCGCAACCGGCGTACCGCCGATGTCCAGCACATGGACCATCTGGCCAAGGTGAACCAGTCCTTTGTCCTCCTCGAGCCCGAAGCTGGCGAGCAACACCTCGAAGGAAACGCGGTCGCCAATATGCGTGAACGTCGCCCCATCGAAGTCGAACCCGAGCACGTCGTCCGGGCATTGACGAACGTCGTCGAGCCAGAGGAAGGTGGCATGGGGGTCGATGAAGCGGCGGATCAACCAGGCACAGGCGACGCGGTCCACCCAGAGGTGCCGCCGTGTCGCCCAGCGTCGTCCCTGGTACTGGGCCGGGTCTCGCCGCGGGATGCTGCCCGCCACGCCGTGCGGCTCTCCCGGCGACAGCATGATGTCGACGGCCGCGTTGAAATCGCGCCATTGCGCTTCCGCACGGGCTGACGCCTCGTTGGGGAAAAAGTCGATCTTGCGTATCGCGTCGAGTCCCCGGCCGTGGCGGCGGGCAATGCGCAGCAACTCCGCTTCACCCGCGCTGCCCAGCGTTGCGCGCGCGCCTGAAAGCTCCGCCGTCCAGGCTGCGTATTCGGCCGTCCGGTCGAACAGTGCGCGATACTCGAGATCCTGCTGCGCATCGGTGGCCTGAACCGACAGAATCCAGACTTTGCCGTCCTCGCCGGCCGCGTCGTCGGCCAGGGACTGGAGCTGGGCACGGGGTCCCGTCAGGTTGGGCAACAGATAGGCACCATCGCGCAGCGCTGCGCCGCCCAATGACTTGATGCCGCGCCACAGCCGCATACGCGGCGTGGCTGCCGACGTCGGCAGGCTGACGACCAGCAGCAGCCAGGCGGTTTCGGGGAGCGATTGACGAGCATTCATGTGCCCAGCTTAGCTGGTCGTAGTGGCTGCTTCAATGTTGTAGAAACCTCTACAGCTTCTGATTCGATGCCGCGAGGATGCCTCATGGGTCACATTTATTACGTCTTCATTTATTGCGTCTTCCGGTAGCTGCCTCGAAATACGTGGACCGTGGGCTGACTGCTGCCGGCCATTTGTGGCATGGTGCTGAATTGCCAGGCCGCCGGCGAACCGGGACCGCAAGCCGTGCTGGAAATCTGAGTTTGCGAGTCCGGGTTCGCCTCATCCCTGTGATCCGTCCATGTCCATTCGTACCGCATCCCCGGCATTACTGGCAGCCCTGCTGTTCGGCGCAAGCACACCGCTGGCCAAGGCGCTGACCGGATCCGTAGCCCCGCTCCTGCTGGCGGGCCTGCTATATCTTGGCAGCGGCATCGGACTGGCGTTTGTCCTCGCAATCCGAAGAATCTGGATGACGCCTGATCCGGGTGGTGGTCACGGCGGCATTCCGCGCGCGGAGGTACCGTGGCTGATTGGCGCAATCGTTGCGGGAGGCATAGCGGGACCGGCGCTGCTGATGACCGGGCTCGTCTCGACCAGCGCCGCTTCGGCATCGCTTCTGCTGAACGTGGAGGGCGTGTTCACGGCCGTCATCGCCTGGGTGGTGTTCAAGGAAAACGCCGACCGGCAGATTGTCCTGGGGATGATCGCGATCGTGGCTGGCGGCTTGCTGCTTTCGTGGCAGCCGGGCAGTCTGCAGATGTCGCCCGGCGCTTTGCTGATCGTTGGCGCCTGTCTATGTTGGGCGATCGATAACAACCTGACCCGGAAGGTCTCCAGCAACGATGCGCTCCTGATTGCGTGCCTGAAGGGGCTGGTCGCGGGGCTGTGCAACACCGGGCTCGCCCTGATGCAAGGAGCGGCGCTTCCACCGGTCAGTGCCGCGGCGGAAGCGTTGATCGTCGGATTTGCCGGGTACGGTGTGAGTCTTGCCTTGTTCGTGGTCGGATTGCGTGTGTTGGGGACAGCTCGAACCGGGGCGTATTTCTCCGTCGCGCCATTGTTTGGCGTCCTGATCTCGTTTGTGATCTGGCCCGAGGTGCCGGGCCTGGCGTTCTGGTTTGCCGCGGCGCTGATGGCCTTGGGCGTGTGGTTGCATCTGCGCGAGCGGCACGAGCACGAGCATACCCATGAGCCACTGGCGCACAGCCACTCGCATCGGCACGACCAGCATCATCAGCATGAGCACGACTTCCCATGGGATGGCAAGGAGCCCCACAGGCATTGGCATGAGCACGAGGTGATGGTGCACAAGCATCCGCATTATCCGGACGTGCATCATCGCCATTCTCACTAGGGAAACGCGATCAATGAGGTCGGCGAGTAGCGGTGTAGGTAAGCGCGACCATAGTGTGAGAGAAGAGGACCAAGCGTATTAGCGTATTAGCGTATTAGCGTGTTAGCGTGTTGCCACGGCGGCGCCTGCTCGGCTTGCCATTTCGAGCTGGTAGACGAGTCGCTGAAGAAAGGTTCTCTGCAAGGGGGAAATCGATACGAAGGTACAGCCAATGAGGTGGAGCGTCTTGTCGTGACGGCGGATGAAGCCATGTCCTGCAGTCTGCAGCCACACTTCCATGGCACCATGAGCGCCAAAGTTCAGGTTGCATTGAGGCATTGTTGTGCCCGCCGGTAGCTTCTCGGTGAGAGGATCTGTTGAACTCAAGCCGACACCACTCTGCGAAATATTGTCGATTCCCAATGTGAGCAGGCGGCCGTCCGACGCTTGAACCTTGCACGTGAAGTTCAAGCTTGGGCTGATCTGCGCGCGGGGGTGCTGCCGTCGTTCGGTGAACACAAGATCGGAGGGGAAATCTGCTGCGCAGGCAAGTCCTCCCTGGTAGCTGATCGTGCGCGGATTTGCGATGGCAAACCGAATGGATGTGCCGCGCAGCATCGCTTCGAAGGTGACTTCTCCCGAGGATAGAAGGAAATCTCGCTCGGATGATGTCCGACAGCCCTCCAGAACATAGGTTCGCGTAAGAGGATTTACCTGAAGAATGGTGGTCGTTAAGGTATAGCCGCCTCGTCCATGAAGGCGACCCGTGCATTGAAGCCAGGCCAGATCCTGTAGCGCAAGACTGACTTGCGATGGCTGAATAGGTTGATTAGGCGGACTCAATTCAGTTCACTCCGAAGATCTCGCGTGGCGGGGCAGTGTCGAACGATCCCTCAACGGCAGCGATTGGCGATTCTGTACCCCCATCTAGTGGGTGGGGGTCCGTCCTGCAAGATGAGCAAGCAGGTCGACTGGCGACGGGACAGGATGCGAAATTTCGGGGCAGGGCTTTTGAAAATCTCGTCAGCCGTGGAAATGACAGGCGGTTTCCGCGAAATGCGGTCGAGGGGTTAAGCCCGGTAGAACAGGCGCAGTTGTTCCACATTGCGCGCAAAGGAGCCGCGCCCGAACTTCTTGACGGCAAGCAGGTAGGAGCCGCCCGGTAGAAGTGCTTTCGATCTCAGCAAAAATTCATCCAAATCAGAACGGCAGTGGCGCAACGGCCGAGCGAGGCGGTACCGGGGGGAAGCCGATCGGATCTGTCTGCCGTTGCAACGCATATCGCACGTACATGCCGGCGTACCACTGGCGGTAGTCGCGTGCGTTGTCGATGCCTAGCAGTCCACCGACGAACAATTGCTGTGCCGCCTGGTATTCGACGGTACCGACCAGGTTGTAGGCAATGCCGGTTTTGGACTGGCCGGGATACACCGCCGAATTCAGGCTGGTCAAGTTGTTAGCCTTGGCCAGCGCGACGGCAGCGTTGGCCGCAGCCTGGGCGTTGGCATCCGTCGGAAAGTACGGCGCATCGTTTTCATGAAATGCCTGAAGGCCCAGTGCACCGCGCATATGGTAGGACAGTCGGCCGCTACGCCCCTCCAATGCCAGCGGCACCGTCACGGAGAAGTATGTCTGAGGGCTGAAGTAGCCGCCATGGCCGAAGGTGAAGTAACGCAAGTTCTCGCTGTAGCCCATCGACGTAAAGTTGATGCCCGACGTGAAGCGCTGCGTGTCGGAGTCGATCAGTTTCATGTAGAAGCCGCCGCCGCCTTCCCATTTGCTATTGCGAGCAACATCGTGGCCAGTCAACACGCTGTATCCGCCATAACCGTAGATGCCGAAGGCGCCGTCGCTCCAGCCAAGTTCGGCACGGCCGCCGCTGGCCATCACGCCGCCCCACGCTAGGCCTGAGCGCTCGTCGCGCGCCCCTGCGTAGGACAGCAGGCTGTCGGTAACCGGCCGGCGCGATGCGGTCATGCCGAGCGTGGTCCGCTGCGTTAACGGCAGGTTGACACGCGCGCCGGCGTTCACGTCGGTGTATCGGAAGCCAAGTGGCGTGCTGCCGATGTCCACGCCAAAACGGTCGGTGTCATATGCCACGCCCACGGCCACACCAAATGCACTTTGCGATCCGGCCGACGTCGACTTCAGGTTCTGACCGAACAAGTTCTGGCTGGTGCCGGGGACGGCCCAGCCCAGCGGACCGGCGCCGAATCGACTGCCGTTGTTGAAATCGGTGCCGACATTGCCGGCATCCAGCGCCACCGGTGTTACGCGTGCCACCAGCTTGCCGTCGCCGACGGCGAACTTGGCCTCGCTCACCACTTGCAACTCCGTAAGTTGACTCATGCCGGAGTCCCCGTTCCGGCCTCGAAGCATGGGGCCGCCGGCGCTCGTGCTGGTGCGCTGCTGCTCGATCTCGCGCAATTCTTCGCGTGCGGTCCTGGGACCAGCGGGCAGGGCAGGCGCATCGGCATCCGCTAGCCATGGTTCGCGGGCTTGGGCGCCCAGCGGTCGCTGTGCCGGCGCGGCGGCGTTGGCCGATGTGCGCAGGTCAGGGTGGGCATATGCCTGCGGGTCGGCATAGCCTTGCGGCACGGGAGCAGGCGTGCGGCCAGAGAGGGCGGGGCGTGCCGCCGTTCGCCCGTTGGCGATGCCGCCACTTGCCGGCAGGTACGACACTGGCGTCGCGATGGCACCAGCACTCATCGCGGAGTTGGTTGGCGATCTCGCCACTGTTCCGACCGGCTGCGGAATGTAAGGCTGGTCCGGTGCCGCAGCGGCAAACTGGCGCACCGGCGCAGGCACCGTCGCACTCGCCGTGGGCACGAGTTGATAAGGTGTGTAAGACCCGGAGGGTGGCAAGTCGGACGCCTGGCGCTGGCCCGGCAGGCCGACAAAAGGGTTGGCCGGTACGCGGTCGAAGGCGCTACCGGGCTGGGCGCCGGTACCCGCCAGGCGGCCTTCAGCGGTGACGGCAGCGCGGAAGTATTCGGCCGCCTTGGCATTCTTGCCCTGAGCCTTGTAGAGTCGGCCAGCTGTCGTCAGTACGTTGACCGAGTCGGGGGCCTGCTGCAGCGCTGGTTGCAGCGCCCGTTCGGCCCAGTCGTATTCCCTGGCGGCCGTGGCAGTACCGATGGCGGCCAGGCGTAGGTCCAGATTGCGCGGATCCTTGGCAAGCACGCTTTCGTACAACGCCAGCGCCTTGCCATTCTCGCCGGCCTGCGCATACATGCGGGCGAGGCTGGCACGCACTGACGGATTGCCGCCGCGCTCGGAGAGTGCCACGGCCAGTGTGTCGTAGGCGGCCACGAGATCGCCGGCCGCCGTCAGGGCGTCGGCTTGCCGAACGATATAGGCAATGCGGATGTCGTCATAGCCGCGCCGCTGCTCGGACGTCATGTCCGCGTTTGCGAGTTGGCGCAACACGCCGGCCAACTCCATGTCTTGCTGCGTTTTGAGCAGGACAGCGGCGTACTGAAGCTGCATGCCAACGTCGGGTAGCCCCGCGCGGCGCATTGCGGCGCGCATCAGCGACAGGGCATGCGCGCTATTACCCGCGTCGGCATAGGCTAGCGCGAGCGCCCCTGTCAATTCGACGTCCTGCCCAGCATAGCGCTCGGCGTGTTGCAACACGCCAATGGCGGCGGGCTGCTGATCGGCTGCCGCAAGTTCGCTGGCGCGGCCAGCCTCGGCGTGGACCCACAGACGACGCTGAAGCTTGCCCATGTCGTTGCTGCGCTGATTGGCGGGAATGCGCTCGAGGAGGTCAAGTCCGCGCTGCCAGTCGTTCGATTCAGCAGCCGCGAGGGCGCTGGCAAACAGTGCGTCCGGCTCGCCTGGCGCGGACAACAACAGGTTGTCCATGACACCGCGGGCCTGGTCCTTCATGCCCATCGCGATGTAGTGGCGCGCGACTTCAAGCCTTACCCACGGATTCGTCGGGTCGTTAGCCATTGCGTCCTCGAGGAGCCGGCGCGCTCCGGCCGAATCCCCTTGCCGCATGGCCTCTTGCGCCTGTATGCGTGCCTGGTCGGCACGCATCCTGCCAAGTGGTGCGAGTTGTTCGCGCTGCACCGGCGTCATGCGCTCGACCAGGGCCAGCGCCTCAGTGTTCTTGTTCTGCGCGACCAGAACGTTGACAAGCCCGCGCATCGCGTCCGCATTGGCGGCCTGCGCCGTCAGTACGCGGCGGTAGGCAGCCTCCGCGGCCGCATATTGGCGGGCATCTGCCTGCAGGTCGGCCAGCGCCACCTGGGCGGTGATTTCATTCGGATCCAAACGCTGAGCTTGCTCGAGCAGGTGGCGCGCCTCGGTCGAGTTGCCCGATGAGCGCTGGGCGGCGGCACGCTGCACCAGCTGCCAGTAAGTGGCGCTATTGCTGGCTTGGCGGTAACGGTTACCCGCGCCGTGCCGCGACGCCTGCGCGAAATAGTCAACAGCCTCGGCGAATCGCTGTTGCTTCAGCCGCAGCACGCCCATCCCGCCCAGGGCATCGGCATCGTTGGGGCGTTGTGCGAGGGCGCTCTGAAAGTGGTCGGCAGCGCGCTCGAGTTCGCCCGCGTCGAGCGCGGCGAACCCCTGCTGTACGATGCCGCGCCCCGGATCTGTCGGCGCGGTGCTGTTTGCTGGCTTGGGTCGGGCATCCCCCAGCTTCGCGCGGATGGCGGCGTCGTCCGGATGCGTCGCCAGCCAGGCCTGGTAGAGCGGGGCATCGCTGGGGCGTGTACCGAGCCAGTCGAGTGCGCGGCGCCAGCTGTCGGTGGCTTCCTTGCCCACATCGGGTCGCGTGGCAAGGCTTTCGAGCCGGCGGATCCCTTCTTGCCGAGTGTTGTCCCGGTAGGTCAGGTGCTGCGCCAAGGCTAGCTGCGCGCGCGCATCGGACGGATTGGCGCGGGCGAGCCGCTCCAGGCCCGCGCGTGCTGGCGCCCAGCCTTGGGCAGTGCCACCAAGGGTCTGGTAATACTCGAGGGCAAGGTCGCCTTGGGGCGCCTTGCCGCCTGCGACCTGCTCGTAGCGCTTGATCGCCTGCTCGGCCTGTCCGCTTTGCGCCAGTTGGCGGGCCTGCTCGAGCTGTTGCTGCACGCCCGCTGAGCCGCCTTTGGCGATCTGGTCGCGAAGCTCACTGACAAGGGGCGAACCCGGCGCTGCCTTCTGGAGCCGTTCCAAATAGGTGCGGGCCGACTGCACCCGCCCCGCCTGGAGTTCGGCAATGCCCATTCCATACAAGGCGTCAGGCTGCCCCGGATTCAGGCGCAACAGCTTTCCCCATACCTCGGCTGCACGATCCTGGCGGCTGCGCGCTTGCCAATACCTGGCCTGATCGACGAGAGCCTTGGTGGCGTCGTCTTGCGCGCCGCTCGACGTGGTGAACCCGGTTAGCAACGCCAGCATCAGCGCCTGGCATTGCTCGCGCCGGCGCGAAGACAGGCGAATCGGGATTATTCGCGCGGGCATGCCTTGTCTCCGGTCTTGTCCTGCAACCACGCTAACTCCAGTTGTCCAGATGGGACGAAGTGATAGTAACCGTCGGCATGGCCGAGGCCGAACAGGCCGAGGACGGTGTCATAGTAGTTTTGCTTCGCGGCAGCATTTGTCACCAGGCCTTGTGCCCGACTACGCTGCGCAGCCGCTTCCGGCGATCCGGATGCAAGGAGAAATGGCACTAGCGCGGCCGAGAAACCGAGCGGTCCCTCGCCGCTGAATGCCCCGCTTACGGCGTGCATGTTCTCAGGCGGCGCGGACCGTCCATGCATCCGTTGGGCAACGGGGGCAAGCATTTTCATCAACTTGCGTGCAGCGGCGTCGCCCCCGGGGGTAATGCCAGCCCAGAGGTAGACGCGGACAGCATCGTAGCTACTGATGTCGCCGCTGTCCGGATCAATGATCCACTCGGGCGGCTCGCCTGGCCTGACGCGATAGGTCGACCAGTCAGGCACGATGCCATGCACGGCAACCGCCTCTATCAACTTGGGAACCTGTTCGGCCAGCGCGCCCCACGGGCCAGCGGGGTCGAAGGCGGCTAGCCGGCGCAGCAGCGGGACGGGCAGGTAGCTGGCATTGACGCGCCACTCGCGAGAGCCGTCCGCATTGGCCAGGACGAAACCTTGCGGGCCGGGCAACAGCATGGGACCGAAGCGGGGCAGCGTGACCACCTCGTACTTTGCCACCTGTCGCAGCAATGCGCGTGCGGCTTCAGCATAGGCCGGCGCGTTCCACACCCGCGCTGCTTCGGCAAGCGCATAGGCATACCAGAGATCCGCATCCGAGGCAGAGTTGGTATCGATCACGCCCCACGAGCCGTCATCGCGTCGGCCCCAGCGCCACGCGGGCAGCTTGTCGACGAGGGTGCCGCCGCCAAGATGGGCAACGCTCCATCGCCATGCCTTGTCAAACGTGGCGCGGTCGTTGGCGATCAAGGCAAACAGCATGGTGTAAGACTGGCCTTCAGATGTGCTGTGCTGCTCGCGCACGGACAGATCGATCACGCGCCCGTCGTCCTGCACGAAGCGGCTGAGAAACTGTTGGTAGAGAGGCCATGAACATGCGCGGCGCGGCGTTTGGGCGCCGGCGCCGGCCGGCAACAGCGGCGCCAGCGCGCCGACGACACTGAAGGCCCCTGCGCCGAGCAGCTTGCGACGGCGGAGATTCTGGCGTGAGCGTGTCATGCCTGACCTGCTTTGCGCCGTTTGGCGCGGCCGCGAAGCATCAGAAACAGCGTGGCGCCGAGCAGCGGCGTGGCGATAAGGAGCATCAAGACCATCGCATACGGCCGCTGCGAAAGCCACCAGTGGACGTATGTCCATGGATCAAGCCTGCCCACGTAGTAGCTCTGTTGCGCCGCGAGGCTGCTGACCGCCGTTCCGCGCACCAGCACAAGGCTGCCCTGTACCTTCGGCAGGCGATCGGCATCGAGCAGCATGTCAGTGGCGGTCAGCAATCCGCCTGGCGTATCACTGGTGATGGCGACGACGCTTCGACCGGCCGCCAGCGGCGACTCGAAGCCGGCAAGTGCCGCATCGGTGCCCGGGCTGCTGATCGACAGGCTGGCTTCGACAGGACGGTTACGGTTGCCATCGGCGCCATTCCACCAGCCCAGCAGGTCTGAATAGACCTCTGTCAATGTGAAATGCTTTCCCTCGCGAGCCAGCGACACCGGAATATGGTCGGCCCACTGCGACAGCAATGGCTGGTTCTGCGCGGTACCGATGACAAGCAAATCACGGTCCGCTGCCTGCTGCACGTCGGCCGGTGCGATGATCTTCACGCCGCTCGCCGGGTGGCCCGTCGATTCGCCCATACGACCCATCACGGTCAAGTAGGTTGAGTAGTCCTCTGCGGAAGGTTGTGACGGCAGCACAACCGCGGTTTCCGACAGATCCGCCATGCGCGTGAAAGGGAAACCGCTGTTGCCAAAGGCAGCCAGGTCGGGCAGAGCCATAAAGTGGGGCAGGCTGGAGATATCAATGGTCGAATCGGGATCGATCGCACCCTTGATATTGTCTACCAACGTGTCCTTGCATGCGCCTTGTTTCGGATAGTCGTAGTAATAGTGAAACTGCAGTTGCGACTGGGCTGGCACCATGAACAGCGGCAAGTGGAGCGTCTGCTGCTGCGGCACCGAGCCGTCCGGGAGTACGCGCGCGACCAGTTCGGACACCTTGCCGCCACTGTCCTTCAGCGAGCGCAGCGGGTAAGCGCGCAGGAACTGGCTATTGACGTTAATGTTGAGGGTCGACTTGTCTTGCGTCGGCCGCGGGGTGTAGCGGTAGCGCAGGTCGATGGGGATACCGCGCGAGCGCCAGCCGAAAAGATCGGGCGGCAGGCGGAAGCTGACGCGCACGAGGTCCGGCTGGTAGCCGGATACATTGAGTTGTTCCCCTGGTATCAGCTCTCCGAAGCGTACCGGGCGGTCGCTGCGCAACCAGTTCGGCGCGTCGTAGGGCTTTCGCGGCGCCACGTTATGCAGCCCGGTAATGGTGGCTCGCTGACCCGATAATGCCTTGGCCCCGAGCGCAAGGGCGCGTGCGGCGGTCTTCAGTTCTGCGCTGTCGCGGCCCATCACGAGAAGGAGCTTGCTGCCAGCGTCATTGGGATTGGGCACAATGGCAACCGTCGGACCGTCGAGCTGAGGCAGCCCGATCCCGGCCGGGCGCTCTTGCTGCGTGGCAAATACCACCCCGTTTCCGCTACCGGGCAACTCGTTGAGTGTCACGGGGAACGAGGCGCCACGGTATCCTGCCAGCCCGCCAAACCATGAAGAGACCGCGCCGGCCGCCTCAAGCGTGGCTGCAGACGGCGATCCGGCAAATATAAATGGCAGCCTCAGGCGCCCGATGTCGCGGCGATCGAAGAATGGCAGGGGCAGCAGGGCCAGGTCATTGGCAAGCGCCCCACGGGTTACGGTCAGTTCCAGCACGCTTGCGTTACTGACGGTCGCCCACAGGCTGGAATGGAAGGGATCTTCGCAGTCTGCGGTGTAGTGACCGATCAGTTGGAGATTGAGCCGGTTGAACTCCGTGATCAGTCGCGGCTCGAGGATCAGCTCTTTCTCCAGGAGACTGCCGCCTTGTTCTCGCGGCACGGGCACGGTTTGCGCGACCTCGCCGTTGATCATCACGTTGATGTGCGATAACTGGGGGAGCAGGGCGGGGGAGTAGCTATAGCGCAGCTTCAGTCTTGCGCCGGTGACCACCTCGTCCGCGCGCACCGAGAATGGCACGCCATTGATGCCGTCCACGCCGCGCAACTGAAGCGGTTGGTCCGCGCCGAGCTGCTTGAGCGTCATGGACACGATGCGGCTACCCGGACGAGCCGCCGGTGACACGGACACCACCGGCGGCAGGGCGGTCGTGCCCGCGGCTGCGCTGGCTGCGGGGCTACGCGACTGTGCCTGCGCGCTGGCGGCGGCACAAGCCGAGATCATCGAAATGACGCAACGGGCAAGCAGGCGGCGGACCGGAGTAGACGGCGTCATCATTCAGGGAAATTCCTTGCTGCCGGGAAGGGAAGGGTCGACACATTCAGTCGTAAGGTGTAGCACTGGGAAGCAATCCGGATACCGCGATACCGCCCTCAGCTACGGGCCATGCTCTTGCGATGTATGAGCCTGCGCAATTCGCGGCCGAGATGGAACGCCACGTTGCGAAAACCGAGGATACCGATCTGCATGATCTGGCGTAGCGCCAGTCTCGGCGCGTCGTGCCGCTTCGCGCCCCAAGAGGTGAGCCATGCATCGGCGCGGGAAAAAGTGCATTGGATAAAGGCCATTTCCTGCGCGACGGTCATATCCTCCAGCCTCAGGCCGGCATGGTCCTGGCCCCGAAATACCACCGTGGAATTGAATGCGTGTTCCGCGTTTTGCAGATAGAGCGAGATGCCGAGGCGCTGACCTATGTCCACTTTCACGTCATCGGGCAGGCGAATACCTAAACCACCTTCGGCAAAGTCCACGGTCTCGCAGACAATGCTGCGCCCGTCCGCGAACCGAAGCGTCGCCGGTAGCGTCATGGCCACCCGATGCGCCTCGCGTACCTGCCGCGACTCACTTGCCACGGCGATGGACGCGCCGATGATCATGAGGTTGTAGACCGTCCACAGCAAGTTCAGTATCACCGTGGTCTGCTCGTTCGGCATTCCGCTGCTGCCAAGGACAAGCCGGCCAATTCCCAGCGTCAGCCCCAGCAGGTTGAACGCCAGCAAGATCAAATACGGCCGCGAGATGATCCAGTCAAAGTAGGCTTCTTCGATTACCCCACCCTTGGGAGTCACGTTGAACTTGCCCGCAGCAGGGTTGATGAACGCGACAAGTGTCGGCCGCATGATGTACCACGCGAGCACGGACTCGTAGACCTCATTCCAGAAAGAATGCCGGAAGCGGCCCTGAATGCGAGAGTTGGTCATGTTTGCGTGGAGCAAATGAGGCAACGCAAAGATGGCAATACTCAGGGCCGGTGCATGGATCACGTGGGCGCCGAACAACAGGTAAGCCAATGGCGCCGTCAGGAACACGAGGCGTGGTAACCCATAGAAGAAATGCAACATCGCATTCAGATAGCAAAGCCGCTGTGGTAGCGACAGACCTGGCCCGAGAAGCGGGTTGTCAATCCGGCAGATCTGTGCCATGCCGCGCGCCCAGCGGATGCGTTGGCCGATGTGCCCCGACAGGCTTTCGGTAGCCAGCCCCGCGGCCTGCGGGATCGCGAGATAGGCGGTGCTGTACCCAAGACGGTGCAGCTTCAGCGCGGTATGGGCATCCTCGGTAACGGTCTCGACAGCGATACCGCCGACTTCCATCAGAGGCGCTCGCTTGATGAGCGCGCAAGAGCCGCAAAAGAATGTCGCGTCCCAGAAGTCATTCCCGTCCTGTACCAGGCCATAAAAGAGTTCACCCTCGTTGGGCACGTCCTGGAAGGTATCGAGGTTTTTCTCGAACGGATCGGGCGAAAAAAAATAGTGAGGCGTCTGCAGCATGGCAAGCTTGCGTTCCTTCAGGAACCAGCCCATGCAGACTTGCAGGAAGGACCGCGTCGGGATGTGGTCGCAGTCGAAGATGGCAATGTATTCGCCGGTGGTGTGCTCAAGCGCCGCGTTGATATTTCCGGCCTTGGCGTGGCGGTTGTTGTCGCGAGTGACATGCGTGACGCCGACGTTCTCGCAGAACTGCCGGAACTCGTCGCGTCGGCCGTCGTCGAGCACATAGACGTTGATCTTGTCGCGCGGCCAGTCCAGGGACATGGCGGCGAAGACAGTTGGCTTCACCACCGACAGGGGCTCGTTGTAGGTAGGGATGAAAATGTCCACCGTCGGCCAACTGGCGAGCTCGCGCGGCATGGGCATGGGTTTGCGCTGCAGTGGCCATGCGGTCTGGAAGTAACCCAGAACCAGTACCACGAAGGCATAGAGCTCCGCCGCCAGCAGGCCTGCGCCGAAAACAAGGTCAAACCAGGAATCGAACGCAGTGGTCTCGGTAATGCGCCAGTACATGTAGCGGGCACTGGCAGCCAGCGACAAGACAACTAGCATTAATGTGGCAAAGTGGCCCTTGTGCCGGGACAACACTACGGCCATTAAGTAGCACGACAGCGCAAAGCCGGCCTGCTGCCAGAAATCCAGGGGTACCGTCACGACGATTAGTGACAAAGCCAAACCAAGCAGGAGCGCGAAGGCACGCACAACGGGACTTCTCCACGCGGCCAGGTGCAGGAACCATCGGGCGAGTGGCGGGTGCTGCCGAGGTTCGGCAAGTTCGAACTCTTGGTCGACCTTGGCTGGTTTATCGGATTTCATTGGGGGCTCGTTGCCTTACCCAGCAAATGTTGTTGCAGCCAGCTTGCACAGCGACGAATGTCTTCGCCGGCCTGGCTGCGAGGGCTATGGTCGACAATGGTGCGGTCATTGGCCAGCGCCTCGGGAACTGCCTGATCCTCGTGGATGACACCAATGGCCCCCTCGCCAAGCTGATCGCGAAGGACCTGCACAACGTCCTTGCTCAGTTGACGAGCCATATCCACCTGGTTAATGACGAGGGCCTGGCCAAGATAGTCGGGTCGGCGCTCGCAGTAGGTTCGAATCAGGTTTTCCATCAAGGGCAGGGCAGCGTATGAAGCCGGATCTGCGAGCGTCATGACCAGGCAAACGTGCGCGCACGACAACGCCTGCCGCATATAGCATGACGGGCCCGGTGGCGTGTCGATGATGACAATGTCGTTTTCCGACAGTCCGAGCTGGTCGAGCTGCCTTTTCAGCCAGTTAGGGTGGGTGGCCAGATGTTGTTCAAAGACAGCGAGATCTGCATCGTTCAAGCCGCCGAACGGCATCACAAGTGCGCGTCTACGCGCCCAAATGCTTGTAATCCAGCTTTCACCGGCAAGCGTCGCACGCGCGTGGCCCGTAACGTCCTGTACAGGCATGCCAAAGTGCAAGCGCAGCATGTTCTGCGGGTCGAGATCAATGGCTAACACGCGCTGGCCGGTTTGCGCCAGCGCGTCTGCGAGATTGGCCGAGAGCGTGGTTTTACCTACGCCGCCCTTGGCGGAGACAACTGCGACGATTTTCAATGGCGGCTTAGCTGCGCTTTAAGCGGTCGAGAAAGGAACGGCGCGACGGACTGCGTTCCGGCTGGACCGACGACGCAGGCTGACCCTTGAGGCGCGCAAAAACTTCGACCAGCGGTGTCGCGCCAGCCGGTACCGATCGAAGGGATGCCACCGCGGGAGAATCGGCGGTCATCACCTGAGGAATTTGCCCCTGCGGCGGCCTTGCTGCTGAATCCCTCGGCGGCGGCGCCTCGGCCTCCTGCGGCACAGTGGAGGTCACAGCCGCAAGGTCCGGCGCCTGCACTGGGGGAACGGCTGTGCTCCGGTCCAACAGCCGCAGGGATGCCAGCAATGGCCAACGCTGCTGGGCATCCATGGCGGCGTCCTCGCGCACAATTTCCCGATACGTTGCCGAATCACCGCTGAAGCGGCTAAAAAGTTTCGAAAGATCGTCGGACTGGTTCATGGCAATAGCTCTCAGCTTGGCAGCAAGGACCTCGGCAATTGCGGCCGTATCAACGCCCGAAGCGGAAATCGATGCTTCCGGTCGCATCAAATCGCGACAACGCTTTCACTTTCAGAGTGTCGGACGAACCAAGTGACTGGAACCAGTGCTGGTAGGCGCCTTGCAAGAAAACGGCCGCCCAGTGCACCGTGCCGTTTTGTGCCGAGGACAGCGGCGCGCAGTAGTGACGTATCAGGAGCGCCTCCCCGGCGTCATGAATGCTGGTCCACCCCCAATCAATGTCCAGCCAGATTTGGGCGATGGCGCGCTCCAGTTCTTCCAAGGTGACGCAGGACCCCGGGGAGAATTGAGCCGCAAAGCGGCCACCGACGCTAGTCATGAGCGCAAGCATGCCTTCCTCGCCGAGCTGCTCCGAAAGCTCGGCAGACAGGGCCTCAAGAAAATCCCGCCATTGCGTCGAGCAGTGCCGTTCAGAGAGGTATTGCAGTGCGGCGTCATCCACCATGGCTAACCCAATCACTCATTTGTTAAGCGCCTAAACGGTCTCTGACGGACAAGGTCGGCGCACGGGATCCATACACGTTTGGGGGCCAGCGAGGTCAACCCTGCTGCTTCCCTGGGCTCACGATTCCACACACTCGGTCCGGATTGTCATCTTTGGTTGCGTGTCCGATGCCGCTGCGCGGCCAGGCAACTGGTCGTGAAATCGCTGGCACTCCGCGTGGGCGTCATAACTGACTGGCAACACCGCCTCGTCCACATCTGTGCGATCGGGAGTCTTTGCCTCGAGACGGACATAGATCTGGCGCGAAATGATCGCCGCCACCACGACGAGGATCCCCGCGACGAGCAGTTTCAAGGCTAGCTTGCGCAGATACGGCCATTGCATGTCGGGACAATGATTCTCTAATCATTCATGGCTGTGCAGCCGGCAAATGCTGGCTTCAATCCGATCGCACGTTGCCACTATTTGACGTCGGGTTTATGGAAAAGAAAGAGGGTGTAGGCGAAAACGGGGACGACCGCCTGCACCTTTGGATTGGCAGCAGGGTCAGTCAGTCGGAGTTGCCGCCCGCCATTGTGCTGCATAGCGGGATCGGCAGTACCCCCTAAGAGTTGGGACAAATACTTCGAGGAAGACCCGCTGAGTTCAGAAGCGAACCGTGGAGCCCTTATGGTGGTGGAAGAGGTTGGGGGGCTCCCACCCGGACTCTCTCGAAGAGCCTCGTCAGGCAATCACGCAGTCAGCCAGCTGATGATCGCGCGTCTCCAGGTAGCTGCGGAAGTGCGCGCCAATTTCGGGGTGCTTGAACGCATACTCGACCGTCGCCTTCAGATAGCCCAGCTTGCTGCCGCAGTCGTAGCGCGTGCCTTGGTAACGGTAGGCCAGCACCTGTTCCTGGCTGAGCAGCGACTGGATCCCGTCAGTCAGCTGGAACTCACCGCCCGCGCCCGGCTTGAGGTCGCGCAGGTGGTCGAAGATGCGCGGGGTCAGGATATAGCGACCGACCACGCCCAGGTTCGACGGCGCCTTCTCCGGCGCCGGCTTCTCGATGATGTCCGACACCTTGATCACGCCTTCGCTCCACTCGCGGCCATCGATCACGCCGTAGGAACGGCTCTGTTCAGGGGTGATTTCCTCGACGCCAAGTATCGAGCAGTTGTAGTGGTTGTAGGCATCCACCATCTGCTTCATCACGGGCGGAGTGCCATCGATCAGGTCATCGGCAAGCATGATGGCGAATGGAGTGTTGCCGACTAGCTTGGCCGCGCAAAGCACGGCGTGGCCAAGGCCAAGCGCCTCGGGTTGGCGCACGTAGTAGCAGTCGACGTTGGCCGGCTTGATCGAGCGCACCACGTCCAGGAGCGCTTGCTTGTTCTTGGCTTCCAGCTCCACCTCCAGTTCGAAGGCCTTGTCGAAATGGTCCTCGATGGCGCGCTTGGATCGGCCGGTGACGAAGATCATCTCGGTGATGCCGGCAGCCATGGCTTCTTCCACCGCGTACTGGATCAGCGGCTTGTCGACCACCGGCAGCATTTCCTTGGGGCTCGCCTTAGTGGCCGGCAGGAAGCGGGTGCCAAGACCCGCGACCGGGAAGACGGCCTTGGTAACACGACTGCCCATATTGTGTTTTCCTTTGCGAATGTTTGATGAAATTGCGAAATTCTTTGAGTCGGAATTATGTCCGACGTAACCGAACTACGGAGGCGGGGTGTCCAAAACCGCGAATGTTTCGCTAATGCACATCGGAAAGGTCAATGACTTTCATGTAGCGATATCTCATATCCGCGCGGATTCAGAGTACGGACGAAGAAAGAGGGTGTAGGCGCGCAGGGTGAGCGCCTACACCCTTTAAGCGGTAACGGGGAGCTACCACGCTAAATTGTGTGGCATCGCAGCATGAGGGGTACCCCTCATCCGTTGGGATAGCACGAATATCGTTGCCAGCGCGTTTCGCTGTGGAACACGCCCAGCGCTACGCTTGGGGCACCGATCAGGAGGTCCTGGCCCAGATCGCCAAGGTCATCAGAAGGCCGCAATGGAAGCAAGTAACCTTCGACCCCGGCTGTTTGTCTTCAGAAATTTCCCCCCTTAAGCGTGGGCCCACCAACGCGGGGTAAGACTAGATTGGATCCTCATCAATAATTGCCCCCGGCAATCTGACCCTTTGCCATTCCCGGTTAGGGTGTAGACACTCCCTTCGTCTACACCCTACTTTTTTTTTGAGCCTGTGCGTCGAGGGACACAGTGAGAAGAAGCTAGCGGATATAGATCTGCTTCAGAAACCCGGGAAGCGAGGCTAGGTTAGCTCAAACTTCAGCTCGGAAAATCGAGCGGAAACAAACGGACTCGAGCACAACGGGACGGGCAATGACATGACAAGCTTTCCCACGCTCAAAGGAGCCAGTGATCTCGTTTCGGCTCGCTGTGCGATACCCCTACTTCTTTCGGGTCCACTCTTAAGAGGGGATAGAAAACTCGCTAAAAACGCCTTCTTCGCCTTGAAGACGTAGCCATTGGAGCCATACACTTCGCCGGTCATTCGCGAAATGCCGCAGTGCAAAAAGAGCGCGCAATCGCGCCCGGCAACAAGAAGCCATACCGCCAGGTTCAAATCCGTGGGCAGCGCAAACAAGCGGAAAGGCACCAGCGTGTGCCATATCGAACAAGCGGAATCACCGCTACACAGCACGCCGTGGAGGCGGCGGGCATGCGGTTTCTTACACAAGGGAATATCAAGACGTGCTAAAGCTTTCAAGCAGGCAGATATTTGGCAAGGCGCTAATGTATCTGGGTATCGTTCCGTTGCTGGCTTCCTGCGCACTTGCGCCAGGGATGCGGTTCGACCCGCAGCGTCCGCTCGATCCGGAGGATCCGCAATCGGTGCCGAAGATCACGCAGATCACCCCGACGCTGGTGCGTACGCTAAAGGCACAGACGCAGCCAGCGAACGCTGGGGTAGAGGAGCTGTTCGCTGATCCGAAGGCCTATACGATTGGCGTGGGTGACATTCTCTCGATCGTTGTGTGGGATCACCCCGAACTGGTGTTCCCTACGCAGACCTACTCGATTGGCACGGCATACGAGATCCCGAACTACAGCGGTGCGGCTAACGTGCCCGGCTACGTCGTCAGCCCAGCTGGCACCATCCAGTTTCCGTATGCCGGTGTGGTCAAGGTTCTTGACCGCACGCCGGACGACGTCCGCGGACAACTGAGTACCCAGCTCAAGCCTGTGGTCAACATGCCGCAGCTCACCGTGCGCGTGCTCGCCTTCCGTAGCAAGCGCGTCTACGTGGATGGCGAAGTCAAGACGCCTGGCCCCCAGAACATCGACGACGTACCCATGACCCTGGTGGAAGCGCTCAACCGCGCCGGCGGTGTCAACGTCCTGACAGGCGACAACAGTCGCATCCGAGTCTCCCGCGAGGGCAAGAGCTACTACGTCAACCTGCCTGCGCTGCTGCAGCAAGGCATCGACCCCGCTCGCATCCTGCTGCGCAGTGGCGACATCGTGCGCGTGGAACAACGCGAGGACAGCAAGGTATTCGTGACCGGCGAAGTGTTGCGTCCTCTCGCCGTCATGCCGCGCAACGGGCGTCTGACCCTCAGTGAGGCGATCGGCGAAGCTGGCGGTGTCAACCCGACCTCGGCAAACGCCAAGGAGCTCTATGTCATCCGCAAGAGCGGCGATGGCGACGCCGAGGTGTTCCACCTGGACGGTAAATCGCCTGTCTCCTTTGCCCTCGCCGAATCGTTCGAGCTGAAGCCGAGGGATGTTGTCTACGTCGACGCCGCTGGCGTGGTCCGCTGGAGTCGCGTGATCAACCAGTTGATTCCCAGCGGCAACTTCTTCACGTCCACGATGAACGCGGTCAAATGATCAAGACTGTACTCGTGGTCTGCATCGGCAATATCTGTCGGAGCCCGATGGCAGAAGGGCTCCTCAAGCAGGCTTTGCCGGAAGCCAACATCATCTCCGCGGGCCTTGGCGCGCTCACGGGCAAGCCGGCCGATGTGCACGCTATCGATGTCATGCGAGGAATTGGCGTGGATATCACCGCCCATCGGGCCCAGCAATTGAGCCGCGCCATGACGACGCGTGCGGACCTCATTCTCGTGATGGACAACGCACAGCGGCAAGATCTGCAGCACTTGCATCCGGCTACCACCGGTCGGGTCTTTCGCATTGGTGAGCTTGCCGGGTTCGACGTGCCAGATCCCTATCGCGAGGCACGCCCGGCATTCGAAAACGTGCTGCGGTTGGTCCAACGCGGCGTGGACGCCTGGGTACCACGCATCCAGGCGCTTCGATAACTGAATCGGTTGTAAATGCAGATGAACCAGACTCCCCCTCCTATTGTTGTCGCTGCGCCTCAGGAGGACGAGATTGATCTCGTCCGGTACCTTGATGTGCTGATCGCCAGTCGTTGGCTGATTGCATCCATTGCAGGTGTGGTACTGGCTTTAGGGGTGGCGTACGCGTTCCTGGCTCGGCCAGTATATCGAGCCGATATTCTGGTGCAGGTGGAGGACAATCCGAACAGCGCCAACAGCTTGCTGGGTGATGTCTCCAGCCTGTTTGATGTCAAGGCTCAGGCCACGGCAGAGATCGAGATCCTCCGCTCGCGCATGGTTGTCAGCAAGGCGGTGGACAATCTGCGACTCTATATTTCGGCGAAGCCCGAGTATTTTCCCTTTGTCGGTGCCAGAATCGCCAGCCGCGCCAAGGGCTTGTCCAATCCAGGACTATTCGGATTCGGCGGCTTCGCCTGGGCCAGGGAATCGATCAGTGTTGAGCAATTCGATGTCCCTGAATCGCTTGAGAGCGAAAAGTTCAAGCTAATCGCCATGGGGGAAGGCCACTACCGGGTGGAGCATTCCAGCCTGGACGCACCCCTTGAAGGGCGAGTAGGCCAGCCGCTAACTGCTGAGCAGAGTGTGGGCCACTTCGCGCTCTTGGTAACGGATTTGAAGGCAAAGCCAGGTATTACGTTCAGCTTGGTGCGGAATTCGCATCTGCAAACCGTCGAGCAACTCCAGGATCAACTCCTGATCGCGGAGAAGGGCAAGCAGAGCGGCATCATCGGTGCTTCGTTGGATGGGAACGACCAAAAGCTCACGGCGAGCATCCTGAATGAGATTGGCGAAGAGTACGTTGCACAGAACATCAAGCGCAAAGCCGCCGAGGCGGAAAAATCGCTCGTCTTCCTGGGGGATCTGCTGCCACAACTCAAGGGCGAGCTTGAACGGGCCGAAGTGAAGTACAACGAGATGCGGAACAAGCGCCATACCTTCAACCTAAGTGAGGAAGGTAAGGTGTTTCTGCAGGAAAACGTGACGGCCGAAACGAAGCTGCTCGAGCTGAAGCAAAAGCGCACCGAACTATCGACACGTTTTGCCCCTTCCCACCCGGTCGTGCAGGCCCTTGACCAGCAGATCGCGGCGTTGAACACGACGGTCGCCGCTATGGCCACCCGCATGAAAGCCTTCCCCAATGTGGAGCAGGACACTCTGCGGCTGATGCGCGACGTGCAAGTCAACAATGACCTTTACGTGGGGTTGCTGAACAATATGCAGCAGCTCAAGCTCGTCAAGGCGGGAAAAGTCGGAAATGTACGGCTGCTTGATAACGCTCCGGTTCCGGAGGAACCAATTAAGCCCAAGAAGGGCCTAGTCATAGCGCTGGCTGCTATTCTGGGTTTTCTGACTGGTGTCCTGGTGGCCTTCCTGCGCAATGCGCTGTACGGTGGTATCACCGATTCGCAGGACATTGAGCAACACACGGGTTTGAGCGTCTATGCGACAGTGCCTTTGTCGACGAGCCAGACTTTCCTCACCGAAGAAATCCGCCAGCGCAAGCGCGGAAACTTCGTGCTCGCGGAACGTAATCCCAATGAGCCAGCGATTGAAAGTCTGCGCAGCCTGCGCACGGCGCTGCAGTTTGCCATGCTCGATGCGGATAACAAGCGAGTGCTGCTCACGGGTCCCACGCCGGGCGTCGGCAAGTCATTTATCTCCGCCAATCTCGCCGCGGTGATGGCCTCTGGCGGCAAGCGTGTGCTGCTCATTGATGCCGACATGCGCAAAGGCCATCTGAATCAGTATTTTGGCAAGTCCCGTAATAACGGGCTGGCGGATGTGCTGATCGGCAAAGCGAGTCTTGACCAGGCGATACACCACGAAGTGCTTGAGAACTTGGACTTTATCAGCACAGGCAGCTTGCCTCCGAATCCGGCCGAATTGCTGCTCAACGCGCGCATGGTGAAGCTCCTTGACGAGTTGGATCACCAGTACGACCTTGTACTAATCGATACACCGCCCGTTCTTGCCGTCTCCGATACCGCGATCCTCGCAGCTCGCTGCGGGACGGTGCTATTGGTGACGCGGTTCGAGAAAACCACTATTGGGGAAGTGACTGAATCCGCCAAACAGCTGCGCCAGACAAATGCCGATGTGAATGGCGTCGTGTTCAATGGCCTGGATCCGAATGCGTACCGCTATGGATATGGATCGAAGTATGGACGGTATCGATATGCGTACTACGGCTATGCAGCGGATAACACGACAAATCAGTTGACGGTGCCCGGTAAATGAAGGGCCGTGACAGTTGAACAGCAAGTAGGGATCGGGTCCACGTCGGACGTATGTACCGACGGCTGAGCCGGGCACAGAGACCGGCCATATATCAGCCAGCTCAAGGAAGCGGGCGAATTTGCGTGAGGGGCGGCAAGCGCAGTCATGAAGCACATGTGGTTGCCGCCTCCCACCGACCATCTGGACAGCTGGATCGGCTGCTGAGCCGGCAATCGAGCTATCTGGATGGCTTTCTCAATATCAGGGAAAAGCCGTCGCCACGTGGCGGCGCGTCCTCTCACGTCTTGCTTACGCTGAGAGGCTGACTGACATTTGATTTGGCAAAGGAGAAGCCGATGCAAGAGCCAGCCGTGATCGTTCCCGTCGTTCTTTGTGGTGGCTCCGGAACACGCCTGTGGCCGCTGTCACGCGAGGGCTATCCGAAGCAATTCCTCAAGCTCCTGGGTGACCGCTCGCTGCTGCAGGATACGTTGCTGCGTGTGCAGAAAATTCCGGGCATTGCCGCACCACTGCTTGTCACCAGTCATGCGCATCGGTTCATGGTCGCGGAGCAAGCCCGCGAGATCGGTATCAGCGATGGCGAATTCATGCTGGAACCGCATGCCAGGAATACCGCCCCTGCCTCGGCTGCAGCTGCTCTGCACGCCCGGGCCGCGGGACAGGATCCGCTGATGCTGGTGCTGCCTTCGGATCATCTGATCCAGGACACTTCCGCCTTCGCAAAGATCGTGACGCAAGGCGTTGCGGCGGCGCAAGCCGGAGCACTTGTCACCTTTGGTATCGCGCCTACCGCTCCCGCTACTGGGTACGGCTATATCAAGGCAGGTGCGCGCCGCACGGAGTCTAGCTTCGAGGTTGCTTGCTTCGAAGAAAAGCCATCGCTGCCGCGCGCGAACCAGTTCCTGGCGGAGGGGGGCTACTTCTGGAACAGCGGTATCTTCCTGTTCCGTGCCTCGGCGTTCCTTGCCGAACTGGAAGCTTTTTCGCCCGAGATTCTGCGCGCGGTCCGGGAGTCCGTCAGCCTCGGCCAGAAAGACCTCGATTTTTTCCGCATCAATGAGGCCGCATTCGCGCGCTGCCCGAGCAACTCCATCGACTACGCCGTCATGGAGCACACCACGCGAGCGCAGATGGTGCCGTTTGCCACCGAGTGGAGCGACGTTGGCGCATGGGACGCGGTCTGGGAACTCGGCACAAAGCAGGCTGACGGGAATGTCACGACAGGAGATGTGCTCACGCACAACACGAAGGATTGCCTGGTCCATGCGTCGCACCGCCTAGTTGCCATTGCGGGCGTGGAGGACGTAATGGTGGTGGAAACACCCGACGCGGTGCTCGTGGTGCACAAGGACCAGTGCCAAGACGTCAAGGCGCTCGTGGATATGGTCCGCAAGCAAGGCCGCAGCGAAGCCGTGGATCACCGTAAGGTCTACCGCCCGTGGGGCAGCTATGACTCGGTTGACGAAGGCCCGCGCTACCAGGTCAAGCGCATCACGGTCAAGCCGGGTGCCAAGCTCTCCATGCAAATGCACTATCACCGCGCGGAACACTGGATCGTGGTGAAGGGTACCGCCCGCGTGACCTGCGGCAACGAGACCTTCCTGCTCAGCGAGAACCAGTCCAGCTATATCCCGCTGGGCACCATCCACCGCCTGGAGAACCCCGGCAGCGTCCCCCTCGAGCTGATCGAAGTGCAGAGCGGCAGCTACCTCGGCGAGGACGACATCGTCCGCTTTGACGATGCCTATGGCCGCGCGACCGCACCTGAATCTAAGGCCGAGTTGGCCTGACTGACCGGAATCTCAGAACAGAACACTGACAATGACCAAGATGACTCAAAAGACCGCACTCATCACCGGCATCACGGGCCAGGACGGATCTTACCTGGCCGAATTCCTGCTTGAGAAGGGCTACATCGTTCACGGCATCAAGCGCCGGGCGAGCTTGTTCAACACCTCGCGTGTGGATCACGTATACCAGGACCCCCATATCAGCCACCGGAACTTTGTGCTGCACTACGGCGACCTGACCGACAGTACCAACCTGATCCGCATCGTGCAGCAGACCCAGCCCGATGAAATCTACAACTTGGGGGCCCAAAGCCACGTGGCGGTAAGCTTCGAGTCCCCCGAATACACGGCAGACGTGGATGCACTCGGCACGCTGCGTCTGCTTGAAGCGATCCGGATCCTTGGACTGGAGAAGAAGACGCGCTTTTACCAGGCCTCCACGTCGGAGTTGTATGGCCTGGTGCAGGAGACTCCGCAGAAAGAGACCACCCCCTTCTATCCGCGCAGCCCATACGCGGCAGCGAAGCTGTATGCCTATTGGATTACCGTGAACTACCGGGAATCCTATGGCATGTATGCATGCAACGGCATCCTGTTTAACCATGAAAGCCCCCGCCGCGGCGAAACCTTCGTGACGCGCAAGGTTACACGCGGGCTGTCCAACATCGCGCAAGGCCTGGAGAACTGCCTGTACATGGGCAATATGGATTCGCTCCGGGACTGGGGGCACGCACACGATTATGTGCGCATGCAATGGCTGATGCTGCAACAGGAGGAGCCGGAGGACTTCGTCATTGCGACGGGCAAGCAAGTGAGCGTGCGCGAATTCATCAGCCGAAGCGCCAAGCAACTGGGCATCACACTACGTTTTGAAGGGGTAGGCATTAATGAGGTGGCGCTGGTGGAAGCTATCAGCGGTGACAAGGCGCCGGCCCTGGCCGTTGGTGATGTGATTGTCAAGATCGATCCGCGGTATTTCCGGCCGGCCGAGGTGGAAACGCTGCTTGGCGATCCGGCGAAGGCCAAAGTGAAGCTCGGTTGGGAGCCGGAGATCACGCTTGATGACATGATCGCCGAAATGGTCATACATGACCTCGACCAGGCAAAGCGGCATGCCCTATTAAAGCAACATGGCTATGAAGTAACGGTAAGTATGGAGTAAAGAAAATAATGAGGAATACTCCACGAATCTTTGTCGCTGGGCACCGCGGCATGGTTGGTAGCGCAATCGTCCGAAAGCTGAAAGCAGAGGGTAATGCTGAAGTTGTTACAAAGCCCCGCGCAGAACTGGATCTGACTGACCAGCGCGCCGTCCGTGATTTTTTCTCCAAAGAGAAGATTGACCAGGTTTACCTGGCTGCGGCCAAGGTGGGGGGTATTAATGCGAACAATTCTTATCCCGCTGATTTTATCTATCAGAATCTGATGATCGAGACCAACGTCATACACGAGGCATGGCGAGCGGGGGTGAGAAAGCTTTTGTTGTTGGGCAGCAGTTGCATTTACCCCCGGCTCGCGCCTCAGCCTATGACGGAGGATGCTTTGTTGACGGGACCCTTGGAGCCAACAAATGAACCTTATGCGATCGCTAAAATCGCGGGTATAAAGCTCTGCGAAAGTTATAACCGGCAATACGGGATAGACTACAGGAGCGTTATGCCGACCAACCTGTATGGGCCAGGAGATAACTATCATCCTGAGAATAGTCATGTACTTCCCGCCTTGATTCGGCGTTTTCATGAGGCAAAGGTCGCGAAGACTGCGTCTGTAGTGATTTGGGGGACTGGAGAGCCAAAACGAGAGTTCTTATACGTTGATGATATGGCTGCCGCTAGTGTTTACGTGATGAACTTGCCTGTGGAAGTTTACCAAGCACATACCAAGCCGATGCAGAGCCATCTCAACGTTGGTTCAGAGCAGGAAGTATCGATAGCTGAGTTGGCTGGTCTGGTCAGGCGCGTTGTTGGCTATTCGGGGGACATTGTTACGGATCCAAGTATGCCGGACGGAGCCCCGAGGAAGTTAATGAGCACAGCGCGTCTTAATAAGCTGGGATGGTGGCCAACAGTGGCGTTGGAAGACGGGGTTCGGTTGGCATATGAGGACTTCCTTTCAACAGTAGGAAACTAGCCTCTAACTGGCAGGGGATTGGTAATTTGCCTATCCCGACTCCCCCAATCAAAAATTTGTGATAGTGGCATGTCGCATGATGCGCGCACAAAAAAATAGCGAAGTCCATGATGTCATTTCTAAAGGGCTCAGTGCGCTCAAGTGGACCTATTTGGGCACTCTCATAAAGATTCTCTCTCAATTGGGAGTCGCCATTGCCTTTGCGCGTCTCCTCGGGCCGGAGTCTTTCGGCTCCGGCGCGCTTCTTTGGATGCTTGTGTCGGTATTCGCGGTGCTAACTGATGCGGGGTTATCCTCCGCAATTGTTCAGTGCCGCAGAGTTTGTGAGGGGGAGACCACTCTAATACTAATGACGCAACTCGCAATAGGGATGAGTCTCGCGGCGACTGGCGCGGTATTCTCCGGGCAGATAGCGCTATTTTTTGCGAAGGAAAATGTTGCGGGGCCCATTGCGCTTGCATCCTTTTCCGCTCTTTTTCAGGCGTTCTCTCATTTGCCTTCTGCACTTATAAGACGACGGATCGATTTTCGATGGATTCAACTGGCGCAGACGATAAGTTATCTCGGTGGTTACGCGCTGGTTGGCTTATCTCTCGCTATTGTTATGCGCAACGAATGGAGTATGGCGGCGGCAGCGGTAGCACAGGCCTCACTTTTTGCCGCTTTACTCTGGTGGAAAGCGTGGCGAGAAGTTAAGCTGGCCAGCCCGTCGTTCAATAGCGAATTATATTTTTTTGGTCTGAAGACCGTCTTGTCCAATATGACGAACTGGCTCTTTAGCAATATGGACGCTTTCTATGTCGGCCGACGATGGGGTGTTCGGGAGCTTGGCATTTATAATCGAGCTTTGAACTTAGCCGTAACACCAACAAATGCGCTGACGTCCGCAGCAGTGGGAGTTGTGTTCTCAGGCGCCTCGGCGCTCGCGGCGGACACACATAAGATCAAGCGTTTGACTATCCTTACTGTGCTCGCTATCTCCGCTCTAGCCTTTCCAGGCTTCGCCTTTCTTTCAGCATTCTCGGGGAAAGTGATTTCAATAGTATACGGAAACTCTTGGTCCGGCGCCGCAGAACTGTTCGCGGTATTCTGTTTAGCCATGCCATTTTGCATAATCTCAGGTATCGCTGGGCCTATTTTGGCCGCAACCGGGCGTCCTGGGATGGATACAGTTGCTCAGCTTACGGCAATTGCAGTTCTCTCAGCAGCGATTTTGGTATTTCCCAATAGAGCAATACTTGTTGCCTATGGGGTATTGGCTGCACATTTCTGTAGATTTATCTTCGTTGCTTGGCATATTGATCGTCAGATAATAAATGGGAAATTCATGCTGAGAGCCATCCCAAGCTTTCTGGCGATCGGGTTAATAACGACGTGGCTTATAGAAATCTCTCAGGACATTGAGATCCTTCTGGGCGTTCCTCTCTTGTTGCAAGCGGTATTCTTGGCCGTAATGGTTTGGCTTCCCATGACAATTGTTGCTCTGCTTTTCGCCGTTGTAGCGGCGGGTGCCGTCGACTACGGCATAGTTTTAGCATTGCGCAGGAAGGCTCCAAGAAGTTTGTATCCGTGCTTAAGAATTATTGGGGTTACCGTTTTTAATATCCGGAGGGTGTGGTGAGTAATATAGCGAATGAGTACCGCTCCGAACTTCCGGGCACTATTAGAGTTCTTCATATTCTCAATGAGCTTCGGCCATCCGGTGCCGAAATGATGCTTGTAAGTGGCAGTGCCGAGTTCAGGCGACTTGGAGTTACAACTTCCGTTTTGAGTCTCGGAGGAATAGTTGGTCCCTATGCCGATTCCATGCGTCAAGCGGGATATAGAATAATACATATTCCGTTTAATAAAACGCTAGGGTTTCTGAATGAGTTACGCGGAATCTTCAAGAGCGATAGCTATGACGCCGTACATATACACTGCGAGCGGGGCAGTTTCTGGATTAGTTTGATTGCCAAGTTGTCTTCGCGCGCCACAATTGTACGTACGGTTCATAATGTTTTCCCTTTCGAGGGGGCACTAAGATTACGGCGAAAACTGCAGCGGAAAATGTCATCGTCCATTGGGGTAAGATTCTCCGCAGTATCCGAGTCCGTAAAGAAAAACGAACTTACGCGCTTCGGCATAGAGGCGCAGCATATCCCTAATTGGTACGACAACAACCGATTTTTCCCACCGTCCGCAAAGCAAAAGCAAGAGGCGCGCGACGCGCTGAATATTCCGCAGGACACGGCGGTCATAGTATCGGTTGGAAATTGTAATGAAGCTAAGAATCACTCGATGCTACTTCGAGCGTTGAAGGGAATCGAAGGTGTCTCGTTTTTGTACTTGCATGTGGGACATGAGGATAAAGATTGCACCGAAAGGAAACTTGCCCAGGAAATTGGGCTTGAATCCAAGGTGCGTTTTCTAGGCGCACGTTCGGACATCCCTGTGATACTCCACGCCGCGGATGCCTATGTTATGCCTTCGTTATATGAAGGGATGAGTATAGCGGCTTTGGAAGCCTTGGGTTCGGGACTTCCAGCGTTGTTTACGGAAGTTCCAGGATTATCAGATTTCAAAGGACTGGTTCCGGGGATCGTATATTGTTCGCCAACGGAGACGGGCATCCGGGAAGGCGTGTATCAACTTTTAAATCGATTAAAAGATGAAACAGGCGCATGTAGAGAAGGCAGAGCGTCCAAGGTGGCCAGCCTTTGGGGGATCAGCAGCAGCATTGCATGTTACGTGAGGCTCTATGGCCGCTAAGCAGTATGACCCGTTGGGCGCCAGCAGTCGCTCGATTTCTCAGCCTATCGTTGGGATATCCCCCCTAGGGATAGCGGGAATTACTGCTTTAGGAGTAAGTATATTTTTTGTGCCTGCGCTCATGGGGATTGCATTAGCCGTAATTGGCTCGCTATTCGTCAAGCATGAAAAATTATCATTCGGTTGGATAAGTGTCGCTCTCGTTTTTATTTTGTTATTGGCTATAAATCTTTGCAAGTCACCAGATGGGGACTTACAGTGGTATCTTCTCGTTCATCGAAAATTTGCAAGCCAAAGTTTTTCGGACGTCATAAGTTCGGGAGATTGGTCGCTTCGTTGGTCTGAGTTTGTTTATTATTTTTCATCGTTTGTCGTGTCTAGAGTCTTCGACGGCTCATACGTTTCCTTGATTGTATTGATTCATTCTCTGATATATGGGGTCTATATTGCGGCTTTGGTTTTTATGTCGAGGGCATTTGGGCTGAAAGGTGGAGAAACGCTTTTATGTATCATATTTGGGATGGTGTTTGCGATAACGTTTACGCAAACCACCCAATTGGTGCGGCAGTATATTTGTGGATCTCTTATTCTCTTGGCGGCAGTATTGTTGTTGAATGGGCGGTGGGTAGTTTTTTTAGTTCTGTCGATCGCTGCCGTTTTCGTTCACAATTCGGCAGTCATCTTGTTGGCCCTAGTGTTGGCCTCGTACTCAGCGAGTAAGGCAAAGTCATGGCGTGCCGGAAGCTTAGTCTTTATGTTTATTGCTGGGGCGTACGTATTCGGTTATCTTCTTTCGTCACCGCAGTGGTCATTCATATCGGAAGTAAGCTTGGTTGAGAAGAACGACGGAGAAATCTCTGTCGCAATCAAGCTGATGGACGGAGCGTTGTTGTTTATCTTTCTTGCTTTGGGAAGGGTTCGTGATGAGTCTGGCCGATTTGTTCTCCGGAGTCGGGCGTATCGCTATTGGCGATTTATGTATTTATCGTATTTTGTCTTTTTGATCGCTGTATCCGGGTCGCCGTTGCTTTCGCTAAGGTTCTATTTTTATATCGAATGGTTCAGGATTCTTCCAATTTTGTACTTGATCATCGCGATCAGGAAGATTCGGATGTTTGGTGTGTTTGCGCTGAGTCTGATCGTGGTGGCTGTAATAGGGTGGGCTTTGAGGGTCACATATGGCGCTTGGGACTATGGCGGGAGTGTAGACGAAATCTCAGTGAACTCATTGCCGGGCTGGATTTCAAGAATATCTGAGAATAATCATTTTAAATGATCCGGTCGCATTGTATTGCACAAAAAATGAAGATTGCAGCAATAATGACTTGCCACAATAGACGAAACAAGACTATTGCGGCGATAAGCAAATTACATGAGGCGGCGGAAGCTGCGGGTATCGCTCCATCCGTATGGATTACAGACGACGGTAGCAGGGATGGGACTAGAGATGCTCTTTTGAAACTCGACTTAGCGGTTAATGTTATAGACGGTGACGGCAGCTTGTATTGGGGGGGCGGCACCTATAAGGCATTCCAGGCTGCGCTCAACGCTCGCGATGATTTCGATTTCTTCTTGCTCCTCAATGATGACACCGATTTGTATCCAGGGGCATTAGTAAAGTTGTTGGACTGCTATACAGCAGGTCGGGGACGCGATAAGCCGAGAATTGTGGTTGGTGCCACCGTCGGAGTTAATTCGGAAGATTGCTCATACGGCGGATTAATTAGAGGGCGAATTTTAAAAAAAATGTCTTTCCGGCGAATAGGGATCAAGCAGTTCTCTGTTGAGTGTGACTCAATGAATGGGAATTGTGTTCTAATCGATAAAGCATCCGTTGCAATCCTCGGGCCGAATGATCCAACGTTCAAACATACCTTGGGCGACCTGGACTATGGATTGCGCGCTAAAAGAAGCGGGATTGAAATACTACAATCGGCCGGTGCTGTTGGAGTCTGCGAGAGAAATTCTATACCGGGAAGCTATTTGGATACGTCGTTACCATTGAAAAGGAGAGTTAAGTTGATGGCGGGAGTTAAAGGCTTTCCATTCCCGCAATGGTATATATTCTGCCGTCGGCATGGCGGGGGGTTATGGATCTATCATTTGCTCATGCCATATATTAACTTTTTCTGGCGTCATCTGACGCGCAATTTGAGGCTGAACGTACAGCGATAGAAGGAAAGGTCGAGGGCTAGAGTCAGGGTTGGGAGGGCAATCACTCAGAATCTATGCCTGCTTTTCCGGCTGGATATCGGGGGAGAATGTGCGGTGATAATGTCGATTAATTATGAGCCTTTTCCTGGCAAGAATATTTTTAGGTCTTGGATTACGGCGAGTGTTCTGTGCGTAACGGCTTTGGTACAAATCGAAGCGTATTCGGCAACGGCGGAAATCGTCATTCGCACGAATGAGACGTCGATACATGACGAAATACGCTGTCCTTCTTTCCCAGTTCCCAAGTGTATTGCCCGTCTCGAAGAGGCGGTCGCTTTAATCCAGCGTTCGGAATGGCAGAATAGACTTGGTCGAGATTTCTCTTTGGTGCGACTGCGTTTAGAGCCTGGCAAGTATCGTTTGATGTCTGCCCTGAAGTTGCAGTGGGGCGGTGGGCCCGAAAACAAAACCAGCTTGGAAATTATTGGCTCTGGAAGCGGAACGGTACTGTCGGGTGCCGTGCCCATTATTGGATGGAGAGCGCTGGATGATAGCGAAGCGGCTGGGCGCTTGCCGGAATCGGTGCGCCGGCATGTGAAAGTCGCATCGATATCTGGGCTTGGCCTAAATCTCTCGCTGAAGGAGCCTCCTCGCGGATCAGGGTTGCCGATCCGTCCAAAGCTGACCGAACTCTTCTATCGAAATACCGTCCAGCCGGTAGCGGCGTGGCCAAATTATGGATACGCCCGCCTCGACCGCCCACCACAGATTCCAGCGGAGGATCGAGCGACGTTCTCAGTGTCGGGGCGACAAGTGCTTGACTGGGAGGGCGAACCAGATCTACGGGCGTTTGGATATTGGTTTTGGAATTGGGCCGCGCAGACGTTTCCGATAGGAAGCCGCGATCCGGTTGCGAACGTTATGACTCTCGAGGGTGAGGGCTCCCCGTATGGCATACGAATTGGACAGCGAATCAGGATAGAGAACGCCTTGCACGAACTCGACAAGCCAGGAGAGTGGTATCTGGCCCGATCGCTGGGCAGAGTATATTTTTGGCCGCCACAAACCGCAAACGACGGCGAGGCCGAAATCTCTGTTGCAGAATCGCTATTGGACATCAGCTCTGCGAGAAGCCTCGTTGTACGAGATATGTTGATAGAGGCGACGCGCGGTGACGCCATTACAGTGAGGAACAGCAACGACGTAGTCATAAAAAGCGTCACTATACGCAATACGGGTGGTCGTGCCGTCGTTATCGATGGAGGTATCCACTGTGGGGTCCGCGACAGCTTGATTGAAGATAGCGGCGAAGGCGGTATATCGCTCTCGGGCGGCAACAGACAGAGTCTAGACCCTTCGGGGCATTTTGCAAGCAAGAACGTGATTAGACGATTCAGTCGGTTGGTGAAGACGTATCGATACGCCGTGAGTCTCTCGGGCGTGGGGCAGATAGCAGAAGACAATACGATTTCGGATTCCAGTCACACCGCAGTATATTTTAGCGGCAACGACCATTGGATAAGAGGAAACGAAATTCATAATGTCGTCACGGAAGCCAGCGACGCGGGGGCAATCTACACGGGACGAGACTATACCGCACGAGGGACGGTTATCGAGCACAATTTTTTGCATGACATACGATCTCTGAGTGCTGAAGGGGATGTCAAGGGCATCTATCTCGACGACCAGGCAAGCGGAATTATAATTCGTGGAAATACATTCAAGCGCGTGCAAAATCCTGTTTTTATTGGGGGCGGGCGGGATAATCTCGTTGAGGATAATATTTTCATCGAAAGTAGTCCCGCAGTTTCTCTGGATGCACGCGGATTGAATGGCCAAAGAAAAATGACTCTCGATCCGAATGGCCAGTTCCAGAAGGGGCTGGACGCAGTGCCCTACCAAAGCGAGCGATATGCGGAGCGATACCCGAGTTTGGCGACTATTCGGAATGACGATATTGGCGCCCCCAAATACAACGTCGCACGCAGGAATCGGATTATCAGCGGGGTGCCATATTCGGTGGACAAGGAAGCCCGGAATGGGATCGACCTGGAGGAGTTCACTGAACAGGGCCAACGCTTGAAGCCCTGAGATCGCTCCTGTTTATGATCGAGTGGCAATTTTGATAGGCGTGGCAGTTTTCAACGCCGCTGTTCCGATAGCGGCGTTATTGGCCGTGAAGTGAAGCGAGTTCTGCGCTACGCGGTGGATGGCAATCCCATGTGGTCAGGAGTTAAGGCAGCGAAGAATACCGCTGGTGAAGTTCGTGACCATATTCTCGACGGTGTAAAGGTTTGCGTCCCGTAGGCTTTGATTGGTCAAACAAAGGCGGTAATCGTGGTTCAAAAGAACGGATATCACTTCCTTGCTGTATTCCAAAGGGCTTTCACTTTCACAGATGACCCCATTTACGTGGTGTTTTAAATATGCTATTTCTGGGCTATGAAGTGCATTTGCTGTCGTTATCATTGGAAGTCCTGCTGAAAATGCGTCGAGCACGTGGAGTCCGACTAGGCCTGGGTTTAATTGGACCTGAGCCAGCTTAAAAAGCCTTGCTTTTTCGGGCCCCGACTTCGTACCCATCACATGGACCCAGTCTTTCCCGTTTGCGAATTCCACCACTGACGCTAGACTCGGACCAGCTCCGATGACTATTAGCTTGAAATTCGTTATTTGAGTTTTTATGAGGTTGCAAGAGGAGAGGAGAAGATCAATTTTCTTGTCCGGATAGAGTGATCCACAGAAAATAGCTACCCTATCGGCCTCCTGAATATTCATTTGCAGACGAAGATTATTTAATTCCTCAGGTGTAACCGATTCAAGTTCTTTTCTGAACCCGGTAACGTCTATGGCGTTCTGTAGATTTGTTATTCTCGTGTTGGGGAAGCCGAGATCGATTAGGTGATCAGCAGTAAGATCGGTATAGGCAAACCACCAATCTACCTTATTAATCAGAAAACGCTTCCATTTTTCGCGCAGTCCAGTAGGAGATTTGCTTTGATAATTTTTTCCGTGGCCCCAGTACGCGACACGAATGCCACTTGCGAGACGGCGCAAAAGAAAAGCGTAGTTGGATAAAATTCGATTCTCTTGCATTATGATATAGAGGTCGGCATTATTCGCACACGATGGCAGACGTTGCCAAATAAGCTCGTGCGATCCAACATATACGAAGTGGTTTTTTATCTTCCTAGCCCAGCTCAATTGGCCTTCGTCTTTGCGATGGCTTTCGGTTCGCGAAGCCTGGCCGTGAACAAGCACCAACTCGACGCCATTGCGCTCGAGATCGGCGCGGAGAAGATCAAACAATCGCAGTCTATAGTGCAATAGGCGATGCTGAAGAATCACGACCTTCTTCAATTGCTGGTTCCTCGATATGGAATTATAGTGAACTTATCATACCCTCGTTCAGACGACCGAAAGATTCCATGAGCGATGGACTGCTCATGTCTCCCTATTTCCTGGGAATCTGAAAATCTAGAGGAGATAACCTTTGCGGGATTTCCTGCAGCGATGGCGTATGCCGGAATATCTTTCGTTACGACGCTGCCGGCAGCCACGATTGCTCCCCGTCCGATGGTCACGCCGGTTAATATAGTGGCACCGTATCCAAGCCAGACGTCATCTTCAACGACTGCGATCTCGACTCGGGCTTTGCTTCCTTTAGGTGCGCTACCGACCCAGGGTGAAAATCGTACCGGGACGCCGGCCTCACGGAAGTCGTGATCATGTCTGCCAATTATGGCTACGCGATTCGCGATGAGGCAATAGTTGCCAATACTGCAGTTGGCCTCGATATTTACGTATTTTCCAATGTAAACGCCATTCCCAATACGTAAGGCATCGGGGGCCCACAAACGAGTTGCTTTCCCTATATGGATATCGGTGCCGTGAGTAAGGAATCTACCTTTTCCGGCAAGAGCCAGACGTGACCGTGCTCTTCTAGCTAGGGCGAGGATGCTTTGCAGCATTTAAAAGGGATGAATTTATGTTGTGGGTCGCGTTGGGGTTCCACGCCGGATCAACTGGCTTAGTGCTAAGCCTAGGAAGAGGGTGTTTGTCAAGAGGTATCGCTTCCAAAGCCTGGACGGCTCGCTGCAAAGCCTATGAAGCCACTCCAACCCGTTCCGTTGCATCCAAATAGGCGCTCGCCGTAGCGTACCCGCGTGGTAGTCAAAGGCCGCGCCAACTCCGATCATGACGGCTTTTATTGTTCCGCGGTGTTCTGCCATCCACCGTTCCTGCTTTGGGCACCCAAGACCAACCCAGACGGTACCAGCGCCGCTGTTGTTGATCTTCTCGACCACCTGACGGTCCTCGTCCTCTGTAAGGTTGCGGAACGGTGGGCTGTGGAGGCCGGCAATTCGTAGCGCCGGAAAATCTTCGTTCAAACGCTGCTCAAGGAGGAGGAGCGTCTCCATGCGTCCCCCATAGAGAAAGATGCTCTCCCCGATTCGCTCCGCGTGCGCACAGTAGCGCAGCATCAGGTCGGGGCCACTGATTCGCTCTTGGGCAGGGAAGCCAAGACGCCGGAGCATCCACGCGATCGGAGCTCCATCCGGAGTGCACATGTCGGCTTCCTTGATGACTTTGGAGAACTCGCCGTTGGATCGTGCAGTGACAACCGAATGGACGTTGCATATGCAGACGTAACGTGATTCCCGCTTTCCCGCCCAACGGTGTATCACGGCGATCGCTTCGTCCCAGCTCACAGCATTGATGAAGGAACCCAGGACACGGCTTCCGAGCAGCGGCTTCATTAGATACCTCCTGCGACGCCGTTCCCTACTTTTCCAGGGGGAACGAAGGTGCGCTCGCGCCGTCTTCCATTGCAGGCGCGCCCGACCGCGTAGTAGGTGAAGCCTGCTTGGGAAAGCTCCGCCGGCTCATACAGATTCCGCCCATCAAAGATCACCGGCTCGCGCAGGGCGGCGGCAATAGCCGCGAAGTCCGGTGAGCGGAAGGACTTCCACTCAGTAATCACCATCAGTGCATCGGCGCCCTGCAGGGCGGCGGTTTGATCCGGCACAAATCGAATCCGCGCTGCGGCGGAACCTTCGTTCGCCAAGTCCGTATGGATCGCGCGTTTGGCCTCTTCCATCGCCACCGGGTCAAATGCCTGTACCTTGGCGCCCCGCGCCAGCAGTTCCTTAATCACCACGCGACTCGGAGCTGCACGCATGTCATCGGTGTTGGGCTTGAATGCCAGACCCCAAAGGGCAAAGGTCAGGCCCGAGAGATCCTCATCGCCATAATGCGCGACGATCTTCTTCACCAAAACGTGCTTCTGATCGTTGTTTACCGCTTCCACTGCCGCCAGGATGCGGGGCGTCTGGCCGTATTCCGCCGCTGTGCGTTCGAGCGCCTGTACATCTTTGGGAAAGCAAGATCCGCCGTACCCGGTGCCGGCATAGAGGAAGCTGTAGCCGATGCGGGGGTCGGAGCCGATGCCTTGCCGCACGAGTTCGATATCCGCCCCAACCACGTCTGCCAGGTTGGCCAGTTCATTCATGAACGAGATGCGGGTGGCCAGCATGGCGTTGGCGGCGTACTTGGTGAACTCGGCCGACGCGATATCCATATTGAGGATACGGTCATGGTTACGCGTGAAGGGCCCGTACAGCGAGCGCATGGCCTCCCGTGCCTTTTGTCCGGAGGCACCGGGTTCAGTGCCGATGACAATGCGGTCAGGGCGCATGAAGTCGTCGATCGCGGCGCCTTCCTTGAGAAACTCGGGATTGGAGACCACGGCAAACTCGAGCGTCGGCAGGCCGCGTTCCTGCAGTTGCGCGGCGATGCACTCCCTGACCCTGGCCCCGGTTCCCACGGGTACGGTCGACTTGTCCACAATGACCTTCGGGGTGGTCATGTATCGTCCGATATTGCGGGCGGCGGACAGGACATAGCGCAGATCGGCGGAGCCGTCTTCGTCTGGCGGGGTGCCCACGGCGATGAACTGGATTTCTCCGAAGCTGACACTGGTTTCGATGTCGCTGGTGAAGCGCAGGCGGCCCGCCGCGTGATTGCGCGCAATGAGTTCTTTCAGGCCGGGTTCGTAAATCGGGACTTCGCCAGCGTTGAGCATCTCAATCTTGGTGGCGTCGAGATCCAGGCAAAGGACATCGTTACCAAGGTCAGCCAAGCAGGTCCCGGTGACAAGGCCGACATAGCCACTACCAATGATGGTGATCTTCATGTGCACAGTTCGAGAAAGAAGAGATCGATATGAAGCGCAGGCGTCTTTACGCGCCATTGCGTTTACGAATGCGTTGACCAGTGCGAGCAAGGCAATGGCGGCTAACGCTGCCGTCAGGTCCGTGAGCAGATCCGCAAAGTTGGACGAGCGGTATGGAAAGAAGCCCTGGATAACTTCGTCCAGGCTTGCCCAGCATGGCAACGCTAAGCAGCGTGATGATGGCCCGGAAAGAGGCCAGGAAGATGGCGCAAGCCAGGCAGGCGTACGCACACAGGTGCATCAGCTTGTCGCCATACTCCCGGTTGAGCGCCTGCGCGCTTCGACGCGACAGATCAGTATGCATTCCGCCCCGTCCATCCCTTGAAAGCCGTCCAAAAAATAATCCTCACATCCATCCAAAACGACCAGTTACGGATATAGAAAATGTCGTGCTCCACCCGCTTGGCCATCTTGTCCAACGTGTCGGTCTCACCACGATAACCATTGATCTGCGCCCACCCCGTGATCCCGGGCTTAACCCGGTGGCGAAGCATATAGAAGTCCAACTGCTCCTTGTACATATTGTTATGCGCCATGGCGTGCGGCCTCGGCCCAACCACGCTCATCTCGCCCCTGAGCACATTGATGAACTGCGGCAACTCATCCAGGCTGGTACGGCGCAGGAAGGCGCCGATCGGCGTAATGCGGCTGTCGCCTTTGGTAGCCTGCGTGACGGTGCCATGTTCGGTATGGACCTTCATGCTGCGGAACTTGTAGACGTGGATGACGCGGCCGTCCAGGCCGAGCCGTTCCTGCCTGAAGAAGACAGGGCCCGGCGAGCCGCGCTTGATCAGGACAGCAATGATCAGGAACAGCGGCGACAGGGCGAGTAGGACAAGCGCGGCAAAGGTGCGATCAAAGATCGCCTTGATTGTGCCGCGCACGCCGAGCGAGGGCGGCTTGTTCATCTCCACCGCCGGCATGCCGAGGAAATTGCCGACGTTGTGGTTGAGCAGGTCAAAGTCGAGCACGCTCGGCATCCATTTGATGTCGATGAAGTCATTGCGCAGCGAGAAGTTGATCTCCTGCATCAGGCGGTACTCGCTCATCGGCAGGGTGAGCCAGATCTCATCGACCTCATGCTCTCGCGCGAAGTCGGGGATCTGGGCCCTGTCCGTTATGCGGGAGCGTCCTTCCGGCGTGGGCTCGCCTTCGGGAGCATAGATACCGCTGACCTTGTATCCGGTGGCGTGGCTGGCGATCGCGCGGCGGTACATTTCCTGGCCGGTACGGCCAAAGCCGACAATGAGCACGCGCTTGCTATTGCCGCCGGTAATGCGCACCAGGTTGAGTACGGCGCGGCTGGCCACGCGCAGGGCCAGGAGGGCGGCCAGGGAGAAGACGTACCAGTAGGCCATCCACAAGCGTGAGAGGTTGTCGGCCTCGTGCAGCAGATAGGTCAGCAGCAGGCTGATCAGCCAGACCAGGCTCCAGGCCGACACCAGGCGCGTGGCCAGCGAGAACAGGCTGCGGCCGCGCCACGAGCTGTAGAGGTCGAACCCGGGCAACACGATGAACGCAATCGCGCAGCCAAAGTACTGGACGAAGAGGTGGACCGGCGCGTGCGCGGTGGCAAAACGCACCTCGCTGGCCAGGATTGCCGCAAGCCAGATGGCGCCGGCGTCGAGAAGGCGAACCATCAGCGCGAGCTGGTCGTGGTGCCTGGCAAACATATCGCGATAGATGCCCATTTGCTTTCCCCCGAAAGCGGTCGAGTAATGGGCGCTCAAGCGAGCGCCCATGCCCTTTTTGTCTCCTCCGAACTTGTAGTCCGCGCGCAGTGGCGGCCAGGCTCGTGGCATGGCGTGCGTCTTGGATGCGCATGCTCATGGTGCGACGAAGCAGAGTCTTGCGGGACTGCTTCGCAGCAGTCGGTTCGATGGTGTGGGATCGGTCAACGGGTTGATGGCCGACAATCGCTCTCTCGAGGACCGCCCCATGGAACTGCAACGCTCTCTTTTGCCGGCGCGCTAATGGCGCCGGTGTGCTTCGTGTTTCAGGTGCGAATAGTGCGTTGCAGCGAGATGCGCCGGTACCCTTCATCGGAAGGGAAAGCGTGCCGGCTTTGAATCGCGTTGTGGCAGAGCGGGTCGCTCACGGTTGGATAAGGGCTGCCCGTCCAGACGGATGCCGTCGCGAAAACACCGACGAAAGAACCGGTATAGATGCGCTTGCACCGAACCGGCGATTGCATGGTTGGCGGATTGTGTGTGAGCACTGCAAGACGGCGCAGCGCCCTACGCAGCCTTGACTTGAGGGCGCGCGTTTTTAGCCCGATGCGCTACGCGATTGTCGCGATCGCCGCGCTCGCGCGCGCGAATGCCGTGAGATGGTTCATTTCGTTACCCTTCTCAAGAAGGGAGCAGAGATAGCAACGAACCCCTCGCATGTGGGGAAAAGTTAAATCGATTTCGCCTGCAGAATCCAAACCGCTTGATTGTGTGGTGCACAAATTACTGAGTCCGCTCAGCGTTTCTGCATCCTCCATTAAAAAAAAAGCAGTACAGGGATGAAAAAGGCAGAACGTTCTGAAGCATTTACGCGTGAGCAGCTGAATTCTTATTTCGCCTCGTACGTAGGGATGGAAGGGGGGAATCCGCGCGCAGGAGTTTGGTTTTGTGACAGCTCACCGCATCCGAGAGGTGAGGCGCTGGTGGCGCCGCTTGTCCCGCTCCGGCAGCCCGGCGCATGGGACGCTGCGTACCGTCACCAGAACCGCGATCACATGGCCCGCTGGCAGTCCCACCAGAAGATCGCACGGATCATGTCAGCAGCGCGCGCGCAGATACTCAACGAAGCCATAGGCGATCAGGACTGGAAGCATTATTTCGACCGTCATTTGTATGCGCCGCGCGGCGCTGAGTTCAAGCTTAGCCTGTTTCCTCTGCCAGCACGCCTGATCAATCAGACACCATGGTCCAAGGCGTTTCGCGGACAGCCGGAGCTCTTGCCCAAGCAGCGTTACCTCGATCTTTGTCGGGACGGTCCGCGATTCGCCTTCATCGATGAGATCCGCCAACTCTGGAAGCCAAAGGTGGTGGTGTGCCTGGGCGAACGGCACACCGAGGATTTTGTGCAGGCCTTCGGCCTCAGGAATGTGCGCGGCGTGGACCACGTCTTGCAACCCGCAGACCAGCCCAAGACCCTGCGCGTGCTGACGCACGACAGCACCACGTGGATCATCTGCCCGGCCCTCGCCGGCGCAGCGGGACTGACGTCCGATGTGTTGCTCGACGCCATGGGGCAATACATTGCCGGCTGGTTAGGAGCGGACGATTTTGCTGCACTCGGCACGACGACAGATGAGCAAGCAACTGCTTTCCCCCGCCAAGTAGGGGTGACACAGATTTAGAGATTTGTTTATCTGTGTGCCGGCGGCGAACTGCAGGCAAGCGTGGCAAGGCAGCGCAGTGTAGGGCGTCGGCGACTGCGCGCGGCAGTTTTCCGTCGCAGGATTCCGACCATGTTTCGACGTATCGAAGTATCGATCTCAGGAGAGAGCAGCGTGCAAACCAACACCCGTTTCATCTTCACCCTCGGCATCATGGCGGCTGCCGTGGCCACGCTAGTTGCCTGCGGAGGCGGCGACGACTCGAGCATGCCTCCCCAGGCAGCTGTGAACGGCAAGGCGGTTGACTTCTACCTGTCCGGTGCGACGGTCACCTTCCTCGATTGCGGAAACAAGACCGCGACGACGAATGCAACCGGCGACTTCACCTTTCCGGATGGTTGCACTAAGAGCGCGCTGAAGGTAACTGGCGGCACCGATATCGGTACCAACCAGCCGTTCACCGGGGTGCTGCAGGCACCGGCGGTGGCATACAAGCAAGGGGTGACACCGGTGATCTCGCCCCTGACCACCCTGGTGGCGCAACTCGGGCCGGATCAAGCGGCGGCCCTGGCGACGAAGCTCGGCCTGACGGGCAAAGACCTGACCACACTGGACCCGATGCAAGACGCGGCCGCGCTCAAGGCAGCGGTGGTGGTGCAGCAACTGGTCGACCAGGTTGCAAAGACCCTGACGGGCCTGGCCACCGGAGGCACGCTGAGCGCCTCGGATGCGGCCGCAGCGGCATCCAAGGCGGTGGCCAGCGCTGTGGCCGGTGCGTCGGGCACGGCTGACCTGACCAGCAGCACGCTGGTCACGAACGTGGTGTCCAGCGCTGTGCAGAACGCCAAGCCTGGCCTGCCAGCGAGCCTGCAGTCGAACATTGCCGCCGTGGCAGCCAACGTTGCCGCACTGGCCGGTCCGGTCATCACGAGCCAGGTGTCGAGCGTGAACACTGCGCTGAACGCCATTGTGTTGAGCAGCAGCCCGGCCGACACGCTGTCTAAGCTGAAGGCTAGCGGATCGCTGAACGCCGTAACCGAGAGCGCCCAGTCCACTGCGACCACGGCACTGGTCAAGGCCGTGACGCCGGCCGCGTTGAGTGATGCTTCGAACACGGCCAACCTGGCCAAGCTTGGCGATGCTGTGTCGACTGGCAATACTGCCGCGATCCAGCAGGCAGCCTCGACCCTGGGCAGTGCGGTGGACAGCAGCGCTATTAACACCGTGGTGAACGCGGTCAAGCTAAGCAATTATCTCCAGCTTGCAAACCTTACGATCAACGGCTTGTCATATCCGATCACCGATGCAATCTCGGTATCCGGCGGCACGCTGAGCTCTATCAAAGTCGCCGTGACGCAGAACGGTGATGCCTTCGGGGGCGGTGCGTCGCAAGTGCGTGCCGGACTGAGCTATAACTATGGCGGGAATGAGGTCGATGTCATCATCGAGAACGTGACGCTGACATTCAATGGGTCGCAACTGGTGAATGCCGTGGTGCCGGCCAACACGTCATATTCTTTCCGCATCAGCGGCAATCTGACGGCTGCCGCAAGCCTGACCAATGCCGTGGCGGACAATTTGTTCGACAGCGCCAACGGCGGCTCGCTGAATCTCCCGTTCACCGTGTTCCTCGGCAAACTCAAGTCCGCCGGTGCGTTGAGCCAGGCGCAGGTTGATTCCCTTACGCCGAAGTCGGTCAGCACGTTCCCCGTAACGTTTGCTGTAACGGGAATCAGTGGCAAGGGTGTGAAACTGGGTACCTTGGTCGACGGTAACGTACAGAAGGCCAAGACCGCTTCGGTAGCGACGGACGTGGCCAAGGTGACCGGTGATGGCCTCAAGACCACGGTGACGCTCAACCCGTAAACGCAGCCTTGCCCGGCCTTCCGCATCGATGGGGAAGGCCACGCCCCGGTCATCCGAACGCTTGTCTTATTGCACTATTCGCCGGATGGCCGGGTTCATTTTGTGACTGCGTCGAGCTCCCGGGAGTTCGTCACGCATGAGGCTCGCCCAGTGGCCTCGGAGTTTCCTATGCAGCGGTTTCACAAGCGCCGGCTAAACCAGGCCTGTGCCATGATGCTGGGCTTGTCATGTATGGGCGCAGCCAGCGCCGCTCCGGACGATGTATTCATGCAGGCCGAGCCCGCTTCGGGAGAGTTCACATCGTTGCGGATAGAAGCCAGCTACGACATGGTCAATAACGCCGTGGACGTCTTGCACCTACGGCAAAGCCAAGGCGCCGTACCGGACAATGCTGGCGACTACCGGGGCGGAAAACTCATGCTGGCGTACAAGTTCTCGCCACATTGGTCGGGCTCAGCGACTTACTGGCGCCGAAATATCGACTACGGTGTGGACACGAACCATATCGACAGCTGGATGCTGGCTCTGCACTATGATCCACTTGCCGAGCCGGGCGCACGTGACCGCATAATGACGCGATTCGCGCTGTGGGGTGACTACGGCGGCAGCCTGACACGCTCTTCGCCGCTCACGGTACGCAACACCACTTTCAACAGTGTCACGGTGAACGGCGCAAACGACATCCAGGGTCAGGCCGACGTCATCTTCTCAGGGGAGCTTAGCGAGCGTAACCAGCTCACCGGTTTCCTCGGGCTTGGTGTCAGCCGTGTGACGCTCGGTAGTATCAATACCCGGCTGCAGCGCGGTAATTGCAATTTCAATGTCGCCATCGGGTCGGACAATATAGCCCGCGGCGCGCTGGCATCCCCGTGCGCGGTGGGTAATACCCGTCTGCAGTCTGCCTCGTTCGCTGTCGACGCGGGGCAGTTCGGTATGAATCTCAACGACGATTTCAGCTACATGGCTGGCTACCTGAACCTCGGAGGTTCATGGCGCTGGAAGTACCAGAACTTCGCCGCACGATTAGGCTATCAGTTCCAGTATCTGTTGCGTAGCAATGTCGACGACAGCACGCATAACTATGGCCACTCGCCAGTACGTTCCAATCATACGCTGGGGCTCGAGCTTTCCTATGCCGCAGTGAAGAACGTGGAGGTGTTCCTGCGCGGCCAGGCGTCGTTGCACAATTTCGTCGGAACGATCCCGTTTCTCTACAACGCCGCGACGGCTGGAAAGATGGATCGCTACTACGGATACGCTTCGGTCGGCATTCGCTTCTCCGGGTTCTGAATTCGAGATCCGGGCTGGCTTTTTGAGACGAGCTGGGCGGCTTGCTGAGATGAACCCCACTTCCTAAGTTAGCGATTGACTAGAAGCGTGCCACCACTTGGCCTGGCTCATAGGAGACGGTCGTGTGTAGTCGCCATCTTCTTTTCAGCGAGCGCAAGCTCCGGCAGCATATTTCTATCCCCTCCGCGGAGGGGTGGAAAGATATCGATCCCCGGACATGCTGCGTTGCAGCAAATTGATTTATCTCTGACATTAAAATATTGTAATTTCTATTTCTGGCGACCTTGGTTAAAGTAGCACCAATTGCAGAGATGTCGTGGAATAAAGATGGCGGTTGTGTTGGAATGTCGCGCGGCAATGTGTCGGAAGAAAGATTAACAATATTATTGCCGGTCTGCTATCGACAAACCAATGGTGACGCTTCATTGGTGCGAACGAAACTGGCTCGGGACCCGCGCAAGGTCAGCCTTCTTTTTTGTCAAGCATACGCTTAGTCTGGCGGCAGCCACACGGCTGGATGAACGCACGGCGCGGAGGGTACGGGGCTAGCCCCGTCATTAAGCGGGCCGACCAGAGATCTCCAGGAACGACCAGCGCTCACGGGTGGCATGGCATCACACGGGACACTACAAAAGATCCCGTCAGCATAACGATGCAAACGACGAAGCCGTACTGGTTCCGTTCACCGTTCCCCCCATTATCTGCAGAACAATTTATAGCGACCACAGCGGCACGCGCGCCCACGGGCGACGGCATGTTGGGGCATTGGATGTATAGGGGTCCCATTGGGTAGTAAGGGATAATATGCGGCAATCAGGGGTATTCTCGCGTCAGGAGTTGGATCGTTATTTTGCCTCGTTCGTAGGAATGGAAGGAGGCAACCCAAGTGCTCCCGTTTGGATATGCGATAGAAGCGCTACATCGTCGAAGCCCCTCGTCACGCCGCTGCAGCCGCTTGTGGCACCGCCCGCCTGGGACGCTGTGTTTCGCCATGAGCACCGGGAAAGCATGGGCAAGTGGCTCGGCCATCAGTACGTTGCCCGCATCATGGCCGCCGCGCGAGCTGAAGCGCTAGGCGTTCGGCTCACGGACAACGACTGGGAACAGTACTACTGGCGCCATCTCTACGCGCCATGGGGAACCGAGTTCAGGCTGAGCCTGTTTCCCCTGTCTTCCCATTTCAATGGGCGAACGACCTGGTCGAAGGCGTTTCGAGGCCAGCCCGAACTCGTCCCGCAGTCGCGCTACGAGGAATTGTGCCGGCACGGCGAGCGCTTCCGCTTTCTTGCAAAGACGCGCGCCCGGTGGCGCCCAAAGGTAGTTGTTTGTCTGAGCCATCGGTACACGGACGAGTACATCGAAGCTTTTTCGCTTGGTGCGCTTACCAGCGAAGAGCACTCAATTCAGCCGGCTGATCAAGTGAGGCGCTTGCGGGTCTTCGCCAAAGAAGGAACGACATGGATCATCTGCCCAGCCGTTGGCGGCAGCGCAGGGCTGACCTCACAGGTGCAGCTCGATGCGTTTGGCAGGTTTATTGGTACGTACCTGACTGCGGGCGACTTCAAACACAGCTTCGATCTGGACGCAGTCGACGACGCACTAGGGGCGGGGCGGACACCGTGGGGCGAACCGTGCCAGAGGAACAAGTTGCCTGCCGACGCGGCTCGTTGTCGCACGGAGGAGTGTTCTCAATCGGCGTTTCCTTGATCGAACACGCTCCGGCGGGTGACTCTTGAACTGTTTGCTTGGTGCTCTGGCTAAAAACTGATTTTAGAAAATTTGAATTTCGTTAATTGGGAAAAATGGTAACATTATCGTTCTTCATTTTTTGAATTTCCCATTCAAGCACCGCATGCGCGGTGCTTTTTTTTATATCAGAGGCGGTGTCTACCAAACAGACCCAGTGAGTGTCCGGGCAGAGTAACTGCCGGCAAAGCATTCGGCTTTCCCAGGATAAAGCCTTGGGCATATGTGATACCAATATCGCGACAGACTATCAGGTCTTCCACAGTCTCGACGCCTTCTGCTATGAGTTGCGCATGTCCGAGCTTTGCGAGTCCTTGCAGGTGACGCACCGCTTCGAGGCGGAACGCTGACCGCGCCACACCGGCGACAATCGATCGATCAACCTTGATGTAATCGGGCTGTAGTCTAATCCACAGGTCAAGGTTGGAATTTCCGGCACCGAAGTCGTCCAGGGCGAATTGCGCCCCTGCCTTGCGCATGTACCGAAGGGAAGTTTCAAGGGACGATATGGGCTCGGGGCTTGCCTGCTCTGTTAGCTCGATGACGATTCGGTCGATGGGAAATTGCATCGCTCCCGGGAATTCGCGCAGATCGTCTTCCCAGCTGATGATCTCCCGGATCGCTGCGGCACTGAAGTTCAAGAAGAGCTTGCCGGGAAGCCGTGCTTTTGCGAAAGTACTTACGCTAAGTCTGCTTGCAAAAAGCTCCAGATGAAGCAGGCAGTCTTCACGTTGAGCTTGACCAAAGAGCGCCAAGGGGTTTTCCATATCGGACCCCGCCGGTCCACGCAGCAATGCTTCGTAGCCCAGTATCTCTCCCGACGAAAGGATGCCGATGGGCTGGAACACCGCATGCAGCAACTGCTTATCCATGCACTCGGTAATTGACAGAGTCATTTTCTGAGTTGTAATGAGAAAAGCGGTCCGCCATGGAAACGCGATGGGCTTCAGGAAGCAACGACCGAGGTGCGCTTCAGGCTCTCAGCCGCTTTCTAAGGGGGGCCTTATGAGGTTGGCATACGAACTAGTTTTGATCTCAGTGGCCACGGCTTGGACGCGAGGATCCAGATGCAAGCGAGTGGACCAAGAAATGGGACCAGAGAGAGATAGGCATACAGCGCATTGAAATGCGCGGCCCTGAACACCGCCCGGAATGGGACAAACCACGCCGCCTCGAAGACGACGAAGGAAAGCACGTAGAGCATTTCAGCTTACCGGTGATGGGGTTGAAATTCGATGAACTCGTTCATTTCGGCGCCCTTGGTAGCCTGCTGTCCGTGGACGGGTACGTAGATGGCGGATGCTGCAGGGACTTGGTTATTCCGCCTTGGGGCGCTGAGGTTCCAAGCTGGGAGGCGCCTGCTGCTCTGCCAGCGCTATAGCTCTGTCCAATATCGGCGTTGACGCCAGCCGCGGAGTAGCTTTGCATTGGTTGGCTGGAGCCGTAGGTGGCACCGCCGTACTGGCCGTACTGGCCGTACTGGCCAGACTGGCCGTAGCTGGCCGCGCTGAGACGCTGTCCTGCAATGGTGTTTCCAGCCACTAGCGCAAGTATCAAGAGGGATAGCTTTTTCACCGCGGGCTCCTTTCTATGAGCGGGCGCACAAGCGAGGTGCAGGACCTGATCGAGGCCGAGTCTTAATCTATGTTGCGCCGCAACCCATTCTACCGACACACCTGATTATCCGATCCCATCGAAGTAGGGGATAAACCAGACTGAGCTGATGTAGGTCCGCCGACACGTCATGAGCATCGCACGACCTAAGCCGCTTCCTGATCTGAGCGGATAGGCAGACCGGTACCAGGATTGAACCTTGCAGCCGCCTTCGGACGGTTTTTCTTCAGGCTTTCCTGGACGCGCTAGTCGTTGCGTTGCTCAGCTGCTGCAGCGCCTTCTCGGAGTCCCCGAATGTAGGCTCGCATGCTAGCGAGCAGGCTATGTGCGATTGCATCGTCGGGGGGCGGGTCGCGGTAAAGCAATTCGGCTTTGATTAGTAATCTACCGATCAGGTTTCTGGCCCAGGCAAGATGAATCCGGGCATGGATCTGATTCAGGCTACGAAGCGCACTTTCATTGGAGGTCGCTACATCGTTTTTCTCGATGATGTTCGACAGTTCCGCTGCAATTTGTCGCAAGTATTCAGAAGTCTTCATGATGCGAAGTGATGGACGGACGCAAGGGGGTTAGCCGTAAGGGAATGTTCGCTACTCGCGCGAAATCGGGGCGAATGCCACGGGCGTTAGCAAGGATGTGGGAATCGATTTTTTTAAGCCGCCGGGATGCAGTGATGGCATTGCGGCGGTCATCCCGGGCTTCATTGGTGCCTACGTGAGCGGCTGTCACGGGCAGAGCAATGCCAGCCATAAAAGAAGAGGGTGTAGGGGCAAAGGGGATGCTCCTACACCCACAAAGTCGGCAAAGGGTCAGCTTGCCTGGATCCATTGTGTTGCGATGCAGCATGATGGGTACCCCTCAGAAGTTTGGTCATACTTATGTGGGGTAAGGAAACGGTGGCAGCTGACGACGGACCCTGCCCGAACGCTTGCATTCAGGTGCACTTGCATCGAGTGAATACGCTTTCGCGCGAAGCATCTGGCAGGCCTGCGAGCGCGGAAACCGCCTGTGCGGCAGTAACGTTGCCACCCCTCCCAGGAGGGGAAAGTTCAGGTGGACGCCATTGATACACTGCCTCCGCGTGCGCCAGGCGGCTGGGAGGGGGATCAGTCACTGGCCGCCGCCGGGGGGCGCCTTAGGGCGCCCTTTGTTATCGGGCCTTCGGTGTGTGTCAAGGTAGTTGTCGCGTCCGCCGCTATGCTGCCTTTTTGTACTCCGTAGGTTCCTGCTCGGCCCGTTCCGGGTTTAGATAGACCACGGGATCCAACTCCCAATTCCGGATCCCTCGCGACCAGCGCTGCGGATGCCGGGCACGGGCGGCCTGATACACCATCATGCGTCGTGCCAGCAGGGGCTTCGCTTCTCCACTGTGCCGCTGGTTCGGCGTGACGTATTTCAGCCCGCTGTGGCGGTGTTCCTCGTTGTACCAACGCACGAACCGATATACCCAGTCGCGCGCCTGCTCCAACGTGTCGAACGGCCGCTCAGGCCATAGCGGACAGTACTTGGCCGTGCGGAACAACGCTTCGGCGTAAGCGTTGTCGTTGCTCACGCGCGGACGACTGTATGAGGGCACCACGCCCAATTCGTGCATCGCAGCGCGCATACTCAGCCCCTTCATGACGCTGCCATTGTCCGAGTGCAGCACCAGCGGCCGGCCAGCCGTTTGCTCGCGCAGACAGCCCAGTTCGAGCAGCCGCTTGGCATGTTCCTCCGACTCGCTTTCATGCACTTCATTGACCACCAGCTTGCGGCTGTAGATGTCCTGCATCATGTACCAGTAGAAGAAGCGGCCCTTCACCGTGGTGGGCATCCACGTGATATCCCAGCACCACACCTGGTTGCGGTCATCGGCACGGTGCGTGGTCGGCGCACGGGACTTGGCGTTGTGGGTGCGCCCGCGCCGGTGCGCTTGGCCTTCGGCCTTAAGCACGCGGTAAAACGTCGATTCCGAGGCCAGGTAGCGCCCCTCGTCGGCCAGCTTTGGCACGATCTGGTGCGGCGTCAGACTCTCGTAGCCGGGACTGTTAGCGGCGGCCAGCACGGCCTGCCGCTCGCCCTCGCTGAGCTTGTTGGCCGGCACCGGGCGCTGCGCGCCCGGGCGGCCATCCTCCGGCGTATGGCGCCAGCGCTGCAAGGTGCGCTCGTTCAAGCCCAGTTCCTTGCAGGCGTTGGACTGGCGCGCACCGCCGCCCACCGCTTCATCGATCAACGCAATGGCTTCGCGGCGATCCGAGACGTTGATCAGTCCTCCTCGTCCCTTCCCCAGATCGCCTCGGCTTTTTTTCTGAGAACCAGCAGCGCCGCGGTCTCAGCCAGTGCCGCATCCTTGCGCTTGAGTTCGCGCTCCAGGTCCCGAATCTGCTTCTTGGCGGCTTGTTCCTCGCGGCGCTGCGCCAGGCTCAACCTGACCCGCTCAGGCGCATTGGCCTGCTCGCAGGCAGCACGCCACTGCCGGATCTGCTCGGGTTGAATGCCCTTCCTGCGGCAGTATTCGGACAACTCCGCTTCACTCAGAGGCGCTGTTTCGAGCACCACCCGGAACTTGTCCGCGCTGGACCATTTGTCACTCTGCTTGCCGTTGCCTGGCACAACTTTTCCTTGTTCTCGAGCCTCGTGGCGCCAAGTGCGCAGGCTCACTGTCGTGACACCCGTTTCCTTGGCTAGCTCCGCCACTGATCGGTTCAAGGGCGGCATCATCTGCTCGACCACCAACTCCTTGAACTCGTCCGAATAGCGCTTCATTACCCAAAACCGCTTCCGCCCTCCATTGTCCTTCATCGAAAGGCGGCGAGGCGACAACTATCCTGACATGGAGGGCCTTCCAGTCAAATCGCTTCGCTGGAACTGTTGCCGAGCAAATAATTAAAGCCTGCCGAACGCGAACTGCCATCGCCGGACGGGCTTGCAAGCGCCCACGACATCGCTAATGCATCCAGCGCGCGATTTAGCCGCGTTCGCCGCGGCGGTAGGGAAAATCACGCCCCGATAGCCGAACCGCGGTACGTTCGACCCAGTAATGGGTATTGTCGACAAAGTAGGGAACGGGCAATCCATGTATGGCGGAGAAGAATGCCAGGGTGCCGATCAGCGGCGCCACGCTCCGCGGTAGTGCGTTGGCCCTCCGCCAGTTGAGGAAAGTCAGGCTAGCGGCCAGCCCCAACGTCAGCCCGGCTAACACCTCGGACAAGGAGTGCGTGTGCAGGACCAGGCGGGACCAGCCAATCAGAAGTGCCAACCCAACGCCGCAGTACGCGCTGAATCGCGCGAGCCCGTGGCGTGTTGTTGGGGCGGACAAATATAGCAGTACGGGGAGGACAGCTGCGGACACCGCGCTATGGCCGGATACGCCGGTGAAATCGAGTGCGGGGATGCCCATGCCCCATCCCATGAACGCGAGCTTCGATATGAGCGTGAGGCCCGCGGCGACCGCGACGGCCGCCAGCCAAAGCAGTGCGCTGCCGGGTGTACGCCGGTAGCATAGCCACAGCGCGATAAACAGCGCGCTGGGCAACAAATATGCGCTCTCGCCGAGGCGGGAGATCAGTTGCCAAGAATACATCTCGGGCTCGCATAGCGTGAGTCAGTCCGGCGTCATGGCTCTGGCGCGGCATACGCGGCGGATCAGCGCGGCTGTCGATGCGTCATGCGGCTGCGCCGGTGCGCCTTCCAGTTCGCGCTCGATTGGGCCAGCCAGCTTCTTGCCGAGTTCCACTCCCCATTGATCGAAGGAGTTTACATTCCAAAGCGTGCCCTGCACGAATGTACGGTGTTCGCACATGGCGAGCAATGCGCCCAGGTGGAAAGCATCCAGCCGCTGCAGTAGCAGGGTATTGCTGGGACGATTCCCTTCGAACACGAGATGTGGCACCAGTCTTTCATCAACCTGGCCTTCGGCACGCACCTCTTCGGCGGTCCGCCCGCGCAGTAGTGCTTCGCTCTGCGCAAAGCAATTGGCCAGCAGTTTGGTGTGGTGACCGGGCAGGTCGCTGTGCGGCTGCAAGCAGGCAATGAAGTCCACGGGCACCAGCTGCGAACCCTGGTGCACCATTTGGAAGTAGGCGTGCTGGCCGTTAGTACCGGTGGTGCCCCATACCACCGCGGCAGAGCCGGCTTCGAGCGCGGCGCCGTTGTGCTGCACCGACTTGCCGTTGCTCTCCATCTCCAGTTGCTGCAGGAAGGCCGGCAGCAATTCCAGCGGTTCGCAATAGGGCGCCACGCAGCGGCTACCAGCGCCCAGGAGGCTGCGATACCAGACATCGAGCAAGCCAAGGATCATCGGCAGGTTCTGTTCGGGCGGCGCACTGGCGAAATGCTGGTCCATAGCCCGTGCGCCATCCAGCAGCTGGCGGAACCGGTCAAAGCCGACAGCCACGGCGATCGACAGGCCCACCGCCGACCACAGCGAGAAGCGCCCGCCCACCCAGTCCCAGAAGGGAAACATGTTGCCGGGGTCGATGCCGAACGCTGCCACGGCGTCCCGGTTGGTCGAGACGGCCACGAAGTGGCGGGTCAGATCCGTCTGCCTGGCGCCATGGCGCAGGAACCAGTCGCGCGCGGTGCGGGCATTGGCCATGGTTTCCAGCGTGGTGAAAGTCTTGGAGCAGACGATCACCAGCGTGGTGGCGGCGTCCAGGCGAGCCAGCTTGCGCGCCAGGTCACAACCGTCCACGTTGGCGACGAAATGGATGCGCGGCGCGGGCTCCGTATCCTGCTCCAGGGCGCGGCACACCATGCGTGGCCCAAGGTCGGAACCGCCGATGCCGATGTTAACCACGTCGGTGATAGCGCGGCCGTCAAAGCCTGTCCAGGTGCCGCTGCGCACTTCATCCGCGAAAAGTTCCATCTGCATGAGGACGGCTGATACGTCGGCCTCTACCGGCATACCCAATGCACGGTAGCCATCGCCGGGGCGGGCTCGCAGTGCCATATGGAGTGCTGCGCGGCGCTCGGTGGTGTTGACCGGTTCGCCGTCAAACATGGCATCGCGCCGTTCGCATACCTGTGCCTGGCGGGCCAACTCGAACAGCAGGTTCAGCGTTTCCTCGGTGATGCGGTTCTTGGCGTAATCAAGGGTCAGGCCGCAGGCTTCAGCCGTCAGGCGCTCGGAGCGGGCCTGGCCGTGCGGGCCCGCGAACCAGTCACGCATATGGGTATCGCGAATCCTGGCGGCGTGCTCACGCAAATCTTGCCAGGCGGGGAGGGTCGTCGACATCAGGGCTGCTCCAAGGCTCGGGTAGCACCCGAATCAGCCTGGGACCAGATCCCTTGTGATAGGGGGTTCCCCTTCTGCCGTGCGGCAAATTCACGAAGCGGCTATTTTGTGACTGATCTGTTGGTTGTGTTACCCCGCATGGTGGGGGGGAATTTTCTTGACACTATCGCCTTGCCGCGTCCTTCGGCAGTGCCTCATGGGAGGGGGTTTCTACCGCAGAGCGCGGTTGCCGAACATCGGCCGCTTCTCCAATTTGGTCATTGATCGATCATGGGCCGACGGACCGAGAATGGCCGGCAGGGGCCGATGCGCAACCGCGCCTCCCCACTTTTGAGGCAATCCTCATTCTCGCCAGCAAGGCGCGACACCATACTGCCGTGGTCGCTACAACTGAAGCGACCGGGTTTAGCAGCCCGGACGAAATGGCTGGACGACCGCCTTCTGGCGGTATTCTTACGTCCACCGTGCCTGTGTGCGCGCCCAATGGGCGGGCCCTTGGCGGGGGAGTCTCTGGACTCGCTGGTCCATTTCGCCGGTCTGCTAACCCTGCCTTGCGTCCGCCCACCCCGACTAGCAGCGGGGGATCGGTATTGAACCTGCACTGAATGGAGGCAGTTCTATGATTCGGTCTTTGTTTGCCCATACAGGGCCATTGGCAATTTCAGGCACCTTCGCAGTTCCACAAAGCATGCTCGCCTCGCAAACGGAGGTGCATCATGCATAGCCACACCTGCAACGGCATCACGGCGGAGCACACGGGTGCCGGCATGCTCGTCACCGCTCACCGCCCAGGTGAAAACCCGCTGAGCCTGGCGACGGAACGCGCCGCGCAGCTTCATGGCGTGCTGTTTGTGGCCAGCGACTACGGCACCAGGAGCGATAGCCCCGGAGGCATGAGTGAGGAAATGCGCGAGGATCTGTTGTCCCTCGCTGCCAGGCTCGCGCACGAGACGCAGGTACTGAGTGTGCTGGCCTTGTTGTATGACCAGGATTTTCAGCTGGACTGAAGTCCACACCATCGCCACGGGCGGGTAGAGCAAACGGGAAATTGCCCGCTTCCAGCCGCTTCCAGCCGCTTCCGAGCCGCGCCCAAGTTCGGCTCGGCATCGCCGGTCTGGCTGCGAGTCGGGCTCATCAAATGGATCCGCCCGCTCTCGCAATACCCCGACTATGCACGCCTGAGGAAACTGACAAACGCCTCAGAAGCCCCCAAAGAACGTGCGTGCCGCAGCCATGCAAAACGGCGCCACCAGATCGCCGTGGTAAGCCTCGATTACCGCGGAGGCGCCGCCATCCGTAGCGCCGCCGGCTACAGCCTGCGCGGCCAGTGTTGCCTTCGCGTTGGCAAAGCCTTGCTTGATCGCGGCATAGGGATCATTGGTCCCGGCGACTGAGGAATCCACGTCCAGCACCGTAGTCAGCGTTTGCGGGACTTTGGCGTTTTTCCAGTAAGCCTGCTCGACGGTCGCGTTGAAGAAAAAGACAGTCGGGTCGTTGTGCCCGCCGCAGAGTTGAACCGGAGTGTTCGGCGTCCAGTTGCGCAAGTCATTGCGCATGAATGCGTGACGCAGGGGATGGGCCGGACTGGCCGCCGGCGCCATCGCAACCGTTGCATTCGGGAATGCGCCGTCCGGATTCACGAGTCCGTCTTGCAGCATGCTCAGACGATATTCATTGCGCACCAGGTTGCCCTGGCCGAACCCGAGGGCAAATATCGGCGTCAGGTCCGACGGCGCAAGCGGTGATGACGTGGGTGGCGTCAGCGCTGCAAACTGCGGGGCAGGAGCTGTAAGGCTGAAGAGCGCGGTAGCAGGAAGTCTTTGTTTTTCGATCAAGGCGTCCAGTGACGTCATGCTCGGCAGCAATTTTTCGACGTTATGCGCGTAGGCAGGCTCATAGAAATCGCCTGGATTCCCATAGAGATTCCCATAGGCATGCTGGTAGCTTGTTGCGATCAGGGTCGTAAACACGGTGGCGCCGATATCCACCTCGCCCGCGACCAGGGCATCGCCCATGGCCCCGAGGGCATAGGGGCCGGAACCCATCGACGCCGCCGTCACGTTGACCCCCGCCGCTTGCAGGGCACGGTGCGTGGCCATGGCAACGTAGCCGCCTTGCGAATAGCCGGTCACAAATAGCTTGCCGCTATCCCAGGTCAGCTTGTGTGAGGCTGCTTTGCCCATGGCCACCCGGCCGGCCGCGAGCGAGTCGATCATATCGGCCGACTGCTGCGCCGCATTCAGGTACGGGTGATAAGCAAGACCGGAGCCTGAATATCCCGCGTAGTTGCTCGCTATGACGATATAGCCCTGAGCCGCGTACATGGCGGCAACGGCCAGGCCTTCTGATGCGCCGTCGCCGTTTCTCTTGTCCGTTTGCGCCAGATCGGCAATATTGAAATTGCGATACGTTGTGGTCCCGTGGGCATAGAGCATGGTCGGGCGCGGCCCACTGCAGGCCGGCTCGCCACTGGGAATCATCAGGGCGGCGCTGGCGTTGGTAATCTCATTCGCGCCGCCGATCGTGCCATAGCGGAAATAGACGATCTCCAGCGCGCAAGCCGGGGTACCGGCGACCTGCATAAGCTGCCGTCCTGCATCGGTTGAACCCAGCAGTTTCGCCAGCTCGCCCGCACTGACGCGTAGTGTGGTTGTCTGATCCAGCAACCGGCCCCGGAGTCCGGGGACGGATTGCGCAAAGGCGCCCGCACTGAGTGTCAGGCAGGCCAAAGCCGCAATACAACGCTTGCGCTTGATCGAATTCATGTTGACCCCTAATCCCGATTATTCGGCTTGTTTTTTGGTAGCGTGGTCCACGAATCGACAACAGGCATCGCCTTTTTGTACGGCGCTCATGAGCCATCCCGCCAGCCCAGATGCCTTGTCTGGCCCGGCAAGTGCGTCGGTCGGTCTGCCTTGATTCGCGATGGCCAGCGCGTCATGGTCGCGGCTGGTCAGCCGGGCTCCTCCGCAGGAGAAAAAAATCTCGCATGCGGGTCGCCGCGGCTCTCAGAATCCTAGATTCCGTCTATTGAAAGTCAAGGAGCACATGCTTCAGCGCAGTGCTGAACGGGACCACCAAATTCCCGGTTCTCCGGCCATCGCATGGAAGCCGGCGGCAGGCTGCGTGATCAGACCTGCTTACGGGATACTGTGCTGGCAACCAGTGCGGGCCACATTTTCAGCCGGCGGCCTGCCAGGCGCAGCACCTTGAGTGTCGAGGCAAGCAGTCGCTCGCCATGGCCGGGCCATGCTGGCTGCAACACCATGCTGGACGGCGGGCAAGGCTGCGGGAGTTCTGTAGTGCCGGAAAATTCGGGCTTTGGCGCGGGCTGTGCCAAGACTGCGTGCCCGCTGTACTGGGCCTGCAATTCATCGTAGCCGACTTCCTGAACCCCGCCGCCCCAACCTGGAAGGGCGACGGTCAACTGTCCGTATTCGCCGCGCCGGAGCAGCACGCAAGGCCTGTTCCCTGCCAGCAACAGGATGGCCGGCAGCATGGTGTCCGAGATCTCGTCGAGACTGCAATCCACCAGCTGGGTCGACAAGCCGAAATACTCCGCTGCGGTGCCCAGCAGCGACAACGTCAGGTTTATCCCCCCTTGCCGAGGTAGCCATTCCTGCAGGGCGATGGACGACACCGGCCGCTGTCGGGCCCGGTTTATCAACAGCAGGCAGCCCAGCAGTGGATCCTCCGCGCCCGACTGCCGGGCCGTTGCGGCGGCAGGCATCTCAAATAGCGCAGGGCCAGCCGGCGCGTGCTGCACGCGCGAAATCCGCTCACCCATGATTCCCCCCGGTTTCAGTGGCGTGTTCATTTTTTTCGAGCGTAGTACACCAACACGCCCGGGCCTATCAGGAAAACAGTCTAGAGTCGCCGCGCCAGGTTTGAATCAGGATTGAAACGCCTGTTCAGGCCCTCTCAGACGGCTGCTACATCCAGTACACCAGGCCCAGCCAGACACTCCGCGGCGCCCCCGGAGCCACGAACAACGCCGTCGCGCTGTCGCCTGGCGCGACATGCGGCTGCACAAGGGCGCCGCCGGGAAACACGTTGTTCGCGACCTGGCCGTAGGTTTCGTAGCGGCGGTCGAACAAGTTGGCCACGCGGGCATAGACCTCGAAGTGCTTGTTGACCTGGTATGCCGCGCGCAGGTTGACCGTGGCGTAGCCGGGCACGTGCCAGTTGGCCGCCTTGGGCGGCTGGCCCGGCTGGGGGTCGCCGCGCAGTCCGTCTTCATTGCCGCTGGCGGGGCTGTCGGACACGGCGACCAGGTCGGCGCCCAAGGTCAGCCCCGCCAGCGCCTGCCAGTCCGCACCGAACTTGAATGTGTGGCGTGGCAGGCCTGCCATGCGCATGCCGGGGCGGACGTCGATGGTGCGCTCGCCGACCGCGAGCTGCCCGGTCGCCTGGTAGGTGGCCTGCAAGTAGCTGTAGGCAAAGCGCAAGGTGACATCGCCGACGCGCTGGCGGGCGGTGAGGTCGAGGCCCTGGTTGCGGGTGCGGTCGAAGTTGGCGAAGTAGCCCATCTGTGTATTGGGCGCGCGCAGGAACAGGATGTCGTCGTGGTTGTCGATGCGGTAGAGCGTCGCGGTGACGTCGGTGTCCTTGCCGGGGCGCCAGCGCACACCGGTTTCGAAGGCGTGCGAGACGACCTGTTTCAGGTAAGGGTCCGCCTGCAGCCCGGCGGGCAGGCGGCACGGCTGAGTCGGGTCGGCGCAGCCCAGTTCGAGCACCGTGGGCACGCGGCTGTTCTGCGCATAGCCGCCAAACACCGAGACCCCGCCGCCCAGCTTCTGCACCAGGCCCAGCGCGGGATTGAGACGGCGGTAGGTAAAGCTCTCGCGCGGTTGCTCGCTGCCGTCGCTGTTTTGCAGGGTATTGCTCACCGTGGCGAGATTCCATCGTGCCGACGCCGTCAGGAATGTGCTGGGCGTCAGGGTCCAGGTGTCGGACAGGTACATGCCGAACGTGCGGGCGTTGCCGCTGACGCCGGAGACCAGGTTATTTGGCGCACCGGCATCGGCCACGGCGCCGCGGTCGTCGGTGAAGGTGCCCGGCTGGGCGTACTGGGAATAGGTCAGCCGGCTTCGGTCCAGGCTGATGCCGGCATTCAGCACGTGGTGTTCGGTCTCCCTGGCCAGGCTCACGGCTACGCCTACGGTCTGCTGCCGCATATGGCTGGTATTGACCACGGCCGGGTGCAGCGCCGCGCCTTCGGCACGGGTTACGCCGCAGCCGTCGCCACGCGGGCTGCCATCGGCGTTGAACCCGTCCGCACAGGCTTCGGCATAGGCCTCGTAGTCGGGGTTGACGTCGCCGCTGGTAGTGTCGCGCCGGCTGTTGCGCACGTAGGCAAGGGCGGCTGCGCTGGTCTTGTCGTCGAACCAGTGGCGGCCGTTGATGGCGACCTGGGTGACCTGGTTGCGCGTCTGGTCCGGGTAGGTATAGACCGCGCGACGGTTCAACTGGTAGATGTCGGGCTCAGTCCCGTTGCCGCTGGCATGGTAGGCCGGTACCAGTCCATTGCCGGTCAGCGTGCTGCGGCCATGGAGCAGCGATACGTCGAAACTGTCGGTCTCGCCCGCATAGCCCGCCTTGGCAAAGACGTTGCCGAGTCGCCCTGACGAGTCGTCCCGCCAGCCATGCTCCTGGAACAGCGTGCCGGCGGCGAAGGCGTGCCAGCCGCCTTCGCTGCGCACGCCGCCCGACAGGTCGGCGCGCTTGCGGTTGCCGCTGCCATAGGACAGGTCGGCCGTGAAGCCGGGCGAGTCCAGGCCCGAGCGCGTGGTCATGGCCAGCGCGCCGCCCAGGCTGTTCAGGCCATAGGCCGGGTTGGCGCTGGAGACCAGCGACACGCTTTCCAGGGCGGCCTCCGGGATCATGTCCCAGCTGATCACATCGCCGAACGGCTCGTTGATGCGGATGCCATCGAGGTAGACCGACAGGCCTTGCGGCACGCCCGCGATCGATGAGGCTCGGTAGCCGCGGTAGGTGATGTCGCTCTGGAAGGGGCTGCCCTGGATATCGTTGACGTTGACGCCGGCCAGGTTGCGTCCCAGGTAGTCGGCCAGGTTGCTGGCGCGCGTACCGTTCAGGTCATCGCCGCGCACGGTCTGCACCGTGTAGGGCACCAGGTTGCCGTCCACGCCGATGCCGGGCAGCGGCGCGGCCGCCACCACCAGCACTTCTGGCAGCACGGCACTGTCCTGCTTTGGCGCAGCGGTGTCCCATTGCGCAACAGCGGGCCGCTGCGCCAGCACTGCTGCGGCCATGGCAATCGCCGTGGCCGCGCGGCGGCAGCGCTTGCCACGCCGCGCGCGGGTGTGGTGGGTGGCCTGCGGTGGCGGCGCAGGGAACGGGTTGGTTGGCATCTTGCGTCTCCTCCGGATTAGGGGTGGCTGCCTGCGTTGGGCAACGACCGGACCTGAACTGGCTGAGGGAGACAGAGCAGGTTCCGTACCTCGGGGCGCTATGCGCTGGCGTGACCCCTTTGGCTGACTGCCCAGGCCACCGGCGGTTGTTCAGTTCTGGAGCAGATGCAACGCAATGTTGCGTGCTGACACGGCCGCCACGGCGTCATGCGTCTGCAACCGGCGTGTTTGTGCGGCAATCCGACTGGCATGGGAATTGCCAAAAGCGTCACTGGTGTATGGCGCAGTGGTGCGCCGGTGGAAACCGAGAATAAAGAGGAGATGACAATGAGGACGTTACGACTAGTGATGGCAGTCGCGACCGCCGTGGCCACGCTGGCCGCGCAGGCGGCAGTGACCGATGCCATGATCGAGAACGATGCGAAGAGCCCCGGCGACGTATTGTCATGGGGCATGGGACCGCAAGGCCAGCGCTATTCCGGGCTGACGCGCATCAATACCAAGAACGTCGGAAACCTGGTGCCGGCGTGGTCGTTCTCGTTCGGCGGCGAAAAGCAGCGCGGGCAGGAAGCGCAGCCACTGATCCACGACGGCAAGATGTTTGTCACCGCGTCGTACTCTCGCCTCTATGCGCTCGACCTGAAGACCGGCAGCAAGCTGTGGAAGTACGAGCACCGGCTGCCCGAAGGCATCATGCCGTGCTGCGACGTGGTCAACCGCGGCGCGGCGCTCTACGACAACCTGGTTATCTTCGGCACGCTGGATGCGCAACTGGTCGCGCTCGACCAGAAGACCGGCAAGGTGGTGTGGAAGGAGAAGCTGGCGGATTATGCCGCGGGCTATTCGTACACGGCGGCGCCCCTGATCGTCAAAGGCATGGTGCTCACCGGCATTTCGGGCGGCGAGTTCGGCGTGGTCGGCCGGGTCGAGGCGCGCGATGCCAAGACCGGGCAACTGGTGTGGTCGCGCCCGGTGGTCGAAGGCCACATGGGCTACAAGTACGACAAGGACGGCAACAAGACCGAGAACGGCGTGACCGGCACCGAGAACGCCAGCTGGCCCGGCGAGACCTGGAAGACCGGCGGCGCCGCTACCTGGCTTGGCGGCACCTATGATCCGTCCACGGGGCTGGTCTACTTCGGCACCGGCAACCCCGGCCCGTGGAACAGCCATATCCGCAAGGGCGACAACCTGTACTCGGCGTCGACGGTGGCGATCGATCCGGCCACCGGCAAGATCGTCTGGCACTACCAGAACACTCCGAACGATGGCTGGGACTTTGATGGCGTCAATGAATTCGTGACCTTCGACCTGGACGGCAAGCGCATGGGCGGCAAGGCCGACCGCAACGGCTTCTTCTATGTCAACGACGCGGCCAGCGGCAAGCTGGTCAATGCCTTCCCGTTCGTGAAGAAGATCACCTGGGCCACCGGCATTGACCTGAAGACCGGCCGGCCCAACTACATCGACGAAGGCCGCCCCGGCGACCCGGCCAGTGGCGACGACCCGAAGAAGGGCAAGTCCGTACTCGCCGCGCCCGGTTTCCTGGGTGGCAAGAACCAGCAGCCGATGGCCTACAGCCCGCAGACCGGCCTGTTCTATGTGCCGGCCAACGAGTGGGCCATGGACATCTGGAACGAGCCGGTCAGCTACAAGAAGGGCGCAGCCTACCTGGGCGCCGGTTTCACCATCCATCCGCTGAACGAGGACTACATCGGCGCGCTGCGCGCGATCAACCCCAAGACCGGCAAGATCGTCTGGGAGGTCAGGAACAACGCGCCGCTGTGGGGCGGGGCGATGACCACCGCCGGCGGGCTCGTGTTCTGGGGCACGCCGGAAGGCTACCTGAAGGCCGCCGACGCCAGGACCGGCAAGGAGCTGTGGAAGTTCCAGACCGGCAGTGGCGTGGTGGCGCCGCCGGTCACCTGGGAAGACAACGGCGAGCAATACGTGGCCGTGGTGTCGGGATGGGGCGGCGCGGTGCCGCTGTGGGGCGGGGAAGTCGCCAAGCGGGTGAACTTCCTTGAGCAGGGCGGCTCGGTGTGGGTGTTCAAGCTGCATAAGGGCTGAACGCCAATCGATGCTCTGGACACGCCGGCATCGCTGACCCGATGCCGGCGTATTTGCGATACGAAACAGCGGGATCAAGGTATGAAGAAGGAATGGATGGCACTGGCGGCGGCGTTACTGCTGCTGCCTTGCGTGGCTCAGGCGGACACTGCGGCCGGTATGCAGGCCCTGGCTGACAAGAATGGATGCTTCGCCTGCCATGGCATGCAAACGAAAGTGATAGGCCCGGGGTTTGCCGAGGTGGCGGCGAAGTACAAGGGAGACGGCCAGGCGGCCGAGCGGCTCGGCAAGAAGATCCGCGAAGGCGGCAAGGGTGTCTGGGGGCCGGTTCCCATGCCGGCGCATGGGAATCTCGGCGAGGCGGACGCGAGGAAACTGGCGGAGTGGGTGTTAAGCGTGGGGTGAGGTTTGCGTTGGTCCTGGCACTACAGTGGGGTGGACGTCTGTCGTGCCAGGACCAGCCACATCATTCGTTGCCGCTGCTTAGCCGCAGCGAATTGCCATCGCTGCGAAACACCATCGGCTGCGCGCCGGCGTGCGCCTGCAACGTGGCGAGCCTGCCCTGCAACACAATCTCCGTGACCCTGCCATGCTCGCCGGAGCGCTCGCACACCGGATCCGTCGCCGCGGGGTCGCCGGTCAGCAGCAGAGCCTGGCAGCGGCAACCGCCATGGTCCTCCTCCCGATGGTCACATGACCGGCAGGGCTCCTGCATCCACGCCGTGCCACGAAAGCGGCGGAATGCGTCGCTGTCGCGCCAGATCTCGCGCAGTCCGTGCGTAGTGACATTCGGCAAGACCAGGTCCGGCAGCATCCGCGCCGCATGGCACGGCAGCGCGGTCCCATCCGGCGCCACGCCAAGAAAGGTCGTGCCCCATCCGTTCATGCACTTCTTGGGCTTGCCTTCAAAGTAGTCGGGCACGACGAACAGGAGCTGGCACTGCTTGCCGATGCGCGCCCGGTATTGCCTGACCACGGCCTCGGCTTCAAGCAGTTGCTCCTGCGTCGGCATCAGCGCCAGACGGTTGTGCCATGCCCATCCGTAGTACTGCGTGTTGGCCAGCTCCAGATACTCCGCGCCCATCTGCAGCGCCATTTCGATGATGGTGCCGACATGCGGGAGGTTGTGCCGGTGCAGCACGCAGTTCATCACCATCGGATAGCCATGCGCCTTGATCAGCCTCGCCACGCGCTGCTTCAGGTCGAACGTGCGGGTGCTGGACAGGAAGTCGTTGAGCTCGCGCGTGGAGTCCTGGAAGGAGAGCTGGATATGATCCAGGCCGGCCTCGCGCAGCGCGGCGAGCCGGGCGTCGGTCAGGCCCACGCCGGAGGTGATCAGGTTCGTATAGAAGCCCAGTCCATGCGCATGCCGCACCAGCTGTTCCAGGTCCTTGCGCAGCAGCGGCTCGCCGCCGGACAGGCCGAGCTGCACCGCACCGAGCGCGCGCGCCTGGGTGAAGACGTCGCACCATTGCGCGGTGTCGAGTTCAGCCGTGTGCCGGGCATAGTCGACCGGGTTGGAGCAGAACGCGCAGTGCAGCGGGCAGCGGTAGGTCAGCTCGGCCAGCAGCCACAGCGGCGGGCCGGGCTGCGTAGCGGCCTGGGGGTCAGACCAGCCAGCCGCGTTCGGTTGCATGTTTGACAAAGGCATGTACCTCCGGGGCGATGCCCTGCACGCCGAAGGCAGCCTGCAGGTCATCGATCAGCATGTCCAGCGTATGGCCGCCGTCGCAGCGCTGCAGGATGGCGGCAGCGCTGTCGTTGAGGGTGACCATGCCTTCCGGATACAGCAGCACCCAGTTCTGCTGGGCCTCTTCCCATTGCAGGCGGAAGGTCCGGTGCAGGACCGGACGGGCGAGTTCTGGCGGATTGGTTGTCATGGGTTGGCCAGCTGGATCGCATCGAGCATCGACCAGAGCACGTCGAGCTTGAATTGCAGGATGTCGAGGGCGCGTTGCTGTTGCTCCGCGGTGCGGAAGTAGCCCAGCGTCACGCGCAGGCCGTGGTCGACGTCGCGCTGCGCGAGCGGGATGCGCGAGCGGAAGTAGTCCAGCCCGGCGGCCTCGATCCACGGGTAATGCGTGGGCCAGCCGGCCAGCCTCTCCTTGTGGATCTCGGGCGCGAACATCTCGGTAAGCGAGGAGCACACGGCTTCCTGCCACGGCGCGCGCCGTGCGAAATTGACATAGGCGTCGACGGCGAAGCGCACGCCCGGCAGCACGTGCCGATGGTCGAGCAAGGACTCGCGCTCGAGCCCCGTGGCCTGGCCCAGCCGCAGCCAGGCCTCGATGCCACCGGGCCGGGTGTCGGTGCCGTCGTGGTCGAGGATGCGTACCACCCATTCGCGGCGCGTGTCGCGGTCTGGGCAGTTGGCAAGGATGGCAGCGTCCTTCAGCGGGATGTTGGCCTGGTAGTAGAAGCGGTTCGCGACCCAGGCGCGGATCTGCCCGGGAGAACACAGGCCGGCCGCCATGCGCTGGTTGAACGGGTGATGAATGTGGTACCCGCTTTCCTTTGCGCGTAACCGGGCCTCGAACACCGCGGGGCTTGATGCGGTGGAATCTGTCATAGCGCGATCTCCATGCCGTCGTGCGCCAGTTCGATGCCGTGCCGCGCCAGCACGGCGCGCTCCGGCGAGTCTTCCACCAGCACGGGGTTGGTATTGTTGATGTGGATAAGGATCTTGCGGCTCGCCGGCACCCGGTCGAGGATCTCGATCATGCCGCCGGGGCCGGACAGGGGCAGGTGGCCCATGTCGGCGGCTGCCTTGGCGGAGAAGCCCAGCGACTGCATCTCGTCCTCGCGCCAGAAGGTGCCGTCGACCAGCACAATGTCCGCGCCGTGCAACTCGGCGAAGACGTGGTCGTCGACGCTGCCAAGGCCCGGTGCATAGAATGCGCGGCGGCCGCTGCGTCGGTCTTCGATGCGCAGGCCGATGTTGTCGCCCACGCGCGGCGCGTGGCGGCCGGGCGAATAGGGCGGCGCCTTGCTTTGCAGCGGCACGGCGGTAAGGAGGATGTCGTCCAGCGGCGGCACGGAAAACGGTGTGCCGTCGCCGGGCAGGGTATGTGTCTGCAAGCCGCAGTAGTGCGACAGCATGCGGGTCAGCGGGAAGGCGGTGCCCAGGTCGTCGAGCACCGCGGCCGTGGCGTAGAGCGGCAAGGCCTGGCGGTGCTCGCGCAACATCAGCAGGCCGGTGACGTGGTCGATCTGGGCATCCATCAGCAACACGGCCGCGATCGCCGTATCGCGCGGCGCGCGTGCCGGTTGCAGCGCCGGCGTCTGGCGCAGCTGCTGCAGGATGTCGGGAGAAGCATTGACCAGGATCGAATCCGGTCCGTTGCCGGACAGGGCGATCGATGACTGGGTGCGGGGCGTGGCCCGCACGGTGCCGCGGCGCACGCCATCACAGTTGTGGCAGTTGCAGTTCCACTGCGGAAAGCCGCCGCCGGCGGCCGATCCGAGTACCCGGATGGTTGTCATGGCGCGAGCGAGTTAGGTTGGTCATGGTTGCCAGGGGCAGGCGCGCGGACCGGTACGCTGGATCCGATGCCTGCCCCGCTTCACGGTTCTTGCGATCCGCCTGCGTGCCTTGCGCCTGCGATCGCGGCGGTGATGCGGGGACGTTGACATGCCGCCGCGCGCAGGAAGCTTCAGCGGTTGGCGATATACATCGTGATCTCGAAGCCCAGCCGCAGCTCGGTATAGGCAGGCGTGGTCCAGGTCATGTCTCTCTCCTTTGTGGCATGGTTAGTGAATATCATCTTGGCGCGGCAGGCTGGCTGCCGCTTCCCTTCAAGGCAACATCCATGCCCGACGTTCCGCTCGCATCCGACTGCTTCTACCTGCGTACGCCGGACGCGCAGCGCTTGCATGTGCGGCTGGCCGGGCCACCGGATGGCGAGCCATGGCTGGTGCTGCACGGCGGTCCTGGCAGCGGTTGCTCGGCGGCCATGGCGGCGTGGTTCGATCCGGCATGGCACCGTGTCGTGATGCCGGACCAGCGCGGTGCCGGCAAGTCCCGGCCGGCGGGTTCCCTGCGCCGCAATAACGTGGGCGCGCTGCTGGCCGACCTCGAACAGTTGCGCCAGGCGCTGGGCATCGAGCGCTGGGGCGTGGTCGGTGGCTCCTGGGGCGCGGCCCTGGGGCTGGCCTATGCGGCGAAGTGCCCGGATGCGGTCGCGGCGCTGGTATTGCGGGGTACGTTCCTGACCGGCCGCGACGACATCGCCAGGCTGTTTGCACCGCGCCTCGGCGGCCGGCGCATGCTGCAACGCGTCAAGCCGCGCGGCGAGCGCCTGCCGGATGCACGGGCCCAGTTGCTCACTGTGTCACGACTGTTGCAAAGTGGAACACCTGTCCAGAAATGGCACACCGCCGCGGCGTGGCGCGAGAGTGAACGGGAATTGCTGGGCCTGTCCGCACGGCAGCAGTTGCGCAGCCAGCCGCTGCGCATGCGGGAGGCGATGGCCGCCAAGTACCGCATCCAGGCGCACTACCTGCGCAACCGGGCCGGGTTCGGCAAGCCGGGCCTGCTGCGCGCGGCGCGGACGATTGCCGCACATGGCCTGCCGGTGACAGTGCTGCACGGCAGGGCCGATGCGGTCTGCCGTCCCGCCAATGCCCGGCGCCTGCAGGCCGCCATGCCTGGCGCGCGCCTGGAGTGGGTCGATGGCGGGCACCTCGCCACAGGCAAACTGGGCAAGGCACTGGCCGCCGCGATCGTCGCGGCGCGCTGGCAGCCAGGATGACGGCAGCACTGAAACCGAAGGGATCAGCCCGGAGGTTGCGGCAGCCCGCGCGCCTCCTCCATCTTCCGGTAGATCGTATTGCGCGAAATGCCCAGTGCCTTGGCCGCGGCCGAGATATTGCCGTGGTGTGCGTTGACGGTGGCGACGATGAGCTGTGCCTCGACCTCGGCCAGTCGGGTCGGCGGCGTGCCCGCCTGCCCGGCGGGAGTCACGGATACCGGCATTCCCCGCAGCGCCTGCCCGCCGGGCACCGCCGCCGGCGCTTGCCGCTCGCGCAGGTCGTCCAGGAAATCGTCGGGCAGGTGGTCCTCGGTGATCTCGGCTTCGCCTTCGGCCATCAAACGCGCCGTGCGCAGCAGGTTGCCTAGCTGGCGCAGATTGCCCGGCCAGTGATAGCGGCGGAACAGTTCCATCACAGCGTCACCAATGCGAGGCGGTTCCCCGCCGGCCTGGCCCTGGTCCTGGCGCAGCAGCTTGCCCGCCACCACGTCGAGGTCGCTGCGCTCGCGCAGGGCCGGCAGGCGCACCACGAGGCCGTTCAGGCGGTAGTACAGGTCTTCGCGGAACTGGCCGCCGGCGACCATCTCGCGCAGGTTGCGGTTGGTCGCGCACACCACCATCACATCCACCTGGATCACCTTGCTGCTGCCCAGCGGCTGGACGGCGCGTTCCTGCAGCGCGCGCAGCAGCCGCCCCTGCAGGTGCAGCGGCATGTCGCCGATCTCATCGAGGAACAGGGTGCCGCCATTGGCCAGGAGCATCTTGCCGATGCCGCCCTTCTTGCGGGCGCCCGTGAAAGCGCCTTCCTCGTAACCGAACAGCTCCGACTCGATCAGGTTTTCCGGGATCGAGGCGCAGTTCACCGCGATGAAGGGCCCCGCGTGCCGCGGGCTGTCGGCATGGATGGCGCGTGCCATCAGCTCCTTGCCGGTGCCGGTTTCGCCCAGCACCATCACCGGTATGTCCTTGCCGATGACCTTGCGCAGCTTGCCGATCACGGTCCGGATCTGCGCGTCGCCGGTGTCCAGGTCGGCCAGCCCCTCGGCCCGGGCCGGGGTTGCATAGAGGCGGCGCGGCGCCGTAATGGCATCCGGGGTGCTCGCGGCCGCCGCGGCCGTGCCGGGCATCGAGGCGGAACTGGATTTCCATTCCGCGCGCGCGCTGACCTTGACGCCGCTCGGCAGCTGCAGTTGCACGATGCCGGCCGGCGCGCCGCGCACCGCGTCGAACAGCAGGGACATCGGCATCCCGAACAGCGAAGAAAAGGTATGCGCCTGCAGCGCCGCATTGGACATGCCAAGCTGGAACTGCCCGCTGCGGTTCGACGACAGGAAGCGCCCCCCGGGCGTGAACGAGACAATCCCTTCCACCAGCGTGCCCAGGAACTCCGCGCGCGAATGGAAGCGGATGCACACCATGTCGCGGAAGGCGTTGCCGAACAGCTGGTTCTCGATCATCTGCGCCGACATCCGCACCAGCGCCATGGTGTGCTTGTGGAAGCCGCGCTGGTCGCCCGTCACATCCAGCGCGCCCACGGTCTTGCCGTAGGGGTCGAGGATGGTCATGCACGAGCAGGTCAGGAACTGGTTGGCCTCCAGGAAATGGTCGGCGCCGTGGACCAGCGTGGCGCGGTTTTCGGCCAGCGCGGTGCCGATGGCATTGGTGCCGCGGCTCTCCTCGGACCAGTCCGCGCCCGCGCGCAGCGCCACCTTGTCGGCCCGGGCGAGGAAATCGTCGTCGCCCAGCGAGTGCAGGATCAGGCCGTCGGCGTCGGTCAGGATCACCATGCTCTGCGTATTCACGATCTGGTCGTAGAGCGTTTCCATCACCGGCAGCGCGTACGTGAACAGGGACTGGCTGCGTTCGATGCGCGTCTTCAGTTCGCTTTGCAGCACCGGGCAGAAGTCCGGCGACTCATACGGGCGCAGGCCATACGAGGCGGAACGCTGGTGGGCCAGGGCAATCAGTTCGGCGCGCTCTGGCTGGCCGGCCATATCGCCTGTATTGCCGGACGCGGCAGGGCGAACGGGTTCCGCTGGGATGGTCATGTCTGTGTCTCCTGTGGATGGTCGCCCGCAATCTTTGCGCGGGTCGCAGTCGACGCCTTCGTCGCCATGACCTGGCGTGGCGTCAACAGTGTTGCGTCATGTAGCAAAACGCTTGCCAGTATGTGGCATTCCGGGACACCGCCGTGGCGATGGTGCACTGCACTCGCCGGAGCAGGGGCCGAAAAGCCTGCTGCCAGGCGGTGCGGCGCCCGTTCCGGCCCGCTGGTATGGCTTTTGCGGAAATGGTGGCAAACAAAAACCTCATCCACCACTGTAGGAGACATCCATGAAAACGCAGCGCCGCCTGCTTGCCTTGCTTTCGCTATGTGCCGTGCTGGGCGCCACCCCGGCCGGAACCGCATGGGCCCACGGCGATGTCACGCCCCAAGCGGTCGATACCAAGTCCTTGCCGCAGCTTGGCGACGAATGGCGTCCGGACAACCCCTATCGCGGCAGCGAACAGCAGGAGGCCCAGCGGATCGGCAGCTCGGCCTACAACCAGAACTGCGCGCGCTGCCACGGCCTGGAAGCGGTATCCGGCGGCATCGCCCCCGACCTGCGCAAGATCGACGGCGATTGCATGTCGCTGGCCGATGCCAGGAAGAAGCAGGCCTGTATCAGCGAGATCTCGCAGTACTTCACCACCACCGTGCGCAAGGGCCGGACCCGCGATGGCCGTGTCTACATGCCGCCGTTTGACGGCGTGCTGAGCCAGGAAGCCGTGTGGGCGATCAAGACCTATCTGGAATCGCGGCGCGAGTAAGGCCGCGCAGTCCCGCAAGCGAACCCCATTTTTCAGATTCGTCGTTTCCCACGTTCAGGAGAAATTCCATGTCACCGAGGCCTTGTCCGACCCCGGCTGAGCCGGCCGGCACCCGGCGCAGGTTTTGCGGCGCCTTGCTGGCGGCCGGCGCGCTGCTCTGCACCCGGCCGGCGCTGGCGGACCTCGCCCGGATCCGCCAGAACGGTACGCTGAAGGTCGCGGTCTACAAGGGTTTGCCGCCGTTCTCGGCGGTCGCGGGCAGCCAGTACGCCGGCATCGACGTGGCCTTGGCCAGGGCCCTGGCCAGCGAGCTGGGCTTGCAGGTGTCGCTGTTGCCATTCGATGCCGACGATGACATGGCCGACGACCTGCGGTCGATGGTATGGCGCGGCCATTACCTCGGCTACGGCCCGGCGGACGTGATGCTGCACGTGCCGGTCGACCGTGCCTTCATGCGAGCCAACGACAAGGCCCTGATCTTCGCTCCCTACTATCGCGAGACCTTTGTGCTGGTGCGCGACCGCGAGCGGGTGCCGGACGTGCGCGGTCTGGAAGACCTGGCGGGCCAGGCCACCGGCGCAGCCGCCGGCTCGGCCGGCGCCAACGCCTTGTTGTCCGGCGCCGGCGGCGCCTTGCGTGACAGAGTGAAGATCTACCCCGAAGCCGACGACGCGCTGCGCGCGCTTTTTTCCGGTGATATCGCCGCTGCCATGGTGACCCGCGCGCAATACGAGAGCGCACTGAAAACCGCAAACCAGTCCGCTTCGCGCTTTGCCACGTCGGACATCGCTTCACCGCTGTTGCCGCCGCGCGGATGGGCCATTGGCATGGCCATCAAGGCCGGCGACCAGGCGCTGGCCGAATCGCTGGAAAACGCACTGGAGGCGCTGCGGCGCAAGGGCGAACTGGCCCGCATCTTCGCCAGCCACGGGGTGACATTGCAGGAGCCGTGAGGGCTGGGCGGTCCGCAGTCGGGCCGCCCTGGCGGGAGGATCCTGATCAGTACGCCGTAAAGCGCCAGGACTTGCTGATCGCCATGCCGTTCCGCGCCCCGACAAAGCTCGCGATATAGGCGCCCGCAGCGATGGGCTGGGTGGGGAGCAGGAACACCACGCCTCGATACAGGCCCGCGTCCGCGATAGCCGAAGCCACCGAGCCAGCCTTGGATTCGGCCGGCACCAGGATGCGAGCGGGCACGGATTCGCCGCGTGGGCCGGTCAGTGTGAAGCTTGAAACCGTCAGCACGTCACCCGGCTTTTCCACGTTGACCCGGAACATGATCGGGGTACCGGCGGTGGCCAGGTCGGGCGCCGGATTCGGGGTCTCGTCAGCCGGAACGAACAGGCCGTGGACGCTGGCGTTGTTGGGGGGGTAGTGAGCGCCAGTGCCGGGTGACAGTTGCTGGCCGCCCCATTGGGCGAGGCCATAGCCTCCGCTTCCTGCCGCGGTCACCACGCCAAAGTTTGCCACGCAGTAGTTGTCACGCATGGCGAGGCCGATGGTCTCCTGATTGCTGGTGATTCCCTGCAGGTGGTAAACGGAGTTCGCCAGCGAGGCAAGGCAGCGGCCGATATCGCCGTTGTAGGCATTCTGTCCGACCCATTGCTGGCGCGAGCCGCCCACGGCAAGCACCTGGTGGTACGGATCGGGGCTGGTGAAGCCAGGATTCCCGTAGATCTCCGTGTGGCTCATCACCGCATTGAGCTTCATGTACTCGAGGTGGTTTTCCGCCGCGGCGTCGAGCGCGGGGTCTTGCCGCAACGCGCCTACTCCCATGGCGATGCGCAGGGCGTTGAGGGCGTTGAAGAATTCGAGGCGAGGGTCGGTCCGGAGGTAAGAGGCCTTGCGTGTGCTTGCGGCGGCAGCAGCAGCGTGCTCCTTGCCGAGGGCCGGCGTACCGGACAGGTTTGCGACGATGGTTGGAGGGGTGGCACCAGCGCTGTCAATGCGGGCGCAAACCGCGACGATGGCGGACATCGCGGCGAATGCGAGGAGGCTCTTTCTCACGTTTTCCGGTTGTTTTTGGTCTGTACAAGCAGGGGCCCGGGGTCCGCATGGAACCCTGGCTGATCCGCTTCCGGAGGCTTAACGTAGAAGGGCGAGAATTCGTGTACAGGAGCCTGCATGCCTGCAGGCGGAAAGACTGGGTGCGTGGGTCGGGATCACCGTCGGCGCCCCCGCAGATGCATGAGCTTGTGGATTCGGGCGGCTGCGTTCTGGCTGATTGAAGCCCGGAACTAATGATTGCCTTGCGCCGGACTGAAGAAGTAGGGCACCAGCGCCGCAGCCACTAGCACGGCCGCCGAGAGGAAGATCGCGGCATACGTCGCGGGCTCGCCCCAGTGCCGCAGATGTCCGATATTGGCAATCAGCCCGTAGCCCCACGACGTGAGCGCGGAGCCAAGAAACACGAAGGTATTGAGCAACCCCAGCCCGCGCCCGCGCCTGGACGGCGGGATCAGGCCGCGGCCCTGCGCCATCACGAGCGGATGGAGCATGCCGATGGTCGAGAGCAGGGCCATCAGCGCCACGCCGCTGGCCACGCCGGGAGCGGGCCACAGCGTCAGCATCACGGCAGCGGACATCGACACGCAGGACCACGCGAAGATGGCGGTCTTGAGCGTGCTGCGCCGTACCAGCACGGGCAGCAGGAAGGCGGTGAGGAATCCGGCCACGCTCAGCAGCGTGAGCGCCACGCCGCGGGACGCCGAGCTGAGCCCGTAGACATCGGCGAGGTAAGGCCCGCTCCACGCGTTGCGGAACGCCGTGCCGGCGGCCATGGCCACGCACAGAGGGATCAGCAGCCACAGTGGCGCCAGCCCCAGCAGGCGGACGCTCTGCGTCAGCATCGACGGCCACGAGGCGCTGCGCGCCTCCGCGTGGCCGGTATCGCGCACGAAGCGCCAGACGCCCCACGCGGCGGCGACCATGCCCAGTGCCGAGACCGCCATCGACGGGCGCCAGCCCACGAGTTCGGTCGCCCAGCCCAGCGGCGCGGTCGCGCACAATGCGCCGACCATGCCCATGGCGTTCGATTTGCTGACCACGCGCGTGTAGTCGCGCTCGGAGAGCTGTTCCGAGGCGAAATGCAGCAGGCCCATGAATACGGGGGCGCAGGCCAGCCCAAGCCCGACCTGCGCCAACGTGGCTACGGTGCCGTTGGGCGCCGCGACGAACAGAATCGACGATACCGCGCCGACCGCCAGCAGCCCGGCCGTGGGCCTGCCCACGCCATAGCGGTCGAAGGCGATGCCGACCGGGATCTGCGCGACGGCGAAGGCAAGGAAGAACGAGGACGACAGGGCGCCGAAGCCAGCCGGCGACAGGCCGAAATCATGCTGCAGCTCGGGTGCCATCACCGCCAGGCAGGAACGGAAGAACTGGCTCAGCGCAAAGGCGAAGGTCAGTACGGCGATGCCGCGCACCGCGGCATGGCTGGCTGGAACGGTGCTGCCGCCAGGCAGCGCTTGGAGATCGTCTCCGGTCATTGTTCTTGTTATGGGTACTGCAGACTCAGGACATCACGACAGCGGGCGCGGCGGCTTGCCGCGCCCTGTGCCACGTCTGCTTAGCCGGGCAGCGCGTCATAGGTCAGCAGGAAGACCTGCTCGTCGCCCGCGCTGACGGGCAGCCAGACGATTTCCAGGTCCGGGAAGGCCGCTTCCACATTGGCGTGCTCGTTGCCGATCTCCACCACCAGCACGCCGCCCGGGTTCAGGCGTGCCTTGGCACCTGCAATGATCCGGCGCACCACGTCCATGCCGTCATCGCCGCCGGCCAGCGCAATGCGCGGCTCGGCCTGGTATTCGGGCGGCAGCGCCTGCATCGAGGCTTCGTTGACGTACGGCGGGTTGGTCAGGATTACGTCGTACGTGGCGCCCGGCGGCAGCGGCGCGTACAGGTCGCCCTCGAACAGGTGGATGCGGTCCTGCATCTTGTAGTCGGCCACGTTGCGGCGCGCCACGGCGAGCGCATCGGGCGAGATGTCGACCGCGTCGATCTGCGCATTGGGCCAGGCATGCGCGGCGAGGATCGGCAGGCAGCCGGAACCGGTGCACAGCTCGAGCACCGGACCGACGTCGATGGTGTCGCCAGTCCATGGCTCCAGCCCTTCCTGCAGCAGCTCGCCGATGAAGCTGCGCGGCACGATCACGCGCGAATCCACGTAGAAGCGCAGGCCGTGCATATACGCCTCATGCGTGATGTAGGCGGCCGGCACGCGTTCGTTGACGCGGCGGTCGATGACCTGCATCACCGCGTCGATTTCCTCGGGCAGCAGGCGCGCGTCGAGGAACGGGTCGAGCGTGTCGAGCGGCAGGTTCAGCGTGTGCAGCACCAGGTAGGCGGCTTCGTCGTAGGCGTTGGCGCTGCCGTGGCCGAACGACAGCTTGGCCGCGGTGAAGCGCGATACCGCCAGGCGCAGCAGGTCGCGCACGGTGCGCAGCGGGGAGGGAGTTGCCATGGTCGTGGAATCCTGTGGTCGAAAATAAGCGATCGGCAGGCGATCAGGCAATCAGCCGTTCCAGCACGCCACGGTAGACGTTCTTGAGCGGCTCGATGAAACGGACTTCGACGTTCTCGTCGATCTTGTGGATGGTCGCGTTGGGCGGGCCGAACTCGATCACCTGCGGGCAGATCTTGGCGATGAAGCGGCCGTCGGAGGTGCCGCCCGTGGTCGACAGTTCGGTCTTCACGCCGGTCTCGGCCTCGATCGCGGCCGACAGGGCGTCGGACAGCTCGCCGCGCGGCGTCAGGAACGGTTCGCCGCCGAGCGTCCAGTCCAGCGTGTATTCGAGCTTGTGCTGGTCCAGGATCGCATGCACGCGCGACTTCAGGCCCTCGGGCGTGCTCGCCGTCGAGAAGCGGAAGTTGAAGTCGATCGTGACGTGGCCCGGAATCACGTTGGTCGCGCCGGTGCCGCCGTGGATGTTCGACATCTGCCAGCTCGTGGGCGGGAAGTACTCGTTGCCCTGGTCCCATACCTCGGCGGCCAGTTCGGCCAGCGCGGGCGCGGCTTCGTGGATCGGGTTGCGGCCCAGGTGCGGGTAGGCGATATGGCACTGCACGCCCTTGACCACGAGCTTGCCCGACAGCGAGCCGCGGCGGCCGTTCTTGACCATGTCGCCAAGCGTGTCGACCGACGTGGGCTCGCCGATCACGCAGTAGTCCAGGCGCTCGCCGCGCGCCTTCAGGGCTTCGACGACCTTGATGGTGCCGTCATGCGCGGGGCCTTCCTCGTCGCTGGTGATCAGGAAGGCGATCGAACCGGCATGGTCGGGATGCGCCTTGACGAATTCCTCGACCGCCACGACAAAGCCGGCGATCGAGGTCTTCATGTCCGCCGCGCCGCGGCCGAACAGGCGGCCGTCACGGTGCGACGGCTCGAACGGGTCGGAGTTCCACTGCTCGAGCGGGCCGGTCGGGACCACGTCGGTATGGCCGGCAAAGGCCAGCAGCTTGCCGTTCTTGCCTTGCGTGCCGCGCTTGACGGCCCACAGGTTGGTCACGCGGAAATCGTCGGGGCCGCTGACGATGGCTTCGCAGGCGAAGCCGAGCGCCTTCAGGCGGGTTTCCAGCACGGCCTGGCAGCCTTCGTCCGCGGGCGTGACGGAGCGACGGCGGATCAGGTCTTCGGTGAGGGCAAGGGTGGCGGTCATGGGAGGACGGAGAGGTTCAGAACTGGCTGGCGTACTGGTCGGCGGAGAAACCCACCGAGACCCTGCCATGGTGCGCGAGCACCGGGCGCTTGATCAGCGAAGGGCTTTGCTGCATCAGCGCGATGGCGCCGGCCTCTTCCTCGGCGCGGGCCTTGTCGGCGTCCGACAGCGCGCGCCAGGTGGTGCCCTTGCGGTTGAGCAGGGTCGCCAGCGGCACGTGCTTCAGCCAGCCGCGCAGCATGGCTTCATCGACGCCTTGCTTCTTGAAATCGTGGAAGGTGTAGGCAACGCCGTTGGCGTCCAGCCAGTTGCGGGCCTTCTTGACGGTGTCGCAGTTCGGGATGCCGTAGAGCAGGACGGTCATGGCGTGTCGGGTCTTGTGCTGGGGTTCAGCGATTCAGCGGAAAAGCAGGTTCAGGGCGATCACCAGGCCGCCGAGGCCAAGCGCCACGCCAGCCATGGCCACGGTCGTCATCAGGCGCAGGCGGCGGTCCAGCCGTGCCGCTTCCTTGCGCAGCGCGTCGATGGTGATGGCATGCTGCTCGGCGAGCAATTTGACCGCCTCGGCCTGCTGCACGGCGGCGGCTTCCAGTTCCGCGATGCGTGCGGCCGGGTCGCGCGTTTCCGGCGCGCCGCCTTCCGTGGCGTCGTCCTTGCGCCGGCCTTTCTTGATCTTGTCGATGGTCTTGTTGGCCTGTTCGAGGATCGTGGGCAGGAGGGAGAGGACAGTGCTGACGGTGGTGGGATCCAGGGCCATGAGTCGCTTGCGGAGGGAAGGCACGTCGCGGGCGGTGTGGCGGAGCGGCGGGGTGATGCAAGGGATGGCCCGGCAGGCCGCCCCGCGCGTGGCGGAGCATGCCGGGCCGGGCCGGCCGCGGGCGATCAGTCGCCGCGCAGCAGGTCGTTCAGGCTGGTCTTGGCGCGGGTCTGCGCGTCGACCTTCTTGACGATCACGGCGCAGTACAGGCTGTACTTGCCATCCTTGGACGGCAGGTTGCCGGCCACTACGACCGAACCGGCCGGCACGCGGCCATAGTGGATCTCGCCGGTTTCACGGTCGTAGATCTTGGTCGACTGGCCCAGGTACACGCCCATCGAGATGACCGAGTTCTCTTCGACGATCACGCCTTCCACGACTTCCGAACGGGCGCCGATGAAGCAGTTGTCTTCGATGATGACCGGGTTGGCCTGCAGCGGCTCCAGCACGCCGCCGATGCCTACGCCGCCCGACAGGTGGACGTTCTTGCCGATCTGCGCGCACGAACCCACGGTGGCCCAGGTGTCGACCATGGTGCCTTCATCGACATAGGCGCCGATGTTGACGTACGACGGCATCAGCACGGCGTTCTTGGCGATGAACGAACCGCGGCGGGCCACGGCGGGCGGCACTACGCGGAAGCCGGCCTTGGCGAAGTCGTCGGCGCTCCAGTTGGCGAACTTGGTCGGGACCTTGTCGTAGAACTGGGCGAAGCCGCCGGCGCTCATCGGCGCGTTGTCTTCCAGGCGGAACGACAGCAGCACGGCCTTCTTGACCCACTGGTTGACGATCCAGTCCTTGCCTTGCTTCTCGGCCACGCGCAGCGTGCCGGCGTCGAGCTGGCCGATGACGTTGGCGACAGCCTCGCGGATATCGTTGGGGGCGGACTTGGGCGACAGGCTGGTGCGGTCTTCCCAGGCCTGGTCGATCAGGGCTTGCAGAGCTTGCGTCATTTGGGTTTCTTCAGTGGTTGTTTGGAGAAGGCGCGGCGGTCAGGCCGCGCCACGGTATGCGTTGGATCCCGACGGATCAGCCCAGCGACTTGCAGAATTCCACGATCCTGCGCGCGCCTTCCAGGCATTCCTCCGGCGTGGCCACCAGCGCCATGCGCACGCGGTTCGCACCGGGGTTGATGCCGCCGGCCTCGCGTGCCAGGTAGCTGCCTGGCAGCACCGTGACGTTCTGCGCGGCCAGCAGCCGCGCGGCGAACTCGACGTCGGTCAGGCCCGTGCGCGAGACATCGGCCCACAGGTAGAAGCCGGCGTCGGGCAGCGCCACGTCGAGTACCTCGGCGAGCATCGGTGTCACCTCGCTGAACTTGCGCACATAGGCGGCGCGGTTCTCGCGCACGTGCGCCTCGTCGTTCCAGGCGGCAATGCTGGCGGTCTGCACGGCCGGATTCATCGCGCCGCCGTGGTAGGTACGGTATAGCAGGAATTTCTTGAGCAGGGCGGCATCGCCGGCGACGAAGCCAGAGCGCAGGCCCGGCACGTTCGAGCGCTTGGACAGGCTTGAGAACATCACCAGCCGTTCAAAGCCGCGGCCCAGCTTGTGGGCGGCCTCGAGCGCACCCAGCGGCGCGCGGCTCTCGTCGAAGTAGATCTCCGAGTAGCACTCGTCCGAGGCGATCACGAAGCCGTACTTGTCCGACAGCGCGAACAGCTGCTTCCAGTCGTCGAGCGACAGCACCGCGCCGGTCGGGTTGCCGGGCGAGCAGACGAAGAGCAGCTGCACCTTCTGCCAGACCTCGTCGGCAATGCGGTCGAACGCCGGCGCGAAGTTGCGGGCCGGGTCGCTGTTCGCGAACACCGGCGTTGCGCCCGCGAGCAGCGTGGCGCCTTCATAGATCTGGTAGAACGGGTTCGGGCACAGCACCAGCGCGCCGGGGCGGGTGCCGTCGACCACGGTCTGCGCGAAGGCGAAGAGCGCTTCGCGCGAGCCGGTCACCGGCAGCACCTCGGTTGCCGCGTTGACCTTGGGCAGCCCGTACCGGCGTTCCAGCCAGGCGGCGATGCACTGTCGTAGTGCATCGGAACCGGCCGTTGTGGGATAATTCGCCAGCCCCGCCAGCGACCCGGCCAGCGCCTGCTTGATGAACTCGGGCGTGGGGTGCTTGGGCTCGCCAATGCCGAAGCTGATCGCCGGCTTGTCGGCCGGTTTCACTTGCGCGAAGAGCACCCGCAGTTTCTCGAAGGGGTAGGGCTGGAGCAGGTCGAGGCGCGGATTCACGTTCTGGATGGGGCCGGTTGAAACCCAGCATTATAAGGGCATGGCGCGCTTTCCCGCGCGATGGCGCGGCCCGCGCGGCGCATCCGGTGTGTGGATGCCGGGCATCACCGGCATGTGATGCCGCCGGCGGATGCGCGGGTTTTGCCTGTCAGGCCGGCCACCTGTAACGATTTTCAAATGACCAAGAATAATATTGCGGCGCAGCATGGCGCCGCCGACCGCCATTCGGTCAAGTCTTCGCTTTCGATCCTGATCGGTGCCTCGGTTTGGGGCATCGCCTGGTTCCCATACCGCGTGCTGGCTGGCTGGGGGCTGGGTGGCATGAGCGCCGCGGCGCTCGTGAGCAGCGCTGCGGCCATCGTGTCGCTGCTGGCATTCCGCAAGCAACTGCGCGGCATGCGCGCGTCATGGCTGTTCGTGGCGATTGGCCTGGCCGCGGGCGTGACCAACGCGGGCTTTGTCTGGGGCAGCGTGAACGGGCACGTCATGCGCGTGCTGCTGCTGTTCTACCTGACCCCGGTCTGGACCGCGCTGTTCGCGCGGGTGTTCCTGGGCGAACGGCTGTCGGCGGGCGGGCTGGCGCTGATTGCGCTCGCGTTGTCCGGCGCCGGCCTGATGCTGTGGACACCCGAGGTCGGCGTGCCCCTGCCGGGGAGTGCCGCGGAATGGTCCGGGCTGGTTGGCGGCATGGGCTTCGCCGTGAACAACGTGCTGTCGCGGCGGGCCGGGCAGCGGTTTCCCGATATGGATGCGCGGCTGCGCACGGTCGTGGTCTACCTGGGCTGTACGGCGGTCGGCGTGCCTTGCGCGCTGCTGCTCGATGCGCCATCGGCGGTGATCGTGCCAGGCGCGGGCGCCGCCGTGGCGGCCCTGGTGGCCGGGCTGGCGGCGGTGCTGGTGGTGAGCAATTCCGTGGTCCAGTATGGGCTGCAGCGCTTGCCCGCCAATCGCGTGTCGCTGCTGATGCTGTTCGAGATCGTGGTGGCCGCGGTGTCGTCCTGGTGGCTGGCAACCGAGACGCTGAGCTGGAAGGAGGCCGCGGGCGGCCTCTGCATCGTTGCCGCCGGCGCGCTCTCGGGGCTGGTGCATCGCAGTCGCCGCACACCGGAGGCCGTGGCGGCCGGCGCCGAAGCCGCGGCCTGAGCGGGACGGCTGCGGGTCAGTGGAGCATGACCCGCGACACGACGGCCACCAGCGGCCTGCGTACGGCGCGTTCCAGCGTGGCGTGCAGGTTCAGCGGCCGCAGCAGCATTTTCACGGTCATTTCCACGGGCAGATGGCGTCGGACCACCGCGCTGACGCGCGAGTTGAGCGCCCTGACTTCGTGTTCCGGGATGTCCTCTTGCCCGCGCTCCATGCGTAGCACATTGCGCAGCGCGATGGCTGCATCCTCGTTCTTGATTTCGAGCAGCCGGCGCGCCAGGGCGCCGAGCACCCTGGCGCGGCCAAGCCGCTCGGACTCGGCAAAGCGGTTGAAGAAGCGGTAGAAGTGCTTGTAGTGCCGGACCTCGTCGTTGGCAATGCGGCGCGTCAGGGTGCGCAGCACCGGTTCGTCGCTGGCCTGTTCCAGCGCACGGTAGTAGGCCGCCGTGCCGGTTTCGACGACACAGCGGGCGGCCATTTCCAGTGCCTCGGTCGGCTCGAACTGGTCGATGGAGCAGGTCTGGCTGTATTCCTCGAAAAAGCGTTCGTAGCCGCGTTCCCAGTCGAATTCCGGCCAGACATGCTCGACATAGCGGCGCAGCGCCAGGCCATGCTGCAGTTCCTCGGCTTCCCAGTGGTCGGACAGCCACCCGGCGGCTTCCGGCACCGCGGCGTAGTAGGTCGCAAGGTTGCCGGCGTAGGTGTCGGATCCGCTCTCGATAAACGATGCCGACACCAGCAGGTAGAACAGGTCGCGGTTGCCGCGCACGCGCTCGGACTGGATTGCCCCGTAATCAATCTCGCTGACAGACCACGGCAGGCTTGCCGCTGACGGCTGGGTCATGCTGGATCCTCCGCAAAGCGCCGGACGCCGCTTGCGACCTGTGGTCCGGAGAGCATTCGGCGTCACGCTGGCATGTCTGAGAGACTAGCATTTACCCTAGTTAGTTTCCCGGTTGTTACATAACTGTTGCGATATGGCCTTTGGGCGGGCGCTCGAGAGGTGCTTGCAGAGACGCTCGTAAATGACTGTCCGCAAAGGGAAAGTGCTCCGGAAAAATGCCGTGAAGCCCACTGCCGGAGTGGCCGGAACGCCGGGTTGCGATGGTATGATTACCGCCAATTCTCCGGGCACGGGGGGCGAGAAGGGACGCTGGCGGCGCGCCGCGTCCGCCCGTCCGCGTGCGCCGCTCATTCCTGAACGCTCTAATGCTGCGCGCGCTGCCATCAGCGCCGATACCACACGACAACCGTGCGACTATCTTCGATCAAGCTGGCGGGCTTCAAATCATTCGTCGATCCGACCAATTTCCAGGTGCCCGGCCAACTGGTCGGGATCGTAGGTCCCAACGGCTGCGGTAAATCCAACATCATCGATGCAGTCCGCTGGGTGCTGGGCGAGTCACGTGCGTCCGAGCTGCGTGGCGAATCCATGCAGGACGTCATCTTCAACGGTTCCACGGCCCGCAAGCAGGCTGGCCGGGCCAGCGTCGAACTGGTCTTCGACAATGCCGAGGGCCGTGCCGCCGGCCAGTGGAGCCAGTATGCCGAGGTGGCGGTCAAGCGCGTGCTGACGCGCGACGGCACCTCGTCCTATTACATCAACAACCAGCCGGTACGCCGCCGCGATATCCAGGACATCTTCCTGGGCACGGGCCTGGGGCCGCGCGCCTACGCGATCATCGGGCAGGGCATGATCTCGCGCATCATCGAGGCCAAGCCCGATGACATGCGGATCTTCCTGGAAGAGGCCGCCGGCGTGTCCAAGTACAAGGAACGCCGCCGCGAGACCGAGAACCGCCTGTCCGACACGCGCGAGAACCTGACCCGCGTGGAAGATATCCTGCGCGAACTCGGCGCCAACCTCGACAAGCTCGAAGGGCAGGCCGAGGTCGCGCAGCGCTTCAAGACGCTGCAGGCCGACGGCGAAGAGAAGCAGCAACTGCTGTGGCTGCTGCGCAAGCGCGAGGCGCAGGTCGAGCAGGAGCGCCACCAGCGTGCCATCGAACAGGCCCAGATCGACCTGGAAGCCCAGACGGCGCAGCTGCGCCACGTCGAGGCCGAGCTCGAAACCATGCGTGTCGCGCACTATGCGGCCTCCGACGGCATGCACGCGGCGCAGGGCGCGCTGTATGAGGCCAATGCCGAAGTCAGCAAGCTGGAAGCCGAGATCCGCTACGTGGTCGAGTCGCGCAACCGCGTGCAGGCCCAGATCGCGGCGCTGACGGCCCAGCGCGAGCAATGGCAGACCAAGTCGGAGCAGGCCAGCGACGAAATCGCGCAGGCCGAGGAAAACCTGGCCGTGTCCGAAGGGCGCACCGTGCAAGCGCAGGAAGCGGTGGCCCAGAAGAATGAAGAGCTGCCCACGCTCGAAGCGCAGTGGCGCGATGCGCAGCAACTGCTCAACGAGCAACGCTCCGGCATCATGCAGGCGGAGCAGGCGCTCAAGCTCGAAGCCGCGCAGCAGCGCAGCGCCGACCAGATGCTGCAGCAGCTCGAACAGCGCCGCGAACGCCTGTCCGCCGAGGAAAAGGGGCTGGACCGGCCAGACGAGACGCGGCTGGAGCAGGCGCGCGCCGAACTGGCCGAGCAGGAAGCGGTCCTGGAGGAAGCGCAGGCCATCCTGGCCGATGCCGAGGACAGCGTGCCGCGCCTCGACGGCGAGCGCCGTGCCGCGCAGGAGCGCGTGCAGAGCGAAGCCGCCGCGATCGCTGCGCTGGAAGCGCGGCTGTCCGCGCTGAAGCAGCTGCAGGAAAACGTGCAGACCGACGGCAAGGTGCAGCCGTGGCTGGCCAAGCACGGCCTGTCCGAACTGCCGCGGCTGTGGAAGAAGGTCCATATCGAGCCGGGCTGGGAAAACGCGCTGGAATCGGTGCTGCGCGAAAAGCTCGCCGCGCTCGAGGTGTCGAACCTGGACTGGGTCAAGGCCTTCCTGTCGGACGCGCCACCCGCCAAGCTGGCGTTCTATTCGCCGCCGCCCGCGGCGCGGCCGATGGAAGCGCCCGCAGGCCTGCGTCCGCTGATGTCGCTGGTGCAGATCACCGAGCCAGGCATCCGCGCGGTGATGCAGGACTGGCTCGCCGATATCTATACGGCCACGGACATGGCGCAGGCGCTGGGCGCGCGCAATACGCTGCCCGACGGGGCGTCGTTCGTGGTGGCCGAAGGGCACCTGATCGGCCGCAACGCCATCCAGATCTACGCGGCCGATTCCGAGCAGGCGGGCATGCTGGCCCGCGAGCAGGAGATCGAGAACCTGCAGAAGCAGGCGCGTGCGCAGGCGCTGCTGTCGGACGAGGCCAAGAGCCAGGCCGTGCGCGCCGAAGCCGCCTATACGCAAGCGAGCCAGGCACTGGCCGAGGCGCGCACGCGCGGCGAGCAGGCGACGCGCCGCGCCCATGCGCTGCAGATGGACGTGCTCAAGCTGTCGCAGGCGATGGAGCGCTACGCCGCACGCAGTGGCCAGATCCGCGAGGAACTGGACGAAATCGGCGCACAGATCGACGAGCAACGCGCCATCCGTGCCGAATCCGAAGCGAGCTTCGAGCAGCACGATGCCGCGCTGGCCGAGATGCAGGCCACGCATGAAGACCAGCAGATGGCGTTCGAAGCGCTGGACAGCAAGCTGTCGTCGGCGCGCCACCAGCTGCGCGACCTCGAGCGCGCGGCGCAGGAGGCGGTCTTTGCCGAGCGCAACCTGGCCAGCCGCATCGACGAGCTGCACCGCAATATCCAGGTCGCCAGCGACCAGGCCGAACGCATTGCCGAATCGCTCGAAAACGCACGCGCGGAACTCGAGACGATCAATGAGCAGACCGCTCACACCGGCCTGCAGGATGCGCTGGAACGGCGCGCCGAGAAGGAAGAGAAACTCGGTGCCGCACGCATCGAGCTCGATGCGCTGTCGGCGCAGCTGCGCCAGCACGACGAACAGCGCCTGTCCGCGGAACGCAGCCTGCAGCCGCTGCGCGACCGCATCACCGAATGCCAGCTCAAGGAGCAGGCCGCGCGCCTGAACCAGGAGCAGTTCAGCGAGCAGCTGAGCGCCGCGCAGGTCGACGAGGCGGCGCTGGCCGACAAGCTGACAGGGGATCTCAAGCCGTCTTACCTGCAGGGCGAAGTCACGCGCATCAACAACGCCATCAATGCGCTGGGCCCGGTCAACATGGCCGCGCTCGACGAACTGGCGGCGGCGCGCGAACGCAAGACCTTCCTCGACGCACAGTCGGCCGACCTGAACGATGCGATCACCACGCTGGAAGACGCCATCGCCAAGATCGACCAGGAAACCCGCGCGCTGCTGCAAGGCACGTTCGACCAGGTCAACCACCATTTCGGCGAGCTGTTCCCGTCGCTGTTCGGTGGCGGCCAGGCGCGCCTGATCATGACCGGCGAGGAAATCCTCGACGCCGGCGTGCAGGTGATGGCGCAGCCGCCGGGCAAGAAGAACTCAACCATTCATTTGTTGTCGGGCGGCGAAAAGGCGCTGACCGCGATTGCGCTGGTGTTTGCCATGTTCCAGCTCAATCCGGCCCCGTTCTGCCTGCTGGACGAGGTGGACGCCCCGCTCGATGACGCCAATACGGAGCGCTACGCCAATATGGTGGCCCGCATGTCGGACAAGACGCAGTTCGTCTTCATTTCGCACAACAAGATCGCCATGGAAATGGCGCACCAGCTGATCGGCGTGACCATGCAGGAGCAGGGCGTGTCGCGCATCGTGGCGGTGGACATGGATGCGGCCGTGTCGATGGCGGAGGCAGCATGAGTGTCAACATGGACCTTCAGACCGCGCTGATCGTCGCCGGTCTTGTTTTCCTGGGCCTGCTGTTCGGCTACAACCAGTGGCAGATCCGCAAGGCGCGCCGCCCGCGCGAGCTGCGCCCCGAGGATGATCTGCCGCCGATGCGCGAGCCTGTGGTTGGCGAGGCCACCAAGCCGGAGGTGGCCGCCAAGCTGCACGAGGCACCGCCGCCGGAGCACGTCGAGCGGCGCGAGCCGACCCTGACGCCGGCCACGCGCCCGGCACAGCATGAAGTGGCGGCGGTGGCCGCTTCCGTCGCGGCCAGTTCGGCGGACGCCGACGAGGCCGTGGCAGATGAGGTGGCGCTGGCGGCGGCACCGTCCGCATCCGCCGTGGCCGAGCCCGAGATGGAAGCAGAAGCGGAAGCAGAAGCCGGTCGCCACGCGCAAGCCGAGGTGGTGCCGCCGGCCAAGGTGGCTGAGCCGGTGGTACCCGACGGCCAGCCGCAGCCGGCCACGATCGATCCGCTGATCGACTGCATCGTGCCGCTGCACCTGGAGCGCAAGGCCTCGGGCGACCGCATCCTGCCTCTCACGGGGCGGCTGCGCCGCGCCGGCACCAAGCAGATCCATATCGAGGGCCTGCGCGTGGAAGCCAATGCCTGGGAGCCGGTGACCGCCGGCCACCAGTACGAGGACCTGCAGGTGGCCGTGCAGCTTGCCAGCCGCAGCGGCCCGCTCAATGCGCTGGAGTTCTCCGAATTCGTGAACGCGGTGGAAGCGCTGGCCGAGTCGCTGGACGCCTCGGCCGACCTGCCGGACATGGGCGAGACCGTCGCGAACGCGCGCGAGCTGGATAGTTTCGCCGCAAGCTGCGACGTGCAGCTCGGCGTCAATGTGATCTCGGACGGCGCGCCGTGGTCGGCTGCCTATGTGCAGAACGTGGCGACGCAGGACGGCCTGGTGCTGTCGCGCGACGGTACGCGCTTCATCCGTTACCTGGCCAACGCCGAGGGCGTGCAGCGCCCGCTGTTCGCGCTGCAGTTCGGCGACACGAACTTCCTGCGCGACGACCTGACCGTCAAGGGCGGTGGCCAGATCACGCTGCTGCTCGACGTGCCGCAGGCCGACCAGGGGGGCAAGCCGTTCAAGACCGTTTGCGAATACGGCTACTCGCTCGCCCAGCGCATGGGCGCGCAACTGGTCGACGACAATATGCGGCCGCTGACCGAGGCATCGTTCGTCGCGATCTTCAACCAGCTCGAGGCCCTCTACCAGAAGCTGGAGGCGCGCGGCATGCCCGCCGGTTCGCCGGTAGCGGTACGATTGTTCAGCGTCTAGCCGGAGCCTGTCATGAACGCAACCCATCGCGGTGCGCAGGCTGATGCCTCCGCACCGGCTGGCGGCTTGCCGCCCACAGCCGCAGCCGAACGCGTGCAATGGCTGCGCGAGGAACTGGATCGCCACAACTACCAGTACTACGTGCTGGATGCGCCGACGATTCCTGATGCCGAATACGATGCGCTCTTTTCCGAGCTGCAGGCACTGGAAACCGAGCATCCGGAACTGCTGACGCCCGATTCGCCGACGCAGCGCGTGGGCGGCGCACCGTTGTCGGCGTTCGATACGGTGCGCCACCGCGTGCCGATGCTGTCGCTCAATAACGGCTTTTCGGACGAGGACGTGATCGGCTTTGACCGCCGCTGCGCGCAAGGGCTCGGGCGTAGCGCCGCGGCCGGCGTACAGGATCTGTTCAGTGCCGCGGAAGCCGTCGAGTACTCGTGCGAGCTGAAGTTCGACGGCCTGGCGATGTCGCTGCGCTATGAGGACGGCCGGCTGGTGCAGGCGGCGACGCGCGGAGACGGCGAGACCGGCGAAGACGTGACGGTGAATGTGCGCACCATCAAGGCAATTCCGCTCAAGCTGCGTGGCGTGGCGCCGCCGGTGCTCGAAGTGCGCGGCGAAGTCTTTATGTACCGGCGCGATTTCGACAAACTTAATGCGCGCCAGGCCGAGGCCGGCGAGAAGACTTTCGTCAACCCGCGCAATGCCGCTGCCGGCAGCCTGCGCCAGCTCGACCCGCGCATTACCGCGAAGCGTCCGCTGTCGTTCTTCGCCTATGGCCTTGGCGAGCTGCAGGGCCTGGAGCGTCCCGCCACGCACAGCGCCATGCTGGACGGCTTTGCCACCATGGGGCTTCCGGTCTGCCAGGAGCGCGCGGTGGTGAAGGGCGCGCAGGGCCTGCTCGATTTCTACCGTAAGGTGGGCGAACAGCGCGACCAGCTTCCGTACGACATCGATGGCGTGGTCTACAAGGTCAACGCGCTGGCCGAGCAGGACCAGCTCGGCTTCGTGTCGCGCGCGCCGCGCTTCGCGCTGGCGCACAAGTTCCCGGCGCAGGAGATGACCACCATCGTCGAGGACATCGAAGTGCAGGTCGGCCGCACTGGTGCGATTACGCCGGTAGCGCGCCTGCAGCCGGTGTTCGTTGGCGGCGTGACGGTGACCAATGCCACGCTGCACAACGAGGACGAGGTGCGCCGCAAGGACGTGCATATCGGCGATACCGTGATCGTGCGCCGTGCCGGCGACGTGATTCCCGAGGTCGTGGCGGTGGTGCCGGAGCGGCGTCCGGAAGGTGCGCGAGCCTTCGTGATGCCGGCCAACTGCCCGGTTTGCGGTTCGCATATCGAGCGCCTGGAGGACGAGGCCATCGCGCGCTGCACCGGCGGCCTGATCTGCGCCGCGCAGCGCAAGCAGGCGCTGCTGCATTTCGCGCAGCGCCGGGCCATGGACATCGAGGGACTGGGCGACAAGGTGGTGGAGCAGGTGGTGGACCAGGGCATCGTCCACACGCCGGCCGATCTCTACAAGCTCGGCGTGGCCAAGCTGGCCGCGCTGGACCGCATGGCCGACAAGTCGGCCGGCAACCTGGTGGCGGCCATCGAGGCATCGCGCAGCACCACGTTCAACCGGTTTATCTTTGCGCTGGGCATCCGGCATGTCGGCGAGGCCACGGCCAAGGACCTGGCGCGCCATTTCGGCAAGCTGGACGCGCTCATGGCGGCGGACGAGGCCGCGCTGCTCGAAGTCAACGATGTGGGCCCGGTGGTGGCGCAGTCGATCGTCAACTTCTTCGGCGAGCCGCACAACGTGGAGGTCATCGAGCAGTTGCGCGCGGCTGGCGTACACTGGCCGGAAAGCGAGCCCGCCGCCAGGGCGCCGGCGCCGCTGGCCGGCAAGACCTTCGTGCTGACCGGCACCTTGCCGACGCTGTCGCGCGAGGCCGCCAAGGAAATGCTCGAAGCCGCCGGTGCCAAGGTGGCCGGGTCGGTGTCGAAGAAGACTGACTACGTGGTGGCCGGCGCGGAAGCCGGCAGCAAGCTCGACAAGGCCGAGGCGCTGGGCGTGCCAGTGCTCGATGAAGCCGGCATGCTGGCGCTGCTGGACAGTGTCGGTGCAGGCCAACCGGGGAAACAGCAATGATCCGCGAGATTCTCAAGATGGGCGACCCGCGCCTGCTGCAGCTGGCACGGCCGGTGGAGCGCTTCAATACGCCCGAGTTGCGCACGCTCGTCGAAGATATGTTCGACACCATGGACCATGCCAACGGCGCGGGCCTGGCGGCGCCGCAGATCGGCGTGGACCTGCAGGTGGTGATCTTCGGCTTCGACCGCAATCCACGCTATCCCGACGCGCCCAAGGTGCCCAAGACGGTACTGATCAACCCGGTGCTCGAGGACCTGTCCGATGAGATCGAAGACGGCTGGGAAGGCTGCCTGTCGGTACCAGGGCTGCGTGGCGTGGTGCCGCGCCACACGCGGCTGAAGTACAGCGGCTATGACCTGATGGGCGGCCGCATCGAACGTGTCGCCGAGGATTTTCACGCGCGTGTGGTGCAGCATGAATGCGACCACCTGCAAGGCATCCTGTACCCGATGCGCGTGCGTGACTTCACGCGTTTCGGCTTTACCGAGGTGCTGTTCCCGGAATTGCCGCCGAACGGCGACGACTGAAGGGGTCGTGACACCAATGCAAACGGGGCGCCACCTGGCGCCCCGTTTGCATTGGTGCCTGCCGGCGAGGTCGGCTCGCCGGCACTGATGCAATGCCTCAGAACTTCTCGAACGGCCCCAGGAAGCGCCACTGTCCCGGCGGCAGGTCGCCCAGCACGACGCGGCCCATGCGCACGCGCTTGAGCCCGACCACCTCCAGGCCCACCTGTTCGCACATGCGACGAATCTGGCGCTTGCGGCCTTCTCGCAGCACGAAGCGCAGCTGCTCCTCGTTCTGCCAGCTGACCTTGGCCGGCTTGAGGGTCACGCCGTCGAGCGACAGGCCGTGGCGCAGCAGCTCGAGCTTCTCTTCCGGGAAGACCGCGCTGACATTGCGCTCGACCACGCCCTCGGGCGAGTGCCATTGCACCCGCACCAGGTATTCCTTCTCGATGGTCGAATCCTCGCCGATCAGCGCGCGGGCCACGCGGCCATCCTGGGTCAGGACCAGCAGGCCGGTCGAGTCGATATCCAGGCGGCCGGCAGGGGCCAGGCTCTTGCGCTGCCACGGCGCAAAGCGCTTGCGCGTGGGGTCTTCCGACCACTGGTTCTCGGCAGTGAAGAGCACGGCGGCCGGCTCGTAGCCGTCTTCGGCCTGGCCGGAGACATAGCCCACCGGCTTGTTCATCAGCACCGTGACGCGCTCGCCTTGCTCGGAGCGGGCCGCCTGGAGGATCTCGATGCTGGCGTCGGGCCGCACGCGCGAGCCAAGCTCGGTCACGGGCTTGCCGTCGACCAGCACCCAGCCGCGCGGAATCCATTCGTCCGCTTCGCGACGCGAGCACAGGCCCAGCTCGGACATGCGCTTGGACAGGCGGACGAGGCCGTCATCGTGGCCGGATTCATGGGCATCGCCGACGGTGTGCGACGGCTGCTTGTCGGCGCGAGGCGGACGCGTGCGGTCAGCGGTGTCGCTGAAGCGGCGCGCCGGCGCATCGCCGCGCCGGCCGCTGGAGTCCGGCGCGCGGCGCTGGCGGTCGTCGTCGCCAAAGCGGCGCGGACGGTTGTCGTCATCGCCATAGCGGCGCGGGCGCGGCGGACGGTTGTCGTCGCTGAAACGGCGGGGGCGTGCGTCGTCATTGCCGAAGCGGCGCGGCGCTTCACCGCCCTCATTGCGGCGCGGCGGACGGTTGTCGTCGCTGAAGCGGCGCGGGCGTGCATCGTCATTGCTGAAGCGGCGGGGCGCTTCACCGCCCTCATTGCGGCGCGGCGGACGGTTGTCGTCGCTGAAGCGGCGGGGGCGTGCGTCGTCATTGCCGAAGCGGCGCGGCGCCTCACCGCCCTCATTGCGGCGGGGCGGACGGTTGTCGTCGCTGAAACGACGGGGGCGTGCGTCGTCATTGCCGAAGCGGCGCGGCGCTTCACCGCCCTCGTTGCGGCGCGGCGGGCGGTTGTCGTCGCTGAAGCGGCGCGGGCGGTTGTCGTCATTGCTGAAGCGGCGCGGCGCCTCACCGCCCTCATTGCGGCGGGGCGGACGGTTGTCGTCGCTGAAACGGCGGGGGCGTGCGTCGTCATTGCCGAAGCGGCGCGGCGCTTCACCGCCCTCGTTGCGGCGCGGCGGGCGGTTGTCGTCGCTGAAGCGGCGCGGGCGGTTGTCGTCATTGCTGAAGCGGCGCGGCGCCTCACCGCCCTCATTGCGGCGGGGCGGACGGTTGTCGTCGCTGAAACGGCGGGGGCGTGCGTCGTCATTGCCGAAGCGGCGCGGCGCTTCACCGCCCTCGTTGCGGCGCGGCGGGCGGTTGTCGTCGCTGAAGCGGCGCGGGCGGTTGTCGTCATCACCGAAGCGGCGTGGGCGCGGCTCGTCGTCGCGGAACCGGCGCGGCGCTTCGCCACCCTCGGTGCGTCGCGGGCGCGGCGGACGATTGTCATCGGAGAAACGCCGGGTCCGCGCGTCGTCATCGGCAAAGCGGCGTGGACGGGCCTGACGCTCATCGTCGCCAAACCGGCGTGGTGGGCGGTCGTCGTCGCCAAAGCGGCGCGGACGCGCCTGCCGCTCGCCGTCGGCCGGACGGCCCTGGCGCGGTGCGCGGCCGGTGGCGGCGTCGGCGGGCGGCATCGGGCCCTTGGCGGACTTGTTGCCAGCGCCGCCTTGCGCGCGCCGGATGCCTTCGGCCACGGCCTGCACGCGCTTGCGGTTCAGGTCCGAAACGCGTACGGGCCGGTTGCCGGCCGGCTTGCGGGTGGCGGTGCCGTCGGGCGGCTTGATGCCGAGCGTCCTGCGCTTCGGGGAATTACTGTCGGTCATATCTTCAATGCTGCGCGGCCGGGTCAGATTTCCAGCGCGGCGAGCAAGTCCTGTTCAAGCTGAATCTGCAATCGGTTGTCGGCGGCAAGACGGCTGCCGTCGACGAGGAACACGTCTTCGACGCGTTCGCCAAGGGTATTGATGCGCGCCGTATGCACGGACACGCGATGTTTCGCCAGTACGCGCGTGATCGCGTAGAGCAGGCCGGTGCGGTCGTTGGCCGACAGCGACAGCAGGTAATACTGGCCGCGTTCGTCGGGCCGCAGGTCCACGCGCGGCTTGATCGGGAAGCTGCGCGACTGGCGCGACAGCCGGCCCTGGCTGGGCTCCGGCAGCGCGGCCTGCTGCTGCAGGCGGTCGCCCAGTTCATGTTCCACCAGCGCGAGGATGTCGCGATAGTTGCCGCCGTCGCCGACCATGCCGGGGTCGGTCACCTGGAACGTGTCCAGCGCGTAGCCGTGGCGGGTGGTGTGGATCTTGGCGTCCTGGATCGAGAACGCCTTGCGCTCGAAATAGCCGCAGATGCGGGCGAAGAGGTCGGGCTGGTCCTTGACATAGACCGCCACCTGCAGGCCCTCGCCGGCAGGGGAGATCCGCGCCTTCACCACGGGCACCGGGCTGTCCACCTTGTTGAACAGGTGGCGGGTCAGCCAGGCGATGTCGCGCGAATCGTGGCGCAGGAAGAAGGCCACGTCGAGCTGCGCCCACAGGGGCTTGCCCAGTTCGGGATCGAAGGCCTTCAGGCGCAGTTGCGCGATGGTTTCTTCCTGGCGCTGCGCCCAGACGGAATGCCGGTCGACCTTCGCGCCGCCCAGCACGCGCAGCGTGATGCGGTACAGGTCTTCGATCAGCTTGCCCTTCCACGCATTCCACACCTTGGGGCTGGTGCCGCGGATATCGGCCACGGTCAGCAGGTACAGCGCCGTCAGGTGGCGTTCGTCGCCAACCACGCGCGCGAAGGCGTGGACGACTTCGGGGTCGGTCAAGTCCTGCTTCTGTGCCACCTGGCTCATGGTCAGGTGGTGCTCCACGAGCCAGCAGATCAGGTCGGCGTCCTCGCGCGCAATCCCGTGCTGCTTGCAGAAGCGGCGTGCATCGACGGTGCCAAGCTTGGAGTGATCGCCGCCGCGGCCCTTGGCGATATCGTGGAACAGCGCTGCGACCGAAAGCACCCATGGCTTGTCGAAGCTCGCCATGAGCTGGCTGCAGAACGGGAATTCGTGCGTGTGCTCGACGATCGCGAAGCGGCGCATATTGCGCACCACCATCAGGATGTGCTGGTCCACGGTGTAGACGTGGAACAAGTCGTGCTGCATCTGGCCGACGATGCGCCGGAAATTGATCAGGTAGCGGCCCAGCACGCTGGTCTGGTTCATCAGGCGCAGCGCGTGGGTGATGCCTTGCGGCTCCTGCAGGATGGCCAGGAACAGGCGGCGGTTTTCCGGGTCGTTGCGCCAGCGCGCATCCATCACGGTGCGCGCGTTGTAGAGGCCGCGCAGCGTGCGCGGGGCCAATCCTTTGATGCCCGGCGTGCGTTCGTACAGCAGGAAGGTTTCGAGGATCGCGTGCGGATCGCTTTCGTAGAGGCCGTCGCTGGTGATTTCCAGCATGCCCTGGCGCTCGACGAAGCGCTCATTGATGACGCGGGTCACCTGTGATTCGCACGGGAACAGCAGCGCCTCGATATTGAGCAGCAGCACGCTGTTGAGCTGGGTCACCGCCTTGGCGGCCCAGTAGTAGCGGCGCATGAGCTGCTCGCTGGCGCGCTTGTTGTCGTTCTGGCGGTAGCCGAACGATTCGGCCAGCGCGGTCTGCAGGTCGAATACCAGCACGTCCTGGCGGCGCCCGGCGATGATATGCAGGCGCGCGCGGATGGTCTTCAGCAGGCGTTCGTTGCGGGCGAGTTCCTGGGCCTCGCGCTGCGTCAGCAAGCCCTTCTCGAACAGTTCCTTCCAGCTGTCGCCGAGGCCGGCGGCCCTGGTCATCCACAGGATCACCTGCAGGTCGCGCAGTCCGCCCGGGCTTTCCTTGCAGTTCGGCTCGAGCGAGTAGGGCGTGTCCTGGTACTTGGCGTGGCGCTGGCGCATCTCCAGCAGCTTGGCCTGGAAGAAGGCGGCCGGGTCCACGTCGGCCTGGTGCCGTGTGCGCAGCGCATCGAACAGCTTGCGCTCGCCGGTCAGCAGGCGCGCCTCGAGCAGCGAGGTCTGGATGGTGATGTCCGCGCGGGCTTCGCGGATGCAGTCATCCACGGTGCGGACCGAGGACCCGATCTCCAGCCCCAGGTCCCAGCACATGCCGATGAACCGTTCGAGCCGGCTCGCAGTGCCGGCATCGGGCTCGGACGCCAGCAGCAGCAGCACGTCCACGTCGGAATACGGGAACAGCTCTCCGCGGCCGTAGCCGCCGACGGCGACAAGCGCCGCGTCGGCGGGCATGCCCAGCCCGCGCCAGGCTTCGACGAGCGCGGCGTCCACGGCGCGGCGCAGGCGCGTGATGAGCGTGCCGACCTGGGCCGTCAGGCTGAAATCGGCAAACAGGGCCTGCTTGTCGGCCTTCAACTGGTCGCGAACGCGTGCGGCGAGCAGGAGCTCCGGCGTGGTGTCCATGGGCAGGGCAGAATGGTTCGTGGGCACGGCTGGAAAAAGAAAGGCGCCTGTCAGGCGCCCCCAACTAAATTGCGGCTCAGGCCGCGACCGACTCCGTGATGAACGCGGGCGGCGCTGGCGTGGCAGCGGACACTGTCAGCACCTCGTAGCCGGTTTCGGTTACCAGCACGGTATGTTCCCACTGCGCCGACAGGCTGCGGTCGCGCGTCTTGACCGTCCACTGGTCGGGCATGGTGCGGATATCGCGCTTGCCGGCGTTGATCATCGGCTCGACCGTGAAGATCATGCCGGCCTTGATCTCGGCGCCGGTGCCCGCTCGGCCGTAGTGCAGGATCTGCGGATCTTCATGGAAGTTCTTGCCGATGCCGTGGCCGCAGTACTCGCGCACCACACTGTAGCCCGCGGCTTCCGCATGGACCTGGATGGCGTGGCCGATATCACCCAGGCGGGCGCCGTTGCGCACTTGCGCGATGCCCTTCCACATGCACTCGTATGTCACCTGCGCCAGCCGCTTGGCCAGGATCGACGCTTCGCCGACCAGGAACATGCGGCTGGTGTCGCCGTAGTAGCCTTCCTTGGTGATGACCGTGATATCCAGGTTGATGGCGTCGCCGCTCTTGAGCACGCGGTCGCCGGGAATGCCGTGGCAGATCACGTCGTTGACCGAGGTGCAGATGGCGCCGGGGAAGGGCGGATAGCCCGGGGGCGCGTAATTCAGCGGCGCCGGCACGGTGCCTTGCACGTCACGCATGTAGGCATGGCACAGGCGGTCGAGCTCGCCGGTCGTCACACCGGGCTTGACGAACGGGGTGATGTAGTCGAGGACTTCGGAGGCAAGGCGGCAAGCCACGCGCATTTGGGCGATGTCTTCGGCGGTGTTCAGGTGGATGCTCATGCTGCTTCGCCAGAAAAAGTGACGGCGAGGCCACGGGCCGCGCCAGAATCGGATAGGGAATGTGGGATTATCGCACCATCGGGGCTCGATCGCAGCGCTTGGCCCTGCAATCGGGGTCAGATGAAAGGCATTTCCCGCTGCCTTCGTGCCCATAGCGGCAGTGTTGCGGTCCGCTTGAGTGATACGGGCATTTATTGCTAGAATAGCGGGCTGACTTGTTTGCAGTGCAGCATTTGCTGCTGCCAGTCGTTTTGAAGTCGTGAAATCGCTGGTCCGCCCATCCGGGGTGTTCCTCTTCAGGAATGTCGGGGCGGACTTCAGACCTAACCCTATTGGAGAATTACATGTCCGTTACCATGCGCGAAATGCTGGAAGCCGGTTGCCACTTCGGCCACCAGACCCGCTTCTGGAACCCGAAGATGGCCCCCTTCATCTTCGGTCATCGCAACAAGATTCACATCATCAACCTCGAAAAGACGTTGCCGATGTTCCAGGACGCACTGAAGTACGTGCGTCAACTGGCCGCCAATCGCGGCACCATCATGTTCGTGGGCACCAAGCGCCAGTCGCGTGAAATCCTGGCTGAAGAAGCTGGCCGCGCCGGCATGCCCTACGTCGATGCCCGCTGGCTCGGCGGCATGCTGACCAACTTCAAGACGGTCAAGACCTCGATCAAGCGCCTGAAGGACATGGAAGCCGCCAAGGAAGCCGGCGCGCTGGAAACCATGAGCAAGAAGGAAGCGCTGATGTTCGAGCGCGAAATGATCAAGCTGGAAAAGTCGATCGGCGGCATCAAGGAAATGGGCGGCGTGCCTGACGCCATCTTCGTGGTGGACGTCGGCTACCACAAGATTGCCGTGACCGAAGCCAAGAAGCTGGGCATTCCCGTAATCGGCGTGGTCGATACCAACCACTCGCCGGAAGGCATCGACTACGTGATCCCGGGCAACGACGACTCGTCCAAGGCTGTGGCCCTGTACGTGCGCGGCGTGGCCGACGCGATCCTGGAAGGCCGTGCCAACGCCGTTCAGGAAGTCGTTGAAGCCGCTCGCGGCGGTGACGACTTCGTCGAAGTGCAGGAAGGCTGATTTCGGCTGCCGAGAGGACCCCGATCACGCGCATCGCCACGGAACGACCACAAGGCATCGGCCACCGGACCTGACAAAAGGTGCGGGGCGTTGCGCGGAGCCGGTCAAGACCGGCCTCGGCAAGGCGAAAAGAAAAAGGGGGCACATCCGGCGCCCCCTTTTTTTGAATTTGCAGTATCTGGATTGTTGTCATCCGCCGCAGGCAAGATCTGCCGCGGGTGAGGCTGTACACCCCCCGGCCGGTTGCCAGACAGGAAACTGGGGCACCCGGCGCGAACCATTCAAGGAGTGACAAATGGCGGCAATTACCGCAAGCATGGTGGCTGAACTGCGCGCGAAGACCGACGCGCCGATGATGGAATGCAAGAAGGCCCTGACCGAGGCCGAAGGCGACCTGAACAAGGCCGAAGAGCTGCTGCGCGTCAAGCTGGGCAACAAGGCCAGCAAGGCCGCGTCGCGCGTGACCGCTGAAGGCGTGGTGGCCTCGTTCATCGACGGCACCACCGGTGTCCTGGTCGAATTGAACTGCGAGACCGATTTCGTCTCCAAGAACGACGACTTCCTGGCGTTCTCGGCCAAGGTCGCCGAGCTGATCGCCAAGCAGAACCCGGCCGACGTGGCTGCGCTGTCGGCGCTGGAAATCGACGGCGTGAGCGTCGAGGCCACCCGTACCGCCCTGATCGGCAAGATCGGCGAGAACCTGACGATCCGCCGCTTTGTCCGCTACGCCAATGGCGGCAAGCTGGTTTCGTACCTGCACGGCACCCGCATCGGCGTGATGGTCGAGTTCGACGGCGACGAAGCCGCCGCCAAGGACGTCGCCATGCACGTGGCCGCCATGAAGCCGGTGTCGCTGTCGGCTGACCAGGTTCCCGCGGACCTGATCGCCAAGGAGCGCAGCATCGCCGAGCAGAAGGCTGCCGAGTCGGGCAAGCCGGCCGAAATCGCCGCCAAGATGGTGGAAGGTTCGGTCCAGAAGTACCTGAAGGAAGTGTCGCTGTTCAACCAGCCGTTCGTGAAGAACGACAAGCAGACCGTCGAGCAGATGCTCAAGGCTGCCAACACGACCGTGAAGGGCTTCACCCTGTACGTGGTGGGCGAAGGCATCGAGAAGAAGCAAGACGACTTCGCTGCCGAAGTGGCTGCCCAGGTGGCCGCTGCACAGAAGGGCTGATGTCCGGGGCGGGCCGGTGCCTCCCTTCCGGGTTGGCACGCCGCCTATAATGCCGAAGGGGCGCCGCGAGGTGCCCCTCTGTGTAAGTAGGATCGAAGCAGCAGCATCCGGCCCCGGCCGTGTGCGCTGCGACAGCCAGTTTCCGGCGTCATCCGTCTGTCGCGGGTGACCCCGAAAACCGGTTCTCCGGCACCCGTGCGGCCTGGCCGCGCGGGTGTAACAAAACAATACGTCTCAAATCGAGCGACTTGCTCCTGTCCGAGGGTGAATATGCCAGCCTACAAGCGCGTCCTACTGAAACTCTCCGGTGAAGCCCTCATGGGCGATGATGCCTTCGGCATCAACCGCGCCACCATCGAAGGGATGGTCAATGACATTGCCGAGATCGTGAAGCTCGGCGTCCAGGTGGCGGTCGTGATCGGCGGCGGCAATATCTTCCGCGGCGTCGCGGGCGGTGCCGCCGGCATGGATCGCGCCACGGCCGACTACATGGGCATGCTGGCCACCATGATGAATGCGCTGGCCCTGCAGGACGCCATGCGCCACGCCAATATCGAAGGCCGCGTCCAGTCCGCGCTGCGCATGGACCAGGTGGTCGAGCCCTACATCCGCCCGCGCGCCATCCGCCAGCTCGAAGAGGGCAAGGTGGTGATCTTCGCCGCCGGCACCGGCAACCCGTTTTTCACCACCGACACGGCCGCGGCGCTGCGCGGCGCGGAGATCGGCGCCGAGATCGTGCTCAAGGCGACCAAGGTGGACGGCGTGTACACGGCCGACCCGAAGAAGGACCCGAGTGCCACGCGCTACAGCACGATTTCGTTCGACGAGGCCATCTCGCGCAACCTGCAGGTCATGGACGCCACGGCTTTCGCGCTGTGCCGCGACCAGAAGCTGCCGATCAAGGTCTTCTCCATCGTCAAGCCGGGCGCGCTCAAGCGCGTGGTCCTGGGCGAGGACGAGGGTACGCTGGTCCACGTCTGATGTCTCGATGCGGGTGCCGGGCGCCAAATCTGGTGCGCGGCCCGGCAAAGGGTAGAATGGTTCATTTTCGATCCCGGATTGCCGGGATTCTGGTAGCTGATTTCCGGAGGTAATGATGAGCGTCGCCGAAACCAAGAAGAGCGTCGAGCAGAAGATGCAGAAGTCGATCGAGGCCTTCAAGGCCGATCTGGCCAAAGTCCGCACCGGCCGTGCCCACACCGGCCTGCTCGACCACGTACAGGTGGATTACTACGGTTCGATGGTGCCGATCAGCCAGGTGGCGAACATCGGCCTGGGAGATGCCCGCACCATTACCGTCCAGCCTTGGGAAAAGAAGATGGTTGGCGCGGTCGAGAAGGCCATCCGCGACTGCGACCTGGGCCTGAACCCGGCCACCATGGGCGAAGTTATCCGCGTGCCGATGCCGCCGCTGACCGAAGAGCGCCGCAAGGAGCTGACGAAGGTGGTCAAGAGCGAGGCCGAAGGCGCCAAGGTGGCGGTGCGCAACCTGCGCCGCGACGCCAACGAGCAGTTCAAGAAGCTGGTCAAGGACAAGGCCATCTCCGAAGACGACGAGCGCCGCGGCCAGGACGACGTGCAGAAGCTGACCGACAAGTTCGTGGCCGAAATCGACAAGATGGTCGCCGAAAAGGAAAAGGAGATCATGACGGTCTGAGGACCGCCTGGCGCCTTGCCGCCCGGGTCTCCAGTATCGTTTGCCGCTATGCAGCACATCAGTTCTACGCTCGCCGTCCCTGACACCACCTATGTGCCCCGCCACGTTGCCATCATCATGGATGGCAACGGCCGCTGGGCGACGCAGCGCCATCTGCCGCGCGTGGCCGGTCACAGCCGCGGGCTGGACGCCGTGCGCGCCGTCGTGGAAGCCAGCGCCGCCCGCGGCGTGCAATTCCTGACACTGTTTGCGTTCAGCTCCGAGAACTGGCGCCGTCCCGCGGACGAGGTTTCGTTCCTGATGCGCCTGTTCATGACCGCTCTGCGCCGCGAAGTGGTCAAGATGCACGCAAACAATATCCGCGTGCGCGTGGTAGGGGACCTGAGCCGCTTCAGCCCGCGCATCCAGCAGCTGATCAAGGATGCCGAAGCGCGCACGGCGGGCAATAGCGGCATGACCGTAACCATCGCCGCCAACTACGGCGGCCGGTGGGACCTGCTGCAGGCCATGCGCAAGATGCTGGCCCGCGCGCCGATGCTCGACCCCGATTCGATCGACGAGTCGGTGCTGGCGCCACACCTGGTCATGTCCTATGCGCCGGAGCCGGACCTGTTCATCCGTACCGGAGGCGAACAGCGCATCAGCAATTTCCTGTTGTGGCAACTGGCCTATTCCGAGCTCTATTTCACCGACGTCTACTGGCCGGACTTCGACGCCGCCGAGCTGGACAAGGCCTTTGCCTCGTACCGCCAGCGTGAACGCCGCTTCGGCCGTACCAGCGCCCAGCTGGTTGCGCCGGGGCTGTCCGGCACTGCCTGAGCGGCAGGCCAATCCATCTTTCCACGGGACTAGCAGCGCATGCTTCTCACCCGCGTCATCACCGCCCTGTGCCTGTTGCTGCTGATTCTGCCGATCCTGTTCCTGGCGCCGCCTTCGGGGCTGGCCGGCCTCGTCGCGGTGATCGTGCTGCTCGGCGGCTGGGAATTCGGGCGGCTGATCGGCCTGCGCGGCCCCTGGCCGTACGTCTATGCTGTGGCCTGCCTGGTGGCCCTGATCGCCTGGCATGACCTGCCGGCCCGTCATGGCCTGGACTGGCTGCTGCGGGCAGCCGTGGCCTGCTGGGGTGTTGCGCTGGTACTGCTCGCGCGCGGCGTGCGCAAGGCAACGGCGGGGTTCACGGTACTGGGCGCTATTCTCGGCCTCATCATGCTGCCGGCATTCGGACACGCGACCATGATCCTGCGTGGTGCCGGTATTGGCGTATTGCTGACGGCGGCCGTGCTGGTGTGGGCGGCCGACATCGGCGCCTATTTCGTTGGCAAGGCCATCGGGCGGCGCAAGCTCGCTCCGTCTATCAGCCCGGGCAAGTCCTGGGAGGGGGCGATGGGCGGCTGGCTGCTGGCCATGCTGATCGGCCTGAGCCTGGCGGCGACGCATGCGTTTGCGCCGACCTGGTTCTCTGTCATGGCCGACCATGGTGGCCTGGCTTTGGTCGCGCTATTGACCACGCTGCTGGTGGCCGCCAGTATCATCGGTGACCTGTTCGAATCGCTGCTCAAGCGGCAAGTCGGCATAAAGGACAGCAGCCGGCTGTTGCCGGGACATGGTGGCGTGCTGGACCGCATTGACGCCCTGGTGCCGGTGTTTCCGCTGGCGGCCTTGATGGTGACCTATTTCTGAAGCCGTTCTGTTCTGATATGCATCGAATTACCATCCTCGGCGCTACCGGCTCGATCGGTGAAAGCACGCTTGACGTGGTGCGGCGCCATGCCGACCGGTATGCCGTGCATGCCCTGACCGCGCACCGGCAGGTGCAGAAGCTGGCGGCGAGTTGCATCGAGTTCCGGCCCGCCCGCGCCGTCGTGGGAACGCCGGAAGCCGCGAAGGAGCTGGAAGGGCTGCTGCGCGCGGCCGGTGTCACGACCGAAGTCAGTCACGGCGAGGCCGCACTGGAGTCGGTCGCGAGCGACGCGCAGACAGACTCGGTCATGGCGGCGATCGTCGGCGCGGCGGGTCTGCGTCCGACCCTGGCGGCGGCCCGGGCGGGCAAGCGCGTGCTGCTTGCAAACAAGGAAGCGCTCGTCATGTCCGGGCGCATCTTCATGGACGCGGTGCGCGAACATGGTGCCACGCTGCTGCCGATCGACAGCGAGCACAACGCCATCTTCCAGTGCCTGCCGGCGAGCGATCAGCGCTATCGGGCCGGCGTGGCCAAGGTCGTGCTGACTGCGTCGGGCGGTCCGTTCCGTACGCGTGATCCGTCGACGCTGCATGACATCACCCCCGACCAGGCCTGCGCCCATCCCAACTGGGTCATGGGTCGCAAGATCTCCGTGGACTCGGCAACCATGATGAACAAGGGCCTGGAGGTGATCGAGGCCCACTGGCTGTTCGCGGCGCCGGCCGAGCATATCGAAGTGCTGATTCATCCACAAAGCATCGTGCACTCGATGGTTGCCTACCGGGACGGTTCGGTGCTCGCGCAGTTGGGGAATCCGGACATGCGCACGCCGATCGCCTATGGCCTGGCCTACCCCGAGCGGATCGATGCCGGCGTTTCCCCGTTGGACCTGGCACTGGCCGGTGCCCTGACTTTCGAGAAGCCCGACCTGGCGCGTTTCCCGTGTCTGGCGCTAGCCTTCGACGCACTGCGCGCGGGCGGCGTGGCGCCTGCGGTGCTGAACGCCGCCAATGAGGTGGCTGTCGAGGCATTCCTCGAGGGCGGCATCCGGTTTACCGACATCGCACGGGTGGTTGGCAACGTGCTGGAAAGTACACCTAACAGCGTGGCCGATTCGCTGGAAAGCGTGCTGGATGCGGACCACAGGGCGCGACAGGCAGCTCGCGCATGTCTGCAGGAACTGACAACAAGGACCCCGCGCTGACGGCGCGGTCAGTGGCATCTGCGACAATGGCAGTGCCGCGGCGGTCGACGCCCATGAAGGGGCGGCCGGCCGCGCGGCCTGGCCAACGCCAGCCCGGCCAACTTTCCTGACGACCCTGCCATGCAAACCGTAATCGCCTTTGTCGTCGCCCTCTGCGTACTGATCTTCGTGCACGAGATGGGCCACTACCTTGCCGCGCGCGCTTGCGGAGTCAAGGTGCTGCGGTTCTCGATCGGCTTCGGCCGGCCGCTGCTGCGCTGGATTTCCAAGGGAAGAGACCGCACGGAATGGACCGTCGCTGCCATTCCGCTGGGCGGCTACGTCAAGATGCTGGACGAGCGCGAGCGGGATCCCGCGCATGATGCGCCGATCGACCCGGCCGAGCTGCCGCGCGCTTTCAACCGGCAGCCCGTGGCCAAGCGCTTTGTCATTGTCGCTGCGGGGCCGCTGGCCAATTTCGCACTGGCGATCGTCCTGTACTTCGCTCTATTTACCGGCGGAATGCGTGAGCCCGCGCCGATCCTTGCCGCCCCCGCAAGCGGGACCATGGCTGCCCAAGCGGGCGTGCGCGAAGGCGATCGGGTGCTGTCGCTGCAGGCCAACGGGCGCGAAGAAGCCGTGCGTTCCTGGAACGAACTGCGCATGGCGGTATTCGCCGAAGGCTTTGGGGATGCGCGGGCCGTGCTGCGCGTGCGCGGTGCAGACGGCCGCGAGCGCGACCTGACGGTGGCTCGGCTGCCCAGTACCGGCAGCAATCCTGAGCTGGATCCACTTGCCGTGCTGGGCCTGTCGCTGAAGGGCGGCCCCGTGACGATCACCGAAGTCCTGCCCGGTTCCGCCGCGGAACGAGCCGGCCTGAAGCCGGGCGATCGGGTGGTGGCGTGGCAGGGCGCGCCACTCACCCAGGCGACGGAGCTCATCAAGGCGGTGCGTGCACAGCCGGGCCAGCGCGTGTCGCTGGGCATCGAGCGCAGCGGCCGGCGCCTGGATATTCCGGTAACGCTCGACAGCGCGCGTCCCCGCGAGGGCGAGGCCCCTGGAACGGCGCCGGCTGGCAAGCTTGGCGCCGCGCTCAGCCAGGCGGTGCAGATGGAAACCGTGCGCTATGCGCCGGCACAGGCCCTGGCCCGCGCCGCCGGGCAAGTCTGGAGCACCAGCGTCCTTTCGCTGAAGCTGCTCGGCAAGATGCTGGTCGGACAGGCCTCGCTACAGAATCTGAGCGGCCCGCTGACCGTCGCGGACTACGCGGGACGTGCCGCCCACCTCGGGGTGCAGGCCTTCGTCAGCTTCCTGGCGCTGGTCAGCGTCAGCCTCGGCGTGCTGAATTTGTTACCTATTCCGGTTCTGGATGGGGGGCATTTGCTGTATTATTGCGTGGAATTTTTGACTGGCAGGCCCGTCCCAGACCACTGGCAGGCAATGCTGCAGAAGGTAGGCATCGCCTGCATCTTGCTCCTGACTTCGCTCGCTTTGTTCAATGACGTCAGCCGGATGTTCCTGGCCAATGGCTAGGGACAGATATCGGCAAACAGGGCGATCGTGTTGCCGACACCGTCGCCCGGGATGCTATTGACAGGCGCAGTCCCACGAAGCATCGGAGCGCAATCCTGGATGGAATCAAAGAGGGGATCAAAGTTGATCAGACATAAGCGCATCTCGCTGGGCTTGCTCGCGAGTGCCATTATTTCGGCCTGGAGCCCGGCGGGCTGGGCCGCCGATCCGTTCGTTGTCAAGGACATCCGCGTTGAGGGCCTGCAACGCGTGGAACCGGGTACGGTCTTTGGCTACCTTCCCGTCCGCGTCGGCGAGACGTTCACCGACGACAAGGGTGCCGATGCCATCCGCGCCCTGTACAACACCGGCTTCTTCAAGGACGTGCAGATCCGCGCCGAAGACGGCGTGCTGGTCGTCCAGGTGGAAGAGCGCCCGGCCATTTCGCAGCTCGAATTCGTCGGCATCAAGGAATTCGACAAGGACACGCTGCGCCGCTCGCTGCGAGCCGTGGGCGTTGCCGAAGCGCGCTACTACGACAAGGCCCTGATCGACAAGGCCGAGCAGGAACTCAAGCGCCAGTACGTGGCCCGTGGCTATTATGCGGCCGACGTGCAGACCACGGTGACGCCGGTGGACCGCAACCGCGTGTCAGTGGTGTTCAACGTGGAAGAAGGCCCGGTCGCCAAGATCAAGCAGATCAATATCGTCGGCAACAAGGCATTCAAGGAAAGCACGCTGCGCGACGAGATGCAGCTGTCCACGCCGAACTGGCTGTCCTGGTACACCAAGAACGACCTCTACTCCAAGCAGAAGCTCACGGCTGACCTGGAAGCGCTGCGCTCGTACTACCTGAACCGCGGCTACCTGGAATTCTCCATCGAGTCGACCCAGGTGTCGATCACGCCGGACAAGAAGGACATCTACCTGACGCTGAACATCAAGGAAGGCGAGCAGTACAAGGTGTCCGATATCCGCCTGGCCGGCGAACTGCTCGGCAAGCAGGAGGAAATGGAAAAGCTGCTGCAGCTGAAGAAGGGCGATATTTTCTCGTCCGAGAAGCTGACGGCTAGCACCAAGTCCATTACCGACCTGCTCGGCACCTATGGTTATGCGTTCACCACGATCAACCCGCAGCCGCAGATCGACCAGGAAAAGCGCGAAGTCGCGCTGACGCTGATGGTCGACCCGGGCCGCCGCGTGTACGTGCGCCGCGTCAATGTGGTTGGCAACAGCAAGACCCGCGACGAAGTGGTGCGCCGTGAAATGCGCCAGATGGAAAGCTCCTGGTTCGACAGCGAAAAGCTGCAGCAGTCGCAGGCGCGTATCAACCGCACGGGCTACTTCACCGACACCAACATCACCACGGAAGACGTGCCGGGCGCGCCTGACCAGGTCGATGTGAACGTCAATGTGACCGAAAAGCCGACCGGCCAGATCAGCCTTGGCGTGGGCTTCTCGTCCACGGACAAGCTCGTGCTGCAGGCAGGCCTGCGCCAGGACAACGTGTTCGGCTCGGGCACCAGCCTGGGTCTGGACGTGAACACGGCCAAGTCTTTCCGTACCATCGCGCTGACGCAGTACGACCCGTACTTCACGGTGGACGGCATCAGCCGCTCGACCGATATCTACTACCGTACGTCCCGCCCGCTGTACTACACCGGCGACCAGGACTACAAGATCGAAACGGCCGGTGGCGGCTTCAAGTTCGGCGTGCCGTTCTCGGAAGTCGACACCGTGTTCTTCGGCATCGGCTACGAATGGACCCGTATCTCGGTCTCGCCGAATACGCCGAGCCAGTACGTGAAGTTCCTTCACGACATCAACAAGCTCCCGGCCGGACAGACCGTGGGCACGGCCTCGCCGATCAACAACTTCCCGTTCACGATCGGCTGGGCGCGTGACCGCCGTGACTCGGCGCTGGTTCCGACCAAGGGCCCCTACACCCAGGCGAACCTGGAAGTCGGGATCCCGGGCGGGGACGTGCAGTACTACCGTGCCAGCGTGCAGCAGCAGTACTTCTATCCGCTTTCGAAGGCCTTTACGCTCGCGCTTAACGGTGAAGTCGCCTATGGCCACGGCTATGGCAATACGCCGTTCCCGGTGTACAAGTACTTCTACGCCGGCGGTATCGGTTCGGTGCGCGGCTACCAGACCAGCACGCTGGGCCCGAAGGACCAGAACGGCAACCCGGTGGGTGGTGCGTCCAAGATGATCGGTAACGTGGAATTCATCTTCCCGCTGCCGGGTTCGGGCGTGGACCGCACGCTGCGCCTGTTCACCTTCTTTGACTTCGGTAACGTCTACCAGGAAGGTGCGCCGCTGTCGTTCAGCGAGCTGAAGTACTCCACCGGTTTCGGCATGTCGTGGCTGTCGCCGATCGGCCCGCTCAAGATCAGCATGGGCTTCCCGCTGAAGAAGGATGTAACCGACAAGGTTCAGCGCTTCCAGTTCCAGATTGGCACCGCGTTCTGATTCTGTAAAAGGATCTGTTTCATGAATACAAAATCTAAATTGGTCAAGACCCTGAGCGCCGCCGCCGTGGCCGCTGCGGCACTGTGCGCCGCGGCACCGGCCACGGCCCAGGAAGCCCGTATTGCCGCCGTGAATTCCGAGCGCATCCTGCGCGATTCGCAGCCCGCCAAGGCTGCGCAGGTCAAGCTGGAGCAAGAGTTCTCCAAGCGCGACCGCGAACTGCAGGACATGGCCCAGAAGATCAAGAGCATGGCCGACAAGCTGGACAAGGACACGGCCGTGCTGGCCGATTCCGACCGCCAGCGTCGTCAGCGTGAAGTCGCGGACCTGGACCGCGAGTTCCAGCGCAAGCAACGCGAGTTCCGCGAGGACCTGAACCAGCGCCGCAATGAGGAACTGGCCCAGGTGCTCGAGCGCGCCAACCGGGTGATCCGCTCGCTTGCCGAGCAGCGCAAGTACGACCTGATCGTGCAGGAAGCGGTGTATGTGAACCCGCGCATCGACATCACCGACGACGTGATGAAGGCGCTGAACGCTGGCGGCAAGTAAGCCGCTGTCCGTTTTTTTTTAGGAAGTACCGCCATGCAGACACCCACACTGGGGCAGCTCGCCACCGAGAACGGCGCGCAGGTTGTGGGTGATCCCGACCTCGCGATCGTCGGCCTGGCTCCGCTGGACCAGGCCGGTCCCGGCGAACTCTCGTTTCTCTCCAATCCGCTCTACCTTTTGCAGGCGCTGGCTTCCAAGGCAAGCGCGGTGATCGTGTCGGCACAGGACCTGGAGCGCATCCGCGCCGAAGGGCAGGCCGATGGCCGCAACTGGCTCGTGGCACGCAATCCCTATGTTTGCTTCGCCCGGATCGCGCAGCGCTTTGACAAGGCCAATAGCGACGCGCGCACGGGCATCGACCCGCGCGCCAGTATTGCCCAGGGCGTTACCGTTCCGGCTTCGTGCTTTATCGGGCCGAACGTGGTCATCGAATCCGGGGCGCGCATTGGCGAGCGCGTGCGTATCCTGGCCAACAGCTTCGTCGGCGCCAACGCGGAGATCGGCGACGATTCGCTGATCTACGCCAACGTCTCGATCTACCACCATTGCGTGGTCGGCGCGCGCGCGATCCTGCACAGCGGCGTCGTGATCGGTGCCGATGGGTTCGGCTTTGCGCCGGACATCGGTCCCGCCGGCGTCGAGTACGTGAAGATTCCGCAAACCGGCCGGGCAGTGCTTGGCAACGATGTCGAAGTCGGCGCCAATACCGCTATCGACCGCGGCGCGATGGCCGATACCGTGATCGAAGACGGCTGCAAGATCGACAACCAGGTCCAGATCGCGCACAACGTGCGGGTCGGCGCGCGTACGGTGATTGCAGGCTGTGCCGCGGTCTCGGGCAGCACGCGCATCGGGCGCTTCTGCGTGATCGGCGGTGCCGCGAATTTCTCGGGGCACCTGACGATTGCCGATCGCACCACGGTGTCGGGCGGGACCTCGATCACCAAATCCATTACCAAGCCCGGTGGCCACTTCACCAGCGTGTTCCCGTTCCTGCCGCATGGCGAATGGGAACGCAACGCCGCGATCGTGCGTGGCCTGACCAGGCTGCGTGAACGCGTCATGCAACTGGAGCGCCGCCTGCGCGGCCAGTCAGCCGGGACCCAAACCTCACAAGACTAAGAGAATCATCATGATCGCCGCCGAAATCGACATCCGCCAGATCCTCAAGCTGTTGCCGCATCGCTATCCGATGCTGCTGGTGGACCGCGTGCTGGAATTCGAACCGCAGAAGCGGATCAAGACGCTGAAGAACGTCACTATCAACGAGCCGTTCTTCCAGGGGCATTTTCCCGAGCAGCCGGTGATGCCCGGCGTGATGATCCTGGAAGCGCTGGCGCAGTCGGCCGGCCTGCTGACCTTTGGCGCCGACATGGAGCGCAAGGAAGGCGCGCTGTACTACTTTGTGGGCATCGACGGCGCGCGCTTCAAGCAGGTCGTCTACCCGGGCGACCAGCTGCATATGAACGTGACCGTGGAACGCTATATCCGCGGCATCTGGAAGTTCAAGGCGTTCGCCACGGTGGACGAGAAGGTGGCATGCGAGGCGGAGCTGATGTGCACCGTCAAGCAGGCTGACGCCTGAGTCCACCCGCCCGCGGCAGGTCCGCGGGCACGGCGGCTATCTGCCGCCACGCCTGGGCCGGGGCGGCCCCGCTCCCGGCCCCCAGACACCAGACCAACAGGACAGGACGTATGACGCAAATCCATCCCACCGCACTGGTCGACCCGAAAGCAGAACTTGCGGCCGACGTGACCGTTGGCCCGTTTTCCATTGTCGGCCCGAATGTGCGGATCGGCAGCGGCACCAAGATTGGCGCGCACTCCACGGTGGAGGGCCATACCACGATCGGCGAGGGCAATAATATCGGACCCTACGCATCTGTCGGCGGCGTGCCGCAGGACATGAAGTACCGCAACGAGCCGACGCGGCTCGATATCGGCGATCGCAACACGATCCGCGAATTCACCACGATCCACACCGGCACGGTGCAGGATCGCGGCGTGACCACGATCGGCAGCGACAACTGGATCATGGCCTATGTGCACATCGCGCATGACTGCACGGTGGGCAACCACACGGTGTTCTCCAGCAACGCACAGATTGCCGGCCACGTGGAAGTGGGCGACTGGGCCATTCTTGGCGGCATGAGCGGCGTGCACCAGTTCGTGCGCATCGGTGCGCATGCCATGCTGGGCGGCGCGTCGGCCCTGGTGCAGGACGTGCCCCCGTTCGTGATCGCGGCCAGCGACAAGAGCGGCAACAAGGCCACGCCGCACGGCATCAACGTGGAAGGCCTGCGCCGCCGCGGCTTCGACGCCGCGCAGATTGCAGCGCTGCGCCAGGCTTACAAGCTGCTGTACAAGTCGGATCTCAGCTTCGACGACGCGCGCAATGAAATCGGCGGCCTGCTGGCCCAGGCCGACGCGAGCGCCGCCGAACCGCTGCGGGCGTTCCTCGACTTCATTGCCGCGACCCAGCGCGGCATCGTACGCTGAGACTGGCCCGGACATGGTCGACGCCGCGATTCGGGGCTCGCTGCCCGCCGGTACCGGAACCAATGCCAGTCGGCGTGGCACCATTGCCATGGTGGCTGGCGAAGCATCGGGCGACTTGCTGGCATCGTTGATGCTGGGCGGGCTCAAGGCCCGGCTGGGCGATACGGTCAGCTATGCCGGCATTGGCGGCAAGCGCATGATGTCGGAGGGCTTTGTCTCGCACTGGCCGATGGAAACGCTGTCGGTCAATGGATACGTCGAGGTCCTGGGTTCGCTGCGCGAGATCCTGGCGACGCGACGCGCCGTCCGTGATTCGCTGCTGGCGAATCCGCCGCTGTGCTTCATCGGCGTGGATGCGCCGGACTTCAATTTCGGACTCGAGGTGCCGCTGCGCCGCGCCGGGATTCCGGTGGTCCATTTTGTCAGTCCGTCAATCTGGGCATGGCGGGGCGGGCGCATCCGTACCATCGCGCGCGCGGTCGACCATATTCTCTGCCTGTTTCCGTTCGAGCCCGAGATCTATGCCAAGGCTGGCATCCCGGCCACCTATGTCGGCCATCCGCTGGCCGACGTGATTCCGATGGTGCCCGATATCGCAGGCGCGCGCGCGGCATTGGGCCTGCCGGGCGGCCACCGTGTGGTAGCGGTGCTGCCGGGCAGCCGGCAGTCCGAGGTGCGCAATCTCGGTGCCACGTTCTTTGCCGCCATGGCACGGATGCAGCGCATGGACCCGAACCTGGCATTCGTGCTTCCGGCGGCGAGCGCCCCGTTGCGTGCCATCGTGGAGAGCCTGCACCAGCAGTACCCGGAGCTTCGGCTGACGATTGTCGACGGCAACTCGCACCTGGCCATGGAGGCGGCTGATGTGGTGCTGCTGGCCAGCGGTACCGCGACGCTGGAAGCTGCGCTCTACAAGAAACCCATGGTGATCTCGTACAAGGTGCCCTGGCTTACCGCGCAGATCATGAAGCGACAAGGCTACCTGCCTTACGTGGGCTTGCCCAATATCCTGTCCGGGCGCTTTGTCGTGCCCGAGTTGCTGCAGGACGACGCCACGCCTGAAGCGCTGGCGCGCGAGACGCTGCTGCAGCTCAATGACCAGGGCAATATCTCCTTCCTGTACGAACACTTCACGCGCATGCACGAGACGCTCAAGTGCAATACGGCGCAGATTGCCGCCGACGTGGTGATCGACCTGGTGCGCGCAAGGGGGCTGCTCTGATGGCTCGCAGCAAATCGCCGTCGCCGCAGATGGGGCTTGACCTTGCGCCGGCCGCGGCCAGCGTTCAGTTCCTGTGCGGCGTGGATGAAGCCGGCCGGGGACCGCTGGCGGGGCCGGTGTACGCTGCGGCGGTGGTTTTCGATCCGGGCAAGCCGATGATTCGCGGGCTCGCGGATTCGAAGGTCCTTACCGCGAACAAGCGCGAAGAGCTCTACGACAAGATCTGCGAGCGTGCGCTGGGCTGGCATATCGCCTTCGCCACCGTGGAGGAAATCGATACGCTGAACATCCTGCATGCATCCATGCTGGCGATGCAGCGCGCGGTGCAGGGGCTGGCAGAGAAGGGCATTATCCCGGACCTGGTCCAGGTGGACGGCAACCGCTGCCCGCAGGTGCCGTTCCCGGTCGAGGCGGTGGTCAAGGGCGATGCGCTGGTCAAGGCGATCTCGGCGGCGTCTATCCTGGCGAAAGTCGCGCGGGACCGTGAGCTGCTGGTCCTGCATGATGCCTATCCGCAGTACGGCTTCGATGCCCACGTGGGCTACGCGACACCACAGCACCTGGCGGCGCTCGCACAATTCGGCGCCACGCCGCACCATCGTCGTTCTTTCGCACCCGTGCGCGAGGCATTGGCCCGCGGCCCGGTGGCCTTCTGAGCGCGGCGCGCTCAACGAGACACTCACCTGTGAAGCACGTCACTTCGCGCGACAACGCGCTGTTCAAACATCTCAAGGCCCTCGCCACGTCGACGCACCAGCGCCGCAAGGCAGGGCAGTCGCTGCTGGATGGCGTGCACCTCGCGCAGGCCTATGTCGCGGCGCTGGGGCAGCCGGTCAGCTGCGTGGTCTCGGAGCGCCACTACGACCATGCCGAAGTGGCGCCTTTGCTGGCCGGGATCGACAGCCAGCGGGTCGTCGTGCTGGCCGACGCGCTGTTCGTGCAGATCAGCGGCGTGGCCAACGGCATCGACCTGATGCTGGTGATCGAGACGCCGGCCGGGCATCTGCCGGCGCGTATCGACGAAGACTGCATCATCCTTGACGGCCTGCAGGATGCCGGCAATGTCGGGTCGATCCTGCGCAGCGCGGCGGCGGCGGGTATCCGTCACGCCTTCCTGGGCACCGGCTGCGCGTTCGCGTGGTCGATCAAGACGCTGCGCGCCGGCATGGGCGCCAACTTCCACCTGAATATCGTCGAGCATTGCACCATCGACATGCTGGCGCCGCGGCTGGCAGTGCCGCTGCTGGCGACATCGTCGCATGCCGATGCGGCGGTGTTCGATACCGACCTGCGCCAGCCGGTCGCATGGATCGTCGGCAACGAGGGCGCAGGCGTCAGTGCGGCATGGATGGAGCGCGTGGAACGCACCGTCGGCATTCCGCAGCCTGGCGGCCTGGAATCGCTGAACGTGGCTGCCGCCACCGCGATCTGCCTGTTCGAGGCAGTGCGGCAGCGGCGCGCGAAGCTGTAGCCGTAGCCGTAGCGCCGTTCAGTAGTTGTCGCGGTCGACCTTGATTTCCTGCAGGATGGTCGTGGCAATTTCCTCGATCGACTTGTGCGTCGACGACAGCCACTTGATGCCTTCCCGCCGCATCATGGCTTCGGCCTCATTGACCTCATAGCGGCAGTTCTCGATCGCGGCGTACTTGCTGCCGGGGCGGCGCTCATTGCGGATTTCCGTCAGGCGCTGCGGGTCGATGGAAAGACCGAAGATCTTGCTCTTGTAGTCGTACAGGGCCCTGGGCAGCTTGCCGCGTTCGAAATCGTCGGGAATGAGCGGATAGTTCGCCGCTTTCAGGCCGTACTGCATGGCCAGGTAGAGGCTGGTTGGCGTCTTGCCGCTGCGTGACACGCCGACCAGGATCACATCCGCCTCTTCGAGGTTCTTGTGTGACTGGCCGTCATCATGCGCGAGCGAGAAATTGATGGCCTCGATGCGGTTCTTGTAGGCCTCGGTATCCGCATTCTGGTGAAAGCGGCCGATCGCATGCGTGGACTTGAGCCCGAGTTCCTTTTCCAGCGGCTCGATGAAGGTCTGGAACATGTCCAGGATCATCGCCTTGGCGCGGCGCAGTGCCTTGTTCGCTTCCTGGTTGACAAGCGTGGTGAAGACGATGGGCGGCACGCCCTCCGCGTGGAACGCTTCGTTGATTTTGCCAACGGCGATATGTGCCTTTTCCGCGGTGTCGACAAATGGCATGCGCACCTTGCGGAAACGCATTTCAAATTGCGCCAGGATCGAATGGCTGAAGGTTTCGGCTGTAATGCCGGTGCCGTCCGAGACAATAAAGACCGTGCGGGTGGCGGGGCGGTCGCTCGTGGCGGCTTGGGGAGGCTGCGGCGTTGCACCGGCATTGGCCGGCTGGGCGCCGTCCGGCGCGACTGGCTCAGACATGGGCGAGCAGAATAAATAGATTCAATGTTCCGCAGAAAAGTGCGGCGCAGCACGGTAGAATAGCGGCGATCTTTTCGCTAAGCAATTCTGCAGGCGTTTGCCTTTGCGGCTATCCCGGCCGGAATTGTCGACAATGTGCGCTGCGAGACGACAGCCGCAAAACACAATTCCCCTGAATTCTGCGGGGTTGTTTAGCCAAGCGATCCGTTCGGGAACAGAACAACAAGAACATACCGGACACCCGCGCCAGATTTCTTACTTTGTTTTGAGGCTTTCATGACTAACCAGGCAAATAACGGCGCCTACGTGCAGCCGTTCGAGCAGTTGCGCATGTCGGATGTGGAAACGGTTGGCGGCAAGAATTCGTCGCTGGGCGAGATGATCTCCCAGCTGGCCGAAGCCGGCGTCCGTGTCCCCGGTGGTTTTGCCACCACCGCGCTGGCATTCCGCGACTTCCTCGCCCACAACGACCTGACCGCCCGCATTTCCGACCGCCTGAAGACCCTGAACGTCGATGACGTGAAGGCCCTGGCCGAGGCTGGTGCCGAGATCCGCCGCTGGGTGGTCGAGGCGCCGTTCCAGCCGCGCCTGGAACAGGAAATCCGTGAGTTCTACGCACGCGCCGCCGAGCGCGAAGGCGCCGAGGCATCGTTCGCCGTGCGTTCGTCCGCGACCGCCGAAGATCTGCCCGACGCGTCATTCGCCGGCCAGCAGGAGTCCTACCTGAACGTCAGCGGCATCGACGACGTGCTCGACAAGATCAAGCACGTGTTCGCCTCGCTGTACAACGACCGCGCCATCTCCTACCGCGTGCACAAGGGCTTCGCCCATGACGTGGTGGCACTGTCGGCCGGCGTGCAGCGCATGGTCCGTTCGGACCTGGCGGCGTCGGGCGTGATGTTCACCATCGACACCGAATCGGGCTTCCCGGACGTGGTCTTCATCACCTCGAGCTATGGCCTGGGCGAAACGGTGGTGCAGGGCGCCGTGAACCCGGACGAGTTCTACGTCTTCAAGCCGACGCTGCAGGCCGGCAAGTACCCGATCATCCGCCGCTCGATCGGCTCCAAGCTGATCAAGATGGAATTCACCAAGCCGGGCGAAGCGGGCCGCGTGAAGACCGTGGACGTTCCCGCCGAACTGCGCAACCGCTACTCGATCACCGACGCCGACGTGTCGGAACTGGCCAAGTACGCCATGATCATCGAGAAGCACTATGGCCGCCCGATGGATATCGAGTGGGGCAAGGACGGCAAGGACGGCAAGATCTACATCCTGCAGGCCCGCCCGGAAACCGTGAAGAGCCAGTCGGCCGGCAAGGCCGAGCAGCGCTTCAAGCTCAAGGGCACCGCTCCGGTCCTGACCAGCGGCCGCGCCATTGGCCAGAAGATCGGTACCGGCCCGGTGCGCGTCATCAACGACCCGTCCGAAATGGAACGCGTGCAGCCCGGCGACGTGCTGGTGGCCGACATGACCGACCCGAACTGGGAGCCGGTGATGAAGCGCGCCTCGGCGATCGTCACGAACCGTGGCGGCCGTACCTGCCACGCGGCCATCATCGCGCGTGAACTGGGCGTGCCGGCCGTGGTCGGCTGCGGCGATGCGACCGACATCCTGAAGGATGGCACCCTGGTGACCGTGTCGTGCGCCGAGGGCGACGAGGGCCGCATCTATGACGGCCTGCTGGAAACCGAAGTGACCGAAGTCCAGCGTGGCGAAATGCCCGAGATCGACGTCAAGCTGATGATGAACGTCGGCAACCCGCAGCTGGCATTCGACTTCGCGCAGATCCCGAACTGCGGCGTGGGCCTGGCCCGCCTGGAGTTCATCATCAACAACAACATCGGCGTTCACCCGAAGGCCATCCTCGACTATCCGCAGGTCGATGCCGACCTGAAGAAGGCCGTGGAAAGCGTCGCGCGTGGCCACGCCAGCCCGCGCGCCTTCTACGTCGACAAGCTGGCCGAGGGTATCGCCACCATCGGCGCGGCCTTCTATCCGAAGCCCGTGATCGTGCGCCTGTCGGACTTCAAGTCCAACGAGTACAAGAAGCTGATCGGCGGTTCGCGCTACGAGCCGGATGAAGAAAACCCGATGCTGGGTTTCCGTGGCGCCTCGCGCTACATCGCCGACGACTTCGCCGAAGCGTTCGAGATGGAATGCCTGGCCATGAAGCGCGTGCGCGACGAGATGGGCCTGACCAACGTCGAGATCATGGTGCCGTTCGTGCGGACCCTGGGCCAGGCCGAGAAGGTCATCGAACTGCTGGGCAAGCACGGCCTGAAGCGCGGCGAGAACGGCCTGCGCATCATCATGATGTGCGAAGTCCCGTCGAACGCCATTCTGGCCGAAGAGTTCCTGCAGTACTTCGACGGCTTCTCGATCGGCTCGAACGACCTGACCCAGCTGACGCTGGGCCTGGATCGCGACTCCGGCATGGAGCTGCTGGCCAAGGACTTCGACGAGCGCGATCCGGCCGTGCGCTTCATGCTGTCGCGCGCCATCACCACGGCCAACCGCCTGGGCAAGTACGTCGGCATCTGCGGCCAGGGTCCTTCGGATCATCCGGACTTCGCGCTCTGGCTGGCCAAGGAAGGCATCAAGTCGATCTCGCTGAACCCGGATTCGGTGGTCGAGACCTGGCAACAACTGGCGTCGTGATGTATTTGGCGTCACAATAACGAGGACTGCCGGCGCCGCGATGCGCCGGGTAGCACCGGCCCTGCGGGCAGGTGTGATCAAAGGCCCCCGCAGGCGCCGTTGGCGTTGCGGGGGTTTTTCTTTGCCCTTCGCATTGAACGATGGTCGCCGGGCCAGGCCCGGGGGGGGCAGAATAGATGGCGCCGCAATACATGTGGTTCGTGGCTGTGACCGTGCTCGTGATCGCCGAGCTGGCTACCGGAACGTTCTATCTGCTGATGGTGGCGCTCGGGCTGGCCGCGGGCGGCGTGGCGGCGCTGTCGGGGCTGGAGCCGCCGGCGCAGACGCTGGTCGCGGCGCTGGTCGCCGTTGTCGCCATCGTCCTGCTGCGCCGCACGCGCTTTGGCCGGCTGCGCCGCGGCAGCGCGGCGGCCGATCCCGACGTCAACCTCGACATCGGCCAGGAGCTCGAAGTGCCGGCGTGGGACATCTACCGCCGCGCGCGCGTGCCGTACCGCGGCGCGGACTGGACCGTCGAGCTTGCTCCCGGCGCCGATGCCGCGCCCGGGCGCTTCCGCATTGTCGAGGTCCGCGGCTCGACGCTGATCGTCCTGCCGCGCTGATTCCCGTTGTTGCCGCGCCCAGGCGGCGCGGTGTTGCCGTCAACTGTCCGGAGGGTCTTACATGGAAGTCTTTCAGCTTGGCCTGTTGCCGCTGATCATCCTGATTGCCGCGATCGTGCTGATTGCGAAGGGCATCAAGATCGTGCCCCAGCAGCATGCGTGGGTGCTCGAGCGCCTCGGGCGCTACCACGCCACGCTGACACCGGGGCTGACGATCGTGGTGCCGTTCGTCGACCGCGTCGCCTACAAGCACATCCTGAAGGAAATCCCGCTCGACGTGCCCAGCCAGGTCTGCATCACCAAGGACAATACGCAGCTTCAGGTCGATGGCGTGCTGTACTTCCAGGTCACCGACGCGATGAAGGCTTCATACGGATCGAGCAACTTCGTGGTGGCAATCACGCAGCTGTCGCAGACCACGTTGCGTTCGGTCATCGGCAAACTTGAGCTCGACAAGACCTTCGAGGAGCGCGAATTCATCAACCACAGCGTGGTGAATGCGCTGGACGAGGCTGCCTCGAACTGGGGCGTCAAGGTGCTGCGCTACGAAATCAAGGACCTGACGCCGCCTAAGGAAATCCTGCATGCCATGCAGGCGCAGATCACCGCCGAGCGCGAGAAGCGCGCGCTGATCGCCGCGTCCGAAGGCAAGCGCCAGGAACAGATCAACCTGGCATCGGGCGCGCGCGAAGCGGCCATCCAGAAGTCCGAGGGCGAGAAGCAGGCCGCCATCAACAAGGCGCAGGGCGAGGCGGCGGCGATCCTGGCGGTGGCCGAAGCCAATGCGCAGGCGATCCAGAAGATCGGTCAGGCCATCCGCGTGGAAGGCGGCATGGAGGCGGTGAACCTGAAGGTTGCCGAGGAATACGTCACGGCCTTCGGCAACCTGGCCAAGCAGGGCAATACGCTGATCGTGCCGGGCAACCTTGGCGAGATGAGCAGCATGATTGCCTCTGCCCTGCAGATCGTGAAAGGCCAGAAGGCAGCCTGACCGGGCAGGGCGGAGGTGTCAGGAATTTTGTGTGCTGAGGTCGGTTAAAAAATCTCAGCTCATGGCGGAGGTGAATCGCTCGCCAAACAGAATGGCGAACTGATTGACTGCTTGCCGCCAGGTGATAGGTGGCATCTTCCAATCCTTTTCGATGTTGCGCAAGGCCAGATACAGCAGTTTGCTGGCGGCCTCGTCGCTGGGGAAGTGGCCGCGATTCTTGACGATCTTGCGCAACTGCATGTGCATGCTCTCGATGGCGTTTGTCGTATAGATGATTCGACGCACCTCAGGCGGATAGACGAAGAAGGGAATCACCTGTTCCCATTGGCGCTGCCACATGGCCGCGACGGTAGGGAATTTGCGTCCCCACTCACTTCCCGCAAAGGTGTCGAGCGCTGCGGCCGCCGCCTCGGCCGTGGCGGCCTGATAGATCGGCTTGAGCGCGGCAGCCAACGGCTTACGGTCCTTCCAGCTCGCCAGATTCAGCGAATTGCGGATCAGATGCACGATGCAGGTCTGGATTTGCGCGGCCGGATAGACCGCCTCGATCGCCTCGGGGAAGCCGCGCAAGCCGTCGACCACCGCGATCAGGACGTCGTGCAAGCCGCGGTTCTTCAGTTCGTTGAAGACCTTCAGCCAGAACTTGGCGCCTTCGGTTTGCTCGATCCACAGACCTAGCACTTCCTTGCGGCCGTCGGCGCGGATGCCCAGCGCCAGATAGACCGCCTTGTTCTTGACCGTGCCTTCGTCGCGAATCTTCAGTCGTAGCGCGTCAAAGTACACGATCGGATACATGGCCTCGAGCGGGCGTTGCTGCCATTGCTCGACGTCAGCCAGCACCTCGTCGGTGACCGTGGAAATCAGATCGGGCGATACCTGCAGCCCGTACAGCTCCAGCAGATGGCCCTGAATCTCGCGCACGCTCATGCCGCGCGCATACATGCTGATGACGTGGTCGTCGAAGCCAGGCAGCCGGCGTTGATACTTGCCGACCAATTGGGGCTCGAACGTCGCCTGCCGATCGCGCGGAATATCCAGATTCAGCTCACCGTTGGGCGTCAGGACCGTCTTGGGGCTGGTGCCGTTGCGGTGGTTGCCGGTCTTGCCTTGCTCGGCCTCGTTATCCAGATGGTGACTCAACTCGGCGGCGAGCATACGCTCGGCCAACTGCTTCTTGAGCTGGCCGGCCAAGCCCGATTCGCCCAGGATCGACTCGGCATCCTTGCTCTGCACCTGGGCCAGCAGTTGATCGATCAGCTCATCGGGAAACAGCTTCGGTGCCTTCGGGTTCTTGCTCTTCTTGTTCACTGTCGTGTCGGTCATTGGACGTTTCCGTAATCGTCTCATGACCTCGGCACACTAAAAATCTGACAGGCTCGGCAGGGCCGGCGGCTTATTCCTTGCCGCCGCCCTTCATGATGCGGGACTTCTCGCGCTGCCAGTCGCGCTGCTTCTCGGTTTCGCGCTTGTCGAAGAGCTTCTTGCCCTTGGCCAGGCCAATCTCGCATTTCACGCGGCCGCGCGTGTAGTGCAGGTTCAGCGGCACCAGCGTATAGCCGCGCTGCTCGACCTTGCCGATCAGCTTCTTGATTTCGTCGGCCTTGAGCAGCAGCTTGCGCGTGCGCACCGGGTCCGGATTCACGTGCGTGGACGCGCTTTGCAGCGGGCTGATGTGGGCACCGATCAGGTACATCTCGGCGTCGCGCACCACGACGTAGCCTTCCTTGATCTGCACGCGGCCCGCGCGAATCGCCTTGACTTCCCAGCCTTCCAGCACGATGCCGGCCTCATATCGCTCTTCAATGAAGTAGTCGAAAAAGGCCTTCTTGTTATCTGCGATGGTCATGCGTGCGGGTCAGGGATGCGTAAGTGGAAAATCTTGCCGGCAGGGCGGGTTCACTGACGGGCTCAGTGACAGGTGCCGCGGCGGGGATGCCGCGGACGCCTGCGTCGGCTAGAATCCCGATTTTAGCAAACCAGCCCCGGTACCGGTCCATGTCCGCGGCGCGCCAGCTCCGACAGGCGCGATATTGCAGTGCGGAATGACCGGATGCCCGATTTTCCCATTCATGGCAGACGTCCATAAATCCGTGCTGCTCGGCTATTCGGCCGCGCAGATGTTCGACCTGGTCACGCGCGTGGAGGATTACCCCAAGTTCCTCCCGTGGTGTGGCGGCGTTGAGGTGTTCGAGCAGACCGAGACCACGCTGGATGCAAAGATCCATATCCAGTTCAAGGGTATCCAGCAGTTCTTTCACACGCGCAATACGCAGGAGCGGCCCACGCGCATCGACATGACTTTTGCCGATGGGCCGTTCAAGACGTTCAATGGCTCGTGGCGATTTACGCCGCTGCGCGAGAACGCCTGCAAGATCGAATTCCACCTGCACTACGAATTCTCCAGCCTGCTGATCGAGAAGATTATCGGCCCGGTATTCAGCATGATCGCGAATACCTTCGTGGATGCCTTCGTCAAGCGCGCCGAGGTGGTCTATGGTGCCAGCTGATGCCGCGCCGGCCATGGTACGCATCTCGGTGTGCTACGCGAAGCCGGATTCGGTTTTCCTGAAGGAGCTCGATGTGCCGGCGGGCACCACGATCGCCGCAGCCATCGTCGGCTCGGGCTTGCAGCAGGCTTGTCCCGAAGTGGATCCGTCGACGATGCGCGTCGGCATCTACGGCAAGCTCAAGACACCCGATACCGTCGTGCGCGCAGGGGACCGCGTCGAAGTCTATCGGCCCCTGACTGCGGATCCAAAAACGGCCCGGCGCCGGCGCGTGCAGAAGACGCGCGAGAGCGGAACGCGCGAAGGGCAGAAATGGCTGCGCGGCGGCGGCTGAACTCCATGCCGGCCAGACCCGGTGTGCGGTACGGGCCTTAGCCGCAATCCTTCTCGATGGTGGCGTTCGTTTTCAGGATCTCGGCCTGGCGCTGTTCGCCGCCCAGATACTGCACGCCGCCGTCGGCGGTCATGACGCCGGTACGCGCGCCCTGCTGCAGGCCCTGCGCGTAGTTGCGCAGCTGGGTGCAGCGCGTGGCGCGCTCGTTGGCCTCCGCCTCTTTCTGTGCTTCCTTGGACGCTGCCTCGAGCCGCTCTGCGCGGCGCTTCTGGAACGCTTCCTCGGCCGTGGGGGCGGGCGCTGCGGCCGGCTTCACCGTGGCAGGCTTCGCCGGGACGCCTTCGGCATTGGCGGGTGCGGCCTCGACCGGCCTGTATTCGCCGGAAGGCTGTCCGGGCGCCTTCAGAATGCGCGTGACGGAAGGCGGCGGGGGCACGTCGCTGTACACCATGCGCCCACTGGCATCGCGCCATTGCCACTGGGCGGAGGCCGATGCCGGCACGGTGGCGAGGGCGGCGGCGAGCAGCGAAAGCGACAGCGCGGACGAACGGATCATGGCTGGGTGCAGGAAGTGTCTGGACGATTTTAGGCGGCCGGCGACGGCTCGCCAGTACCGGCCGGACGTCAATGATGTGACCCCGGCGGCATCGAGTGCAAGTCTACGCAGACTTGTCGCTGGCGTGCAAGCGGACAGACCAGGCGACGCCGGCCATGAGCAGGGCGATGGCGGCAATTTCCAGCAACCGCGGCCAGCGGTGATCGAACACAAACCCGTATGCCAGCGCGAATAGCGTCTCGAACACGATCATCTGGCCGGAAAGCGTCAGTGGCAGCCGGCGGCTGGCAATGTTCCACAGGTTGTTGCCAATCAGCGACGCTCCCAACGCCACGGCGGTGTTGATCATCCAGAACCATTGCCAGTCGCGTCCGCTGCCGGGGGCGCTGAGCACGTCGCCCGCCATCAGCCAGCCCGCCACGGCGAGCACGGCGGAGACCGCGCCGGTCGACAGCCCGTACAGCGCCGACCATTCATTGCCGCTGTAGTGCGGGTTGCGCTGCAGGTAGCGCGCGTTGTCCACGGCATACAGCGTCCAGCAGACCAGCGCGCCGGCCGCGCAGGCCACGCCCGCGAGTTTCTGCCAGACGGGCCGGGCCATGGTGCCGGCGGCGGACGCGTGGGCGCTCTGGCCGCCGCCGAACAGGTCGATGTTGATGCAGGCAATGCCGGCCGCGACCACCAGCAGCGGCCAGATCAGCCTGGACAGCGGCGCCGCCCCATGGTCGCGCCGGCCCATGATAGTCACGGAGATCGGCAGGATGCCAATGATCAGCGAGGTCGGGCCTACCCCGGCCAGTTGCACGCCAAAGGCCAGCAGCACGTAATACAGCAGGTTGCCGGTGAAGGCCTGGCGCAGCAGCGCCAAGCAGTCGGCGCGCGTGAGCTTGCGCGCAATGCGCTTTATCAGGGGCAGGGCGGCGATGAGCGCGACCAGCCCGTAGGCCAGGTAGCGCCCGATGGCGAGCTCCCATGGGGAGAATGCCGGCAGCAGCTTGGGCGCGATGAATACCATGCCCCAGAACGCGCCCGCCAGCAGTCCGCACAGTACGCCGATGCCCATTGCTGCCACTTTTCGAAGAAAAAGACGTCGAGCATAGCAGAGACCGTCGTGCGCGGGCGTTTGCGGCGCATCAAGGTGCGCGCATTCCTGTATAATTCGGTTTTGCGCCTAGAGGAATTGCTATGCGTCTTGTCCAGAAAGCACTCACGTTCGATGATGTGCTGCTCGTGCCGGCCTATTCGGCCGTCCTGCCCCGGGATGTCTCCCTTCGTACCCGCCTGACCCGTTCGATCGACCTGAACATTCCGCTCGTGTCCGCTGCCATGGATACCGTGACGGAGGCTCGCTTGGCCATTGCCATGGCGCAGGCCGGCGGCATCGGCATCGTCCACAAGAACTTCAAGCCCGCGGACCAGGCCCGCGAAGTGGCTCGCGTCAAGCGCTACGAATCGGGCGTGCTGCGTGATCCAATCACCATTTCGCCGGACATGAAGGTGCGAGAAGTGATCGCGCTGTCGCAACAGCACGGCATCTCCGGTTTCCCCGTGCTGGAAGGCAAGACCGTCGTCGGCATCATCACCAACCGCGACCTGCGTTTCGAGGAGGAACTGGACGCGCCGGTGCGTGCCAAGATGACCCCGCGCGAAAAGCTGGTGACCGTCAACGAAGGCGCCACGCTGGAAGAAGCCAAGCGCCTGATGAACCGCCACCGCCTGGAGCGCGTGCTGGTGGTCAACGCGGCGTTCGAGCTGCGCGGCCTGATCACGGTGAAGGACATCCAGAAGGCCGTCGAGAACCCGCTGGCCAGCAAGGACGATCACGGCCAGTTGCGCGTAGGCGCCGCGGTCGGGGTGGGCCCGGACAATGACGAGCGTGTCGAGCTGCTGGTCAAGGCCGGCGTGGACGTGATCGTGGTCGATACCGCGCACGGCCATAGCCAGGGCGTGCTGGACCGCGTGCGCTGGGTCAAGCAGAACTTCCCGCAGGTGCAGGTCGTCGGCGGCAACATCGCCACCGGTGAAGCCGCTCGCGCGCTGGTCGAACATGGCGCGGACGGCGTCAAGGTCGGCATCGGCCCGGGCTCGATCTGCACGACGCGTATCGTGGCCGGCGTTGGCGTGCCGCAGATCACTGCGGTGTCGAACGTGGCCGAGGCCCTCAAGGGCACCGGCGTGCCGCTGATCGCCGATGGCGGCATCCGCTACTCCGGTGACGTGGCCAAGGCGCTCGCAGCCGGCGCCCACACCGTGATGATGGGCGGCATGTTCTCGGGTACCGAGGAAGCGCCGGGCGAGGTATTCCTGTTCCAGGGGCGCTCCTTCAAGAGCTACCGCGGCATGGGTTCGGTCGGCGCCATGAAGGACGGCGCGGCAGACCGCTACTTCCAGGAAGACAACACCGCCAACGTCGACAAGCTGGTTCCGGAAGGGATCGAAGGCCGCGTGGCCTACAAGGGCTCGGTCATGGCCATCATCCACCAGCTCACCGGTGGCGTGCGTGCTTCGATGGGCTACTGCGGCAGCAAGTCGATCGCCGACTGGCACGAGACCTCGCAGTTCGTGCAGATCACCGCGGCCGGCATGCGCGAGTCGCACGTGCACGACGTGCAGATCACCAAGGAAGCGCCGAACTACCACATCGACTGACCCGCGCGGCGGGCCTGCCGAGCCAGGTGCCAGGCATCCCGGCAGGCAAGCCTGCCGGGCCTGCTGAGGAACGCTCATGAAGGTACTGCTGCGAGCCGTGCTGTTCTTCGACGCCTTGCTCGACCTGCTGCTCGGCGTGCTGCTGCTGATGTCGCCGTTCACCACGTTGTACGCGGCCCTGCAACTGCCGCAGCCGCAACCGGCGCTGTTCGGACAGCTGCTGGGCGTGGCGCTGATCGGCCTGGCCTGGCTGCTGTGGCATGCCACCTTCAACGGGCAGATGACGGTGACGGTGGCGCGCACCGCCGGCTACGTCAACCTGGCCAGCGCGCTGCTGATCCTCTCCTGGCTGGTGTTCCTGGAACTGCCGCTCGAAGGCGCCGGCAAGGTCTGGGTGCCCGTACTGGTAGTCATGCTTGGCTTCTTCGCGCTGGTGCAGATACCGGCGGCCAAGCGCGTACGCAACCGCGAGCGGCAGCAGAAGGCAGAACGAGAGCTGCAGCAGGCCACCGAAGCCAACAATTCGCGCACGCAACCCGGCGCTGTGCGCCGCGCGCAAACATCGACATTCCCCGACAACCGGCGCGAGCCGGTCATCACGCCGCCGCCCGGCTACGGACCGGGCACGGAAGTGACAACCGAACCCGAACCGGAAGATACGCCACCCGCCCATCATGCACGACAAAATCCTTATTCTTGATTTCGGCTCGCAGGTCACGCAGCTGATTGCCCGCCGCGTTCGCGAGGCGCACGTCTACTGCGAGATCCACCCGAACGATGTGAGCGACGAGTTCGTCCGCGAATTCGCGCCCAAGGGCATCATCCTGTCGGGCAGCCACGCCAGCACCTACGAGGACCACCAGCTGCGCGCGCCGCAGGCCGTGTGGGACCTGGGCGTGCCGGTGCTGGGCATCTGCTACGGCATGCAGACCATGGCCGTGCAGCTCGGTGGCAAGGTCGAGTGGAGTGATCACCGCGAATTCGGCTACGCCGAAGTCCGCGCACATGGGCATACCGCGCTGCTCAAGGACATCGAGGATTTCACCACGGCCGAAGGCCACGGCATGCTCAAGGTCTGGATGAGCCACGGTGACAAGGTCGGCGAGCTGCCGCCGGGCTTCAGGCTGATGGCGTCCACGCCGAGCTGCCCCATCGCCGGCATGGCCGACGAGGCGCGCGGCTACTACGCCGTGCAGTTCCACCCGGAAGTCACCCACACGTCTAAGGGCCGCGAGATGCTCGAGCGCTTCGTGCTGGGCATCTGCCGCGCCAATGCGGACTGGGTGATGAAGGACCACATCGAGGAAGCCGTATCCCTGATCCGCAAGCAGGTGGGCGACGAGGAGGTGATCCTCGGCCTGTCCGGCGGCGTGGACTCGTCCGTGGCGGCCGCGCTGATCCACCGTGCGATCGGTGACCAGCTCACCTGCGTGTTCGTCGACCACGGCCTGCTGCGCCTGGACGAAGGCAAGATGGTGATGGAGATGTTCGCCGGCCGCCTGCATGCCAAGGTCGTGCACATCGATGCCTCGGAACAGTTCCTTGGCCACCTGGCCGGCGTGACCGACCCCGAGCAGAAGCGCAAGATCATCGGCCGCGAGTTTGTCGAGGTCTTCCAGGCCGAGGCCAGGAAGCTGACCAACGCAAAGTGGCTGGCCCAGGGCACGATCTACCCCGACGTGGTCGAGTCGGGCGGCACCAAGACCAAGAAGGCCACCACCATCAAGAGCCACCACAACGTCGGCGGCCTGCCCGAAACGCTGGGCCTGAAGCTGCTGGAGCCGCTGCGCGATCTGTTCAAGGACGAAGTCCGCGAACTGGGCGTGGCGCTCGGCCTGCCGCCGGAGATGGTGTACCGCCACCCGTTCCCGGGTCCGGGCCTGGGCGTGCGCATCCTGGGCGAAGTCAAGCGCGACTACGCCGACCTGCTGCGCCGTGCCGATGCCATCTTCATCGAGGAACTGCGCAAGACCATCGCGACGGAACAGGATGCCGCTGCCGGCCTGTGCGAGCCGCAACAGGTGGGCAAGAGCTGGTACGACCTGACCAGCCAGGCCTTTGCCGTGTTCCTGCCGGTGAAGTCGGTGGGCGTGATGGGCGATGGCCGGACCTACGACTACGTCGTTGCGTTGCGCGCGGTGCAGACGACCGACTTCATGACGGCCCACTGGGCGCACCTGCCGTATTCTCTGCTGGGTCGTTGCTCGAACCGGATCATCAACGAGGTACGTGGCCTTAACCGGGTCGTGTATGACGTGTCGGGGAAGCCGCCGGCGACGATCGAGTGGGAGTGAATTCGGGTCCTTCGGTGACTATCGCCGGCCAGCGGAACAAGTTGGCGGTAGAACCCGGAGGCCGGATTTATCGGGACCAGCTTAACGAGATCACCGCTGAGGCGGTCCAGTTGAACGGCTTGCCATGTTCGTCGTATCAGCTGACCCCATTCCCGTGCAGATGCGGGGACTTGGCGCACAAACCAAGGGAACGGGATACACGTTCCTGGTTACATCTCAGGATGCAAAGCGCATGGGATCGTAAGGCAGGGGATCAATGTAGGGCGGCTCGCCGTCGATCAGTTCGGCGAGCAAGCGCGCTGTGACCGGTCCCAGCGTGAAGCCCTGATGGCCGTGCCCAAAGTGGAACCAGAGGCCTTGATGGCGCGGGGCCCGACCTATGACGGGCTTCATATCGGCCACGCAGGGGCGTGCGCCGAGCCACGGCTGCGCTTCGACTGGAGGCCCCAGCCGCACCAGTTCGCGCGCGTAGTTTTCGGCACGCCCCAACTGAACGGGCGTCGGCGGCGCGTCGCGGAGGGCAAACTCCGCGCCCGTGGTCAGGCGCAGGCCGCGTTGCATCGGTGCTAGCATGACGCCGTTCTCGACGTCGAGCACCGGCAGTCGCGGCATCGGCTCGGCCGCATAGTGGCGGTGGTAGCCGCGCTTGACGAATAGCGGAAAGCGATAGCCGAGCGTCTCGATCAGGGCCGAGGCCCATGGGCCGAGTGCGATCACCACGTGTGCTGCGCTGAGCTGGCCGTCTTCGGTGGCCACGGTCCAGCCGGCGCCGGCCGGTTTCAGCGTCGTGGCGTCGCCGCGGCGGAATTCGCCGCCCATGCGCTCGAACAGCGCGGCATAGCGGGTGACAAGTTCCCCGGGGTCGGCGACCGTCCAGGGATCGCGCCAATGGATCGCGCCGGCGAGCCGTCCATGCAGGGCCGGCTCCGTGGCAGACGCGCCAGCCTGGTCAAGCGCCTGCCAATCCAGGTCGTGCACGCGGGCGACGGCGCTTGCCTCGTGCGCCGCCCGGTCGAATGCCTGTGCCGTGCGGTAGGCCTGCAGCCAACCCGACTTGCGCACCAGGTCTTGCGCGCCGGCGAGTGTGATCAGTCGCTCGTGCTCGCTCAGGCAGTGGCGGATCAGTGCGCTGTAGGCCGTGACGATCGGGGCATAGCGATCGGGCGCCGACTCGCGCCAGTAACGCATCAGCGTCGGTGCCAGACGTGCCAGCGCGCCCGGATGGTAGTGCACATCGTTGCCCTGGCGCAGTGCCACGCGCAGGATCGCCTGCCACTCGCGCGGAAAGGCATAGGGCTGCACCGCTTCTCGCTGGATGATGCCGGCGTTGCCGTAGGAAGTTTCCCTGCCGGGTGCCTGGCGATCGACCAGCATCACCGCATGGCCGCGCTGGCGCAGTGCCAACGCCGTGCATACGCCCACCATGCCGGCGCCGAGTACCACAATGTCCTTTGTCATGCCGTCTTTGCTGTCATCCAAGGGTGCCGGTGCCGGCAACGAGGTCGGGTCACGGCGGACCAGCAGTGATGCTGGCCATAGGGACCAGGTTCAGATTCTCCATGCCGCGCGAGTCAAAGGGAATATGCTTGCGCGGCATTTAACGGAACGATCGATTGCAATTTCGGCAATCAGCCGCTGCCGACGCCAGTGATGCTCTGCACCAACTGCTGGACGAAGGCGCGCGCGGCAGGGGGCAAGTTGCGCTTGGCCAGGGTCTGGATCTCGATGTAGCGCTCGTTCATTTCCCGGTCGCGCAACGGCACGGCGGCGATTGTGCCGGCTTTCAGCCGCCCTCGTACCGATAGTTCTCCATAGAAGCTGATGGCGCCGCCGCCGGCCACGACGAAGCTCACGAGCGCATCGAGATGGTTGCTCGAGAATACCGTCTGGTAGTGCAGGCCCTGCCGGCTGCAGCTCGTGTCAAGCAACTGCCGCAACGAGCTGTCCTTGGGCGGCAGCGCGAGCGGATGGGCAATGACTTGCGACAGCGAGACCTGGCGCTGCCCGGCGAGCGGATGGTCCGGTGCCATGATGGCGAGCACGGGCGCGGGGTGGCGAAGTTCCACCTCGATCTCCCGCTCGGGCAGCCCGCTCAGCGTGACGCCGATATCGGCCTCGCCGTCCCGGATTCGCCGGGCGACATCGCCCTGCGGGCAAACGTCAAGATCGAAGCGAATCCCCATGTGCTCTTCCCTGAACCTCGCCGCGAGGGTCGGCAGAAACTCGTGGGCGAGGCCCTCGACACTGGCCAGGCGCACCCGTCCCGCGCGCAGGCCACGCAGCGCCTGGATGTCGCCTGTGACGCGCTCGATGTCCTGCTGCGAGCGCTTGGCGAATGCCGCCAGCAACTCTCCGGCGGCATTAGGGGCGAGCCCCCGCGCGCGCCGGTCGAACAGCAGGGTGTCAAGTTCATCCTCAAGCTTGGCGATCTGCCGGCTGACCGCTGACGGGGCCACATTCAGCTTCAGCGCCGCGTCCTTGACCGAGCCGGTGCGCACCACTTCGAGGAAGTAGCGGACGGCGGTTTCCTGAAGGATGCGATAGGAGGACATAGGGGAGGCTGGGAATTACAGTGGGCAAGTTCAATTCTATGGATTGCCGAATCGGCAATCAAATATTCGAAACATTGCCACGGATTCGGACTGACGAGATCGTAGGATAGTGACACACGGCGCGCCGCCCGTCGCCTGTGCCGGTTCCTAACCCTGCTGGAGCAAAACGATGCGATCCCCTGTCCACCACGCTCTTTCTGCGCTGACCGTCTGCGGGCTCGCCATCGGGACTTGCCTGGCTCCCGTCCCGGCAGGCGCGCAGGGCAATTACCCGTCCAAGCCGGTCCAGCTCGTGTTGCCGTATCCGCCGGGCGGCGCCACCGATGTGGTCGGCCGCATCATCGGCCAGAAGCTCGGTGAGCGACTCGGCCAGACTGTGGTGGTCGACAACCGCCCCGGCGCCGGCACGATCGTCGGCGCGAGCTATGTCGCGAAGTCGGCGGCCGACGGCTACACCCTGCTGGCAACGTCAGGCACGACCTTCACCGTCAACCCCGCCATCTATCCGCGGCTGCCCTACGATCCGCAAAAGAACTTCGAGCCGATTGGCCTGATCGGATCCACCGGCCTGATCCTGCTGGCCAACCGCAGCGTGCCCGTCAACAACCTGAAGGAGTTCGTCGCCGCCGCCAGGGCCCAGCCCGGCAAGTACTCCTATGGCTCTTTCGGCGCCGGGACCACCGCGCACTTTGCCGGCGAGGCACTGCTCAGCCTGACCGGTACCAAGTTGCTGCATGTGCCCTACAAAGGCAGTTCGCCTGCCATGGCGGACCTGATTGGCGGCCAGATCCCCTTCAGCATCGATACCGTGGCCGCGGCCCTGCCACAAGTGAAGGCCGGCAAGATCAAGGCCATCGCCGTCACCACGGCCAAGCGCTCGGCGCTGCTGCCCAACGTGCCGACCGTGGCCGAGAGCGGTTATCCCGGCATGGACACCAGCACGTGGATCGCGCTGGTGGCACCGCGTGGCTTGCCGCCGGAGGTCCACGCCAGGCTGGAGAAAGCGCTCGCCGACGTCGTCGCGGACCCGGATACGCAACGCAAGCTGAACGATAACGGCATCGAGCCGCACTACGCGCCGGGCAGGCAGGTCAGCGACATGATCGAGAAAGAGATACCGCAAATGCGTGCGGTTGCCCAGCGCGCCAATATCAAGCTCGACTGAGCCCGCGCAAATTCCTGCCATTCAATCCGGGCCGTCGGCGCTAGCGCCGGGCCACTCAAGGAGATCATCGTTCCATGTCTTCGCAGGACCAACTGACTTCGGCGTCCGCCGTCGAACTGCGCCGGCTGATCGGCACCAGAGATATCTCCCCGGTCGAACTGCTGGAGGCGTGCATCGCCCGCATCGAGACCTACAACCCGGTCATCAACGCGGTCACCGCGACCTGCTACGCGCGTGCGCGCAGGGAGGCGAGGGCGGCCGAGCAGGCAGTCATGCGCGGCGAGCCCCTGGGCCTTCTGCACGGGCTGCCGCTGGGCGTCAAGGACCTGGAGGCAACCGCCGGGCTGCTCACCACCTATGGTTCGCCGCTGTACCGGGGCAACGTGCCCAGCCAGGACAATGTCCTGGTGGCGCGCCTGCGGGCGGCTGGCGCCATCGTCGTCGGCAAGACCAATATCCCGGAAATGGGTGCTGGTGCGAACTCGCGCAATGCGGTGTGGGGGGCCACCGGCAACCCTTTCGATCCGAACCTGAACGCTGGCGGTTCCTCGGGCGGCTCGGCCGCTGCGCTGGCCGCCAATTTCCTGCCGGTTTGCACGGGCTCTGATACGGGGGGGTCGCTGCGCATCCCGGCGGCCAAGTGTGGCGTGGTCGGTTTCCGGCCCTCGCCGGGGGTCGTGCCGAACTCGCGCAAACTGCTGGGCTGGACCCCGATCTCGGTGGTCGGCCCGATGGGCCGCACGGTCGCCGATACCTGCCTGCAACTGGCAGCGTCTGCGGGCGCTTCGGTCACCGATCCGCTGAGCTACGAACTCGATCCGGCCGCCTTCCTGTCGCCACCGCAAGTTGACCTGTCCAACTTGCGCGTAGGCTGGACGGAGGATTTCGGCAGCTGCAGCGTCGATGACGGCATCCGCCGCGTCTTTCGGGCAAAGATCGCCGCGATGCGCCACCTCTTCAAGTCCTGCGATGAGGTCAGCTTCGAGCTGGGCGATGTGCACCGATGCTTTGACGTGCTGCGCGCCGAGAGCTTCGTCGCCAGCCTGCATGAAGCCTACCAGCGCGATCCCGACAGCCTCGGGCCCAATACCCGCGCCAACTACGAGATTGGCGCCCGCTTGTCGCTCGTCGACAGCTCCTGGGCCCAGGCAGAGCAGACCCGGATCCTGCAACGCTTCCAGCAGGCCTTCCAGGACTATGACGTGATCCTGTCGCCGACAACGCCAGTCTCTCCGTTTCCGTGGACCCGCCTGTACGCGGATACCATCAATGGCGAGAAGCAGGAGAACTATTACCGCTGGCTGGCACTGACCTATGTCGTCACCCTGACTACGCACCCGGCGATTTCATTGCCGTGCGGCGTTGACGAACAAGGCATGCCATTCGGCCTGCAGGTTACCGGCCGCTTCCGGGGCGATGACGAGACGCTCGGCGTGGCGCAGGCGATGGAGACAGCGTTTGCCGCCTCATCCGCATTGCGCCGTCCCATTCCTGACCTCGATGCCATCGCGCCGGCCGTGCCCGCGCTTCGCTCCATCGTGACCGCCCCGCCCACTTTCTGCGAGACCACACAAGCGGGTGGCGTATCGGCAGTTTGACGCTGCACCTGAAAGAGTCATCGCGCCGGCTGCCCATGGAGCCAGCTTTCCCGCCGGCGCGACATCAACGGGCATGCCGAACCTTGCGGCTCAGATCGGGATCTGGGTGGTCGACAGCACCTGCTTGAGCACCATGAAGGAGCGGATCTGGCGCACGCCCGGCAGGTACAGCAGCTGTTCGGCATGCAGCCGGTTAAAGCTCTCGCTGTCCTTCGTGCGCACCATCATGAAGTAGTCGAATTCGCCCGTCACTACGTGACATTCCATGCAGCCCGAGACTTTCTGCGCGGCCTGCTCGAACTGGGCGAAGGACTCCGGCGTGGAGCGGTCCAGCACCACGCCGATCAGCACCAGCATCCCGGCCTCCAGCGGTGCAGGGTTCAGCAGTGCCACGATTCCCCGAATCAGTCCCATTTCCTTCAGGCGCTCGACGCGGCGCAGACACGCCGGCGGGCTCAGATTCACCTTGGCCGCCAACGCCACGTTGGAGATCGACGCGTCCTGTTGCAAGGCACGGAGGATCCCCTTGTCGGTGCGATCGAGGGCATCCATCAGGGGCCCGGGCTGCTCGGATTTGGTGCGAAATGTTGTTTCGTTCATCGCATGAATCAAAAAATTTTGAGATTAAATATCATCGATTAGCTTTTTTATCGTGCGCAAAAACCGCCATCTTTGCAAGCACGTTTCGCGCATTTTTCCCTAGGATGAAGCCGTCTCAGCATCAAGCCACGGAGCCCGACATGCCCATGTTCTTCGCGAGCCCCGATGCCTGGATACCCGCCTTCAACCCAGGAGTTGCCAGCATGAATCTCAAGCGCTTTTCCCGTTACCCGCTGACCTTCGGTCCCACGCCCATCCAGCCCCTCAAGCGCCTGAGCGCGCATCTGGGCGGCAAGGTCGAGCTGTATGCCAAGCGCGAAGACTGCAACAGCGGCCTGGCCTTCGGTGGCAACAAGACCCGCAAGCTGGAATACCTGATCCCCGATGCGCTGGAGCAGGGCTGCGACACGCTGGTTTCGATCGGGGGCATCCAGTCCAACCAGACCCGCCAGGTGGCTGCGGTGGCGGCCCACCTGGGGATGAAGTGCGTGCTGGTCCAGGAGAACTGGGTCAACTACTCCGATGCCGTCTATGACCGCGTCGGCAATATCCAGATGTCGCGCATGATGGGCGCCGACGTGCGGCTGGTCAGCGACGGCTTTGACATTGGTATCCGCAAGAGCTGGGAAGACGCGATGGAAAGCGTGCGCCAGGCTGGCGGGAAACCCTATCCGATTCCAGCGGGCTGTTCCGAACATCCGCTGGGAGGCCTTGGATTTGTCGGCTTTGCCGAGGAGGTGAGGGCGCAGGAGGCGGAACTCGGCTTCAAGTTCGATTATGTCGTGGTGTGCTCCGTCACGGGCAGCACCCAGGCCGGCATGGTGGTGGGCTTCGCCGCCGACGGCCGTGCCGATCGCGTCATCGGCATCGACGCATCGGCCAAGCCTGAACAGACCCGCGCGCAGATCCTGCGCATCGCGCGCCATACCGCCGAGCTGGTCGACCTGGGCCGCGACATCACGGACGCCGACGTGGTGCTCGACACGCGCTATGGTGGGCCTGAATACGGCCTGCCGTCCGAGGGCACGCTGGAGGCCATCCGCCTCTGTGCCAAGTACGAAGGTGTGATGACCGACCCGGTCTATGAGGGCAAGTCGATGCAGGGCATGATCGACCTCGTGCGCCGCGGCGAAATCCCCGAAGGCTCAAGGGTGCTGTACGCCCACCTCGGCGGGGCCCCCGCGCTGAACGCCTACAGCTTCCTGTTCCGCAACGGCTGACCGATTCCGGCCGCGCAGCGCCGCCTGCAACCGGCTCTGCGCAGCCGCCGACCTGACACGCGATAACGAGCAGGCTTCAACCGGGAGGAGACAGCGCCCGGGCCGCACCATGAGTTGGCCCGGATCACATCAAGCGATCGGAGGTACAGCAAATGAAGGGAATTCCACGCTTTGCGGCCGGGGCACTACAGGCGCTCGCGTTGTTGGGGTTGGCCGTGGCCGGCACACACGCGCGGGCCGAAGGCTATCCTGCCAAACCGCTGGTGCTGGTGGTGCCGTTTCCCGCGGGAGGCGCAGTGGACATCATCGGCCGCATGGTCGGCAAGGCGCTGGGCGACCGGCTCGGCCAGCCAGTGGTGATCGAGAACCGCGCCGGCGCCGGCACTATCGTGGGCGCCAGCTACGTGGCCAAGGCCGCGCCCAACGGCTACACGCTGTTCATCAGTTCGGGCTCGACGTTCACGGTTAATCCCGCCATCAACGCCAGCTTGCCCTATGACCCCATCAAGAGCTTCGAGCCGGTCGGCCTGGTGGCGCGCGTGCCGTTGGTCGTACTGGCCAATCGCAACGTGCCGGCAAACAGCCTGAAGGACATGGTGTCGCTGACCAAGGCCGCGCCGGACAAGTACGCCTATGGTTCATTCGGCACCGGCACCACGGGGCATTTCGCCGGCGAGATGCTGCTCGAAGCCACTGGCATGAAGCTGCAGCACATCCCTTACAAGGGGAGCGCGCCGGCCGTTGCTGACCTGATCGGCGGCCAGATCCCGTTTTCTGTGGACACCGTTGCCGCTTCGCTGCCGCATATCCGCAGCGGCAAGATCAAGCCGATTGCCGTGACTGGCGCCACGCGCGCAACGGCGTTGCCAGATGTGCCAACCGTCGCGGAGTCTGGCTTTCCCGGCTTCGATGCCGATGCCTGGGTAGCCCTCGCGGCGCCACGAGGGCTGCCTGCGGACGTGCGCGTTCGACTGGACAAGGCAATTGCCGAGGTCGCCAGGGATCCGGATATCCAGAAGAAGTTGCTGGCCAACGGGCTGGAGCCGGCCTATGCCACGCCTGAGCGGGTCAGTGCCATGATCGACGCGGAGCTGCCGCGCATGCGAGCGATTGCCCAACGCGCCGGTATCCAATCCAACTGAAGTGAAGGTTGCCGATGACGAGTTTCCGATTCGTCCGGCGGCCTGACAGTTAAGTTTGCAACCCTCTGCCGCTGGCGCAGAGGGAATTCATCACGACCCATTGCGGCTTTGCCGAGCCTGGAGCCGCCAGTAGTCAGCTCATGCGCGACCCTTTACAAGGTCGCAGAGCGCGATGGTAGGTATGTGGCCATCTCATCGACCGGGTCCATTTCTTTCCGCCAGTCCATTGTTCGCCGTGGCGAACAATGTTTCCATGAATCAAGTCATTGCTTACGCAAGCTGTCATATGAGCGCCCTAATATCCCCGACGCGTCAGGAGGGGCCGCTTGGTTCGGCGGCCGGCCTTAATGTGGACTGACGGCAGGGAACCAACTCGTTCAAACAGTCTTCGATTCAACAATGAAAAATGCTCTCCTCGCAGTGACATTCGCTGCCTGCGCCACGTCGGGCGCCGCCTTTGCCCAGTCGTCCAACGTGACGCTCTATGGCATCGCCGATGCCGGCATCAGTTTCCAAAATCATGTCAATGGTGGCGCCAACGGCAGTGGCTCGGTCACTGGTGTGACATCGGGCGGCCTGTCCGGCTCGCGTTGGGGTCTGCGCGGCGTGGAGGACCTCGGCAACAACCTGAAGGGCATCTTCGTACTGGAAAGCGGTTTTGATATCGACACCGGCAAGTCCGCCCAGGGTGGCCGGCTGTTTGGTCGCCAGGCCTATGTTGGCCTGCAGGGCGATTTCGGCGCCGTGACCCTGGGCCGTCAGCAGAACTCGCTGTACGACCTGTTCGGAGCCTATGATCCGATGGCGGTCGGCCCGATCTACTCGCTGAACTCTGTAGACAATCAGTTCAACGGCCGCGCCGATAATGCCATCAAGTACACGGGCAAGTTCGGTGGCCTGACGGCAACTGGCTTCTACAGCTTCGGCCGTGACGTGAACACTGGCCTGGGCGGTGAAGTGCCAGGCCACTTCAAGGTCGGTACCAACTTTGGCGGTGGTCTGGCCTACGCGAACGGCCCGTTCTCGGTGGGCGTTGCCTATGACCAGTTCCAGGGCAGCACCCTGGCTTCAGCGGACCTGACCGCCAAGCGCGCCGCGATCGGCAGTTCGTATGCCTTCGGCGATGCCAAGGTATTCGCTGGCTACCGCTGGATGCGCGATGAGGTCACCACGGGTACGGCCCGTCACGATAACCTGTACTGGCTTGGCGCGAACTACAGGTTCACGCCGGCCTTCACGCTGACCGGCGCGGCCTACTATACGGACGCCCGCACTGACAGCAAGGATTCGTGGATGTTCGTGCTGAACGCGGACTATGCCTTCTCCAAGCGCACCGACGCGTACCTGCTGCTCGGCTATGTGAGCAACAAAGGGAATGCAACCTACGGCGTAACCGGTACCGCGAATACGCTGCCAGGACAGAACCAGACCGGCGCGATGATTGGCGTTCGCCACCGGTTCTGATGCAGCTTGAGCACGCGCATCAGCGCGTGCGGACGAAAGAGATTCATATCGACCTTGGCTTGTCACTGGGTTCAAGGACGTTGGCCGGCAGCTATGCCGGCCTTTTTTCTGGTTATTCGCAGGAATACGGGGAATGGGCAATGATGGGGTTGTCGTGCTTGGCAGGCGCTGCTGTTTCGCCGGCGTAGCCGGCGGGGGGCCTGTCCGTATTTTTGTGTGCGAGGCGGTTTTGAATTCTGTCAGCTTCGAGCGGCAGTAAATCGCTCGCCATACAGAATAGCAAACTGATTCATGGCGGACTTCCAGTCATAGGTCGTGCGAACGGACTTGGTCAGCACGTTGCGCAGCGCCAGCCACAGCAACTTGATCGCAGCTTCATCCGAAGGGAAGTGGCCCCGGGTCTTGATGATCTTGCGCAACTGCATGTTCAAGCTCTCAATGGCATTCGTGGTGTAGATCACACGCCGGATGTCGGGCGGGAACACGAAGAACGGTATGACGTGCTCCCAGGCGCGTCGCCACGACTGCACGATCATCGGGTACTTGGCTCCCCACGGGCCGTCGGCGAAGTCCTGCAGCGCCTGCCCGGCCTCTTGTTCGCTGGCCGCGCTGTAGATCGGACGCAGCGCCTGTGCCAGCACCTTGCGGTCCTTATAGTTGGCGTATTCCAGGCTGTTGCGGATCAAATGCACAATGCAGGTCTGCACCGTCGTGCGGGGATAGGCCGTGGCAACGGCCTCCGTCAACCCCTTGAGGCCGTCGACCACTGCGATCAGGATGTCCTGGCAGCCTCGGTTCTTGAGTTCATTGAAGACCTTGAGCCAGAACTTGGCGCCTTCGGTCTGCTCGACCCACAGGCCCAGCACGTCGCGCTGGCCATCTGCCTGGATTCCCAATGCCAGATACACGGCCTTATTGCTGACGATGCCGTCACTGCGGATCTTGACCCGCAACGCGTCGAAGAACACGACCGGGTACATGGCCTCAAGCGGACGGTTCTGCCAGGCGATGGTCTCGGCCATGACCTCGTCGGTGACCGAGCTGATGAAGTCCGGGGAGACTTCGGTGCCGTAGCTCTCGGCCAGAAACGCCTGGATCTCGCGCACGCTCATGCCGCGCGCGTACATGGCGATAATGCGCTCATCGAAGCCGGTAAAGCGCCGTTCGTGCTTCGGGATCAGAACCGGATCGAAACTGCCATCGCGGTCGCGTGGCAGTTCGACCCGCACCGGGCCGCGGTCGGTGATCACGGTCTTGCCGCTCAGACCGTTACGCGCATTGGACTGCTCGGCCGGCTTGGGCTCGCCTGGCTTGTAGCCCAAATGCATGCTCATCTCGGCGCTCATCGCCCGCTCGATGATGGCCTTGTTGAACGCCAGCATCAGATCCTGGACCTCGCCGGGCGTCATCGGCCCTTTAACCAACTCATCAAGCAAGCCGTCAGGCAAGGCAGGCAGCGGCCCGCGGGCCGCTGCCTGAGACGCCACCGTACGTTTCTTCTTCATCGGCATATCCATGGTCATTACCTCTCATGATATGCCTCGTACACAAATTTCCGGATAGGTCCCCGGCGGGGGCGGCGCCTGCCAAGAACGAGACGCCAATCCGGACAAGAGAACTTGGCACAGTCTCCAGCTTGCGATGCCGGCCATTGTCTGTCAGGCGGAACAGTTTGTCGTCCTGGAGAAGTTTTTCTCATGCTCAGTCTCAGATAGACTCCGCCATCTTTCCCAATGTCCTGAACCTTGTTCCACCCCCTCCACTCGCCAAGCAGCTTCCACCTTGGCGTTTGCCCTGTCCTAGGCATCAAAGTGCAGCACCCCCTGCATGCCATCGCCACACTGCGCTGCCGCCGATGCAACGCGCTCCTGTCGCTGACGCTTCCGTTTCGCCGCAGAGCTTGCGTGCGCGCGAGCCATTACCGCGGCCCACGCGAAGGTTGGGTGATCAATCAAGCTATATGGGCGTTGAAGGCACCCTTATTACCAGGGAGTAGGGCGTTGTGATGAACATGGGCAGCTGGCCATCCTCACGAGACTGGATTTTTTCCTTCAAGGCCTTCATTGCCGCGATGCTGGCGTTGTGGATTGCGATGTACCTTGGTTTGCCGCGTCCGTACTGGGCGATGGGCTCCGTTTACATCGTGGCGCATCCGCTCACCGGCGCGACGCGTTCGAAGGCGCTGTACCGCGTGCTCGGCACGCTGCTGGGCGCGGCGGCTGGCGTGGCGATGGTGCCGCCGCTGGTCAGTTCCCCGCCGCTGCTGATTGCGGCCGTGGCCATCTGGGTGGCTTGCCTGCTCTATGTGGCCTTGCTGCACCGTACGCCGCGCAGCTATTTGTTCATGCTGGCAGCCTATACCCTGCCGCTGGTGGCGTTGCCTTCCGTCGACAATCCCGTTGGCATCTTCGACCTGGCCGTGGCCCGTTCCGAAGAAATCTGTCTCGGAATTCTCTGCGCCAGCGTAGTGGGTGCCGTGATCATGCCGGCCAGCGTGGCCGGCGTGTTGCGCAACAAATCGCGGCAGTGGATGGCCGATGCTGCGCTGTGGGCCAGCGACATGCTGTCGCCAGGCCCCGGCGCGCAGGTGACCCGTCATCACAGCCGGCATCGCCTGGCCGCGGACATCCTGGCGTTGGACCAGTTGATCAGCCAGCTGAGCTATGACGCCGAGAGCGCCGCGCACGTGCGTGCCGCTCGTGAACTGCGCGGGCGGATGACGATGCTGCTGCCGGTGCTGTCGTCGCTTGCGTCGATCATCGAAGCGATGCGGGGTGCCGGCGGCGTTCCGGCGCCGCTAGCCTTGCGGATGCGCGCGCTGAAGGACTGGATCGAGCGTGGCAGGGCAGAGGCATCGCCCCTCGCTCACAGTCCGGTGCTGCCGGAACCGGGCCGTGATGCTGCGCTCGCCGCAGCCGCGGAAGACCAGCTGCACCAGTTGGCTGCGCTCTGGGAAGACTGCATGACGCTGTGCTGTCGCCTGGGCGAGAAGCACATCGCCGGCAAATGGGCGCCCAGGTTCGTGCGCTGGGACGTAGGCCGCGCACGCCATTATGACCACGGCATGCTGCTGTTCTCGACCGTCACGGTGGCGCTTGCGATCTTCGCGATGGGCATGTTGTGGATCCAGATGGGCTGGGCCGATGGGGCCGGCGCGGTGGCGCTTGGCGCGATCTCGTGCTGCTTCTTCGCAGCGCTCGACGAGCCCGCGCCCATGATCCGGTCGTTCTTCCACTGGAACGTGGTCTGCCTGTTGATCTCGCTTGTGATGCTGTTCGCGGCGTTGCCGATCGCCCATGACTTCGAGATGCTGGTGCTGATGTTCGCGGTGCCGTACCTGATTATCGGGCTCCTGGTTGCCCAGCCGCGCCTGGCCATGATCGGCATGCCGCTGGCCGTGGTCACGGCCAACGACATCGGCATCCAGGGCGCCTACAGTGCCAACTTCCAGTCGTTCTTCAACAGCAACGTGGCCGGCATCGCGGGCATCGCGTTTGCGCTGGCCTGGACGCTCGTTGTGCGCCCGTTCGGTACGCGCGCTGCCACGCGGCGCCTCGTGCGTGCCGGCTGGGGCGATATCGCCGAGAACGCAATGGGCACGCGGGCCGAATCCCATGCCCGTTTGCGCGCCCGCATGCTGGACCGCCTGGCGCAGCTGGTGCCACGTCTGGCGGCAACTGAAAGCGAGGTTTCGGACGACGGCTTCAGCGAAGTGCGTGTGGAACTGACTACGCTGGCCCTGCAGCGGGAGATGGCAGACATGCAGCCAGAGGAGCAGCATGCGGTCAGACGTGTACTGCGCAGCATCTCCACCTACTACAAGGCACGCCTTGACGGCACGCTCGACGCACCACCGCTGGCGTTGCGCAAGCGCCTGGCCAATGCGCAGCAGAAGGTTCACTCGCGCATCGCGCTGGCCGCGCTTGTCGAAATGCAGGTGGCCCTGTTTCCTCCGGCGCTGCCGGAATCCATTTCCGGAGAAGCTTGATGCCCGGTGAAATCAGCATCTATGGCGTATTCATTCCCAGCCTGCTGGTCTGGATGCTCGCCGCCTTCCTCCTCACGAGCGCCGCGCGTGCCGTACTGGTGCGGGTGGGCTTCTACCGGCACGTCTGGCATCGTTCCCTCTTCAATCTGGCGCTTTACGCAATCGTCCTCGGTGGGGTGGTTGGCATCGTGCCTTGGCTGCAGTCATGAAATTCAAACTTTCTTCTCTTGGGCCGGTCCTGCTGACACTGGCCGTCACAGCCGTGGGCGCTGTCGTCGTCAAGCACCTTTGGGACTATTACACGGTGGCGCCATGGACCCGCGATGGGCATATCCGTGCCGACGTGGTGCAGGTGGCACCGGATGTTTCGGGACTCGTCACCCGCATCGCGGTCAAGGACAACGAGCATGTGAAGGCGGGCGATGTCCTGTTCGAGATCGATCGCGAACGCTATGCGCTGGCGCTGCGCCAGGCGGAGGCGACCGCGGCGGCGGTACGTGCAAATCTTGCACAGGCGCGGCGCGAGGCCTCGCGCAGCCAGGCGCTCTCTGAAGTGGTATCGAAGGAGATTGTCGAAGAAGGCCTCGCCAAGGTGCAGCAGGGCGAAGCCCAGCTTGCGCAGGCCGAAGCCGCCGTCGACGTGGCAAGGCTGAACCTGGCACGCACGCGTGTGGTGAGCCCGGTCGAAGGCTACGTCAATGACCGGCTGCCGCGGCTGGGCGACTATGTCGTGACCGGCAAGCCGGTGCTGTCGATGGTCGATTCGAAGTCCTTCCACGTGGAAGGCTATTTCGAGGAAACCAAGTTGCAAGGCATCCATATCGGGAGCCCGGTCGATATCCGGATCATGGGCGAGCAGCGCGTGCTGCACGGCCATGTGCAGAGCATCGCGGCCGGCATTGAAGACCGGGACCGCAGCAATGGTTCGAACCTGCTGCCAAATGTGAACCCGACGTTCAACTGGGTCCGCCTGGCCCAGCGCATCCCGGTGCGGATCCAGTTCGATGAGATGCCCGAGGCCGTGCGGCTGGTGGCAGGTCGTACCGCCACGGTGTCGGTGAAGGGGGAGATCGAGAACGCGGACGGCCGGCCTGGCGCGGCCGCGGGGGCTGGCAAGGATGTCCCGCGTGATCAGGTCGCGCGGGCCGGCAAGGAGACGTCGATGTCGATCACCGGAGCCGTGCAGTGAAGCGCATTTCCCGCGCCACGCTGGTGGCGATGTTGCCGCTGGCGCTGGCTGCCTGCATGACTGTCGGCCCCGATCACAAGGTGCCCGACGACGCAGCCGTGAATTCTCAGGCTGCCAACGGCCTCTTCGCCGGCGCGGACAATGCCGCGGTCTCGATCGGTGAGGTTCCGGGCAACTGGTGGCGTCTGTACGACGATCCGCAGATCGACGCGGTGGTGAAACAGGCGCTGGTCGCCAACGCCGACCTGCGCGTGGCTGCGGCCAACCTGAAGCGCGCCATCGCCGTCTATCACGAGGTTGAAGCGGAAAACCTGCCGGAAGCCAGGTTCAAGGCCGGCGTGCAGCGCGGGCAGATCGCCGGCGAGCCGCTGCTCCATGAAGAGAAGATCCCCGCGATGAACTTCGGCGACATCGGGTTCGAGGTTTCGTACCTGCTCGATTTCTGGGGCAAGCTTGCGCGAGCCGACGAAGCTGCACTCGCTGCCGCACAGGCCAGCCACGCGGCGTTGGACCAGGCCCGCGTGGGCGTCGTGGCGGAAACGGTCCGCGCTTATGTGCAGGGTTGCACGGCCACGCATGAATTGCACGTCGCGGAACACCAGCTTGAGCTGCAGGAGCGCGGCGTCCAGCTGGCGCAGAAACTCGTGGATGCAGGCCGCGGCCAGCCAACGGATTTGCTTCGTGCGCAGGCACAGGCCGATACGCTGCGCTCGGCACTACCGCGATATCGCGCCGAGCGGGAAGCCGCCGCATACCGGCTTGCCGTGATGCTCGGCAAGCCGCCTGGGGCGCTTGATCTCGGCAGCGTGGCGTGCGAGCGCGTGCCGGCCTTGCGCCAGCCATTGCCGGTTGGCGATGGCGCCGCATTGCTCAAGCGCCGGCCCGATGTCCGCCAGGCTGAACGAGAACTGGCCACGGCGACGGCGAAGATCGGCGTGGCTACGGCCGACCTGTACCCGCAGATACGTATCGGCGCTTCGGCAGGCTTCACCGGTATCCTCGACCACCTCGGGCAGGCGCCCACCGCCCACTGGGGTTGGGGGCCGCTGATATCGTGGACCATCCCGACGAGCGGCACGCGTGCGCGTATCCATGGCATGGAGGCTGGCGCCGAAGGCGCGCTCGCGCACTTCGATGGGGTGGTGCTGAAGGCGCTGCGCGAAACGCAGAGCGCGCTGTCGGCCTACACGCATGAGCTCGAGCGCAATCAATCGCTGCATGCGGCGCGTGACAAGGCCAACGAGGCTGCCCGGCAGAACCGGCAGCTGTGGCAGGCGGGGCGTTCGCCGTACCTGCAAAGCCTGGATGCGGATCGTACCCTGGCCAATGCCGATGCCGCGCTGGCCGCATCGGATGCGCAGGTAGCGATGGACCAGATCAACCTGTTCCTGGCGCTCGGGGGCGGGTGGCAGGATGCGCCCGCCATTGCCAGCCATGCAGTCGGCGAGCAAACGCATTGACGCCTTGACCTGGCAAGCTGGCTGAGTCTAGCGGTGGCCAAACACCGGCTTTCTCTTTTCGAGGAAGGCATTCATGCCTTCATGCGCGTCATCGCTCGCGAAGCGCACGTGCAGGTGCCGGCGCTCGAACAGGATGCCTTCACTCAGCGACGCCTCGTAGGCCCGGTTGACCGACTCCTTGATTGCCATCAGAGCCGGCAGGGAATAGCCGGCAATGGTGGTGGCCAACGCGAGCGTTTCCTCCATCAGCCGCTCGTCGGCGACAACGCGCGACACCAGCCCGTAACGGTCGGCCTCGCTCGCATCGAGCTGCCGCGCCGACAGGCACATGTCCATCGCCTTGGCCTTGCCGATCGCGCGAGGCAGACGCTGCGTGCCGCCGGCGCCAGGCAGCATCGCGAGCTTGATTTCCGGGAGCGCGAACTTCGCGCTTTGCGCGGCCACGATCAGGTCGCATGCAAGCGCAAGCTCGCAGCCGCCTCCCATCGCGAAGCCCGCGACCGCGGCGATCACCGGCTTGCGCACGCGCCGGATCGTCTCCCAGTTGCGCGTAATGAAGTCGCTGCAATAAACGTCCATGTAGGACCAGTCGGCCATGGCCGCGATGTCGGCGCCGGCGGCGAAGGCCTTCGCACCGCCGGTCAGGACAATCGCACCGATGCCTTCGTCCGCGTCGAGCGCCAGCAATGCTGCGCCGAGCCGGTCCATCATGGCGTCGTTAAGGGCGTTGAGTTGCTGCGGCCGGTTCAGCGTGACGATGCCGACACGCCCGGTACGCCCGACGAGAACCACTTGCTCTTCCATTTCTTATCTCTCCTGGCGGCGGGATGGACGGCTGATCAGAGCGTGCCGTCGCTCAGCATCTCGCGCAGCCTGAATTTCTGGATCTTTCCTGAGGGGGTGGCGGGCATCGCGTCGCGCACCGCCAGCCGCTCAGGGATGTACTGGATCGCCACCTTCTGTGCCTTGAGGAACTCCACCATGCCGGCGAAGTCGACATGCTGGCCCGGCTTGGGCACGACCACGGCGCAGGCTCGCTCGCCAAGTCGCTGGTCGGTATAAGCGACGATTGCGACTTGCGCGATGGCGGGGTGCTTGTAGAGCAGCGCCTCGATCTCGAACACCGGAATGTTCTCGCCACCTCGGATGATGACGTCCTTGCTGCGTCCGCTGATGCGGATGTAGCCATTGGCATCCATGCTGGCCAGGTCGCCGGTGTCGAACCAGCCGTCGGCATCCGTGCCGTTCAGTTGCGGCCGCTTCAGGTAACCACCGAAGTTCGAACACGAGCGCACCATAAGCCTGCCAACCTCGCCGGGCGGCAACGGCTGCCCGGCGGAATCGATGACCTGCAAATCCACGCCGGGGAGCGGGCAGCCATCGGTGGTGAAAGCGAGCTGGTCGTCGTCATCGAGCCTGATCAGGGTGACCGCGCCGTTCTCCGTCATGCCCCACGCCGAGACGATCTTCGTGCCCAGTACCCGCCGTGCCTGCTCGACCAGCGGGCCTGGGATCGGGGCCCCGGCACACAGGAAGGTGCGCAGGCTTGGCACCGTGCCGCCGCTTTCCTGGACGGTCTTGGTGAGGTCAGTCAGGAACGGCGTCGAGGCCATTGTGAAGCTGACGCCTTCGGCGCGGATGAGTTCGATGGCCTTGTTCGGCTCCCATGTGTCCTGCAGGACCACGCCGGCCCGCAGCATGATGGGCATCATCAGGCCGTACATGAAGCCGGTCTGGTGCGCCATGGGCGACGCCATCAGGATGACGTCGTCCCGGCTCAGCCTCAGGCGATCGGCGTACGGCAGGATGTTGGCCATCAAGGTGTTGGCCGAGTGCATCACGCCCTTGGGCTCGCCGGTCGTGCCCGAGGTGTAGATCAGCTGCGTGATGTCGTCGGGGCCTGGCCGGTGGCTTGTCAGGATGGCTTTGGCGTCTGGCTCGCGCTCCCACTCGGGACTCGTGAGCAAGGTATCGAAGTCATCGGCACCGCCGCCGCCCACGACGATGATGCGCCGCAGGGATGGCAAGCCCGGTTGCAGCGAGCGAGCCATTGCCTCGTGATCGAAGCCTCGGAACACCTTCGGCACGACCAGGACTTTCGCCTCCGAATGCTTGAGCATGAACGAGAGTTCGCGCTCCCGGAAGATATGCATCAGCGGATTGAGCACCGCACCGATGCGCGAACAAGCCAGGTAGAGCAGGCTGAACTGCCACCAGTTCGGCAGTTGCATCGCCACGACGTCATTGCGGCCAACGCCCAGGCGGGCCAGGCCCACGGCGATCCGATCGGCCATCGCCCCCAGCTCGCGGTAGGTGAAGCGCCGGGTTTCCCCCGTTTCGACCCGAACGGCTGTCAGGGCGAGCTTGTCGGGGCAGGCGGCAATGCAAGCGTCCAGATCGCCGTTGATCGTGCGATCGTGCCAGTAGCCCCTGGCGATGCTTGTGGCGCGGCGCGGCGCCAGCAGGACGGCGTCGAATTCCATGGCATGTCTCCTTTTTTCGTTATGGGAAGCAAGCAGGAACAGGCGTGATCAGGCCGGTACCGCGCCACGGCCGGCGCGGTCGCGGGCGATGATGGTCTTCATGATCTGGGCGGTGCCGTCGCCGATCTGGAAGCCCAGTACATCGCGCAGGCGCTGTTCCATCAGGCCGCGGTCATAGCCGCCATGCCCGTGCATAAGCAGGCACTGATGGACGACGTCGTAGGCCAGTTTGGGGGCCCACCACTTGCACATGGCGGCCTCGGCGCTGTGCGGCGCGCCCTTATCCTTCAGCCACAGCGCCTGCAGGCACAGCAGCCGGGCGGCCACGACCTGCGTGTCGAAATCAGCCAGCGGATGGGAGACGCCCTGGAAGGCGGACAGGGGTTTGCCGAACGCCTGCCGTTCCGCGGCATAGGCCCAGGTTTCCTCGAGCGCCACGCGGGCCACGGCGAGCACCTGGAGCCCGATCAGCGCCCGCGAGAAATCGAAGCCCTGCATCACCTGCACAAAGCCCTTGTTCTCTTCGCCGAGCCGGTGGTCCACCGGGACGCGCACGTTCTCGAAGAAGATAGAGCCACGGCCGATTGCCCGTTGCCCATGGCAGTTGAAGCGATTGGTCGTGATGCCGGGCAGGTCCATGGGGACGAGCAGTGCCGTGACGCCGTGCGCCGCGGACTCGACGGACCCGGTACGTCCGAAGACCACTGTCGCATCGGCCTGGTCGGCCGCGGAGATCGAGGTCTTCTCTCCGTTGATCACGTATTCGTCGCCGACGCGCTCGACCCGCAGGCGCAGGTTGGCGGCATCCGAGCCGCCGCGCGGTTCGGTCAGCGCGATGGCCAGCAAGGCTTCGCCGCGCGTGAGACGGGTCAGCCAGGGGCGTACGACGTCCGGCTTGCCGTGGTGCGCAAGGATCTGTCCGTTGAGCGAAGCCAGCAGGTTGATATAGGAGAGGCTCAGGTCGGCCCGGGCCACCTCCTCGTGGATAACGCCGGCGGCAAGGCATCCCAAGCCCTGGCCGCCGTACGCCTCCGGCAATTCCGGGGCGATGAACCCCATCTCGCCCATCTCGCGCATGAGGGTACGGTCGAGCACGCGAGTGTCGTCGCGCTCCTGGAAACCCGGCGCGATGCGGTCGGTTGCGAAGCGCCTGGCGTGGTCGCCAAGGGTTACGAGGTCTTCATTGAGATAGGGGTTCATGGCTTGTCTCCTGGGGGGAGCAGGGCAAAGGGGTGGGCTGGCGCGCCCGGCGTGCGCGCCATGCAACATAAGGAGAATCGATCGGTGGCCGCGCTTACTTCGCGTACTTGCGGAACTCCGGCTTGCGCTTTTCCTTGAGCGCGGCCACGCCTTCGCGCGACTCTTCGGTGTCGTAGTACAGCTTCAGCGCGTACATGCCCATGCCGGCGATGCCGCTCTGGTGTGCCGTGTCCATGTTGAAGCTGCGCTTGGCGATGGCCAGTGCCGTGGGGCTGCGCTCGCAGAGTTCTTCGCCCCACTTCTGTACTTCCGCGTCCAGCTGGTCGTGCGGCACGCATGCATTGGCCAGGCCCATCGCCACGGCTTCCTGCCCCGAATAGCGTCGGCACATGTACCAGATTTCGCGGGCCTTCTTCTCGCCGACGACCCGTGCGAGGAACGCGGTGCCATAGCCAGGATCGACCGATCCCATCTTGGGGCCCACCTGGCCGAAGATCGCCTTCTCCGAACAGATGGTCAGGTCGCAGATCGTGCACAGCACATTGCCGCCGCCGATCGCGAAGCCTTGCACGCGCGCAATCACGGGCTTGGGCACGTTGCGGATGGCGTCGTGCAGTTCTTCCATCGGCAGGCCGATGGTGCCGCGGCCGTCGTAGTTGCCGTCATGCGCCGACTGGTCGCCACCCGTGCAGAAGGCGCGGTCGCCGGCACCGGCCAGCACGATGGCGCCTACGCTCTTGTCGTAGCCGGCCTTGTTCAGGGCCTTGATCAGCTCATCGCAGGTCTGGCCGCGGAACGAGTTCATCTTGTCCGGGCGGTTGATGGTGATCCAGGCCACGCCGTTGCGGTTCTCGTACAGAATGTCTTCGAAGGTCATTTCTCAGTCTCCTCTTGGGTTTGCCGGGATCAGCCGTTCATCGTCAGGCCGCCCGACACGCTCAGTACCTGGCCTGTCACATAGGCGGCGTCATCGCTCGCGAAGAACAGCACGGCCCCAGGCAGGTCATCCGGCTGGCCGATACGGCCCAGAGGAATGGAACGGGTGAACGCTTCCATCAATTTCTCGGGGTTGCCTGCGCCTTCCTTGTATTCGGCAAACAGCGCCGTATCGGTCGGGCCCGGGCAGACCACGTTGACGGTGATCCCGTGGCGGGCATGCTCACGGGCGATGGTCTTGGAGAACGACACCAGACCGCCCTTGCAGGCGGCATAGACTGCCTCGCCAGAAGAGCCGACCCGTGCGGCGTCCGAGGCAACATTGATGATGCGGCCCTGTTTGCGTGCCGACATGCCGGGCAGTACGGCATGATGCATATGCAGTGCCCCGGTCAGGTTGATCGCAATGAGCTTGTCCCATTGCGCCGGCTCGGTCTTGGTGAATGGCTTGAACACATCCCAGCCGGCGTTGTTGACCAGCACGTCGATCGGCCCGAGCTTCGACTCGGCCGCGGAGACGGCGGCATCCACGGCGGCACGGTCCGTGATGTCGCAGGGGAACGCCTCGGCCAGGCCGCCGTCGGCCCGGATCTCGGCGGCCACTTTTTCCGCCGCCTCCAGATTCAGGTCGAACACCGCGACGCGCGCGCCTTCCTTGCCGAAGCGGCGGCAAGTCGCCCCGCCAATTCCGCCGCCACCGCCCGTGATGACTACCGTTTTGCCTTCGAATCGCTGCATCGTGCCTCCTATTGCTTGTGATGGCCCTGGTTTGGGCAACATACGTCTCAATGACATCTCATATGAGTAAATATATTGACGTATATTAGCAGGGTGGCATCCAAGCGCAAGTGGAGGCGTCTCTGGGCAATACTATGGAATACCCCTAGTTATGGAGTCATCAATTGAGGCCGTGCTTGCACATGGGATTTTTTCATTTTTTAGATGTGCAAATATGTTGCGCAGAAACAGAGGGGTGGGTCGTGGGGCGAGGGGGCTAGCCACACAACAATGGACGGTCCTCGGGGCCTTGTCCCCGAGAAAGGGGGAAGGGGGCGCGTGTCGTCACGGATGGGTGTAGCCCCCATGGGCCGATGAAGAGGAAAATCCGGGCGCGGCACTGCCTGCGCCCGGTGTAAAGGCCCCAAAAAGCCTCGTTGTCAGGCCGTCGGCAAGACATACGCGACGGCATGCGAACGCATCAGGCGAAGACCGTCATGAAGCTCAGCTTGCGCTCGTCAACAAGGTCTTGGGCTCCAGGTACGCGCTCATGCCCCAGCGACCCATTTCGCGCCCGAGCCCCGAATGCTTGAAGCCTCCGAATGGTGCGCGCGGCTCGTGGGCCAAGGTGTTGACGAGCACGCGGCCCGAATCGATCTGGCGTGCCACACGTTCGCAGCGCTCCGGGTTCTTGCCCAGCACCAGGGCGCTCAGGCCGTAGCGCGTGTCGTTGGCAATGGCGATCGCGTCGGCTTCATCCTCGTAGGGGATGATGGTCAGCACGGGGCCGAAGATTTCCTCGCGCGCAATGCGCATCTGGTTGTTGGCATGGGTGAAGAGGGTGGGCTTCACGAACCAGCCGGCGCGCAAGCCATCGGGCCGGCCTTCACCTCCCGCCAGCAGCGTCGCGCCTTCCTCCTGTCCGATGCGGATGTAGTTCTGCACCCGCTCCCATTGCTTCCGGCTCACCATCGGGCCGATATCGGTGTCGGCATTGCGCGGGTCGCCGGATCGAATATGCGAGACTGCCGCTTTCGCGATTTGCTCGAATTCGGCCAGGCGACTGCGCGGCACGAGGATGCGCGTGCCCGCAATGCAGGCCTGGCCGCTGTTGAGGAAGCCGGCCTGCAGTACCAGCGGCATGATGGCGGCAAAGTCCGCGTCCTCCAGTACCACCGTGGGCGACTTGCCGCCCAGCTCCAGCGTCACGCGCTTCATCGTGGCTGCTCCAGTGGTGACCAGATGCTGACCCACTGCGGACGAGCCCGTGAACGAGATCTTGGCGACGCCGGGGTTGTGGGCGATCTCTTCGCCGACGACATCGCCGCGGCCATTGACGATGTTGAACACCCCGGGTGGAAGACCGGCTTCGTGCAGCGCCTGGGCAACGATCTGCGTCTGCATTGCGCTCATCTCGCTGGGCTTGATGACGGCGGTGCAACCCGCCGCCAGCGCGGTAGCCAGCTTGTTGCAGATAAAGCCCGCATTGCTGTTCCAGGGCGTAATCAGACCCGCGACCCCCACCGGCGTCTGGATCACCCTGGCCGCGCCGGCTTGTTCCTCGAACACGAAGGACTCCAGTGCATCGATCGCCTGGGCAATGACATCGGCCGGATACGTCGCCATCCAGCGCCCGCGCACTAACGGCGCGCCGTACTCCCTAAGGATGGCTTCCATCAGTTCATCCTCGCGCGCCGCGACGGCCCTGTGCATGCGCTGCAGGGCCGCAATGCGCTCCTCGCGTGTGGTGCGTGACCAGGTGGGGAACGCAGCCTGGGCCGCCGCGATGGCGCGCCGCGCGTCCTGCGCATCGCCCAGCCGCACCTGACCGATGACTTCCTCGGTGCTCGGGTCGTGGAGATCGAACCATTCGTCGCCGTGTGGCGTGACGAATTCGCCGTTGATATAGATGTGTTCAATGCGTTGCATGGCGGCTCCTGCCAGGAAGGGATGCAACGAAGTCTAGGTATGGTTTATTGTTCTGATAAGCCGTCTTGTTGCTGATGATGTATCCCTGATTTCAGGACAATCCATGCACCGAACAGGAATGACCGAACTGGAAGTCGTTCTGGCCATCGCGCGCCGCAACAGCTTTCGTGGCGCGGCGCAGGAACTGGGCATGTCCACCACGGCCGTGAGCAGCGCAGTGGCCGGACTGGAGGCACGCCTGAGGGTGCGTCTCTTCAATCGATCGACGCGCAGCGTTGCCCTCACTGACGCGGGCCAACGCTATGTGGAGCGCATCGGTCCCGCATTGGCGGAAATCAAGAGCGCGGGCGAAGAGGCCGCTACGGGCCCCGACGTGCCCAGCGGCACGCTGCGCATCAACGCACCGCAGGGCGTGGCATACCTTCTGCTGGAGCCGCTTTTCAACGTGTATGCGCAGCGCTATCCCGAGGTGCAGATCGATATCGTGAGCGAATCGCGCATGATCGATGTGGTGGCCGAGGGATTCGACGCCGGTATCCGCCTGGCCGAGTCCGTGCCCCAGGACATGATCGCCGTGCCGCTCTCGCGCGACGTCCGCATGCTCGTGGTGGCAACCCCCGAGTACCTGAAGCGCCGCGGCACGCCCAGGCACCCGCGCGACCTGCTCAGGCACCAGAGCATCGGCATGCGCATGGCCCACGGCGGCATCTATCAGTGGGAACTGGAGCGCAAGGGCCAGAAGCTGCGGATGGATGTGCCGGTGCGCTTCGCGCTCAATGAGATGCCGGCCATCAAGCAGGCGGTACTGCTCGGGCTGGGCATCGGCTTCATCTCCGAATGGTTCATCGAGGAAGAGTTGAAGACCGGCGCCCTGGTGCCCGTGCTGACGCCGTGGTGCCCGTCGTTTGGCGGGCTGAGGCTCTACTACTCAGGTCATCGTTTCGTGCCTGCGCGGTTGCGCGCTCTCATCAGCCTGGTCCATGAACTGAACCTGGCTGAAGCGCCGTTGCGAGCGGTTCAAGCCGGATGATTCGAGGGTGCCGGCGCAGGCGCCAGGGTGGCCTGACGGGAAATCGCGCGAGCTTTCCCCTTCAACCCGCCAGTCCGCCTCCACCCAACAAGTCCTGCTCATCCAGCAGCGCATAGGCAATCTCCGGCGTAGCTTCCATTGCCCGCCGGACTGCTGCGGGAATCGCCTGCTTCGTCTTGCGGCATAGTCCGGGCTGGTCTTCCAGCTGGATGTTGATGCCCCGCAGCGTGCGCACGCCGTTCGCGCTCGGCGTGATGGTCAGGACGATGCCCAGTTGCGCCCGCAGGCGGTCACCCACATGCCGCAGGTCCGCCAGGCTCGTCACGCTTTCCAGGCGGGCCACGAGCCGTTTTTCTTCGTCGCGAGTCAGGCGCAGGACGCGGATATCGGCGTTCGGATCGGCCAGCAATGCTTCCCTGCGGCAGGTGCAGGCGCCGGGCGGGCACTCGGTGCGGATCGGGAAGGGCGCGTTCATCGGCGGCGGAGGGAGGTCCCGTGCGGGGGCGGTAGCCGGATATCTTAAAGCACGACGCGGTGGGCCGGCGCATTGGACCGCCTGCATGACGTGCCGATTCGATTTATGCTGCCGCAGGCGGTGCAGGACCGCCGCATACCGAAACCAGACACGACCCATGCCAGGAGACCATATGGCCCTCTCGATGTATGACGTATCGATTCCCGCGTTCATCCGCGCCCTGACCAATCTGTCCGCCATCCTGGAAAAAGGGGCGGCGCATGCGCAGGCGCAAGGCCTGGACCCGGCCGACCTGATCCAGACGCGCCTGATCGCCGACATGGACCCGCTGTCGGCCCAGGTGCAGCGTGCCAGCGATGCCGCGAAGGGCTGCGCGGCGCGGCTCGCGGGTATCGACGTGCCGTCCTATGCCGATACGGAGGCGACGTTTCCTGAACTGCAAGAGCGTATCGCGAAGACAGTGGGCTTCCTGAAGTCGATCCGCCCCGAACAGCTCGACGGCAGCGAATCGAGGGTCATCGAGCTGAAACTGCGGCAGGGCACGGTGACCTTCGACGGCAAGAGCTACCTGCTGGGCTTTGCGCTGCCGAACTTCTACTTCCACATCACCACCGCCTACGACATCCTGCGCCACAAGGGGGTGCAGATCGGCAAGATGGATTACCTCGGCACGCGCTGAGGCGCTATCCCTGCCCCGGCCGGGGCAGGGGCTCAGTGCATCGCGGCGCCGGCGGGCAGCGTGCCACGTGCATCGAAGCCGGCGGCGCGGTCCAGCCGGCCGCTCAGTTCCGTCAGGGCCAGCGCCACCAGCACGACGAGCGCACCGATCCAGGGCGTATGCATCAGGCCCAGGTGCGTGACGATCAGGCCGCCGGCCCAGGCCGCCCCGGCAATGCCAAGGTTGAAGGCCGCGATATTCAGGCCGGAGGCCACGTCGACCGCGTTCGGCGTATGGCGCTCTGCCTGCTTGACCACATAGACCTGCAGGCCCGGCACATTGCCGAAGGCGACGGCGCCCCAGGCCAGCACGGTGGCCACGACCAGCCACGGGTGCGGCGCGGTGAACGTCAGCACGAACAGCACGGCCGCGAGCAGCAGGAAGACCACCCGCAGGGCGGGAATCGGGCCATGGCGATCGGCCAGGCGGCCGCCCCAGATATTGCCCACGGCCACGGACACGCCATAGACCAGCATCACCAGTCCGACGGCGTTGGCGCTGAAGCCCGACACATCCTGCAGGATCGGCGCGAGGAAGGTAAACGGGATGAACGAGCCGCCGTAGCCGATCGCAGTCTTGGCGTACACCAGCAACAAGCGGGGCTCCGCCAGCACACGCGCCTGCTGCAGCAGCGACGCGGGCGGCGTGTGCCGGATCGAAGACGGCACGAAAAGCAGGCTGCCCAGAAAGGCAATCATGCCAAGCCCCGACACGGCCAGGAAAGTCTCGCGCCAGCCGAAATGCTGGCCGATGAACGTCCCCAGCGGCACGCCCGTCACCAGTGCAACCGTCAGGCCGGTGAACATGATGGCGATGGCGCTGGCCGCCTTTTCCTTCGGCACCAGGCCGGTAGCGATGGTCGAGCCGATCGAGAAGAACACGCCGTGGGCCAGGCCGGTCAGGATGCGCGCCACGACCAGCGATTCATAGCCCGGCGCCTTCCAGGCGAGCAGGTTGCCAAGCGTGAAGAGCGCCATCAGCGACAGCAACAGCGCCTTGCGCGGCAGGCGGCCGGTCAGTGCCGTGAGCACGGGTGCGCCGACCGCCACGCCGAGGGCGTACAGGCTGACCAGCATGCCGGCCGACGGCACGCTGATATGCAGGTCGGTGGCGATGGTCGGGATCAGCCCGACGATCACGAATTCCGTCGTGCCGATGGCGAATGCGCTGATGGTCAGCGCTAACAGGGCAATGGGCATGGTCTGCCTCCAGAAGATGGGATGGCGGCAGTGTGCCTGCATTACCTTTGCGGATTAACGTGGTGATCGACAGAAGATATTTGAAATAAATGCAAGAATATCGGGGCCGGCCGTTATGAAGCAGTCCGGTGTCCCGGGGGACGTCGGGGTGAAGATGCCTGCCCTTGCGTCACGTGCCGTCTGGTCGCCATATCAGCGAAAACCCTGACGCGTCTGGTATACTTCCATGTTGTCTGGCCGCTGCCGGATACAGCCTGCGAGAGGCCATGCGGACCACCGCTCCGATGCACTGCCGGAGGGCGCCTTGCCTCAAGCCATCTCTGATACGGAGTCCTGGCCTCGCTCTCCCGACCCATGAAAGACCGGCCGCCATTGGCCGCTGAAACCATTGCGTTCCTGACCGGAGCGCGCCGCAAAGCATGACTTACGCCGTCAAGGAAATCTTCTATACGCTGCAGGGCGAAGGCGCCAACGCCGGCCGTGCCGCGGTGTTCTGCCGCTTTGCCGGCTGTAACCTGTGGAGCGGGCGGGAAGAGGACCGGGCCACGGCGGTATGCCAGTTCTGCGACACGGATTTCGTCGGCACCGACGGCACGCTCGGCGGCAAGTACCGCACGGCCGGGGAACTGGCCGCCACGGTCGCTTCCGAATGGCCGCAGGGCGCCGGCGGCAAGCCGCTGGTGGTATGCACGGGCGGCGAGCCGCTGCTGCAGCTCAATGCGCCGCTGATCGACGCATTGCACGCGCAGGGCTTCGAGATCGCGATCGAAACCAATGGCACGATCGAGGTTCCGCAGGGCATCGACTGGGTTTGCGTGAGCCCCAAGATGGGCTCCGAGCTGGTGGTCAGGAAGGGCAACGAGCTGAAGGTCGTCATTCCACAGGCCGGGCAGGACTTCGCCGCATACGAGCAGCTGGATTTCCAGTATTTCCTGGTGCAGGCCATGGACGGCCCGCTGGCCCGCGAAAATACCGCCGCCGCCGTGGCGTTCTGCCAGCAGCATCCGCGCTGGCGCCTGTCGCTGCAGACCCACAAGCTGCTGGGCATCCGCTGATGGTCGCGGATGGCTGTCGCGTGGCCGCACAGTGGGCCACAATAGAGCCTGCGGACCCCGGCGCGATGTCCACCCTATGCTGGCCGCCTTGCAAGCGCCCGTACTCATGAGCAAACAAGTTTCCATTACCCGCCGGCTGGAATTCGATTCCGGCCACCGCATCCCGAACCACTGCGGCCAGTGCCGCAACATCCACGGCCACCGCTATCGCCTGGACCTGACGCTGTCGGGCGAGGTGCTGCATCGTGAAGGCGCGTCGGACGACGGCATGATCCTCGATTTCGGCGATATCAAGTCGCTGGCGCAGGAGCATCTGGTGTCCAGGTGGGACCATGCATTCCTGATCTATCGCGGCGACACGGCGCTGCTGAACTTCCTGCAATCGATGGAAGAGCACAAGACCGTGGTGCTGGACGCGATCCCGACCGTCGAAAACCTGGCGCAGATCGCCTTCGACATGCTGGCGCCCGTGTTCAAGGACTGCTTCGGCCACCATCTGCAGCTGACTCGCCTGGTCCTGTTCGAAACCCCCAACTGCTGGGCCGAGGTCACCGCCACGGCAGCGCTGCCGGCGCAGGACTGATGCAGCCATGACGGACCCCCGCACGGCGCAGGAAATGGCGCGCGACGAGCGCTACATGCGCGCCGCCATGGACGAGGCGCGCCTGGCCGAGGCCGCCGGCGAGGTGCCGGTCGGCGCGGTGGTGGTATGGAACGATGCCATCATCGCACGCGGGCACAACCTGCCGATCACGTCGATGGATCCGTCGGCCCATGCCGAGATGCAGGCCATGCGAGCGGCCGCGCAGGTGCTCGGCAATTACCGCATGCCCGAGTGCGAACTCTACGTGACGCTGGAACCGTGCGCGATGTGCAGCGGCGCCATCCTCCACGCGCGCCTGCGCCACGTGGTGTTCGGCGCGGCGGACCCGAAGACCGGCGCGGCCGGCAGCGTGGTGAACCTGTTCGAGCAGGCGCAACTCAATCACCAGACCACCATCACGGGCGGCGTGCTCGCGGCCGATTGCGGGCAGATGCTCAAGGACTTCTTCGGTGCCCGCCGCCGCGCGCAGAAGGCGGCGCAGCTCGCCGCACGAACCCTATCCGATTCCGATCAACCCTGACCAAGCCCAGCCCGCATGAGCACGCCGAGCATCCAGCCGCATACCGAAGTCCGCCTCATCGCGTCGTCCGGCTACCCGCACGATGTCGCCATTGCGGCGCGCGGCTGTGCCTGGCTCAAGGCGCACGGCTACCACATGACCAACCCCGACGTGCTGGCCCGGCGCTACCTGCGCTTTGGCGGCACGGATGCCGAGCGGCTGGCGGACCTGCATGCGATCGGTGCCGGCGCTGCGCATGAGCTGACACTGGCGGTGCGTGGCGGCTACGGCATCGCGCGGCTGCTGGAGCGGCTCGATTTCGCGCGGATCGCCGAGCAGGCGCGCGCCAGCGGTACCCCCATCGTCGGCCACAGCGACTTCACGGCATTCCAGCTCGCCTACCTGGCTGCCACCGGCGGCGTGACGTTTGCGGGCCCGATGCTGCTGGCGGATTTCGGGGTCGATACCGTCGATGCGTTCATGTGGGAGCACTTCGAAGGCATCCTGCGCAATCCGGCGTACACGGCGACGGTGCTGGCCCCGCAGGACGGCGGGCAGCCGTTCTCGGGCTCGGTCGCGGGCACGCTGTGGGGCGGCAACCTGGCCATGCTGTGCAGCCTGCTGGGCACGCCGTTCATGCCGCAGGTAGAAGGCGGCATCCTGTTCCTGGAAGACATCAACGAGCCGCCGTACCGCGTGGAGCGCATGCTGTTGCAACTTCAGCAGGCCGGCGTGCTGGGCGCGCAGCGCGCCATCATCCTCGGCGATTTCTCCAACTACCGCGTGACGGACTACGACAACGGCTACGACATGGATGCGGTGGTCGCCTATCTGCGCGACCGGTTGCAGGTGCCGGTACTGACCGGCCTGCCGTTCGGCCATTGCGCGCGCAAGCTGACCCTGCCGGTAGGCGCCCGGGCGCAGCTCAGCGCAAGTGCGGAAGGCTTCACGCTGGGCATGTCGGGTTACCCCGTGCTTTCCGCGCGACCCTGAGAACGCTTCGACTCACGCCACCCGGTCGCCGGAAAGGCGTGTGGATGGTAAAATAACCGGTTATTTCCCCATTTGCTGCCGGGTTCTCCCATGAACCGGGGGCGCATCGCATTCGGCGGCGCTGCCCCGTTCCGGCAAGCCTGGCGCATTGGCGCCATACCCCGTTTCCAGACAAGGTTCCAGACGTGCTTTCTACCGCAAACATCACCATGCAGTTCGGCCCCAAGCCGTTGTTCGAGAATATCTCGGTCAAGTTCGGCGAGGGCAACCGCTACGGCCTGATCGGCGCGAACGGCTGCGGCAAGTCCACCTTCATGAAGATCCTGGGTGGCGACCTCGAGTCGTCGTCTGGCAACGTCATGCTGGAGCCGGGCATTCGCCTGGGCAAGCTGCGCCAGGACCAGTTCGCCTATGAAGACATGCGCGTGCTGGACGTGGTGATGATGGGCCACACCGAAATGTGGGCCGCGGCGCAGGAGCGTGACGCGATCTACGCGAATCCGGAAGCGACCGACGAAGACTACATGAAGGCCGCCGAGCTGGAGGCCAAGTACGCCGAGTACGACGGCTACACCGCCGAGGCACGCGCCGGCGAACTGCTGCTGGGCGTGGGCATTCCCACCAGCCAGCACCAGGGCCCGATGAGCGACGTCGCGCCGGGCTGGAAGCTGCGCGTGCTGCTGGCGCAGGCACTGTTCTCGAACCCGGACGTGCTGCTGCTGGACGAACCGACCAACAACCTGGACATCAACACGATCCGCTGGCTGGAGACCGTGCTCAACGAGCGCAACTCCACCATGATCATCATCTCGCACGATCGCCACTTCCTGAACTCCGTGTGCACGCACATGGCCGATATGGATTACGGCACGCTCAAGGTCTACCCGGGCAACTACGACGAATACATGGAAGCGTCGATGCAGGCCCGCGAGCGCCAGATGGCCGCCAACGCGCGCGCCAAGGAGCGCATCAGCGAACTGCAGGACTTCGTGCGCCGCTTCTCGGCCAACAAGTCCAAGGCACGCCAGGCCACCTCGCGCGCCAAGCAGATCGAGAAGATCAAGGTCGAGGACATCAAGCCGTCGTCGCGCCAGAACCCGTTCATCCGCTTCGAGTTCGAGAAGAAGCTGCACAACCTGGCCGTCGAGGTGGAAGGCATCACCAAGACCTACGACCGCAAGATCATCAACAACCTGTCGATGGCGATCCAGGCTGGCGAGCGCGTGGCGATCATCGGCGAGAACGGCGCGGGCAAGACCACGCTGCTGCGCAGCCTGCTGAACGGCGCGGTGCAGACCGGCGTGCAGCGCGGCGTGGAGGTGGATCGCGGCACGGTCAAGTGGGCCGAGAACGCCAACGTGGGCTACATGCCGCAGGACACCTACGAGGAGTTCCCCACGGACCGCGACGTGATGGACTGGATGAGCCAGTGGACGCAGGCCGGCGATGACGAGACCTCGCTGCGCGGCACGCTGGGCCGCCTGCTGTTCTCGGCGGACGACATCAAGAAGAACGTCAAGGTGCTGTCCGGCGGCGAGAAGGGCCGCATGATCTGGGGCAAGCTGATGCTGGGCCGCCATAACGTGCTGGCGCTGGACGAGCCGACCAACCACATGGACATGGAGTCGATCGAATCGATGCAGATCGCGCTGGACAAGTTCCAGGGCACGCTGATCTTCGTGTCGCACGACCGCGAGTTCGTGAGCGGCCTGGCCACGCGGGTGATCGAAGTGCGTACCGACGGCACGCTGACGGATTACCTGGGCACGTATGACGAGTACCTGCAGTCGCAGGGGATCGATGGCTAAGCGCCCCGAAGCGCCCCCTAAGCGCCCGAAACCATGACAACGCAAAGGCCGCCTTCGGGCGGCCTTTGCGTTGATTGCGGAAGGTTTTGCTTCAGCCGCCTTTGTCCATCCCGATCATCTTGACGAGCTCATCGAGCTGCCCGGTGATGGCTTGCGCGGTGATCTCCCCCTTGGCCTTGAGAAGTGCCGCATGCAACGGCTCGCGCAGGGCGATCAACGACGGAAGGTCCGTGGCCTTTTCCACCTTGACCTGCATGACGTAGCCGCGCAGGCCAAGGTGCTGGCTGACAATGTCGGTATAGAAGTGGTACAGACGCTGGTAGGCCCGGATATCTGCCTCGGAGTGGGGCGTGTCGGCGGACGCTGGGGCCTGCGCTGTCACCGGCGCCTGGCTCCCGGACCGTGGCGCATCCACGCGGCGCATCGCATACAGCGAGAAGAGATTGCTGTCCTCGGTGGCCGGTGCCGCCTGTGGCGGGGTGGGCAGCGTCCGGGCGACTTCCTGCACGGTCTCGACCAGGGCCATTTGCACCAGCTGGTTTAGCGACGCCTGCCCCACGCCCATGCCGTCAAGCTGCGAGAGCAGTTCCTCTTCGCGCCGCTCGCCATTGACGATCAGCAGCAGGGCGCGCAGCTTGTGATCGAGCTTGCGCGCGCGCGTCTTGATCTCGTCAAGGCCGGCTTCGGTCTTGCGGTAAATGGGGTTGACCACGTCTCGCTCCCTGTTATGTATCGGCCGCCCTCGCGAGAACCCTCGGGGCCGGCCGATTATCGCCATTTGTGTCCTGGCGTTTGCGCGGCGCAAAAAAACGCCCGCCGCAATCCGCTCTACAATGTGCGTGCACCATAAAAGTAACAAAAAATTTGCAACCGCTGATTGACCAATCTGACAACTGTGGCCATGCAACAACGAGACAAACTCTTCATTAACGGCAAGTGGGTCAGCCCGCACGGCACCGGGCTGATCGACGTGATCCACTCCACCACCGAAGCGGTCATGGGCCGCATCCCCGAAGGCAGCGCACGCGACGCGGAAGACGCGATCCAGGCTGCCCGTGCCGCGTTTGACGGCTGGGCCAGCACGCCCCCGGCAGTACGCGCCGACTATATCCGCAAGATCGCCGAAGGCATGAAGGCACGGACCGAGGAACTGGCCCAGCTGATCGCGGGCGAGGTCGGCATGCCGATCAAGCTGGCGCGCGCGATCCAGGTAGGCGGCCCTGTCTACAACTGGGGCCAGGCCGCGAAGCTGCTGGAGGACTTTGATTTCGAGGAGGAGGTGGGCAATTCGCTGGTCGTGCGCGAGCCGGTCGGCGTGGTGGCGGCGATCACGCCGTGGAACTACCCGCTCAACCAGATCACGCTGAAGGTGGCGCCCGCGCTGGCGGCCGGTTGCACGGTCGTGCTCAAGCCGTCGGAAGTGGCGCCGCTGAATGCATTCGTGCTGGCAGAGGTGATCGAGGCAGCCGGCCTGCCGCCGGGCGTGTTCAACCTGGTGACGGGTTATGGCCCGGTGGTCGGCGAGGTACTGGCCAGCCATCCCGAGGTCGACATGGTGTCGTTCACGGGCTCCACCCGGGCCGGCAAGCGCGTGTCGGAACTGGCTTCGCAGACCGTCAAGCGCGTGGCGCTGGAACTGGGCGGCAAGTCCGCCTCGGTGGTCCTGGACGATGCGGACCTGGCCGCGGCGGTCAAGGGCACCATCAATGCGTGCTTCCTGAACTCCGGGCAGACCTGCTCGGCGCATACCCGCATGCTGGTGCCGCGCAACCGCTATGACGAAGTGAAGGCGATTGCCGCGAAGGTGGTCGAAGGCTTTACCGTCGGCGACCCGCTGCAGGAAACCACCAGGCTCGGGCCGCTGATTTCCGCCGTGCAGAAGGACCGCGTGACCGGCTATATCCGCCGCGGCCTGGAAGAAGGGGCAGAGCTGGTGGCGGGCGGGCCGGAGACCCCGGCCGGACTCGGCAAGGGCTTCTTCGTCAAGCCGACGGTGCTGGGCAATGTCGAGCCGCGCGCGACCGTGGCGCAGGAAGAGATCTTCGGACCGGTGCTTTCCATCATCTGCTACGACACGGAGGAAGAGGCCGTGCGTATCGCCAACGACAGCATCTACGGCCTCGGTGGCGGTGTATGGGGCGGTGACGAGGCGCGTGCGATCCGCGTGGCGCGGCGCATCCGTACCGGCCAGGTCGATATCAACGGCGGCCCGTTCAATATGCAGGCGCCGTTTGGCGGCTACAAGCAATCCGGCAACGGGCGCGAGGCCGGCAAATATGGGCTTGAGGAATTCCTCGAGTACAAGTCCCTGCAATTCAAGAAGCCGGCCTGAGTGCCCCCTGCGGGCGTTCCGGCACAAGGCCCCGCATGGCAGCATGCGGGGCTTTTTGGCTTTTTATTTGAGCCCATTCGTGGCGATAATTGCCGCCAGACAAAAATCTTCAGGGGGAGATGACAGATGCGCTGGTTCGGACGGCTGGCCTGGCTGGTGGCGGTGCTGTTACTGGTTTCCGTGGCAGCGCTGGCGGGCGGCTATATCTGGTATCGACAGGCGTCGCAGCCGCAGTCCGCGGGCACCCTGGCGCTGCCGGGGCTGAAGGGGCGCGTCACCATCGTGCGCGACCGCAACTCGGTGCCGCACATCCAGGCCGCCTCGCGGCTGGACGCATACTACGCGCTGGGCTTCGTGCATGCGCAGGACCGCCTGTGGCAGATGCAGATGAACAAGCGCGTCGTGGCCGGCCGGCTCGCCGAGATCCTCGGGCCCAAGGCGCTCGATACCGACCGTTTCCTGCGCACGCTGGGCGTGCGCCGCAATGCCGAGGCCATCTTCGCGCAGCTCGAACCCGGCACGCGCGCCGCCTTGCAGGCGTACGCGGCCGGCGTGAATGCCTATATCGACCAGCGCAAGGGCCCGCTGCCGCCGGAGTTCGTGATCCTGCAGACGCGCCCCGAACACTGGGAGCCCGCCGATACCCTTGGCTGGCAGACCATGATGGCCTGGGACCTGGGTGGCAACTGGACCCAGGAGACCCTGCGCATGGCGCTGTCGCAGGTCTTGCCCACCGCGCGCATCAGCGAGCTGCTGGCACCGTATCCGGGAGAGCGGCCCGTGCGGACGCTCGATTACGGCAACCTGTACCGCCACCTGGCCCCGCTGGCCTCTGCGCTGGCCCGCGTCGGCGAGATGGCGCCGGCCAGCTATGTGGAAGGAATGGGGTCGAACAACTGGGTCGTGTCCGGTGCGCACACGCAGTCGGGCAAGCCCATGCTGGCCAATGACCCGCACCTGGGTTTGCAGGCGCCCGCGCTTTGGTACCTGGCCCGTCTGCAGGCACCGGGACTGGACGTGGCCGGCGCCACGCTGCCGGGCGCGCCCGTGGTCGTGCTGGGCCATAACGCGCGCATCGCCTGGGGTTTCACCAATACCGCGCCGGATGTGCAGGACCTGTTCCTCGAACGCCTGCAGCCGGGCAGCACCGATAACTACCAGACGCCGGACGGCTGGGCGGCATTCGTGACGCGTGCCGAGACCATCCATGTCAAGGGCGCGGCCGATGTCACGCTGACCGTGCGCGAAACGCGCCATGGTCCGGTCATCTCCGATGTGTCCGAGCCCGTCGCCAATGCCGCGGCGCCGCTAGGTGCCCGCTACGTCGTGGCGTTCCAGTGGACGGCGCTGCGTCCAGATGACCGCACGTTCCAGGCCGGGCTGAAGATCAACCTGGCCACCGACTGGGCAAGTTTCACGCAGGCGCTGCGCGATTTCCACGCGCCGCAGCAGAACATCGTCTATGCGGACGTGGACGGCAATATCGGATTCATCGCGCCCGGGCGTATTCCTCTGCGCCGCGCCGACAACGATCTCAAGGGCCTGGCGCCGGCCCCGGGCTGGGATGCGCGCTATGACTGGAACGGCTTCATCCCGTTCGAGCACCTGCCGCGCGCCTACAACCCGCCCAACGGCATTATCGTCACCGCGAACCAGCGTATCGTGGGGCCCGACTATCCCTACTTCATCACGAGCGAATGGACCGTGCCGTATCGCTACCAGCGCATCCGCGCGCTGCTTGATGCCGTGCCGCGCCACACGTTCGAGTCATTCGGCGCGATCCAGAAAGACGTGGTGTCGCTGTCGATGCGCGATTTTCTGCCGCTGCTGCTGGCCTCGCCGGTTGCGAATGACGCCAACCGGCCACAGCGCGAACGCGAGCTGTTCGATGCGCTGCGCAAGTGGGACGGCACCATGGACGCCGCGGCACCGGAGCCGCTCGTGGTCTCCGCCTGGCTGCGCGAGCTGTCGCGCCGGCTGTTCGAGGACAAGGTCGGCGAGGCGCTGTTCGTGCGCATGTGGGAGCAGCGCAATGTGCAGCAGCCCATGCTGAATATCCTGCGCAATGCCGCCGGGCCCGGTTCGCTGGGCAGCTTCTGGTGCGACAAGTCCGGTACGACGGAGCATGAGTCCTGTGACGATGCCGTGGCCGACGCGTGGACGCTGGCGCTTGTCGACCTGTCGCGGCGCTATGGCGACAATCCTGGCAAATGGCGCTGGGGCAAGGCGCATACGGCCCGCTCCGAGCACAAGCCGTTCGGCAAGCAGCCGTACCTGTCGGGTCTGTTCAACCTGCGCGTGCCGACCGGGGGGGACACCTACACGGTCAATGCCGGGCGCAACAACCCGCGCGACGAACAGGCCCCGTTCGAAAGCACGCACGCCGCAAGCCTGCGCGCGCTCTATGACCTGGCCGAGCTGGAGGCGTCGCGCTTCATGGACTCGACCGGGCAGTCGGGCAACCCGGTGTCGCCGAACTACCGCGACTGGACGGGCAAGTGGGCGGCCGTCGAGTACATTACGCTCGCGCGGCGACGCGAGCCTGCGCGCGAGCCGTTCGACACGCTGGTGCTCGAGCCTGCAACGGCGAGGTAAGGGGTAAGAGGCCAGTCGCGGCAAGCAGCCGGGTGATCGGACGTCCTCAAGCGAATGGCGGTACCATGGCGGGCCATCCCATCGGCAGGAGCCGTGCATGGCAACGTCCACCCCTTCGCGTACCACCCACATCATCCAGCACGTCGCCTTTGAACACGGCGGCGTGGTTGCCGAAGCGCTGCGCGCGCGCGGCCACGCCCTGCAGGTGTTCCAGGCGGGCGTGGATGACCTGCGGCCCATCGCCGACAATCCGCCCGACCTGCTGCTGGTGCTGGGCGGCCCGATCGGCGTTTACGAGACCGAAGCCTATCCGTGGCTCGAGCAGGAAATCGCGCTGATTCGCACGCGCCTTGCCGCTGGCGGCAAGGTGATCGGGGTTTGCCTCGGGGCGCAACTGATTGCACGGGCCTGCGGCGCGCGCGTTTATCCGGGGACCCGCGAAATCGGCTGGGCGCCGATCGTTCCGACGGCGCGCGGCCGCGATTCGGCGCTGGCGGAGCTGGCCGCGGCCAACTGGGAAGTCCTGCACTGGCACGGCGACACCTTCGATCTGCCGGACGGTGCGGAGTTGCTGGCCTCGACGGCCGCGGTACCTCACCAGGCGTACGCCATCGGCAAGCAGGTCCTGGCCCTGCAGTTCCATCCCGAGGTGCTGCCGCGCGATATCGAGGCCTGGCTGATCGGGCACACGGTGGAACTGGGCAAGTCGGGCATCGATCCGCGCACCATCCGTGCGCGTACCGCGGAAGTCGGCGAGTCCGTCGCGGCGGCCGGCCGGCGCATGTTTGCCCGCTGGCTGGATGAGGCCGGCTTGTGAGGGGGATGAACGCGCCCGCGTTGCGCGGCGTCTCGGTCGATACGGTCCTGGTCGGCCAGGTTCGCCCGTTCGGCCCGAAGGGCGTGCCAAGCGGCATCGACAAGCGGCCGCTGGCCGGATCGGTGCCGGTGACGGTACTCGGCCTGTCTGGGGATGGCCAGGGCGACCCCAAGCGTCATGGCGGCCCGGAAAAGGCGCTCCATCACTACGCGTATGACCATTACCCCGCCTGGCGGGCCGAGCTTGCGGGCGTGGCCGCGCAGGCCGGTTCGGTTCTGTCGGCGCCGGGCGCCTTTGGCGAGAACCTGAGCACCACCGGGCTGATCGAGGCGGATGTCTGCGTTGGCGACCGCTTCCGTCTTGGCTCCGCGCTGGTGGAGGTGTCGCAGGCGCGCCAGCCGTGCTGGAAGCTGAACCATCGCTTCGGCTACGCGGGCATGTCGCGCGCCGTGCAGCAGAGCCTGCGCACGGGCTGGTACTACCGCGTGCTGGAGGAGGGCGAAGTGCGCGCGGGCGATGGGCTGACGCTGGCCAGCCGTCCGTATCCGGCGTGGAGCCTGGCGCGTTTGCTGCGCGTGCTCTATGTGGATCGCCTGGACTACGCGGCGCTGGCCGAGATGCCCGAACTGCCGCCGCTGGCCGAGAGCTGGCGCAAGCTGGCCCGCCAGCGCGTGGCGAAATACGAAGTCGAAGACATGGAAAAGCGCCTGGCCGGCGGCTGAAGCGGCCCGCCGGGCTCAGCCCTGGCGGAAGCGCCGGGCTGTGCCCTCGCGGGTGATGCGCTCCCAGATCACCTGTTTTTCCTCGTCGCTCAGGAACACCCAGTTGCTGACTTCCGCCGCGGTGCGTCCGCAACCCTGGCAGATTTCGTCGAACAGCGTCGAGCAGATGCCGATGCAGGGGCTGTCGGGACGGTCAGCCAGTCCGGTGGCGTCGGACTGGACGGCGGACAGGGCGGAATCTGAGGGGGAAGACGACATGCAGAAGTGGAAAGGGCTCGCAGTGGGGCATTATAAACGGGCTGCCCCGGCGTCCCGGGTTTCGTGAACGGCCCGAGTGGCGGTGATTGCCGCCGAGCGAGCATGGAATCGTGCCGATTACCTCGGAGGTCGTTGAGCCGCCGCGCAGTGCCCGGTACGCTGCATTGCGTCGACCTTCGATAGGAGCCAGCGATGCGTGAAGCCATCAACCAAGCCGTTGCAGTTCCCGCCATGACACACCCGCGCATGCGGCAGATGGTGGAGGAGGTCCTGATGGGCTCTCCTGTCGCGCGGGCACTGGGCGTGCAGCTCGATGTGCTGAAGCCGGAGCATGTCGAGCTGGTGTTGCCATACAGCCCGGAAAACGTCACCCTCGGCAACACCGTCCATGGCGGCGTGATCGCGACGCTGATCGATATTGCGGGAGCCGCCGCCGCGGCCTCCGGCGCCGACCCGGAGCAGGTCAAGGGCGGGGCGACCGGCTCACTCACCGTCCAGTACCTGGCCCCGGCAAATGGCGCCAGCCTGCGCGCGGTTGCAAGCGTGGTGCGGCGTAGCCGCCGGCAGGTGATCAGCGATGTCGAGGTGTACGCCGAGGAATCGGACGCGGGCACCCTGGTGGCGAAGGCGCTGATGAGCAGCACGCTGTTCGGGTGACGGCCGTGAGGCAGGGCGGAAAGCCAGGGCTGGTGGAACCCGTCATCGGCGACTGGCAGGTCGGCATGTGCTCCGGAACCGCTTCCACAGCTTGCGTTGATGGTCCCGATCGTCGGCCACGCGGGCTGCCAGGAAGCCGCGTGCGTAGCTCGCCCCATCCGAAGCCTTGCGATGATGCTGCTGCAGATGGTCCAGCAAGCGATCCGCCACCGCCATGTCGTTTCCCCATCCCAGGTCATCCTGCAATGTCGCCAGCACGCGCCGATATGGCTCCAGACGCTTGGGTTTGAAGAGATCAGCAAAGAACTCGGCCGCGTAGTGAAGTTTCTTTGCTGCGATCCGGGCGCGGTGGCGCTGATGCGCATCCAGCTTGTGAAGGCCTCGTCCTCGGCGCACGAGCTTGCGATGACGCTTGTGCAGGATCCGATCGGCGAAGCCGCCGACATGTCGCCCAAGCCGTCTGCGTGTCTCGCCGGACGCATCGCGCCAGGGAGGCGTCGTGACCCAGTGATCCAGTGCAAGGGCGACGTGTGCATAGCGGGGCGATTGCACCGCGGCCGTTGCCTTGGCGAGGCGGGCCTTCGCGACCTCCGCCGCAGCCGCCTGGGCTTCCGCCATCTTGCCGCGCTTGTCCTTGCCCGCGTCAACCTGCGGCAGCGTTGAATGCGCCAGCACATGCCAGTCCCGGGATTCACCGAGTTCGCCGGCAATCCACTTCACTTCATCGGCGAGCGCCTCCGGCATTGTGACCACATCGTCGAACATATCGAGCGCGGAACGCAGGCGGCGCAGGCCCACCCGCATCTGATGCACGCCCTCGGGCAAATGCCCGGTGGCTACGAGGGGTGCGTTGGCATGTACCTGATCCAGGCAGTTCTGCAAAATTTTGCAGACGGCTGCTTCCACAGTGTCTTTCGTTCTCAACGCAATGGGTTGGGCCTTGACTGCCGGGCGAGTGTCCGATGCCAGCAAGTCGTAGCCGCGGTCGCTCTTGCTCTGCATGCTCAGGGACATCGGTATCTTGTCGATAAATTGCAGCCCGATTTCGGTAAGGCGCCGCGGATCGCCGTGCTTGAGTTCCAGTTCAAGCTCTGAGAAGGAGCTTGCCTGCTCTGCCGCTGTGACTTGCCCGCTGTCCAGTGCGACCTCTATTTCCTCGCCGCTCGCCAGTTTCAGCGTCCACAGCTTCCGTGTGACCATGCTTCGGAAAACCGGGACCAGATGATCTGATAGCGAACCTTGCTTGAGGACACAATAGAGTGGAGAAGACTTTGGCACCGCAGCACGCAAGGCCCCGAGATCTGGCCGCGCCTCTTTCAGCACGGACTCGTATTCTTCGCGCTCGAAGCGTCCGCCGCGCTGCTCGCCGGACGACTTGAGGGTCTGGACGAGCTGGTCGCCGTTCCTGCGGACACGCAAGGCGGCTCCGTTTCGCCACAAGAGGAAGTCCGGGGTGTCGAAGTATTCGCTTTCAAGTGCCTGCTGCGGTTGCGAATCCTGCTCCACGTCCGGAAGAGCGGGCAGGTTGCGCATGGCGAAGTCCTGACCTGCCGCCAGTTCGAATTTCAGTTCCTTCTCCATGGTGTTGCTCCTTGGGCACGGCGCACTATCAGGCATGTGGGTCGCCGCCCGGTTCTTGCAACGGATTGCCGGATCTGCGCATGACTGCAGCGAGAGCCGATGCTTCGGGCATTCAAATTGGCGATGATCCAGTACCTGTGCAAAAGGCGTGCCGCCACTTGGCGGCCGGCGCTTATCCGGCCAGAAGGCGGTGCCATGCGCAAGTGTGCTGGAGTCGCGGAAGCAAAAAATCGAGCAGGTTGTAAAGTTAGGCGGTAGCAGGATCCTGTCATCCCTAACTGCTGTGAACGCGGTACCCGGCAAGGAGAATCGTGATGGCTCAAAGATTCGACGCGATCATCATCGGCACCGGGCAAGCCGGCCCCGCACTGGCCGCGCGGCTGGCCGGCGCGGGCATGAAACTGGCCGTCATCGAGCGCGCGCGCTTTGGCGGCACCTGCGTGAACACCGGTTGCATTCCCACCAAAACCCTCATCGCGAGCGCGTACGCCGCCCAACTGGCGCGGCGGGCTGCCGAGTACGGTGTGACGATTGGCGGGGCGGTCGCGGTCGACATGAAGCGGGTTAAGGCACGCATGGACGAAATCTCCGGCCGGTCCAGAAGCGGTGTGGAGCAGTGGATGCGTGGGCTGGAAAACGCTACGGTCTATCAGGGGCACGCCCGCTTCGAGAGCGCGCACGCCGTGAGGGTCAACGGCGAGCTGCTGGAAGGCGACCAGATCTTTGTGAACGTCGGTGGCCGGGCCCTGGTCCCGCCGATGCCCGGGCTCGATCAGGTACCGTACCTGACCAACTCGGGCATGATGGACGTGGATTTCCTGCCGGAACACCTGATCGTGATCGGCGGCAGCTACATCGGCCTGGAGTTTGGCCAGATGTACCGGCGCTTCGGGAGCAGGGTGACCATCGTCGAAAAAGGCCCGCGCCTGATCCAGCGCGAAGACGAGGATGTGTCGCAAGCCGTGCGGGAGATCCTGGAAGGCGAGGGCATGGAAATCCGGCTCGATGCCAACTGCCTGAGCGCGCGCAGGGCTGGCGACCATATTGCCGTGGGTCTGGATTGCGCCGCCGGCGCGCCGGAGGTCCATGGCTCGCACCTGCTGCTGGCGGTCGGGCGCGTGCCCAACACGGACGATCTGGGGCTCGACAAGGCGGGGGTCGAAACCGATGCGCGCGGCTATATCAAGGTGGACGAGCAGTTGCGCACCAATGTCCCCGGCATCTGGGCGCTAGGCGATTGCAACGGCCGCGGCGCCTTCACGCATACCTCGTACAACGACTACGAGATCGTCGCAGGCAACCTTCTCGATAACGACCCGCGCACGGTGGCCGACCGTGTCGCAGCCTATGCCATGTTTATCGACCCGCCGCTCGGCCGCGCCGGCATGACCGAACTGGAGGCGCGGCAATCCGGACGCCGGGTACTGGTCGGCACTCGCCCGATGAGCCGAGTCGGGCGGGCCGTGGAAAGAGGCGAGAGCCAGGGCTTCATGAAGGTGGTGGTCGACGCCGACACCCGGATGATCCTGGGCGCCGCGATCCTCGGCCTGACCGGCGACGAGGTGATTCATTCGCTGCTCGACATCATGTATGCCCGGGCCCCCTATACGACCATCAGCCGCGCGATGCACATCCATCCGACCGTGTCCGAGCTGGTACCGACGCTATTGCAGGAGTTGCGCACGCAAGTCTAGGCGGCATCTCCCTCGACCGTTGGGTTGTGAAGCCAGGGCGGGGGCTCGCCTGATCTGCCTCCATTAACGCAATTAACCGACAGGCAATAGCACCGAAAAAAAAAGCGCGCCGGAATTTCCGGCGCGCCCGTTTGCTGCCATGGCTGTAGCGCCGGCAACCTTCTGAAACTTGGGGGACCTGCGTCCCCAGGTTTCAGTACTTCCACATAATTTGCTGCAGTTGCTTGCTGTCGTTGGTCTTGGTCAGCGCCAGGGCCGTCAGGATGCGCGCCTTCTGCGGCAACTGGTCGTCGGTGACGACCCAGTCGTACTTGTCGTCCGGCTGCTCGGCGTTGCGGACCACGATGCCGCTGCCGGTGCGCGAGGCGCGCACGATCTGCACGCCCTTGGCGCGAGCGGCCTTCAGCGGCTCGACCATGTAGTCGCCGACACTGCCATTGCCGGTGGCGGCATAGACGATGGCCTTGGCGCCATTCTTCACGGCGGCATCGATGCTGCCCGGGTTCACGTTGCCGTAGGCATAGACCACGGCCACTTCAGGCAGCTTGTCGATCTTGTCGATGTCGAACTCGGTCTGCATGGTGTGCGGGCGGGCAGGGAGCCGGTAGAACAGCGTGCGGCCTTCCACCACATAGCCAAGCGGGCCGAACGGCGAGCGGAACGTCTCGGTCTTGAAGGTGTTGCTCTTGGTCACGTCGCGGCCGGTGTGGATCTCGTCATTCAGCACCGCCAGCGTGCCTTTGCCCCGCGACGCGGGGTTGGATGCCACCAGCACGGCGTCATACAGGTTCAGCGCGCCGTCCGCGCCCAGCGCCGTACCCGGACGCATCGAGCCGACCACCACCACGGGCTTGTCGCTCTTGAGCGTCAGGTTCAGGAAATAGGCCGTTTCCTCGATGGTGTCGGTGCCGTGGGTGATGACGATACCGTCCACGTCAGGCTGCTTGAGCAGTTCGGAGACACGCTTGCCCAGCTTCAGCAGCCGCTCGTTGTTGAAGCTCTCCGAGCCGATCTGGAAGATCTGCTCGCCCTTGACGTTGGCGACCTTCGAGATCTCGGGCACCGAGGCGATGATCTTGTCGACCGGCACCACCGCGGATTGGTAGGCCGCCGTGTTGGTGGCCGACGCGCCGGCGCCGGCAATGGTGCCGCCCGTCCCGATGATGACGATATTGGCCTTGCGGGCCTCTGCCTGGGCCGCGGCGGGCGCAGCCGAAGGCTGTGCGGACGGAGCGAGTTGGGCGTGGGCGGTGCCGGTGATCAGGCTGGCAGCGAACAGCGCGGCGGCCAGCTTCGTGGTGCGGGCAAGACGTTTCATGATTCTCCTCGGTGGCGGATCGGCTTGGCGCGCCTTTTGGGCAGGACGCCGCCGTCCATATTCGGTCGGTGGCTGCCGGGCAGGACCTGGATTTCAGGGCCGGTGCCGACAGCGGCTGCAACTATAAGGGAGGAGAAATTGCCGCGGGAGTGGGCTTGGCAGGGTTATGCCAAATCGGCATGACCCTGCCCAATTGATAACTCAAATGACATATAGATCGAGATACTCATGCACGGGCATTTGTTCGAGCCGTGCCTGGTCCAGGGACACGCGCAGGATCTCCTGCTGTTGGCGCGGCGGAAACCGGCGGGCCAGGTTGGTCCTGAATTTCTCGACCAGCAAGGGCGTGCCTTCGTCGCGGCGACGCCTGTGGCCAAGCGGATATTCCACCAGTACTTCCGGCAGCACCGTGCCGTCGTCCAGTTCCACGGTCAGCCCGTTGGCGATCGCGCGCTTGTCCGGATCGTGATAGTCCGCGGTCAGCGCAGGGTCCTCCACACAGGTGATCCGGGCGCGCAAGGCGTCGATGCGCGGGTCCACTGCCACATTGTCCTCGTAGTCCTCGGCGCTCAGTCGGCCGAGCAGCAGGGGCACCGCCACCATGTACTGGACGCAGTGGTCGCGGTCGGCGGGGTTGTGCAGCGGCCCCTTCTTGTCGATGATGCGCACGCAGGCTTCATGCGTGCGGATGGTCACGGCCCGGATCTCGGCCGCCGACTTGCCCATCGCGGCAAGCTGATGATGCAGTGACATGGCCGCTTCCACCGCTGTCTGCGCATGGAATTCCGCCGGATAGGCGACCTTGAACAGCACGTTTTCCATCACGTACGAGCCATAGGGTCGCTGGAAACGGAACGGCTGCCCCCTGAAGAGCACGTCGTAGAAGCCCCAGGTCTTCGCCGTCAGCGCCGAGGGATAGCCCATCTCGCCGGTCCTGGCCATCAGCGCCAGGCGCACGGCGCGGCTGGTGGCATCGCCCGCGGCCCAGCTCTTGCGGCTGCCGGTATTGGGCGCATGGCGATAGGTGCGCAGGCTTTGTCCATCCACCCACGCGAGCGACAGGGCGTTGATGATCTCGTCATACGACAGGCCGAGCATCTGCGCGACCACGGCCGTGGACGCTACCTTGACCAGCACTACATGGTCCAGCCCGACCTTGTTGAACGCGTTCTCCAGCGCGATGCAGCCCTGGATCTCATGGGCCTTGATCATGGCCGTGAGCACGTCCTTCATGAACAGCGGCTTGCGGCCAGCGGCCAGGTTAGTGCGGGAGAGCCAGTCGGCCGTGGCGAGGATGCCGCCGAGGTTGTCGGAAGGGTGTCCCCATTCCGCGGCGAGCCAGGTGTCGTTGAAGTCCAGCCACCGGATCATCGCGCCGATATTGAAGGCGGCCTGGACGGGGTCGAGCTGGAACTGCGTGCCCGGTACCCTGGCTCCGTTGGGAACGATGGTGCCGGGCACGACCGGGCCTAGCAACTTGGTGCAGGCCGGATAGGAGAGGGCCTCCAGCCCGCAGCCCAGCGTGTCGATCAGGCACAGCCGGGCGGTGTCATAGGCCAGCGGGCTCCTGACCTTGTATTGCGTCACGTAGTCGGCAATATCGACCAGGACCTGGTCCGGGTCGGGACGTGCGGTGGACTCCATGTTGGCCCTCCGGCGAAACAGGGGCGAGACCGGGACCGGGCCCGGTCTCCAGACGTCAGAACGCGTCGCCCGGCACGCGCACCCAGCCTTCCATCAGCACACGTGCGCTGCGGCTCATGATGGCCTTGGTGACGGTCCAGTCGCCATTGGACTGGCTGGCTTCGGCGCCAACGCGCAGGGTGCCCGACGGATGGCCGAAGCGAACCGCATTGCGTTCGCCACCGCCCGCGGCCAGGTTGACCAGGGTGCCCGGAATGGCGGCGGCCGTGCCGATGGCCACGGCTGCCGTGCCCATCATCGCATGGTGCAGCTTGCCCATCGACAGCGCGCGCACCAGCAGGTCCACGTCACCGGCGCCGACCGGCTTGCCACTGGACGCGACATAGTCCTTCGGCTTCGCGACAAACGCGACCTTGGGCGTGTGCTGGCGCTTGGCGGCCTCGTCGACGTTCTTGATCAGGCCCATGCGCACGGCGCCGTAGGCACGGATGGTCTCGAACATCGCCAGCGCCTTCGGGTCGCCGTTGATGGCTTCCTGCAGTTCGGTGCCGGTATAGCCGATGGCTTCCGCGTTGACGAAGATGGTCGGGATGCCGGCATTGATCATGGTCGCCTTGAACGTGCCGACGCCCGGCACTTCGAGGTCGTCGACCAGGTTGCCAGTCGGGAACATCGCGCCGCCGCCGTCGCCTTCCTCCTCGGCGGCAGGGTCCATGAACTCGAGCTGCACTTCGGCGGCGGGGAAGGTCACGCCGTCGAGTTCGAAGTCGCCGGTCTCCTGCACTTCACCGTTGGTAATGGGCACGTGGGCGATGATGGTCTTGCCGATATTCGCCTGCCAGATGCGCACGACAGCCGTGCCGTTCTGCGGGATGCGCGACGCATCGACGAGGCCGCCGCTGATCGCGAACGGGCCGACCGCTGCCGACAGGTTGCCGCAGTTGCCGCTCCAGTCGACGAAGGGCTGGTCGATCGAGACCTGACCGAACAAATAGTCGACGTCGTGGTCGGGGCGGCTGCTCTTCGCGACGATCACGGTCTTGCTCGTGCTCGACGTGGCGGCACCCATGCCGTCGATCTGCTTGCCGTATGGGTCGGGGCTGCCGATCACGCGCATCAGCAGCGCATCGCGTGCCTTGCCCGGGACCTGGGCGGTCTCGGGCAGGTCCTGCAGGCGGAAGAACACGCCCTTGCTGGTGCCACCGCGGATATAGGTGGCGGGAATCTTGATCTGGGGTACGTGGGCCATGGAAGTCTTTGTCCTGGTCAAACTGCAGCGGGCGGTACGTTGCCGCACCGCCCGCTCATCTCGCTACCTTAGGCAGCCGCTTTCGCGGATTCAAGGAAGTCCTGCGCGAAGCGCTGCAGCACGCCGCCGGCTTCGTAGATCGACACTTCCTCGTCGCTGTCCAGGCGGCAGGTCACGGGCACTTCGACGCGTTCGCCGTTCTTGCGGTGGATCACCAGCGTCAGGTCGGCGCGCGGCTTGCGCTCGCCGCTCACGTCGTAGGTCTCGGTGCCGTCCAGGCCCAGCGTCAGGCGGTTCACGCCCGGCTTGAACTCCAGCGGCAGCACGCCCATGCCGATCAGGTTGGTGCGGTGGATGCGCTCGAAGCCTTCGGCGACGATCACTTCCACGCCCGCCAGGCGCACGCCCTTGGCTGCCCAGTCACGCGACGAGCCCTGGCCGTAGTCGGCACCCGCGACGATGATCAGCGGCTGCTTGCGGTCCATGTAGGTCTCGATCGCTTCCCACATGCGCACGACCTTGCCTTCCGGCTCGACGCGCGCCAGCGAACCCTTCTTGACCTGGCCATCGACCACGGCCATCTCGTTGATCAGCGTCGGGTTGGCGAAGGTGGCGCGCTGCGCGGTCAGGTGATCGCCGCGGTGGGTTGCGTAGGAGTTGAAGTCCTCTTCCGGCAGGCCCATCTTGGCCAGGTACTCACCCGCGGCACTGTTGGCCAGGATCGCGTTCGACGGCGACAGGTGGTCGGTGGTGATGTTGTCGCCGAGCACCGCCAGCGGACGCAGGCCCTTTAGCATGCGCTCGCCGGCCAGAGCGCCTTCCCAGTACGGCGGACGGCGGATGTAGGTGCTCTGCGCGCGCCAGTCGTACAGCGGGCTGATCTGCTCGCCGCTGGCCGCGGTAATCGCGAACATCGGCTCGTAGACCTTGCGGAACTGCTCGGGCTTCACCGCCTTGGCAACGATCGCGTCGATCTCTTCGTCGGTCGGCCAGATGTCCTTCAGGTAGACCGGCTTGCCGTCCTTGTCGGTGCCAAGCACATCGCGCTCGATGTCGAAGCGCATGGTGCCGGCGATGGCGTAGGCGACGACCAGCGGCGGCGAAGCCAGGAAGGCCTGCTTGGCATATGGGTGGATGCGGCCATCGAAGTTGCGGTTGCCCGACAGCACGGCGGTGGCGTACAGGTCGCGGTCGATGATTTCCTGCTGGATCTTCGGATCGAGCGCACCCGACATGCCGTTGCAGGTCGTGCAGGCGAAGGCGACGATGCCGAAGCCGAGCGCTTCCAGGTCCGGCAGCAGCTTCGATTCCTCGAGGTACAGCTCAACGGCCTTCGATCCCGGGGCCAGCGACGACTTGACCCACGGCTTGCGGGTCAGGCCCTTCGCATTGGCATTGCGTGCCAGCAGGGCGGCGGCAATCACGTTGCGCGGGTTGCTGGTGTTGGTGCAGCTGGTGATGGCGGCGATGATCACGGCGCCGTCAGGCATCAGGCCTTCGGCTTCCTGCGCCAGTGCCTTGTCCAGGTCGACGGCGATGCCGCGCTCGGCCAGCGCCGAGGTCGGCAGGCGCTTGTGCGGGTTGGACGGGCCGGCCATGTTGCGCACCACGCTCGACAGGTCGAACTTCAGCACGCGCTCATATTCGGCGTTCTTGAGCGAGTCGGCCCACAGGCCGGCGGTCTTCGCATAGGTCTCGACCAGCTTGACCTGCTCGTCCTCGCGGCCGGTCAGGCGCAGGTAGTCCAGCGTCTGGTCGTCGATGAAGAACATCGCGGCCGTGGCGCCATATTCCGGGGCCATGTTGGAAATCGTTGCGCGGTCGCCGAGCGTCAGGCTAGAGGCACCTTCGCCGCGGAATTCCAGGTAGGCGCCGACGACCTTTTCCTTGCGCAGAAATTCAGTCAGGGCCAGCACGATGTCGGTGGCGGTGATGCCGGGCTGGCGCTTGCCGGTCAGCTCGACGCCGACGATATCGGGCAGGCGCATCCACGAGGCGCGGCCCAGCATGACGTTCTCGGCTTCCAGGCCGCCCACGCCGATGGCGATCACGCCCAGCGCGTCGACGTGCGGCGTGTGGCTGTCGGTGCCCACGCAGGTATCGGGATAAGCCACGCCCTTGTCAGCGTGGATCACGGGCGACATCTTCTCCAGGTTGATCTGGTGCATGATGCCGTTGCCCGGGGGGATCACGTCGACGTTCTGGAAGGCCTTCTTGGTCCAGTTGATGAAGTCGAAGCGGTCTTCGTTGCGACGGTCCTCGATGGCGCGGTTCTTGGCGAAGGCGTCGGGGTCGAAGCCGCCACATTCCACGGCCAGCGAGTGGTCGACGATCAGCTGCACCGGCACCACGGGGTTGACCTTGGCGGGGTCGCCGCCCTGGTCGGCAATCGCGTCGCGCAGGCCGGCCAGGTCCACCAGCGCGGTCTGGCCCAGGATGTCATGGCATACCACGCGCGCCGGGAACCACGGGAAATCCAGCTCGCGCTTGCGCTCGATGAGCTGTTTCAGCGAATCGGTCAGCGTGGCCGGGTCGCAGCGGCGCACGAGGTTCTCGGCCAGCACGCGCGACGTGTAGGGCAGCTTGTCATAGGCACCCGGCTGGATTGCCTCGACGGCTTCGCGCGCATCGAAGAAATCCAGCTTGGTGCCCGGCAGTGGTTTGCGGTGTGCAGTGTTCATGGCGTGGGGAGGAATACGGGGTCAAGCACAGGAACTGTGGAACAGGGCGCAATGCGCCCCGTTCCACGTTCCCCAGTCAGCGCGGTGTGATCAGCGCTTCTCGATCGGCACGAACTCCAGGTTCTCAGGACCAGTGTAGTTGGCGCTCGGGCGGATGATCTTGTTGTCGATGCGCTGCTCGATGATGTGCGCAGCCCAGCCGGAGGTACGCGCGATCACGAACAGCGGCGTGAACATCGCGGTCGGCACGCCCATCATGTGATAGCTCACGGCGCTGAACCAATCCAGGTTCGGGAACATCTTCTTGATGTCCCACATCACCGTTTCCAGGCGCTCGGCGATGTCGAACATCTTCATCGAGCCGGCGTCCTTGGACAGCTGGCGCGCGGTTTCCTTGATCACCTGGTTGCGCGGGTCGGCAATGGTGTACACCGGGTGGCCGAAGCCGATCACGACTTCCTTGTTCTCGACGCGGCGGGTGATGTCGGCCTGGGCTTCGTCGGGGCTGTCGTAGCGCTTCTGGATCTCGAAGGCCACTTCATTGGCGCCGCCGTGCTTGGGGCCGCGCAGCGCGCCGATCGCGCCGCAGATGGCCGAGTGCATGTCCGAGCCCGTGCCGGCGATGACGCGGCCGGTGAAGGTCGAGGCGTTGAACTCGTGCTCCGCGTACAGGATCATCGAGGTGTGCATGGCGCGCTCCCACAGCGCCGACGGCTTCTTGCCGTGCAGCAGGTGCAGGAAGTGGGCGCCGATCGAGTCGTCGTCGGTCTCGACTTCGATGCGGCGGCCATTGTGGCTGTAGTGGTACCAGTACAGCAGCATCGAGCCCAGGCTGGCCATCAGCTGGTCGGCGATGTCGCGCGCGCCCGGCGTGTTGTGGTCGTCCTTCTCGGGCAGCACTGTACCGAGCACGGACACGCCGGTGCGCATCACGTCCATCGGGTGGGCCGAGGCGGGCACCCATTCCAGGGCGGCCTTGACGTTGGCGGGCAGGCCGCGCAGCGACTTCAGCTTGGTCTTGTAGGCGGCCAGTTCGGCCTTGTTCGGCAGCTTGCCGTGGACCAGCAGGTGGGCGATTTCCTCGAACTCGCAGGCGTCGGCCACATCCAGGATGTCATAGCCGCGGTAGTGCAGGTCGTTGCCGGTACGGCCGACAGTGCACAGGGCGGTGTTACCGGCGGTCACGCCCGACAGGGCAACGGACTTCTTGGGCTTCGGGGTGGCGATCGGTTGTGCTTCGGACATCAGGGTCTCCTTGTGAGGTACGGTTCGGCTGGCCTTACTTGGCCTTGCCCTGGGCAAACAGGGCGTCGAGTTTCTGTTCGTAGGCGTGGTAGCCGATGCTCTCGTAGAGTTCGGCGCGAGTCTGCATGGTCTCGACCACGTTCTTCTGGGTGCCGTCGCGGCGGATGGCGGTGTAGACGTTCTCGGCGGCCTTGTTCATCGCGCGGAAGGCCGACAGCGGGTACAGCACCATCGACACGCCGGAGCCGGCCAGTTCGTCGGTGGTGAACAGCGGCGTGGCGCCGAATTCGGTAATGTTGGCCAGCACCGGCACCTTCACCGCGTCGACGAACTTGCGGTACATGGCCAGGTCGGTCATGGCTTCCGGGAAGATCGCGTCGGCGCCAGCCTCGACGCATGCCACGGCGCGCTCGATGGCGCTTTCCAGGCCTTCGACGGCCAGCGCGTCGGTACGCGCCATGATCACGAAGTTCTCGTCGGTACGGGCATCCACGGCGGCCTTGATGCGGTCCACCATCTCGGTCTGCGTGACGATTTCCTTGTTCGGGCGATGGCCGCAGCGCTTGGCGCCAACCTGGTCTTCGATGTGCATGGCACCGGCGCCGGCCTTGATCAGCGAGCGCGTGGTGCGGGCCACGTTGAAGGCCGACGAGCCGAAGCCGGTGTCGACGTCGACCAGCAGCGGCACATCGCACACGTCGCTGATGCGGCGCACGTCGATCAGAACGTCTTCCAGACCGGAGATGCCCAGGTCGGGCAGGCCAAGCGAGCCGGCGGCCACGCCGCCGCCCGACAGGTAGATGGCGCGATAGCCGGCGCGCTTGGCCAGCAGGGCGTGGTTGGCGTTGATGGTGCCCACCACCTGCAGCGGATGCTCTTCAGCCAGGGCCTGGCGGAAGCGGGCGCCGGCCGAACGGGCCAGGTCGGAAGCGGAATAGGTCATGGTTGCAGTGTCTCGTTTCAGGCAATGAAGAACGGGCCCAATACTGCAAGGGGTGTGCCAGGCGCTGGAGCAGGGCGGTGAAATAGGTGTAATGCCTTGATTTGTCGGGATATTTCCCTGCGGGCGGTACGCAGTTGGACGCGCCGAGCATCAATTCACGTCACTATTGCATTGCATGAGTGGAATTCGGATTTCACGATTGAAATTCAAATTCATCGCGGGCACAATGGCGTCACTCTACGCATGAAGCACCATGGCACCTCCCGTCTCTTCTCCCGGCCTGCCGCGCATCTGGGCGCTCGGCATCAGCCGCCTGCAGCGCGCCTTTGCGGAACTGATCCCCGCCTATTCCCACCGTGCGGAGTTCCGCATCGTCGGCCGGGCCTACGATTCGGCGGCCGACGCCATCCGGCGCGAGGCGCGCGAAGGCAAGCTCGATGTGGTGGTATCGGGCGGCTCTAACGGCGCCTACCTGCGCCAGCACGTCGACGTCCCCGTGGTGCTGGTCAAGGTGACCGGCTTCGATGTGATGAGCGCGCTGGCGACCGCGCGCCGCATTTCACCCAATGTGGCGCTCGTGACGCACGCTTCCACCTATGCGGAGGTGGACGAATTCACCCGCGCCTTTTCGCTGTCGATTCCCGCCTACACGTACCTGACCGAGGACGATGCCACCGCGCGCGTCCAGACGCTCAAGCAGGAAGGCGTGAAGGTCGTAGTCGGCCCAGGCCTGGTGACGGACCTGGCGGACCGGCTCGGCCTGATCGGCGTGTTCCTGTACTCGGGCAACTCCGTGCGCATGGCGCTCGAAGACGCGATCGAGGCCGCGCGCCTGCGGCGCATCGAATCCGGCCGGCGCGACTACGTCAACACCATCCTCGCGCACCTCAATGAAGGCGTGGCAGCCGTCGACGGCGAAGGCCGCATCCAGTCGTTCAATCCGGCGATGGAACGGTTCCTTGGCACGCCGGCGGCGAATGCGGTCGGGCGCAAGCTGCAGGCGCTGTCGCCGGGCCTCTCGCTGGACGACGTGATCCAGAGCGGCACCAAGGAACTCGAAGCCATCCAGAAGGTGGGCGATCGCATGGTCGTGGTCAACCGCATCCCCCTCGTCAGTGAGTCCGGCACCACCGGCGCGCTGCTGACCCTGCAGGATGCCACCGCCATCCAGCGCGTGGACCGCAATCTGCGTTCGCGCAGCCGCACGCGGCTGCCGGGCGTGCGCTACAGCCTGGATGACCTGGCAGGTACCTCGGCCGCCATGACGCACCTGCGTGACCTGGCGCGGCGCTATGCGGTGGTCGATTCGACCGTGCTGATCGGCGGCGAGAGCGGCACCGGCAAGGAGGTGCTGGCGCAAGGCATGCACGATGCCAGCCCACGCCGCGCGTTCCCGTTCGTTGCCGTCAACTGCGCGGCATTTCCCGAGACACTCCTTGAAAGCGAACTGTTCGGCTACGAGGAGGGCGCCTTCACCGGCGCGCGGCGCGGCGGCAAGGCTGGCCTGTTCGAGTCGGCCCACAACGGCACGCTGTTCCTGGACGAGGTTGGCGACATGCCTCCCGCACTGCAGACGCGCCTGCTGCGCGTGCTGCAGGAAAAGCAGGTGTTGCCGATCGGCGGGCTGGAGGCCGTGCCGGTCAATGTGCGCGTGATCGCCGCCACGCACCGCGACCTCGCGCAGCGCGTGCGCGAGGGCAGCTTCCGCCAGGACCTTTACTACCGCCTGAACATCCTGCGCATCGAGGTGCCGCCGCTGCGCGAGCGTGCCGGGGACCTGCCGGAACTCGCGAACCTGCTTTACCAGCGTGCGCTCGAACGGTTGGGGCTGGAGCATCAGGAGGGCCTGCCGGAGGCAGCCCGTGTCCGGCTGGCCGGCTACCATTGGCCCGGCAATATCAGGGAACTGGAGAATGTGACCGAGCGCATTGCCGTGCTCGTGGCGGGCCGTCCGCTGGAGCCCGCGGAACTGCTGCGCGAACTGCATGCCGCCGTGCCGGAATTGTTCGGCAATGACGGGGGCGAAACGCAAGAAGAGCGGATGGCTGCCGACCTGCCGGCGCAGGATCACGCGCGCGGTAACCGGCAGCGCCGCGTCGGCCGTTCGCTGGCTGGTGTCGCGCAGGCCAGCGAGACCGAGTATATCCGGCGTGTACTGGCCGAATGCGGCGGCGATCGCAACGCGGCGTGCCACATCCTTGGGATCAGCCCGACCACGCTGTGGCGGCGGCTCCGGGCCGACTGAGGGCGCCGGGCACCTTCTTCAAGCGGGCATTTTGCGGAACGCAATCGCGAAGCGGTTCCACGTGTTGATGGCGTTGACCAACAGCGTCAGGTTGACCAGCTCCGCATCCTCGAAGTGCGGGCGCACGGCTTCCCAGACGGCGTCCGGCACATGGTCCTGCGACACCAGCGTCACGGCTTCGGTCCACGCCAGCGCGGCCCGCTCGCGCTCCGTGAAGAACGGCGTTTCATGCCATACCGACAGCGTAGCCAGCCGCCGGTCATCCTCGCCGTGCTTGCGCGCGTCGCGCGTGTGCATGTCGATGCAGTAGGCGCAGCCGTTGATCTGCGAGGCACGCAGCCGCACCAGTTCCACCAGCGACTGTTCCAGTCCACTCTTGCCGATCTGCTCTTCCAGTGCCATGACGGCCTTGATGGCAGCCGGACTGGCCTTGTAGAAATCCAGACGATGTTGCATCGCGTGCTCCGGTTCGGTGTGTGGGTTGCGCGGCGCCGCCGGGCGCCGCCGTGAGAACAAGCGTAGGACGCGGAGTGGCTATGCGAAATGGCCGATCCTGACAAATTCGAGGTAACCAATGGGGCCAGCTCAGGCGGTGCCCTGGCGCCGGCTGGCAAGGGCGCTGGCCAGCCGGGCAAGCCCCGCATGGATCGCGTCGACGCCGATGCCGCCATAGCCGAACAGCAGCCCCGGCCGTGGCGCCTGGCTGGCAAACATGCCGGCCAGGCCGTAAATCCCGACCGATTCGGCCGCCGCGAGGCGGATCACCTCGCTTTCGTCCTGGGGCGCCCGGATGGCTGCCACCAGGTGGATGCCCACCGCGCACGGCAGCGGCGTGAGCCACGGCGCCAGGTCGCCGCGCAGATGTTCCAGCAGGGCGGTGCGGCGCGCGGCGTATTCCTTGTGCATGCGTCGCAGGTGTTTGGCGAAATAGCCGTCGAGCATGAACTTCGCCAGCGCTATCTGCGTCATGGTGCAGCTATGCCAGTCGCCCACCTGCTTGGCCCGGCGCAGTGCCGCGCCGAGCGATGCGGGCGGAATGACATAGCCGACGCGCAATTCCGGGAAGATGGTTTTGGAAAAGGTCCCCACATAGGCCACCACGCCGGCCGTGTCCAGGCTCTTGAGCGATTCCATGGGGCGGCCTTCGAAGCGGAACTCGCCGTCGTAGTCATCTTCCACGACGAGCGCGCCGTGGCGTTGCGCCCATTCCAGCAGGGCCAGCCGGCGCTCGAGGCTCATGGGCATGCCCAGCGGGAACTGGTGGGACGGCGTGACATAGACCATCCTGGCGTTCGCCGGCAGCGCGTCGACCACCAGCCCTTCCTCATCCACGGGCACCGGTACCACCTGCGCACCCAGCGCAGCGAAGATGATGCGCGCCGGTGGATAGCCAGGATCTTCCATGGCAACCACTTCGCCGGGGCGGACGGAGACCTTGGTCAGCAAGTCCAGCGCCTGCTGCGCACCTTGCGTGATGATCACGTCGTGCCAGTGGCTGACCACGGCGCGGCTGAAGGCCAGGTAGCTCGCCACGGCCTGGCGCAACGCCTGCTCGCCGGCCGGGTCGTGGTAGGTGCCGCGCCCGCGCGCCTGCACCCGCAGTGCATGGCCGACACAGCGGCGCCACTGGTCGAACGGAAACAGGCCCTTGTCAGTCACGCCGCCGACGAAGTCGTAGGCTGGCGGCGTGTCCGTGGGCGTCATCGGCAGCGCGTCCTCCATCTGCGACCAGATCGAGCCTGTGGCTGGCGAGGTTGCCGGCACGGGCGGCGGCGGCGCCAGCCGCGTCATGGCGTCGGCCACGAAGGTGCCGTCGCCGGTGCGCGAGCGCAGGTAGCCCTCGGCGATCAGCCGCTCGAACACATCGAGCGTGGTCTTGCGCGAGACGCCGAGCTGCAGTGCCAGTTGCCGCGTGGAAGGCAGCCGCTGGCCCGGCGCGAGCCGGCCATCCATGACGCCGGCGCGCAGCTGGCGATAGATCTGGCCGGCCAGGCCCTGGCGGCCGTGGATCGTAAGGTGGACATCCATCGGTTCTGGCTTGAAGGTGGTTTGCGCTGGGTATGGGCAACGGCCCGGGCAGGGCCGCCGCCGGAACCGGGCGCCTGGCTAGCCCGCTCGCGGCGCTGCGTGGGTGAACGGCGCCGGCACCAGCCCTTTTCCGGCCAGCCAATCCTGATTGAAGAGCCGTCCGAAGTAAAGATCGCCGCGGTCGCAGAGCAGGGTGACGATGCTATGCCCCGGTCCCATTTCGCGCGCCAGCGCGACGGCCGCCGCAACGTTGATGCCCGTGGACCCGCCCAGGAACAGTCCTTCTTCGCGCAGCAGGCGATAGACCATGTCGACGCAGGCCTGGTCATCGACCCGCACGGCGTCGTCGATCACGGTGTCCTGCAGGTTGGCGGTGACGCGGCTGGAACCGATGCCCTCGGTGATCGAACTGCCTTCGGACTTCAGTTCGCGGTGCTTGACGAAGTTATACAGGCTGCTGCCGCAAGGATCGGCGAGCACGATGCGCACGTGCGGCGTATGTTCCTTCAGGCAGCGCGAGATCCCTGCCAGCGAGCCGCCGGTACCAGTGGCGCACACGAAGGCGTCGACCCGTCCTGCCGTGTCATGCCAGATCTCCGGCCCGGTGGTTTCATAGTGGGCCTGGCGGTTGGCCAAGTTGTCGAACTGGTTGGCCCAGATGGCGTTCTCGGTCTGGTCCGCCAGCCGGCCGGCAATCTTCTGGTAGTTGTCCGGGTCGGCGTACGGCTTGGCCGGAACCGCGCGTACCTCGGCGCCGAGCATGCGCAGGCGCTCCATCTTTTCGGGGGACTGGGTATCGGGGATGACCACGATGCAGCGATAGCCGCGCGCGGCGCAGATATGCGCAAGGCCGATGCCGGTATTGCCGGCGGTGCCCTCGACGACCGTGCCGCCCGGCCTGAGGGTGCCGCGGCGTTCGGCGTCGCGGATGATGTAGAGCGCCGCGCGGTCCTTGACCGAGCCGCCGGGATTCAGGAATTCCGCCTTGCCATAGATGTCGCAACCGGTCTCGGCGCTCAGCCCGCCGAGCCGGATCAGCGGCGTGTGTCCGACAGTGCCGACGAAACCATCCCTGATGTCCATGGCGCACTCCTGCCACGCCCCATGAGGTATGGGGCGTCACCCAGAGTGATAGACCGGGCATCGGAGATTGACAAGACGGGCGGCGCAGCGCGCCGGACTCTTATGCAACGCCTCTATGCGGTGCCTTTATGCGGCATTCAGCCAGCGGAAGCGGAAGTCGCCTTCGACCAGCTCCTGGCGGGTGGCGTGAAAGTCACGCATATATTCGCGGTTCAGGTGGGACTCCAGCGCGCCCTTGGAATCCCAGACCATGTAGACCACGAAGACTTCGGCGTCTTCGGCGTCCTGCCCGACGTGGTAGTTCAGGCAGCCTGGCTCCGTCAGCCCGCGCGTGCGCAGCGAATCGAGCTGGGTCACCAGGGCTTCGCGGCGATTGGTCTTGGCGCGGGCAATGCCGACTAGCGTGTACGTTCTGGACATGGGATGACCGGCGAGCGTCTGCGGGCGTCAGGTAAGCGTTTGGCGGGCCATTGTAGCCGGGCCCGGCGGCTGGCCCGGAATGCCCGAGGAGCCTGTCTGGACATTTTTCGATGGCTTGACAGCCGCGCCCGCGTCGGTTCCTGACGCACTTTTTCTAAAGTATTGGCCGCAGCTGCCGATATGCGGCCGAGAACGTGGCATCACTTCACACGGGGGCATTGCATGTTGAGACGAATCAGGACGGAGCAACTGCAGGTCGGCATGTTCGTGGCCAAGCTGGGCGGGCCCTGGCACGCGCGGGCGTTCTCGCGGTCGAAATTCCTGGTGGCCAGCGAGGACCAGGTCAGCCAGCTCCGGTCTTCGGGCGTGCAGGAAGTCTGGATCGACATCCTCAAGGGCCGCAACGCGCCGACCCCGCAGGCGGCGCTGAGCCCATGGGAGACGCCGGAACCGGAACCGGCGCCGGCGCCGGTAGCCGCCGCGAGCCTGGAAGCCGAATTCGGCCTCGCGCGCGAATTGCTCCAGTCGGGCAAGTCGGTGATCGGCTCCATGTTTGCCGACGTGCGCATGGGACGCGCGCTGGAGATCGACGGCGCCTTGCTGCTGGTGGACTCGGCGTCGCAGTCGCTGTCGCGGCATTCGCAGGCGCTGATCGCGCTGGCGCGGCTCAAGGCGCGCGACGACTACAGCTATATGCACGCGTTCGCCATGTGCGCGCTGATGGTCGCCGTCGGGCGCACGATGGAGCTGCCGCCCGAAGAGGTGCGCGATCTGGGCCTGGCCGGCCTGGTGCACGACATCGGCAAGCTGACGCTGCCCGAGGCCGTGCTGCACAAGCCCACTTCGCGCAAGCCCGGCGAGGACGAGGAGATCCGTCGCCATCCGTCGACAGGCTATCGCATCCTCAACGAGGCGCGCGTGAATGCGAACATCGTGCTGGACGTCTGCGTGCACCACCATGAGCGCGTGGACGGGCGCGGCTATCCGTTTGGCCTGATGGGGCGCGAACTCAGCGTCCACGCCAAGATCGCGGCCATCTGCGATACCTACGATTCGCTGACTTCCAGCCGCCCGGGGCACCAGGAATGGTCGCCGGCGCGGGCCATGGAATACATGGCGGTGCGCGTCGACACGCTGTTCGACCGCCGCGTGTTCAAGGCTTTTACGCGCACCGTGGGCATCTATCCGCTCGGTACGGTGCTGCGGTTGCGCTCGAACCGGCTGGCGGTGGTGTGCGCCCAGCATGAGTCCGAACCGCTGCGTCCGCGCGTGATGGCGTTCTACTCGGTAGAGGATTCGAGCCCGCTGACGCCGCAGGTCATCGATTTGCGCCACAGCAGCGATACCGTGGTGGCCTTTGAAGACCCGGCGGACTGGGGCTATACCGACGAGCAGCTGCTGGCTATCTACGCCGGGAAGGGGCAGCCTGGCGCGGTGGAGGCGGCAACAGCCACGGCGATGCCTGGAGCTTAGCCAGCAGGAAGTCGCTGAAGGCCCGGACGCGCGCGCTGCCGCGCAAGTCCGGATGCGTCAGGATCCAGAGCGGCGTGTCCAATGCCGGGTCGGGCGGCGCCAGCCTGACCAGTTCGCGGTCCGGATCGGCAAGCAGGCAGAGCAGCATGCCCGCGCCCATGCCCTGGCGCACGGCCTCGGCCATCGCCACCAGGCTGTCCGCGCAGACTGAGCGGCGGTCCTGCGGCACATTGGCGGCGACCCAGCGCGCCTGGGCCAGGTGTGACAAGGTATCGTCCGGTACCACCCAGTCATAGTTGTCCCACGGCTCGCCATCGCGCGGCGCCCGCCCGCGGCCAAACTGCCGCAGGTAGCCGCGGGCGGCGTAAGGCGCCGTCTGCAGCAGACCGGCCTGGCGGCCGACCAGGTGTTCCGGAGGCGCGGTGGCCGGCCGCACGGCAATATCCGCTTCGCGCCGGTTCAGGTTCAGGAACGTGTTGTTGACCACGACCTGCAGCTGGATGCGCGGGTGCAGGTCGCGGAATTCCGCCAGCATCGGCATCAGCAGGGGGCCAAGCAGGGTGTCCGTGGTGGTGACGCGCAGCGGGCCGCTGAGCTGGGCGTCGAGCCCGCCCAGCTGGCGCTGCGCGGCATCGATCAGCTCATCCACCATGGCGAGCTGCGCCGCCAGCGTCTCGCCCGCCGAGGTCAGCGCGTAGCCGCCCTGGTGCCGGTCGAACAGGCGGGTGCCGAGGTCATCCTCCAGGCTGGCCAGCCGGCGCAGCACCGTGGAGTGGTTGACCTGCAGCGCCCGAGCCGCCCCAGCCAGCGATCCGGCGCGGCTCACCGCCAGGAAGTACCTCAGGTCGTCCCAGTCCGCGTCGTGCATCTTTGCATAACTCCCGCGCAAGATTGGCGAATTGCCGTGCTCAGGCGCACAGCCTACATTGGCATGGCGCTGCCTGCAAACGCGGGCAGCCCGCTCCCGTACTGACTGACCCTTACCATGTCCTGGACCCTGCTGATCCTTGCCGGCCTGATCGAGATCGTGATGGCGCTGGCGCTCAAACATACCGACGGATGGACGCGTCCCTGGCCGACCGCGCTGGGCATCGGCGCCGCGCTGGCCAGCATCTTCCTGCTCAGCGGGGCGTTGCGCCAGCTGCCGGTGGGGACCGCCTACGCGGTGTGGACCGGCATCGGCGCCATCGGCGTGACGCTCGCCGGCATTGTCTTCCTGGGCGAAAGCGCGGCGCCGGCGCGGCTTGCGCTGATCGCACTCATTTTCGTCGGCATAGGCGGGCTGAAACTGCTGCCCTCATGACGGGCGGGGGCGGGCTCGCCGCCTTTTTGTACACTGTGCGGCTGAGCGAGCTGACTTTTTCCGCCTTTCATGGACTTCGATGCCCTGCCGGACCTGATCCAGCATTACATGCCCACGCGTCCGTGGGCGCAGAACCTCACCTACATGGCGCTCCTGATCCTGGGCGCCACGGTGGCCCAGTGGCTGGTAGCCAAGGTGGTCTCGCGCATGGCGCACCGGCTGCTGGTCATCGCCGGCAACGGCCGCTGGAGCAAGGCGCTCATGCGTCACCGGGTGTACCGGCGCTTCGGCTATGCCGTGTGGTTCGCCGTGATCACGGTGGGCGCCGGCGAGGTACCGAACATCGGCCGCTACGCGCTGGCCGTCGAGCGGATCACGCACGCGGGCACCTGGGTCTGCATCTTCATGATGATGGTCGGCGCGCTGGGCGCCTGGCAGGACGTGTATGCCGGCAGCACGCGTGCGCAGACGCGCTCGATCAAGGGCTATGTGCAGGTGGGGCGCCTGGGCCTCTGGCTGGTGTGCGGCGTGCTGGTGCTGTCGATCCTGATCGACCGCTCGCCGCTGTGGATGCTGTCGGGCATCGGCGCGCTGTCAGCGGTGCTGCTGCTGGTGTTCAAGGACACGCTGCTGTCACTGGTGGCCAGCACCCAGCTGACATCGAACGACATGCTGCGCATCGGCGACTGGATCGAGATGCCGCAATGCAATGCCGACGGCTACGTCAAGGACATCGCCCTGCATACGGTGAAGGTGCAGAACTGGGACAACACCGTGACCACGGTGCCGACCTACAAGCTGTTCTCGGAGAGCTACCGCAACTACCGCCAGATGTTCGAATCGGGCGCGCGCCGCATCAAGCGCACGCTGCGCCTGGACGCCGGCAGCGTGCGTTTCCTGAGCGACGACGAAGTGCATGCGCTGATGCGCTTCCGGCTGCTGCACGACTACCTCGAGCAGAAGCAGGCCGAGGTCGACGAGGCCAACCGGCTGCTGGTCGAGGGCGGCGGCGATCCGGTCAACCGCCGGCGCCTGACCAATATCGGCACGTTCCGCGCCTATGGCATTGCCTACCTCAAGGCGCACCCCGATATCCACCAGAACCTGCTGCTCAACGTGCGCATGATGGAGCCCGATTCGCACGGCATTCCGGTCGAGGTCTACTGCTTCACGCGGCTGACCGGGTGGATGGACTACGAGCGCATCCAGGGCGACCTGTTCGACCACCTGCTGGCGATCCTGCCCGAGCTGAGCCTGCGCCTCTACCAGGCGCCGTCGGGCGCGGACCTGACAGGGGTGCGCGCCAACCCGGTACTGGCCGCGGCGCAGGTCGCCGCGGTGCAAGCGGCGACACCCGAGACGGCATCGCCGACGCGTTAGTCCTCAGCCTGCCACGCGCGGCCTGACGCGCCCGGCGGCTTCCTTGGCGCGCTCGCGTGCGGTGTCGACATTGTCGGCATAGGCCAGCGCTACGCCCATGCGGCGCCTGGCGAAGCTCTCGGGCTTGCCGAACAGGCGCACCTCGGTCTGCGGCACGCGCAGGGCCTCGTCCACGCCGTCGAACACCACGCCCTGGGCCTCCACGCCGCCGTAGATGACGGCGCTGGCGCCAGGGCTCTTCAGTGCCGTGCTGACCGGCAGGCCCAGGATGGCGCGCGCGTGCAGCTCGAACTCGTTCTGCCACTGCGTGGCCATCGTCACCATGCCGGTGTCGTGCGGGCGCGGGCTGACTTCGCTGAACCAGACCTGCTCGCCCTTGACGAACAGCTCCACGCCGAACAGGCCCTGGCCGCCGAGGTCCGAGGTCACCGCGCGCGCAATGTGCTGGGCTTTTTCCAGCGCCGCCGGGTGCATCGGGTGCGGCTGCCAGCTTTCGACATAGTCGCCGCTGACCTGCACGTGGCCGATGGGCGCGCAGAACTGGGTTTCGACCTGGCCGTCGGCGCCAAGCGCGCGCACGGTCAGCAGGGTGATCTCGTAGTCGAAATCGATGAAGCCCTCCACGATCACGCGGCCGTGGCTTACACGGCCGCCGGCCATGGCGTAGTCCCACGCCGCCTTGACGCCTTCAGGCCCGTCGATCTTGCTCTGGCCCTTGCCCGAACTGCTCATGACCGGCTTGACCACGCACGGGTAGCCGATGCCGCCATCGATCGCGGCCTGCAGTTCTTCGAGCGAATCGCAGAACTTGTACGGACTGGTCGGCAGGCCCAGCGTTTCGGCCGCGAGACGGCGGATGCCCTCGCGGTCCATGGTGAGGCGCGCGGCCCTTGCGGTGGGAATCACGCGCACCACGCCGGCAGCCTCCAGTGTTTCGAGCATGGGCGTCGCAATGGCCTCGATCTCGGGCACCACGAGCTGCGGCTGTTCCGCTTCGATCAGCGCCTTGAGCTGGTCCGGATCGCTCATGGCGATGGTGCGGGCATGGTGGGCGACCTGCTGGCCGGGTGCGTTCTCGTAGCGGTCGACGGCAATGGTCTCGACACCGAGCCGCTGCAGCGCAATCAGCACTTCCTTGCCGAGCTCGCCGGAGCCGAGCAGCATGACCTTGGTGGCCGAAGGGGAGAGAGGGGTTCCGATGGTGGTCATGGGGCGTCGTGGCTCGCGAAGCTGGGGAAGCCGGCATTGTAGTGCACGCCGGCGCCTGCCAGCGCGCGTTCCGGGGCGCACACGATTGAATTCACCCCCTCGAAAAGTTTCATGACGGCCTGCGGCCCTGGGCCTGCCTGCCGCGATACATTCGGCAGCTATGGCAAGCAGAAGGAGAGCGCATGGTCACCCGACGGACTGGCCGCATGTTTGCCGTCTGGAGAACGGTGCATGCGACGGCCGCCATACCAGCATGAATACTCCACCACGATCCGTACGGAATCAGCTTGCCACGCTGCTGGCAGTGCCGGGCTTGTCGGCCTGGGGGGCGGCGCAGGCACAGGATGCTGCGTCGGCAGCCCCGGCGGAAACGAAGCCGGCCCGCAGCCTGTCGGGTTGCGCGCCGACACGCACTTTTCCACCAGCGACGTGCCGTTCTACGCGCAGCCTTACGTGGACCTGCGTGGCGTGGGACCTGCGTGGCGTGCAGAAGGGCCGCTACCAGGACCGCAATGCCGTCATGGCGGAAATGGAGTTGCGCTGGGATGTCACGCCGCGCTGGTCGCTGCTGGGCTTCACCGGAACCGGCAAGGCCTACGGACGCTGGAACGATTTCTCCGATGCCGCCAACGTCTACAGCGTGGGTGCCGGCTTCTGCTACATGATCGCGCGCAAGCTCGGCGTCTCCATGGGTATCGACGTCGCCCATAGCAAAGGGCAGAACGCGTTCTACATCCAGGTCGGCAGCGCCTGGCATTGAATTGCCGCGCAGCCAGGCTTACGGCGTATTGCGTTGGACGATGCGGTACACCTTGCCGCTACCTGACGAGGTGAACGGGTCGGCCAGCACGTAGATCTCGCCCTGCGCATCCGTGCCAAACGACAGCACGTTGCCGGGGATGGTGATGCCCCAGTCAAGCTGTTCAGCCGCTGCGTCGCGAAAATCGAAGCTGCGCAGCCAGCCGCTGCACAGGTCCGAATACAGGTAGCGGCCGCGCAAGGGCGGCATGGCGCTGCCGCGGTAGACATAGCCGCCGACCACCGCGCAGCCTCCGTTCGCATCATGGCGGTAGTCAAGTTGTGGCTGGGCAATGCCCTGCATGTCGCAGGTCGGCGCCCCGAAGCATGCCGAGCCTTCGGTCCGGTTCCAGCCATAGTTCAGGCCGCCCGTGGCAGATGCGACCACATCGATCTCCTCGTGCTGGTCCTGGCCCACGTCGGCAATGTAGAGGGTGCCGTCCGTGTTGTCGAACGCGAAGCGCCAGGGGTTACGCAGGCCACTTGCCCAAATCTCACTGCGGCGCCCGGGCTGGCCCGCAAACGGATTGCCGGGAGGGATCGCATACGCCTGGGCACCGCTGACATCGATACGCAGCAGTTTGCCCAGCAGCGAATTGAGGTTCTGCGCGTTGCCTGACGGGTCACCTTCGCTGCCGCCATCGCCCGTGCCCAGGTAGAGCATGCCGTCGGGCCCGAAGGCCAGCAGCCCGCCGTTGTGGTTGCTGAAGCTCGGGTGAGGGATGGTGAGCAGGATCGTGGCGGCCGGGTCCGCGACATTGGGGTTCGACGCCGAGACCTGATAGCGTGCAATGGTGATATTGCCCGCCGAGTTGGTGTAGTAGACATAAAAGCGGCCGTTTGCCGCGTACGCGGGATCGAATGCCATCGACAGCAGGCCGCGCTCGCCGTCCGTGGTCGTCAGCGATGCAATATCGAGGAAAGGCGTGGCCAGCAGCGTGCCGCCCTGCATCACGCGGATGCGCCCCGCGCGCTCGACAATGAACAGCCTCGTGTCATTGGCGGGTGACGTCAGGAAGACCGGCTCCGCCAGGCCGCTTGCAACTGCCTGCAGCGCCAGCGCGAAGGGCTGCGACGATCCGTATGTCACGGTGGCGCTTGCCGTGCCGTTGCCCACAGTCACCTGTTGCGTGGCAGGCTGGGGAAAGAACGCGGCCGTGCCGGACAGCACGCTGGCTGCCACCACGGTGTAGATGCCGGACGCCAGGCCGGACAGCGTGGCGCTGCTGCCCAGGCGCTGGCGGAAGCCGGACGGCCCGTTCACGGTCACATCGCCGCTGGTGCCAGCCGGCAGCCCGCCGATGACGACTGCCAGGGCGCCGGCAGGCGGCGTGCCGCTATTGATCGACACCTGCACGCTGCCGCCGCAGGCGGCCGCCAGGATGCAGGCGACCAGCAGCAGGGCAGCGCGCCGGATGCCGGTTCGCGCACGTGACATGGGTATCTCCGTCGGGGGCCTCCCAACGAAGACTAGTTCAGGACACCTCGGAAATCACTGCGCAGGTGTCATGGCGTGGCCAGCGCCGGCGGGCGGCGCTGCGTCGCCACGGCAAAGGCAATCTGGGCCAGGCCCGCGGTCAGGCCAAGGCCCACGCCGACCTGCCAGGCCAGCGTGTACGACCCCAGCGCGTCATACACAAGGCCGCCGCCGAAGGCACCGACAAAGCTGCCGATCTGGTGGCTGAAGAAGGCCATGCCGCCGAGCATGGCCTGCCAGCGCAGGCCGAAGGTCTCGCCGATCCAGCCCGCCACCAGCGGCGCCACGCCAAGCCACAGGAAGCCCATCACCGCTGCAAACACCAGCGTGCTCGACGGCGTGGGTGCCGAGGAGAAATACCACGTCAGCGCCAGCGAACGGATGGTGTAGATGCAGCCCAGCAGCATCAGCTTGTTGACGCGCCCGCCGGCCCAGCCGAAGAAGATGCTGCCCAGCACATTGAAGCCGCCGATGACACCGAGCGCCTTCGCGCTCAGCATCGGGTCCATGCCGCAGATATCGAGATAGGAGGGCAGGTGAGTGGTCAGGAAGACCAGTTGCATGCCGCACACGAAGTAGGCCATTGCCATGACCAGGAACGGTACGTGGCGCAACGCCGAGCCCAGCGCCTGGCGCGCGTTGTGCTGATCCGAGCCTTGCGGCGTGGCGATGGGCAGGCGGTCCACGCGGCCGGCGAACCACGCGGCGGGGAGCATCACCAGCGCCAGCACGACGAAGGCCGCCACGCCGGTGCGCCAGCCGAACGACTGCGCAACCACCTGGCCGATCGGCGCGGCGATCAGCGCACCCAGCGATCCCGCGCCCGATACCAGCCCTAGCACCGTGCTGCGCAATGCCGCAGGCACCGGGCGCGCCGCCACGGCCATGGAGATCGCGCTGCCCGTGCAGGCCATCGACGCACCAATGGCCACGCCCGCACCCAGCGTCACGCCGACCATGCCGTGTGACGTGCACAGCAGCACCAGGCCGATCACATAGAGCAGCGAGCCGCCCATCATCAGCGGCCGGAACCCGACGCGTGTGGCCCACGCGCCCGCGAGCGGTTGCAGCAGGCCCCAGGCCAGGTTCTGCACGGCAATGGCCACAGTGAAATCGGAGACTGAGATGCCGATGTCCCTGGTCAGCGGCGGCATGAAGATGCCCAGGCTCTGGCGCAGCCCCATGGCCAGGCTCAACATGACAGAGGCGCCCAGGAGGATGGGGAGCGCCGGGCGGAGCGCGTCGAAGCGGGATGGCACGGGGGCGTCGTCTCAGGTCGCTATTGTTGTCCCGATGGACCCGCGCCGTTCCGCATGGGGATTAAGCAGGCGCTGAATTCATCGGGTGAAGCCAGCGTAGGGGCTGGCCGGACGGGTGTCAATGTGCCTGGCACCCGTCCGGCGGTTCGCGGCAAATGTCCTGTGCGGATATCGGTCAGGCTCGCGCAGGCGCCGCTCGCATGTGCTGCGGGTGCTGCGAGGCGTGGATGGCAATGCGGCCGGCGCGAAGGCCGGCCGCACAGGCAAGGGATTACCGCTTCATGGCGCTTATCTGCCGGTCCACACCGGCTTGCGCTTCTCGGCGAAGGCGGCGGCGCCTTCGCGGGCATCGGCCGACGAGAACACCGGCGCGACGATCGGGCGCTGGCGTTCGAACATCTCGGCCGCCGGCCAGTCGGCCGACTCGCTGACGATCTGCTTGCTGACCGCCACGGCCATCGGGCCATTGGCGCCGACTTCTTCGGCCAGCGCCAGCGCGGATTCGAGCGCCTGGCCCGGCTCCGTCAGGCGGTTGACCAGGCCGTAGGCATGCGCCTGCTCGGCGCCGAGCATATTGCCGGTCAGCGCGAACTCCATGGCGATGTGGTACGGCATGCGGCGCGGCAGGCGCATCAGGCCGCCGGCGCCGGCCACCAGGCCGCGCTTGACTTCGGGCAGGCCGAACTTGGCCGCCTTCGAGGCCACGATCAGGTCGCAGGCCAGTGCCATTTCAAAACCGCCGGCGAGTGCATAGCCTTCCACGGCGGCGATCAGCACCTTGCGCGGCGGCGCCTCGGTCAGGCCGCCGAAGCCGCGGCCCGGCAGGCTAGGGCGCTTGCCGGCCAGGAAGCCCTTCAGGTCCATGCCGGAACAGAAGGTGCCGCCCGCGCCGGTCAGGATGGCCACGCTCAGGTCGCCGCGCGACTCGAACTGGTCGAGCGCGGCGGCCATCGCCGTCGCGGTTTCGAAGTCCATGGCGTTGCGCGCCTCGGGCCGGTTCAGGGTAATCAGCAGGATATTGCCGCGTGTTTCGACTTGCAGCGTTTCGCTCATGCTTGTCCTTGTGTTCCTAGCGATCGATTGAGGAAAGACTTGCGGCTCAGCGCGGGGCCATGCGGATGGCGCCATCCAGGCGGATGGTTTCGCCATTGAGCATGATGTTCTCGAGGATGTGCAGGGCGGTCGAGGCGTACTCGTCCGGTGCGCCGAGACGCGCAGGGTGCGGCACCATGGCGCCCAGCGAGGCACGCACGTTCTCCGGCAGCTTGGCCAGCAGCGGCGTGTCGAACAGGCCCGGGGCGATCGTGCAGACGCGAATGGCGCGTTGCGCCAGGTCGCGTGCGGCCACCAGCGTCATGCCGACGATGCCGGCCTTGGCCGACGAATACGGGATCTGGCCGATCTGGCCTTCATAGGCAGCCACCGAAGCGGTCAGCACGCAGGCTCCGCGCTCGCCATCCACGATTTCGTTTTTCGCCATGCGCGCGGCGCCAAGGCGCAGCGCATTGAAGGTGCCGATCAGATTGATGCGCACCACCGATTCGTACTTCTCCAGCGAGCCCGGCGAGCCGTCCTTCTCGACCACGCGCACCGGCGCGCCCAGGCCGGCGCAGTGCACCAGCGCGCGCAGCGGGGTGAGTGCCTCGGCGGCGTCATAGACGGCGTTCATCTGGTCGGTGTCGCAGACATCGGCCTTGACGAAGCGGGCCTTGGGACCCAGTTCGTCCACGGCGGCATGGCCGCGTTCTTCCGACAGGTCGGCAATCACCACGCTCACGCCACGCTCGATCAGGCGGCGCGCGGTGGCCAGGCCCAGGCCGGACGCCCCGCCGGTTACGACGGCGGACATCTCTGCGGTCAGTTTCATCTTGAGTCTCCGGTTCTGTTCAGGGATTGGTGATTCGGGAAATCAGGCAGGAACCGGGCGCAAGCCCGGTCCATGCAGATGCCTTACAGGCGCTCGATGATGGTGGCGTTGGCCATGCCGCCGGCCTCGCACATCGACTGCAGGCCGTAGCGGCCGCCGCTGTCTTCCAGTGCATGCAGCATGGTGGTCATCAGGCGCACGCCCGATGCACCGAGCGGGTGGCCCAGCGCGATCGCGCCGCCACGCGGGTTCAGGCGCGCTGCGTCGGCGCCCAGCGCCTTCTGCCAGGCCAGCGGCACGCAGGCGAACGCCTCGTTGATCTCGTAGTGGTCGATCTGGTCCAGCGTCAGGCCGCTCTTCCTGATGGCGCGCTGGCTGGCCGGGATCGGCGCGGTCAGCATCATCACCGGATCGTCGCCGCACACATCGAAGGCGACGAAGCGCGCGCGCGGCTTCAGGCCCAGGCGCTGCGCCGCCGCTTCGCTCATCAGCAGCATGGCCGAGGCGCCGTCGCTGATCTGCGAGGCATTGCCGGCGGTCACGTTCCAGCCGATCTGCGGGAAGCGCGCGCTCAGTTCGTCATTGCGGAACGAGGCCTGCAGCGTGCCGAGCTTCTCGACCGAGGTGCCGGGGCGGATGGTCTCGTCGTGCTCGATCACGCCGTTGGGCGTCACGATCGGCAGGATCTCGCGGCGGAACGCGCCGGCTCCGCGCGCGGTGGCGGCCAGTTCATGCGAGCGGGCCGAGTAGCCGTCCATTTGTTCGCGCGACAGCTCGTACTTGGCGGCCACCAGCTCGGCGGCGACGCCCTGCGACACCAGGCCCGGCGCATAGCGTTCTTCCATCGACGGGCCATAGGGGTTCTGGCCGATTCGTGCCGAACCCATTGGCACGCGGCTCATCGACTCGATGCCGCAAGCGATCACGATGTCATAGGCGCCGGCCATGATGCCCTGCGCGGCAAAGTGCACCGCCTGCTGGCTCGATCCGCACTTGCGGTCGATCGTGGTGGCCGGCACGTGGTCGGGGAAACCTGCCGCCAGCCAGGCTACGCGGCCGGGGCCGGCGGACTGCTCGCCGGCCTGCGTGACGCAGCCCGTGATGACGTCGTCCACCAGGCCAGGGTCCAGCTTGTTGCGCTCCACCAGGCCCTTGAGCACCTGGGCCAGCAGTTCGGTGGCATGCAGTTCGGTGAAAGCCGAACCCGGCTTGGAGCGGCCCATCGGGCTGCGGATGGCGTCAACGATGACGGCTTGTTGCATGGGTTGTCTCCTGAAAAGCAATTGTGGATGGCGAGTGGCGGGCCGGATATTGAGACTTCGGTGCCGAAAAATGATCGTCGGATACGATGATTTGGGATTCTCGCGTCGAAAATTGGCTAAGTAAACATAGAAATCGGAATTTGACCTCGGAAAAAACGAAGGGCAACATCCGGGTTTCGAGACGCTGGTATCAAAAAACTTAAGATCCCGACGTTGATATGCTTAATGACTCACATGCATCCATGACCTCGCCAGGCTCCGGCAGTGATACCGAAGGCGAAGCCCGCCTGGTCAGCGCGCTGGCACGCGGCATTTCCATCCTCAGTTGCTTTTCACCGACCGTGCAGGAACTCAGCAGCCGCGAGCTGATGGAGCGCACCCGCCTGGCCAAGCCGACCCTGTTCCGCCTGCTCGACACCTTGTGCGAGCTGGGCCTGCTGCATTATTCGGAGCGCCTGTCGCGCTACGTGCCGGGCGTGGGGCTGGTGAACCTGGCTGCGCCGGCACTGGCCCGCATGACGGTGCGGCAGCTCGCGCGACCTCTTATGCAGGAGCTGGCCGATCACATTGAAGGACAGGTGGAACTCATGGTCGGCTACGGGCATACGCTGACCTATGTGGAGATTGCGCAGGGCGTCCGCAGCCGTGTGTACCGACCGGAGGTCGGCACGCGCGTGTCGATGTCGCGCACGGCGTCGGGGCGTGCGTATCTGTCGATGATGGGCGAGGCGGAGCGCAACGCCTACCTGGAGCACCTGCGTGTCACGGATCCGCAGCGCGAGAGCTGGCTGCAGGGACGGCTGGCCGAGGCCGTGCACGACCTGGACGAGCACGGCTTCTGCCGCGGGCACCGCGACCTGCATCGGGAAATCGAGGCGATTGCCGTGCCTATGCGCGCCCGGCGCGATGGTGAAGCGTGGCTGTTCGCGGCATCGGTGCCTGTGTTCAGCCAGCAGAGCAAGCAGTTGTTCGAGGACGTCGGGCCGCGGTTGGTCACGCTAGTGCGCAACGTGGAAGGTTCGCTCGGGGCGGCGGGATAGCGCAGCTTGTTGCCAAGAGCGACAACCACAACCGTCGCCCATCCCCAGAGTCCGCCGAATAACCAAAGATGACCTCGGGAGCAGGCCAGCCCACCGCCCTCAGTTCCCCGTGAACACCGGCTTGCGCTTCTCCAGGAACGCCTGCACCGCTTCACGATGATCGGCGGTCTGGTGCGACAGCGCCTGGAAGCCGGCGGACAACTCCAGCAGCGTATCCAGCCGCGTGTGCATGCCTTCGCGCATCAGCCGCTTGGCCAGCCGCACGGCATGCGGCGGATTGACGGCAATGCGTTCGGCCAGCGCATTCACCGTGGGCAGCAAGTCCTCGGCCGGCACCACGCGCGACACCAGGTTCCACTCCAGCGCCTGCTGGGCGCTGATCGGCTCGCCGGTGAAGATCATCTCGGCGGCACGCGACAGGCCGATCACGCGCGGCAGCAGCCATGCGCCGCCATCGCCAGGAATGATGCCCAGCCGCACGAAGGACTCCGCGAACTGCGCGCGCTCCGAGGCAATGCGGATGTCGCACATGCAGGTCAGGTCCAGGCCGGCCCCCATGGCCGCGCCGTTGACCGCGGCGATCACCGGGACCTCGAGGTTGAACAGCGCCAGCGGCAGGCGCTGGATGCCGCAGCGGTAGTCCTGGCGGATCTCCATGCCGGTCACCTGGCCCGAGGCCTGGCGTTCCATGTCGTGGATATTGCCGCCCGACGAAAACGCGGTGCCAGCACCGGTGATGATGACGGCGCGCACGCTGCGGTCGCCATGGATGCGGTCGATGGCCGCCAGGAATTCGTCGACGGCGGTGTTGCCGGTCAGCGGGTTGCGGCGCTCGGGCTCGTTCATGGTCAGGGTCACGATGTGTCCCTGCTGCTCGTAGCGAAGGAATTCAGCCATGTTGTGGTCTCTCCGTTTCTGAGGTTCTGAAAACTCGTTATTGCTTCGGGATGCCGGCCTGTTCGGCCGCGTCCGACCAGCGGCGGATATCCGCAAGCTGGAAGCGCCGCAGTTCGTCCGCGCCGGAGACAAAGACATCCCAGTTGGTGCGCGCGAGGAATTCGGCGGACTCGCGCGTGCTGTAGATCTCGACAATCGCCTGCTCCAGTTTATGCAGCACCGGCTTGGGCGTGCGGGCCGGCGCGAATGCGGCGGTCCAGTTCACCATGAAGTAGCCGGGAAAGCCGCTTTCCTGCAGCGTGGGGGTATCGGGGCGGCTGGCCAGGCGCTTGTCGCCCGTCACGGCCAGGATGCGCAGCTTGCCGGCCTGCAGCAGCGGCAGGGTGGCGCCGAAGTCGGCAAAGGCAAAGTCGATCTGGCCCGCGGCCACGTCGGTCAGCGCAGGCGCCGCGCCCTTGTAGGGCACGTGGTTGGCCTTGACCCCGGCGCGCGTCAGGAACAGTTCGGTAGCGATCTGGTAGGACGCGCTGCCGCCACCATAGTTGAGCTTGCCCGGATTGCGGCGCGCGGCATCGACCAGTTCGGCCACATCGCGATAGGACGATGAGGCGGGCACCACCAGCGCCATGGCGCCCACGCCAAGCCGCGCAATCGGTGCCAGGTCGTGCACCGGGTCATAAGGCAGCTTGCGGAACATGGCCACGTTGGTGGCGACCGGGGAGTTGCTGGCCAGCAGCAGCGTATAGCCGTCCGGCTCGGCGCTGACCACCGCTTGCGCGGCAATGAAACTGTTGCCGCCAGGGCGGTTTTCGACCACCACCGGCTTGCCGAGCTTTTCCTCGAGCTTGCGCGCCACGTAGCGCGCATTGGTATCGGTTCCGCTACCCGGCGGAAAGGACACGACCAGCTTGATCGGCTTGTCCGGGTACTCGGCCCGGGCCGGCGCCGCCGGGAGCGCCAGCATGCCAAGGATCGAAACGCCCGCGATGGCGAGCACGCGCCTGGTGACGGTCTGCATGTTGTCTCCTCATGTTCGGATGCGCACTGTCAGTGCGTCTGTGTCGCCAAGGCTAAGGGGAGCAGCATGGCTTCGTCCAATATTCATTTGTTGGTAAGTGATATCCGATCGATATCGGCGCGCAACAAATGAATATTGGACACCGATGCCCGCGCACTCCTAAGCTGGACCCGGTTGTCCGCCTGGGCAGGCCGGCGTGTTGTAGGCGCAGCCGATGGTCGCTGCAAACCAGATACCAACCAGGAGGAGACCGCAGTGAAGACCAGATTTCCGTTGCGCCTGGCAGCCGTGATGGCGGCGGCCGTTGCTGGCGTTGTGGCTTTGCCCGCGATCGCGCAAACGCGCGCGCAGCCGATCCGCTTTATCGTGCCCTATCCGCCTGGCGGCGCGGCGGACCAGATCACGCGCCTCGTGGCGCAGCAGGCGAGCGTCACGCTGGGCACGCCCATCGTGGTCGACAACAAGGGCGGGGTGGGCGGCATCATCGCCGCCGAGACCGTGGCCCGGGCCGAGCCCGATGGCAAGACCATCCTGGTGGGGTCCAATGCGCCGCTGGTCATCAACAGCGCGCTCTACACCACGCTGCCGTATGACCCGGTCAAGGATTTCAAGCCGGTCGCCGGCATGGGGAAGTCGCCGCTGCTGCTGGTCACGCGGCAGGACCTGCAGGTGAAGTCCCTGAGGGACCTGGTGGCCTTGGGCAAGCAGTCGCCCGGCAAGCTCACCATGGGTTCGGCCAGCAGCGGCAATATCACGCACCTGGCCGGTGAATACGCGGCTTCGCAGCTCGGCTTCCAGGTCACGCACGTGCCGTTCGCGGGCAGCGCGCCGGCCATCATCAGCCTGATTGGCAAGAACATCGACCTGATGTTCGACGCCTTGCCTTCGTCGATGCAGCAGGCGAAGAGCGGCAAGCTGCATGCGCTGGCGATCCTGGACCGCTTTCCGCTGCTGCCCGATGTACCCACCATGCAGGAGCTGGGCTATCCGGGACTGGAGGCCAGCGCATGGTTCGGCGTCGTGGCGCCGGCGCGTACGCCTGACGCGGCCATCGCAGGGCTGAACCGCGCCATCAACGATGTGCTGAAGCAAGCGGACCTGCAGGACAAGCTGCATGCGATCGGCGCGCAACCGATGCCGGGCTCGGCGGAAGCGTTTGGCCAGTTCGTGGGCGACGAGCGGGCGCGGTGGATTCCGCTGGCGAAGACGCTGGGGGTGAAGGCGGACTAGAGGAGGGGCGCAAGCCGGTGCCCGTCATCCCGGGCACGGCGGTCGCCAATCGAGTCCAGGCCCTGAGTCACTGGCGGGAACGCACTGCGCGCGCGTTCCCGCCCGGTCTTCAATCCTCCGCCACGAAGCCGGTCGCCTCCACGATCGGCCGCCACGCGGCGCGCTCCACCTGGATGCGATGCCGCGCTTCCTGCCCGGGCCTGGCCACCACCTCCAGGCCCAGCGCTTCCAGCTTGGCTGCGGTGGACGCATTTGCCGAGGCGGCCAGGAACATCTTCTCGACCTTGGCCAGTACATCGGGCTGCGTGCCGGCGGGCACGAACACGCCGTACCAGCTCGTGGCGTAGTCATACTGGCTGAAGCCCTGTTCCTTCATGGTGGGGACTTCAGGCAGCGCCTTGGCGCGCCGCGTGCCGCTCACGCCCAGGAATTGCAGCTTGCCGCCTTTGTAGAGCGGCATCATGCTTGCCACGGCATCCCAGCCGATCGACACATTGCCGCTGATCACGTCGACGAGCATCGGCGATGCGCCGCGATAGGCGGCCGGCGTAATGGCCACGCCGGCGGACTTGCCCAGCGCCACCGTACCGAGGTGGCCCGCGCTGCCGATCGTGGCCAGGCCAAGGCTGGCCTTGTCCGGATTGCGGCGCGCCCAGTCCATGTATTCCTTCATGTTCTTGTAAGGCTGCTGCACGCCGGCGGCAACCACGGTCGGCACATCGGTCAGCACTGCGGCCGGAACCAGGTCCTTGTCCGCGTCATACGAGAGCTTCTTGTAGGTCAGCGGGAAGATGGTGAACAGCGGCGACGGCCCGATGAACACGGTCTTGCCGTCGGGCCTGGAGCGCTTGACGTAGTCCAGCGCAAGCCGCGCCGAGGCGCCGGGACGATTTTCCACGATGACGGTGCCGTGGCCGTCCTGGCGCAGCTGCTCGGCATAGAGGCGAGCCAGGCTGTCGGCGGCACCGCCCGGTGCGTAGCCGACGATAATATGCATGGGCTCGGCGCTGTCCGCGGCGCGTGCGGAACCGGCAGGAATGGCCGTGGCGATGGCCATGGCGGACAGCGCCAGAAGGGAGAGCGAGAACTTACGGCGTGAGGCTTGGGACATGGCAGTGAGGCGGCTGGCTTGCGAAGAGTTGGGGGCAGGGGACACGTGGCCTGGCGGACAGTCATGGCAGCGCCGGCCACTGGCTGGTCAGGCCGTGGGCGGCTTCAAACAGGGCCGCCACGCGCAGCAGTTCCGCATCGCCGCGGAACTGGCCCACGAGCTGGAAGCCGATCGGCAGCCCGTCCTGGCCGAACCCGCAGGGCAGGCTGATGGCCGGGTGGCCCGTCATATTGAACGGCATGGTCCACGGGAACCAGTGGGCGCGGACGTTCTCGTGCGCCGTGCCGTCGATATCGATAGTGCCGAACAGGTCCTGGCCGATCGGGAGCGCCGTGCGCGTCAGCGTGGGCATGGCCAGCAGGTCGCCGTGCTGCAGCAGCGCCTGCACACGCTGGAACAGCCGGGAGCGCTCGAACATGGCCTGCTGGTATTCCACGCCGCTGAAGTGCGCGGCCGACTCCACCTGCCGGACAAAGGTGGGGCTGAGTTCGTTGCCATGCCTGGCGACGATATCGACAAAGCGCGTGCGCCAGACGGTGTGGTTAATCGCGCGCCAGATCGGCTCCACGTCGAAGCCTTCGCCGGAAATGGGCTCCAGCTCGGCACCAAGCGCGGCGAGCTGCTGCAGACTCGCTTCGAACGCTCTGGCGACATCGGCAGAAACCGGGCGTCCCGGCGGCGCCAGGCAATACAGGATGCGCTGGCCGCGCAGGTCGCCGCGCGGCTGCGCGGCTTCGGCATAGTCCGGTGCCGGGATGCCGATGGACCACGGATCGCACGGGTGCTCGCCCGCCATGGCCTGCATCATCAGGCCCGTGTCGGCGACGGTGCGCGTGGTCGGCGTGATATAGGTCTGGTTGCCGAACAGGTCCTGCGCCTGGCTGTGCGGGATCACGCCCTGGGTCTGCTTGATGCCGACCACGCCATTGCAAGCGGCCGGAATGCGCGTCGAGCCGCCGCCATCGGTCGCCACCGCCAGCGGGGCGATGCCGGCGGCCACGGCCACCGCGGCGCCGCCGCTGGAGCCTCCGCTGGTGCGCTGCGCGCTCCACGCATTGCGGGTGCGCCCGAACAACGGGGAATCGGTCAGGCACTTGGAGCCGAACTCGGGCGTAGTGGTCTTGCCGACCAGGATGGCGCCCCGGTCACGCAGGCGGCTGACGGCCACCGCATCCTCGGCCGGCACGTTGTCGCGCATGGGCACGGCGCCGAAGGTGGTGCGCACGCCGCGCGTATTGACGATGTCCTTGACGGTGAAGGGAATGCCATGAAGCGGCCCCAGCGGCTGGCCATCCATCACCGCCTGCTCGGCGGCGCGGGCCGCCGCCAGCGCCTCGTCGGCGCACACGGTGATCAGGCAGTTCAGCTCGGGCTGCAGGCGGCTGGCGCGTTCCAGCACGGCCCGGACGACTTCCACCGGCGATACCTCCTTGCGCCGGATACGGCCCTGTAGTTCGACGGCGGACAGAAAACAAAGCGCGTCGCTCATCGGTATGTGTCTCCTCTGATCCTCGAATGACAGACGGGCCGGCGCGGATATGCCGCGCCGGCCCGCCAGCCCTCAAGGATACACAGGAGCCGGCCGCCCGGGCCGGCTGCCGACGAATTCAGAACACCAGCGTCGCGGTCCCCATGAACGTCCTGGTGCTGTCGATGCGGTTCTTGCTCGCCACGGTGGGGACCCAGCGCAGGCCGAGCGACAGCTTGCTCTTGGCGCCCACCTTGGTGTCATAGGTCACGATCGGTCCCAGCGCCCAGTCATGGCCGCGGAAGCCGTTGAGCCGGTCGGCGACCGGGCCGCTGTCGCCGCCGAGCTGCTGCGTGGTGCCCGCCACCAGGCCCGCGCCGAAGCCATTGGCTAAGCGCTTGAGCACCATGGCGTCGAGCGTGAACAGCGGTGCGTTCTGGTAGTCGGTGTCGTTGTTGCGCGTGTAGAACTGGATGCCCGCCACCGCGTCGAATTCCAGGCCGTGCTCGGGCAGCAGCTTGGTAAAGGCGACCTGCGGGATGAAGGTCCAGTTGTTCAGGCTGGGATTGGCCAGCGCGTTCTTGTCATACTGCCCGGTCGGCGCCCAGATGTTCAGGCTGACCGCCATGTGGGCCGTCTGGGAAAAGTGGTAGCCCGCGATCAGCGGCGTGAACGTGATATCGAACAGGTTGGACGCCCGGTCTTCCGCGCGCCCCTGCATGCGGCCGGCGCTGAACGTGGCGCCGACCTGCGTCCAGACATAGGGCAGGGTGAAGCTGGAGGCGAAGTTCCACGCGCCAGGGCCGGTGTCCCAGACTTTCATGATGGTGGCCAGCGTGAACGCGACCTCCGCGTCGATGCCCAGCGAGGTCTGGCCGACAACCGGCACCTGCCGGCCACCGCCGATCGATCCGTTCAGGTAGATCTCGCCAAAGTTGACCACTGTAATCGGCTCCGGCGCGACGATGCCGGCATTGGGAAGCACGCTGGTACCCGTAACCGGCCGGCCCAGGCCGCCCTCGGTGGCCTGCGCCGGCGCCCAGGCCGCCCCCAGGCAGGTGGCCAATGCTGCCACGAGCGGACAGGGCGACAGTGGGCGGCGCGGGGGGCGGGCTGGCATGTCTGGCATGTTCGGTCCTCAGTTGCCGGCCGGGCGGGCCGGGGCATGGCGTATCGGGACGTCTGGATCGTGCTGGATTTGGTTTTCGAGTTACCGGGCATTGTCGCCGCGGCGGGACCAGGCCATGAAGTTAATGTTTTCATACCTGCATTAAGAATGTTCCAACGGTACAACACAGGGGGCGCCACCCCTGACGCGGTATTGCCCGACGCAGGTATTCAGCCCTTGTTGCACAACATGACCGCGGCGCCGCCACGGCTGCCATCCAGCGTCAGCTTCCGGTCGATCGGCGCACGCGCGGAGGCCCGTGGGCCGGGGCGCGAGCAGGCCGAGCCGGACGCGCCGGCCGATGGCGCGGAAGCCGGCGAGCGGCGGGCGGTTAGAATGGCCGGCCGACTTCCACTGTTGCTGTCCATGGTCCCATCGAGATCCCGTCGTACCTTGCTCCTGGCCGCCGCGGCGGCGCCTTTTGCTTCCGCATGCGCCGGCCCTGCGCGCTCTCCTGCATCCGACGCGGGCGAGGAGCTGGCCGCGCTGGAACGCCGCGCCGGGGGCCGCCTTGGCGTGTTCGCGTGCCACACTGGCGACGGCCGCCAGGTACGGCACCGTGCCGAGGAGCGCTTCCCCGTGTGCAGTACGTTCAAGGCGATCCTGGCCGGCGCCATCCTGCAGCGCAGCGCCGCCACGACAGGCCTGCTCGAAGAGCATGTCCGCTATACGCGCCAGGATCTCGTGGCCTATTCCCCGATCACGGAGAAGCATGTCGCGGACGGCATGACGGTAGGGCAGCTGTGCGCCGCCGCAATCCAGTACAGCGACAACGGCGCGGCAAACCTGCTGATGCGCCGTATCGGCGGACCGGCGGGCGTTACGGCGTTTGCCCGTTCCATCGGCAACCAGTCTTTCCGGCTGGATCGCTGGGAAACCGAACTGAACACCGCCATTCCCGGCGATCCGCGCGATACCTCGACGCCGGCGGACATGGCAGCGAGCCTGCAGGCGCTGGCATTGGACCAGGCCTTGCCCGCCGCACAGCGCAGCCAGCTCCAGGCCTGGCTGCGCGGCAACACGACCGGCGCCGCGCGGATCCAGGCGGCCATGCCCGCGGGGTGGCAGATCGGCGACAAGACCGGCAGCGGCGACTACGGCACCACCAACGATATCGCCGTGCTGTGGCCGCCGGCCGGTGCACCCATCGTCATTGCCGTCTACTTCACGCAAGCCGTGCCCGATGCGAAGTGGAGCAACGAGACGATCGCCAGCGCGGCGCGCATTGCGCTTTCCGGCCTCGGTTGACACCAACGCTGGAAGACGCCCGGCTGGCGGCGTTACCATGCAGACAGGCCACCGGCCGCGTAGAGCGGCGAGTGAGCGCAAAGAGGCTTGGTCCCGGCGAGGCCCCTTGCGCGATGTCCTGCGTCTGGCGGCCGGCACCGGAGTTTCGCGCGGGGGCGGCAGATGAACGCAATCCGTTTGTTCCTGTGCGGCGATGTGATGACCGGACGCGGCATCGACCAGATCCTGCCGACACCGGGCAATCCACGGCTGCACGAATCGTATGTCCGTTCCGCCATCGAGTACGTCGAGCTTGCCGAGCGCAGGAACGGCGCGATCGCGCGGCCGGTATCGCCGGCCTATATCTGGGGGGACGCACTGACCGAGCTCGAGCGTCATCGCCCCGACGTACGCATTGTCAATCTGGAAAGCGCCGTTACCACCCGTGACGACGCCTGGCCCGGCAAGGGGATCCACTACCGGATGCATCCCGCGAACATCACCTGTCTTGGCGCCGCCCGCGTGGATTGCGCGGTGCTGGCCAACAACCACGTGCTGGACTGGGGGCGCGCGGGCATGGAGGAAACCGTGGCAACCCTGCAGGCGGCGGGGATCGCCGTGGCCGGTGCAGGGCACAACGAACACGAGGCGGCGCAACCCGCCGCGCTTGCCGGTCCACATGGCAACCGTGTGCTGGTGTTCGCGTTCGCGATGGCCAGTGCAGGGACGCCCTCCAGCTGGGAAGCGACCAGCAGCCGCCCCGGTGTTGCCCTGTTGCACGATTGCTCCGCCGCGAGCCTCGCGCGCCTTCGCGAGCGGATCGGCGCGCAGCGCCGTGATGGTGACGTGGTCGTGGTGTCGATCCACTGGGGGCCGAACTGGGGGTACGAGGTGGAACCCGAGCGGCGCCGGTTCGCGCGGGCGCTGATCGACGAGGCCGGCGTGGATGTCGTGCACGGCCATTCGTCGCATCACCCGATTGCCATCGAACTGCATGCGGGCAGGCCGATCCTCTATGGCTGCGGCGATTTCATCAACGACTATGAGGGGATCGGCGGCTACGAGGCCTATCGTCCCAATCTCGCGTTGATGATTTTCGTTGCGCTCGATTTCGCGGGCGGCGCTGCCGACCTGCGGCTGGTGCCGCTCAAGCGCAAGCAATTCCGGCTAGGCTATGCGCCGCAAGCCGACCGGGACTGGTTGCAGCAGATGCTGTGTCGGGAAGGCAGTGCGTTCGGCACCCATGCGGCGCGTTCCGGAGAGCATGAACTGCGGATCTGGGCGGATTGAGGCCGGGCACCGGTTTGCGCTACCCTCTGGCATTGTCCAAGCCACCTCGGGAGTCCCTTGCGCCATGGAATGCCGGCCGCTGTGCATCGATGACCTGGAACTGGTATGCCGCCACCGTGAGGCGATGTTCCGTGAAGCGGGCCGCGACGCGTCGACCCTTGCGGCGATGCAGGGACCGTTCCGCGACTGGCTGCGCCCAAGGCTGGCTGACGGCAGCTACTTCGGCTGGATCATGGAGGAGGGCGGCACGCCGCTTGCCGGCATCGGCCTGATGGTGATCGATTGGCCGCCGCATCCGGCCCATCCGCTGCAGGACAAGCGCGGCTACATCCTCAATCTCTATGTCGAGCCCGCGCACCGGCAGCGTGGCCTCGGGCAGGCGCTGATGACGCGCGCAGAGGCCGAGTTCGCGCGCCGCGGGATCGCCTTTGCGATTCTTCACGCCACGGAAATGGGGCAACCGCTCTATGCCCGCATGGGCTGGAGCGCGACGACGGAGATGGCGAAGCCCATCGTCGGGTGACTACGCCGCAGGCGCGTTGCAGGGCGCCGTGGGGCGGGAAATTTTCGTTCACGTTTTCGCAAAGCCTCTGCTAAAAACCATCGCATGTCTCGCAAGCGCCTCATCTCCCTATCCCTGCGCCGCCTAGCCCTAGTGCTCGGCCGGGGTCCGCTTGCTTGAGTCCTCTGGCGCCTGAATCGACCGATTCGCTGCGCGCTTCCTGATTTCCCCCTGACCCCGGCCCACGAACCAGCCTTCGCCATGCGAGGGGCTGCAGGGGAAGTCGCATCGTCTTTTGCCTGATTGACCCCGGCACGGCCCGCAGCGGACCGTCCGGCACCCGGATTCGTGGACCATGATGATTGCCCAGCCCTCCGCCAAGTACCAACCGTTCCCGCCCGTCGGCCTCACCGACCGCACCTGGCCGAACCGCATGATTGCCAGCGCGCCCATGTGGCTGTCGACCGATCTGCGCGACGGCAACCAGGCGCTGTTCGAGCCGATGAACGGCGAGCGCAAGATGCGCCTGTTCCAGGAACTCGTGCGCATCGGTTTCAAGGAAATCGAAGTCGGTTTCCCGTCCGCATCGCAGACCGATTTCGATTTCATCCGCCGGCTGATCGACGAGAACCTGATCCCCGACGATGTGACCATCATGGTCATCACCCAGTCGCGCGAGGAACTGATCGCGCGCACGGTAGAGGCACTGAAGGGCGCGCCCAGGGCGATCGTGCACGTGTACAACGCGATCGCACCGGCCTGGCGCCGCATCGTGTTCGACATGAGCGTGCCGGAAGTGATGGGGCTCGTACGCCATCACATCGGCTACCTGAAGCAGCTGACCGACCAGCATCCGGAAACGAAGTGGACGTTGCAGTATTCGCCCGAGACCTTCAGCGCGGCCGAACTCGAGGTCTCGCTGCAGGCGTGCCACACCGCCATCGAGGCCTGGGGCATCGGTGCGGACCGTCGTGTGATCATTAACCTGCCGACCACCGTCGAAAACGCCACGGCCAATGTCTTCGCCGACCAGATCGAGTGGATGCACCGCCGCCTGGTGCCGCGCGAGCATATCGTGCTGTCGGTGCATCCGCACAATGATCGCGGCACCGGTGTCGCGGCGGCCGAGTTTGCGATGATGGCGGGCGCCGACCGCGTGGAAGGCTGCCTGTTCGGCAATGGCGAGCGCTGCGGCAACGTGGACATCGTCACGCTTGCCTTGAACCTGTACACGCAGGGCGTACACCCGGGGCTCGATTTCTCGGATATCAACGCCGTGGCGCGCATTGCCGAGGAATGCACGTCGATCCCCGTGCACCCGCGTCATCCGTATGCCGGCGATTTGGTCTTTACAGCGTTCTCGGGTTCGCACCAGGACGCCATCAAGAAGGGGTTCGCCGCGCAGGACCCGAACGGCGTGTGGGAAGTGCCTTACCTGCCGATCGATCCGGCCGATCTTGGCCGCACCTATGACAGCGTGATCCGCGTCAACAGCCAGTCCGGCAAGGGCGGCATTGCATTCATGCTCGAACGCGAGCACGGCGTGGTCATGCCGCGCCGCATGCAGGTGGAGTTCAGTGCGGTCGTGCAGCGGGCTACCGACGCCAGCGAGACCGAGATCAGCGGCCCGGAACTCTGGGAGCTGTTCCGGCAGACCTACCTGACGTCCGACGCAGCGGGTCCGGGCATCGTCTATCACGCCTACAAGCTCGACGAGAGCGGGGAGGGCATCGCGCTGGACTTGAGCGTGGATGGCGTGCGCAAGACGCTGCACGGCAAGGGCAATGGCCCGATCGCGGCCACGGTGCACGCGCTCGATCTGCGCATGCGCATTGATGCCTACGAAGAGCGCGCCACCGGCGGCGGCGCCGACGCACAGGCCATGGCCATCGTCGAAGCCGCGCTGGAGGGCGTGCCCGGCGCGGGCTTTGGCGTCGGCATGAGCCACAACATTGTCGAAGCCTCGGTGCAGGCGGTGATCAGCGTGGCCAACCGGCTGGTGCGGCAGCGCCGCGCGCAGGGCTGAATGCCGCCACTCGCGGCGGTCGTCACTGCGCTTGCCGCATGACCCAGGCTACCGCCTGGGCCAGGAAAGGAGAGCTGTCGCCAACGCGATAGCTCATGATGACCGGGGACACGAACCCCGGCGCATCGATCGGGCAATAGCGGACATCGTCACGATGCAGGCGCTGGATCGATGCCGGTACCAGCGTCATGCCGACACCGGCCGCGACCAGCCCCAGCGCGGTCTGCAGTTCGTTGGCTTCCTGAGCCACGCGCAACTGCAGCCCCTGCGCGCGAAACAGCGACAGCAGGTGATCGGCATAACTCGGCCGTGGCCGCGCCGGGTACAGAATGAACGGGCGCGTCGCCAGGCCCTGCGGTGTCAGGGTGGCCTGGGCCGGCGGCGGCTGGCTGGCTGGCACCGCCGCCACCAGCGGCTCGGCCATCACCACCACCTGGCGAATCGCCGGGTCGTTGATGGCTATGCGGCCGAAGCCCAGGTCGATGCGGCCGGACTTGAGCGCCTCCACCTGCTCGACCGTGATCATCTCGGCAAGCCCGACTTCCACCTGCTGTTCCGACCCACGCAGTTCGCGGATCAGCTCGGGTAGCACCCCATACAAGACCGACGGCACGAAGCCGATACCGAACCAGCGCTTGTCCTGCCGGCCAATGCGGCGCGTGCTCTCGATGGTTTCTTCCAGCCGCTGGGTCAGTTGCATGGTCTGTTCCAGCAGGAAGCGGCCCGCTTCGGTGAGCCGCAGTCCGCGCCCCACGCGGTCGAACAGCGCCACGCCGACCTCGTCCTCAAGCTGCCGGATCTGTCGCGAAAGCGGCGGCTGCGCCATATGCAGGCGCTCGGCGGCGCGCGTGACATTGAGTTCCTGGGCCACAACCTGGAAATAGCGCAGGTGTCGTAATTCCATAGGCATACCTGTAGGGTATTGATTGAGACATCATCGGTCTTGGACGCAGCCTGCGTCAAGCTTCATACTTCCTCAACAATCCTCTTCAGCAGTACATAGGTATGACAGCCACGATCACCTCAGTCGAAGCCATCCTGGTCGACCTGCCCACCATCCGGGCCCATCAACTGGCCATGGCCACCATGCAGCAGCAGACGCTGGTGATCGTGCGGCTGCGCTGCAGCGACGGCATCGAGGGCATCGGCGAGGCCACCACCATCGGCGGCCTGTCGTATGGCGACGAGAGCCCGGAAGGCATCAAGCTGACCATCGACACCTACCTGGCGCCGGCGCTGGCCGGTGAAGACGCCACCAATGTCCATGCCGCGATGGCGCGCCTGAACAAGGTTGCGCGCGGCAACCGCTTTGCGAAATCCGCGCTGGAGACCGCGCTGCTCGACGCGCAGGGCAAGCGGCTGGGCGTGCCGCTTGCGACGCTGCTGGGCGGCGCGGTGCGCACCACGCTGCCGGTGCTGTGGACGCTGGCCAGCGGCGATACCGCGAAGGACATCGACGAAGCCGAGCGCCTGCTGGCCGAGCGCCGCCACAACACGTTCAAGCTCAAGATCGGCCGGCGCAGCGTGCGCGACGACGTGGCGCACGTATCGGCGATCAAGCGCGCGCTCGGCGACCGCGCGCGCGTGACCGTGGACATCAACCAGGCCTGGAACGAGGCCGATGCCGCCGGAGGCATCGCCATGCTCGAAGCCGCGGGCATCGACCTGATCGAGCAGCCCACGCCGCGCGAGCAGCGCACGGCGCTGGCGCGGCTGGCAGCACGCTTCGTGGTGCCGGTCATGGCGGACGAGGCGGTGTGCGGTCCCGAGGATGCGATGGAACTGGCGCGTATCGGCGGTGCCGACGTGTTCGCGCTGAAGATTGCCAAGTCGGGCGGCATCTTCGGCATGCTGCGCACGGCCGCCGTGGGCGATGCCGCGGGCATTGCGCTGTATGGCGGAACGATGCTGGAGGGCAGCGTGGGGACCATTGCTGCCGCACATGGCTTCTGCACGTTGCCGCAGCTGGCGTGGGGCACGGAGTTGTTCGGGCCGCTGCTGCTGAAGGACGACATCGTGGTCGAGCGGCCCACCTATCGCGACTTCAGCCTGCACCTGCCTGAAGGCCCGGGGCTGGGTCTTGCGCTCGATGAAGACAAGCTCGCGCACTATCGGCGCGATCGCGCCTGAACAACCTGATTCAATGAGAGGAACGCCATGCTTTACCTGGTCCGGATGGATGTGAACCTGCCGAACGACATGCCCGCCGCGCAGGCCGATGACATCAAGGCACGCGAGAAGGCGTATGCCCAGCAACTGCAGCATGAAGGCAAGTGGCAGCAACTGTACCGCGTGGTGGGCGAGTACGCTAACTACAGCATCTTCGACGTGGCCTCGCACGACGAGCTGCACACGTTGCTATCCGGCCTGCCGCTGTTCCCGTACATGAAGATCCACGTGACGCCGCTGGCCAAGCACCCTTCGTCGATCCGCTGAAACACGCACGAGACAAAAACACACGAGACAAAAACAACCCGCATCGCGCGGGCACGCAGAGAGGAGACCATGAAGACGTTGTTCCAGCGGCTGGCCTGCACCGGCCGTGCAGGCGCGCTTGCCCTGGCGGCAAGCCTTTCGTTCGCCGCACCGGCCGCGCACGCGGCCTATCCCGACCACCCGATCCGCTGGATCGTGCCGTTCCCTTCGGGCGGCGCGATGGACAACATCGCACGCACGCTGGGCGAAGACATGTCGCGCACGCTCGGCCAGTCGATCGTGGTCGAGAACCGGCCGGGCGCCGGCGGCAATATCGGCGCCGAGCTGGTCGCGCGGTCGCCGGCCGACGGCTATACGCTGATCATCGTGGCAAATGGCATGGCCGTGAACCAGGCGCTGTACGGCAAGCTGTCGTACGACCCGGTCAAGGACTTCGCGCCGGTCTCGCTGCTGGCCGTCGTGCCCAATGTGCTGGTCGCCAACAAGGCGCGCCGGCAGGAAACCACGGTCAAGGAGGTGATCGCGCACGCAAAGGCATCGCCGGGCAAGTACACCTATGCCTCCGCGGGTAACGGGACGTCGATTCACCTGGCGGCGGAACTGTTCACGTCGATGGCTGGCGTGGACATGTTGCACATCCCGTACAAGGGCAGTGGTCCGGCCATGACCGACCTGCTGGGCGGGCAGGTGGACTATATGTTCGACAGCATCACCTCGGCCAAGCCGCAGATCGATTCGGGCAAGCTGACGGCGATTGCCGTCACCACCGCCAAGCGCTCCAGCGCGTTGCCTAACGTGCCGACCGTCGCCGAGGCGGGACTGCCCGGCTACGAACTGTCGCCGTGGTTCGCAGCCTTCGTGCCGGCAAAGACGCCGCAGCCGGTGATCGATACGCTGAACCGCGCCATGCTCGAAGCCCTGCGCAAGCCCGCCGTGCAGAAGCGCCTGGCGCTGATCGGCGCCGAGCCGATCGGCAGCTCGCCAGCCGTCCTGCGTGACCACCTGGCGAAGGAAACCGAGAAGTGGGGTGCGCTGATCCGCCAGCGCGGCATCCGCGCCGACTGATTTCAAACCGTGCCTGCTCTGGCGGGCTGCATGACATGACCCAATCCGCTCTTCAAGCCCGCACCGGCACGGCCACCAGTGCCGGGGTGTCCATCCACTACACGATCGAAGGCGCCGCGGGCGCGCCGGTGCTGGTCATGTCCAATTCACTGGGCACCACGCTGCAGATGTGGGACCCCCAGATGCCGGCGCTGCTCGGGCATTTCCAGGTGCTGCGCTATGACACGCGTGGCCATGGCCGCTCGTCTGTGCCGGCAGAGCCGTTTGGCATGGCCGAACTGGGTGCCGATGTGCTCGCCGTCATGGATCATGCCGGCGTCGGACGTGCGCAGTTTTGCGGGTTGTCGATGGGCGGCATGACGGGCATGTGGCTGGCGTGCCATCATGCCGACCGATTCGGGCGTTTTGTACTGGCCAATACCGCCGCGCTGATCGGCCCCGCATCGGTCTGGGACAACCGCATCGCGACCGTGCGCCGCGACGGCATGGTGGCGATCGTGCCCGGGGTGCTGGAACGCTGGTTCACGCAGTCCTATCGCGCGTCGCGCGCGCAGGCCTTCGAGCCGGTGCGCGACATGCTGCTCCGATGCGATCCGGCCGGCTATGCGGCCAACTGCGCGGCTGTGCGGGATGCGGATCTGCGCGGCTTGCTGCCGCAGATCGAGGCTAAGGTGCTGGTGATTGCGGGGGAGCAGGATGCTGCCACGACCCCGGCGCAGGGCCTGGAAGTTGCACGGGCCGTGCCGGGGGCGGAGTATCTGTCGGTGGATGCGGCCCATCTTTCGAACTGGGAATTGCCGCAGGCGTTTGGGGAGGCGGTGGGGCGGTTTTTGGGGGTGTGACGAGCCCGGATTAGACGCGGTCCCATCATCGCATTATCTCTTCGGCTGCGCTGCGCGCGGCGTCCTGGTAGCGTAGCAGATGATCAACTCCGCTGACGCTGAACGGCCTTTATCCCGCTTCATCCAGCCTCATCCCTGCGCTCCCCCTCTGTCGCTCTGACACAAAGTGACTCGCCGGCTAAGCCGGCGAAACAGCCACGCCCGCCACGCGCGAACTCCCCGACATCACCAAAAAGGCTGGGACCAAAACCAGCCCCGGCCTCCACCAGGCTCTGAATTTTCCGCTAGGGCATTCAGCCCTTGCCCAGTGCCGCGCAAACGGCAGGAAACCTACCATGCGTACTGCACACGGTTCCAGCGAGAGCCGGTGCCGTTGCGGGCCGCGCAGAGCTGTCGCAATACCCATCTGCAAAGGAGACCTGGCAATGATCAAGGTATTGATTGCCGACGACCACCCGATCGTGCTCAGCGGCATGCGTCAGGAACTGGCGCAGGAACTCGGAATGCAGATGGTCGGTACGGCCAGGAATTCAACGGAACTGGTCCGTCTGCTGGAAACCACGGCCTGTGATGTCATCGTCACCGATTACTCCATGCCAGGCGGTGAGATCGGCGACGGCCTGCCGATGCTGCAGATCCTGCGGCGGCGCTATCCGGCTACCCGCATCGTGGTGATCACGATGCTCGACAACCCTGCACTGATCCAAAGCATCCGCAAGGCCGGCGTCTCCGTCATCCTGAACAAGGCGGATCCACTGCATCACCTGGGGCCCGCGATCCGCGCTGCATTCAGCGGCCGGAGCTATCTGCCGCCGTCGCAGCAGTTCACCGCGGAAGCAGGGGGAACGGACACGTCCGGACCCGAGCAGAAGCTCTCGCAACGCGAACTGGAGGTGCTGCGCCAATGCGCCGCGGGCGTTTCGCTGGTGGAGATCGCGCGGCAGGCGAACCGCAGCAGCAAGACCATCAGCACGCAGAAAAGCATAGCGATGAAGAAGCTCGGGCTGACGAGTGGTTACGAGCTGTACCAGTACGCCCTCGAACACGGCCTGCTTCCTGCGGGCAGTAGCGGCGGCCGGAAAGGTTCCGACCGCCCGGAGTCCCCGGGCGCGTAGAAACTGGCTGCGGAATAAGGGATCCCCTATTCAGGCAGCAGACGGCCGCGAATACGATTCTCATCGTTCTGTGGCCTGCGCAGCCCTGTCAGCGTGCGGACCACGAATCCAGAAGCATGTTGGACCGGGCCAGACGGCCCGGCCACGGTTCCATGGTTTTCCAACCCAAAGACAGATCCATAATGAATACCAAGCTCTTCACCGCACTGGTCATCGCCGGTGCTGCTATCGGTTCGCCATTCGCGCATGCGTCGGATGGCACGATCACCTTCAAGGGCCAGATCACCGATACCACCTGTACCATCACGACCGGCAATGCAGGCAGCTTCACCGTGACGCTGCCCAATGTGTCCAAGACCAACCTGGCCGCTGCCGGCAGCACCGCTGGCATCACGGGTTTCTCGATCGCGCTGAGCAACTGCAATCCGGCCAGCGGAAACGTCCATGCGTTCTTCGAAGCCGGCGCCAACGTGGATCCCGCTACGGGCCGCCTCGTCAACACCGACGGCGTAGGCAGCGGTGGGGCGGCCAATGTGCAGATCGGGCTGCTCAACCCGTCCAATGGCAGCCTGATCTCGATCGGCGCTTCCGACGGTGCGGCCCAGAACTCGCTGGCCCAGCCGATCAAGCCGGACGGCACCGCGCTGCTGCCTTATGCGGCCCAGTACGTGGCAACCGGGGGCGCGGCCGCGGCTGGCTCCGTGTCGTCGAGCGTGACCTACATCCTGTCCTACCAGTAAAGCCGCGAGGCCGGAACGGGCGCCGCCATGTGCGGCGCCGGACTCCGGTCGCGATGAAGTTTCAATGCCAAGTTACATTCTGTTCAGAAGTCGGCTGCTCGCCGCCATCCTGCTTGCCGTCCTGCTCTCACTGGGCCTGGCGGATGCCACCGTGGCGCAGGCGTCGGTGGTGATCGCGGGCACCCGGGTTATCTACAACGCGCGCGACCGTGAAGTCACGGTCAAGCTGACCAACGAAGGCCCGATGCCGGCCCTGGTGCAGTCATGGCTGGACAACGGCGACTCAACCGCAGCGCCGACCGGCATCAGCGTGCCGTTCATGCTGACGCCGCCGATTGCGCGTATCGATGCCGGCAAGGGCCAGAGCCTGCGCATCGTCTACACCGGAGAGCCGCTACCCGAGGATCGCGAGTCGGTCTTCTGGCTCAACGTGCTGGAGATTCCGCCCAAGCCGAGCGCGGAAGAGGCCGGGCCGAACAAGCTCCAGCTGGCATTCCGTTCGCGCATCAAGTTCTTCTATCGCCCCGCCGGCCTGAAGGGCGAGGCGGGCGAAGCCCCTGCGAAACTCGCGTGGCGCCTGTCCCGCGGCGAAGGGCAGTCCGTGCTGGTTGCGCACAACCCCACACCGTTCCACGTCTCTGTCGTGAGTGTCGAACTGACGGGCGGCGGCAAGCGTGCGGTCAGCGACCTGGGCGGCATGGTCGCCCCGGGAGAATCGCTGCGCTTCACGCTGCAAGGCAACGTGCCTGCCAGCGCCGACAGCAAGGTTCGCTATCACACCCTGAACGACTGGGGCGGCTCGACCGACGGGGACGCCGCGCTCGCCGGCATCGATTAGGCGGCTCCCCCGGGACGTTTCCCCCTTGACAGTACACGGTCAGAGCGATCCCGGCTGCATGGCAGGGCGGCATTCGCTCGACCCTCCGATCCATAGTCATGCAAGTCAGAAGAAGACACCGAGTGCTCCCTTCGCGCCTGTGCCCGCTCTGCGTGGTGGCGTTGACGCTGTTTGCCGCTGAGGCAAGCCGGGCCGCGACAGCGCGATCGGCCCAGGTCGAATTCAATGACGAGTTCCTGCGGCAGCCCGGCGGGTCGAGCCTCGATGTCTCGCGATTCAACCAGGGCAACGTAGCGCTGCCGGGTACCTATCATGCCGACCTTCAGGTCAACGGCGTCTGGCTCGGCATGGCGGAGATCAATATGCGGCAGGTCGGCACGGACCCACGCAATGTGCAAGCCTGCCTCGACCGCCCGCTGCTCGAGCGTGCCGGTGTGGACATCACACGGCTTGCGCCCGAATCCGAGGATCGCCTGGCCGGGGCGGCAAAGTCGGAATGCCTCACGCTCGGGGAACTGATCCCGGGCGCCACGGCCGAATTCGACAACGGCGAGCAGCGGCTGGAGCTGAGCGTGCCGCAGTCATTCCTGAACCGCAGCGCGCGCGGCTATGTCGATCCGCGCTACTGGGACGACGGCGTCAATGCCGCGCGCCTGCAGTACAACGCCAGCGTCTATCACGCGGACAGTGCCGGGGTGTCGTCGACGCAGGGCTACCTCGGCCTGAATGCCGGCGTCAATGTCGGGGCCTGGCGCTTCCGGCACTATGGCAGCCTGTCGCACGATGCGGTCAGCGGCAACCGCTACCAGTCGGTACAGACCAGCCTGCAGCGTTCGATCACGACGCTGCGCAGCCAGCTTGTGATCGGCGATGCGTTTACCGATGGCGCCATGTTCGACAGCTTCGGCTTTCGCGGCGTGCAGCTTGCCACGGACGACCGCATGCTGCCCGAATCCCAGCGCGGGTATGCGCCGACCGTCCGCGGCATCGCCAACAGCAATGCGCGGGTGCAGGTGCGGCAGAACGGCAACATCATCTACGAAACCACGGTATCGCCGGGTCCGTTCGAGATCGACGATCTCTATGCGACCGGCTACGGCGGCGACCTGGAGGTGCTGGTGACCGAAGCCGATGGCAGCGTGCGGGCCTCGCTGGTGCCCTACGCACCCGTGGTGAACGCCTTGCGCCCCGGGGTCTGGCGCTACAGCGTGATATCGGGCCAGTACCGGAACAGCAGCGTGCACGGCACGCCGGCCTTCATGCAGGCGACGGTCCAGCACGGCATCTCCAACCTGGTCACCGGCTATGGCGGCCTGCTGGCCGCGCAGGACTATTTCTCGCTGGTGCTCGGCATGGCGCTGAACACGTCCTACGGCGCGTTCGGTGCCGATATCACGCATGCCAGCACGCGCCTGTCCAGCCAGCCCGACCGCAGCGGCCAGAGCCTGCGCGTGTCATACAGCAAGCAACTGGCTCCGACCCGTACGAACCTGACGCTGGCGGCCTACCGCTACTCCACCAGCGGCTTCCTGAACTTTGCCGACGCCGTGGCGATGCGCGCGGTGGAAGCGGCAACGACCGATTCCCTGCCTGGCGGCATCCGGCGCGGCCGCCTTCAGCTGACCGTCAGCCAGAGCTTGCCGACCGGCTATGGCAGCCTGTACCTGTCCGGCTCCACACAGGACTACTGGAACCGCCGCGGCCGGGACACCCAGTTCCAGGCCGGCTACAACAACAGCTACGGGCGGCTGAGTTATGGGGTCTCGGCAGCGCGGCAGATCAACCTCGGCAGCGGCCGGTGGGAGAACCGGGTCATGCTCACGCTCGCCATTCCGCTGGGCAAGTCGCCGCTCGCGCCGTATTCGACGACCAGCGTGCAGAAGGACTCCAACGGTGTCACGAGCATCCAGGAGTCGCTGACCGGGGCGCTGGGCACCGATAACAGCTTCACCTATGGACTGAATGCCGGCCACAGCAGCGGCGGCGGCAGCGGTTCCAGCAGCGTGGCGGCGAATGCCGGCTATATCTCGCCGGTGGCGACGCTGAGCGCCAATGCCAGCACCGGGAGCCATTACAGCCAGTTCGGCGCCGGCATCTCCGGCGGCATCGTGGCGTATGCGGGCGGCGTGACATTCATGCCTGTGCTGGGCGACACCGTCGCCATTGTGGAGGCCGCGGACGCGGCCGGCGCGCGCGTCGCCAATGCCAACGGCCTGCGGCTCGACCCATGGGGACATGCCGTGGTACCGAACCTGATGCCGTTCTCGCGCAACCAGATCGAGATCGACCCGAAGGACCTGCCGCTCAACGTGGAGCTGCGCTCGACCATGCAACAGGTCGCGCCGACATCCGGCGCGGTGGTTCGCGTACGGTTCGAGACCGGCAACAGCGGCCAGGTGGCGATCCTGCGCGTGCGCATGGCCGACGGCAAGCCGCTGCCGTTCGGTGCCGAGGTATTCGAAGCCGACGGGAACCTGATTGGAACGGTTGGCCAGGATGGGCGCTTCATCGCACGGGGAATCCGGCGGGAGGCCGGCGTGCTGACGGCAAAGTGGGGAGCGCAGGAGGACGAGACCTGCTCGTTCGACTACGTCCTGCCGCCCGATAGCGCCACCGGACGTTCCCTGCCGCGCGCCGAGGGCATGTGCCATGGCGGTGTTCCGGCGGTGGATTCAAGAAACAGCATCCCTGAGAACGAGCAAGGAGCACGATCATGAATCAGCTCAACGCCTCCGCCGGAACGAAGACGGCGCTTTACGGCCTGCTGGCGGCCATCATGCTGCTGGCATCGCAGGTGGCGAACGCGGCCTGCACGTCGACGCCGGCAATGCCATACCTGCAGGCAGCGAACAATATGGCAGTGGTCACCACTTTGCCAGTCGGCAGCACGATACCGGGCACCGTGCGCAACTACACCTTCAGCGGAATCTGTGACAACGTGCCGCCCAACGTGGTGCCCGGCGCGCAGATTATCGCGTGCTACTACGGTTCCGGCACCGAAGGGCCGGACGGGGTGTACTCGACCGGTGTGCCCGGCGTTGGCATTCGCTTGCGCAACGCGGCGGGGCAAGCCATTGCCCATGCATCGAGCGTCTGGTGCAACACGACGGGGCAGGGGCTGGGCAACTTGAACGCCGATATGACCTACTCGGTCTCGGTGTCCATCGAGTTCGTCAAGACTGGCCCGACCTCCGGCGGCACGCTGGACCCCATGCAGACGCGCTTCGGCTTTGGCGTCTATCAGGGGTCCACCGCCGGTGCGCTGGGGGGTGGCGGCGTCAACTACATCGGCTTCAGCGGAAGCGCGGTCCCGCGGCCGATCACGTGCAACGTGAACTATCCGGCGACCGTCACGCTGCAGCCCGTGCGCGCGGCGGACCTGAGGCCGGCGGGAACATCGGCAGGCGCTACGCCGTTCACGATCGGCGTCACGTGCGACACGCCGGCCAATGTCGGTGTCACATTCGACGGTGCTCCCGGCACGCCTGTGCTAGCCGCCAGCTCGGGTGTGCTTGGCCCGTCGAACGCTGGTGCACCGGGGGCTGCCACTGGCGTTGGCTTCCAGGTCGTGACCGGCGGCAGCTACCAGCCGGTGCCGCTGCAGACGCGCAATGACCTGGGTAGCATTCAGGCAAACGTTCCGGCCTCGTACAGCTATGCGGTCCGGTACATCGGCCTGAACAACGGCTTGCCGGTCACCGCGGGAAAGGTGGTCAGCGCCGCGACCTTCACCTTCGACTATCAATAGGCCCGCACCGTCATTTTTTTTAGCCGATACGCGAGCTGCGGCGGGGTAATCCCCAGCATGCGCGCCGCCGACGACAGGTTGCCGCGCGTCGTGTCGATGGCGAGCTGCATCAGCCGCCCCTCGATCTGCGGCAGCGACACCTGCTGGTCCAGCAGCTTTTGCAGCAGGGCATCGGCGTCCTCGGGCGCTTCGGCGGCCTGCACCTGCTGGCTGTGAACAGGTGGGAAGTGTCGATCAGCCCCGCTGCGGGCGCCAGCAGCACACCGCGCTCGATCATGTTCTCGAGTTCCCGGATATTGCCAGGCCACTGGTACTGCATCAGCGCGTCGCGGGCGCTGGCGCAGGAGACTCGCCGGCTACGCCGGCGAAGCAGCGGCGCCTGCCAAGCACGACAACCCCATCATCACTCACGGCGAAGGCCCTAATCGCGCACAAACGCCCTGCACTGGCCGAAAACTTGCTTCTCCTCCTGTGTGAAGTCACCCGCACAGTCTGGAGGTTCCATGCACGCGCGCATCACTGCTCACAAGGGAATTCTGGTGGTCGAACTGGTGCAGAACCAGGCGGCGGAAGAGGGCGTCCGCTCGAATCTGGACAAGCTGCGCAACCTGGGCACGATTGTCCATGACACGCGACGCTATCTTGGCGTTTCGGAAGAGGCGCTGGCACTGCTGAAGATCCTCAAGCGCGGCCTCGACCGCATCGGCGATTTCGCCTGGTTCCGAAGCGACGATGGCGTGGATCATTTTGCGTGGCTGGGCGGTCCCAAGCGGCTGGTCGATCCGAAGGAGGTCGCGACGGCCCGAAGCTACGAGATTCTTGCGCACCAGGTCATTCCGAACCAGGTGCCCGAGGGTGCAAGGGCTGCCATCGAAGCGAACTTCTGAACGCCAGAGCGGCGGCAGGATACGCATCCTGCCGCCGCTCTGGCCCTTCCGCTCCCCTTGTTGGATTCCGGCCTATTTCACGCAGGCCAGATTGACGTAGAGCCCGCCCCAGCTGGTGGCCTGGTTGGTGTCCAGCTGTACCTGCAGCTTGTCGTTGTGGCTGACGGTCCCGGCCGGCATTTGCTGGCTGCAGTTCTGCTGTCCGTTGCTGATCTTGCAGCTCAGGTTACCCACCGCCGCCATGGTCGCCGACGAACCCGAGCCCGTGACCTTGTACACGGCCATATTGAGGGTTCCGGTAGCCTTGCCGAGTGTGTGTGCGGTCAGCGTGATAGTGGTGCAGTCATAGGGAATCACGACGCCGAAGTCCGACGGCAACGGAACCGCCCCGCCAGCCCCGGTCATGACGTACTTCCCTCGGGTGAGCGTGTCCGGCACGTTGAAGTTGCCGTTGTAGACGGTCGGTACAGTGGCGCCTGTGGTCGGCCAGTGGCCGCCGGCCTTTGGTCCATACAGGGTGCCGGTCGAAGTATCGAAGTAGAAGTCCCCGTCGACACCGATATTGTCGCTGGGCGCACCGCTGCCGTAGATGACGTGGGCGCCGCCGACAGTAGTGCCACCGCCACTGCTGCCGCTGCCGCCACTGCCGCTGCCAGGCTGGCCGACCAGTGCGACCCCTGCAGGCCACTGGCCATTGGCCTTGGGCCCATAGAGCGTCCAGGTACTGGTATCGAGATAGTAGTCGCCATCGGCGCCGATATTGTTGCCGGGCGCCCCCACGCCAGTCAGGACGGTGCCGCCACCGCTGCCCGGCGAACCGCCACCCAGCGGCACACCCGGTGGCCATGTACCATCGGCCTTCGGTCCGAACAGCGTCCCGGTCGTAGTATTGATGTAGTAGTCGCCGTTATTGCCAACGCTACTGGTCGGGTCCACCGAGCCGGACAAGATGGTATTCCCCGCCGTACCAGTGTTGCCAGTTGCCCCCGTATCGCCCTTTGTGCCCGGCGTGCCGGCCACGGCAACCCCCGGCGGCCACGCGCCGTTTGCCTTGGGGCCGAAGAGCATCCCGGTCGTCGTGTTCAGGTAGAAGTCCCCGTCCTTGCCGATGTCGGGCCCCGGATCGCCGGTACCCGTCAGCAAGGCGCTGCTGCTTGCAGTCGGCGTTGTCGCCGGCGCGGTGGTTCCCGAACTTGGTGTGGTGGCGGCGGTAGCGGCCGGAGCCGAGTCGCCGCCCCCTCCGCCACAACCGGCAACAATGATGGCCAGGCATGCAAGCGGCAAGGCCGCCAGCTTCATGTGAGCGCTTTTCATGAACTCTCTCCCCGGACTGTGCGAATGATCGAAATTCGATGACACTTCTTCGATGCCAGCGATGCGTTCAATCTAGTACCCGGGCAAAGCGTCGGAAATCGGCTCTATGGACGAGCCATGCATGGTCCAGAGTGCTGACCATCAGCATCGGCAGGACCGGGTTTTCACCGGGAAAAGTGGTGGTTTGCGGCCCGACTCCCCCGACTGCCGATAGAGGCCGGTCAGGCAACCCCACGAAGGGGGATATCAAAAGTGTGAGTCAGGCGTGAAACGCGGGCACCATGACATTCTTTTTCACGACCTTCACAGCACGGGTTCCGATCGACAAGCGTGCCGGCCAGTTACCGCCCGCCGCCGCAGAGCCCCTTGTGCCGGCGACGCTTGACGTAGCGCCCCCAAGGCGGCAGCGTCGCGCCGACGCAGCGGTTAGCGCAGCCATCCGCTGATGGCCATGTTGCGGAGATTGCGCAGGTAGTGGTTCGCCAGCCAGCGCCGACGGGGCGTCTATGCCCGGGCGCTGGCATCAGCCTTTCGCAACGGCCTGCCTGATCGCGGCAAGCAAGTCTTCGGTATTCACCATCAGTCCGCGAACCTGGCGCAGCGTTGAATACTGGTTGAGCACAGCTTTCCAGCGATCCGATGCCAGCAACAGATGCCAGACCGGCTCAAGCATAGCGACATCCGCATGCTGGTTTGCCGCGAGGTGGCTGGCGAATGCCAGGCTCTGGTCCGCCGACAGCAGTTGCATGCGGCTGGCTGCGCTGAGCAGGCGCGGCGCCGCTTCGGCGCGGGCATCGCAGCAATAGAGCACCGTGCGCTGCAAGTCCGGCTCACTGGTGCGGAGCGCGCTCAGGGCGGCTCCGCGCAGGCACACCGTCCCTTGCCGGGACTCGAACATGTAAGCCGCATCCTGCTTTGCGTGGGCGAGCAGGCCGATGCCGCGCAGCAGCCGCGGGAAGTCCGTGGTCGCCGCATCCACGGACGCTTTGACCTCCACAAGCAGGCAGACATCCCAGGCCGGCATCGCCTCGACCGGTGCGCGGCGCAGCAGGACCACGTCCCATTCTGTCTTGGCGCGCTCGTGGCTGGCGGGGATCGAAGCCGGGACGCGCAGCGAGGTCACGACGCGGTATAGCCCGTCGTCACCGTCTGCCTCATTCAGTCGCTGCACCAGGGCCTGTAGCGCTTGCTCAGCCAACGCCTCGGCGCCAGCGCCGCGCTGCTGCGCGGACACGCCCCGGGCCAAGGCCGTCGCGCTCCCGGGGCGGGGACCTGCGCGATCCCACAGCGACCGGTGCCGGCGCACGGCTTCGTCCGCCTCCAGGGTTTCCATGCGCTGCAGGCGTTGCAGGGCCGCGTTGTCCAGCAGCCGCGCCAGGCCGATTGCAACGGGCGAGCCATTCCCGCTATCCGGTGAATCGAGAAGACGCTGCGCAATGGCGCGCAGCGCCGACCAGGATGACGATGCCGCCGAGGCATGCAGGTCCGCCAGCGCTTCGCGCTGCCAGCCCGGTGCCATGCGTTGCTGCCGGCCCGGATGGGCGACCGCGTTCACGGCGGAAAGTATTACGCGCCGATCCCCCTCGGCACGCGCGGATAGTGTGGCGAACTCGCGCACGGGCGCCATCCGCTGCCGAAGGACCATGGCCTGGAAGGCCGGATCTCCCGAATCCGGATGCATGGCTTCGCCCACCATGCCTGCCAGCGCATCGACAAACCGGCGCTTCAGCGACACATCCGGCACCTTGCCGTGGGCCACGGCCTGGCGCGCCTGCTCGATGGTCATCGCGAGCCGCGCCGCCGGGCTGGCCAGGTGGGGACCCGTTGGAACGGCCATGTCCGGCACCTGGTAGCCGCGCACGACAGTGCGCAGGATTGCGCCGAGCAGAGTGGGGGATGGCGTTGTGGACATCAGCGTGTGAGAGGAGAACATCGGCAGCCGTCAGGATAGCGGTATCGTCCCGGCTCGCGCCACGCATCCCGGGGAATGCCGCCGGGACAAGCCAGGATCGGCGCACCAGCCGTTCTCCCATGCCGCCCGCGCCGCAAAGTCCTATCCTTGAAGTATGGGGGCTGGGCGCTTTGCCGAAGCAGGACGGTGACGAGATGAACCGGGTTCACGCAATGGTTGTCGTGTGCAGCTTGATGGCAGCCTGTGTCTCGACGGGCGTCGACGTCATGCCTGAGCAGATGGAAAACTTCCTGCCGGGGTTTTCCACCATCGAGGACGTGACCGGGCAGCTTGGAAAGCCGACATCGCGGGCAGCATTAAGCAACGGGTCGACGATCCTGGTTTATTCGTATGCCACCTCAAAGCCTCATGCGGAGAGCTTTATTCCGTTCATTGGCCCGCTGTTCGCCGGTGGCGATATCCGGTCGTCGACAGTCCTGTTCGAGTTCGACCAGGACGGCGTGCTCAGGAGCCTGCGCAGGTCGACTTCCATGGGGGCTTCGGGACTGACCGTAATGCCTCACTGAGGGGCAGGGAAAAGCGCTTGTTAACCGCGCGGGCTCTGTTGGCCATCAACGATAACCGCGCCCGTGGCCCCAATAGCCGCGCGAATCATGGTAGCCATCGTAGTACCCGCCGCCATACGGCACCACGACACAGCCGGCGAGCAGCGTAGAGATGGCAATCAGCAGGGCGAGAATGACTTTCATGGCGACTCCACAACGATGACAAACACGGAGAGGCCAGGCTGGGCTTGCCGCCAGCCGGCGCTCTCCGCAAAGCTCCTGCGCGCGAACGTCATTGCCACGGCTTTGCCTTCGGCAACGGACCTCCTGTCCGCGCGACAGTAGCGGCTTACTGCTTCTTCGTCTTGTCGGTACTGGCGCTGGCCGTGGCCTTCGCAGTGTCAGCCTGCGGGGCCGCCTTCGCGGCATCCGTGGTGGCCTTCGCATGGTCGGCATCATGCTTTACGCCGGCCTTTGTCTTGCCAGCTTCAGGAGTGGCGGCCCCCATCTTGGCCGACTTTTTGTGGTGGGTACCCTTGGCGGCAGGCTTGCTGGCATCAGCCTTGACGTCGGCCTTGACGTCGGCCTTGTCCTTGCCGACCCTTGCCTGGTCTTTGGTCGCCGCTGCCTGTGGCTGGGGCGCGGAAGCTGGCGCACCAGCCTGCGCGAAGACAGTACCGACGAGGGCTGCAGAGGCGAGGGCTGCAAACAGCTTCTTCATGACGTGAACTCCTGAGGGATGTTTGACAGCGCAGCAAGGCGCCGCGCTTATCCCCTAAAACGGCACTGTCCCGAGCCAAGATGACGCGGAACTCGTGACAATCCGTAAGTATTGAAACAAGCCCGCGCCGATGGCGACAGCCGCCGCGTTGCCGGCCACGAGCCAGCCTGTGGTTCGTCCCGGCGCGCAGTTCGGCCATTTACCGGAATGGATGCCATTGCGTCGCTGGATGGTGGTGCGAGGGCAATGCCGGCGCTGGCGTTTCGGCGGCGTATCTGCCAAGATTGCGCCCCCTCACTGACCACCGGCAAACCAGCGCAGTCCCACCATGGCCTCACGGAAAGCACACCACGCCACCGGCTGGGCGACAGCCGTCATCGCGGCCTCCGTTATCGCGAAGTGCGGTGGCGGCGGGTGGGGCTGGGCCAGCGCGGCAGGCTTCGTGGCGGCGCTGCTGGGCAGTACCGCTCCGGACTGGCTGGAAGTCGCATGGTGGTCAAGGTCGCGACGCCTGTGGATCACCCATCGGACCTGGACGCACTGGGGCATCGCGTGGATCGGCTTCCTGGTGTGGGCCTGGCATGCACTCGGCACGCATGTCCTGGCGGCGCCGGCATTTGGCTTTGCCTGCGGCGGCATCATGCACCTGCTGGCCGACTGGCCAAACCCGCTGGGCGTGCCCTGGATCGCGGGCCGCCATTCCCTCAACTGGTGGAAAAGCGGACGCTGCGACCTTGTCATTGTCACGGCGTCCTGGCTGATTGCCCTGGCTGTTTCCGATGAACTCTGGCTTCATGGCAGGCACAGCCTCGCGCTCATCCATCATCTGCGCCCCGGGCCGACCTGAGCGGATCACTGGATGACGTCGGACGCGTCGCTGGTGCGAAGCTCGCGCCGCAGGACCTTGCCGACGTTGGACTTCGGCAGCGCGTCGACGAAGCGGATGATCCGGGGCACCTTGTAGGCGGCCATGCCGGCTCGGCAGTGGGCAAGCAGGGCGTCCTCGCTCACCTCGACGCCGGGCGTTTTGGCGACATACAGCTTGACCGCTTCGCCTGTGCGCTCGTCCGGCACGCCGACGCAGGCGCACTCGGCCACGCCGGGAAAGCTGCTGGCAACCGCTTCCACTTCATTCGGGTAGACGTTGAAGCCGGAGACAATGATCATGTCCTTCTTGCGGTCGACGATCTTCAGCGAACCACCTGCGTCGAAGACGCCCACGTCGCCGGTGCGAAAGTAGCCGTCCGCGGTGAACGCCCTTGCATTGGCCTCTGGCTGGTTCCAGTATCCGCGCATGACTTGCGGGCCCTTGACGCAGATCTCGCCGGCCTCGCCAATGCCTGCCTCGCGGTCCTGATCGTCGAGCAGCTTGACATCGGTCGATGGCACCGGAAGTCCGGTGGTACCGGTGAAGGTGGTCGTGCTCTGCGGGTTGAACGACAGGACCGGAGAGGTTTCCGACAAGCCATAGCCCTCGCGGATAAAGCTGCCTGTCACCGCGCGCCATTGCTCCGAGACGACTTCGATCACCGCCGCGCCGCCGCCTGCGGACAGCTTCAGCCGCGACCAGTCCACTTCCGGCAGGCGTGGGTGGGAAGCCAGCCCGGCATACAGCGTGTTGACGCCAACGAAAATCGTTGGCCGCGCCGCGCCCAGCACATCGATCAGGGCGCCCAGGTCCCGGGGATTTGCCACCAGCCAGTTTTCGGCGCCGACGGAGAAGCCGGTGAGGAAGTTCACCATCAGCGCGAAAATGTGATAGAGCGGGATCGCGGTCACGATCACCTCCTCGCCCGGCAGCAGCATGTCGGGCATGAAGGCCTTGAATTGCTCGATGTTCGCGATGAGGTTGCGGTGGGTCAGCTCGGCCCCCTTGGAGAGACCGGTGGTGCCGCCGGTGTATTGCAGGACGAGCAGGTCATTGCCGCTCACGCTCACCGGCTCGAACCCGAGTGCCGCGCCACGCGCCATGGCTTCTGCCAGCGTCGTTGCACCCTGCAATGACGGATCGACTGCAGGGCCCGGGATTGCCGCGCCGGTGCCATCGCCAGGGCCGACCGTGATCACCGTCCTGATGCGCGTCCTGCTGATTACCTCTGCAAGCGTGGGGGTGGCGCCGTCGTACACGAGGATCGTTTCCACCCCGGCGTCATTGAGCTGATGTTCCAGTTCGCGGGCAGTGTATTGCGGGTTGACATTGACCTGGACGCCGCCGGCCTTCGTGACGGCGATGAATGCGATCGGGAATGCCGGCAGGTTGGGCAGCATCACGGCGACGCGGTCGCCTTTCCTTACCCCTGCCGTCTTCTGCAGGTAAGCCGCCAGCGCGCAGGCCTGGCGATCGACCTCCGCATAGGTCAGCACTTGTCCAAATGCATGGAAGGCTGGCCGGTTCGCGAACTCGCGCATGGCCGTTTCCAGCAACGCGTTAACGGAGGGATAGCGATCGGCGTTGATGTCGGTGGGGATCGAACCGTAGGACTGGGTCCAGTGTCTGTTGCGCATTTGGAGCTTCCGATGACAAAGGGGAGAAGATCCCGAGCGATCGCGGCAATGCCATGCATGCCGCGTCACGCAATCCGGGGTGGCCCGTTGCGCAGGTGTCTCCTGACGGTGCCTGGGACTGCTGTCTGCGGTGATTCTCGGGCGGCTGGCGCTGGGGAGCGAGTGCGCACGACTATGAATCAAGGGCAGTTGCTTGCCAATGATCGGCGTGGCCGAAATGGTGATCAAAACGGACAGGCGATCCCGTGAGACCGGCGAGGCACGAGACGTCCCGGATCGGGAGGGACCGCCCATATCCGCAGGCCGCAGCCGCCAGATAAGAGTCGCCTCCTGCCAGATACTAGGGTGAACCCTAGGTCGATCAGGAAGTGTCAGAGTGCAAAATCGGGATCGTTTCGGACATGGGGCAGCAGCATGCAGAAGGGCGAGGGCGAGGGCGATCGCGGGGACACGGGAGAGGCCAGGCGTCAACGCAACCGGTTGGCGGACGCTTATGCCGCCATCGACTCGCGTGAACGGCGCTTTTCTCCTGCCAAGCTGGCCGCGCTGGTTGCAGTGACCGCCGAAGCGGGGCTGAACGCGGAGGCAGTCCTGGCGGGGACGAATCTCGATCGCGCCGCCCTGGCTGCGCCATTTACGCTGACATCGCCACATCAGTTCCTGACTGCCGCACGCAATGCGCTGCGGTTGGGGGGAGCGCCGGATCTGGGCATCCGGGTCGGAAGCCGGCTCCACGTGTCGAGCTATGGCATGTACGGCTATGCGCTGTTGTGCTCGGAGGACATGGCACGCGCGTTTGACGTGGCGGTCAGGTATCACCAGCTTGCGAACGGGATGCTCGATATTCGCTGGGCGGAAGGGGACGGCATGGCCTCGTGGGTATTTCCCGACCTCGACGAGTTCCCGCAATCGGACGTGGACGAACCCTTGTACCACTTCCTGATCGACATGCAGTTTGCGGTGCACGCGACCCTCATCAAGGACGTGATGGGTAACTGGTGCGCGCCGGCCCGTGCGATGTTCACGCAGGCGGAGCCGCCCCACGCGGCCGCGCTCGCCGAGGTACTGGAGTGCCCGCTTGCCTTCGGCCAGCCAAAGAACACGCTGAGCTACCCGGCGGCATGGCTGACACGGGCGCCCCAGTTTGCCAATCCCATGACTGCTGCGCAAATGTCGGCGCACTGTGCGCGCTTGCTGGAGGCGTTGCGCTGGCAGGCAGGAATCACGCGCAGGGTATTCCAGGAATTGACCCGCACCCCGGGAAGATTCCCGGAGATCGAGCAGATCGCGGAGAGCCTGGGCATGACCTCCCGCACGCTTCGACGCAAGCTCGAGGCCGAGCAGACGTCTTACAGCGAGCTGCTGACGAGCATCAGAAAGGCGCTCGCCATGGATTACCTGACCACGACATCGCTCAGCACGGAGGACATTGGCCTGGCGCTTGGATTCAGCGATGCCGTGGGATTCCGGCATGCATTCAAACGCTGGACTGGACGGACGCCCAATGAGGTCCGGCGCGATGGCGCCGCGCCCTGACATCGCCGAAAGGGAACGAACGTAGTGCGGCGGGTGGTTCCGCGGCCTCGCACGGATCCTTGGAGCAGGGTAGGCCTGCAGGCGCGCGGTCAATATGTATGATCGGCAAGCACACGGGCCACCGTCCGAAGTGACTGCCTGAGCGCGTCCATGCTGACGGAGCCCAGAGCCAGGCGTATCGCATGCGGTACCGTGCCGGACGTCGAGAACGGATGCGCCGTGGAGACCGCGATCCGCTCCCGCATCAGCGCCATGGCGATCGCATCCGCGCGGACCTCCTCTGCGAGGGGAAGCCAGACGAAGTACGAAGCCGGATGGCTGATTCGCTTGTGTCCGCCAAGCACTTCAGCGGCAAGGCGCTGGCGCGCCGCGGCATCCTGCCGCTTGGCGGCTTCCAGCCTTGCCACCGTGCCGTCCTCGATCCAGCCGCAGGCCATGGCTGTCATGACCGCCGGTGTGTTCCAGGTGGTCGCACGGATGGTTCTCTCGAGCTTGGGCACGAGTTCGCGCGGGCCGCAAACAAAACCGACGCGCAGCCCGGTGGCCACGCTCTTCGACAGGCTGGATACATAGATCGTTGTCTCCGGCGCGAGCGACGCCAGCGGCGGTGGCGCGTCATCGGCCAGGAAAGCATAGGCGGCGTCCTCGATGATCAGCAGGCCATGCTGACGCGCAATGCTGACGAACTGCCGCCGCCGGCTTGCGCTCATCACCCAGCCGAGCGGATTGTGCAGCGTCGGCATGGCGTACACGGCGCGCACCCGTCGCTGGCTGCACAAGTGCAGCAATGCATCGAGATCGGGGCCGTGGGCGCCAGCTGGAAGCGGTGCGAGTTCCAGGCGATTGGCCTCGGCGGCGAGCTTGAATCCCGGGTAGGTCAGGGCATCCACGGCTACCACGTCGCCCGGTTCGAGCGCGGCCATGGCTGCCATGGTCAATCCATGCTGGGCGCCGCTCGTCAACAGGACGGTATCGGCCGATGCCGGCACGCCGCGCGTCGCCAGATGCCGCGCCACCACTTCACGCTCGTGCTCGCGCCCGCCATGAGGCTGGTAGCGAAGCAGCGCCTCGAGGTCGCCCGCTGACGCGAGCTGGCGCAGCGCCGTCCGAAGGAGTTCCGCCTGGTCCGGCAGGGCGGGATAGTTGAAGCTCAGGTCGACCGTGTCGGCGCTCCAGGCCAGCAGGTCGATGCCCTGGCCACGGGGCAGCGCCTCTTTCACGAACGTGCCGCGTCCGGTTTCCCCGCTTACCAGCCCCATCTTCTGGAGTTCGCCGTAAACGCGTGTGGCTGTGACCAGCGCGAGCCCTTCGCGCGCAGCAAGCTCGCGGTGCGTTGGCAGCCGCGTGCCGGGGCGCAGCCGCCCGGCGCGGATGTCGTCCGCGAGGCGGTCGACCAGTTGCTTGTAGCGAGCCTGGCGCATGCTGGATTGTATCCATGACAATTATTTGAGCGTATTGATTATCCGCTCCAGAATAGGCTCGTACAAGCACACACAGTTGAGGCTCGCCTTGCATATCGCCATCCTGACCTTCGACGGGTTCAACGAACTCGACTCACTCATCGCCTTCAGCATCCTCAACCGCGTCAGGGAGCAGGGCTGGCGCGTGTCTATCGCCAGTCCGACTGGCACCGTACGTTCGATGAACGGCCTGATGCTGGCGTCGCAGGCCTCGCTCGAGGAGGCTTGCGAGGCGGACGCGGTGCTGGTCGGCAGCGGGGTTCAGACGCGAGATGTTGTCGCCGATGCGGCGCTGATGGCGCGGCTGAAGCTGGACCCGGCACGCCAGTTGCTCGGTGCGCAATGTTCGGGGACATTGATTCTCGCCCGGCTGGGCTTGCTGGGCGACCTGCCCGCCTGCACGGATCTGACCACGAAGCCTTGGGTGCAGGAGGCTGGAGTCGCCGTGCTGGATCAGCCATTTGTAGCCCATGGGAACGTGGCGACGGCGGGCGGTTGCCTGTCGTCGCCGTATCTGGCGGCCTGGTTCATCGCACGGCTGAAAGGCGTGGATGCTGCGTGCGGTGCGATTCACTACGTCGCACCGGTCGGCGAGAAGGACGCGTTTGTGACACGTGCACTGGAGAAGATCTCGCCATACCTATGAGGCGGACCGGGAGGCGGATGATCGTTGGTGGCTGGCAGGGCAGATCCCTGACCGGTTTACTTCGCGTGCGAAATAGATATACTTCGTATGCGAACTTAACGGATGCCGGCGGTATCCACCACCATCCCACCTGGAGATCGAGCATGACCCCGGAAATCCATACTGACCTGAGCAACGGCGTTCTGACCATTACGCTTGCCCGGCCTGAGAAGAAGAATGCACTGACGAACGAGATGTACGGCGTCCTGGCCGACACGATCGACGCGGCGCAGCAGAACCGAGACATTCGCGTGGTGCTGTTGCAGGGCGATGGAGACAGCTTCACGGCCGGCAATGATGTGGCGGAGTTTGCGGCGATCGCGGCGGGAAAGGGGCCCGGCGAACGGCACGTGCATCGCTTCCTGCACGCGCTTGCCAATGCGTCGAAGCCGCTTGTTGCCGCAGTCAATGGCAAGGCGGTCGGGGTTGGCACCACCATGTTGCTCCATTGCGACTACGTCGTGCTCGCAGAGGATGCGCAGCTCATCACGCCCTTCGTCAACCTCGCCCTCGTTCCCGAAGCGGCTTCGAGCTACCTGCTGCCCTTGCGCATTGGACACGCCCGGGCTTTCGAGATGTTTGCGCTGGGCGAGCCGCTCGATGCAACGAATGCCGTCGCATGGGGCATCGCCAACAAAGTTTGTGCCACTGACCAGTTGCGGGCAGAAGCGGGGCGGATGGCTCTCAGGATTGCCGGGAAGCCGTCTGGCTCGCTGAATGCCATGAAGAGACTGATGCGCGACGCTGAGAAACTGGTCGCGCAAATGGCGAGCGAAAGCGCACGTTTCGAGGAGCGGCTCGCCAGTGCGGAAGCAAGGGAAGCGTTCTCGGCCTTTGCCGAGAAGCGCAAGCCGGACTTCACGCGAGTCGCCGGGCACTAGGCAGTGCCCCGCTGTACCGGGCTATGCTTCGCCGTCGCCGGTGGCCGGGAATTTGGTCTGCAGGCTCGTCAGCCATCGTGCGACGATGTCGATCTCGGCCTCGGTGAAGCCTTTGGTCAGCTTGGCGTTCAATGCCTTCATGCTGACTTTCGAGCGCTGGCGCGCGGCGCGGCCGGCTTCGGTCAACCAAAGGCGCGACACGCGGCGATCCGACGCATCCGGCCGGCGTTCGATCAGTCCTGCCTTTTCGGTCCGGTCGGCAAGCCCGCTCATCCCCGGCGCCCCCAGATCCAATGCGGCGGCGGCCTCGCTCATCAGCGCGCCGTCGTTGCCTCCCAGGAAGAACAGGAGCCCTGACTGGGCTGCAGTCACGCCGCCTCCCGCCACGCGCGCTTGTGACCACCGCTGCAGGCGCCGCTGGCCCACATTCAACAGATAGACAAGGCGATGTTCCATACAGGATCCGCTGGGACGTGGGAGTTTGTTCGTATGCGAATATACCATGCCCTCTCAAGTCGATCGGCCCCGAATTCGATCGTCACGCAGGCACTAGCCGTTTGTGTCCTGAATCGCGCGATGTCTGTCATTTGCGATACGACGGAAAGCGCCAATCATTAGCACATGCCGCTGCGCAACGGCCCATTCCCATGGGACTGAAGGCGCGCGGCGGCCTACGCCTTGACGCGGCTATCGCTCGCGGCAGGCCGCGGCATCCTTAGCGCATGACCTAATCAAGGGGATCATCATGACCCGGATCGACAAAGTGCTGTACACCGGCAAGACCCACACCACGGGCGGACGCGAAGGCGCTGCCCGCAGCACGGACGGACGCCTCGACGTCAAGCTGTCGCCTCCTGGTGGGGTGGGCAGTGGCACGAATCCGGAGCAACTGTTTGCTGCCGGCTGGTCGGCATGTTTCATCGGCGCGATCGGCCACGCTGCCCGCGCGAAAGGCGTGACGCTGCCGCCTGACCTGGCGGTCGACGCAGAAGTGGATCTGGGCACGGCGGGCGATGCGTTCCTCCTGCAGGCGCGCCTGAATGTCAGCATGCCCGGCATCGATGCGGGCACGGCGAGAGTGCTGGTCGACGCCGCTCACCAGACCTGCCCATACTCGAAAGCCACACATGGCAACATCAACGTGGAAATCAACGTTGTGCCAGAGCAGAAGGGCGCCCGATGAAATCACTGACCAGACGTTCGCTGGGAATCGCCATCGGGGCCATTCTCGCCTTGGCTGCCTTCGGCTCCCACTCGGCTCCGGCGCTGCCGCCCGGCACGGCGAAAACGACCGTCGTGCTGGTACACGGCGCCTTTGCCGACGGTTCGGGTTGGGGCAAAGTCATTCCGCTGTTGCAGTCCAGCGGGCTCAACGTCGTAGCCGTACAGAATCCGCTTACCTCGCTGGCTGACGATGTGGCGGCGACGCGCCGCGTGCTCGATGCGCAAGAGGGACCGGTTGTACTCGTCGGACACTCGTGGGGCGGCGTGGTCATCTCGGAAGCGGGCATGCACGAGCGCGTCAGGTCACTGGTCTACGTGGCCGCGTTCGCTCCGTCCGAAGGACAGTCTGTCGTCGACCTGACAAAGGGTTACCCGACACCGCCGGGGTCGAGGTTCCTGGTGTCGGACAGCGGTGGCTTCCTGAAGCTGAGTGCGGAAGGGATGGCCAAGCACTTCGCCCAGGACTTGCCGGCTGCGCAGACCAGCCTGATGACCGTGACGCAAGCGCCCATCCGTGCCAGCAGCTTCGAGGAGAGACCGAAGGAGGCCGCCTGGCGCACCCGGCCGACGTGGTATGTGCTGACGCAGAACGACCACATGATCGACCCCGGCCTGCAGCGCGCGATGGCCCGCAGCATCTCCGCCCATGTGGTGAGCGTACCGTCTTCGCATGTGCCGCAACTGTCAAGGCCGGCGCAAGTGGCCGAAGCGATCATCAGCGCCGCCGCGCAGGCGAATCGGTAAGGCAATGGACTCGACAGGGACATTGCGGCGTCGGCCGGCGCCGCCGCATCGATCCTGCTTCCCGATGTGCTAGACCGGAAGCGTCCGTGCCAGCACGTTCATTCTGCAAATCCGCAGCACCTCGTCAGATCGGTCGCGATCGACGATCACACGCGAGATCGCGAGCCCGCCGGACATTTCAGACATCACAGAGATTGCGAGCACGCCCGCATCGGCATGTCCGACCCGCTCGAGCATCCGGGCCAGCAGGGAAGTCAGCCTGGCGGTACCGTGCTCGAAGGCGTAGCGCGAATCATCGCCGAGCAAGGCGGCATGGGTTGTCAGCGTCGCAATCGGGCAGCCCGTGCTGCGATGATCCCGATGTTCAGGCGACAGATAGCGCTCGACATACTCCCGGAGTGCGTCGGCCGGGGGATGGTCGTGACAAATCCGCTCCAGCCTCTCCTGCGTGCTGGCAAACGCGCGCTCGATGGCGCGCGCGATCATGTCTTCGCGAGACGAGAAGTGATAGTAGAAGCCGCCATGGGTCAGCCCCACGCTTTTCATCAGCTCGGACACGGAGATCTTGTCCGGGCCGTCGCGCCGCACCAAAGCGGAAGCCGCCTCGACCAGGCTGTTGTGCGTCTTCTCCCGTTGTTCGGAACCGTATCTCATTGATGTGCCGTTGCCTTCTCCAGGCCGATCAATATATCAGGAAGACGGCCGGTGACGTCTGTGGAGGCCTTCCACACACGGCTAGTTTCTTTGTTATGATGACCATCATACTATCTCGCCACGGAGAGAGACTTCAATGAAAGCCGTCATCGCTGGATATGCTCGTTCGCCGTTCCACTTTGCAAAGAAGGGCGCATTGGCCACGACCCGGCCGGACGAACTTGCCGCGCAAGTGGTACGTGGTCTGCTGGCGCGAACTGACCTCGATCCGGCTCTCATCGAGGACGTCATTCTGGGGTGCTCGTATCCAGAAGGCCCTCAGGGTACCAATCTCGCGCGCATTGTTGGTCTGCTCGCCGGTTTGCCTCATACCGTTGCCGGGACCACCGTCAATCGCTTTTGCGGATCGTCCATGCAGGCGATCCACATGGCGGCGGCCAATATCGAAGCCGGCATGGGCGATGCGTTCCTCTGCGTGGGAGTGGAGTCCATGACGATGGTGCCCCAGGGCGGGTTCACCCCGTCTCCCAATCCGCGGCTCAAAGCGGCCTCGCAGGCCTATGTCTCGATGGGGGAAACGGCGGAGAACGTAGCGGCGCGCTGGAACGTGACCCGCCGTGAACAGGAAGCCTTTGCTGTCCATTCACACATGAAGGCAGCAGCTGCTCGCGCAGAAGGCCGCTTGCGCGACGAGATTGTCCAGATCCAGACGTCTGAGGGGTCCGTCGTCACGGAGGATGGCTGCATTCGGCCCGGGACATCCCTCGAAGCGCTGGCGAACCTGAAGCCTGCCTTCCGCGCGGAAGGCGTTGTCACCGCGGGCACGTCTTCGCCCTTGACCGACGGGGCGGTCGCGGTGCTTGTCACTAGCGACAAGTTCGCGGAGCGCCACAACCTGCCTGCAACGGCCCGGATTCTGTCTTTCGCGGTTGCCGGAGTCGATCCGGAAATCATGGGCGTCGGCCCCATTCCGGCCACGAAGAAGGCATTGGCACGCGCGTCGCTCGATGCCAGCAAGCTGGGGGTGGTGGAGATCAACGAGGCGTTCGCCTCCCAGGCAATTGCGTGCATGCGTGACCTCGACCTTGTCCCGTCCCGCACCAACCTGGATGGCGGCGGGATCGCCATCGGGCATCCGTTGGGCGCGACGGGCGCGCGCATTACTGCCAAGGCCGCATCCCTGCTGCAACGCGAGAGGCAGCGCTATGCGCTGGCTACGCAGTGTATTGGCGGAGGACAAGGTATCGCGACCATCCTTGAACGGGTCTGATGCAGGAGGGCGATGACGGATGCGTCGGCCGGCACACGTGGAGGGCAGTTGACCAAGGGCCGGCGGCGTTCCGCGTCGCCGCCGCAGGAGGACGGAAGCTGAGTCGAATGTGACGCAAGTCACTGCAACAGGAGCAGGACGATGAGTGCAAAGGACGTAGTGCTGTGTCATCCGGTACGGACCGCGATCGGGGCCTTCAACGGGTCGCTGAAGGGTACGCCGGCCACCGAACTGGGCGCGGCGGTAATCCGCGAAACGGTGCGGCGCGCGGGCATTGAAGAGGCAGCGATCGGCAGTGTGGTGTTCGGCAATGTGGTGCAGGCAGGCAATCGGATGAATCCGGCGCGGCAGGCCGCTATCGGCGCGGGCTTGCCGGTGTCGTTGCCGGCGATGACCGTGAATCGCGTATGCGGGTCGGGCGCGCAGGCGATCGCCACGACGGCGGACGAGGTGCGGCTTGGCTATGTCGATGTGGCAGTCGCGGGCGGCATGGAGAACATGGACCGCGCACCGTATCTGCTGGCCAGCGGCCGCTGGGGCAATCGCATGGGCGATGCCACCATGCAGGACAGCATGCTGCACGACGGCTTGCAGGACGCATTCTCTGGCCAGCATTCAGGCTGGCACACCGAAGATCTCGCGACGCGCTACGAACTGAGCCGGGACGCGCAAGATCGTTGGGCAGAGCGCTCGCAGTCATACTTTGCCCGTGCCCGGCAGCAGGGCCGTTTCGCGGCGCAGATCGCTGACATCGCACTGAAGGGCAAGCAGGGCACTGTCGCATTCAATATCGACGAGGCCAGTCGGCCGGAAACGACGCTGGAAGGACTGGCACGCCTGAAGCCCGCGTTCCGGCCCGACGGCACCATCACGGCTGGGAATGCGCCCGGCATCAACAGCGGCGCCGCTGCCGTGCTGGTGGCGGACCGTGCCTTCGCCGAACGCCACGGGCTCGCGCCCATGGCCCGGCTCGCGGCCTACGGCGTCGGGGCCGTGGAGCCGGGCCTGTTCGGGCTGGGACCAGTGCCGGCAGTGCGCCAGGCACTGCAGCGAGCCGGCTGGTCGCTGGGCGATGTCGAGCGATTCGAGATCAACGAAGCCTTCGCGGCGGTGCCGCTGGCCGTTGCCGCCGAACTTGGCCTGCCGCACGACATCATCAACGTCGACGGCGGCGCAATCGCGCACGGCCATCCCATTGGCGCGACCGGCGCGGTGCTGACCACGCGGCTGCTGTACAGCATGCAGGCGGACGGCATCCGGCGGGGCATCGTCACGTTGTGCATCGGCGGCGGGCAGGGCATCGCCCTCGCGCTGGAAATGCTGTCGTGAGGCCGCCGTCCATGAAGATACTGGTACTCGGCGCGGGCGGCATGGGTGGCTACTACGGGGCGAGGCTGATCGAGGCTGGCGCCGACGTGACGTTCCTGGTCCGTCCCGCTCGCGCGGACGCTCTCGCGCATCATGGCCTGCGCGTGCGTAGCGACCTGGGGGACTTTCGCGGTTCTGTGAAGACGGTCGTGGCCGATGATCCCGGCGCCGGCTACGACCTGGTATTGCTGGCCTGCAAAAGCTATGACATCGACGCGGCGATGGACGCCATCGCTCACAGCGTCGTGGAAGGCGGCGCCGCGGTCCTGCCGTTGCTCAATGGCCTGTCCGTCTACGACCAACTGGATCGCCGCTTCGGCCGGGACCGCGTTCTTGGCGGGGTGTCGTACATCGCGACGACCCTGGCCGCGGACGGGGCGATCTCGCATGCGGGACGCGCGGACAAGCTTCTTGTCGGTGCCCGCACGCAACAGGGGCAGACGCTGGCTGCGGAATTCCACAGGCTGATTTCGCGCACGCCTGGCATTCGGGGCCTCTCCCCCGACATCGGGCAGGAGCTATGGAACAAGTGGGTCATGATCGCCGCCGGGGCACTGATGACCTGCCTGATGCGTGGCACGGTCGGCGACATCATGAAGACGCGAGACGGCCGCAGGCTGATGGAGCAGGCCATCGACGAGTGCAACGCCGTGGCGGCGCTCTGCGGCTATCCCCTGCCACCGCGCGTGGCAGCGGAGATGCGCGACCGCTTGCTTGACGATGCCTCGACCTGGGCAGCTTCGATGATGCGCGACATCGCACGAAACGCGGGCCAGATCGAGGCCGATGCCATCGTCGGCGATCTTCTGGCGCGCGCCGCAACTGTTGGCCGAGACTTGCCGCTGAGCCGCATCGCTTACTGTCACCTGCAGGTCTATCAGGGCCAGCATGGCTGAGCAGGGCGCTCCACAAGTCGCATGGATTGCGCTGCCGCCTTGCGCTGCGCCGTCGCCGGGTATCCAGATACCGCCGATTCGATCGACCATACCAAAGGTTGATTGATATATCTGACGCCTTGCGCGAATACTCGACCAAAACCAGCTCATGAGGCAGGACCGCTCCGGCGGAGGTTGCGCGCTCGGACCAGGCGTCTGACGGAGCGAACCGGATCCATTCGTTCAAATAATTTGATGGATGCGTCCGTGGATCGATCGCCTCAGGCAAAGCGGCCTCCGCTATCGTTCCGGTTATGGCAGCCATTGCCAAATAGACGTCGCAGAGAATATTCAGCGAAATTGAATGCCCGGGCGGCGCCCCCGGCTTGCGACCAGCTCGCAGTCCCAGTCCCCAAAACGAACAGGAGAACTTCCATGTCCAAACTACCGTTGCTCGAACCTGCCGATTGCGCACTGATCCTCGTCGATGAACAGGCAGGCCTTGCGTTCGCTGCGGGTTCCCAGGACCCGCAGATTCTGCGCAGTAACGGTCTTGCGGTCGCCAAGACAGCGGTTACCTTTGGGCTGCCGGTCGTGGTCTCCACTTCGGCCTCCAAGGTGTACAGCGGCCCATTGATGCCGGCGTTCCGTGAAGTGCTGACAGACGTCACGCCAATCGAACGCCGCAACATGAACCTTTGGGAAGACGATGCGGTGCGCAACGCGATTACGGCGACCGGAAAGCGTACGCTGATCATCGCTGGCATGTTGACGGAGGCTTGTGTAAGCTTCCCGGTCCTCTCGGCGCTGTCCGAGGGCTATCAGGTGCACGTCGTTGCCGATGCTTGTGGCGGACTGACACCGGCGAGCCATGACCTCGCGTTGCGGCGGATGGCCGCCGCTGGCGCGGTCATGACCTCCTGGATTCAGCTCCTGCTCGAATTCCAGAGGGACTGGACCCGCCATGACACCTATGAGAAGGCACGCTCGATCGTGGTGGAGCACGGTGGCGGGTATGGCACGGGCCTCGCGTATGCGCGTGACATGATCAAACCGGCGTGAGCGTCATTGCCGCAGACACCTAATGCTGTTCGGAGGATGCAAACGACATGGCAGCCATCAGCGATTCGCAGCTTCACGATAACCCGGCTACGAGCTTGTGGGCGCAATGCCGCACGGCCGTACTGCTCACCATCGTGGGTGGCGCCATCGACACCATCGGCTTCATCGCATTGCTCGGCTTCTTTACCGCCCATGTGACTGGCAACCTGGTGCTGGCGGGCGCCGCGTTCGTGAAAGGAGGCGCGGGCCTGTGGGTGAAACTCGGGGCCATTCCGCTATTTATCGTCACGGTCATGCTTGCCAAGATGTGGATTGACCGCTGCAGCCAGTCCCACAAGACACTGGGCTGGCTGTTCGTGGCGGAGGCTGTGTTCCTGTCGGGCTTCATGCTGGCGGGCCTGTATTTCGATCCGCTTCTCGATCCCGGTGCGGGCGAACTGGCGCTGACCGGCGGCCTGGGCCTGATGGCCCTGGCAATCCGCAATACAGCGAGCAAGACGCTGATCAAGCACATCAGCCCCAGCACCATGATGACAGGGAATACCACGCAGCTCGGCATCGACCTGTCCAATTTCGTACGCACGCTCAGCCGGGAGCACGGGATGGCCGTGCTGAAAAGCGGCAGCATCGTCGCCGGCTTTGTTGCAGGCGCGTTTCTTGGCGCCGTGCTTTACATGCGCATCGGATTCTGGAGCGTATTGCCTTTCATGATGGTGACTCTATATCTGGCCAGTCTCTCCTTCCGCAAGCAATTCATCTGAGGGGGCCATGACCATCAACAGAAGTCGACTGGAATCGTTCAGTGACGGGGTCATTTCTGTGAGCCTGACGCTGATGCTCTATCAGATTCAGCTTCCCGCTGAATTCAACTGGGGTGGCGTACGAGCGGAGGCACGTCACTTCTTCGGATATGTGCTCAGCTTTGTTTACGTCGGGATTTACTGGAACAATCACCATCACATGTTCCAGATGGTGCGAAGCATCAATGGAAAGATCATGTGGGCAAATCTCAACCTGCTGTTCTGGCTGACGATGATTCCCATCACCACCACCTGGATCGGAAAGTCAGAGTTCTCGAAGGTTCCAACTGCGCTGTATGCCTCTGTACTGTTCATGTGTGCCACATCCTATTGGATATTGCAGCGTGTCATCATGGCATCGCAGGGAAAGGGTTCCTCGCTCGCAGGTGCGATTGGCAAGGATCTGAAGGGGAGGGTATCTCTTGTCGTGTACGCGCTGGCAATCCTGGTAAGTTTCTACAGCAGTATCGCAGCAACATTGATTCTGATTGCGATGGCGGCATTCTGGTTTCTTCCCGACTCGCGCATCGAAAGGTATCTCCTGGGGCAGGAAGGCAAGGATTCATAGCCCACCGGCCTGATGGAAGCGGTCCTTGCGTTGTTACCTTACGGCGCGCCCGCCCGCATGGCGCGCAGGGCCGCTGGTGCGCCGTGCAGGAACATGTCGACCTGCCGGCGGATCACGGCTTCCATGTCGGCCGGCACCTTGAGCCCGTAGATCCATTTGCGCACGCCGATATAGAAGATGGCTGCGTGCAGGCTCCAGATCATCTCGATCTCGGCCTCGGTCTGCGCCGCATCGCGGGGTGCGGGAATACCGAATTCTTCCCTGACCTCGGCCAGCACGGGCAGGAACACCTTGCTGCGCAGTTTGCTCAGGTACTTCTTGTTGATGCCTTCGTGGGTCAGCCCGGCAAAGATGAACAGGCGGATCCATTCTTCACGGAGGATCACCGATGAATAGTCGAGGTAAAACGCGTAGAGCCGTTCCGTCAGGGGCATGGAGCGGTCCGAAATCTGGCGCTCCCAGTCCGCGCGCCACTGGAAGACCTCGTTGTAGACGCGCTCGATGAGCGCGTCCTTGCTCTCGAAATAGCGATAGAGCAAGGGCTGCGTGACGCCGATCTGCCGGGCCAGTTCGCGGGTGCTGCCGCCGAAGCCATTGCGGGTGAAGTGCTCGATGGCCTTTTCGACGATCTGCTGCTCGCGCTCCTCGGGCAGCAGGCGCCGGGTGCCCTTGACGGCGGCGTCTTCCGCAGCCGGTGCGTTGCCTGTCTCCATGACGTTCTCTCTCTCTCGCGATGACGATGCGGATGATGTCCGGATTCTACCAATCGCCCGATTAGTGAGAAGACGGGCGCGCGCAGGCACCTGCGCACGCCCGTTGCATGGCCCGGAACGATCCGGAGCTGCGGCTAGCTGGCAGGCTTGCTTTCGATGCCCAGTTCGCAGGCGACGCGCTGGTTCTGGTAGGCGGCGCGTTCCCATGCGCCGCGTGGCGAGCGGTCGGTCACGGAGAACACATAGATGCCCACGAACGCCGCCAGCATGGAGAATAACGCCGGGTACTCGTACGGATACACCGCCGACGCATGTCCCAGTACCTGCACCCAGACGGTGGGGCTCAGGATCGTCAGCACGACAGCGGTCACGAGCCCCGTCATCCCGCCAAGCACGGCGCCGCGCGTAGTCAGTCCGCGCCAGTAGATCGACAGCAGCAGCACGGGAAAGTTGGAGCTTGCGGCGATCGAGAAGGTCAGGCTGACGATGAAGGCAATGGTCTGCTTCTCGAACAGGATGCCGAGCAGGATCGAGAGCACGCCCAGCACCAGCGTGGTCAGGCGCGAAACCCGCATTTCGTCCTTGTCGGACGCGTGGCCCTGGCGGATCACGGTGGCATACAGGTCATGCGAGATCGCCGAGGACCCGGCCAGCGTCAGCCCTGCCACCACGGCAAGGATGGTCGAGAACGCCACGGCGCAAATGAAGCCGAGGAACACGTTGCCGCCGACAGCATGCGCAAGGTGCACGGCCACCATGTTGACCCCGCCGATCACCGCGCCCGCGCCGCTGTGGTAGAGCGGGTCCGGCGCCACCAGCGCGATCGTGCCGAAGCCGATCACGATGATCATGGCGTAGCCCGCGCCGACGATGCCCGTCGCATAGAGCACGCTCTTGCGCGCCGCCTTGACGTCGGCCACGGTGAAGAAGCGCATCAGGATGTGCGGCAGGCCCGCGGTGCCGAAGATCAGCGCCAGGCCCAGCGACACGGCCGAGACCGGGTCGGAGACGAGCCCGCCGGGGCGCATGATCGCGTCGTGCTTGCCGTGCGCGGCAATGGCGTGCTCGAACAGGGTGTCCAGGCTGAAGCCGAAATGGCTCAGGACCATGAACGCCATGAACGCGCATCCGGCCAGCAGCATGACCGCCTTGATGATCTGGATCCACGTGGTGGCCAGCATGCCGCCGAAGAACACGTAGACCACCATCAGGACGCCGACCAGCACCACCGCGGAGGTGTAGTTGAAGCCGAACAGCAGTTCGACCAGCTTGCCGGCGCCGACCATCTGCGAAACCAGGTACAGCAGCACGATCACGATCGAGCTCGAGGCCGAGAATCCGCGGATCGGGCGCTGCCTGAGGCGGTAGGACAGCACGTCGGCGAGCGTGTAGCGGCCGAGGTTGCGCAGCGGCTCGGCGATCAGGAACAGGATGATCGGCCAGCTCGCCAGGAAGCCGATCGAATAGATCAGGCCGTCGTAGCCGCTGGTGAAGACCAGTGCCGAGATCCCCAGCAGCGACGCCGCCGACATGTAGTCCCCGGCGATCGCCCAGCCATTCTGCATGGCGGTGATCTTGCCGCCGGCCGCGTAGTGGTCCGCCACGCTGTGGTTGCGCCGGGCCGCCCAGCGCGTCACCGCGAGCGTGGCGGCGACGAACACCACGAACAGCGCAATAGCGATCAGGTTCAGGCCCTGGCCGACGGGCGGCGTGGCGGCCCAGGCCGGGGTGGCCGCCAGCAGCGGGACAACCGTGGTCAGTGCGCGTTTCATGGCTGTTCTCCGTTGCGGATGTCCGCGATCATCCTGTCGTAGACGGTGTTGCTGCGATACACGTAGACGGCCACCAGCGTAAAGGTGAACGCGAACATGCCGAAGCCGATGGGGATGCCGACGCTCATCGGCCGGCCCGGCGTCAGTGGCAGGGCGAGCAGGTCCGGCCGGAAGGCCAGCGTCAGGATGAAACCGAAATAGACCAGCAGCATGGCGGCCGTGAGCGACCATGAGAAGCGCCGGCGCATGCGGTGCAGGCGTTCGAAGGCGGGCTCGCTCAGCATCGGGTGCGGGACGACTGGCGTCTCGGACCCGGCGAGGCCGGGGCCGGCCGCGAAGGGGGCAGAGGTGGGGGCAGCTTGGGGCATGAGGTTGTCTCCGAATGGTTGTTGTTCCGGGCCGCGCTCAGAACCGGCGGGACACGGCGGTCTCGCGCATCACGGCTTCCGGCGTGCGATAGCGCTCGGCCATCTCGCGGTCCTGCTCGCTCCGGAGTTGCGCCTGCATATACGCGCCAAGATGGCGCGCATGCTCGACGACGGCCTGTCCGACCTGGACGCGTTCGGCGCTGTACGCTTCGAGCGCCGCTTCGGCCGACGCATGGCCGGCAAGGGCGCGCACCAGCGCCATGGCATCGCCCGCTGCCTTGGTCACGCCCATGCCGCAATGCGGGCGCGCCACGAAGGCGGCGTCGCCCAGCAGCGCGATCCGGCCAAACGCCATTCGCGGCACGGTCAGGTCGTAGATCGGCTGGAACAGTGGCTGGGAGGTTTTCGCGACCACTTCAGCAAACTGCGGCGCCAGCAGTTCGGTGGCGGCGCGTTCCATGTCGGCGAGCACGTCCGGACGGATCAGTCCCGGCGGGATGCCGTTGGCCCAGAGCTTGCCCGTGGCGTCGGTCAGCAGGTCCTGAAGTTCATCGTCCTCGCGCGTGGCGCGATACCAGACGAAGTTGTAGCGGCGTTGTCCCGGCTCCGTGCTGTTGCCGTCGCCGGCCACGGGGTAGCCGAGGATCTGCTCATGCGGAGGCAGGCAGAACGCGAACTTGCCGAAGATCGCGGCATGCGTGGCCGGCGAGAGCTGCGTTTCGTCGACCAGGCCGCGCCAGGCGATGTATCCCGCGTACTCGAGGCCCGCCGCCGGCAACATCTGTTCGCGCACGCCGGAGCGGAAGCCGTCGGCCGCGACGACGACGTCGGCGCGGTGCGTGGAACCGTCCTGGAGCGTGACCAGCGCGTGGTCGGCACGCGAATCGACCGCCGTCACCATCGCGCCGGTACGGTAGGCGCCCCGGAATGCCTTGCCCAGCACGTCGTACATCTTGCCCCATGCGGTCAGCGTCTGCGGCATCTCGCGCTCGGACACGACAGCGCCGTCGCGCGAGAGCGTCATGCGGGCATTGACGCGCACGCCGATGCTGTCGTCGACCGCCACGCCGGCAGCGGCCAGCGCGTCGAACAGTTCCGGATGGGTGACGATGCCGGCGCCACGGCCGCTCAGGGCCTCGGGCGTGCGTTCGAAGATCTCAACGTCCCACCTGCTGCGCTCGAGCATGTTGGCGGCAAACAGCCCGCCGAGCGAGCCGCCGACGATGATCGCTTTTGGTTTCTGGTGCAGTACGGTGTTCATGCCATCCCTCCGGTTCTTGCTTGCGCCGCATTTGGCAGTTCCAGGCCGGCCGCTTCGGCAGCCGGGTAGTTCAGTTCGATCGTCACGCCAGACGGGTCTTCAATGAAGACCTGGTGCAGGCCGAGGCCCGGCACCGTACGGTCGCGCCAGGGGATGCCTGCGGCGCGCAATGTTGCCCACATCTGCTGCACGCCGGTGGCCAGGAACGCGATGTGGTCCAGCGTGCCGGTGCCCGTCGCGGGCAGCGACTTGTCGCCGAGATAGGCGGACAGTCCCGCGGCGTTGTCCGGATCCACGCCAATGAGGTGGACGGTGCCGTAGTCGCGCTCGTCGTCGCCCATATAGAGCCAGGCGCCGGGAAAGTTGAACGGCGGACGGTAGCCACGGCGAAAACCGAGGATGCGTTCATAGAATGCACAGGACCGTTCGAGGTCCGTGGTGCGGATGGAAAAATGTGCCAGCTTGGTGAGTGCCATCGCTGCCTCCTTAAATTATCAATCGATCAGTGATCGTGTGATAAATAATAGGGCGGATCGCCCAGCGGGCAAAGGGCGGAGAAGCTGGTGTTAACCCTGATCCAGGAAGGTGGCTGGCGATGGCGCGTGGCGAATCGGCGACAGCGCCGGCAAGGCCTTGTTGCTGGCCGGGCGAGGCAATGCGCGCCAAGGCGTGGCATCATCGCCCGACATGCCATCGTGCCGTCGCAGGTCATTGCCGAACGGCAACCCGACGATGGGACCGCGTTCTACATGCTGGCGCGCGACGCATCGGCAGGACCCGGCGCCCCAAGCACGGATCGATCAACCAGTCCCAAGGCAAAAATGGACAAGCTGCTTGCACTGAAGATGTTCGTGGAAACAGTGGACGCGAAGGGTTTTTCCGCCGCGGGGCGCCGCCTGAACCTGGCCACATCGTCAGTTACGCGCGCGCTGGACGGGCTTGAGGCGTCGCTCGGGGCGGTGCTCCTGAACCGCTCCACACGGCTCATTACCGTCACGGAGGCAGGCGCCGCCTACTATCAGCGGGCCCGCAGGATCCTGGACGCGGTCGAGGAGGCCGACGCGCTGATCGCGGATCGGGGCGAGGAGCCGGTAGGGCAACTGCGCGTGTCGTTGCCGGTGGCGTTCGGCCGGCGGTGCATCGCGCCCTATCTGGGCGATTGGCTGGCGAAGTATCCGCAGCTCGAGGTCGAAGTGACGCTGACCGACGATATCGTCGACCTGTTGGGCGAGCGCATCGATCTTTCCGTGCGGCTGGGCAGCCCGGCATCCTATGACAACGTCGTCGCGCGGGAAATCGGGCGCTTTCGCCGCCATGTCGTTGCCAGCCCGGACTATCTGCAAGGCCACGGCAGTCCCGCTGATCCGGTCGACCTGGTCAATCACCGCTGCCTTCGGTTCAGCTATGGCGCGCGCGATCAGGTCTGGACCTTCCGGCAGGACGACAGCGAGACCAAGGTGCCGGTCAGCGGCCACTTCCGCAGCAACAACGCCGAGGTCCTGCGCGACGTCGCGCTGGCCGGCGCAGGGATCGGCCTGCTGCCCGACTGGCTGGTCGACCACGACATCGCTAGCGGTCAGCTGACGGCGTTGTTCGACGACTGGTCCGTCAATCCGGACCAGGCAAGCTCGGCGATTTCAGCGCTGTATCTGCCGACCCAGCGCGGCTCACGCAGAATCGGCGCATTCCTGGAGTTCCTGGCCGCGCTGCCCGGGCCGACCCGCCGCCGGGACTGACGCATGCTGCCGCGCAGGCGCGTACGCGGGAGCGGGGCGCCGCGCCGCGCCGCGTTCAGGCCGACGGCGCTTTTCCGGCGAACGCGTCTTCCAGCAGCTGGCGGATCCCCTCGCGTTCGAGCGGGCGCGGATTCGGATACTGGTCGCGCAGCGCCAGCTCGCAGGCTTGATCGAGGTCGGCCGACGACAGTCCCAGTTCGCGCAGCGATGTGGGCGCACCGAGCTTCGCCGCCAGTTCGAACACGGCGAGCGGGCCGCTGCCATGCGCGGCACCGAGTGCCTGTGCAATGGCGGCCATTGCCTCCGGCGCGGCAGGCGCGTTGTACGCCAGCGCATGAGGAAGCACCACCGTGTGGACCTCGGCATGCGGCAGGTTGAAGGTCCCGCCCAGTGTGTGACAGAGCTTGTGATGCAGGCCGGCCGTCACGCTGCCGAGCACGGCGCCGCACAGCCAGGCGCCGTAGAGCGCGTCGCTGCGGGCTTCGCGCAACGCCTCGTCAGCGTGCTGCTCCGCTGCGGCAATGACCGGCAGTGCCCGGCCGAATGCTGCAATGCCTTCGCGTGACATCCACTGGCTCACGGGGTTGCGGTCGGAGGCATAGAGCCCCTCGGCCGCATGGGCGATGGCATTGATGCCACTGGTCACGCTGATCGGGACCGGCAGGCCCAGCGAGAGGTCCGGATCGTAGAGGATGGTTCGTGGCAGCACGCGCGGGTCGCGCCCCGTGCGCTTCAGGCCGGCATCGGTCAGCCCATAGATCGGTGTCATTTCCGACCCGGCGTAGGTCGTCGGCACGGCGATGACCGGCAGTTCCGACTCCAGTGCGATGGCCTTCGCCAGCCCGATGGTCGAGCCGCCGCCAATGGCGACAGCGCAGTCGGCACCAAGCCGTGCGGCGTGCTCGCGCGCCAGGCGCGCCTGCTCGATCGGTACGTGCATCACGGCGCCGTCGAAAATCCCGGCGCTGCGCGTGCCCAGCACCGCGGCCGCGCGTTCGGCAAGCTTGCGCTGGCCGGGCGTGCACAGCACCAGCGCGCTGCGCGCGCCGAGGGCATCGGCTTCCTCGCCAAGCCGCGCCAGGCTGCCGGGGCCGAAGACGACGCGTTGCGGACGGGTCTGGTAGGCGAAAGGAACCATCGCGAAATGCCTGTCAGGAAGTTGGTAAAGGGTTTAGGCCAGCAGCGCGCGCTCAGTCGACGGCAATGTTGCGTGCCTTGATCAGCCGGCCCCAGCGCGCCGATTCGTCCTGGATCAGCTTGTTGGTCTGCTGTGCATCGCCGGCCACCACGTCGAAGCCGCCGTCGGTCAGCAGTTTCGCGATCGCCGGATCGCGCAGCGTCGACGTCATGGCGGAGGTCAGTTTGCCCAGCACTTCCGGCGGGGTCCTGGCCGGCGCGATCATCGCGACCCACGAATAGGCCTCGAAGCCCTTGTAGGACTCGGCTACCGCGGGGACAGCCGGCAGCCTCGCATCACGCTGGCGCGAGGTCACGGCCAGCGCGCGCAGCTTGCCCGACTGGACGTAGGGCAGCACCAGCGGCAGGCTCGCGATCATCGAGTCGACGTGGCCGCCGAGCAGGTCGTTGATGGCCGGGCCGCCCCCCTTGTAGGGCGTATGGATGCCACTGGTGCCCGCGGCCTCGTGAAAGGCCTCGGCCACGAGCTGGTTCGAGCTGCCGTTGCCCACTGACGCGTAGGACACCTTGTTCGGCACGCGTGCCGCCGTCACGTAGTCCTGCACGGTCTTGTAGGGCGAGGCGGCGGGTACGACCAGCACCATCGGCGAGCGCACCATGTAGGAGACGCCGGTCAGGTCACGATGCGAGGCATAGGGCAGCTTCGGGTAGAAATGCGGCTCGGTGGCAAAGCCGTCGAACACCATGCCGACGGTGTAGCCGTCCGGCGCGCTGCGCGCGATCTGCCCCGTGCCGATGGTGCCGCCCGCGCCCGCGCGGTTGTCGATCACCACCGTCTGCGCCAGCCGCTTGCGCAGGCCCTCCTGGACCTGCCGCGCGACCTTGTCGACGGTGCCGCCGGCGGCATAGGGGACGACGATCGTGACCGGCTTGGCGGGCCACGTGTCAGCCCGGGCGAAGCCCGGTGCCAGCGCGCAGGCAAGCGTCAGCACCAGCGCGGCGGATGCTTGCGCGCGCGCTCGCACCGAATGGAAAAGGAAGGGCAGGGTGGTAGTCATCGTGGATCTTGTCTCCATGGTCGGCACGTTCCGATCGTTCGCGTCGCTTGCGCAAATCCAATCACGTGATGCTTCTGCTTTGCATTTTGTGCAAAAAACTTGTAGCGTAGCTCGTCGTCCCGATACTATGCCCTGGTCACTTCAACGGGAAGCCTTTGCTTCCGCGCAATGCCTTTGCGGGAAATGCACAAATGGAATTTGTCCGTTTTGCCGAGAACCTGGCCACCTTCGTCGACGTGGCGCGCGCCGGCAGCTTTTCGGCAGTCGCCAGGCGCAAGGGACAGGTGGCGTCGTCGGTCGCGCGCCAGATCGATGCGCTCGAGCGTGAAATGGGCGTGGCGCTGTTCACGCGTTCCACACGTGCGCTCGTGCGCACCGAGGCCGGGGACCTGCTGTTCGAGCGCGCGGCGCGCATCCTGCAGGAGTTGAACGACACGCGCGACGCCGTGACGGCGCTGGAACAGGGCGTCAGCGGCAGGCTGCGGGTTGCCTGCCTGCCCGCTTTCGCGCGACGCCATGTGGTGCCGCATCTTGGCAGCCTTTATGCGCAGTATCCGGGGCTGACCGTGGAACTGGAGCTGACCGAGCGCATCGTGGATCCGGTGCTGGAGCGCTTCGACGTGGTCATCCGCGTCGGACAGCAGGCCGACAGCAGCCTGATTGCCCGGCGCATCGCCAGCCAGCGCTACATCGTTTGTGCAACGCCGGCCTATCTCCAGGCGCACGGCCGCCCCTTGCATGCCGAAGAGCTCGCGCACCACCGCCTGATCGACCGCGCCCACAGCACCAGCATGCGCGGCTGGCGCGAAGTGCTCCGGCCGGCCCACGCCGCCAGCGCCGCGTTCGCGATGGAGTGTGATGATTGCGATGCGCGCCGGTTGTCGGTGTTGCAGGGGCTCGGTATTGCGCTGATGCCGGACTGGTCGGTTGGCGAGGATATCGGCGCCGGCCGCCTGGTGGAACTGCTGCTGGAGGGCGTGCTGCCGCAGGCGCAGGGCGGCATCCATCTGGTGCGGGCCGCGCCGCGAGCGCCGGCCAAGCTGAAGGCATTTTCCGCGCACCTGCTCCAGAGCATCGGCTCCCCGCCTCGCTGGCAGGTTGCGATGACGCGCGCCGGTGGTCCCGCCGGGCGCGACGCCGCCTGAGATGTCATCGCCGGGCGCTGGCAGGGGGCAAAGCCCGACCCGGCCAGGACCCGGCTTTGCCGCGGTCCGGCTCAAGCCAGCGCCGGATAGTCGGTGTAGCCGGCGGCCGTGCCACCGAAGAACGTGGCGGCATCCGGCGCGTTCAGCGATGCCTGGGTCTTTAGGCGGTGAGGCAGGTCGGGATTGGCAATGAACGGCCGGCCGAAGGCGATGATGTCGGCGCGGCCGTCGGCAATTGCCTGTTCCGCGGACTGGCCATCGTATCCGCCCGCCAGCATCAGAACGCCGCGGTATGCCCCCCGCATCGCGAGGATCATGCCGTCCCAGCGCGGATTGGCAGCCTCGTCCCTGACGGTGCCGACCATCGCCGGCTCGACCAGGTGCAGGTACGCCAGCGGCCAGTCATTGAGGCGTTGCGCGATGTAGCCAAAGGTGGCTTCCGGCGTGTCGTCGCCCATGCCCATGAAGCGCCCCATCGGCGTGAGGCGTACGCCCACGCGTTGTGCGCCGATTTCCGCGGCCACGGCGTCCACCACCTCCAGCAGGAAGCGCGCGCGGTTTTCGATACTGCCGCCATAGGCATCGGTACGGTGGTTGCTTTCCGAGTTGATGAACTGGTCGAGCAGGTAGCCGTTGCCCGCATGGATCTCGACGCCGTCCACGCCCGCGTCGATCGCGTTGCGCGCGGCCTGCCGGTAGTCCTGCACGATCGCTGCGACCGATTCCGCGCTCAGTGCCTGCGGTGTCGGGATCTCGCTCCACACGCCGTTGCCGTCCGCGTCGACGATGAAGGTCTTGCCCGGCACGGGCAGCGCGCTCGGCGCGACGGGCAGGGCGCCGCCGGGCTGGAACGACGGGTGCGAGACGCGGCCGACATGCCAGAGCTGCAGGAAGATCCGGCCGCCTTCGGCATGCACGGCGTCCGCCACGGCGCGCCAGCCCTCGATCTGCTCGGCGCTATGGATGCCGGGCGTCCAGGCATAGCCTTGCCCCTGCTGGGAAATCTGCGTGGCCTCGGTAATGATCAACGCTGCCGACGCACGTTGCCGGTAGTACTCCACATTCATGGCGCTGGGCACATTGCCCGGCTGGCCGGCGCGCGAGCGCGTCAGCGGCGCCATGGCCACGCGGTGGTTCAGTTGCAGGGCCCCGATCGTGATCGGTGCGAACAGATGGGATGTCATGACAGCGACTCCTGTTGACGGATTTCCAATATGCACAGTCGGCACGGTCTCAGCGGCGCGAGGCCAGTGCCAGCGCTGCCAGCGAGACCAGGGCGAGACCACTGCCGGTGGCAACAATGCCGGACCAGCCGAGGTGCGTGTAGAGCGTGCTGGCCAGTGCCGAGCCCACCGCGCCACCGGCAAAGATGGCGGTCATGTACAGCGCGTTCAGGCGTCCGCGGCTGGCGGCATCGAGCGCGTAGATCGCACGTTGGCCGAGCACCATGTTCATCTGCACGGCAAAGTCGAGCACGATGCCGGTCAGTGCGAGCCAGTACAGGCCGCCGGCGCCGCCGGCGATTCCCGGGATAAAGCTGACGGCTGCCGCGATCATCGCAATGTATGAGGCGATGCGCGTGTGGCCCGCGTCGGCCAGGCGCCCGGCCACCGGCGCCGCGATGGCGCCCAGTGCGCCGACCAGGGCGAACACGCCGATCTGCGATTGCGACAGCCCGTACCGGCCGGCAAGCTCCAGCGGCGCGGCGGTCCAGAACAGGCTGAATGCCGCGAACAGCAGCGCCTGGTACAGCGAGCGCTGACGCAGCACGGCGAAGCGCGTGAAGAGGTGCCACAGCGACGCCAGCAGGCTGCCATAGGTGGCACGATGTTGCGGCTCGCGGCGCGGCAGTGTCGTGACGATGATCGCCACCGTAACCAGCGTCATCGCGGCGGCGATATAGAAGACGGCGCGCCAGCCGAAGAATTCGGCCATCACGCTCGACAGCGGCCGCGACAGCAGGATGCCGGACAGCAGCCCGGCCATGATCGTGCCCACGGTGCGGCCACGCAGCGCCTCGGGTGCCAGGTGCGCGGCCAGCGGGATCAGGATCTGCACACTGACGGAGCTCAGGCCCAGCAGCAGCGATACCAGCAGGAACACATGCGGCTGCGTCGACATGGCGGCACCGACCAGGCTGATGGCCGCAGCCACGCCGCTGATGGTCAGCAGGCGCCGGTTTTCATGCAGATCGGCCAGAGGCACCAGGAAGAACAGCCCGACCGCATAGCCGATCTGGGTCAGCGACACGATCACGCTGGCGCTCTGGGCGGACAGGCCGACGGCCGGAGCGATCAGCTCGATGATCGGCTGGGCGTAGTAGAGATTGGCGACCAGCACGCCGGCGCACAGCGCAAACAGGGCGACCAGTGCGCCGGACATCGGCGCGGTTGCATGGCCGGCGCCATGCAGGGTGGGGGAGGTTGTGGATTCCATGGCTTTGGGTGTCAGGTTGCGGTGTCCAAAGCTTAGGGGCCGCCAGGGGCAATTTGAATCACAGCGGCAAGCAAGTCAGCGTTGCGTGGCGCGCAACGGCTGCCATCTGAAGGGGTGGCTTTTGATTATCATTGGATAAACCAACGGCGAGCGGCGGTCACCATCGGGATAGGGGGGCGGACGCATCGGCGCAAGGGCCGGTTCCGCGCAAGGCAGCGTGATGCTGGCGCCGTGGGGATGGACTGTCGTCTCGGTGCTGGCGCTGGCGAGCTTGCTCAGCGCATCGGGCGTGCGTGACTGGCCGGGCCCGCGTCGCGCTCGCTGGGTATCGTGAACGCGAACATGCTGCCGTGCGGCACCAGCGGCGCGGCATGCAGCTGGCCCCTGTGCCCGCTGATGATGGACCGGCAGATAGCCAGCCCCATGCCCATGCCGTTGGCCTTGGTGGTATAGAACGGTTCGAAGAGCTGCTCACGCGTGTTCGCGCCGATGCCGATGCCGTTGTCGGCCACGCTCAGTTCCAGCGCCGTGCCGTCGACGTTGCGCGTGTTGATGTGCATGACGCGCGGGCGGTCGTCGATTTCGCTCATCGCGTCCATGGCATTGACCACCAGGTTCAGGATCACTTGCTGAAGCTGGATGCCGTCTCCGAAAGCGGTCGGGTTTTCTGCGTGCAGGGCCAGCTTGACGGCAATCTGGCGGCGCTCGATCTCGCTGCGCGAAATGACCAGGATATGCCTGACCGCATCGTGGAGATCCACCGGAGCAAGTGCCGGCGCGGCATTGCGCGTGAGCGCCTGCAGGCTGCGGATCATCTCGCCGGCACGCTGGCCTTCGCTGGCGATGGCCTCCAGGCCTTCGCGAGCGTTGGCGATGTCGGGCACAGGCCGGGCCAGCCAGCGCAGGCTGGCGCCGGCATTCGAGACAATGGACATCAGCGGCTGGTTGATCTCGTGCGCGATCGATGCGGTCAGCTGCCCGGCCGTGGTGGCGCGCGCCACCCGGGCAAGGTCGGCCTGCGCGCTGCGTACCGCGTCCTCGGCCTGGCGCCGCGCGGTGATATCGGTCACGGTGCCGAAATACTGCAGCGTGCCATCATCCGCGGGCAGCGGCTCGCCGATCGCCGCAAGGTGGCGGATCGAGCCATCGGTGCGCACGATCCGATGCTCGACGCGAATCGGCAGCCACTGCTCGGTATGGGCCGACACCACCCGCCGTATCGTCTCCCGATCCTCCGGGTGCATGCGCGCGACGAAGTCCTCGAATGCGAATTCCTGCCGGGAGGGGTCGAGCTCGTAGATGCGCCGCAGCTCTTCAGAGCAACGGAAGCGGTCGTGGCGCAGGTCCCAGCGCCAGCTGCCCGTCTGGCTCAGCCGTTCGCCCATGGCCAGCGATGCCTCGCTGGCGCGCAGTTCGCGCTCCACCTTCTTGCGGCGTTCGTTCTCGGTAAGCAGGTCGTCGTAGAGACGGGCCGAGCGCAGCGAGATCGCGGCCTGCGCGGCAATCAGCTCCAGCAGGCGTGCCTGCTCCAGCGTAAATGCGTCGCGGACCAGGCGGTTCTCCAGGTATAGCGCGCCGATCACCTCGTTGTGGCGCAGCATCGGAATGCAGATGGCCGAACATTCGGGATGCGCCGCGAAGTAAGGGTCCCGGGCGAAGGGCAGGGCGGGCCGGCCTGCACTGGCCATGGTCGCCTGGCCGGAGCGAACCGCCGTGTTGACCATCGACAGCGGCAGCGTGCCGGTTCCCAGGCGCTCCTGCACCAGGTGCACACGTATGCCATCCGCGCCGGTGTCCGCGCGTGCTTCCACCGATTGCCCTTCGGGCCTGATGTGAATCAGCAGCCCGCGCTGGGCAGCGGAATACTCGAGCACGATCGTCATCAGCTTGTCGATCAGGCCGTCTAGCCGGATTTCCTCGGTCAGCGCCCGCGACGCCCTGATCACGCTTTCGGCGTCCATCGACTGTTGGCCTTCGCCAAGCGACCACGTGCGCGTCGGTGCGTGATCGACGAGATCCGGGTACTTCGCCTCCATCTGGCCGACTTTCCCGGTCGCGCCCCAGCGCCGGTAGAGATCCCGGGCGGCGCGGCGATGGGCCATGGCCGAAGACGCCAGCCCCAGCGTGTCGCAGTGCCCGGCGGCGCGTTCGTGCGCCAGGGCCGCGATCTGCACGAAGCCCTCGGTGCTCGCCTGCGCGATGGCCGCTTCATAGCGCGACATCGCGCCCAGTGCATCGCCTTCCAGCCTGGCCACCTCGGCCTCCACCAGCAGCGCCTTGTCGGCGAAAGATGCCGGATTGGCATCGGCCCACGCACGGATCCGGCGGGCGTCGGCGCGCAGCCTCTGCCATGCCGCCTCGTCCTGTCGCGTGGCCAAGGATGCGGTGGCCAGCACGCGGCAAACGTGGAAGTCGGACTGGTGGATGTGACCCGGCGCGGACCACGCCAGCGCATCCGCCTTTTCCAGGCAGCGGGCCGCGGCCTCGGGCTGGTCGGCGAGCAGCAGCCTTGTTGCGCGATACAGCCATTGCCAGAACTCGAGCGTGGTCAGGCGTTCGGCCGCAAAGCCTTCGGCCGCGTCGCCGTCGGACTCCGGCGCTTCTCCGGCCGGCAAGCCCGCGGCCCGCAAGCCGTCGATATGGCGCTGCTGGACCTGCAGGATCAGCTCGACATCACGAAAGCCGGCGCGGCGAACCAGCTCGAGCCCGCGCCCGATCTCGGCGCAGATGTCGTCGAGCCGGTCGCCGCGCACAAGCATGCTGGCGACGATATGGCAGCACGCATAGCACGCCGTGGTCATGTCGCCATGGGCCACGCCGGAAGCCATGGCGGCGCGCGAACATTCGATCGAGAACGACAGCGGCTGGGTCCAGACGCTGAGCTGGTCGAGCGGCAACAGCGTGCGGGCTTCGTAAGCGGCGTAGCCATGATGAGTCACCAGCCGGTGGGCCATCTGTCCGTAGCGGAACCCGTCGGCATAGGCGCCATAGCGGTGGCAGACCATGACGCCCAGCCAGGCCAGCGACGCGGTCGACGGGGCCGACATGCCGTGGGCCAGCGTGAGCCGCAGCATCTCGCAATGGCCGAGGAACGCCAGGTGCTCGTCGGTGAAGCTCGCGGGCACCAGCAGCGCCGACAGCAGGCTCATGGCCGCCTCGGTCTGCGCATCGCGCACTTCGGGCAGCGCGATCATGGCGGGCAGCCTGTCCGCGGTCAGCAGCGGGAGCAGCGACGCGTACAGCGCGTCGCAGGCGTGGGCGCCCGGGTGCGGACTCAGCGTGATGCCGAACAGGCGCAGGCTGTCGATCGCGGTCTCTACGGCCAGCGCGTTCTGGGACAGGCGCGTATGCATCTCGATCTTGAGCCGGTACACGCTGGCCTGCCGCGGCGGTCCGGCCGGCCGCTCGATCAGCTTGCCCGCCAGCGCGAGCGCATCGTCCAGGTGGCCGAGCTGGAACCAGCAGTTCGCCTGCTGTTCGAGCAAGGCGAATTCGAGCTCTTGTGAAGCCGGCTGCGGCGCGGCGGCCTGGCGCAAGAACTTCATGCCGGACTCGACGTAGCCCAGCGCTATGCCGTAGGCCGCCGCGTGCCGTGCCCGCAAGGCAGCAGCATGGAACAGCCAGGCGACGTCCAGGGCTTCGTCCGGTTCGGTGACCAGCGCCGCGGCCTGCGCCAGCAGGCCGCTGGCGCGGAAGAGAAAATCGTCGCGCTGCGCATCGCCGAGATCGTCGCGCACGCGGGCGGCCAGCAGACGGCCCGCGCGCAGGCAGAACCCGGCGCGCTCGTCTTCGGTCAGCCCGGCGTGGGCGGCTTCCTGGACACGGTCGTGCGCGAACGCGTAGGTACCGTCCTGCGCCAGCAATACCACGCCGGCGGTGCGGGCCGGCGCGAGTTGCGCATGCAGCGCGTGTTCGCCGAGGCCGAAGGTCATGCCAAGCAGCGATACCGGTGCCCGGCGTCCCAGGCAGGCCATGCCGCTGAGCAGGCGGCGCGTCGGTTGCGGCAGGCGTTCCAGGCGCTGCAGCACAAGCGCCGCCACATTGTCGGTATAGGCGCGCTCAGCGATATGCTGAAGGTCGTACTGCCAGCCCTCTGCATCAGCCGAGTACACGAGCAGGCGGTCATCGACCAGCGTCGTCAGGAACTGCGTGACGAAGAACGGATTGCCGAGCGTCTTGTGATGCACGAGCTGCGCCAGCGGTAGCAGATCCTGTTCCGATGTGCGCAGCGTTTCCGCCAGCAGGTTGGCCACGGTGGCCTCGGAGAAGTTCTTCAGTACGACGTCGTGCATCCGTACGCATTCGCGCAGGTGCTTCAGGGCTTCCGCATTGACAGACCGTGCGCTGCAGACCAGCAGCAGCGGCGAAGGCGTGCGGATGAGCCGGGCGAGCAGGTGCCGGGAGGGCGCGTCGAGCCACTGGCAGTCATCGATCAACAGGACCAGCGGGCGGTCCGCCCGCGCAAAGGCGCTCACCAGCTGGCGCATTGCGATATCGACATGGACATCAGGATCGTCGCCGGCGGCCACCGACAGCGGCGGAAAATCGCTGACCAGCAGCCGCAGCGCCGGCGCCACCCTGCAGGCGGGCTCGCCATAGACACCCAGCGTTTGCGCCAGGCGTCGCTGCCATGCGTGTACCTCTTCCTCGGGGAGCGCCAGGATCTGGTGCACCAGTCCCTGGAAGGCCTCGGCGATCGCAACATAAGGCATGTCCTGACGGAACTGGTCCGCCTTGCCAGTGGAGCACCAGACACCCTGGCGCTGCAGGCACCTGGCGAATGCCTGCATCAACGCTGTCTTGCCAATGCCCGAGGGCCCGGTCAACGCCACGGCCATCGAGCTGTTATCGGCAATCACGCGGTCGAAGGCCGCGGATAGCTGGTGCATCGCGTTATCGCGCGCGAACAGTCCCTCGGGCAGCTCGAGGCCCGCCGGCTGGTCGCGTTCGCCCGGCTCGAAAGGCTCGATCTGCCTCGTTTCCTGCCATGCTGTCATGCAGCGCCGGAGGTCGGCTTCGAGGCCGGCAGCGGACTGATAGCGGCGGGCCGGGCTCTTGTCGAGCAGCTTCAGAACGATCCGGGACAGCGTTTCCGGAACCTCGGGCACGAACCTGTGGACCGGCACCGGCGCACTGGCCACGTGGCTGTGGATCCATTCCGACAGGTCGCCGGGGTTCCTGGCCGCGAGCGGCAAGCGCCCGGTCAGCATCTGGTAGAGGATCACGCCCAGAGAATACAGGTCGCTGCGGGCGTCGATGGCCTGGCGCGTGCGGCCCGTATGCTCGGGCGACATGTACGCGGGCGCCTCGCCGCCCATCGTCATCGCCAGCGCCTTGCCCCGGCCGTGGCCTGCATCGGCGTCGCGGCTCGCGTCGGACTGGCGCACGGCAAAGCCGAAATGTCCGATGCGGCAATGTCCCGCCGCGTCGGCAAACAGGCTGGCGGGCGTGATCGCGCGGTGGATCAGGCCGCTCTCGTGCATCGACCTGAGCGCGCCGGCCGCGCCGAGCGCGATCGCCAGCACGCGTGCCACCGGCTGGCGCCGGCGCAGCAGCGCCGCCACGGGCACCATCGGCCGGTCGTCGTAGAACGCGGCGATCCCGCTCCGGTAGTGAGTGATGCCGCGCGGCACCAGCGCCCAGTCATCGTGCAGCAGCGTGCGCAACGCGTACTCGTTGCGGATGCAGCGCGCGGCATCGGCTTCCACCTGGCTCGATGCCGCATGCGCGAGCAGCAACGTGTTGCCGCCTGACAGGGGAACCCCGCGCGAGAGCGCGACGATGCCATCCTGATGGATCGTTTCAAAACGATAGTCGGACAGGGCGAAGACGTTGGTGTCGCCGAAAATGTCGATCATTGTGGTGCGGCGCTGTGGCGTCCTTGACCGGTGGCCACGCGATGCGTCGCGTAGCCACGGCCGATGGCACGGGGATTCCAGGCTGTCCACCGTTCGAACAGCATAGTTCCCACGGGGCCTGCGCCAAATAATACCGTGGTATTGCCGGCGCGCAGGGCCGCGTCACGTGCGCCGGCGAAGGCACTCGGCGCGACGCCGCGCGCCTTGCCGATGGAGCGCCAGAAAGATGCGCGTGCCGTCCCGGTTCACCGTGAGAACAGGTCCGTGCCAAGTCCGGGGCCCGTCATGCCACCTTGCAGATGCCGATCTGCTGTGCCATCAGCACGAGGTCGGCAAACGTGCGCGCCTTCATCTTGCGCATGGCCTGGCCGCGATGGATCTTCACGGTGACTTCGCTGATGCCGATATGGGCAGCAATCTGTTTGTTCAGCAGGCCGGCGACGGCCAAACCCATGACCTCGGCCTCGCGCGCACTCAGCATGGCATAGCTGGCCCGGACGGCTTCGGACCGTTCCAGCGTCCGGCGGCGCAGCTTGTCTTTCTCGATCGCGGCGGACACCGCGTCGAGCAGGTCCTGTTCGCGGAACGGCTTGACGATGAAGTTCTCGGCCCCGGCCTTCATGGCGGCCACGGTCATCGGGATATCGCCATAACCGGTCATGAAGATGATCGGAACATGCACGCCCGACTGCGCCAGGCGCGACTGCAGGTCCAGCCCGCTCGGGCCGCGCAGCCGCACATCGAGCACCATGCAGCACGGCATGTCCGGGATGCCCGATGCGAGCAGCTCGGACGCCGACTCGAACAGCGCGACCTGCAGACCGACCGACCGGAACAGGCTGCTCAGCGCCTTGCGCAGCATGGCGTCGTCGTCAACCACCAGCACCATGGATTCCTCGGCCGCGCTAGCGGCCACGGGAACTGCGCTGCGCGATGTCACGGTTCTGCTATCCATTCCTGATCCACTGTTGCTGCCTGGTCCCGCCGCGCGTCGCGCCAGCAGGGACCTGCCCCGTCACGGCTGCACTACGTTGGTGCATTGAAACACAGAGCCCGCAAGCTTGCCACCCATACCAAGGTATTAGTGGCGATTCGACTGGCCTGGCACGATCATCCGCGCATGCAAGCCCGGCCCATGTTGGCGGGCAGCTTCGAAGTGTCGGCACTGCGCGACGACACGCATGGTTCGGACAAGTAATACGAAGAGCTGATGGCCTGGCGGCCAATGGAGGTCTAGTCTTGGCTCGGACCGCATCGCGCCGATACCGCCGAAGGAAAGGCCCGGCGAGATACGAGCCACGCGGGCGGCGCGGCAGCATGCCGCGCCGCCCGCGCATCGCCCTCAACCGTTTCAAGGAATCACGATCATGTCGAATCCGAAGCTCGAAGTCCTGACCCCGCAGAACAGCCAGCTCATCATCATCGATCACCAGCCGCAAATGGCGTTCGGCGTCCAGTCGATGGACCGCCAGGCAATGAAGAACAACGTGGTGGGGCTGGCCAAGGCCGCGAAGATCTTCAATATTCCTACCACCATCACGACGGTTGAGAGCGAGTCGTTCTCCGGCTACACCTATCCCGAAGTCCTGGACGTGTTCCCGAATGCCAGGACGCTCGAGCGTACCTCCATGAACTCGTGGGATGACCAGAAGGTACGCGACGCGCTCAAGGCCAACGGCCGCAACAAGGTCGTCGTGGCGGGACTGTGGACCGAGGTCTGCAACACGACCTTCGCCCTCTGCGCGATGCTGGAAGGCAACTACGAAATCTACATGGTGGGCGATGCGTCGGGCGGCACCAGCAAGGAAGCGCACGACTATGCCATGCAGCGCATGGTGCAGGCCGGCGCGGTCCCCGTTACCTGGCAGCAGGTGCTGCTCGAATGGCAGCGCGACTGGGCGCACCGCGACACGTATGACGCGGTGATGAAGCTGGTCAAGGAGCACTCGGGCGCGTACGGCATGGGTGTCGACTATGCCTACACGATGGTCCACAAGGCTCCGCAACGCACTGCGACCACGCACGAATCGCTGGCGCCGGTCCCGGCCCGCTGATCAACCCTGTCCACGCGAGCCAATCCTATGAGCGCACACAAGAACCTGCAGGAAGACGGGCACTCGTCGTCCCGGCGCCAGGTGCTCCGGTCCGGGGCGGGCACGGTGGGCGCCGCCGCCGTGGCGGCGGTGACCTCGTTCGCCGCGACCGATGCCAGCGCGGCCGGCAAGGCGGCGTCCCATCATTCCGCTGGAGGGAAACAGATGAACACCATCACTACCAAGGACGGAACCCAGATCTTCTACAAGGACTGGGGCTCCGGGCGCCCGGTCGTGTTCTCGCACGGCTGGCCGCTCAATGCCGACGCGTGGGATCCCCAGATGCTGTTCCTTGCGCAGAAGGGCTTCCGCGTGATTGCCCACGACCGGCGCGGGCATGGCCGTTCGAGCCAGCCCGCGCAGGGCAACAACATGGACACCTATGCCGACGACCTCGCCGCGCTGCTCGATGCCCTCGATATCAAGGGCGCCACGCTGGTGGGCCACTCCACCGGCGGCGGCGAAGTCGCGCACTACATCGGGCGCCATGGCACCAGGCGCGTGGCCAAGGCCGTGCTGATCGGCGCCGTGCCGCCGACCATGGCCAAGAGCGCCGCCTACCCCAACGGCTTGCCGATGGAGGTGTTCGATGGTATCCGCAAGGGTGTGGCCGACAACCGCTCGCAGTTCTACAAGGACCTGGCGACGCCGTTCTTCGGCTTCAACCGGCCGAACGCCAAGATATCGCAGGCCACCATCGACGCGTTCTGGGCGCAGGGCATGACCGGCGGCATTCTTGGCCAGTACGCCTGCATCAAGGAGTTCTCGGAAGTCGACTACACCGAAGACCTGAAGAAGATCACGGTGCCGACGCTGATCCTGCATGGCGATGACGACCAGATCGTGCCGATCGACAATTCGGCCCGGCTGTCGGCCAAGCTGGTGAAGAACGCCACGCTCAAGGTCTATCCGGGCGCGTCGCACGGCATGTGCGTGGTCAACGCCGACCAGGTCAATGCCGACCTGCTCGCTTTCCTCAACACATAAGCCGGAACGCCAATGTCCGTCACCCGCCGGCAATTCATCGCTTCGGCTGCCGCCCTCGGCGCGGCAGCCTCTTCGGAGCTTCTCGCCATGTCCCCGACCCCGACGCCCGATCTCATCCTCGTCAACGGCAAGTTCACCACGCTTGACAAAGCCAATCCGCAAGCTGACGCCGTGGCCATCCAGAATGGCCGCTTCGTCAGCGTCGGCACGCGCGACGAGATCATGAAACTCGCGGCCGCGAAGACCATGGTGATCGACCTGAATGGCCGGCGGGTCATTCCCGGGCTGATCGACAGCCACATGCACATCATCCGCGGTGGCCTGAACTACAACATGGAGCTGCGCTGGGATGGCGTACGCTCGCTGGCCGATGCCATGCGCATGCTGCGCGAACAGGTGGCGCGCACGCCGGCGCCGCAGTGGGTGCGCGTGGTCGGCGGCTTTACCGAGCACCAGTTCGCCGAGAAGCGCCTGCCGACCGTCGACGAACTGAACGCGGCGGCGCCGGACACGCCGGTGTTCATCCTGCACCTGTATGACCGCGCCATCCTGAACGGCGCAGCGCTGCGTGCGGTCGGCTACACCAAGGACACGCCGAACCCGCCGGGCGGCGAAATCGTGCGCGACGCGCGCGGCAATCCCACCGGCCTGCTGCTGGCCAAGCCCAATGCCACCATCCTCTACGCCACGCTGGCCAAGGGGCCGAAGCTGCCGGCCGAGTACCAGAAAAACTCCACGCGCCATTTCATGCGCGAGGTGAACCGCCTGGGCGTGACCGGCGTGATCGACGCGGGCGGCGGCTACCAGAACTACCCCGAGGACTACAACATCATCGACGAGCTGCACAAGGAAGGGCAGCTCACGGTGCGCGTGGCCTACAACCTGTTCACGCAGAAACCCAAGGAAGAGCTGAACGACTTCAAGACCTGGACCTCGACCGTGAAGCCGGGCCAGGGCGACGATCTCTATCGCCACAATGGCGCCGGCGAGATGCTGGTCTATACCGCGGCGGATTTCGAGGATTTCCGCGTCGAACGGCCCGACATGCCGCCGTCGATGGAAGGCGACCTCGAGCCGGTGATCCGCCTGCTGGCCGAGAAGCGCTGGCCGTGGCGCCTGCACGCCACCTATGACGAGACCATTTCGCGCGCGCTGGACGTCTACGAGAAGGTGGCGCGGGACATCCCGTTCCAGGGCCTGAACTGGTTCTTCGACCACGCCGAGACCATCAGCGACCGCAATATCGACCGCATCGCGGCGCTGGGCGGCGGCATCGCCGTGCAGCACCGCATGGCCTACCAGGGTGAGTACTTCGTCGAGCGCTACGGCGCCAGGGCCGCCGAAGCCACGCCGCCGGTGAAGAAGATGCTGGCCAAGGGCGTCAAGGTCGGTGCGGGCACCGATGCCACGCGCGTGGCGTCGTACAACCCGTGGGTGTCGCTGTACTGGCTGACCACCGGCAAGACCGTGGGTGGCATGTCGATGTACCCGCAGGCCAACCTGCTCGACCGCGAAACCGCGCTGCGCCTGTGGACCGAGGCCAATACCTGGTTCTCGTCCGAAGTCGGCAAGAAGGGCCAGATCCAGGCCGGCCAGCTGGCCGACCTGGCGGTGCTGTCGTCCGACTATTTCGCGGTGCCGGGCGACGAGATCCAGGACATCACTTCGGTGATGACGGTGCTCGGCGGCAAGGTGGTCTACGGCGACAACGAGTTCGGCAAGCATTCGCCGGAAATTCCGCCGCCGATGCCGGACTGGTCGCCGGCCCGCCACGGCAGCCGCTACCAGCCGCGTCCGCAGGCGAAGACTGCCGCGGCCACGCTGGCGCTGAACACCGCCTGCGGCTGCGCCAGTTCCTGTGGCGTGCACGGCCATGCACACGCCAGGGCCTGGACTTCGAGCGTGCCGACGTCCGACGAAAGCACGTTTTGGGGCGCATTGGGGTGCTCGTGCTGGGCATTCTGACGCCGGGCCCGTCCCCGCACCCCCGCGTCATTCTCATCGACCGATAACGGAGACACGATGCTTCCACGCTCCTCCTCGCTAACGGTGGCCGGCGAACCCGCGAGCCGGCTGCCCGGCTGGCTGCACTGGGTCGCGCTCCTGCTGATCTGCGCGGCCTATCTGCAGGGCGGCCTGGTCAAGCTGTTCGACTTTGCCGGCGCCGTGGCCGAGATGCGGCAGTTCGGGCTGGCGCCCGCCGTGCCCATGGCGGCCGCCACGATCGGCCTGGAGCTGGCAGCGTCGGCGATGATCCTGTCCGGCGTGTACCGCTGGCTCGGCGCACTGGCGCTGGCGGCGTTCACGCTCGGCGCGACCTTCCTGGCCAATCGCTTCTGGAGCGCACCGGCCGAGGCGCAGTTCATGATGGCCAATGCGTTCTTCGAGCATCTCGGCCTGGTCGGCGCGTTCGTGCTGGTGGCATGGCATGACCTGCGCACCCGGGAGGACGCATGACGCAACCGGCGATGGCGAGCGCGAAGCCTGCGGCAGGCGGCACCTTCGCGCCCTTGGCGCAGCCCACGTTTGCGGTACTGTGGGTCGCCACCATCCTTGGCAACATCGGCAGCTTCATGCGCGACGTGGCGAGCGCCTGGCTGGCGACGGACCTGTCGAGTTCGCCGGCGGCCGTCGCCACGATCCAGGCCGCGGCGACATTGCCCGTGTTCCTGCTCGCCATTCCCGCGGGCGTACTGTCCGATATCCTCGACCGGCGCCGTTTCCTGATCGTGATTCAGATCGCGCTGGCCGCGGTCAGCGGCACGCTCGCGCTGCTGGCGTGGCGGCAGGGCCTGACCATCGAGATCCTGATCGGCCTGGCGTTCCTGGGGGGCATCGGTGCGGCGATGATGGGGCCGACGTGGCAGTCGATCGTGCCCGAACTGGTGCCGCCGGGCACGCTGCGGCAGGCGGTGGCGCTGAACGCGCTTGGCGTCAATATCGCGCGTGCCATCGGTCCGGCGACCGGCGGCCTGCTGCTGGCCGCGTTCGGTGCCGCGGCGACGTACGGCGTGGACCTGCTCAGCTACTTGTTCGTGGTCGCCGCCCTGGTCTGGTGGAAGCGGCCGGAACGGCCGCGCGACCCGCTGCGCGAGCATTTCTTCAGCGCCTTTCGCGCCGGCTTGCGCTTTACGCGCGCGCACAGCCAGCTCCACGTCGTGCTGGTGCGCGCGGCCGTGCACTTTGCGTTCGGTAGCAGCGTGTGGGCGCTGTTGCCGCTGGTGGCGCGTCAGTTGCTGCATGGCGGCGCCGGCCTATATGGCGTGCTGCTCGGGGCGGTGGGCGCCGGTGCCATTCTCGGTGCGCTGACGATGCCGTACCTGCAAAAGCGGCTTGATGCCGATGGCCTCGTGCTGCTGTCGGCCTTCGTCACGGCGATCGTCATGGGCGTGCTGTCGTTTGCGCCGCCGGTCGGCCTGGCGTTGCCACTGTTGCTGCTGCTCGGGGCCGCCTGGATCATGGCGCTGACCACGCTCGGCGGCGCGGCCCAGGCCATCCTGCCGAACTGGGTGCGCGGCCGTGCGCTGGCGGTCTACCAGATGGTCTTCAATGGCGCGCTGGCGGGCGGCAGCCTGCTGTGGGGCTTCGTGGCACAGGCCATGGGCACGCCGCAAGCGTTGCTGATCGCGGCTATCGGGCTGGTCCTTGCCGCGCTCATGCTCCATCGCCTGCGGCTGCCGCGCGGAGACGAAGACCTCGGTCCCGCGGGCCACTGGCCGGAGCCCGAGATGGCTGGCGAGATCGCGTATGACCGCGGTCCGGTAATGATCCTGATCGAATACTGCATTCCCCCGGCGCATCGCGATGCCTTCCTGCGCGCAGTGCACAAGCTGTCGGAGGAGCGTCTGCGCGACGGCGCGTTCAGCTGGGGCGTGATGGAGGATCCGGCCGATCCGGAGCTGCTCACGGAATGGTTCCTGGTGGAATCGTGGGCCGAGCACATGCGCCAGCACCGCCGCGTGCCGAATGCCGATGCCGACCTGCAGCGCGGCGTTACCAGCTTCCACGTGGGCGAGCAGCCACCGCGCGTGCGCCACCTGCTTGGCGTCGCGATGCCGGCCGCACCACAGTGATTCCATTTCATCATCGAGAAACTGCCATGAAGCTCTACCTGATTTCCCTTGGCGCCGGCGTCCTGGTCGGCATCCTGTATGCGCTGATGCAGGTGCGCTCGCCGGCTCCGCCAGCCGTGGCGCTGATCGGGCTGCTGGGCATGCTGATCGGCGAACAGGTCGTGCCGCCAATCAAGCGCATGATCGCCGGCGAGCCGGTCACGGTGGCGTGGTTCCACAGCGAGTGCATGCCGAAGATCACGGGCACACCGGGGCCAACGCTGGCAGGCGAACCCAATGCGAAGGGCGAGCATGCGCGCTAGGCTGCAGTGCGGCGCCTGCGCCGGGTTGCTGCTGGCCAGCACCTGCGCGTTCGGCGCGGGTACCCGGGCAATACTTGAGTGTTATATGGAGACCGGGCTGGACGCGGCTATGCTGTTGGCAAGCGGTGCACATGTTGCCGTCACCGCGCCATTGAGCAAGGATCGAGTGTGACCGCCATCCCCGTGATCGCCATCGTCGACGACGACGCTTCCGTCAGGGACGCCATGGGACGACTGGTGCGCTCCTGTGATTTCGCGGCGGAGCTGTTCGGCGGTGGCGGCGAACTGCTGCAGTCCGGGAAACTGCACCAGATCGCCTGCGTGATCACGGACGTGGTGATGCCGGGCATGAACGGCTTCGCCCTTTACGAACAGCTGCGCGCAAGCGGCTTCGACAAGCCCGTCATCTTCATGACCGGCTTTGCGGAGGAGGGCTCCGAGCAACGCGCCATGGCGGCCGGCGCGGCCTGCTTCCTGAAAAAGCCGTTCCAGGATACCGACATCATCCGCTGCATCGAGCAGGCCTTGCAGGCCAGCGCAGGCGATTCATCGAGCTGACGGCTGCCCTGGCGGCATCCTTGCTCCATGCGGCGTGCGTTCCGCTTCAGGCGTGGCGGGCGGCAGAAGCAGCTCGAACACGGCGCCCGCCGGCATATTCGCGCTGGCACACAACCTGCCCCGGTGAGCCTCGACGATCAGCCGGCAGATCGCCAGCCCCATGCCGAGACCCTGCGATTTTGTCGAGTAGAACGCATCGAAGATCTTGTCCGCATTGCGCGGATCCAGCCCGGTGCCGCTATCGCAGACGGCGACCATTGCCGCGCCGCTGGCATCGCGCCGCGAGCGGATAACGATTTCTCGGCGGTGTTCCTCGGTGTCGTTCATCGCCTCGACGCCATTCATGACAAGGTTGAGGAGGACCTGCTGCAACTGCACGCGGTCGCCCACCACCCTGGGCAGGTCGGCTCCCAGGTCGGTCCGGATCTGGATCTGCTGCCGCGTGACCTCGCCGTGCAACAGGGCGATGGTGTCGTCGATCAGCACGTTGAGGTCAAGCGGTGCCGGCGCGGCCGTGGTCTTCCTGAACAGCGCCCGCATGCCGCCGATGACCGCCCCGGCCCGATGGCCGGCCTGGACGATGTCGTTGACCGCGTCCCGAACTTCGCCAAGGTCGGGTGGCTGGCGCGCCAGCCAGCGCAGGGCGGAGTGCGCGTTGGACACGATGGTGGCCAGCGGCTGGCTGACCTCGTGCGCGATCGAAGCAGTCAGCGCACTCAGTGTCGTGACGCGCGTGACATGGGCCAGTTGCACCTGTGCCTGGCGCAGCGCCGTTTCGGCGCGCTTGCGCTCGGTCAGGTTGAGCACGAACGATACGCCACGGTCATCGCCGTCCTCGAAGAGGGCGGAACCGATCAGCACCGGCACGCGGCTGCCGTCCTTGTGGAAGAACTCCTTCTCGAATGGCGCGAGGGTGCCATTCAGCCGGAATTCCCACGCGCGCCGGGCGTCGTCTTCCCGCCATTCCACCGGGGTCAGGTCCGTCCAGCCAAGGCGGGCACCGAAGAATTCCTCGCGTTCGTAGCCCAGCATCTGCAGGAACGCATCATTGACCTCGAAAATGCCGCCGTCGAAGCGCCACATGAAGATCCCGATGAGGTTGGCCTCGACCAGCCTCTGGATCTTCGCGTCGCGGCGTTCGAGACGACGGTACAGGTAGGCATTCTCCAGGGCGGTCGCCGCCTGCGAGGCGAGCAGCTTCAGCACTGCGATGCGCGCCGGGGCGAACACGCGCGGCGTGAGATGGTTCTCAAGGTAGAGCACGCCGATCAGCTTGGCACGCACCAGCAGCGGCAGGCAGAGGATCGAACGCGCCTGGCGCTGCACGATGTACGGGTCGTTCGAGAACGGGTTCTGCTCGGCGGCGTGGTCGAGGATGATGTTCTCGCGCGTGCGCAGCACATAGCGCAGGATCGACACAGGCATCGCGCCGGTGGTCACGCCGTCGCTGCACAGCCGCACTGAGATGGATGCCCCGGCGGTCATCGCTTCGGCGACGACGCGCTGCTCCGATCCGCGCGGCAGGATCAGCAATCCGCGCTCCGCGCCGCCGTGCTGGAGCGCCGTGCGCATGAGCGTATCCAGCAGCTTGTCCAGCACCATTTCGCCCGACACGGCCTGCGACACAGCCATGACAGTCGCCAGGTCCAGTTGTTCGACCGGCACGCCGATCGTCGCCGTCGGGGCGGGCTCGCGCTCGCCTGCGCAGAGGTGCGGATGGTGCGCGTCGAGTTGGCGCACCTTGCCGTCGGCACCCCAGCGCAGGTAATGATGGCGCGCATCCTGCAGGTAGACGCGGGCAATCTTGTCGAAGCCGCGCCCGGCATAGAATCGTGCGGCCAGCTCGTTGGCGAGCGCCTGGCCATGGACGAAATCGCTGTCGCGCGCGGCGCGCAGCGCCTGCTCATAGAGGTGCATCGCATCCGTTTCGCGTCCCTCGAGTCGGGCGATCTCCGCGCCGACCAGTGCGGCACGGTCCTCGAAGTTCCCGGGACAATGCTGCGCCCAGGTCCGCAGTTGGAGATGATGGACGGCCATGATCTCCAACTGCCCCGCGCGTTCCGGCGCCGTGGCGTTTTCGACGCAGGCGGCACGTGCAAGGGCCGCGTAGAGATGGAATTCCGCCTGCTCGAAGAACGAGGGGCAGGTCCACAGCAGCCCTTCGGCGCGAGCCGCGGCCGCCAGCGCCGTCGCGTAGTCGCCCGCGAGATAGCGCGCCTGCAGCTTGCGGATCCAGTACCAGCAGGTGGCGAGCGTCGGACCCGGCGGCGCGTCGAGATACTGCTCGTAGGCGGCTTCGTCGAAGCCGGCATCGCTCAGCGAGCCGAACACCGGCGTCAGGCCGCGCAGCGATCGGGCCAGCTGGAGCTGAGGGGTCACCCGGTCGACCGCCAGGCTGAACCTGGCCCGACAGGCAAAGTCCTTCAGGGCCTCGGCCTCCCGCTGCACTTCGGCGAGCGCATCGCCGCTGGCCAGCATCTGGGTAATGCGGTTGTTGTGGGCAAAGCAGGCGTAGGTGAGATCGCCCATCCTGGTCGCCACGTCGAAGGCGCGTTGCACCAGGCCGCGGGCGCTGCGGATCGGCCGGGTCCATTGCATCACGTGGCCGCCGAAGGCCTGGTAGACGCGCGCCTTGAAGTGGTCCAGCCCGCCGCGCTCGACCAGGTCCAGGCCCAGTTGGCCAAAGCGGAAGGCAGCCTCGTAGTCGCCTGATTGGGGCCCCAGGATCAGCCCCAGCCAGGCATAGCCGAGGCAGGAGGCGTCGCAATTGCCGTGCTCGAGGCTCAGGTTCGCCATCCTGGCGATGATCAGCGCGCCCAGGTTGACGTCGGTGTACCAGGCCGGCAGCATGAGCGCGGCCAGGACGTCCATCGTTGCTTTTGCGGCTGCATCGGTCATCAAGGGCAGATCGCGCAGCGCCTCGAGGGGGCGGTTGCCGATGCGGCGCCACATCGCGTCATACTCCCGCAGCATTTCGTCGCGACCGGGCTTCGCAGGGCACCGGACGCCGGCACGGCTCAGGAAATCGAGACCGACTTCAACCGCGCGCTCGCGCTGCCCAAGCGCCAGATACAGCTCCAGCCGCAGTTGAGTGACGCGGGCCAGGTCGTTCAGGGCCGGCGCGCGATCCGCAAGCCCGGCGAGGCGCACCTGCGCCGCCTCCGATGCCCCGGTGAGAAACTCGCATTCCGCGCGCTGGTATTCGAGCGCGAAGCGCAGCCCGGGGCGACGCTGATCGGTGTCCCGGACGAGCAGCGTTGCACCGGCGCTCAGGTAGGTCAGTGCCGACGCGTAGGCGGTCGCCGCCTTGGCGCGTTCGCCGGCAAGAAGGTTCAGCGCGGCCACCTGCTCGCGTTCCTCGTCCCCGTCAAGCAGGGCGAGGCCATGGTTGAACTGTCCGACGATCTCGAAGACATGCTCCGCGACCGCCTCCGGCGGCGTGGCCGCGGCAAGCCTGCGGCCGATCGCGAGGTGCGCCGACGGTCGCGAAGTTTCGGGAATGAGCCCATAGGCCGCCTCCTGGATCCGGTCGTGCAAAAAGCGGTAGCTGGTCCCGGTGCGTAGTAGCAGCCCGGCACGGATCGCCGGCCATAACGGGTCGTTCGGGCCGGCCTGGCTGCTGCCCCGGACCACGTTCAGCACGTCGACGGCCGCGTCGTTGCCGAGGCAGGCCAGTTGCTGCAGCGCGCTGCGGGTCGCGGCGGGAAGACGGGCGATCTTGCCCAACATGAGATCCGCCACGTTGTCGGTAAATCCCTTGGCCACGATGCGGTCGAGGTCCCAGGACCAGCGCGAGGCCCGGTGATCGAAGGCAAGCAGGCCTTCTTCGGCCAGGGCGCCGAGGAACTGGATGGCGAAGAACGGATTGCCGGCGGTCTTGGCCTGTACCAGGCCGGCCAGGCTCCTGACTTGCGCCGGCGCGCACTGCAGGGCATCGGCAATCATGCCGCCGACATCATCGGGACCAAGCGGGCCAAGCGCGATCTCATGGACCAGGCCGCCTGCCTCGCATATCGCCGGCACGCGCAGGAGCAGCGCGTGGCCGGGCTGGACCTCGTTGCTGCGATACGCGCCGATCAGCAGCAGGTGGCGCGCCTCGGCCTGCGTCGTCAGATGCGCGAGCAGATCCAGCGTCGCCGCGTCCAGCCACTGCAGGTCGTCGAGGAAGATGGCGAGCGGACGTTCGGCGCGCGCAAAGACGTCGAGCAGGCACTGGAAGGCGCGGTGGAAGCGATGCTGCGCGTCCAGGGGCGGGAGCGGCGGGACGGGAGGCTGGGGACCGAGGATCAGTTCCAGTTCGGGGATGAGCGCGACCATCAGCGCGCCGTTGGGACCCAGTGCCTCGCACAGTGCGAGGCGCCACGGCTCGAGCTCGGCTTCGCTCATGCTCAGCAGTGGGCGAATCAGGCCCTGGAACGCCTGGGCCAGCGTCGCATAGGGGATGTCGCGCCTGAACTGGTCGAACTTTCCCGAGGCGAACAGTCCCGGCCGCTTTGCAAGCGTGCGCCGCAGTTCCTGCACGACGGCGGTCTTGCCGACACCGGAATAACCGGACACCAGCACGAACTCCGGCATGCCTGTAGCGGCGACCCGGTCGAAAGCGGCGAGCAGGGCCTGGACTTCCCGCTTGCGCCCGTAGAGCCGTGCCGGCAGCAGCGGGCGCTCGGGCAGGTCATGCTCCCCCAGCGCAAATGCCGCGATGTGCCTGGCGCTGTTCCAGGCAGCCAGGCAGCGCCGCAGGTCGGACTCCAGGCCGGAGGCGGTCTGGTAGCGCTCCGCGGCGGTCTTGGCGAGCAGCTTCATCACCAGGGCGGAAAGCAGGGCCGGAATGCCGGGAACCCGATCGGCAGGCGGCACCGGCTGTCGGGCGATGTGGCAATGCACCAGATGCATCGGGTCGCCGGCGTCAAAGGGCAATACACCCGTAAGCATTTGGTAAAACGTGACGCCAAGCGCGTAGAGATCGCTGCGCGCATCGATTGCGCAGTTGATGCGTCCGGTCTGTTCGGGCGCCATATAGGCCAGCGTGCCCGCGATCTCCTCCGGCGGCGCCGGCGCCTGGCACCCGCCCGGCAGGCGCGAGGCAAGGCCGAAGCCGGTCAGCCGGGCGGCGCCAAGGGCGTCGTTCACGAGGATGTGCGCCGGCTTGAGGTCCTTGTGGACCAGGCGTTGCCGGTGGAGCTGCGCCAGCGCTGCGCAGATGTTGATGGCCAGGCACAGGAAGCGACCCACGTCCATCGGTACGCCGAGCAGGCCGGCCAGCGGCTCGCCACCCGTATCTTCGAGCAACAACGCCATGCGGCCATGTACCCGCGCCAGATGGAGTGGGCGCGCGGCCCAGCTACCGTCCAGCCTCTCCTTCAGGCCATATTCGTGCGTGAGACGGGCCAGGCTGGCCGGAGTGGGGCGTTCGGCGGCGGGCCACACTGCCAGCACGGGCGTCGCCTGGCCGTCGAGTTCCACGTGCCAGCGGCCGAGCACGCGCTCTTCGTCCTCCCACAGGATCCGGGCGTTGAGTTCGCTGGCGGCGACGGGGCGAAACTCCGGATTCATCTGCCCCACGCCGTCCCGGTCCACGCGCTGCGCACGATCCCGGGGGAGCCAATGCATCTGGCTGGCGGATGGCAAGCGGTCCGCATGACGGTCGCCTCCCTCGACCAACGCCGGCTTGGCAATCACGATAGGCCCTCCCTTGGCATGCATCGGGGCGAAGGTCGTGCCGGCTCAGATGGAAGGTACGACTTGCCCGAAGCCAATCTAAGAGTTTTGCCAGCCCTTGGCTTGAACAGTTGTGCTGTGCCTTGTCCTCTTGTGCCCTGCGCATGGGGCAGGGCGTCGGAGATGCGCAAAGGTGGGGGGGGAATGAGAAACGGAATTATTCTCGATGCGTGCGCCAGGCACCGGGGGTCACGCCAAATTTCTTCGAAAGGCTTCGCGTCAAATGGCTCTGGTCGGCGAATCCGCATGACACCGCGATCCCGGCGATTGGCAATTCCGTGGTGCGCAGCAGCGCGAGCGCTTGTTCAAGACGGCGTTCGAGCAGCCATTCATGCGGTGTCTTGCCGGTACTCTGGCGGAAGGCCCGTGAAAAATGGCTCCTGGACAACTGGCAGGCATCGGCCACATCGGCAACCGATATCGAGCCATCGTCCAGGCGTGCCGTCAGGTAGTCCTGGGCCCGCGCCAGGATCCGCGGTGAAAGCCGGCCCGAGCCGCGCAGGCGTGCGGCGGCGATGCCGCCGTATTGTTCGACCAGATGGGTTCCGATTGCATGTCCAAGCTGATCGACAAACAGGCGGCTGGCGCCGCCGGGCCTGGACAGGGCAGGCAGCAGAGCCTGCGCAAGGTGGGCCAGGACCGGGTCATGCTGTGCCGCGGCATTGCGCAGCGCCAGGCTTGCCGGGCGGCCAAGTTCCATGGCCGTGCGCTCGATGAACGCGGGAGAGAGTTCGATCAGTACAAAGTCGAACGTGCCCGAGAGGTCGGCCTTGTAGTCGTCCTGGAAATTGCGCAGATAGACCGAACCGACGTCGAACGCATAGGTATCGGCGTGGTTGGGCTGGAAGATGCGGCGGCGATGACCGCCCGTCAGCGAGACACCGGCCAGAAATCCTCTTTCCGAAGCCGGCGTCACCACCTGGCGCAGTTCCTCGGCCGCGGAACTCTTGCGGAAAAAGCACAGATCCCCGGCGGCAAGGGCCTGGTCGTATCGCAATGCCTCAGACATGCAGCCGAGCGAATCGCGCAGCACGGCAGGTCCGGTCGGCTCGCTAGCGGAACTCGAAAAACTCGGCAATGGCATGTGGGGGCCAGGTCGTTGCGCCTGGTCCGGTGTGACGAGGCGGCCGTCTTTATTGAAAGCCGGCGACGAACGATAATCGCTCGCCGGCCTTCATGCGGCTTGGTGACACGCAGGGAACCGATACTAGCATTGCAACTGCCTGACATTCTAGGTGGCAAGACTCAAAGCGCAATGCCGGTGAATTTCGAAAGGAAGATCGAACAGTTTGATTGAACCGATGGAATATCTCGAACGTGGGTGGGCAAATGGCCACTACCCGATGGTATAAATGCAAGCCCTCAAGGCTTGTGCTAGAAACTCCTCTGGCACGCACGATTTGCCCGGGCATACGGGCAGGCAATCGCGCTGTACCTATCGGTCAGCCGCTTTTGGCCGGCGCACCGGTAAGTCGATCAACCGTTGATGCGAAAGATTCAGGGAGAGAACGCCGTGACAGCCACCACGGGGGAACCCGCCGGGACCGACGATGCCAGGGAAGAACAGCTGGTGCTGATCGTCGATGACGATGTGATGCTGCGCAACGGCCTAGGCAACCTATTTCGCTCGGTGGGCATGCAAGTGGCGCTATTTGCCTCTGCCGCCGAATTGCTCGAGTTCCAATTGCCCGCCGTACCGTGCTGCCTGGTCCTGGACGTTCGCCTGCGTGGCCCAAGCGGCCTGGATGTGCAGACGCGGCTGGCGCAGATGGGCATTCACATCCCCATCATCTTCATGACCGGATATGGCGACATTGCCATGAGCGTGGCCGCCATGAAAGCCGGCGCCGAAGATTTCATGGCCAAGCCGTTCCGGGACCAGGACCTGCTCGATGCCGTGTCGGCGGCGCTGGAGAAAGACCGGCTGCGTCGCCTGGCGGTCAGCAAGCTCGACGAGATGCGCGCCAGCTATGCGACGCTGACCCCGCGCGAAGCCGAAGTGATGGGCCTGGCGGTCGCCGGCCTGCTCAACAAGCAGATTGCCGGCGAGATCGGCATCAGCGAAGTCACCGTCAAGATCCATCGCGGGCAGGCCATGCGCAAGATGAAGGCGCGCACGTTTGCCGGCCTGGTACTGATGGCGCAGCAACTCGGCATCTGCAAGGCAGATCGCTGATCCATTTTCCGCAGGCGATCCGCATGACGAGCCGGATCGCCGCAGGCTGCGCATTTCGTGATGCGCGTCCGTCAGGCCAAGACCTGCGCGACCATCGCCGCGGCAGCCACGCTCGAGGTGCCGATGGCCAGCCAGCAACCGAGCAGCAGGGCGCCATTGGCAATGCGTTTTGGTGATTTCATTTCGATTGCTCCCGGGTGCTGGCAATGGGCACGAATCAGCGTTCGATCACCGGCGCATGGACCGGGGCGATCGAGGCGTGCGGCGTGGCGGTACGCTGCGCTGCCTTGTGCACCATCGTGTAGGCGTAGTCGATGCCCATGCCGTAGGCGCCGGAATGTTCCTTGGCAAGGCCGGTCACGGCGTCGTAAGTTTCGCGGTTCTTCCAGTCGCGCTGCCACTCGAGCATCACCTGCTGCCAGGTCACGGGCACCACGCCTGCCTGGATCATGCGCTGCATCGCGTAGTCGTGGGCTTCCTTGGTGGTGCCGCCGGATGCGTCGGCCACCATATAGATCTCGTAGTCGCCTTCGAGCATCGCGCTCAGTGCGAAGGTCGTGTTGCAGACCTCGGTCCACAGGCCCGCGACGACGATCTTCTTGCGGCCGTTGGCGGCCAGTGCATCGCGCACCTTCTGGTCATCCCACGAGTTCATCGAGGTGCGTTCCAGCGTCTGCTTGCCGGGAAACACGTCGAGCAGTTCGGGATAGGTGTAGCCGGAGAACGATTCGCTTTCGACGGTGGTGATCGTGGTCGGCACGTCGAAGATCTTCGCCGCCTTGGCCAGGCCCACGACATTGTTCTTCATGGTCTGGCGGTCCATCGACTGCACGCCGAAGGCCATCTGGGGCTGATGGTCGATGATGATCAGTTGGCTATTGCGCGGGGTCAGGACTTGCAGTTTGGCGTTCGACATGGTGGTCTCCGGTGAATTGATTCAGTCAGTTTGAAGCTTTGATCTGGCGGCTTTTCCGTAGTTGGCGCCGCCATGTGCAGAACTATAGCGATGGCCTGTGCTGCCAGAGGCGCTACAGGTTGCAGTTGTTATTCAAACAATTTGAATTAAAGGTCCAGGGTCAAACCGCCGATAACACGCCCGTGCCTGCCTGACAGCCCGCCCCCGGACTCCTGCCAAAGACCTGTGAACACGCCGTGCTCAATGCATGACGCTCGCGCCGGTTACGCAAGAGCGAGCCGTTGATATCGGCCAATGCAATGGGTCCTTGGGTTCGTCGACTCATACCTCCGGCATGACAGACGGACCGGGCGGATAACTGACACTGCCGGGGGCAATTGCTACCGTTAAGCACTTTCCGGAAGGAAATTCTTACCAATCACCAAGCGATATAAATTGGCACGGAGCCATTTGATGAAGAATGCGGATTCGATGACGCTATTTGGGCACGGCGCAGTATCACTGCCATCACGGGCGGCGGCTTTGCGCCTTCGCGTCTGGTGCGCGTCAATTGCACTGATTGCGGCAATGGCCGCACCCGCCTGGGCGGAGCCGGCCATCCACGCAGCCTTCGGCCGCGACCCATCGCACAATATCAACAAGTACGAAATTGGCATCAACTGGGATTCCGGATTTGCGTGGGGCAACCCCCAAAGCTGGCAGGCGAGGCTGCAATGGGAGGCCGAACTGGCGCAATGGGATTCGCGCAGCGGCACCAGGCAGCAGAACGTTACCGAATTCGGATTTTCCCCAATCCTCCGGGTCGAGAAGCGCGCATGGTCGCTGGTGCCATTCCTGGAAGCCTCCATTGGGGTCCGGCTATTGAGCCACACCAGTACGTCCGAGGAACACAACTTCAGCACGGCGTTCCAGTTTTCCGACATGGTTGGCATTGGCGTGGCCTTCGGTCCAAAGCTGAACGCTGAAGCCGGCTTTCGCTTCCAGCATGTCTCGAATGCCGGTATCAAGGCGCCTAATCCCGGCAGTAACTTCTATACCGGTTATATGCGCTACCGCTTTTGAAGCGAGAGGTGAATCGCTCATCACCAACCGGCATGCAACGTATCGCTTGTACGACATAAGCGGGCTGGGGCCCGATGGCGGCCCCTGCGCGGGAAATGCACGATTCAGGGAAAAGCTGTCCGGTCATGCCTGCCGGCAATGATCCATTCGTTCGGGAAATGGCAACCCGGCGCAGCCGGTATAGACTCAATTCACGCTTCCGCCGTGCCGTGGCGGGCGTTCTCGAGGCGAGGTGCATCATGATCCGACTTCTGGCTGCCGCAATACTCTGCGCGATCACGCTGAGCGTGATGGGTTGTGCCGGTCCGCAGATGGGGGCCGACAATACGCATCGTTTCACCAGCGACCCATACAACTACGAGTTCAGTCGGAACCTGTAGGCATATCCAGCGTGGCATTCCGTCGTCAGGCGCTCGCGACATCCGTTGTATCGATCAATGCCGCCGGGAGATGGCGAATTCATCCGAGGCCGGATTCAACCCGGCCTCTTTCTTTTTTACCGGAACCTTTCTGCTGCGCCTTCCTTGCCTCTTCGTCGCCTTTTCGATCCCACCAATATTCCCGGCAAACCCCCACGCCGTCGCGATAAATCGCTGCGCGTGATCGGGATGGTTGCGCAATGCGGACACGTTTCCAATTGGCGGGACGATTGGGTTAATGCATTCGCTGCGCCACCCCATACCCTTGCTGCGACGGTCGAGGACCGTGCAAGAACCATATCGTCAAACAGGACGGAACAGCGAGGAGAGACGCATGAAGAGGATGGGAGCACTCTTGGTGGTGGCGATGGCAACAGTGCCCGGCATGGCGGCGGCACAATCGGGGGTGACCCTTTATGGTGTAGCCGATCTTTACATGGAGTATGTCAAGTCAGGGTCGAATCATGTTGCGCGGGTCGAGGATGGCGGGCTGTATCAGTCGCGGTGGGGCCTGCGCGGCAAAGAGGAGTTGGGGCAAGGGATGTCGGCAGTCTTCACGCTCGAGACGGGACTGGCGCTCGACAGCGGCACGGCCCAGCAGGGCGGGCGCCTGTTCGGCCGCCAGGCCTGGGTCGGCCTGAGCAGCAACGACTGGGGCGCGCTGACGCTGGGCCGGCAGAACACGCCGATCTACTACATCGAGGGACAGGCGTCGGCCTTCGGCTTCTCGCCTTACGGGCCGCTCGGTCGCCTGCAGAACAGCGGACCCGCGGGCAGCAGCCTGACGGCGCGCGCCGACAACTCGGTCCGCTACGAAAGCCCCGAGCTCGGCGGCCTGCAAGCCAGCCTGCTCTATTCATTCGGCGCCGAGCGGACCAGCGCGCCGCGCGACGCAGACCGGTTTGCAGGTATCGGGCTGACCTATGCCCGCGGTCCGCTGTGGCTGGGCGTGGCTTACGAACGTACCTACAGCATCAACGCGGTCGCCGACGCCGACCGCGACGAGCGGGCGATCGGCGCTACCTACGAGTTCCCGTGGCTGAAGGTGTTCGCCAACGTGCGCCAGGCAACGCGATGGGTGCCAGGGCAGTCGACGCTCAAGGATCGTGGCTTCCATGTGGGCACCACCATTCCCGTCGGCGGTGCCGGGCTGGTGCTGCTGGCGTACGGCATGCAACAATCGGTTGGCACGTCCAACCGTGGCCAGCAGGCGTCGATCGGCTACCAGTATTCGCTGTCCAAGCGGACAACGCTCTACACCAACGCCAGCAAGATCTGGAACACCAACAAGACCAACTACACGTTCTCGAACATTCCCAACGAGGTCACCGCGACCAGCGTGTCCGACCCGAGTGGCGTCATGATGGGCATGCGCCACCTGTTCTGACCGGCACGCCGGCGCGGCGGCCAGCTGCCGCTGCCGGCAACGGCGATCCCATCCCGCAAAGCATAAGAGAATCCATGAAGCGCTCCATCTTCGCCGCGGCTTTCGGGCTGCATCTGTTCTGCGCATCGATCGCATCGGCGGCAGGCGTGACACCAATGCAGACGCTCGGCGCGGATGCCGCGGTCCGCCTGACCGACGCGGCCAAACAGTTTGCCGCGGACCGCAAGGTCCCGGTCAGCATCGTCGTGGTCGATGTCGCCGGCCACTTCCTGAGCGGTGTAAGAATGGATGGCGCCCCGTTCGGGACCTTCGACGTCGCGCGCGGCAAGGCCATCGCCTCGGCGGCGACCGGTGGTGCCTCCGGCGCTGAACTCGTGAAGCGCTATCAGGCCAATCCCATCGTCTTCGGCCAGATGAGCTCGCTCGTCTATGGCGGGCCGGTCTTTCCTTCGCAGGGGTCGCTTGGCATCTACGTCGATGGGCGCCTGGTCGGAGCCGTAGGCGTGAGCGGGGGGCCGTCCGACGTGGACGAGGAAATCGGTCGGCGCGGCATGGCCGCGATCGGGGCGACCGAAGCACCCTGAACTTTGGATGCGCCCTGGGGCGCCTCGTTCATGTCATGCGCGCCTGCCGGGCACAGTACCGTCAGGCGCGTTGCGCATCAGGAGCGGCTGCGGGCCTCGACATCCGCAAGGAAGCACTCGATGCGCGTGGCGAGATCGACCGGCGTCTCGTCCATCGGATAGTGTCCCGCGTTGCGGATGACATCGATGTCCAGGTCCGCGAATGCCCGGCCGTAGGTCTGCTGCATGATGTCGGCCGTCAACGAGGGATCGTGCTCGCCGACCAGCAGGAGCGTGGGGATTTTGGTACCGGTCATTTCGGCGAAGAAGTCAGTGTCGGCCCATGCCCGGAAATATGCGCCAAATGCTTCGGGGGCGGCATGTTCGGTCGAGGCCCGGACCATCTTCTCGACCCAATGCCGGCTCAGGCGCTCGCCGGTCGAATGATCCAGCACCGCAACTCTTGCCGCGTACTCGTCGGCGGCCCGCTCGAACAGCGAGCGCGTTGCCGCATCGAACGGCACCGGCGTGGGCGGCACGGGCGTGATGCCGACCATGGCCGTGACGCGCGCGGGGGCGAGCAGGGCGACGGCCTGCATGGCCTTGCCGCCCATCGAGTGCCCGATCAGCGAGAAGCGTTGCCACCCGAGTTCGTCGCCAAGCGACAGCACGTCGGCGGCGATCTCGCGCATGTCGAAATGGCCCGGGACCGCGCGCCGGGCACCATAGCCGCGGTAGTCGATGAAAGCATAGGTGAAGCGCTCGCCGTCGAGCACGTCGACAAGCGGGCCCCATCCGCGCGCATGGCCGAACCAGCCATGCAAGCCGATGACATGGATGGGTCCGTTGCCGATGGTGACTACGGCGCCGTTCTGCGGTTGATGCATAGGTTTTGCTCCGGTCGTGGATGTGGCGCTCCATCTTGCATGAGCCGCCGCGGCGCGCGCCGGGCAGCTGTCAAGTTCTTGGACAATCCGGTAAGTGCGGCCCGCGCGGCGCCGGGCGAAGGCCAGCAGGCATGGCGAAGTCGCAGAACGGAGGACGTTTTGGTAAACGGCTCCCCAAATGGGGAAGCACCTTGTGTCCGGATCAGCGAGAGTACGAGCCTGGGCTGACCCTGTCGCCCACGCATCGCGATTCACAAGGAGACCAGAGTCAATGCAAAGCCGGAATTCTCCGTCATCCCACGCCGTGCCGCGGCGGCTGGGCAAGCTTGCCGCCATGGCGGTGGCCATCGGCGCCACGCTGGCCGTGGCCGCCGCGGGCCTGCTTCCGGGCGTCGCCAACGCCGCCGCGGACGCCAGTGCGCAAGCCGCGTGGAAGCCGTCGAAGCCGATCACCTTCATCGTTCCGTTTCCGCCGGCCGGCATCAACGACGTGCTGGCCAGGGCCGTGGCACAGCGCCTGTCGAGCGTGCTGGGGCAGCCGGTCGTGGTGGAAAACCGGCCCGGCGCCAGCGGCAACATCGGCGCCGAAGCGCTCGTGCGCGCAGCGCCGGACGGGCACACGATCGGCATCCTGAACAGCATCCATGGCGTCAACGCCGCCTTCTACCGCAAGCTGCCCTATGACGTGGCGCACGACCTGGTGCCCGTGGCACCGCTGGGCGAGTCGCCGCTGGTGCTGGTCACGAACCCGCGCACGCCATTCAAGTCCGTTCCCGAGTTGATCGCCTATGCCAAGGCAAATCCCGGCAAGGTCAACTACGGCGGCCCGACCAGCTATCCGCTCGAGATGATCAAGACGATGGCCGGCGTCGATATCGCCAATATCCCGTACAAGGGCAGCGGCCCGACCATCAACGACATGATCGCCGGGCACATCGACCTGGCGACCGGACCGCTGCTCGAGTACATGCCGCATGTGAACGCCGGCAAGCTCAAGCTGCTGGCCGTCGGCACGAGCGGCAGGCTCAAGGCCCTGCCCGGCGTGCCGACCGTGGCCGAAAGCATTCCCGGGTACGACATCACCGTCTGGTATGGCGTGTTTGCGCCGAAGGGCACGCCGGCGCCCATCGTCGAGCGGCTGCGTGGCGAGATCCGCACCATCATGAACGATGCCGAAATCCGCGCCAAGCTGGCCGGCCTGAGCGTGGACACGGCCTTCAGCCAGACCGGCGTGACCGGCCTGACCAACCGCCTGGCCAGCGAAACGCAGCGTGCGCAGAGGATCGTCGCCAAGACTGGTGGCTATCTCAACTAGGCCAAGTTCCCGTGGACGGCTCAATCGAAAAGGAACCAGAACAATGATGATAGACAGGAGACACTGGCTGAAGGCCGCTGGCGCGCTCGGCCTCGGCGCGGCGTCGCTGAACGCGGCGGCGCAGGGTAAGGCAGGGCGCGCCGCGCCGGCGGCTGCGTCCGGCGCCGCTCCGCTGCCCGTGACGCAACCGGGCAAGATCCACCGCATCGAGTCCGCCAGCGAGTCCGTGCGCGTCGGCATTCTCGATCCCAAGGCAGCGCCGGTCGCCAGCATCGAGTCGGGCGACCTGGTGATGTATCCGAATACCTGGGTCAACTGGGCCAACGGCGCCGCATATGGCATGAGCTTCGAGGACCGCGAGCCGGTGCGCAAGCGGTTTCCGCAGGGACCGTATTCGAATGTCGGGCCGGTGGAACTGCGCGGGGCGATGCCCGGCGACGTGGTCGAGTGCCGCATGGTGAGGCTGCGCCCGATCGGCTGGGGATGGAACTCCGCACCCAAGGGGGTCGGTGCACTGCCGAACGACTTCGCCAAGCCGTACCTGCGCTATTTCAAGTTTGACGAGGGCCGGCAGTACACCGAGTTCGCGCCGGGCATCCGCATCAAGCTGGCGCCGTTCCAGGGCGTGATGGCGGTGCAGCCTGCCGGCGACGAACCGGTCAGCGGCATCCTCAGCGGCGCGTATGGCGGCAACCTCGTGCTGCGCGAACTGGTCGAGGGCACGTCGCTGTTCCTGCCTGTCCAGCGGCCCGGCGCGATGATCTGGACCGGTGACTCGCATGCCGCGCAGGGCGACGGCGTGGTCAACCAGACCGCCATCGAAACCGCGATGGAAGACATGCGGATCCAGTATTTCCTGCACAAGCAGCGGCCCCTGGCCTTGCCGATGGCGGAGACCCCCACGCACTGGATCGTTCTCGGCTTCGGCAAGAACCTGGACGAGGCGCTGGTGGCGTGCCTGCGGCAGATGCTCGACTGGGTCAGCGCCGCGACGGGCATGGAGCCGCAGGATGTGTACTCGCTCGCCAGTATCACGACCGACTTCCGCATCACGCAGTACTCCAACCAGACCGCCAGCAACTACACGTCGATCCCGGCCAAGACCGTGCATGGCATGCTGCCCAAGTCGGTGTTCGATGCGTCCTTCCGGGAAAAGCTGTCGCGCTCGCTGCGCGGCTGAGGCTTGGCGGCGGGCCGGGGGTGGGGCGTCTCAGTCGCCCGGCGCTCCTCCCGGCATGCCGGTCCGGCGAAATTCCGAGGGGCTGAGCCCCAGGTGCTGGACGAAGAATCTCGTGAAGTGCCCTTGCGCGCTGAAGCCGAGCTGGTGGGCAACGTCGCCGATGCTGGCGTGGCGCTCCGCCAGCAGGCGCGTGGCGATGCCGATCCGGATCCAGTCCAGGTATTGCTGTGGCGAAATGCCCATGCAGGCCTTGAACTGGTGGAACAGCCGGCTGCGCGACATGCCCACCGCGCTGGCGACCGTCTCGACATTAGGATTTTCTCCCGCGTGGCTGCGGATGTACTCGGTCGCGCGCTTGATCCGGTAGTCCAGAGGCCTGGTGCTGGCCAGCACTTCAGTCATGGAGCGCCGCTGGAGGTGATGGGCCGAGACCCTGAGCGCCAGGTCGGCGACAGCGGTCTCGCAATCCGCGGAGCCAATGGTCAGATCGTCGGCGAGATCGCGGGCGAGGCAGTTTCCCAGCGCCGTCAACGATGCGATGGTATCCGCGTCCATGCGCACCAGCGTATCGCTGAAGCGCAGGCCACTGGCGGGGTTTTCGACCCCGAGCGTGCGCCCGAGCCACTCTGGTTCCAGCAGCAACGCCAGCAGCAGTGAAGGCGAGCCTGCCCTGGCGCTCTTGGCATGGGTCGACCAGGGATTGACCAGCAACGCGCAGCCGTCGGTCAGCGTCAGCGGCCGGTCGTCGATGCGGAAGTGTGCGTCCGAGCCGCCGAGCTTGAAGATCAGGTGGAACTCCGCATGGGCATGCGCGACGAGGGGCCCCGATAGGCGATGCAGGGTGGCCCGACCGAAGCTGCCATGGACGATGCGTATCTGGCGGTCCTTTGCCATGCAAATTCTCTCCTCAAGCAGGCAAGCGGGCATGCAAAAGGCGCCTGCGTGCAGAAGAGGAGTCCCCTCCAAGTGCTTCGACAATCGCCTGATGCAGCTAACGTTGCAAACGTTTGCAACGACGGATTATGTCACCGATATGGCGGGCGTCAAGAGAAAGGCGGCGCAACTGTTGCGTTTCAGTTGGAATGTGGAACCGCGTCCACCCGGCAGGCATGTAAAGGCCGCTTTTTGCACTCTTCGGGCGGGCTGCGTGCCGTGGCCGGAACGCGCCGGAGCGAGCGCACCGGCAATGGACGAGTCTAGGCCCAAGGGGCACGGATGCCGGTCTGATGGCCAAGCGCTTCCAGCGCATCAGCCGTTGCGGGCGCCAGGGCAATGCCGGTCGCCTGTCGCTCGCGCGCTTCGGCGTAGCCGCGCTCTCCGGGCAATCGTGGCGGGCCCTCGCCAGAGGCCGGCAGCTTGTGGATGGCCGCCGCCAGTTCGGCCAGCTGCGCTTCAAACTGCGAAGGCTCTACGACTTGCGCGATATCGATCGCAAGCATCCACGCGTTCTGCGTGTGGCGATGGGTGGCCGCGGGGTCCGACAGGGCAGGGGAGAGGATCGGATGGCAGGTCAGCAGGCTGCATGCGATCTCGGCCATCAGCGCCAGGCCCGATCCCTTCGGACCGCCCAATGGCAACGGCGTCGTGGCCAGGTTCGCATCGGTGGTGGCATTGCCCATCGCGTCCATGGCCCAGCCCGGCTCGAGCCGCCGGCCCGCGGCCCTGGCCTGCATGAGCTTGCCGAAGGCGACGGCGCCCGCGGCCATGTCGAACACGATCGGCTCGCCGCGCGTGGGGCAGGCCATGGACAGCGGCGCGGTGGAGACACCCGCGACCGCGGCGCCATGGTAGGCCATCAACGGTCCCGAAGCGGCCATGGCCATGGCAAACATTCCCTCGCCAGCGACATGGGCCGTATGGAAGCCTAGCGCGCCGGTATGCGTCGTTTCCCGCAGCAGCACGAGGCTGGCTCCGGCCCGGCGCGCCCCCGCGATCGCCTGCCTGGCGGCAACACGCATACCGAGTGCACCGGCGCAGCGATCGCCCTCGATCATGGTCAACGCGGGCAGGCTGAGCCCCGCGCGCGGTTGTGCGCGGCCATTGATCTCGCCCGATGCGAGCCACGCGGCGTATTGCGGGATGCGCGAGACCCCGTGTCCGGGCGAACCGCGCAGGTCAGCCCACACCAGGCTCTCGGCCACGACTGCAGCAGCTGGCCTCTCCAGCCCCGCCGAACCCAGCAGCGCCTGTGCGTAGGCCTGCAGTCCGGCTGCGGAGATCCACGGGGCGGGGCGCTCGGTCATGCCGTCTCCAGCGGCGCCTGGCGGGCCGGGAAGAACTTGTGCAGCCAGTCCGTGACCAGGTTCAGGGCTGCCTGGTTGTCATCGGAGAAGATGAAATGGTCGATCTGCGCGAGCAGATGCAGTTCGGCCGGCATCCTGGCGTTGCGGAACAACTCGATCGACTGCTCCGTCGGCGTGACCGAATCCTCGGCGGGATGCAGCAGCAGGAGCGGACGCGGTGCAATCTTGCCGGCCACCTCGTTCGGCCGGAAGCGCAGCATGCTCTCGACGACCTCGAACGGGAATTCCATGAAGCTTCCCGCGGGCAGGTTGCCGCGCATGGCGGGCGGGATGGGCACGATGTCAAAGCGCGAGACCCGCATCGACTGGCCCTTGGCCAGGCGCGCGCGGCCTTCTTTCACCATCGCCTCGAAACGCTCCCAGGCGCCCGGATCGGCATGCTGCTGGCGCAGTTTCACTTCGCCGTCGCCCCATCCGGCCGAGGAGATGCAGGCCACGATGCGAGGATCGACGCCGGCGGCATAGACTGCCACGGCCGCTCCGAAGCTGTGGCCCATGACCGCAATCCTTGCCGGATCGACTTCGCCCAGCCCCTGCAGATAGGTGACCGCGTTGCGGGTGTCGCTCACTTGGTCCTCGCACAGCACCTTGCCGAGTTCGCCTGCGCTGTCGCCGCAACCGCGCATGTCAAAGCGCAGGACCACATAGCCGAGCGACGAGAACAGACGCGTCGCGAGCCGCACCATGCCGTCGTCCTTGTTGCTGCCGAACCCGTGCAGCACAGCGATGGCGGGACGCTGCTCGCCTTCGGCAAGGTCGGAGGGGAAATGCAGGGCGCCGGCCAGGCGAAGGCCGTCGGAGTCAAATGTCACAACCGTGTGCACGATCAATTCTCCAGGTTTCGTGGCACACGATGTTCTACGAAATCCGCGCTCCGATGGCTGCCCAACCATCCACCGGCTTACCGGATCGTCCGCTTACTTCGACTGGCGTGGTTCGCCGCCCGGATCGGCTGCCATCAACGCTCGCCGCGGGAATGGCTGCGGCGATCGGCTGGATAGATACCACCTGAATGGACTGTGTACGCCATCGATGGCCCATGCTGGAAGCCTTGACGCGTTACATAAGGCAGATTTTTGCAGCACTCGCCTGTCCAGCCGGTTTTGAAAGGTCGTCGGTTCCGCTCAATTCAAATGTCGGCACGGGCGTGCTTTTTGTGTGGGGTTGAATTCTTTTGAGGGGTTCCCGTCGGGCAGTGGTGCTGGCCTGACGTGACAGAGTTGGGCCCAGGGTGGGGCGGTTGATTCGCGGTGGGCAACGTTAAAATGTCCGCCTGCTGTGTCAGCGGCGCGGCCGCCAGCGCGCGCTCCAGGTCGAGCCGGTTGATCAGCCGCTGCCGCTTGGTGTTGGGCGCCGGCCGGTGCGGGCGCGGTGGCTCGCCCGCCAGCGTGCGCGACGGCCCGATGGTTTGCCGGCGGTCGCGCAACGCCTGCACCTGCGCCGCGAGCGCCAGCACGTGCCCGAGCCGCTTGTGCTCCACGATCGCGCCCTGGTCGATTTCTGACAGGCGGTCATAGGTGGTGTAGGGCAGGGCGACGCCATTCGCGCGTGGCTCGATCCTGCCGTCGGGGTAGTGGTAGACGTCGATATAGCGACCGGCGAGCTTGCGGTGCTCGGGTGTATCTGCCAGCAGGTAGAGCATCTTGTCGTACTGGATCGTCAGGCTCTTCGAGACGCAGCGTGGTTCGCGCCAGGCGAAGATCAGATCCAGGTTCTCATCCGGTCGCAGCGGACGATGCGCGTTATGGCTGTTACGCGGGACCTTGGCGAAGCGCGCGTTGTAGTCCGCGATGAATTCGGGCATGAAGGCGTTGGCAGCTTCCATGGTGCTGATATTGCGAAGGCGCAGCTCCTTGACCAAGCGGTCCTGCAACGTCAGGTGGGTCCGTTCGACGCGGCCCTTGGCCTGGCTGCTGTTGGCGCAGATGCCCTCGATGTTCAGCTCGAACAAGGCCCGGGAAAACTGGGTATGGCCATCGCCGCCGGTGGCATTCGGCTTGTTGACCCGGAAGACGCTGGCCTTGTCGCTGTAAAACGCCACCGGCTTGCCATGGCGCTCCAGGTAGGCGCGAGTTGCAGCGAAGTATGTGAACGTGGCCTCGGAATGGGTAAAGCGCAGTTCCATGATCCGGCTGGTGGCGTCGTCGACATAGACCAGCAGCGTGCAGGCCGCAGCGCGCTCCTCAAACCAGCGGTGATCGCAGCCGTCGATCTGAATCAGCTCGCCATAGCAGGCACGGCGGTTGCGCGGCTGGTAGACCTTCGGCGGCCGCTGTTTGCGCGGTATCCAAAGCCCAGATGCCGTCATCAGGCGGCGGATCGTTTCCTTGGACAACGTGAGTCCATGGCGTTCGCGGAGCTTCTCGCAGGCCAGCGTCGGCCCGAAGTCGGCGTAGTGTTCCCGGATCAGGCCCAGCGCCGCGGCTTCGCGGTCGGCCGACAGCCGGTTGTTGCTCGGACGGCCGCGCTTGCGGGTCACGAGTCCCGACGGACCTTCTTGCCGGTAGCGCTCCAGCAACCGCCGCAACTGCCGGTCCGTGATCTCCAATCGTTCTGCGGCCACACCGGGCCGTAACTGACCATCCACAACCGCCTGGACGGTCTTGAGCCTGTCTAACTCATGCATGCTGACTGTAATGACCTCGGATTTAGCCATCCTCTGGCGTCTCCATCGTGTTCAACCGGGGCAGGCTAAATAACACGAATGGACCGCTCAGGCGGACATTTGAACTTTGCCAAAACCGGACATTACAACTTTGCCGCTACATCGCCTCTACGCATAATACGTGTTATGTTAAATCATAGAAAGTCCCATTGACCAACGAACAAGCCACGGCCGACCTCCAGTCGTAGGCATCTCACAGTTTCACCGTTCCGGCCCGCTTTCCCAGCTCACCACTATCGTTGTGGCGCTGACCGCAGGACAGCAGTCGCGATTTCCCCGGCCAGTTCGCCTGCCGCCGCCAGTTCGTTCTTGGTCAACCCGCCGGCAATCCGCGTTGTGCCCCAGTCGCCGCAGATCATGGCCACGCAACGGTTGCGCACCTTGACCGGAATCAGCAGCACCGAACGCGTGTCGGGCATGGCATCGCGATACCAGCGCGGAACGCGATGCGATACGGCCTTGTCGCTCAGGTCCTCGATCAGCAAGGGTTGCGGCGCAATCATCGCGAAATGGAACATGTCGGGAACGAAGCCTTCTTCGAACGACAGCTGATCGAGCTTGTCCCGCATGCCATCGCCGAAGCCCAGGCGCGCGCCAAAACGCTTGGTCGTCGGGTGCAGCAGCATCAGGAAACAATGCGAAAAATTCAGTGCCCGCATGGCCGACTCCAGCACTAGCGGAGCCAGCTGGGATACCGTCATCCCTGCGCCCTCCTGCCGAACTTCGGCGAGCGCGTGCTGCAGGCGCATCAACGTATCGGCACGCTTGCCGCCCTCTTCCGGCGCGCTGCGCACGCCCGATTCCTGCGCCTCGGAGCGCGCCATCGTTGTCATCAGCTTCCCGGCCTGCTGGATCGCTGCATTGACGTGGGGCGCCTCCAGCCCGAGCCTTTGTGCGTGTGCCAGCAGCGGTCCGAGCACAATTTCGTCCGGCTGTTCGGCCAGCATGGAGGCAGCTGCGCCGGATGACAGGCTTGCTACGGCGCCCAGCCAGTCGGCGTGGGATTCCAGCACGGTGTCATCGCCCAGATTGCGACCCAGCATGCCGTCCGCGATCAGCGTCGGCAGGCGCCACCGGAAGGCGGCCGCTTTCGCGATTTCGTCGAACGAGATGCCGATGACTTCGCGGCAGGCATCGCTTTCGCTCATGACACCATCCGCGCTCAGCTTGGCGATGCGGTCCCACTCATCCGGGAAATAGAAGATCACGACCAAGCGGCTGACATGGTGCATCAGCGTGCAGACGACGCCCTCTTCCCCACCCAGGATGCCCCGCGCATCGTTCAACGCGCGGGTGATCTCGCCTGCCATGATGGCCTGCTTGAGCGCCCTGCCTGCCTGCGGGCGGTTCGGCGCCACGCCCTGGAAAAAGTCGAGCACCTGGACGCCCAGCGTCAGGTGGGTGATCGTGTCCACGCCCAACACCATGATGGCGCGGGATACGGTTGTGACATCGCCGCCGAATGAACGGTACATGGCGGAGTTGGCCAGCCGGATGACTTTCTGGGAAAGACTGAAGTCCGACAGGACAGTACCGGCCATTTCGCCAATGCTCATGTCGTTGTTCAGCGTCTTGAAGACATTGTCGATGCAGTACTGCAGCGTCGGAAAGTCGCCCTTCTGGGCCATTCGGTCCCACAGTTGATCGAGGAACTGTTGCTTTGTCATGGTGTCGATCACGCGGACAGTGCGTCCTCGGCGTCGATCCGGAACCTGCCCTCGCGGACAGCGTCCTCGAAATCATTGGGGCTCATCGCCCGGGCGAACCGCCAGCCCTGTCCCAGCTCACAGCGCTGGGCAGCCAGCAAATCGCATTGAGCGTCGGTCTCGACGCCTTCCGCAATGGCCACCAGCCCGAGTTCGCGCGCCAGCGACAGCACGGCGGAGACAATGGTGCGGGCGTGCGGGGAATCCACCATGTCGGCCACGAAGCTGCGGTCGATCTTCAGTGCCGACAAGGGAAACCGGCGCAGATAGGACAAGCTCGAATAGCCCGTGCCAAAGTCATCAACCGCAAAGCGGATTCCCAGTGCCCTCAGTTCCGTCAGCAGATCCCCGGCGACTTTAGGGTCGGTCATCAGCGCGCCTTCGGTGATCTCCAGAACCAGCCGGTGCGGGTCGATGCCGGTATCGCGGATGGCACTGCGCACGCTGTCGACAAAGCCGGGGTGCCTGAACTGCACCGGTGACACGTTGACGGACACGTAGCCAAGCTCTACCCCGTTTGCATCCCATGCGGCCAGCTGCGCGCACGCGCAGCGTACCGCCCACGCGCCGAGATGATTGATCAGCCCATTGCTCTCGGCCAGCGGCACGAAGACCTCCGGCGAAATGGCGCCGCTGCGATGATCCCATCGCATCAGGGCCTCCACGGCGCAAACGGTGTCCGGGCCGACGCGGAAGATTGGCTGGTAGTGAAGGAAGAGTTCACCGTTGAGCACGGCCTCGAACAGGTCCTGCTCGATGCGGAACTGCTCGTTCAGCCGGCGATCCAGCTCCGGCGAATACAGGCAATAGCGGTTGTTGCCCTGCGCCTTGGCCTCGTACATGGCCCGGTCCGCCCGCCGCAGCAACTGCGCCTCGGTCTCGCGCACGCCCGAGGCAAATGCCAGACCGATACTGGTCGTGACACGAACCTGGCACCCGGCCAGGTGGAACGGCTGCCGGCAGACGCGCATGATCTGTTCGAGCATGCCGGCGGCTGTTTCCTCGGAGGTCACGTCGTGGAGCAGGATCACGAACTCATCGCCCCCAAGCCGCGCTATGGTGTCGCGGGAACGCAGTGTGCCCGCGAGGCGCAGGCTCAGCTCTTTAAGCAGGATGTCGCCAACCTCGTGGCCGAGCGAATCGTTGACCTTCTTGAATCCGTCGAGGTCCATCAGCGCAATGGCAAAGCGCCCGCGCTCGGCGGCATCGCACGCGAAATAAGCCTCCACCCGGTTGCGGATCAGCCCGCGGTTACCAACACCAGTCAGCGGGTCGGTGAGCGATTGTTCCGTCAGCCGATGTAGCTTCTGGGCCCATTTGGTGACATCGGCGCCAAACAGGAGTAACGATGCCTGGCCATCCGCTTTGACATGCCGGCAAACGCGCAGATCGATCCAGCGAGTACCCGTAATCGCGTTGGCAAAGCGAATCTCGGCCTGCTTGGGAAGACCGTCCTGGAAACAGGCTTGCAGCAGATGGGCGGCACGCTCGCGTTCATCAAAGGCAATAATGTCCTTGATCGACGCATGCAGCAGATATTCACGAGGAAAAGCGAGCAGATCCGCCGAAGCACTCGTGGCCTGCAGAATGTTCCCGGCTTCGCTGACCTGCAGTGCCAATCCGCCCCATGCTTCCAGCAGCGTCCAGGCATCCCTGTTTCCGGCAGGAGTCACTGCTCCCGCAACGCCGCCGGAACGAACCGGTTCCCGCGCGTTGCCTGCCTGAACAGCATCATACGTGAACGACGTCATGTGGTCTGTGGCCTAGCCTGTTTGGCGATTGCGCCTTGCCGATTCCCGGGGGCTGCGGTACCGCAGGGAAACCCGGTAGAAATAAAGCATTAATGGTCCGGAAACACGACTTGCCGTCCTGAGTGTATCGACGGGAAGCCAATTCTATTACGGCCGCGAACGATCGCGCTTGAAAACAAGGAACGGCTTTGATATTCACAACGCCACCATCCTGCTTTACTAGAGCGAGGGGTAGACAAAACCCCTGATCTATGGATAGCGCCGATAACACGCCGCTTCAGCAAGGCTCAGGATTTCAGCAGGTCAGTGATTATCGGCAACCATTGCCTCGCCTTTAGATCCGATTGAACCGGACGATAGAAATTCTGGCAGTGCCGCCGGCCAAGCGGCTGCCTGGACAAGAGGCGACGACGACCACTTCAGGTCGCATCCTTGCGCTCTAGCCGCGCCGCGCTGTTCTTGACCACGTCCAATACCGCGGCAGTCATCACCGCAGTCGATACGCCGAACATCAGGATGCCGTGCGCGGCCTCGATCGGTCCCAGCAAGCGCCAGCGCTCGGACATGACAATGTCGCCGTAGCCCAGGGTCGAAAAATTCACCGCCGAGTGATAGATGGCCACCCAGGGATCCGTGAACTCGCCGAGCAGCAGGAACAATCCTGCCCAGACGGCCATCTGCGCAAAATTCCCGCACAGCGTGACCAGCATGACGACCGACAGCATGGCAACGTCCACCCAGAGCGGTTCGGCGCCCTTCCAGTCATTGCGAAAGCGGGCATAGCGGCGCAGGCACACGGCCACGACCAGTCCCTGAAGCAGCAGGCAGGCCAGCATGACCGGGACCGCGACCAACAAATGGAGGCGCATGGCGGACTTCCTTATCAAAGCACGGAGGACGAAGCGCTGCTACGTTGCTCAAGCAGTTCCAGCATCAGGCAGGCATATAGCGTTACCCCGATGAACAGGCCCATGCGGACTGCGAAGGCATGGTAGACATCCTTGCCCGCGGCGCTGTCTTCCACGGACTGGCCCAGCAGGATGATCAGCGTCACCAGCGTGTTGAGCCAGAAGCCCGGCGATAGCCGGCCCGGCGGCCCCGCAAAGAGCTTGCGCGCCAGCAGCAGCGCAAACAGGAGCATCCAGAGAAAAAACATCCACAGATGCACGAACAGGCCCAGGGCCCACCAGAACAAAATAGCCAGCAGCCCCCCGAGCAGCGTGGATCCAAGCAGTTCGCGCGCGGCCCCGCGTGCCGTGGTGCAGCTTTGCCGGCCGAGGCTGACGGCTTTCATGAGGATCGGCATATAGGCGGCCGGGTCACCAAGCGCGAGCAGGACAGGCGGCATGACGACAAGCACTGCGCGCAAGGCCATCCGGTTGGCATCGCCTTGCGAGACTGGCGGCGCGCGCCGCGGCGCCGGCCTGGCTCCCGGCTCCGGAATCAGCGCATAACAGAGGGACAGGACCGCCACCGCCAGCAGCAAGCCCTTGACCAGAGCGGCGACAACGGTGAGGGCCAGGCCGATATCCGCCGTCCCCGCCACCGAGACCATGGTAAGCCCGGCCGCCAGGAAGGTGCCGACCAGGCTGTTGCCGCCACGCAAGCCATGGCGAAAGGCCAGGAACAGGCCAAGCGCTGTCATCAGCACGCCGCTGAACGGGGACTGGCGCAGGAACGGAACGATCAGCAGGCCGCTCCCGGTGGCCAGCATGGCCACCAGCGCCAGACCCACGCCGGCCCGGGCGGGCAGCGGCCGGTCGAGCGAGGCGAGCACGAAGGCGCCGATCACCGGGGCGACCATCGGAATCGGCCAACTCAACCCGAAGCTGGTGGCCAGGCAAAGCGCGGTGCCGATGGCCAGCCGCAGCGCCCGCCGTCCGCGGACACCGATTGCGCCGGACACGGCAGCATCAGTAGACATAGGACAGCCAGCTCATCGCATGCAGGAACAAGCGGCCGAGCGGATTGAGGGGGTTCCCTTCGGTCGGGAAGGCCATGACTTCGGCCTGCCCGCCCACGCGAATGCCCTTCAGCGTCGCCAGTTCGCCTTTGTCGATCTCGACGACCACCGGAAAGCGCTGGGCCGGGCGCAGCCAGTCGCGGCTGTTCTGGACGGTCGGCAGGCTGCCCGGCGGCGGACTCTGCCCAGCGCTGACGCCGTAGCCGATGCTGCGAACGCGGCCCGCGAGTACCCTGCCAGGCAATGCGTCCAGCACGATTCCCACCGGAGTCCCGGGCTCGACGTGGCCAAGATTGTTCTCCGTCAGGTCGGCGCTGATCCAGATGTCATGGATCGCAATCAGCGTCATGACTGGATTGCCGGCGGCGGCATACAGGCCGGTTTCGGTGCGCAGGTCAGTGATCAGGCCGGCAGTGCGTGCGCGCACCTGGGCGTTGGCGAGGTCGAGCTCGGCCTTCTCCAGGGCGGCCGCCGAGCTGCGCATCTTGGCGTTGTCCTCTTCGCTGCCGCCCTGCTGCTCCCGCGCACGCTCAACCTCCGCGCGGGCCGCGTCGACCTGGCTGGTGGCCTGCGTGTGGGTGGCCCGCGCCACCTCGAGCCGCCGTATCGATACGGTGCCGGGATCCTCGCGGTACAGGCGCTCAAGGCGTTCGCTATCCTGGCGTGCCTTGACCTCGTTAGCCTGGGCCGCGCGCAGCGCGGCCTGCGCCGACGCGATGCCCGCGGTGCTCGCGCCAATCTGCCTTCGCATTGATTCCAGGTCCGCGCGCGCGCGGTCCGCTGCAATGCGGTATTGCTGCGGATCGACCTCGAACAGCACGGCGCCTGACTGCACGTCCTGGTTGTTGTGCACCAGCACACGCGTGACGCGCCCGGATACCTCCGGCGCCACCGGGACGACGTAGGCCTGTATGCGCGCCTGCTGCGTGTAGGGCGTATAGCGGTCGGCGAACAGATACCACGCGAGGCTCACCATGATCAGCGCCACCACCCACCTCGTGCCCTTGCGCGCGGGATCTGCCGGGGACGCTGGTGACGGCGCCGGAGTCGGTGTCGGAGTCGGTGTCGGAGTCGGTGGAACGGCTTCACTCATCAGTTCTGCCTCCCTGCAAGGATGAGCGTTTACCAGCTGGCTCGCTCGTTGCCTCTTCGATCAGTCCGCCCCAGTCGGTGCGCTGCTCCATCTGCTGCCGCGTCGCCGCATCGATGAGCGGCTGCCCGGTTTGCCAGCCGCCGCCGAGAGCCTTGTACAAGGCGATGAGATTTCCCACGGCCGTGCTGCGGTTGACGAGGTAAGCATCCTGCTGGGCAAACAGCGCGCGCTGGGCATCCAGCACGCGCTGGAAATCCGAGTACCCCTCGCGGAACAAGGCATTGGCCAGGGTCAGCGAGCGGTTGGCGGCCGTTGCCGCCTCTCCCAGGATCGCCTCGCGCTCGAGCGCCTTGATCAGCCCGCTGGCGGCGTCGTCCGCTTCGCGCGCGGCCTGGCGCACGCTGTCCTGGTAGGCCACGATAAGCTGCTGCAAACGGGCATCCTGTATGCGCACGTTGTTGCGGATGCGCCCGTAATCGAAGATGTTCCAGCGCAGGCTCGGCCCCGCTATCAGCACAAAGCCGTTCGGTGTGCCGGGCAGCGAACTGGCCGACCAGCCGATGCTGCCGAGCAGGGTCAGGGATGGATAGAGATCGGCCTTGGCCACGCCGATCAACGCCGATTGCGCGGCTATCTGCAGTTCGGCGGCGCGGATGTCCGGGCGGCGCAGCAGCAGGCTGGCCGGGACATCCTGCAGCACGGCACGGTCGATGAGCGGCACTATGCCCTCTTTCTCCGGCAGGTCCAGCAGTTCATGCATGGGCGCCGGCGGGCGGCCGATCAGGATCGCGAGCGCATTGCGCGCATGCAGGATCTGGCCTTCCAGCTCGGGAATGCTGCTCAGGGTGCCAAGGTATTGCGTCTTGGCCTGCTGCAGGTCGAGTTCGTCGCTCTCGCCCCCCTTGAACAACCGCTCGGTGATTTCGAAGCTGCGCTTTTGCAGCCGCGCATTCTCGCGGGCAATGCGCAAGCGGGCCTGCGCCGCGCGCAAGGTGAAGTAAGTCTGGGCCACCTGCGCATGCAGCAGCACCAGCACGTCCTCATGGTTGGCGCGCGAGGCAAAGTAGGCCGCATCCGCGGATTCGATCGCGCGGCTGAAGCGCCCCCAGAAGTCCAGCTCCCAGCCAACATCCACCCCCGCGCTGTACTGCCAGACGCGGCTGGTCTGGACCGTGGCCGCCGATTGCCGGCTATGGACGTAGAGCGCTTCCGCGCTGGCCTGCTGGACCTGCGGGTAGCGCCCGGCCAGGGCAATGCCCAGCTGGGCCCGGGCCTCGACCACGCGCAGCCCCGCGATCCTGACACCGGCGTTGCCGGCGTCGGCCTCGGCAATCAGCCTTTCAAGGATGGGGTCGCCAAAGACTTGCCACCACTGGCGTAGGTCCGGTTGCTGCCGCTGCTGCGTGGTTTCCTCGAGCGCGGCAGTGCTCCACGATTCGGTCCACGACTCGCGTTGCGCCTGAAAGTCCGGGCCCAGCCGGACACAGCCGCCAAGCAGCAGCGCCACCGACAGCAACGGACCAGCCAGGCGGGCCCTCGACGACATGGTCAGGAGCGAACGACGGTTGCAATAGGCTTCCGGTGCGGGCCCGGTGCTCCGGCGCGCAAAAGCAAGGCGCCGTCCCGCCCCCCTGTGCCAGGCAAGCCCGGGGGGATCGTCATTGCCGAAGCGGGATCCTGCGGCATACGAGTCTCCTCTGCGAAATCGCATGTGACGATTCGATATACACGGCAATTATGGTGCGCTATCGCGATTTCAGCCATCGGGCGTTCGTCTTAGGCGCAACGCCGTTGCGAAAACAGGGCACCAGAGAAGAAAACGGCCAGTCTTGCGACCGGCCGTTTTGCAGGACACCGATGTCGTCAGCCGACGCTCAGCCGTTGGCAACCTCGAAACGGTCCAGGTTCATCACCTTGTTCCAGGCCGCGACAAAGTCCTTGACGAACTTCTCCCTGGCATCCGAGCAGCCATAGACTTCGGCCACGGCGCGCAGCTGCGAGTTGGAGCCGAAAATCAGATCGACACGCGTGCCGGTCCACTTCAGCTTGCCCGTTGCGCGGTCGTAGCCCTCGAACACGTCCTTGTCATCCGCCACCGACTTCCATTCCGTGCCCATGTCGAGCAGGTTGATGAAAAAGTCGTTGGTCAGCGTCTCCGGTCGATCGGTCAGGACACCGTGCTGTGTCTGTCCGAAGTTCGTGTTCAAGGCGCGCATGCCACCTATCAGCACCGTCATCTCGGGCACAGTCAGCGTCAGCAATTGCGCCTTGTCGACCAGCAAGGTTTCGGCCGGGATGGCGTACGTGCCCTTCAGGTAGTTACGGAATCCGTCGGCAATCGGTTCAAGCACCCGGAAATTCTCGACCTCGGTCTGCTCCTGCGCGGCGTCCATGCGCCCCGGCGTGAACGGGACCTTGACGTCGTAGCCGCCCTGCTTCGCCGCTTGCTCGATGGCGGCGCAGCCGGCCAGCACGATCAGGTCGGCCAGCGAGACCTTCTTGCCGCCGGTCTGGGCGCTGTTGAACTCGCTCTGGATTTTCCCAAGGGTCTCCAGCACCTGCGCGAGCCGGGCCGGCTGGTTCACCTCCCAGTCCTTCTGCGGTGCGAGACGGATGCGAGCGCCATTGGCGCCGCCACGCTTGTCGGAGCCGCGGAAGGTCGAGGCCGAAGCCCAGGCCGTCGACACCAGTTGCGAGATTGGCAGCCCGGCCGCCAGGATCTTGCCCTTGAGGGCGGTAATGTCCTCATGGTCGACCAGCATGTGATCGAGGGCGGGAATAGGATCCTGCCAGATCAGTTCTTCGGCGGGGACCTCGGGGCCGAGATAGCGCGCACGTGGGCCCATATCGCGGTGTGTCAGCTTGAACCACGCGCGGGCGAAGGCATCGGCCAACTGCTCCGGATTCTCGTAGAAGCGCCTTGAGATCTTCTCGTAAGCCGCGTCAACCCGCAGCGAAAGATCCGTGGTCAGCATGGTCGGCCCGCGCCGCTTGGACGGCTCGAACGGGTCCGGCACGGTGTTGGCGCCTGCGTCGCCTTTGGGCTTCCACTGGTGCGCGCCGGCCGGGCTCTTCGTCAACTCCCATTCATAGCCGAACAGGTTCTCGAAGTAGCTATTGCTCCACTTTGTTGGGGTGGTCGACCAGATCACTTCCAGACCGCTCGTGACGGCGTCGCCGGCCTTGCCGGAACCAAAGCTGCTGCGCCAACCCAGGCCCTGTTCTTCGAGCCCGGCGGCTTCCGGTTCCGGCCCCACATGGGACGCCGGTCCGGCGCCGTGGGTCTTGCCGAAGGTATGGCCACCGGCGATGAGCGCGACCGTCTCCTCGTCGTTCATGGCCATGCGGGCAAAGGTCTCGCGGATATCCACGGCCGCCTTGGCAGGATCCGGATTGCCGTTCGGGCCTTCCGGATTCACATAGATCAGGCCCATCTGGACGGCAGCCAACGGGTTTTCCAGGTCGCGCACGCCGGAGTAGCGCTTGTCGGCCAGCCACGCGGTTTCGGAGCCCCAGTAGACGTCCTGGTCCGGCTCATAGACATCTTCGCGCCCGCCGCCGAAGCCGAACGTCTTGAAGCCCATCGACTCCAGTGCGACGTTGCCGGTCAGCACGATCAGGTCGGCCCACGAAAGCTTGTTGCCGTATTTCTGCTTGATCGGCCAAAGCAGCCGGCGCGCCTTGTCCAGGTTGACGTTGTCAGGCCAGCTGTTCAGCGGCGCAAAGCGCTGCTGCCCTGAACCCGCGCCACCACGGCCGTCGCCGATGCGGTACGTGCCGGCAGCATGCCAGGCCATGCGGATGAACAAACCGCCATAGTGGCCGAAGTCCGCCGGCCACCAGTCTTGCGAGTCGGTCATCAGCGCCGTGAGATCCTTCTTCACGGCCGCAAGATCGAGACTCTTGAATGCTTCGGCGTAGTTGAATCCCTTGTCCATGGGATCGGCCAGGGAAGAATGCTGGCGCAGGATCCCCAGGTTCAGCTGATTGGGCCACCAGTCCCGGTTCGACTGCCCCGAGCCGGCGGCGTGGTTGAACGGACACTTCGATTCGGTCGACATGTGTTGCCTCCTTGGTTCGTATGCACCCAGATCGTTCGTTATTAGATCGCTTGCTCCCAACCGCGGCTCCGCCTTGGAGCCCAAGCACTGCCCTGAATAGAGTACTGTTTCTTCACACCGGGCGGAAATAGGTTTACTTCATGGCTGAAAAAGAAAAAAGCTAAGGCGACTTCCTATCCCATTCCTTGCTGACTACGTTCATGACGGACATTTCACCGCGTCCAGGCGAGGCGCGCGTCGGTCAGGAACCAGCAAGGGCGAACAGTGTACGCCCGCCGACTAGAATGAAACAGCCCGCCAGCGGAAGCATCCAAGCGGCCGCCCATAGCCCCTTGGCCGACGGCGGTACTGCCGCAAAAGTCCCGCCAATACCACGCTGCAGGGAGAATTGTCATGACGGAACTCGATAAGGACAAAGTCGTCGGCGTGCTGAATCAAATACTCGAAGCCGAACTTGCCGGTGTAGTGCGCTATACGCACTATTCCTTCCTGGTGTTCGGCTTTGGGCGCATCCCGATCGTGTCGTGGCTGCGCGAGCAGGCCAACGAATCGCTGCTGCATGCCCACCAGGCGGGGGAATGGATCACGACCCTGGGCGCCTACCCGTCGCTCGGCATCGGCAAGCTGCTGGACAGCCATACTTTCGATATCGGTTCCATCCTGCGCGAATCCCTGGCGACGGAGATGCTGGCCCTGGAGTTGTACCGCGAACTGCTCGGGCTGGTCGAAGGCCGCTCGGTGGCGCTGGAAGAATATGCGCGCCAGCAGATCCAGGTCGAGGAACTGCATGCCGGCGAGGTCGACAAGATGCTGCGCAAGCCCGGACAGTCGGCGACGGCGCAGTCCAGCCCGGGCTGAGCTCCGCGGCAGCCATGCTGCCATACGCTCACGGCGCCTGCCCGGCCGCCTTGTGGATCGCCGCGCGGATGCGCGGATAGGTGCCGCAACGGCAGACGATATTTCCCAGCGCCGCGTCGATGTCCGCATCGGTCGGCTTCGGCCTGGCCTTGAGCAGCGCGCAGGCGGCCATGATCTGCGCGCTCTGGCAGTAGCCGCACTGGACCACGTCGACGTCGAGCCACGCCGCCCTGACGGCGTCGGCTTCCTTGCCCTGCACCCCTTCGATGGTCGTGATCTTCGTGGCCGGGCGCAGCTTCGACATGGGCAACTGGCAGGCGAGTTCGGCCTTGCCGTCCACATGCAGCGTGCAGGCCCCGCAGATGCCCACGCCGCAGCCGTACTTCGTTCCGGTCAGCGCCAGTTCGCAACGCAGGATCCAGAGCAGCGGCATGTCAGGTTCGGCATCCACGCTGACCGGCTTGCCGTTTACGTTCAGGGTCGCCATGGGGTGTCCTCCTCGACTAGGCGAGCTTCAGCGGCAGCGCCCGCAGGCGCTGGCCGGTCAGCGCAAACAGCGCGTTGGCCACGGCCGGTGCAATCGGCGGCGTGCAGACTTCTCCCGCGCCCTGGGGCGCCTCGGCACTGGCAATGATGTCGGTCTGGATCGCAGGGCAATCGGCCATGCGCACGACCGGGAAGTCATGGAAATTCTTTTGCTCCACGACGCCATTCACGAAGGTGATCTCCTGGTACAGCGCGGCGGACAATCCGAACACGATGCCGCTCTCGGCCTGTTGGCGGATCAGGTTGGGATTCACGGGCGTGCCGCAATCGATCACGCAGAACACGCGATGGACGCGGATGGTCCTGTCCCCCGCGACAGATACCTCCGCGACCTGCCCGACGATGCTCCCGTACGACTGGTGCAACGCCACGCCGCGTGCGCGCGCGATACCGTCCGCCGCGCGCACGATCGGCTTGCCCCAGCCAGACAAGGCTGCCACGCGCTGCAGCACAGCCAGATGCCGCGGATGCCCGCCAAGCAGGCTGGCACGGAACGCCACCGGATCCTTGCGCGCGGCCGCCGCCATCTCGTCGAGAAAGCACTCCGTGAAGAATGCCTGGTGCGAGTGGCCGACCGAGCGCCAGAAGCCCACCGGAATGGGCAGCTCGACATTCGTATGGGAAACCCGGGCCGCCGGCCACGCATAGGGCTGGTCATAGGCGCCCTCCGCCACCGTCTTGTCGACCGGAATGCGAGGGAAGCCAAAGTCGCGCGCCAGCATCTCCGGTACCACGGCCTGGCCCGCCGAACGGGCGTGCCAGCCTACCAGCCGACCTTCGCCATCCAGGCCGGCCCGCAACCGTGCCACGCAGGCGGGCCGGTAGAAGTCGTGCGCCATGTCCTGCGAGCGCGTCCAGATGGTCTGCACCGGCCGCCCCTTGACCTCGCGGGCGATCGCGGCGGCCTGCGAGACAAAATCGGCCTCCAGGCGCCGGCCGAAGCCGCCGCCCAGCATCATGACCTGCAGGTCCACCTGCTCGGGCCGCAGCCCAAGGACACTCGCGGCATGGGCGCGTGCAATGCCGGGCACCTGTGTCGAAACCCAAACCGTTGCCGCGTTGTCCTCGTACTGGACCGTGCAGTTGATGGGCTCGACGGCACCGTGCGCGAGATATGGCGCCCGATACTCGGCGTTGATCACCTTCGCGGCGCCGCGCAGCACCTCGTCCACATCGCCACGCGTGTAGTAGTCGTGGCCGTCATTGCGATCCAGTGCCGCAACCATGCGCGCCATCAGCCTGGCACTCGACGCGCCGGCTGCCGGGCCGGGATCCCAGTCGACCTTCAGGGCGTCCAGCGCCCGCATCGCGCGAAAAGCGTTGTCGGCGACGACCGCAACGCCGCCAGTGCCTCCGTCGAAAGGCGGCACGACGAACGCCTTCACGATGCCGCGCTGCGCCAGTGCGGCGCTGACGTCGGCATGCTTTACGCGACCGCCTACGGTCGGGCACATGAGGACGCTGGCGTACAGCAGCTTTTGCGGCAAGGCATCGATGCCAAAGCGTGCGGACCCGTTCGTCTTTGCTGCCGCATCGAGCCTGTGCAGCGGCCGCCCGACCAGGCGGAACGCGGACGGGTCCTTGAGCCGCACCTTGTCCGGCATCGGCTGGCGCCCGGCGGTGTCGGCCAGCTCGCCGAATGTCACGGAACGTCCGGAGCCATGCAGCACCTTGCCGCCTTCGGTGCGGCACTCCGACCCGGCCACGCGCCAGCGCTGCGCCGCTGCGGCTACGAGCATGGCCCGCGCCGAGGCGCCGGCCTCGCGCATGGGCATCCACAAGTCGCTCAGGCCGGAGGACCCGCCGGTGGCAATCTCGCCGATCTCGCGCATCAGCTTGCGCGTGAGCTGGTCCGCGATGCGGCGGACCAGACCATGATCGTCCGGACGAAAAGGCAGTCCGTCCACGACCACCTGAAGGTTGTTGAAGATCCTGTCCGGCGGCGCGTTCTCCACGCGCACGCGGCTCCAGTCGGCATCGAGTTCCTCCGCCAGGATCATCGCGAGGCCGGTATGCACGCCCTGCCCCATCTCGGAGCGGCACATCATGATGGTGACGCTGTTGTCCACGTCGATCTTGACCCATCCGTTCAGCGCGGTTTCGGCGCCGTGGGTCGGCAGCGGCGCCGACGTAGCCAACCGCTGTCGCACGGGCAGCACGGTCCAGCCGACAACCAAAGCGCCGACTGCACCGATACCGCCAAAGACGAACGCTCTGCGCTTCATGGCGGGATCAGAATTCCAGGCAGAAATCGATCAGGCGCGCCTTGTCCCAATACACCTTGCCAAGGTACACGCCTGGCGCGATACAGCGTATCTCGTCGCGTATCCAGTGCGCCACCAGCGAGGTATCGGAGTAGTCGAGCACGATGCATTCCTTGTGGTCAAGCCAGCTGTCCGCCTTGTAGACCTTGGCCAGGATGGCCTCCAGCCCGAATGGCGTGATGCGGTTCTTGAGCACGCCGCGGCTGGCATCGAATACCTTGCCCTGCCACGCGAACAGGCTGACCATGCGCGCCATGCTTTCGCTGAATACCGTACCGGGCGAGATGATGGCGGTGCCTTTCGCCTCGCCGTTCGGGATATCGCCCGCGGGGCTCTCGCGGAACAGGTCATCCAGTTCGGCCTGCTGCATTTGCAGAAGCTTGTGCACGTCGTAGGCCATGGTGGTCTCCTATCTCGAATGGCAGCGGCGGCGTTGCCTGTGCCGCGGCCAGCAGTACTTCGGCAGCCTTCTCGGCCATCATGTAGATGGCGCTCACGGGAAAGAAGCCAGGAATGCGCGGAAACGCCGAGGCATCGACGACGCGCAGACGGCGCGTGCCATGCACGCAGAAGCTGCTGTCCAGCACGCCGCCCGCCGCGCGCGCGCCGATCGGGCACGAGCAGGATGCATGGTGGCCCCAGGCGTTGTCGCGGATATAGCCGGCCAGGTCCTCATCGCTCTGGATATGAGCGCCCGGCAGTTCTTCGTGCGCGATATACCCCTGCTCCGCCAGCGGCTGCGCGAGGCCCCGCACAAAGCGGATCGCACCGATCAGCGCGCGCATGTCCTCGCCTTTCGGGTCGTCGGCGCCGTCGAAATACCGGAAGTCGACATCGGGCACGTCGCGTGGATCGGCCGAGCGCAACGACACGATGCCGGCGCGGTTGCGCGTGTGCGCCTTCAGGATCGCCCACGTCAGCATGTTGTCGTTCTGCGCGAAGACCTTGGAGTAGCCCGGGTAGTAGCCGACAAAGCGTTCCAGCAGCGCCATGCAGAAGATGTCCGGCACGGGCATGCGCCGGCCCGAGCGGCGGATGACCGCCGTGGCCACGCCGTTCGTGGTGTAGACGCCGTCGCGCGAATCGAACCAGCGTCGGTACGGCGCGTCGTCGCGCACGAACCTCGCGCCCTGGAGCACCTCCCATGAGCGCGACATCCGGTTCACGACGCCGATCTCATAACGGTCCTGCAAATTGCGGCCGACCCCTGGCAGGTCCACCCGCACCGGGATGCCATGTTCGCGCAGATGTTCGGCTGGCCCGATACCGGACAGCATCAGCAACTGCGGCGTGTTGAATGCGCCGCCGGCGAGGATCACCTCGCGCCGCGCGCGGACCAGGCACCGCTCCCCGAGCTGTTCGTTCGGCTTCACGTGCGCTTGATAGAGATGCCGGCCCTTCAGGTATTCCACGCCGCAAGCGTTGCCCTGGCCGTCGAACAGTACGCGCGTAGCCAGTGCATCCGTTTCGATATGCAGCATCGCCGGATGCCGTTGCGCCACGTCGAGCAAGCGTTCGCGCGTACCGTGGCGCGCGTGGCGCTGCGTGGTCAGCGGTGTGTAGCACACGCCGTGGAAGCAGCGCCGTCCCCACAGCCGCGAATTGGGATCCCCCTGCCAGCGGATCAGCCGCAGCCACGCGCGCAGGCGCCTGGGCACGCTGCGCGCGGCCAGCTCCATGGAACCGATGATGACGCGGACCAGCGCGTCATCAGCCAGCGCTTCCAGCGGCATTGCGCGTTCCGTGTGCAGCCAGCCGCCCCAGCCGTGCAGCGTCGGATCGAGGCCGAAGCGGCGCGCGAGGTTCCAGAGCGGGCGGTGACGACATCGCTCGACGAGCTTCGCATACCGTCGCATGCGTGGCGCCGTCCAGGACGGGTCGCCGGTCAGGTCGGCTATATAGTCCCAGTCCGCATCGTGGGGATACAGGAAGATCAGGGCGTTATGCGCCGTGCAACCGCCAAGCGTGCCCGCGCGCGGGTACAGCACGCCGGACGGGCCGCATTTGGGATCGCGGCGCTGCTGGGCGTCATCGGCATAGTGGCGCACGAAGAAATTCCACGCCATGGCCGGATTCTCGCTAGCGCAGGCGTGAAAGCCCGGCACGTCGTAATCCTCGGGCATGCATGACATCTCATGCGCGCGCGCATCGCAACCGGCTTCCAGCACGCACACGCGCATGCCAGCCTCTGCGAGGCGCGCGGCCAGCGTACCGCCGCCAGCGCCGGATCCGACGACTACGTAGTCCCATTCCGTTTCATCTTGCCCAGACATAGCCCTCCGCCACGTCGTCGGCCTTGGATTATCAAAACGTCTTCAGGAAGGCGATCAAGGCCCGCTTATCGTCATCGCTCAGCACAGGCTCCTTGCCGAACGATCGCTCGTCGGCGCTCAGGCCGTCCTGGTTGTTGAATTCGGCAGTACCGAAATAGTGGCCGCGATTGACCACGAAATCTGGGCACTTGCTGAGCGACAGCATCGGCTTGATCACATCCGCATAGATCTTTCGCAGGTCGTCGTCGGTCGCGCCTTCAGGTACCGATGCAAGGTCTCCCTTGAGCTTCACCAGCAGCTTGAGCACCTTGGCCGCGTGTTCCGCCTTGGCAACCGGATCGGATGTCTCCGACAGCGGCTGCAGGTTCGCCAGCAGGTTCACCGGCATCCTGGCCGGCGCCGGGCCGATGGTCACGTCGCCACCCTCGCCCACCAGCCAGGGCACCCAACGGTGGAGCAAGCCCTCCATGGGCCGCAGCGCGTCAGGCACAAAACCGACCGGAATCTTGATCTCGCTGCGCTCCGTGGTGCGGTCGATCACGCCCGGCACTTTCGTGCCGAGCACAGTGTCATGGGCACGCTTCTCGGGCCAGAGAAGCTGTTCGATCGATGCGTCGAAGACCTGCATCCGGCTCTTGACCGAAGGATCGCTGCTGAATGGCCCGAGCGTATTGTTGAGCAGGAACGGCGCCGTCGACCAGATGCTGATCAGCGACGGCACACGCGTGTAGCCGCGCCCGCCGGCCGGCATGCGGTACTGCCAGCGTTCGGCCGTGAACGGGTCGTGCAGCGTCACGGCGCCCACGGACGGCAGGCCCTTGTAGGTCTGCGACGAGAAGTTGTCCCAGATATTGCCGCGGAGCGCATTGGTGGCCAGCGGGCTGCAGATGTTCGTGCGCAGCAGCGTGGCCGGCACGCGGACATCGCTGGACAGGTAGTTGTTGGCAAGGAAGTCCGGCGCATTGACGATGTCGCGCATCTTTGCCTTGTACTCATCGGTCTGGGTCCATTTCCAGTAGCGCTGGAAGCAAGCGATGTATTTGTCGCCGCCGCAGTCGCGCATCTGCAGGTCCGCCGGTGGTGGTGGCCCCTTGCTCGAATGGCAGCGCGCGCAGGTCTCGGCGAACACTGTCTTGCCGCGGTTCAAGAGGCGGCCCCCGTCAGGCGTGGCCGGATCGGCAAGGTAGGCGTTGCCGCCGGGCGCATCGGCCAGGTGGTCGGCCGGGGTCGATTTCAGCAGGAATGCGGCCAGATTGAACGATCCCGCCTCCGTTGCGCGCCAGTACGAGGAATTCTTCTGTGCTACCGCGATCTCGATCGGCGAAATCGACTTGCCGCCAAGGATCGGATTGAAATGCAGCAGCCATTCCTCGCTGAACAGGCCGATGTTCAGGTAGACACGATTGAGCGCCCCGAGCACGCCGACGGAATCGGCGCCGTCCTTGAGGACGTGTGGTGTCCAGACCGTATCGGGCGCCTTGAAGAATTCCGAAAGTGGTCCAGTCTGGACGAAATCGTTCAGCTGCTTGTTGTTCTTCTCCCCGCCTGCGATGGTTTCCTGCCCGATCCGCCTGGCCACGCCCATCCGCGCCATCAGGTCGTAGAGCGCGTTCATCGTGCGCGGGTTGTTGATGTTGTCGGTCGAGACCAGCGAGGTATCCATCGCCCCTGGCCGGAATGTGTGGACCAGCTGGAACATGAAGTTCTGCTTGCCTGCGGGTGTTGAAGCGTTGTGGATGAAGAGCCGGTCGACCCACATGTACTGCGCCCCGACCGTGGAGCTCAGCTCCGCCCACTGCGGATGCTCGGGATCGGCTGGCGGATGGATCGGGCTCGGGCCAATGTGGCAGAACCCGCATGACATCCCCACGCGGTAAGGCCGCACGAGATCGGCCCGGTTGTAGTAGGAAGGATCGGTGTAGTAGCGCTCGGGATCCCAGGCCTTGGCCGCCTTCTCGTCGAATGCGGGATTCGGGAACAGCCGCAGCCCGACAATGCCGGTCGGATAGCCATAGTACGAACCTACGGGCAGCTTCTGGCCGTCCGGGAAGGTCGCGCCGCGCGCACCGGTCTTGACGCCGGGGTACGCCTGCTCGTTCTCGAACGGGTCCGCGGGGCAGTCCTTGCTGCGCTGGTCCAGCCACAAGCCAAAGCGCTGCGGATTCGGTCCGGTTGGCTTGCTGAAGCATGGCTCGTTGAGCAGACCGAGATAGGTCCAGCGGTTGTCGCGTGAATAGCCCTGGCTCGGATGGGAGCTGATCGACTTGAGCAGGTCGAACGCGCCGAACGTGTAGTTCGTCATCGCGTCCCAGAACCGGTCGTTGCCACCGGTCCACACGATCCACATATTGCGGCCCTGGATCTCTTCCTTCGTCAGGGACACGCCACGATCCATGTCGTGGAAGTAGTCGTCGGCAGCATGCCGGAACGATTCGGCATTGCGGCCGGCCTGCTGCGCTTCGTCCTGGACGTGGCCGGCCTTGGGCCTTGAGCAGCCACTTGCGAACAGCGCGGCGCAGAACACGGCCGACCAAAGAATCGACTTGCTGTGCAGGTTCACCGTCGTCCCTCCCCGACCGGATGGTCTATCACAGCAGCGTGGTGTGCTACGCACGCCGTTGAGTACAGATAAACCTAGAAATGACGTGAGGAGAAGTCAAGGTTATTACTGATCTACAACGCTATTTTTGCGACGGTGAGTTCGACGATGTTTCCGACAGAGATAAGCAAGGAGATACATCAGGGAGTCAGCCGATGCGGCGCGGGTGTCACCTGCGCGAACCGCCGCGCCAAAGCAAAAACCCCTCGCAGCACACGCTGTCGAGGGGTTTTGCATTGTAAGAGCCTGGCGATGACCTACTTTCACACGGGTAATCCGCACTATCATCGGCGCGGAGTCGTTTCACGGACCTGTTCGGGATGGGAAGGGGTGGTTCCAACTCGCTATGGTCACCAGGCATAAGGGGTTGTGGCGCTGACAGGTGGGTCAGCGTCACCAATTCGGGATGTAGTCTTTGTAGTCTTCGGGTTGTGCTGTATCGGCACAAGGCGATTTTCCACTCACCAGGCTAAAACACACTGGTTATAGGATCAAGCCTTACGGGCAATTAGTACTGGTTAGCTTAACGCATTACTGCGCTTCCACACCCAGCCTATCAACGTCCTGGTCTCGAACGACCCTTCAAGGCGGTCAAGCCGCCAGGGAATCCTCATCTTCAGGCGAGTTTCCCGCTTAGATGCTTTCAGCGGTTATCTCTTCCGTACATAGCTACCCTGCGATGCCTCTGGCGAGACAACAGGTACACCAGCGGTACGTCCACTCCGGTCCTCTCGTACTAGGAGCAGCCCCCGTCAAGATTCCAACGCCCACGGCAGATAGGGACCAAACTGTCTCACGACGTTTTAAACCCAGCTCACGTACCTCTTTAAATGGCGAACAGCCATACCCTTGGGACCGGCTACAGCCCCAGGATGAGATGAGCCGACATCGAGGTGCCAAACACCGCCGTCGATATGAACTCTTGGGCGGTATCAGCCTGTTATCCCCAGAGTACCTTTTATCCGTTGAGCGATGGCCCTTCCATTCAGAACCACCGGATCACTATGTCCTGCTTTCGCACCTGCTCGACTTGTCGGTCTCGCAGTTAAGCACGCTTTTGCCATTGCACTTTAGGTACGATGTCCGACCGTACCAAGCGTACCTTCGAACTCCTCCGTTACACTTTGGGAGGAGACCGCCCCAGTCAAACTGCCTACCATGCACTGTCCCCGACCCGGATTCACGGGCCAAGGTTAGAACCTCAAACAAACCAGGGTGGTATTTCAAGGACGGCTCCACGTGAACTAGCGTCCACGCTTCAAAGCCTCCCACCTATCCTACACAGATCGGTTCAAAGTCCAATGCAAAGCTACAGTAAAGGTTCATGGGGTCTTTCCGTCTAGCCGCGGGGAGATTGCATCATCACAAACACTTCAACTTCGCTGAGTCTCGGGAGGAGACAGTGTGGCCATCGTTACGCCATTCGTGCAGGTCGGAACTTACCCGACAAGGAATTTCGCTACCTTAGGACCGTTATAGTTACGGCCGCCGTTTACCGGGACTTCAATCAAGAGCTTGCACCCCATCATTTAATCTTCCGGCACCGGGCAGGCGTCACACCCTATACGTCCACTTTCGTGTTTGCAGAGTGCTGTGTTTTTATTAAACAGTCGCAGCCACCATTTTATTGCAACCCCTTCACCCTTCTGGCGCAGGCCAGTCAAGCTACCAGGGCGTACCTTATCCCGAAGTTACGGTACCAATTTGCCGAGTTCCTTCTCCCGAGTTCTCTCAAGCGCCTTAGAATACTCATCTCGCCCACCTGTGTCGGTTTGCGGTACGGTCTCGTATGACTGAAGCTTAGAGGCTTTTCTTGGAACCACTTCCAATTGCTTCGCAGCATAAAGCCGCTCGCCCCATAGCCTTGAATTGCGCGCCCGGATTTGCCTAAGCGCCTTCTCCACTACAGGGACCGGGACTTCCAACACCCGGACAACCTTCCGCGATCCGTCCCCCCATCGCATCATACGACGGTGCAGGAATATTAACCTGCTTCCCATCAGCTACGCATCTCTGCCTCGCCTTAGGGGCCGACTCACCCTACGCCGATGAACGTTGCGTAGGAAACCTTGGGCTTACGGCGAGGGGGCCTTTCACCCCCTTTATCGCTACTCATGTCAGCATTCGCACTTCCGATACCTCCAGCATCCTTTACAAGACACCTTCACAGGCTTACGGAACGCTCTCCTACCACGCACATTGCTGTGCGTCCGCAGCTTCGGTGACTGGCTTAGCCCCGTTACATCTTCCGCGCAGGACGACTCGATCAGTGAGCTATTACGCTTTCTTTAAAGGGTGGCTGCTTCTAAGCCAACCTCCTGACTGTTTTAGCCTTCCCACTTCGTTTCCCACTTAGCCAATCTTGGGGACCTTAGCTGGCGGTCTGGGTTGTTTCCCTCTTGACACCGGACGTTAGCACCCGATGTCTGTCTCCCGTGATTGCACTCTTCGGTATTCGGAGTTTGCTATGGCGGGGTAATCAGCAATAGACCCCCCAACCATGACAGTGCTCTACCCCCGAAGGTGACACACGAGGCACTACCTAAATAGTTTTCGGAGAGAACCAGCTATTTCCAGATTTGTTTAGCCTTTCACCCCTATCCACAGCTCATCCCCTAACTTTTCAACGTTAGTGGGTTCGGTCCTCCAGTACGTGTTACCGCACCTTCAACCTGGCCATGGATAGATCATCTGGTTTCGGGTCTACACCCAGCGACTGGACGCCCTGTTCGGACTCGCTTTCGCTACGCCTGCCCTAATCGGTTAAGCTCGCCACTGAATGTAAGTCGCTGACCCATTATACAAAAGGTACGCCGTCACCCGTTTCCAGGCTCCGACTGTTTGTATGCATGCGGTTTCAGGATCTATTTCACTCCCCTCCCGGGGTTCTTTTCGCCTTTCCCTCACGGTACTGGTTCACTATCGGTCGATCACGAGTATTTAGCCTTGGAGGATGGTCCCCCCATCTTCAGACAGGATTTCACGTGTCCCGCCCTACTTGTCGTACACCTAGTTCCACAACGCTGTTTTCGCATACAGGGCTATCACCTGCTATGGCCGGGCTTTCCATCCCGTTCTGCTAACAACACTGCTAAAGAGTACAAGGCTCTTCCCATTTCGTTCGCCACTACTTTGGGAATCTCGGTTGATTTCTGTTCCTGCAGCTACTTAGATGTTTCAGTTCGCCGCGTTCGCTTCGCTGACCTATGTATTCAGTCAGCGATGACCCATACGGGCCGGGTTTCCCCATTCGGACATCTCCGGATCAAAGCTCGTTTGCCAGCTCCCCGAAGCTTTTCGCAGGCTACCGCGTCCTTCATCGCCTGTGATCGCCAAGGCATCCACCACATGCACTTGTTCGCTTGACCCTATAACAAGTGTGTCTCAGTGAGACATCCTGCTACAGGTGAGTTCTCGCATTTGTGCCGTATTCCAAGTCATCTTTCGATCACTTAAATACTTTGGTTGATACAATCACAACCCGGTATCGCGTTTTGTACTGCAGCGTCTCATCAACGCTCGCGCGACACCTTTACTACATCCCATATTGTTAAAGAACAGCCGATCCGCAGGTCAGACCCGCGATCGCTTGGCAAATGCCAAATGCAAGCGCTCAGATTTAAGCGCTTGCATTTGGCTTCAGCCCAGGCTGAAACCACAAACAAACCGATAAGTGTGAACGCTCGACTTGGGATGCACACTCTGGAAAGGAGGTGATCCAGCCGCACCTTCCGATACGGCTACCTTGTTACGACTTCACCCCAGTCATGAACCCTGCCGTGGTAATCGCCCTCCTTGCGGTTAGGCTAACTACTTCTGGCAAAACCCACTCCCATGGTGTGACGGGCGGTGTGTACAAGACCCGGGAACGTATTCACCGCGGCATGCTGATCCGCGATTACTAGCGATTCCAGCTTCACGTAGTCGAGTTGCAGACTACGATCCGGACTACGATGCGTTTTCTGGGATTAGCTCCCCCTCGCGGGTTGGCAACCCTCTGTACGCACCATTGTATGACGTGTGAAGCCCTACCCATAAGGGCCATGAGGACTTGACGTCATCCCCACCTTCCTCCGGTTTGTCACCGGCAGTCTCTCTAGAGTGCTCTTGCGTAGCAACTAGAGACAAGGGTTGCGCTCGTTGCGGGACTTAACCCAACATCTCACGACACGAGCTGACGACAGCCATGCAGCACCTGTGTCCACTTTCCCTTTCGGGCACCTAATGCATCTCTGCTTCGTTAGTGGCATGTCAAGGGTAGGTAAGGTTTTTCGCGTTGCATCGAATTAATCCACATCATCCACCGCTTGTGCGGGTCCCCGTCAATTCCTTTGAGTTTTAATCTTGCGACCGTACTCCCCAGGCGGTCAACTTCACGCGTTAGCTACGTTACTGAAGAAATGAATCCCCAACAACTAGTTGACATCGTTTAGGGCGTGGACTACCAGGGTATCTAATCCTGTTTGCTCCCCACGCTTTCGTGCATGAGCGTCAGTCACGTCCCAGGGGGCTGCCTTCGCCATCGGTATTCCTCCACATCTCTACGCATTTCACTGCTACACGTGGAATTCTACCCCCCTCTGACGCACTCTAGCCTGACAGTCACAAGCGCCATTCCCAGGTTAAGCCCGGGGATTTCACGCCTGTCTTATCAAACCGCCTGCGCACGCTTTACGCCCAGTAATTCCGATTAACGCTCGCACCCTACGTATTACCGCGGCTGCTGGCACGTAGTTAGCCGGTGCTTATTCTTCCGGTACCGTCATCCCCCCGCCGTATTAGGGCAGAGGATTTCTTTCCGGACAAAAGTGCTTTACAACCCGAAGGCCTTCTTCACACACGCGGCATTGCTGGATCAGGGTTGCCCCCATTGTCCAAAATTCCCCACTGCTGCCTCCCGTAGGAGTCTGGGCCGTGTCTCAGTCCCAGTGTGGCTGATCGTCCTCTCAGACCAGCTACTGATCGTCGCCTTGGTGGGCCTTTACCCCACCAACTAGCTAATCAGACATCGGCCGCTCCTATCGCGCGAGGCCTTACGGTCCCCCGCTTTCACCCTCGGGTCGTATGCGGTATTAGCTAATCTTTCGACTAGTTATCCCCCACGACAGGGCACGTTCCGATGTATTACTCACCCGTTCGCCACTCGCCGCCAGGCCGAAGCCCGCGCTGCCGTTCGACTTGCATGTGTAAGGCATGCCGCCAGCGTTCAATCTGAGCCAGGATCAAACTCTTCAGTTCAATCTCTGTGTGGACCCGAAGGTCCTCGCTCTTTCGAGCGGTCGCTCACTTTCAGAAAACTGACTGACCAGATCCGAAAATCCAGTCACGTTTTGCTGTGCGAGCACTGATAACTTTTGAGCTAAAAGACCGAAGTCTTTCGCATCCGTCATCAAGCGCCCACACTTATCGGTTGTCTGTTTGTTAAAGAACTTCGCAATCGGCTTTGCCGTTTTGCGTCGCTGCGTTTTCGTCAGCAGCGAAGGAACGAGACTATAAAGAACTTTCTGCGGTTAATCAAGCTTTCGGAGAATTTTCTTTTTCCAGGCTGCTTTGCCGCCGGGCTCATTCCTGCAAATTGCCTTTGCCTTACGCCGCTTTGCAGCGAAGGCTCCAGCAGAAGGGGGCGAATACTAATCCCTTGCCCCCTGACTGGCAAGCCCTTTTCTAAAAAAAGCAATAAGAGACCTTTTGAACACAAACGGTGTCCCTCTGCCCTTCTGCCGGGCCTAAGCCGCTTAGTTAGAACGCAGTCGGAAAACCGCGGCAGTGCGCGCTATGGCGTTTGGTCCGAGGCTTGGGACAGTGGCTCGACCACCGTGGTCTCGATGTGCTGGACCTTTCCCTCCTCGGACACGTCCTGGCGCATGACCATGCTATTGGTCGGGCAGTACCAGTCCCTGACCTGCATCTGCGTGGGTTTCGTCACGATCTGCTCGCCCGCAACGACCATGGGTCCCAACGAAGTCGTACGCACATACTCGATCGGCACGCATTCCGACTGGCCCAGCGCGGTCCGGATGATCTCCCGCTTGCCGACCCGGCGCGATGCCACCGAAACCGTCGCGTGCGGAGCGACGACCTTACCCACTTCATCGCCGGTATCGCGCGAAAAGATGGTGAAGGACACACTAGCGTCCACCGATTCACCGGGAAGCACGTCGCCTTGGCGCAGAGCCAGGCCCCGATACTGGTTATCCAGCAGTCCCAGCCCGTCGATGGTGGTCGTTCCGTACAGGCGCGCATAGCGCCCCCATGCATTGACGGTAGCCTGACCCGAGATACTGGCGGGCGACCCGTTTGCCGCGGGCCGCAGCAGCACGCGTTGTTTCTGCTCGGTCACGACCGGCGGCCCCATCAATGCGGCCAATGCCGTCTTGGAGTGGATCTCGATGTCGGCCTGGCAGCCTGCGTCCGTCGCCAATGGCGGCTGCAGTATGGTTCGGCGCGACAGCGGCATCGTACCGTCGGCCTCCATCTGTATGCGTGCCCCACGTGGAAACCATATGGTGCGGCAGACGTTTGTATCCTCCTGCGCCACGGGCTCTTCCGCACACGCGAATGGCGCCGCGACCGCGACAGCGCCTGTGAGCAGAACGGCCAGGCCGGGCCAGAACGAAACCGGACTCAGGAAGGATGTACGCACATTCGGCATGTTCAGGATCCTTTCTGGATCGCAGACCTGAACGCGTCAGGACTCGATCCGGTTGCGACCGCCCTTCTTCGCACGGTACAGCGCCAGGTCACTACGCGACAACGGGGCTTCGGCACTGGCATCTGCCGCAGTCATGAGCGTGACGCCGATGCTGACGGTCAGGTCGATCCGCTGCTCATGCTCGATCAGCGGGTACTCGGCAATACGCCGCTGGATCCGCCCGGCCACGCCGATCGCGCCGCGCAAATCGGCCCCGTCGAGCAGGATGCCGAACTCCTCGCCACCGAGACGGCCGGCCATGTCGCCGGGCCGCAAATGCGCGCGCAGGATGCCCCCGAAGTGGCGCAGTGCGCGATCCCCGACGCCATGCCCCCAGCGGTCATTGATGGCCTTGAAATGGTCAAGGTCGCACATCATCAGCGCCATGTCGGTGGCGGTGCCGGTGCCGCGGCCACTCCGCAGGCTGGCGAGCCGCGTCTCGACTTGTGTCATGAAATGACGACGGTTCGGCAATCCGGTCAGGCTGTCGATCGTCGCCAGTTCCTGCAACTCGGCTTCGATACGTTTGCGCTCCGTCACGTCGGTGATGAAGCCATGCCACAGGATACTGCCGTCCGGCAAGCGCTGCGGCCTGGCATCGCCCTGCCGCCAGCGCAGGCCCTGCATGGGCAATTGCACGCGGTACTCGAGGTGCCACGGCGAGAGCTGGGCCGCCGAAGCATGAAACGAGGCACGATACGCGGCAAGATCGTCAGGATGAATCAGGGCTTCGATGCACAACGCATCGGCAGCCACCTGGGCCGGCGTCAGCTCGTAGATTTCCCTGATGCCAGCACTCGCATAAGGAAAGAAAGAACGTCCTTCGGGCAATGCGCAGTACTGGAACACCAGCCCGGGTACTTCATTCGTCAGGTTCGTGATCAGGTTGACGGCTTCGCGCAGGCTCTCCGACATCGTGCGCAGCGACGTAATGTCGGTGCTCGTGCCAACCATACGCAGCGCCCGGCCCATGCCGTCGCGGTCCACGACCTTGCCCCGGCTGCAGATCCATTTGTAGCTGCCGTCCCGGCACCGGATCCGGTGTTCGACCTCGTAACTGTCGGTCTGGCCGTCGAAGTGGGCCTGCATCGTCGCCTTGACGTAGTCCAGGTCATCGGGATGAAGGCGGGTGTAGCTCTCCTCGATCCGGTTCGACACTTCCCAGTCGGCATAGCCGAGCATGGCTTTCCAGCCACTTGAATACTGGATTTCACCCGTCGCGACATTGCGGTCCCAGATTCCGGTGCCGCTGCCGGCAATCGCCAGTGCAAGCAACTGTTCCCGCTTGCGCAGCGACGCGAGTTCCTCGCGGCAATGTGCATGCGGGTCGACCCGCACGCCGAGGGCGCTGGTCGGTATGTCTGCAAATGGCGGCGGAACAGGCATACAGGCGTCCGGGATGGGATCTGAGCGCCGAGTATACATGGGCCGATCCGCCACTTGCGCGGTGTTGCGCGTTGGTGCTGCGTCACATGGTGAATCGATTGTTGTCTTACCCAGAATGCGGACCAGCGGTATACTGTGAGGTTGCCGCAGCGAGTCCCGGTGTATCGGGTGAGGCTGTATTCAGGGGTCGTCCGCGCTTCGGGGACCTGATTGGCGCCGCAATGACCGGAGGGTTCACCTCCCTTTTGTCGGTGCGGCCGGCGAATGGGGCGCAAACAAGGTCGTGAACGTCGGGATGCTGCCTGCCAACGGGAGCCAACCCATGACATCCACGCCCCGACATGCTGCAACGCAACAAACACTGTAGAATATGCGCCCCCTGCTCCACGGACCACATGGCCCGAATTTGGCTCACCGCCACGCCCAATGCCAGTCCGATGCCTTGACAGCAGGCCAGAAAACGCACGCAATGAGTGCACGCTGCAATCAAAACGCGATTCACGAAGGAAACAGCAGTAGATGACGAGCGGTCCACAACGAACGGCTGCCAAAGGCCGCGAAGCAGGTACAGTCAAAGCCCTTGGCGCCTCGGCGGAATCCATGTCGCCGGACGAAGTCAACGCGCGCAGCCAGCAGTTGCGTGCCCTGATCCAGCTGGGCAGGCAGCGTGGGTATCTGACCCATGCGGACATCAGCGACCACCTGCAAGAGAACTTCACCGACACGGCGGCGATGGAAAGCATCGTCGCCACGTTCGCCGAAATGGGCGTGAAGATCTTCGAGCAGACGCCCGATGCCGAGACGCTGCTGCTCAGCGACAACGCCGTGGTGGCCTCCGACGATCAGGCCGACGAAGAAGCCGAGGTGGCGCTGTCCACCGTGGATTCGGAGTTCGGCCGGACCACCGACCCGGTGCGCATGTACATGCGCGAAATGAGCTCCGCCACGCTGCTCACGCGCAAGGAAGAAGTCGAGCTCGCCAAGCGGATCGAGGAAGGCCTGAACAACATGGTGCATGCCATCTCGGCCTGCCCGTCCACGATCGCGACCATCCTCGAGCTGTCCGGCCGCGTCGCCAGCAATGAGATGGGCATCGACGACCTCGTCGATGGCCTGAGCGATGAAAGCGGCGCGGACGTTGCCCTGACCGCCAGCGCCGACGACGCCGACGACGACAGCGCCGACACGTCGGACGAAGACGATGGCGACGAAGAAGACGACGACGCCGACGAAGGCAGCAGCTCGCAGCAGAGCGCCGAAGCCGACCTCGCCAAGCTGCGCGACGAATGCCTGAAGCGCTTTGCACGCGTTGCCGAGCAGTTCGAGCGCATGCAGCAGGAATACGCCGCCAACGGCGCGGACTCGAAGGGTTTCGTGACCGCCCGGGACACGGTGCGCGACGAACTGCGCACGATTCGCTTCACCGCGAAAACCATCGAACGCCTGTGCGCCGATGTCCAGACCATGGTCGACGACGTGCGCGTGGTCGAGCGCCAGGTGGTCCAGTTGCTGGTGGATCGTTGCGGCATGGACCGCGAGGACGTCATTGCCCGCTTCCCGGGCAATGAGACCAACCTGAACTGGGGCCGCGACCTTGCCGCCGAATCGCGTCCGTACAGCGCTGCCGTGTCACGCGCGCTGCCCGACCTGGAAGCCCACCAGCAGAAGCTGGTCGACATCCAGGCCCGCGCGGTACTGCCGCTGGCCGAGCTGAAGGCGGTGAACCGCAAGATGCTGGCCGCCGAGCGGCAGATGCGCCAGGCCAAGCACGAGATGACGCAGGCCAACCTGCGCCTGGTGATCTCGATTGCCAAGAAGTACACGAACCGCGGCCTGCAGTTCCTGGACCTGATCCAGGAAGGCAACATCGGCCTGATGAAGGCCGTGGACAAGTTCGAGTACCGCCGCGGCTGGAAATTCTCCACCTACGCGACGTGGTGGGTGCGCCAGGCCGTCACGCGCGCGATCGCCGACCAGGCCCGCACGATCCGCGTTCCGGTCCACATGATCGAGCAGATCAACAAGCTCAACCGCCTGTCGCGCGAGCTCATGCAGCAGACCGGCAAGGAACCCGATCCGGCCGTGCTCGCCGAGCGCATGGACATGCCCGAGGAGAAGATCCGCGCGATCATGAAGATCGCCCGCGAACCGGTCTCGATGGAAACGCCAGTGGGCGAAGACGGCGACACCAGCCTTGGCGACATGATTGCCGATTCGGACACCGCGACGCCGGCCGACGCCGCGCTGCAGGCCAGCCTGCGCGAAGTCGTGCGTGAAATGCTCGATGAACTCACGCCGCGCGAGGCCAAGGTGCTGCGCATGCGCTTCGGTATCGACATGGCGACCGACTACACGCTGGAAGAGGTCGGCAAGCAGTTCGATGTGACGCGCGAGCGGATTCGCCAGATCGAGAGCAAGGCCATGCGCAAGCTGCGCCATCCGAGCCGGGCCGATCAGCTGATCACCTACCTGCGGGACGCGTGATCGGCACCCAGGCAGGCGTCTTGCGGCTAGCAGGATGCGCCCGCGCGGGATGAAAAAGATGCCGGCAGCCCTTGGGCTGCCGGTTTTCACATGTTCCGCCATCTCCACGCACGGTTGTGAGTGGCCGTGCACGGCCGAATGGCCGCCTGACATATTGGTTGGTGCACAATCCGGCTGGAATGCATGGTGTATCCGCCAGCGCAGTGGCTTTCCGATGCACCGGTCCGCGTGCCCCATCCGCTACTCGCCGTGGCCGTAGGACAGCTCGTCCTTCAACAGAGCACACAGGAGTTTTTCCATGACTGACTCGAACATCTCATTCCTTGGCAGGATTTCGCTTGCCGTGGGTACCTTCCTTGCCATCCTGGGTAACGGCGAACTCGCTGCGAACGTACGGCGCCTGCGCACCGGCGCATTCCCCGCCGCTGCCCCGGCACCGGTGGCTGCGCCCGTGCCGACGCCGGCTGCTCCCGCACCAGCCCCGGCACCGGCATTGAAGGAAGCGAGCCCTGTGGCGGCTCTGCAACTTCTGGGTCTGCTCCAGCGCGATGCGCGCTTCATCGACTTCGTCGAGGAAGACATCACCGGCTACACCGATACCGAGATCGGAGCCGCCGCGCGCCTGGTGCACGACGGCTGCCGTGCCGTCCTGCGCGAGCATTTCACGATCCGGCCGGTGCGCGCCGAAGCCGAGGGCAGCCGCATCACGCTGGCTGACGGCTTTGACGCTACCGCCGTTCGCCTGACCGGCAACGTGGTGGGCAGCGCGCCTTTCCACGGCAGCCTCAGCCATCGCGGCTGGAAGGCCGAGGAAGTGCGGCTGCCGCGACTGGCCGAACGTCATGACGCCACCGTCATCGCCCCCGCCGAGGTGGAACTATGAGCGACGCGCGCTATTCCATCGGCATCGACCTGGGCACCACGCACAGTGCCCTGTCCTACGTCGACCTGACCGGCAGCGACGGCGAGAAGACCAGCCAGGGTGTCCTGGCCGTCCCGCAGCTCACCGGCCCCGGCGCGACGGAAGCGCGGGATCTCCTGCCCTCCTTCCTGTACTTGCCGCACGAGAGCGAGCTGGCCCCTGGCGACCTGGCGCTGCCGTGGAACGCAACACGTGAATTCGCCGTGGGCGAACTGGCCCGCAGCCGCGGTGCAGGCACGCCGATCCGCCTGGTATCGAGCGCGAAAAGCTGGCTGTGCCACCCTGGCGTGGACCGCCGCGCCGCCATCCTGCCGAACGATGCGCCGCCCGAAGTGCCGCGCGTCTCGCCGCTCGAGGCTTCGGTGCGCTATCTCACGCACCTGCGCGAGGCGTGGGACCAGGCCAATCCCGACGCACCGTTCGCTGAGCAGGACGTCACGGTAACGATTCCGGCCTCGTTCGACCCCGCCGCGCGCGAACTGACGGCGGAGGCAGCCGCCGCCGCGGGTTATGCACGCATGACCCTGCTCGAAGAACCGCAGGCCGCGCTCTATAGCTGGATCGAGAAAAGCGGCGGGCAGTGGCGCAAGCAGGTGAAGGTCGGTGACATCATTTTGGTCGTGGACGTTGGCGGCGGTACCACCGACCTGTCGCTGATCGCGGTGATCGAGCGCGACGGCAACCTGGAGCTGCATCGCGTCGCCGTCGGCGAGCACATTCTGCTCGGCGGCGACAATATGGACCTGGCGCTGGCCCACGTGGTCGCGCGCAAGCTCGCGGCGCAAGGTACACAAGCCGATCCGTGGCAGCTGCGCGCACTGACCTATGCCTGCCGCGCCGCCAAGGAAACGCTGCTCACCGACCCGACCACCGACTCGGTGCCGCTGGTCGTGCCGAGCCGTGGCTCGAAGCTGATCGGCGGATCGATCCGCACGGACCTGACCCGCACCGAGCTGACCCAGATCATCCTGGAAGGCTTCTTCCCGCAAGTGGACGTGTCGGCCCGGCCGGTGAGCCGCGCGCGCGTCGGCCTGACGCAGCTCGGCCTGCCCTATGCACAGGATGCGGCGGTCACCCGGCACCTGGCCGCTTTCCTCGGCCGCCAGGTCGGGGCGCTCGCGGAGCTTGAGGGTATGCAAGCCACGCAGCCGGCCAGCGCGACCTTCCTGCACCCGACCGCGGTCCTCTTCAACGGCGGCGTGTTCAAGTCCGGCCTGTTGGCGGACCGCATCCTGCAGACGCTGAACGGCTGGCTTGCGTCGGAAGGCGCGGCGCCGGCACGCCTGCTCGGCGGCGCCGAGCTGGACCTGGCCGTGGCCCGGGGTGCCGCCTATTACGGCTATGTGCGGCGCGGCAAGGGCGTGCGCATCCGTGGCGGCACCGCGCGCTCGTATTACATCGCCGTGGAATCGTCGATGCCTGCGGTACCGGGGTTCGAGCCGCCGATCCAGGCGCTGTGCGTGGCGCCGTTTGGCATGGAGGAAGGCACCGATGCCGAACTGCCGCCGCAGGAGTTCGGCCTGGTGGTGGGCGAGCCCGTTCACTTCCGTTTCTTCGGCTCGTCGGTGCGCCGCCAGGACCAGGTCGGTACGCTGCTCGATTTCTGGGGCCCCGAGGAACTGCAGGAACTCGAGGAAATCCAGGCAACCCTGCCGGCCGACGGCCGCACGCCCGGCGATGTGGTGCCGGTCAGGCTGCACGCGCGCGTGACCGAAGCCGGCACGCTAGAGCTCGAAGCCGTGCCGAGTGGCGGCAGCGAGCGCTGGAAGGTTGAATTCGACGTGCGCGGCGGAGCGGACACCTGATCACCAGCCGCAAATAAGCAAGGAAGCGATGAAGCGGTACACCGTCGGCATTGACCTCGGCACCAGCAATACGGTGGTCGCCTATGCGGAGACAGGATCGGACGACATCCGCGTCTTCGGGATCGACCAGCTCGTGGGCCTCGGCGAAGTCGCCGCGCGCCCCTTGCTGCCCTCGGTTCGCTACCACGCGGCGCCGGGCGAGATCAGCGGCGACGACCTGCAGCTGCCGTGGCAATCCGCCGCCAGCGCCGCCGCGCGCCGCACGGTGTTCGGCCGGCTGGCCGCCACGCTCGGTGCGCAGGTGCCCGGCAGGCTCGTGGCCAGCGCCAAGAGCTGGCTATCGCATGCGGCGGTCGACCGCACCGCGCCCATCCTGCCGTGGGGCGCGGACGAGGAAGTCGGGAAGATCTCGCCGGTCGCCGCCAGTGCCAGCTACCTGGGCTACGTCGCCGCAGCCTGGAACCACCAGTTTCCCGATGCAAGGCTCGAAGACCAGGACGTCGTGCTGACCGTGCCCGCGTCGTTCGACGAGGGCGCGCGTGCGCTCACGCTGGAAGCCGCGCGCATGGCCGGCCTGCCCGCGCTGCGCCTGCTCGAGGAACCGCAGGCCGCGCTCTACGACTGGCTGTTCCATCATCGCCAGACCCTGAACGCGGACCTTGCTCGAACCCGGCTCGTGCTGATCTGCGACGTGGGCGGCGGTACCACCGACCTGACGCTGATCCGCGTGGATATGCAGGACGGGCAGCCGCAACTGACACGGATCGGCGTGGGCAACCACCTGATGCTCGGCGGCGACAACATGGATCTTGCCCTGGCGCACGTCGCCGAGGCACGCCTTGGCCCCACGCAGGCGCGCTTGTCCGCGTCGGGCCTGTCCCAGCTGGTCGCGCGCTGCCGCGCGGCCAAGGAACAACTGCTCAGCGCGCAAGCGCCGGAGGCCGTCACTGTCACGCTGCTCGGCGCTGGCTCGCGGCTGATCGGTGGCGCGCGTTCGGTGGAGTTGACGCGGCAGGAGGTCGAACAGCTCGTCGTCGATGGTTTCTTCCCCAAGGTGTCGTCGAGCGAGCGTCCGGGACGCGCGCGCGGCGCCATTGTCGAATTCGGCCTGCCGTATGCGTCCGACCCGGCCGTCACTCGTCACCTTGCGGCCTTTCTCGGCCAGCACGCGGCACAGTCGCGCTCGGCGCTGGACCTGCCACAGACGCAGGACGACGCCTTGCCGATGCCGGACACGCTATTGCTCAATGGCGGCGTGTTCCGGGCCGAGGCGCTCGCGGGCCGCATCGCCGATACCCTGGGCGACTGGCGCGGATCACCGCTGAACGTCCTGCACAACCCCGACCCCGATGTCGCCGTAGCGCGCGGCGCGGTGGCCTATGCCCGCGCCCGCTCGGGACAGGCACCGCGCATCGGCGGCGGTTCGCCGCGCAGCTACTTCCTCGTGCTCGATGACGGCGCGTCGGGCCAGCAAGGCATCTGCCTGCTGCCGCGCGGCACCGAGGAAGGCCAGGAAATCCACCTCAAGGACCGTACCTTCGCGTTGCGGCTCGGGCATCCGGTGCAGTTCCACCTGGTCTCGTCGGTGGCCGACACCGCTTACCAGCCCGGCGAACTGGCCGATCTCGCGGGCGCGGACTTCGTTCGCCTGCCGCCGATCGCCACCGTCGTGCAGCCGCGCGGCGCCAGTGGGCCAAAGGAAACGCCGGTACAGATCACGACGTCGCTGACCGAGGTCGGCACGCTGGAAGTGCATTGCCACGAGCTTGCCGATGCCTCGCAACGCTGGCGGCTCGAATTCCAGCTCAGGGGCAATGAAGCGCCGGCTCCGGCCGCCACGACGGAAACGCTGCACCCGCGCCTGCCGCAAGCCATCGAGGCGATCGACCGTACATTCGGCGCGCGTTCGCAAGGCGTCGATCCCAAGGAAGTCAAGCGGCAGCGGGCGCAACTGGAACAGATGCTCGGGCCGCGCGAGCAGTGGGACAGCGCGCTGCTGCGCGAGCTGTTCTCCGCCTTCTGGGAGCGTGCCAAGCGCCGTCGCCGCACGGCTGACCACGAACGCCTCTGGCTGAACCTGGCCGGCTACTGCGTGCGCCCCGGCTTTGGCTATCCGCTGGACGAATGGCGCGTCGAGCAGCTCTGGTCGCTGTATGACCAGGGCATCCAGTACGTCAACGAGAACCAGAACTGGTCGGAATGGTGGACGTTGTGGCGCCGCGCGGCCGGCGGCCTCGATGAAAGCGCGCAGCTGCGGCTGCTCGACGATATGGCGTTCTATCTCCAGCCTCCTGGCAGCGCGCACTACAAAAAGCCCGCCGGCCCCACACGGTCCGGATATGCCGACATGGTCCGTCTGGCCGGGTCGTTGGAGAACATTTCCGCCGAGCGCAAGATAGAAGTCGCCGAATGGCTGCTGACGCGCCTGCGCAAACCCTCCGAGAACAACCAGAGCTGGTGGGCCGTGGGACGGATCGGCGCGCGCCGGCCGTTCTATGGCAGCGCGCACGGCGTCGTGCCAGCCGAGGTCGCCGCGCAATGGGTGGACGCCATTCTTGCCCTGGACTGGAAGAAAGTCGAACCGGCCGCCTTCGCCGCGACGCAGATCTCGCGCATGACCGGCGACCGCACGCGTGACCTGCCTGACGAAGTCCGGGCGGCCGTGGTGCAGCGGCTCGCCGCCGCCAATGCCCCGCAGAGCTGGATCGCCATGGTGCGCGAAGCGGTCGAGCTGGATGCGGCTGACGAGGGACGGGTCTTTGGGGAGGCGCTGCCGGCTGGCCTGAAGCTGATTGGCGGCGCGCCTTGACCAGCTTTTTTGGGTTCTTCTGCGGATTGTGGGGAATAGGTAATGACCAACCCCACCCCATGTGTCTCAGCAGCCACGCCATGCCTGACGGATAATGCGTGATCCTCGAACGCCAAAGCATCCCCCATGCACGCAAGCGCCACCGCCACCAGACGCCTGGACTGGACCACCCTGTTCCTGCTCACCTTCCCGCCTCTGAGCTGGGCGGGCAACGCCATCGTCGGCCGCTTTGCCGCAGGAACCGTGCCCCCGGTCACCCTGAATTTCGTGCGCTGGCTGCTGGCTGGCCTGCTGCTGGCCCCTTACGCGTGGCGCGGCGCCATCGCGCACCGCGCGACACTGCGCCGCCATGCGGGCGTGATCGTCGCGCTGGGCACGCTTTCGATCGCCAGCTATAACGCGCTCCAGTACCTGGCCCTGACCACTTCGACGCCGATCAATGTGACGCTGATCGGCGCGTCCACCCCGCTGTTCCTGCTGGTGATCGGCGCCACTTGCTTCCACGAGAAGATGAAGCCCTGGCACGTCGCGGGCGCGTTGCTGTGCCTGGTTGGCGTGTCCTTCGTGCTCGTACGCGGCGAACTCGGCCGCCTGGCGCAGCTCGATTTCGTCGCCGGCGACCTGTTCATGCTGGCCGCCACGATCGCGTGGAGTGGATACACGTGGCTGCTGCGCAAGCAGCGTCCCGAGTTGCCGCTGCCGGTACTGCTGTTCGCGCAGATTGTCACTGGCCTGGTCGTGAGCGCGCCCGTGACCGCCTGGGAACTGATGACGCTGGACCAGCCGCTGCAATGGAGCGGCAAGGTCGCGGCCATCCTGCTCTATGTCGCCACGATTCCTTCACTGCTCGCCTACTTCGCGTGGGACCGGGCCATCGCCCGCGCCGGTGCGCAGTTGCCGTCCTTCTTCATCACGCTGACGCCGGTGTTCGCGGCGCTGCTTTCCACGCTGCTGCTGGGCGACTGGCCGCGCTGGTACCACGCGGTCGGACTCGTGACCATCGGAGCCGGTATCTGGCTGGCGCAACGGCGCTGAACCGCCCGCGTGGGCGCGAGGACGAGCGCATTTCGCTTGCACACGGGTTCACGCGGAAAAGCGCATGCTGTGGCATGCGGCGGCGGCCTAAGCCAATGTCGGCGACGGTATTGGCAATATTGGCATCGGTCGGTTGGCGCAAAAGGAGGCATCATGGAGCGCGGCTATCAAGTCACTTTCTATACCCAGCATGACCGCAGGCACGGTAACAAGCTGCTAGCGGAATGGCTGATGGAGACGCTCAAGGAGATGGGCGTCGCCGGCGTCACCATGATGGTCGGCACGGAAGGACTGGGGCATGACCATGAACTCCATCGCTATCATTTCCGCTCCCCGCACGACCAGCCAGTCGAAATCTGCATGGTGGTCAGCGAAGCCGATTGCGAACGCGTGTTCCGCCGGCTAGACGAAGAAGAAGGCCTTGCGCTGTTCTACGCGCGGACGCCGGTGGAGTTCGGCAATGCCGGTGGCAGCAAGACGGCGACATCCAAGCCGTAAGCGGCATCGGTGCCGCGTGCGAGTAGACTGGATGCAGGCCCCTTCCGGCATGGCAATGCATTGGGAGATGATCGTGCATGGCTACCAAGTCACTCTCTATACGGTCGAGAACCGCCGGCACCACGGCAAGCAGCTCTCCCACTGGCTGCTAGAAGTCATGCGCGAGATGAACTTCCGGGGCGCGACCCACATGGTCGCGGCCGAAGGCATCGGGCACGATCACCGCTTTCATAGCTGGCACTTCGTCGAACTTTCCGACCGCCCGGAAGAAATCACGATGATCGCGACCGAGTCGGAGATCCAGGCGCTGTTTGACCGCCTCGCCGCCGAAGACGTGCATGTCTTCTACGCAAAGTTTCCGGTGGAGTTCGGCTTCCTCGGCAAAGCGGCGCCAGCCTCCGACGGCTCCCCGTCGGGCAATTCCTGAGAAGCAGTTGGGTGCGGATGACGCCTCATGGTCTGGCCAATCCCCCCTTTGCCGGAGACGACGATGAAAAAAGAGAGAAAGACAGCGCGCCAGATCCTGTCGGACAAGCCACGCCAGGTCATTGCGGTCGGACCGGATGACACCGTGCTGTCCGCGCTTGCGCTGATGGCCGACAAGGACGTCAGCACGGTGCTGGTCATGCAGGGCGAAAAGCTCGCCGGCATCGTTTCGCAGCGCGACTATGCGCGCAAGGTTGAACTGGCCGGCCGCAATGCCGGCGAGACGCGAATCCGCGAGATTATGACCACCCAGGTGGTCTGCATCTCGCCCGAACATTCGTGCGAGCAATGCCTCGCGCTGATGCATGCCAGGCGGATCCGGCATCTGCCGGTCCTTGAGTCCGATCGTGTCGTCGGCGTGCTGTCCAGTCACGATGTGCTCGAGGAACTGTTCCGCGAAGACGAGCACCTGATCAAGGATCTCGAGTACGACGTGCTCAGCCTGACCGTCGACACGGGCGGGTGCTACTAGACGGGTGCGGCACACCGCGATGGCTGAAGCGCTACCCGGACAGATCCGGCATCCGGGGGCGGAAGCGATTGTGGTCGATCACGCCGCCGCGCGCGGTCAGGATCGTGGCCTCGGGAATCTCCTGCCACACGCCCTGCACGTCGATCAGCGGCTCGGACAGCACCAGGAAGGCATCGTCGCCGGCAGCGATAATGCGCGGATCATCGGGATACAGTGCGCGCAGCTGCCGGAACGAGGTGCTGTGGAACAGCGAGCGCGAGGCCGACTCGCTGGAATAGCGCACCGCCACGACCTGCTGGCCGTCGGTCACGCAGACCGTCATGTTGAGCGGATGCTCGACGTCGTAGCGGTGGCCGACCTCTTCGATCAGCCCTGCCATCTGCTCCAGCGCGCCACGCGGGTCGCGTTCCAGCCCAAAGGTCAGTGCAAGGAAAAACATCACCTCGGAATCCGTGGACCCTTCGATCCAGCGGAACAGCTGCGGCGACACGGCCATCATCAGGTCGCGCCTCAGTAACGGATACTCACGGATCAGGCCGTTATGAACGAACAGCCAACGGCCGAAGCGGAACGGATGACAGTTGGTTTCCTGCGTCGGTGTGCCGGTGGCAGCACGCACATGGGCGACGAACAGCGGCGCCCGTACCGCCCGCGCCGCCTCGCGCAGGTTGGTATCGCTCCAGGCCGGGTGCAGGCAACGATACCGGAACGGCACCTCCGAGTGGCGTCCATACCAACCCACGCCGAAGCCGTCGCCATTGGTGGTGGTATGGCCCAGCCGGGAATTCAGGCTCTGGTCGATCAGCGAGTGTTCCGGCTGGAATAGCACCGCTTCGAGCGGGACGGATCGGCCTGAATAGGCCAGCCAGCGGCACATGATGCTCCTCCTGTTGGCGCGGGTCCGGTGCCTTCCGGCCCACACTTCAATTTTACCCGCGATCAGCAAAGCACAGGACCGCGGCATTCACCGGCTTGGGTTCACTCATCTCATCGCATCGCAGCAATCCGGGCACCCGCCGCCGTTTCCGGCGCGATCATTTCATACAGGGCCTGCGCGGCAGGCTGTAATGGCCTGTCACGGCGGCGTATCAACGCAAGGACACGGTCCACCGGGGGCTCGATCAATGGGATAGCGCAAAGCCGCGGATGATCGTGTGGCACCGCCATGCCCGGCAGCACGGCCATGCCAAGCCCAGCCTCAACCAGCGCCAGCACGCCGACCACGTGGTTGGCTTCGTAGTGAATGGTGGGGCGCCGCTCGAGGTGGGCGATGGCATTTTCGATCAAGGCGCGATTGCCGCTTTGCTTCGACACGCTGACCATCCTTTGCCCGGCCAGCTCCTCCCAGGCCACGCTCGCCCGCCCGGACCACGCGTGGTCCCGCCGCAACGCCAGTTGGTAGGGCTCCGCGCGGATCGCGCGGAACTCGATGTTGGGCTCCTGGGCGCCCACGAAGTTGAGCCCGAAATCCGATTCCCCCGACAGGACACTGACCAGCACGGCATTTGCACTTTCGTCAATGACACGGACCCGCACACCCGGATGCCGGCTGGCGAACGCATGGATCGCATCGGGCAGAAAATGCAGCGCGGCAGACGGTATCGCAGCCACTGTCACCAGGCCGCGTTGAAGCGAAGCCTCGTCGCCGAGACGGAACACCGCGTTGTCGAGGATATCCAGCGCGGCGCGGGCTTCCTCCAGGAACTGCCGGCCAATATTCGTCGTCTCCACGCGGCGCGTGGTCCGGTCCAGCAGACGGGAGCCAAGCGTCTTCTCCAGCTTTTCGATACGCCGGCTGAGGGCTGGCTGCGAAATGTGAAGAGTTTCGGCCGCCATGCGGAAGCTCCCTTTTTCGGCAGTCGCGACAAAGGCCTGCAAGTCTTCCAGGGCGAAATTAATGTGTAACATGCATCGAGTCATCAGAATATTGCAGTTCACAGATTAGTCGCCCGGAGATACGCTTGCAACGCCTGCTCGGGGCGTCGCGACGTGCCGGAAAGCGCAAAAAAATCAGACTGATCTCGGAGACTTACCTTGAAATACGCAGTTCGCCATCTGGCGCTCGCCCTTGCCCTTACCGCATGCACCCTGACCGCCTGGGCGGAAACCTGGCCCGCAAAGCCCGTGAAGTTCGTCGTGCCGTTTGGCCCTGGCGGCGCCAACGACCTTGTCGCCCGGGCCGTGGCCGACGCCGCATCCAAGCAACTGGGCCAGCCCATCATCGTGGAGAACAAGCCTGGCGCCGGCTCGGTCCTGGGTGCCGACTATGTCGCCAAGTCCGCCCCGGACGGCTATACCTTCCTGGCACCGGCGGCCGGCGTGATCACCAACGGGATGATCAAATCCCACATGCCATACAAAGAGCAGGATCTGGTGCCCGTCGCCATGCTGGCCGTCAGCCCGTCAGTCATCGTCGTGCCCGCCGACTCGCCGATCAAGGACCTCAAGAGCCTGATTGCCAGCGGCAAAGGTGGAAAGAGCCTGAATTTCGCTACGGCGGGTACCGGCAGCACGCCGCATTTCGTTGCGGAGATGCTGAAGCTTGCGACCGGCGCAAAACTGGAGATCATCCCTTACAAGAGCGGCTCCGAAGGCATGGTCGCGGTGGTCGGCAAACAGGTTGATGCAACCTCCGAGGCCAGCGTCGTGGTACTTCCCCAGGTCAAGGGCGGCAAGCTGCGGGCCATCGCATCCACCTGGAATACGCGCATTGCCGCGATGCCGGATTTGCCCACCGCTACCGAACTCGGCTATCCCGGCATCTTCATCGGTCACTGGTCCGGCGTATTCGCACCGCGCGGGACCCCCGACGCGATTCTCGACAAGATGAACAAGGCCATCGACGCCGCGATCAAGTCCCCTGAGCTGCGCGCCAGGCTCATCCCGCAAGGCATCCAGCCGATGGGCGGGACGCGGGCTGACTTCACCAAATTCCTGGCAGGCGAAAAGGCTCGCCTGGCGCCGATCGCGCGCGCGGCCAATATGAAGGAAGACTGACGGATCCGCATTGGTCAATCAGGAGACAACATGAAGCTGACAATCCTTGCCGCCAGGAACGCCTTGCCGGTTCTTATGCTCTGGCTGGCCGGCCCGGCATGGGCAGACGATATCCGTGTGATTACATCGGGTGGCTTTACTGCCGCCTATCAGCAACTCGTGCCACTTTACGAGGCCGCCACGCAGGACCATGTCATCACTGCCTTCGGCGCGTCGATGGGCAATGCGCCGGACTCCATTCCAAGCCGGCTGGCGCGGGGCGAGACCTTCGATGTCGTGATTCTTGCGGACTCCGGTCTCGACAAGCTGGTCTCGGAGGGCAAGGTGGCCGCCGGCAGCCGGGTGGACCTGGCCCGGTCGCTGATCGGCATGTCCGTGCGCAAGGGCACGCCAAAGCCGGACATCAGCACGACAGAGGCCCTGCGGCAGACCCTGCTCAACGCCAGATCCATCGCATATTCCGCGAGTGCCAGCGGCACATATCTCTCCAATGAACTGTTTGCCCGGCTTGGCGTCGCGGACAAGATCAAGGACAAAGCCCACAAGATCTACAGCGAGCGTGTCGGCGCGGTGGTAGCGCGAGGCGATGCCGAGATTGGCTTCCAGCAGGTCAGCGAATTGTTGCCGTTCAAGGAACTGGACTACGTCGGTCCCTTGCCAGCCGAGTTGCAGCAAAAAGTTTACTTTTCTGCCGGAACCATCGCTGGCCGGCAAACGCCGGCGTCTTCGCGGTTCGTCAGTTTCCTTGCGTCGCCGGCTGCGGCTGCGATCGCGGGCAGTACGGGACTGGAGCCTGTGGCAAAACCGCTGCCACCACCGTCGCCCCCGGCGCTCGGCCAACCCCAGAATCGATAGCCTGATTGAAACGGTTTCCCGGATTTGTGTACTTCTGCTCGTAGCAAGACAGCTACACAAATCGAGCCGCCGTGTCATAGCAGCCACGCCAGCGCGTAACCTTGCCGTCACGGACGGTAAAGACGTGAATCCACTCGGTTTCGACCAGACGTCCCTCCGGGCGGGCCGTGAATCGTTCGAAGCCGAGTACGGTGACGTTCTCGCCCGCCTCGATGAATTCGCGCGGTTCGAAGCTTTGCATGTCGTCGGCTTGCGCCACTTCAGCGAAGAACCGCGCGACCTCTTCCTTGGTCTCCCGCTGTCCGGCGTACGGGATGGCGGGCGGACCCAGCATCTTCCAATCCACCTTGTCGGCGAGCAGATCCAGGATGGCTGGTACATCGCCACGCCCAAAGGCGTCGTAGGCGGCCTTGACGACGGAAAGTGAGGTGGTCATGACGGATCCTGAGTGGGATTGAAGACCGGGCCATCAGCGATTCCAAATTAGCGCGAATCGACGAGGTGTCAAGCCGGCGCCCGTTGTCCATCATCTGCTTCTGGATCCGGCGGAGCGGGTCCGTCCGCTCATTGTTCGTTGCCGTCACCGGACTTGCGCCGCCGTCCACCACTGCCGTCCCGTTTAGGCGGTGCCACGCGCAGTTCCGACAGAAGCTGACGCGCCAGCGCGCCCTCGGCTTCCGCCCGCTCGGCCCGCCGTAGCGCCTCCGTGAGTTCGGCGCCGACCCGATCAAGCTCGATGGCCTGCCTGCCATGCGCGAGTTCGCCGGCGTCCAGCCGCTCTGCCTGGGCCGCCACCTTTGCTTCCAGCCGCGCCCTGACCTCGGCATGGCTCACGGCGGCCTCGCGCGCCTCATTGCGGGCCTGCGCCAGGTCGGCACGCATTTCTTCCACCAGCCGCTCGCCCTTCTGGCGCGCGGTACGTTCCTGGTCCAGTTCGCGCAACGCGCGCCGTTCGCTGGCTTCCGCCCGCTCCTGGGCGATCTGCACCTGCTCGCGCGCGCGTTCCAGTTCCGCCGAAAACTGCTTGCGCAGATCCGCGAGCTGCCGGCCAGCCGCCTCCAGTTCGGCACGGCCCGCTTCCAGACGCCCTTGCGTCCCGGCGTGTGCCTGGCGCTCCGCGGCCAGTTCGGCCTGCATGGCTTCTTGAGCCTGCCGTGCCTCGCCCAGCTGCGCGGAGATCGCCAGCGCGTCTTCGCGCGCGGCCACGGTCTCGGCGCGTGCGGCATCGCGCTCCGCCTCGGCGGCGCTCGCCGCGTCGCGCGCTTCGGCGCGCAGCGCGGACAGCTCGTTACTGGCGGCGTCGTTGGCGGCCTGCCAGATCGTCTTGACCGCTTCGGCGGCGACATCCTTGAGTGCATCGGGCAGATCCGGATGATCGATCGTGACGCGCGTACGCCCTCGCAGCTCCTGCCAGAACTGCTGAAGCACCTCGGCGGGCGTACCCATGCTTCCTTTGCGCACCAGGCTGTAGAGCTTGTTGGCTGTCGGCGTGACGCCGTAGCGGAAAAACAGCAGCCCGCATACCTCGCGATACAACGCGCGCGTCTCGGGAAAACGCGCGCGCAACTCGGCCAGATCGGCTTGCAAGGTGGCGTCGCTCAGGCTCAGGTCGGAAGTTGGCATCAGTGACGAAGTCAGATTTTATTTTGGAATTTTACTACGTAATACGTAATGAATACGTTTTCTTTTCATTTCTTTAGACATAAGTTTTCTTATGTCTATAATTACGCCGAGATCACATTATCGACTTGCATCTATCCATGAGTTCAGCCTTGGATCCCCGTTATCCAGCCGCGTCCACCCTTGTCGCCGCGTTGCCCGTGCCACTAGAGCGCCTGCGGCTGCCCGCAGAGCTTTCCGGCACCCAAGGCGCGAATCGCGCGCCGGCGCGCGCGGCGCAGATCGCCGCCTCGGATGACCTGGCCGCCATTGCCGCCTGGCTGGCTCGCTACACCAATACTCCGGCCACGCTGCAGGCCTATCGCCGCGAGGTGGAGCGGCTGGTGCTCTGGGCAACGTTGCAGCGCGGCAAGCCCCTGTCCTCGCTGACGCACGAGGACCTGCTGGCCTATGAGCACTTCCTGTCGGATCCCCAGCCTGCTGCACGCTGGGTATTGGCTGGCAACAAGAAGCTGGCCCGCAGCCATCCCGACTGGCGTCCCTTTGCCGGCCCGCTGTCGCCGGCAAGCACGCGCCAGGCCATGGTGATCCTGAACGCCTGTTTTGCCTGGCTCACCGAAGCTGGCTACCTGGGCGGCAATCCGCTATCGCTCGCGCGCCGCAGGCGCGGCCCGGCAAAGGCGCGGGTCACGCGCTACCTGAGCCATGCGCTGTGGGATGCGGTCAAGGAGGCGATCGAAGCCATGCCGACGGACACCGACCGCGAGCGCCTGCACGCGGCGCGCTGCCGCTGGCTGTGCACCGTGCTCTATCTCGGCGGCCTGCGCGCGGCGGAAGTCGCAGGCACCGCCATGGGTGCCTTCTTCTGCCGGCGCGATGCGCAAGGCGTCGAGCGCTGGTGGCTCGAAGTCACCGGCAAGGGCAACAAGCCCCGCCTGGTCCCCGCCACCGACGAGCTGATCGCCGAACTGGCACGGTATCGCCGCGCGCATGGGCTCCCGCCCACCCCGCAGATGGGCGAGGAGCGCCCGCTGGTCTTGCCGGTCATTGGCCGCGAAAGGGCCCTGTCGCGCGGTGCGCTGCACTTGGTCATCAAGGAAGTGTTCGGCATGGCGGCCGAGCGGCTGCGGGCGCGGGGACCGGAATGGGAGGCGCAGGCCGAGGTGCTCGCCAGCGCGTCGGCGCACTGGCTGCGGCATACGGCCGGCTCGCATATGAGCGACCGGCAAGTGGACCTGCGCCATGTGCGCGACAATTTCGGCCACGCCTCCATTGCCACCACCAGCATCTACCTGCACACCGAGGACGATGCGCGGCACCAGGCAACGCAGGACCGGCACAGGATCGGGTGGACAAAGTGAATGTGCCAGCTTGCCCCTGTGACCGGGGGCCGGCTATGCGTCGGCCTCGGGATCGTAGGGCACGACCTCTTCGTGCTCATCCGGGTTGTCGCGCGCCACGATCGCGCGCGCCGGCGCCGTGTCGCTGAGGTTGAACGGCTGATGCGGCACGCCTGGCGGAATAAACAGGAAATCGCCGGCCTCGGTCACGACTGACTGGCGCAGGCCCGGTCCGTAGCGGGTTTCCACCCGGCCCTCGAGCACGTAGATGCCGGTTTCATACCCACGGTGCATGTGCGGCTCGGCATGGCCGCCGGGCGGGACGACCACGATCGACATGGACAGCGCCCTTGCACCGGCCGTTTGCCGCGATATGCCTACGAAATACGGCAGTTTCTGCATCGTCGATACCTCCCGGTCGGGATGCACGACGACCACGTCCTGCGGCGCGTCATGGGTTTCGTCTGACATGGGATCTCCATCGAAGCCGGCGGATGGCGTGGCATACGGCGCTGGCACGGCCACCGGGTGCTACTGCAGCATAGAGCAGCGACTGTGCGATGACGAAAGCCGCGCTGCTAGGGTTGGGGCCGGGACTGTTAAAATCCCCCCCAAAATTCTCACTTGGCAGGACACGATGGGTTTCGAACAACTGGCAGCATTGAAAGCACAACTGGCTAAGCAGGCGAAAGAAGCCCGTCCGGCCAAGCAAGCGAAGGAAGCACGCCCGGCCAAGCCGCCCCGTGCGCGCGCTGACTCGGCGGCCAAGCCTGCCAATGCGGGCAAGCCCGTCGATCCGGTGATTCAGGCCATCGGCAAGCTGCAGAAGCGCTTCCCGCTGGCCTTCCCCAAGAATCCCGCGCCCAAGGCGCCGCTCAAGGTCGGCATCTTCGAGGATCTGCTGCAGCATGCCGCATCACTGGCGCTGGACGAAGCGATGCTGCGCGAGGCGGTCCGCACGTGGTGCCGCGGCACACGGTACTGGACGTGCATGGTGGAAGGCGCCACGCGCGTCGATCTGGCGGGAGAGCCCGCCGGGCAGGTGACGCTGGCTGACGCCAAGCGGGCCCAGCAGCAGCGGTCTCAGCAATACCGCGCCACCCGGGCGCAGAAGGCCAAGGATCAGCCTGCGGCGGACGCCAACAAGAGCGGCCCGGCCAAAGAGGAGCCGGCCAAAGAGGAAGCGGCCAAGCCAGAGTAAGACGGTTTAGCTGCAGCAGGCATAGCGGAGGGGCATCGACGTCGCCGGCACCGGCGACGTCGATGCCCCTCCTTCGTTTTCCCCCGAGCCGCGCGCAGCGCAGCCGTAGGCGTCCCACCGAAGGCGCTGTGAGGAGGGGCCACCAAGCACCAAGTAATCCGGGTTCGCTCATCTGACGTCTCTATCCTGATCATCTACGCGGCAGGCAGTCTGGCTATGCCCTGTACCGTCTTCACCGCCTCGGCCCGTTCGTCAGCCACGAAAACGCGTTTTTGGTTACTTTTGTCGCGAGACAAAAGTGACTCGCCGGCTACGCCGGCGAAACAGCGGCGCCCGCCAAGCACGATACCCCCATCCAGCACCCCCCTCCCATCTCCATACCTCCCCCTCAAAAACCTGGACCCATCAAAACCCCAGGACTGGCACTAACCCCGCCTAACTCCCTTCCCTACCATGGCGTTCACATGTCGCAGAAAGCGTCATGTGCCGGCGCTTCCCATCCCATCCGGGAAGCCCATCAAACAGAGAGGGTGCATAGACACCCCACCATAGGAGACTGGCATGACTCTTGCTCAACTTCCTCTCCTCCTCGTTTAGGCACCAAACGCGGGCACCGCGTCGGTGCCGACCCACCGTGCCGCCGCTGCGGTCGGCATGCAAGCAGTCTCAATCTACGAGGAGTCTCATCATGCATTGGTTCAAGCAACTGGCTGCAGGCGTCGCACTGGCGGCCGTCCTGGCCCCGGCCGCCCATGCGCAGGCGAAGGAAGTCGTGATCGCCTATCAGGACATGGTGGTGCCCTGGCGCTATGCCCAGGACATGAAGGAGGTGGAGAAGCAGACCGGCTACAAGGTCTCGTTCCGCCAGTTCACCGGTGGCGGCGACGTGATCCGCGCCATGGCCTCGGGCCAGATCGCCATCGGCGAGGCCGGTTCGTCGCCGATCGCCTCGGCCCTGTCGCAAGGGCTGGACGTGGAGCTGTTCTGGATCCTGGACGACATCAACGCCGCTGAGGCGCTCGTGGCCCGCAACGGGTCGCAGGTCACCAGCATCGCCGACCTCAAGGGCAAGCGCGTGGGTGTGCCGTTCGTTTCGACGACGCACTACCACACCCTGGTCGCGCTGGAGCAGGCCAAGGTCAATCCGAAGGACGTCAAGATCATGAACATGCGCCCGCCGGAAGTCGCCGCCGCATGGGAACGCGGCGACATCGACGCCACCTTCATCTGGGACCCGGTGCTGGCCAAGGTCAAGCACTCGGGCAAGGTGCTGACGACCTCCGGCCAGATCGCCGCGCAGACCGGCAAGGCCACCTTCGACGGCATGATCGCCAACAAGAAGTTCGCGCGCGAGAACCCCGACTTCATGGTCAAGTTTGTACGCGTGCTGGCCGTCGCCGACGACAACTACCGCAATAACAAGGCCGCCTGGACCCCCGACTCGCCGAACATCAGGGCGATCGCCCGGCTGACCGGCGCCAAGGCCGAGGAAGTGCCGGCCAGCATGGCGCTGTACAGCTTCCCCACGCTCCAGGAGCAAGCCTCGCCGCGCTGGCTCGGCGGCGGCGCGGCCAGCGCCTTGCGCTCGGCGGCGGTCTTCCTGAAGGAACAGGGCACGATCCAGACCGTGCTGCCCGACTACAGCAGCGGCGTCAACGCCGAGTGGGTCCGGCGCGCCGCGCAGTAACCACAGCCTCTTAAAGTCTTAAAGCGCCACGTGGCGGTGCCTGCCCGGCTCCGCTGTCGTACCTGCCCTCGCCCGCCCGTGCGGCCGGCGATGCGGCGAGCTACACCCCAATATTTCAGGAGGACTGTCATGTCCCGGCTGGAAATCGACAAGGTCAGCGTCAACTACGGCGGCCGCGGCGGCGCGCAGACGCTCGCGCTGTCGCAAGTGAACCTGACCATGGAACGCGGCGACTTCGTCGTCGCCCTCGGCGCCTCGGGCTGCGGCAAGACCACGCTGCTGTCCTGCATCGCCGGCTTCATGCAGCCGTCGGAAGGCGAGATCCGCCTCGATGGCAAGCCCGTACTGGGCCCCGGCGCCGAACGCGGCGTGGTGTTCCAGAAGCATGCGCTGATGCCGTGGCTCAACGTGGTCGACAACGTCGCGCTTGGCCTGCGGCTGCGCGGCGTGGGCCGTGCCGAACGCCTGCGCATCGCACAGGAAAAACTGGCGCAGGTGGGACTGGAGAAGGTCGCCAGCAAGCCTGTCTACCAGCTCTCGGGCGGCATGCAGCAGCGCGTGGGCATTGCGCGCGCGCTGGCCAACGACCCGGAAGTGATGCTGATGGACGAACCGCTCGGCGCGCTCGACGCGCTCACGCGCGAATCGATCCAGGCGCTGATCCTCCGGCTGTGGGCGCGCGAGCAGAAGATCGTCTTCTTCATCACGCACAGCGTGGAAGAGGCGCTCTTCCTTGCCACGCGGCTGATCGTGATGACGCCCTCGCCGGGGCGCATCGCGCACAGCTACGACCTGCCCTTCGCACGGCGCTACATCGAATGCGGCGATGCACGGGCAGTCAAGTCCGACCCGGAATTCATCCGCTACCGCGAAGAAATCGTCGACCTGATCCATGCCACGCCCTGAGGATAAAGCCATGACCGTACCCGTCCAGCAGGTCGACGCCGCCACCGTGGCGGCCGCCGCAGCACCCGCCAGGAACCCGGCCGCTACCGGCCAGCCGGCTGCTTCGCGCCGCCCCATGCGCACTGTCTCGGGCTACCGCATGCCCGGCGAAGGCTCGAGTTCGCGCATTGCCACCGTCACCGTGGTATCGCTACTGGCCCTGTGGTGGACCGCCAGCCATCTCCAGTGGGTGCCGCCATTGTTCCTGCCCACGCCGGAGGCCATCATCAAGGCCTTTATTGATGCCTGGAACGGCAACGTGCAAGGCGGCCAGCCGCTGCTGGAACACTTCCACGCCAGCCTGGTGCGCGTGTTCGGCGCCTTCGCTCTGGCCGTGCTCACCGCCGTGCCGGTCGGCGTGCTGATGGGCGTGTCGCGCATCGCGCGCGGCATCTTCGATCCGCCCATCGAGTTCTACCGTCCGCTGCCGCCGCTGGCCTACCTGCCGCTGATCGTGATCTGGTTCGGCATCGACGAGACCTCCAAGATCCTGCTGATCTACCTGGCCTGCTTTGCGCCGCTGGCCATGTCGGCCCGCGCCGGCGTGCGTTCGGTCACCATCGAGCAGATCAACGCGGCCTACTCGATGGGCGCCACGCCGTGGCAGGTGATCCGCCACGTGGTGCTGCCCGCTGCGTTGCCCGACATCCTGACCGGCATGCGCATCGCCATCGGCTTCGGCTGGACCACGCTGGTCGCGGCCGAGATGGTGGCGGCCACCGCCGGCCTTGGCCAGATGGTGCTCAATGCCTCCAACTTCCTGCGCACCGATGTGGTCATCATGGGCATCCTGCTGATCGGGCTGATCGCCTTCCTGTTCGATCTGCTGATGCGCAAGTCGGAGACGTGGCTGGTGCCCTGGAAGGGCCGCATGTAGGAACCGGCACGCCCGTTCCACGTGGGCCATCGACGGCGCCCGCCTGTCCGCGAAAGCGGCAAGGCGGGCGCCGTTTTCTTTCATTCCGGGACATGTCGAAGTCTGGCATGGCCCAACGCCGATCAGCGCCTGTTGGCTGTCCACCACCATTTTCGGGCCCTCCGGAGACTGCCTGAGCACCTGGATGTGCGATCGGCACGTGGCACGGCATGTGCGTAACAGAGGCTGCAGTCCAAGCCCTCAAGGAACCGCCATGAACGCCAGACTCGCCTACCTGATCGCCGTGCTCGCCGCGACCCTGGCTGCCGTCTTTCTCGCCGGCGAGCCTGACGTCTTCCAGGACGACAACGCCACGGGCATTCCCGACCTGTTCCTGTCCGCGCAGTAGCGGCTCAGTCCTGCTGCGCCTCGCCCTGCTTCACGCGCGCCAGCGCCGCGCCCACTTCCCCATAGAACTGCTTGAGTGCGACCGCGTCCAGGTCGGGCGGCTGAAGCGCCGGCCAAAGCAGCGCGATCAGGTCGCTGGCGGCACGGTCGATATCGACCGGACGCCCGCTCACTACCGCATCCCACAGGATGTGCTCCATCGGCCCGAGGATGGCCGAGCGCAACAAGCGCAATGACAGGTCGGTCCGGATTTCCTTGCGCGCCTGCGCGCGTGCCAGCAGGTCCATCAACGGTGCCGTATAGCGGCGCTGCAGCGGCACGAACACTTCCTCCAGCCCCTGCCCCTTGGCACGGCCTTCCGATAGCACCAGCGCGCACAGCCCCGTGCCCTGGATCAGGAACAGCCGCAGGTGCGTGCGCACGAAGAATTCCAGCTGGACCTTGGTGCCCTGCTCGCGCGGCAGGCCGCTTTCCATGGTGGCAATGATCTCGTCGTACCAGTCCTGGATGACCCGCACGCAGAGATCTCGCTTGCTGTGGAAATAGGTAAAGACCGTGCCTTCCGAGATGCCCAGCCGCTGCGCGATCTCCGTGGTGGTCGCACGCTCGTAGCCAAGCTCGGAAAACACTTCCCGTCCGACCCGGAGGATGTCGCGCATGCGCTGCTCGGCCTTGGCGCGCGCCGGCACCCGGCGCTGTCCCGCAATCTGCTGCATCGACGTGTCCTTGCGTGGTGTGATTCGCGAGGTCCGCATTATAAGTGCGGCCCCGCTCTCTCAGCCGCCCGTCCGGGCGCGCCTCCGAACCCACTTTATACGATAGTTGACCAATACTCAATTTTTGTTGATTTTTTCTGAGCGGAGGTATAACTTTACCGGACAACGAGAACAAAGCAGCGCCAAACCGCCCGAGAACTCCCCTCTGCCATTTTGAGTAAAGCTCAAAATATGGGAAGAACGACACCGAACGCCGCATTCTGGAGACGAGCATGACGATGCAGCCTGGGACACCCCGGCCCGTGCGCGATACGACCTTGCCTGCCAACGGGCTGTCCTATGTAAAGGGTGACACTACCTCCCCGCTCAGCGAACAGACGATCCCGGCCCTGCTGGCCGATACCGTCGCGCGCCACGGCCAGCGTCCGGCGGTGGTCTTCCGCGAGCAGGGCATCCGCTGGACCTGGCAGGAATTTGCCGCCGCCGTCGATGCCATGGCGGCCGGCCTGCACGCGCTGGGCCTGCGCCGCGGCGACCGTGTCGGCATCTGGTCGCCGAACCGCGCTGAATGGCTGCTGACCCAGTTCGCCACGGCACGCGTCGGCATCGTCATGGTCAATATCAACCCGGCCTATCGCCTGTCCGAGCTCGAATACGCGCTGAATAAGGTCGGCTGCAAGGCCGTCATCGCGCCGGAATCGTTCAAGACCTCGCGCTACCTGGACATGCTCCAGGCCCTGGCCCCCGAGTTGCAGCAATGCGAACCGGGCGCCCTGCAGGCGGCCCGCCTGCCCGCGCTGCGCTGGGTCATCCGCATGGAGGACACGCCCACGCCGGGCATGCTGACCTGGCAGGAATTGCTTGCGCGCGGCGCCGGCGCGCCGACCTCCGAGCTGGACGCAATTACCGCGCAGCTCGACCGCAAGGACCCGATCAACGTCCAGTTCACCAGCGGCACCACGGGCGCGCCCAAGGGCGCCACGCTGACGCACCGGAACATCGTCAACAATGCGCGCTACATCGCGGCCGCGATGCGCTTTACCGAGCAGGACAAGCTGTGCATTCCCGTGCCGCTGTACCACTGCTTTGGCATGGTCCTGGCCGTGCTCGCATGCGTCTCCACGGGCGCTTGCATGGTGTTCCCGGGCGAAGCGTTTGAACCGGTTGCGACCATGTCGGCCGTCAGCGAGGAGCGCTGCACCGCCCTGCATGGCGTGCCCACCATGTTCATCGCGCAGCTCGACCACCCCGACTTCAGCCGCTTCGACTTCTCGACGCTGCGCACCGGCATCATGGCCGGCTCCCCGTGCCCGATCGAAGTCATGAAGCGCGTCGTCGCCGACATGCACATGGCGGAGGTCACGATTGCCTACGGCATGACGGAGACCAGCCCCGTATCGTTCCAGAGCTCGACCGACGACCCGCTCGCCAAGCGCGTGTCCACGGTCGGCCGCGTGCAGCCGCACCTGGAATGCAAGGTCGTCGACGCCACGGGCCAGATCGTGCCGGTCGGCGAGACCGGCGAGCTGTGCACGCGCGGCTACTCGGTCATGCTCGGCTACTGGGACGACGAAGCCCGCACCAGCGAAGCGATCCGCGACGGCTGGATGCACACCGGCGACCTGGCGACGATCGACGCCGAGGGTTACTGCAATATCGTCGGCCGCGTCAAGGACATGCTGATCCGCGGCGGCGAGAACGTCTATCCGCGCGAGATCGAGGAATTCCTGTTCCGCCATCCGAAGGTACAGGCCGTGCAGGTATTCGGCGTGCCGGACCAGAAATACGGCGAGGAAATCTGCGCGTGGATCGTACTCAAGCCGGGCCAGAGCGCCACGGAGGACGAGATCCGCGCGTTCTGCCGCGACCAGATCGCGCACTACAAGATCCCGCGCTACATCCGCTTCGTCGACGAAATGCCGATGACGATCACGGGCAAGGTGCAGAAGTTCGTCATGCGCGAACGCATGACGAAGGAACTCAACCTCACCGAAAGCAAGACCGCCTGACCACGGCGCCCTCTACACATTCACGGAAGAACACGATCATGACCGAACTCCCTGGCCTGAAATTCGACCTGGGCGAAGACATCGAGATGCTGCGCGGCGCCGTGCGCGACTGGGCCCAGGCGGAGCTGGCCCCGCGTGCCGGTGAAATCGACCGCACCGACCAGTTCCCCATGGACGCCTGGAAGAAGATGGGCGACCTCGGCGTGCTCGGCATCACTGTGGCGGAGGAGTACGGCGGCGCCAACATGGGCTACCTCGCGCACATGGTGGCAATGGAGGAAATCAGCCGCGCCTCGGCCTCGGTCGGCCTCTCATACGGCGCGCATTCGAACCTGTGCGTGAACCAGATCCACCGCAACGGCACGCCTGCGCAGAAGGCAAAGTACCTGCCGAAGCTGGTGTCCGGCGAATGGATCGGTGCGCTGGCCATGAGCGAACCGAACGCCGGCTCCGATGTGGTCAGCATGAAGCTGCGCGCCGATTTCAAGGGCGACCGCTATGTGCTCAACGGCACCAAGATGTGGATCACCAACGGCCCGGACTGCGACGTGCTGGTGGTCTATGCGAAGACCGAGCCGGAACTGGGTGCGCGCGGCATGACTGCCTTCATCGTCGAGAAGGGCATGAAGGGCTTCTCGGTCGCACAGAAGCTGGACAAGCTCGGCATGCGCGGCTCGCACACCGGCGAGCTGGTGTTCGAGGATGTGGAAGTCCCGGTCGAGAACATCCTGGGCGCCAAGAACGGTGGCGCCAAGGTGCTGATGAGCGGCCTCGACTACGAGCGCGCCGTGCTGTCGGGCGGCCCGGTCGGCATCATGCAGGCGTGCATGGACGTGGTCACGCCGTACATCCACGACCGCAAGCAGTTCGGCCAGAGCATCGGCGAATTCCAGCTGATCCAGGGTAAGGTGGCCGACATGTACACCACGCTGCAGGCCGCGCGCAGCTACCTGTACACGGTCGGCAAGAACCTTGACTCGCTCGGCGCCGACCACGTGCGCCAGGTGCGCAAGGACTGCGCGGCGGTGATCCTGTACACGGCCGAGAAGGCCACGTGGATGGCTGGTGAAACCGTGCAGATCCTGGGTGGCAACGGCTATATCAACGAATACCCGGCCGGCCGCCTGTGGCGCGACGCCAAGCTGTACGAGATCGGCGCCGGCACCTCGGAAATCCGCCGCATGCTGATCGGCCGCGAGCTGTTTGCCGAAACGGCCTGATCCGCAACCGACGCCCCCGCTGCCCGCCCCGCCTGACCAGAACCAGACCTGCCCAAGATCGTATGCCGACCTTAGAAACCAAACTCAACGCACGCTCCGAAGCGTTCAAGGCCAACGCCGAAGCCATGCAGGCGCTGGTGGCCGACCTCAAGGCCAAGGTGGCGAAGCTGGCCGAAGGCGGCGGCGATGCCGCGCGCGACAAGCACCTGTCGCGCGGCAAGCTGCTGCCGCGTGACCGCGTGCAGCAACTGCTGGACCCGGGCACCCCGTTCCTGGAGCTGTCGCAGCTCGCCGCGTATGACATGTACGACAATGCCGCGCCGGGCGCCGGCATCATCACCGGCATCGGCCGCGTGGCCGGGCAGGAATGCGTGATCGTCTGCAACGACGCGACCGTCAAGGGCGGCACCTACTACCCGATGACGGTCAAGAAGCATGTGCGCGCGCAGGAGATCGCCGAGCAGAACAACCTGCCGTGCATCTACCTGGTCGACTCCGGCGGCGCCAACCTGCCGAACCAGGACGACGTGTTTCCCGACCGCGACCATTTCGGCCGCATCTTCTACAACCAGGCCAACCTGTCCAAGCAGGGCATCCCGCAGATCGCGGTGGTGATGGGCTCGTGCACGGCCGGCGGCGCCTATGTGCCGGCGATGAGCGACGAATCGATCATCGTCAAGAATCAGGGCACCATCTTTCTCGGCGGCCCGCCGCTGGTGAAGGCGGCCACCGGTGAAGAAGTCAGCGCCGAGGACCTCGGCGGCGCCGACGTGCATACGCGGCTGTCTGGCGTGGCGGACTACTTCGCGCAGAACGACCATCACGCCCTGTCGCTGGCCCGGAACATCGTGCAGCACCTGAACCGGCGCAAGCCCGACCAGATCCGCCTGCACGCGCCGGCCGAGCCCCTGTATCCGGTCGAGGAACTGTATGGCGTGATCCCGACCGACACGCGCAAGCCGTTCGATGTGCGCGAGGTGATCTCGCGCATCGTCGACGGCTCCGAGTTCGACGAGTTCAAGGCGCGCTACGGCACCACGCTGGTATGCGGTTTTGCGCGCATCTGGGGTTACCCGGTCGGCATCGTCGCCAACAACGGCATCCTGTTCTCGGAGTCGGCACTCAAGGGCGCGCACTTCATCGAGCTGTGCTGCCAGCGCAAGATCCCGCTGGTGTTCCTGCAGAACATCACCGGCTTCATGGTGGGCCGCAAGTACGAGAACGAGGGCATCGCGCGCAACGGCGCCAAGATGGTGACTGCCGTGGCGACCGCGCAGGTGCCGAAGTTCACGGTGATCATCGGCGGCTCGTTCGGTGCCGGCAACTACGGCATGTGCGGCCGCGCGTATTCGCCGCGCTTCCTGTGGATGTGGCCGAATGCTCGTATCTCGGTGATGGGTGGCGAACAGGCCGCGAGCGTGCTGGCGACGGTGCGCCGCGACGGCATCGAGGCGAAAGGCGGCAAGTGGAGCGCGGAGGAAGAAGAGGCGTTCAAGCAGCCGATCCGCGACCAGTACGAGCACCAGGGCCACCCGTACTACGCGAGCGCGCGGCTGTGGGACGACGGCGTGATCGACCCGGCGCAGACGCGCACGGTGCTGGGGCTGGGCCTGTCGGCGAGCCTGAACGCGCCGATCGATGACATGAAGTTCGGCGTGTTCCGGATGTAAGCCGGCCGCAGATCCCAACGCTTATCCAAGCCAGACAGCCATGGAATTCACCACGCTTACCGTCACCGTCGCCCGCCATGTGGCGACTGTCACGCTGAACCGTCCGGACGTACGCAACGCATTCAACGAGACCGTCATCGCCGAGCTGACCGAGGCCTTCCGCGTACTCGGCGGCAACGACGAAGTGCGAGCCATCGTCCTCGCCGGCAACGGCCCGGCATTCTGCGCCGGAGCCGACCTGAACTGGATGAAGAAGATGGCCGGCTACTCGAACGACGAGAACCGCGCCGATGCGCTGGCCCTCGCGAGGATGCTGCATACCATCTGGTCCTGCCCGCGCCCGGTCGTCGCGCGCATTCAGGGCGACACCTACGCCGGGGGCGTGGGCCTCGCTGCCGCATGCGACATCTCGGTGGCCGCCGACCATGCGCACTTCTGCCTGTCGGAAGCGCGCCTTGGCCTGCTGCCCGCCACCATCAGCCCGTACGTGATCCGTGCCATGGGCGAGCAGGCATCGCGCCGCTACTTCATCACCGCCGAGCGCTTCGATGCCACCGAAGCGCTACGCCTGGGCTTCGTCCACGCCGTGGTGCCGGCCGACGCGCTGGACGCGAAGGTCGAGGAAATCACCGCGGCGCTGGTGGGCAACAGTCCCAACGCCGTGCGCGAGAGCAAGCGGCTGGTGCAGGAAGTCGCGGGCCGCGTGATCGACAACCACCTGCTCGCCGATACGGCGGACCGCATTGCCGCGATCCGCGCCTCGGAAGAAGGCCGCGAAGGCGTGCGCGCCTTCCTGGAAAAACGCTCGCCAGCCTGGAAGCCGGCTTAAGTTAGAGCCGACCGCCGCACCCGACACCCCTATCAAGAGAACCCCGGCAGCATGCCGTGGCAGCGCCTGCCCGCTGCCGGCATGCGGCAGCGGTCGCGGCCGACACCGCCCGCCCCCATCCCAGGAGAAACCATGTTCAACAAGATCCTGATCGCGAACCGAGGTGAAATCGCCTGCCGCGTCGCCGCCACCTGCCGCCGGCTGGGCATCCGCACCGTCGCGGTGTACTCCGACGCCGACGCCGATGCGCGCCACGTCGCCTTCTGCGACGAAGCCGTCCATATCGGCGGCGCCGCGGCGCGCGACAGCTACCTGCGCGCCGACCACATCATCGAGATGGCGAAGGAGACCGGCGCTCAGGCGATCCATCCCGGCTACGGCTTCCTCTCCGAGAACGAAGCCTTTGCCGAGGCCTGCGCCGCGGCTGGACTGGTCTTCATCGGTCCGCCGGCCTCCGCGATCCACGCGATGGGCAGCAAGAGCGCGGCCAAGCAACTGATGGAAAAGGCCTCGGTGCCGCTGGTGCCCGGCTACCACGGCGAAGACCAGAATCCGGGCCTGCTGCGCAGCGAGGCCGATCGCATCGGCTATCCGGTGCTGCTCAAGGCCAGTGCCGGGGGCGGCGGCAAGGGCATGCGCGTGGTCGAATCGGGCGATGCCTTTGACGCGGCGCTGGCCTCGGTCAAGCGCGAGGCATCGGCCAGCTTCGGCGACGACAAGGTGCTCGTCGAAAAGTACCTCACCCGGCCGCGCCATATCGAGATCCAGGTCTTTGCCGACACCCACGGCAACTGCGTCTACCTGTTCGAGCGTGACTGCTCGGTGCAGCGCCGCCACCAGAAGGTGCTGGAAGAAGCGCCCGCGCCGGGCATGACCGGGGAACGCCGCCGCGCGATGGGCGAAGCTGCTGTGGCCGCCGCCAAGGCCGTCGGCTATGTCGGCGCCGGCACGGTCGAGTTCATCGCCAACCAGGACGGCTCGTTCTATTTCATGGAGATGAACACGCGCCTGCAGGTCGAGCATCCGGTCACCGAGATGATCACCGGGCAGGACCTGGTCGAATGGCAACTGCGCGTGGCGGCCGGCGAGCCGCTGCCACTGAAGCAGGAACAACTGCGCATCGATGGCCACGCGCTCGAAGCGCGCATCTACGCCGAGAACCCCGACAAGCAGTTCCTGCCGTCCACCGGCACGCTGCGCTTCCTGCGCACGCCGCCGGCGGTGCAGTTCATGCGCGGCGGCGATGCCCACGGCCCTGCCGGCGTGCGCATCGACGCCGGCGTGCGCGAGGGCGACACCATCAGCCCGTACTACGATCCGATGATCGCCAAGCTGATCGTGTGGGGCAAGGACCGCGACGAGGCGCTCGCGCGCATGCGCCAGGCGCTGGCGGCATACCACGTGGTGGGCTTGTCCACCAACGTGGCATTCCTGCAGCGGCTGGTGAAATCCGAGGCGTTCCGCACGGCCGATCTCGACACGGGGCTGATCGAACGCAACGAGGCCACGCTGTTCCCGGCGCCCGCGCCGGTCGGCATGGAGATCATCGCGCTGGCGACCGCCGCGCTGCTCGACCGCGAAACGCGCGAGCGCCGCATCGACGCGGCCGACCAGCACTCGCCGTGGACGCATGGCGGCGCGTGGCGGCTCAATGGCGCAGCCAGTACGGCTTACCGCCTGCAGAGCCCTGACGGCAACATCGATGTCACCGTGCACAGCGAAGCCGGCCGCCAGCGCCTCACCGCCCGCGGCAAGTCCCTGCCGTTCCGCGCGTCGCTGCGCGACGAAGTGCACACCATCGACCTCGGCGAGCTTACCGTCAAGGGGCAGTGCCATATCGATGGCGACACGCTGCACGTCTTCAGCGGCGAAGGCCAGTGCTCGCTGGTACTGGCGGACCCGCTGATGCACGCCGGCGAAGCCGAAGGCGAAGGCGGCAAGCTGGCCGCGCCGATGCCGGGCCGCATCATTGCGGTGATGGTCGAGGCCGGCGCCACCATCAACAAGGGCGATGCGCTGATCGTCATGGAAGCCATGAAGATGGAGCACACGCTGACCGCACCGGCAGGCGGCACCGTGCAGGAAGTGCTGTACGCCGTCGGCGACCAGGTCCAGGAAGGGGCGCAACTCGTGACGCTGGAACAGGAGGCCGCCTGACATGGAACGGAACGCCCCTGCTCTTCCCCAGCGGCTTGCGCTGCCCGAGTCCGTCAAGATCGTCGAGGTGGGCCCGCGCGACGGCTTGCAGAACGAGGCGCGCCATGTGCCGGCCGCGGCCAAGATCGAACTCGTCGATCGCCTGAGCGCGGCGGGCTTTGCCAATATCGAGACCGCGTCCTTTGTCTCGCCCAAGTGGGTGCCGCAGATGGCCGATGGCGCGGAAGTCATGGGCACCATCGCGCGCCGGGCCGGCACCGTCTATTCGGCACTGACGCCCAATATGAAGGGCTTCGAAGCCGCGCTCGCCGCCGGCGCCGGCGAGGTCGTCATTTTCGGCGCTGCCAGCGAAGCATTTTCCCAGCGCAACATCAACTGCTCGGTGGCCGAATCGGTCGCGCGCTTCGAGCCGGTGGCCGCGGCGGCCAAGGCTGCAGGCCTGCGCCTGCGCGCGAGCATCTCCTGCGCGCTCGGCTGCCCCTATGAGGGCGAAATCGCGCTTGAGAAGGTGGCCGACGTGGTCGGCCGCATGCGCGACCTGGGCTGCGACGAGATCGACATTGCCGACACCATCGGCGTAGGAACACCGCTGCGCACGCAGGCCGTGATGGAAGCCGCCGCGCATGTGTTCCCGCGCGAACGGCTGGCGGGGCACTTTCATGACACGTATGGCCAAGCGCTGCCGAACATCCTGGCCAGCCTGCAGGCAGGCATCCGCATCTTCCACGCCTCGGTAGCGGGCCTTGGCGGCTGCCCTTACGCCAAGGGCGCGTCGGGCAACGTGGCGACGGAAGACCTGCTGTACATGCTGCACGGCATGGGCATCCATACCGGCATCGACCTGGACCAGGTGATTCAGGCTGGCGTCTTCATCTCCGAGGCAATCGGGCGACCCTACGGTTCGCGCGTCGGCAAGGCGGTGCTCGAGCGCGGCCGCCCGCGGGAATGCGTCTGAGCCCTGTGCTCGAGACCGGGCCCTGCATATGCCAGGAAACACCCGCCAAACCCGGTGTGCGGCGGCTGACGCGGAAAGTGTGTCTGAGAACGAGGCAGGTTGCGACAGACATCGGGCAACGCCGGCGCCACATGCCGCGCTGACAGGCACTGGAACTTGGCGCCCGAGGCGCCTAGGCTAGGAGTCTGGCGCATCGGCAAGACACATTGCCGGTGCAACCCGACGCATCGCATCCCGCGACCCCGTTCGCAAGGAGGCATTCATGAAGACCATTGCCGCACTGGCCATCGCCGCACTTGTCCCGATAGCCGCCCATGCCGCCGGACCGGCGAACCCGGCGGACCGCTACGACTACAACATGCGCAGCCAGGGCACCCCTGCCGATCCGCAACGCTCCACCAACAAGGACGGATACGTTCCCGACACCCAGCGTGCCGGGGACAAGTTCGATCCGTACACGCAGGGCGCGAAACAGGATACGTCTTCGTCACTGGCCGATGACAAGGACACACAGTCCAAGCCGCCGGGCAAACCACACAGCAAGAAAGCGCCAGCCAAATAAGGCCCGCCCTTGCAGCCACAATCGCTGATTTCCCAGTGGCATGGGATCGGATTTGATCGCGCGCAAATCGTCGCCGGCTTCGCGCCGCCAAACTGGCGCGCATGAAATCGATCACCACCCCTACCACCCCCACCACTCATGCCGCTCCCGGCAGCACCGGCGCTGCCGGCCAGGCCATCCGGAGCGGCGACAAGCCTCTCCACCTCCACCAGCGCAAGTCCAGCCCGCCGCTGCATAGCTGGCCCCTGGGCGTCGTCAGCCTGCTCGTGCTCGCGCTGAATACGCTGCTCTGGTGCCTGCTGCTTTGCCCGTTCGCGCTGCTCAAGCTGGCCTTGCCGATGCCCGGCGCGAGGCGGCGCATCGATCCCATGCTCAATGGCATCGCGCGCGCATGGATTACGTGCAATGGCGCGTGGTTCGGCGCGATCCAGCGCTACGGCTGGGATGTCGACGGCATGGCCGGCCTGAAGCGGTCCGACTGGTACCTGGTCAACTGCAACCACCAGTCGTGGGTGGACATCTTCGTGCTGCAGCGGGCGCTCAACGGCCAGGTGCCGTTGCTGAAGTTCTTCCTCAAGCAGCAACTGCTCTATGTACCGTTCATCGGCCTGGCCTGGTGGGCGCTGGACTTTCCCTTCATGAAGCGCCGCACGCGGGCGCAGTTGCGCCGCAAGCCCGAACTCCGGCGCGAGGACCAGGACACGGCGCGCCGCGCGTGCGAAAAATTCTCGCTGTCGCCAACCAGCGTGATGGTGTTCACGGAGGGCACACGTTTCACCGAGGCCAAGCGCGCGGCGCAGGCTTCGCCGTATCGCCATCTGCTCAAGCCCAAGGCTGGCGGTCTGGCGGTGACCATCAACACCATGGGCCAGCGCTTTCGCGCGCTGCTGGATGCGACCATCGTCTATCCGCACGGCGCGCCGACCTTCTGGCAGTTTGCCTGCGGCCGCACCGGCCCCGTCATCGTCCGGGTGCGGCAGATCCCCATCCCGCCGGAATTCTGCAGCGCCGACTACGGCACCGACCCGGCCTTCCGCAGCGACTTCCATCGCTGGCTGGCCGAGCGCTGGGAGGAAAAGGACGCGGAGATCGAAGGCTTGCTTGCACAGGCGGCGGACCACTGAGCCGCGCCACCCCATGCCGGATGGATCCACCAAGTCCCGCATACGCCAACTTGTTCAACGCAGTCGAACGAGTCGGTCTGGAAAATCGTAGGGAAAGCGAGCCAAAAGCGCTCACCATGGCGGCATAGGCGCGTCATGCGGCAGGCACGGCGCGCGCAGCCGTCAAGGAGCAGCGAATGGGACTTCTGGTGAATGGCCAGTGGCAGGACAAGTGGTATGACACCGACTCCACCGGCGGGCGTTTCGTGCGCAAGGACGCCGCGTTCCGGAACTGGGTCACGGCCGATGGCCGTGCCGGGCCGTCGGGGTCGGGCGGCTTCGCCGCGCAGGCCGGGCGCTACCACCTCTATGTGAGCCTGGCATGCCCGTGGGCGCACCGCACGCTGATCATGCGCCGCCTGAAGGGGCTGGAGGACATGATCGGCGTCTCGGTGGTGCACTGGCTGATGCGCGCGGAAGGCTGGACCTTTGCCGACGGGCCTGGCGTGGTGCCGGACACGGTCAACCATGCGCGCGTGCTGCACCAGGTCTATACGGCCGCCGATCCGCAATACAGCGGCCGCGTCACGGTGCCGGTGCTGTGGGACCGGCAGCGCGCGACCATCGTCAGCAACGAGTCGTCCGAGATCCTGCGCATGATGAACAGCGCCTTCGACGGCATTGGCGCGGCGCCCGGCGACTACTATCCGGCGGCACTGCGCGCGGAGATCGACACGATCAACGCGCGCGTCTATGACACGGTCAACAACGGCGTCTACAAGGCCGGCTTCGCCACCTCGCAAGAGGCCTACGAAGAGGCCGTATGGCCGCTGTTCGAAACACTCGACTGGCTGGAAGCCCGCCTGGCCACGCAGCGCTACCTGGTCGGCAATCGCCTGACGGAAGCCGACATCCGCCTCTTCACCACGCTGGTCCGCTTCGACCCGGTGTATGTCGGGCACTTCAAGTGCAATCTGCGCCGTATCGCCGACTATCCGGCGCTGTCGGGCTTCGTGCGCGACCTCTACCAGCACCCCGGCATCGCCGGCACCGTGAACTTCGAGCACATCAAGCGCCACTACTACGAAAGCCACCGCACGCTGAATCCGGCCGGCGTCGTGCCCGCCGGGCCGGTGCTGGACCTTGCCGCGCCGCACGGGCGCGAGCGCCTGGGCTGAGTTCAGCCCGCCAGGCGATCCACGGCACGCCGGCCCTGTGCGACAGCCGCCGTCAGCGACGGGCTGCCCGCGCTGTCGCTGCCCGCGAAGCTCACATTGCCCACGCCCGCAGGCGATGCCCACGCTGCCGGATCCTCCCCGGCAAGGGTATCCGGCCGATAGCTGTAACCATGCGCCCAGCGGTTGACGGTGATGGCGCGGATCACGTCCTTCGCGGCGAATCCCGCCGGCCCCAGCATGCGGTCGAGCTGCGTGCGGATGCCGCGCTCGAGTTCGCTGAACGGCGTGCCCAGCAGGAACGCACGCCCCGCGCGGAAGCGCTCGCGCGCGCTCATGCCGCTGTCGGGCACCGTCGGCACATACAGCATGTGCAGCACCGCGGGATCGGCGGGGCTGGAGCCGGCCGGCGGCTCCAGCCACAGGTCGGTATAGGCCATGGCCGGGGCGTGGATGCGCCGCGTCTTGAGCGCGACAAACGCGCGCCAGTGGTCCAGTGCCACCTTGGTATAGACCAGCGGCGCCTTCACTTCGCCGCGCAGCGTGTCGCCTTGCGCGGCCGGCAGTGACGGCATCAGGTACGGCACCATCATGTTCCAGCCCGCCAGCACCACGTGGCGCGCTTCGATACGGTGCAGGTTGCCGCGCCAGCCGTACGTGACGCGCGTGATCGGGCCATCCGGATCCACCGCGATGGCGGTGGCCTCCAGGCGCAGCCGTACCGGCGCGCCGTCCTGGTCCAGGCGCCCGTAGTCAAACGCCGCGTTGACGATATCCGTGGGACGCGCGAGCTTCGCTACGCCGGGAATCAGCTTCTGCACCAGCAGCCGCGCCAGCGAGGCGTTGCCGTCCGGGAACCACAGCCGCGAGGCCGGCGACTTGCCCAGGCGCGGATCCAGCGCCGGTGCCGGCATGCCCGCGCCAGCCGGCAGGCCGATGCCGATGGCGTCGGCCACGCTGATGCCGTCGGCATCGAGCGCGAAGGCATCGTTGCTGCGGCTGCGCAGGAAACGCTGCCCGGCCAGCCCGATGCCGGCCTTGTCGCGCAGGAATGCCGCATAGCGCGTGCCGCGAAGATAGGTGGCGCGCTCTGCGGCCGCCATGCCTGGCAGGTAGTCGGTGCTGCCATCGGCAAGCCGGGCCAGTGCCGCGCGATCCTGCGGCGGCAATGGCGCGGCATCCAGGAAGCGCCGCAGCGCCGCGGCGTCCGGTGCGGCAACGCCCTGCCGCCCGCCGCGCGCGTCGACCAGTTCGCCGAACGGATCGCCGCCGAGCCACAGGTCCCGGCCGAAATGGTCCGAGTCGAAGAACACCGCGCGGCCCATGCCGAGCGCGGCATAGGGGTCCGCCGGCTCGGCCAGCGGCGCGCGTGCCGGATCCAGGCCAAGGCCGCCCAGCAGCTCGCGCATGGCGGCATCGGCGGCTGCCGTGGGCGGCATCTCCGCACTGCCGCCATAAGTCACCAGCCGCTTGCCGCGCACCGTGAATTCATTGCGCTTGGCGTGGCCGCCGAAGTCGTCGTGGTTGTCCAGGATCAGGATGCGCTTGCCCGGGCCAAAGCGGCGCTGATAGAACCACGCCGCCGCCAGCCCGCTCAGGCCGCCGCCCACCACCACAAGGTCGAAGGCCTCGTGGGCCATCACGGTGGGGTACTTCGCGCCTTCGCGCGCGAGGCTGTGGGCCAGTGTGAAGGTCCCTGCGTGGTTGCCGCGCAGGCCCGTCAGCGCTGGCGGATAAGCCGCGCCGGGCTGCACCTGCGCGGCGGCCAGCAGTTGCGCGGGCGCCACGCCGGCGGCAATGGCCAGCGCGGTGCCGTTGAGGAAATCTCTGCGCGAAATCGTCATGGGTCGTCGTGGCGGGGTCAGCGGGCGGCTTCCAGCTCGCGCCGGCGCGCGGCAACGGCCGCCTCGCCGACCGGCGCTGCGCGGTTGCCCCAGTTGCCGCGGATGAAGGTGAGCAGGTTGGCCAGTTCCTGGTTGTCCAGGGTCCAGCCATAGCCGGGCATGTGATAGTCGGTCGGCGCGGTGTCGACGCGCGCGGTCACGGCGCCGTTAAGCAACAGGTTGACCAGCGAGGCCGGGTCCGGGTCGGCGACCGTCGGATTGCCGGCGAGCGGCGGGAACACGCGCGCAAACCCCTTGCCGTCGGCGCCATGGCAAGGCATGCAGAACTGCGAGTACTGGCGTGAGCCCGGGCTGTCGAAGCGGCCCTGCAGCAGACGTGGCGCCGTGGCCGGATCATGCCGGAACGGCCCGGTCTCGCCGCGAGCGCCTGGCAGCGACTTCAGGTAGACCGCCACGGCGTCGAGATCGGCCGGCGCCATGTACTGGGTGGCCGTGGCGATCACCGTGGACATCGGCCCGAACGAGGTCGCGTGCGCATTGCGCCCGGTGCGCAGGAACTCGGCGATCTCAGCGCGCGACCATGCGCCCAGTCCGGTGACCTGGTCCCCCGTCAGATTGGTCGCCGACCAGCCTTCCACGCTGGCGCCCGACAGGAAACGCTTGCTGCGCTCGTCCAGGCCCTTTTCGGCATACAGCCAGCCGCGCGGCGTATGGCATGCGCCGCAATGCGCGACCGCCTGCACGAGATAGGCACCGCGGTTCCATTCCGCGCCCTTCGCGGCGTCGGTGCGGACCGGCGAGCCGCTCAGGTACAACGCGTTCCACACTACCAGCAGCGGGCGCATGCTGTACGGCCAGCGCATCTCGGCATCGCGGTTGCGCTGGCTGACCGGCGCAACGCCGGCCCGCATATAGGCATAGAGGGCGGCAACGTCCTCGGGGCGCATGCGCGCGTAGGACGGGTATGGCATGGCCGGATAGAGCCGCCTGCCGTCGCGCGCCACGCCCTGGCGCACCGCGCGGTCGAATTCCGCCAGCGTGTAGCCGCCAATGCCGGTCGCGTCCGGTGTGATATTGGTCGAATAGAGGGTGCCCGCCGCGGTGCGGATCGGCAGGCCGCCGGCAAACGGCTTGCCGGATTGGTTCGTATGGCAGGCCGCGCAGTTCGCGATGCGCGCAAGGTAGCGGCCGCGCTCCACGTCGGCCGTGGCGGCCTGCGCAGCGGCGCAAGCACTGCCGAGCAGGCCGGCGAGCAGCGTGGCGGCGGTCAGCAACCGCCTTGCGGGGAAAAGCATGGGTGCGTCCAGGTCTTGTTGTTCTCGGTGATCACGATCTGTCTGCCGCGCCGGCAGCCAGCCTCAGGCGCTGGCTACCGCGAACTTTGCCACCAGCACGAGGCCCAGCACCAGCCCCGCGGCCAGCGTCACGCCGGTCAGGATCAGCGGCAGCGGCCGCATGTTCTCCAGGTCGCGCTGGTGTTCCTGGCCTTTGCGCAGGCCAAGGAAGCCCCATAGTACGGTGCGGACCAGCCTCAGCGGGTTCATGACTACCTCCTTGTCTCCCCTGGCAGCCACTGCGGGGCGCTGCCTGCCCTCGCGCTGATTATCGGCGCCGGCGGCGGAACATGACAGCATCAGATATCGGAAATTCTTGCATATCAGATCGGCGGGCCGCCGCGACCGCGCCGGCGCAGCGCCCATTCCAGCGCCTCGAACCCGGCCTGCACCACCAGGGCCAGCACCGCGGCGGGGATCGCCCCGGCCAGCAGCAGCACGGTGTCGTTGAGCGCCAGCCCGGTGGCAATGCGCTCGCCGTAGCCGCCCGCGCCGACGAATGCGGCAATGGTCGCGGTGCCCACGCTGATGATGGCCGCAGTCTTCACGCCGGCCAGCACCACCGGCAGCGCCAGCGGCAGCTCCACGTAGCGCAGCACCTGCAGGTCGCGCAGCCCCAGCGCGCGTGCCGCGTCGCGCATGCCGGCGGACACCTGCTGCAGCCCCGTGCAGGTGTTGCGCACGATCGGCAGCAGCGCATAGAGGAACAGCGCCACCATCGCCGGCCAGACGCCGATGCGGCCCAGCAGCGGGATCAGCATCGCCAGCAGCGCCAGCGACGGCACCGTCTGGAGCACGCTGACCATGCCGAGCACGCCCTGCCCCAGGCGCCGGCGCCGCGCCGATATGATGCCCAGCGGTATGCCCGCCAGCGTGGCAGCCCCCACGGCACCCGCCACCAGGCCCACGTGGCGGCGCGTCAGGCGCAGCGTGTCGGGACCGAGCAGTGCCTGCATCAGGCCGCCACGGCCGGACCGCTGCGCCGCCTTACCGGACAGGAAGCCGCGTGCAATCGCCGCAAAAGACTGCCCGTCGATCTCCGCGGCCGCGTTCATTGCCACCATGTCGGCCGCGCTGATGCGCCCCGCGAGCGACTGCAAGGATTGCCATGCCGCCGGAAAGCGGCGCGGCACGTCCAGCCGGTAGACCACCACGGCGTCATAGCGCGGAAAGAAGTGCAGATCGTCTTCCAGCACGCGCAGCCCGTATTTGCGGATCTTGGCGTCGGTGGAATAGATATCGATCGCGTCGACCTGCCCGGCCGCCAGCGCCTCGTAGGCAACGCCATGATCCAGCCCGACCGGAAGCTGCGGCAGCCCATAGCGCCGGGCCAGCCCCGGCCAGCCATCGGCCCGGCCCAGGAATTCGTGCGACAGGCCCAGCCGCAGCCGCGGCTGCCGTACCAGGTCGCTCAGCCGCCGCAAGCCGCCGGCATGCGCGTCCGACACGGCCAGCGCATAGGTGTTCTCGAAACCCAGCGCGATGCCCGCGCCCAGTCCCATCGGCGCCAGCGCCTGGTTGATCTGCTCCAGCGTCGCGCCCGGCGGCAGTTTCAGGATCTCGCTCGCGAGCGTGCCCGTGTAGTCCGGATAGAGGTCGATGCTGCCGGCGCGCAGTGCCTCGAAGACGATCGCCGTGTTACCGAGCCCGGCCTGGTGGCGGGCTTCTCCGGCCGCCTGCGTCAGCACTTCGCCGAGGATGTAGGACTCCGTAAAGCGCTTGGACCCGACCCGCAAGGTACCGGCGCCCTGTGCGCTGCACGTACCCGCCAGTGCGAGCGCCAGCAACAGGCCGGCAAGCCAGGCTGCCGCGCCCGCAAGAACGCCGGTACGAGGGAAGGCGAACAAGACGTCACTCCTGTGGGCGGCCGATGTGCATCCGGCATCTCTACATCATAGGCGTGCGCATGACGTCATAGCCAAATAGTATTTGCCATTCGCATGCTTGACAGCACAGAATTCGTAAATCGCATACAAAGCCATCCGCCCCCAAATGGAGATCCGGCAACTGGAAGCCTTTGCAGCGGTCGTCACGACCGGCAGTATCACCGCTGCCGGCCGCTTGCTCGGCCGTTCGCAGCCGGCGATTACCCGTCTCATCCAGGAACTCGAAGGCGAGTTGGGCTTTGCGCTGTTCACGCGCAGCGGTCCGCGCGTCAGCCCGACCGAGCAGGGATTCCTGCTCTATGACGAGGTCGAGCAGACGCTGGCCGGCTTGCAGCAGATCCGCAACCGCGCCGCGGCGCTGGCGCGAGGCGACGGCCGCCCGCTGCGCATTGCCGCCACGCCCGCGCTGTCGGCCGGCTTGCTGCCCGCGGCGCTCGCACTGGCCTTTGCGCGCGGACTGTGCGCGCCCGAGCGCGTGGAGGTCCGGAGCGTATCGCCCGAACAGGTCGTGCATGCGGTGCTGACCGGCGCCGCCGAGATCGGCCTGAACAGCCTGCCGCTGGAGCACCGTGGCGTGAACGTCCACTGGATCGGGCAGGCCGCGTGCGTGGCGGCCATGCGCGCGGACGACCCGCTCGCGGCTGGCGAGACCGTTCGCCTGGCCGACTGCCGCGAACGCCGCATCGTCACCATGCAGAACCCGTACCGGCTGCGGCGCCGCACCGATACCGCGTTTGCCGGCGCAGGCATTGGTGCGGCTGCCGTGATCGACACCAATACCTCGATCAACGCGCTGACGCTGGTACGCGCCGGGCTCGGCATCGCCGTGCTCGAACCCGTGACCGCGCGCGGCCTGCCGCTGACCGATATTGCCGTGCGCCCTGTCGACGCGGACATCCCGTTCTATTTCGGCGTGATCACGCCCCAGGCGCGTCCGGCCAGCGCGGTCGTGCTGGGGCTGGTCGATGTCCTGGCCGAGGCGTCCGCCACGCTGCTGCCCGACTTTGTCCGCCGCGATCCGGCCGATCATGGCGCCCTGCTCCAGTCCCTGTACGGCGACGGCGCCGCCCCAACCGAAGATACTGAACCCCCGAGCCATGACTGATACCGACAACGCACGCGGCCAGGCCGGCCTGGCCGCGCTCGAAGCGCGCCTGCGCCAGGACCTGGCCTGGCTGGAACTGCCCGCCAAGGCCTGGACCATGCCGCGCACCCACGGCGGGCAGGCCGTGCTCGATGTTGCCGTGATCGGCGGCGGCATGGCCGGACTGGCCGTCAGCGCCACGCTCAAGCACCTGGGCATCCCGGCCTGCGCCTTCGACCAGTCGCCCGCCGGCTTTGAAGGGCCGTGGGCCACCACCGCCCGCATGGAGACCCTGCGCTCGCCCAAGCAACTCACGGGCCCTGCGCTGGGCCTGCCGGCGCTGACCTTCCGTGCATGGTTTGAAGCCCAGTACGGCGGCGAAGCCTGGGAAGCGCTCGACAAGATTCCGCGGCTGCAATGGATGGACTACCTGCGCTGGTACAGGCAGGTGCTCGGGCTCGATATCCGCAACGACCACCGTGTCGACCAGGTGCTGCCGCGCGCCGACGGCCTGGTCGCGCTGTCGATGACCACGCCCGACGGAGCGCGTACCGTGCTGGCCCGCCGCGTGGTGCTGGCCACCGGCCGCGACGGACTGGGCGGCGCCTGCGTGCCGCCGGTCGCCGAGGGACTGCCGCGCGCGCTGTGGGCGCATTCGTCCGATGCGATGGACTACGGCCGCCTGCGCGGCAAGCGCGTGGGCGTGGTCGGCGCGGGGGCTTCGGCCATGGACAGCGCCGCCACCGCGCTGGAAGCCGGCGCCGCAAGCGTGGACCTGCTGATCCGCCGCGCGGACATTCCGCGCGTCAACAAGAGCAAGGGCGCCGGCAATCCCGGTCTGACGCACGGCCACTATGGCCTGACGGATGAATGGAAATGGCGCCTGCGCCATTACATCAACAGCCAGCAGGTGCCGCCGCCGCGCGGCAGCACGCTGCGCGTATCGCGCCACCCCAATGCGCGCTTCAACCTGGACTGCGCGCTTGACGCCATCGACGTGGACGGCGACGTGCTGCGCGTGCGCACGCCCAAGGGTGTGTTCGAACTGGATTTCCTGATCTTCTCGACAGGATTCCGCATTGCGCTGGAAACCCGCCCGGAGTTCGCCGCGTTCGCGCCCCAGATCCGCTTCTGGCGCGACCGCCATGCGCCGCGGCCGGGACAGGAGGATGGCGAGCTGTCCGATTCGCCCGACCTGGGCCCCGCGTTCGAACTGCAGGAGAAGACGCCGGGCTGCTGCCCGGGGTTGTCGCGCATCCATGCGTTCTGCTATCCGGCCGCGCTCTCGCACGGCACCGTGTCCGGCGACATCCCGGCCATCAGCGATGGTGCCAGGCGGCTGGGCCAGGGCATTGCCGGCCTGCTGTACCAGGAAGACGTTGAACTGCACTACGCCGCGCTGCAGGCCTATGCCGAGCCTGAAGTCTTCGGCGACGAATGGGTGCCGGCGCCGCCGCCCGCGCTGGAATCCTGAATCCAACCCGAACCGTGACAACCACCATGAGCCAAGCCCCCACGCCCGACGCCGGCGCCACGCCGCCGGACCTGATCGACGCCATCACCGGCCTGCGGCCCGGCAGCGCCACGCACGCGCTGCGCCACAAGCGCGACAAGGTGGTGGCTGCCACCCAGGGCAGCTATGACGCCCTGTTCGATCCGGCCCTGCCCGGCCTGACGCTGGCCGAACGCCTGCTGGCCGCGTGCTATGCCGCGCGGCTTACGCCGTCGCCCCAACTGGCGGACCACTATCATGCGCGCCTGGTCGCGGCCGGCGTCGATGCCGCGGCCATTTCCGCCGCCGCGCAAGGCAGCCCCGCCGATTCAGCCGACCCGCGTCTGCGCGCCATCCTCACATTCACGCGCACGCTGATCGAAAAGCCCGTGGAAGGCGATCGGGCCGCGCTCCAGGCGCTGCCCGCCGCAGGCCTGAGCACGCCCGCCGTGGTCACGCTGGCGCAGCTGATTGCCTTCCTGTCTTACCAGGTGCGCCTGGTAGCCGGCCTGGATGCCCTGAAGGCACTGAACGACAACGCAGGAGCACAGGCATGAGCGAGATCATCAAAGCCCACGGCTTTACCAACGAAGTGCTGGACTGGAAGGCCTGGCTCGATGTCGTCGAGCTGGACCAGGCCACGCCGGAACAGATGGCCGTGCTCGACGAGAGCCATCCCAAGGCCAGGGTGCAGGACTACTACCGGTTCCTGGTGCACCAGCCCGAGATCCTGCGCCAGCGCTCCACGGCGTTCAACGCGATCATGTACGCGCCCGGCGGCATGCCGCGCGCCGAGCGCGAGCTGGCCACGACCGTGGTGTCGCGCCTCAATGGCTGCGTCTATTGCGCGTCGGTGCATGCGCAGCGCTTCGAGCAGCTGGCCAAGCGCAATGACGTGATCAGGGAGGTGTTCGACGATCCGCGCACGGCCGGTACGACCGAACGGGAACAGGCGATTTCGAAGTTCTCGATCGAGCTGACCGAGAATCCGGCGGGCGTCTCGCCGCAGAGCCTGGCGGCGCTGCGCGAGGCCGGCATCAGCGATGCCGAGATCCTGGATCTGATTCACTCCGTGGCGATCTTTGCCTGGGCGAACCGGCTGATGTTGAACCTGGGGGAGCCGGTGTTTCCGGCGGGTGACTGAGTTTTTCAGGTTCTTCGCCGGATTGCGGGGATTGGGTTGGGTTTTTCGTGCTTGGCAGGCGCCGCTGTTTCGCTGGCGTAGCCGACAGAGGCTTTGTGGTGGTGACTGGCTCGTCGTGCTTGGCAAGCGCTGCCGTTTCGCCGGCGTAGCCGGCGAGGCCGTCGGGGCCAGCACGCCGACGGCGTTACGCCGGCTGGCAATGGACCGCCAGCCAGACGGTCGGTGCGGCGGCGTCCGTCCATGCCACGCGGTGCCGGCAATGCGCCGGCAGGTGCAGCCAGTCGCCCGGGCGCATGACGCGCGGGGCCGTGTCGCCCTCGCACTCCAGGCCGGCGCTGCCGCTGAGCAGCAGCACCCATTCATCCTGCGGACTGTCGTACCAGAAGCCCGGCGGGCTGGCCTGGCCGTTGGAGACGATGCGCTCGATCTTCAGGCCAGGCCGCTCCAGCAGGGACTGGAAGATTTCGTCCGGCGACCCGGCTGGCACGTCCGCGAACAGGTTGCCTTGCTTGAGATCCATCGCGGCTCCGTTTCAGTCGGCGGGTCCGGGCGCGAGCACGTCGCGCGCGCCATTGCGGCCCATCGGCGAGACCAGGCCCGCGGCTTCCATCTGCTCGATCAGCCGCGCCGCGCGGTTGTAGCCGATGCGAAGCTGGCGCTGCACCGCGGAGATCGAAGCGCGGCGCGTGTTGAGCACGAAGGCCGCGGCTTCGTCATAGAGCGGGTCGGCTTCGCCGTCACCGCTGCCCTCGCCGAACAGGTCGCTGGCGCCGGCCTCGGCGGCATCGCCAGCAAGGATCGCCTCGTCGTAGTCCGGCTCCCCGAACTGCTTCCAGTGCTCGACCACGCGATGCACTTCATCGTCGGCGACAAAGGCACCATGCACGCGCTGCGGGTAGCCGGTGCCCGGCGGCAGGAACAGCATATCGCCCTGCCCCAGCAGGCTTTCAGCGCCCATCTGGTCGAGGATGGTGCGCGAATCGATCTTGGACGACACCTGGAAGGCCACGCGCGTCGGGATATTGGCCTTGATCAGGCCGGTGATCACGTCCACCGACGGACGCTGCGTGGCCAGGATCAGGTGGATGCCCGCGGCACGCGCCTTCTGCGCGAGCCGCGCAATCAGTTCCTCGATCTTCTTGCCGGCCACCATCATCAGGTCGGCCAGCTCGTCGATCACCACCACGATCAGCGGCAGCGTGGACAGCGGCTCCGGCGCGTCCGGCGTCAGCGAGAACGGGTTGGGCACCTTCTGCTCCGCCGCCTCGGCCGCGCGGATCTTCTGGTTGTAGCCGGCCAGGTTGCGCACGCCCAGGGCCGACATCAGCCGGTAGCGCTTCTCCATTTCGCCCACGCACCAGTTGAGCGCGTGCGCGGCCTGCTTCATGTCGGTCACCACCGGCGCGAGCAGGTGCGGAATGCCTTCATAGACCGACAGCTCCAGCATCTTGGGGTCGATCATGATCAGGCGCACATCCTCGGGCGTGGCCTTGTACAGCATCGACAGGATCATCGCGTTGACCGCGACCGACTTGCCAGAGCCCGTGGTGCCCGCCACCAGCAGGTGCGGCGCGCGGGCCAGGTCGGTCACGACCGGGTGGCCGGTGATGTCCTTGCCCATCGCCAGCACCAGGCGCGAGCTGTGCGACTGGAACGACGACGCGCGCACGATCTCGGACAAGCGGATCATCTGCCGGCGCGCATTGGGCAGCTCCAGGCCCATGCAGGTCTTGCCGGGAATGGTTTCGACCACGCGGATCGAGGTCACGCCGAGCGCGCGCGCCAGGTCCTTCATCAGCCCGACCACCTGCGCGCCGCGCACGCCCATGGCCGGCTCGACTTCAAAGCGCGTGATCACCGGACCGGCGCTGGCACCGACCACGGCGACCGGCACCTTGAATTCCGACAGGCGCTGCTCGATCAGGTCGCTGGTCTCGCGCAGCCTTTCCTCCGATACCCGCTCGGCCTGGTCGACGGCGCCCTCCAGCAATTCGGCCGGAGGCAGGCGGTAGTCGACCATGACCCGCGGCGCGGGAGGCGGCGCCAAGGGCGCCGGCTGGGCCGGTTGAGCCGGTTGAGCCAGTCGGGCGTTCAGTGCAACCGTCTTGCCGACCACGGCCTGCAACACGATGCGCGGCTTGGCTGCGGGCATGACGGGCGCCGGCTCGGGCTCAGCCTCAGGCACCGGCTCAGGTTCGGACACCGACGCCGGCCCGGTTTCCGATGCCCCCAGCAGTGCGTTGGCATCGACGAGCATTTCCGCTTCGGAAGCGTCATCGGTCCCGGATTCGGAAAGCGGGCCGTCCTCCATGACAAAGGTTGGCACGGCCTCCGGCGCGGGCTCCGCAATGACCTCGGCGTCGGCATCGGCCTCAACGAGGGCTTCGGCTTCGGCTTCGGCTTCGGCTTCGGCTTCGGCTTCGGCTTCGGCTTCGGCTTCGGCTTCGGCTTCGGCTTCGGCTTCGGCTTCGGCTTCGGCTTCGGCTTCGGCTTCGGCTTCGGCTTCGGCTTCGGCTTCGGCTTCGGCTTCGGCTTCGGCTTCGGCTTCGGCTTCGGCTTCGGCTTCAACGGCGAGGTCGGTGCCTGATGAAGGTTCCGCGGGACTCGTCATTTCCGGCGCCGGTACTTCGGCCGCCGGCGCGGCGGGCACCTGTCCGTCGCCACCGGGCTGCAGGCTTACCGCCTTGCGTGACAGCGTCTGCAACTCGGCCAGCAATTGCAGCGCTTCCTCGCGGATGGCTTCGAGCGTGGCCTCGTCCGCGTCAAACCCGTCTGCATCGACGGTCTGCGCGCCGGGCTCGACGGCCGGATCCAGCGACGAAGGTGCTTCGACTACTACCGGCTCGGCCACTGCAACGGTCACGTCAGCCGTCGCTTCGGCCGGCGCGGCGGCTGCCGCGGCGCGCGGTGCCGCGACCACAGTGGCTTCGGGCACACCGGCGCGGACTTGCGGGGCTGGAGCCACGGCCTGCGCTGTCGACACGACCGCCACCGCGGCCTTTGCCGGTGCCCGGACGGCCGAGGCTTCAGGCAAGGTTGTGATGGCCGAACGCACGATGGGCTGCGGCGGACGGGACGGGTTGCTGGTCGCCGTGGCACGCGCAGGCGCGGCGGGTCGCGATGCGGCGGCAGTCGGTGTCGATGCCGCCGCCGCTGCTGCTGCGGCCTGCAGGCTGATCGGGCGACGCGGTGGCGGCGTCTGCGCGGCGCGCGGCGGCGCCGTCTCGGTGACAGGCGGCGCCGCCGGGCGTGAGGGCGGCTTCACCGCACCCGGCGATTCGGCATGATGCAACCAGATCTCGCCGGGCTGCGGCGGCGATTCACGCGTGCGCGGCGGCGGCTGCCAGGCGGGCTGTCGGCGCGCGGAAATCGCCTCGAAACTGCGGTGGCGCCCCGATGGCGCGTTCCAGCTGCCGGACGCGGCACTGCCGTGCGAGGTGGTTTCGCGGCGCTCCGCTTCCCGCATCGGCTGGGTCGGCACGAACTCGGCGGGCTCTTCTTCGGCGCGCGGCGCGCCGCGCGGCTTGCGCAGCAGGAACAGGCCGCGCCATGTTTCGCCAAATACCATGGGCGCGGCCAGCGCGAGCACGCCCAGCATCAGCAGCAAGGCGGAGGTCCAGCCGAACAGGTTGGCGACCATGCCGCCGAGCGCGCGCCCGGCCGAGCCGCCCGCGGTTCCGCCCTCGCCGCCGGTCAGGGCTTCGAGCGAGGCGCTCGCGCACAGCACGATCAGCGTGCCGAGCCAGACCCGCAGCGAGCCGGGACCGGACAGGCGCCGCTCGCGCGCAAGCAGTCCACCGAAGAACCGCCATACCAGCGGCACCAGCCAGAGAGTCGAAAATCCGAACCAGCCAAATCCCATGATCGCCATGCCACGTTCAAGACTACGGGCAGCGATTGTAGCGGTTAAGGCGACCGGCCATGCCCCCGGGCCGCGCAATAAAACGCAAGTATTCGTAAGCGCTGCGTGGCGGCAACAGAACGCCCTGCCCTACTGTCCGGCGCGGAACGGGTACCTGGCGAAAATCTGCGCCACCACCTTTTCGATGCGCTGCTGGATATTGGACTGGTCGCTCGCGTCCACGCTGCCCACGGCGACGCCTTCCCAGACCAGCTTCATGTCCTTGCGGTCGACCAGGTCGATGTTCAGCGTGCCCTCGGTGTACGTGTACACGTCGTTGTAGAAGCCGTAGCCCGGCCACGGCGCATAGAGTCCGCCGCGATAGCCGTAATAGCCCGTCATTGGCGGCGGCGCCGGGGAGACCTGCACCTTCTCCTGCGTGCGCGCATTGAAGTTGACCAGCAGGTCGGGCGACTGCGCGTTGTACTGGTAGCCGCGCGACGTCATCTCGCGCTGCACGGCGCCTTTGAGGTACTGCGTCGTCAGGCTTTCGTAGCCCTGCCGGTCCGTGCCCGGGTTCTTCACGAAGCCAAAGCTGCGGTACGCTCCGAAATCCACGCTGCGGTTGTAGTCGGTCTTGATGTCCGGCGCGCTGGCACAAGCCGCCACCACCACAGAAGCCATGGCAACAGCCGTTGTCGCTCTGCTTCTCCGAATATCCACGAGACGTCTCCCGGAACCGGCGGCAGCGACTAGTTCCACTTGCCGCCAGCACCACCCACGCCCAGCCGGCCCCCGCCGATGAGCATCAGCGTCAGCGCAGCCGCCAGGTACATGCCCTGCAGTTCGAGCTGCCAGCCGCCGGTTTCATTGAGCATGCCGATCTGCTTCGTGTGTACCAGCGCGACCGCGAACAGCATGTTCACAACGACGATCAGCGCCGCAACCCGCGTCCACAAGCCGATGATCAGCAACACGGGCGCCACGACTTCGCCGATATAGACGCCGTAAGCGGTCCACGTGGGCAACCCGGCCTGCGTGGCGGTCTGCTCGACGAAGCCCACGCCGCCCTTCAGCTTGGCGATGCCGTGCATCAGGATCAGCACCCCCAACACAATGCGCAACACCGCCTTGCCCAAGTCCTGCGAACCCTGAGAGCCGCTCATGGCCATCCTCCTTGCCGGTTGAGAACAGTCGGAGCTCCCGGGAAGCGTGCCGGCCGTTGGCACGGCCAAGCGGCTTCGCCCGCACGCACGGGGCTCGCCCATGTACCTTAGTGCGCGGCGGCGTGAAGGTAAAGGCGCAAGACCGGCACAGGCGTCCTGCGCCGGTGCCGTCAGACCAGGCGGTGCATCGCTGGCTGCCTGGCCTCGTGCATGCCGACCTTGCGCGCGTTTTCGGGCAGGATCTCGCTGAGGAAATCCAGGAAGCGCCGCACCGCCGGGGTCACGCCCTTGCGCGACGGGAATACCGCGTGCAGCGTGCCCACGGGCATTTCCCACTGGGGCAGCAGCAGTTCCAGTTCGCCGCTGTCGATGGCATCGCGGCAGTACATGCGCGGCAGCATGGCCACGCCAATGCCGGCAATGGCCGCCTCGCGCAGCAGGGCGAACTCGTCGGTCACCAGGCGCGGGTCATAGGCAATCTGGATGGTCTCGCCGCTCTTGCAGCCAAGGATCCAGACATGCTTGCCGTCGTGCGGCTTCTGGCCGACGCCCGGCATGCCATCGAGCGCCTGCGGCGTGCGTGGCCGGCCGATGCTGTCGAGCAGGCCGGGACTGGCCACCAGCATGAGCTGGCTTTCGCCGAAGGTGCGCACGGCAAGGCTGGAATCTTCCAGCACCTCGCGCACGCGCAGTGCCAGGTCATAGCCCTCGCCGATCAGGTCGACGCGCCGGTTCGTGGCCTCCAGTTCGATGCGCACCGCCGGGTTGGCGCGCATGAAATGGCCGATGGCCGGTGCGAGCAGGATCTGCGCAATCGCCACCGGACAGCTCACGCGCAGCGTGCCGCCAGGCTGGTCGCGCGCCTGCTCGATGACTTCGCGTGCGGCATCCGCCTCGTTCAGCATGGCGCGGCAACGCTCGTAAAACGACTCGCCAAGCGGCGTCACGCGCACCTGGCGCGTCGTCCGGCGCAGCAGTTGCACATTGAGATCGCGTTCCAGCTGTGCGATGCGCCGGCTCAGGCGCGACTTGGGAATGCCGGTGGCACGGCTGGCCGCCGAAAAGCTGCCGTGCTCGACCACCTGGGCAAATAGCGACAGATCGTTCAGGTCCTGCATGAAGGCCTCCGCCTGTGCAACGGCGCGTCAGCCTCGCCGCGCGGGCCGTTGCATGAATAGAACAATTATTTGCATTTTGCCTTACTACCGATACCAATGGCCAGCCGCTAAATTTCCTCCATCGCAACCGCCCCTTCGTGGAGAAAGTCATGAACATCCTGCAGATCGATTCGAGCGTCCTTGGTGGCAATTCCGTTTCCCGCAACCTGACCGCCAGCGTGGTGGCCGACCTGGTCGCCGCCAACCCCGGCGCCAAGGTGACGGTGCGCGATCTGGACCAGGATGCTCCCGCTCACCTGTCCGGCAACCTGCTGCCCGTGCTGGGCGGCCCGAAGGACGGCCTGAACGCCGTGCAGGAAGCCGAACTGCAGCGCACCGAAACCTGGCTGGCCGAGTTCCTGGCCGCGGACGTGCTGGTGGTTGGCGTGCCGCAGTACAACTTCGGCATCCCGAGCCAGCTCAAGGCCTGGATCGACCGCATCGCCCAGGCCGGCCGTACCTTCAAGTACACCGAGACCGGCCCGGTTGGCCTGGCCGGCGGCAAGCGCGTGATCGTGGTGTCGTCGCGCGGCGGCGTGCGCCAGGACGCCAATGAACTGGACCTGCACGAGAAGACCGTGGACGTGGTGTTCCGCTTCCTGGGCATCACCGACATCACCTACGTGCGCGCCCACGGCCTGGCCATGGGTCCGGACGCTCGCGAAGCCGGCCTGAGCAGCGCCCGCACGGAGATCGCCGCGCTCAACGACGGCGCGCGCCTGGCGGCCTGAGCGCCGGCGGCACCGGCTCGCCCCGGCGGCGGATCGGGTCTATGATGGATGCGGGGCGCTACGGCGCCCCGCGTGCCATTGGCGACGTCACTGGCCAGCCTGCCACGGCCAGCCGCGTCCTTCGCCCAGTCATCGACCGATCCCGGGAGCCCGCATGACTTCAGCCCTGTTGCCAGCCGCCGCCATCCACCCGCCCCACGAACCCGCCTTGCTGTCGCTGTACCGGCATATCCGGTCCGCGACCGAGGCCATCGTCGCGGACCTGTCGGACGCCGACGCCACGGTGCAGTCGATGGAGGACGCGAGCCCCGCCAAATGGCACCTGGCCCACACCACGTGGTTCTTCGAGGAATTCGTGCTGGCCGCGCGCGTGCCAGGCTACGAGCCGGTCGACCCCGCCTACCGCTTCCTGTTCAACTCCTATTACGAATCCGTCGGCCCGCGCCATCCGCGCCCGCGCCGCGGCCTGCTCACGCGGCCGTCGCTGGATGAGATCCTCGCCTATCGCGAGGCGGTGGACGAATCGATGCTGAGCCTGCTCGGCGCCGCCCAGACCGATGCCGAAGCGGCCCTGATCACGCTCGGCCTGCACCATGAGCAGCAGCACCAGGAACTGTTGCTGACCGATATCCTGCACCTGTTCGCGCAGAATCCGCTGCGGCCGGCATTCGCGCCGGAACTGCTGGAACCGGCGGTGGCGGACCCGCGCCCGGCCCCGGACTGGGTTGGCTTCGACGGTGGCGTGGTGGAGATCGGCCATCGCGGCGAAGACTTTGCCTTTGACTGCGAAGCGCCGCGCCACAAGGTGTTCCTGCAGCCCTACACGTTGTGCTCGCACCCGGTCAGCAACCGCCAGTGGTTCGAATTCATTGACGACGGCGGCTACCAGACCGCCGGGCTATGGCTTTCGGACGGCTGGCGCTGGGTGTGCGAGCAAGGCATCCAGGCCCCGCTGTACTGGGAGGAACGCGAAGGCACCTGGTGGCACATGACCCTGCGCGGCATGCATCCGGTCGATCCGGAGAGCCCCGTCACCCATATCAGCTTCTTCGAGGCCGATGCCTTTGCGCGCTGGGCGGAGCGGCGGCTGCCGACCGAGGCGGAATGGGAACACGCGGCGTGCAACCTTCCGGCTACGGGGAATTTTGTCGAGGGCCGCGTACTGCGGCCGCTGCCCGACCGCCAGAACACCGCGGGGGTGCTGCGCCAGATGTTTGGCGATGTATGGGAATGGACCGGCAGCGCCTTCCTGCCTTATCCGGGATTCCGCCCGAGCGCCGGTGGCGTGGGTGAGTACAACTGCAAGTTCATGAGCAGCCAGATGGTGCTGCGCGGCGGATCGTGCGTGACACCGGAATCGCATATCCGGGCCAGCTATCGCAACTTCTTCTATCCGCACCAGCGCTGGCAGTTCACCGGCGTACGGCTGGCGGACGACGTCTGAAGCCGGGCCTCATTCAGCGGCCCGACCACCAGCGCCAGCCCAGCCACGCCAGCAGCACCCAGACCAGCATGATCGCCGCGGCCGCCCACAGGTTGCGCGGGCGCTGGCGTTTCGACGCTTGCCAGGCGTCGGCCTGCGCGCGGCAATCTGTCTTCACGGCGGCGGGCACCAGCTGCAAGGCCAGCCAGATGCCAAGCGGCACCAGCAGGACATCATCGACAAAGCCCAGCACCGGGATGAAATCCGGAATCAGGTCGATCGGGCTGAACGCATAGGCCACCACCAGCACCGCCAGCAGCCGTGCGGCCAGCGGCGTGCCCGGATGGCGGCTGCAAAACCACAGCATCACGAGGTTCGACTTGAGGCTGCGCGCCCACTGCCGCAGGCGCTGGCTCAGCGGCACCACCTCGGTTCGCGTACCGGTACCGTTCGCGGGCATTACTTGCCGCTGGCGGGCGCCTTGATCGGCTGGCCCCCGGGCTGCGCCACCGGCGCTTTCAGCGGCGGCGCGGCAACGATAGGCACCTGCGGATACAGCTTCTGCCAGCGCGATTTCAGGCCGTTCGCGATCTCGGCCTGGTTATAGCGTTCGGCAAAATCGATCACCGTCATGCCCTGCTGGTTCTTCAGGCGCATGTCCGCGCCTTCGTCGAGCAGCAGCTTCACGGTCTCGATATGGCCGCCACGCGCAGCCATCATCAGCGGCGTGGTGCCGTTCGGGCTTTCGGCGTCAATGTAGGCGGCGTGGTCGACCAGGTACTTGACGACGTCGTTGTGGCCGGTCGTGGACGCATAGTGCAGCGGCGTCCAGCCGGTCTTGTTGACCTCGGCCTCCATGTCTTCAACCATCAGCTTGACCATGTCGAGCTCGCCCTGCAGTGCGGCCATCATCAGCGGGGTTTCGCCGGCGGGGTTGGCCTTGTCGAAGTCGATGTCCTTGGCCTTGATCAGCGCGGTGGCGGCCTTCAGCGACTTCTCCCGCAGTGCCACGACCAGCACCGGGTCGCCGCGGCCATCGACGATATTGGGATCGACGCCGCGCGCCAGCAGCTTCTGCACGGTGCGCGCGTCGTCGAATTCCACGGCCTTGCGCATGTCGTCGGCCGGCGCGGCCCAGGCCAGCGCGGCGCACCCGAGCAGCACCGCCCCGGACAGTGCCCGGATAGATTTCACGTCAAACATGAGCTTCCCTGTTGATGTGCTTGAAAAGCTTGAAGAAATTGTCGGTAGTCTGGGCCGCGAGCTGTTCCACCGGAATGCCGCGCAGCTGGGCAATGAACTCGCCCACGTGGCGCACCCAGGCCGGCTCGTTGGTCTTGCCTCGGTACGGCACAGGGGCCAGGTACGGCGAGTCCGTCTCGATCAGCATGCGGTCCAGCGGCACCTTGCGCGCCGTTTCCTGCAAATCCGCCGCACTCTTGAACGTGACGATCCCCGAAAACGAGATGTGAAAACCCTCGTCCAGCGCCTGTTTCGCAACGTCCCAGGTTTCCGTGAAGCAGTGCATCACGCCGCCGGCCTCGCGCGCATTCTCTTCGCGCATCACGCGCAGCGTGTCGTCCGCCGATGAACGGGTATGGATGATCAGCGGCTTGCCGGTCTGGCGTGCGGCGCGGATATGCGTGCGGAAACGCTCGCGCTGCCACTCCATGTCGGCGATGCTGCGGCCGTTCAGGCGGTAGTAGTCCAGCCCCGTTTCGCCGGTACCGACCACGCGCGGGTGCGCGGAGAGTTCGAGCAGGCGCTCCAGCGTGGGCTCCTCGCCCTCTTCGTAGTCCGGGTGCACGCCCACCGAGGCGTACAGGTTCGGATGCTGCTCGGCCAGCGCCAGCACGCGCGGAAAGTCTTCCAGCGTCACCGAGATGCAGAGCGCGTGCGACACCTGGTTGGCGCGCATATTGTCGAGCAACTGCGGCAGGCGCGCGGCCAGTTCGGGAAAATCGATATGGCAGTGTGAATCTACAAACATGGGGGAAACCTCAGTACTGCGGCCCAGGCGCCAAAAATCAGCCTGCCTGGCGGGACGCTGCGGACAACCGCGCCGTATTGGCCGTCACCGCGCGCGACGCGAGCGTGCTGCGGTGGCAAGCGACAGTGCCGGGCACGTCGCCGGCATCATCGGACAAAATTCAATAAAAACAAGAAATTACAAAGCAATCTTCATATACATCATAAAGTTTGCGTGGGCCGCCCGGATTCCAGCTGCTTGCCCAGGATTTCCTCGACGGCGCGCCGCAGGTTGCGGCCGGTGTCGTCATCTGGAAAATGCACGCCCACACCTGGCGTCTTCATTGGCGTGCCCGGCGGCGTGATCCACGCAACATGGCCAGCAACCTGGTACTTCTGCGGCCGGTCCAGCAGCGACAGGACCAGGAACACTTGCTCGCCCAGCCGGAACGGCCGGTTCGAAGGCACAAAAATACCGCCGCGTGCCAGAAACGGCATGTAGGCGGCATGGAGCCCGGCCTGGTCCTTGATCGACAAGGACAACACGTTCGGCCGCGACGGCGCTCCGCCCGTGGTACCGGCCGCCCGCGCCGGTATGGTTGCGACATCTGTACTCATGGCTGACCCTTTTTTGACCTGCTACGGCTTTGCTTTATAGGTGTTGTGGACCTGCATCCCGGCGATTGCCGGGCCCTGCCTGCTGCGCCGGCGCTGTCAGTGGAACAGTTGCCGGTACTCGAGAAACACGGATTCCATCACCAGCCTGGGTGCGAGAGGATGGTTCTCGCTGCGCCGGTGCGCATTGATGCGCGCGGCGAACGCCTGCAGCCGATGGGCGCTGGAGGCCCCGGCGCAACGCGCCAGCACCGCGCGCTCCTTCGGAAAGTAGCGCGGCGTGGCATCGCCGGAGGCATCAAGCCGACATTTCAGCAGATCGTACGTCCAGCGCTGGAGGATGCCAAGCACGGCGGGCACCGGCAGCTTTTGCAGTTGTTCCGCCGCCGCAGAGGCGTCGAATTCCGCCGCGGCGCCGAGCTGTCCGACCAGCCAGCGTTGCAGCGGCTGCTCCTCGGCTTCGGCGGCATGCAGCGCGGTCAGCGGCGAGCCGCCGGCCAGTGCCAGCTGGGCTTCCGCGTCCGCCACGCCCTGGCTCTTGAGCCACGCGAGCGCCGCATCGGGCGTCGGGCGCTGCGTCGAAAACTGGCGGCAGCGCGACAGGATGGTCGGCAGGATCCGGTCCAGCCGGTCGGTGACCAGCAGGAACACCGTCGATGGCGGCGGCTCCTCCAGGGTCTTCAGCAGCGCGTTGGCGCCTTCCACCTGCAGCGCATCGAGCGGATAGACCACCACCACCCGCAATCCGGCCCGGTGCGTACCGACGCCGACCGCCTCGATCAGCGCCCGCACCTGCTCCATGCGGATGATCTTGCTGGGCGCCTTCTTCTTGCCGCTGTCATCGGTTTCGACTTCGCCCGAAGCCTCCAGCGCTTCAGGGCGCACCACGCTGAAGTCCGGGTGGTTGCCCTGGCTGAACCAGTGGCAGGCCGCGCACTGGCCGCACGGCTGGCCATCGGGCCGCGGCGATTCGCACAGCAGTCCCTGCGCGAAATGCAGCGCCAGGTCCCGCTTGCCGGTTCCTTGCTGACCGTGGATCAGCAGCGCATGGGGCAGCCGCTCGCGCAGCGCGCCAAGCCGTTGCCAGTCTTCCGTTTGCCAGGGATAGAGCATGCGAATCAGTCAGTTAGCCGTGAAAGCTCAAGTGCCATCTTGATAGCGATGGCAATATTATCAATCAATATAAAGCTTCAAAATCAAAGCGTTGAAATGATTTTCTCAAGCTCGGCACGAATCTCCTCAATGCTGTGCGTGGCGTCGATCACGCGAAAACGCCGGGGTGCCTGCGCGGCACGGCGCAGATACTCGGCACGGGTGCGTTCGAAAAACGCGCGCGATTCGGCCTCGAACTTGTCCGGCGCGCGCGCGCCCGCCAGGCGTTCGCTGGCGGTCTCCAGCGGCACGTCGAACAGCAGCGTCAGGTCCGGCTGCAGGCCCCCCTGCACCCAGTCCTCCAGCGCTTCGAGCCGCGCCGTGGCCAGGCCCCTGCCGCCGCCCTGGTAGGCAAAGGTGGCGTCGGTGAAGCGGTCGGAGATGACCCAGTCGCCGCGCGCGAGCGCCGGTTCGATGACCTCGGCGATATGCTCGCGGCGCGCCGCGAACATCAGCAGCGCCTCGGTTTCCAGGTGCATCTTCCGATGCAGCAGGATCTGGCGCAGGTCTTCGCCCAGCGGCGTACCGCCGGGCTCACGCGTGGTGACCACGGCGCCAATGTCCTCGCGCTCGCGCAGGCGCGCCGCCACCCAGTCGATATGGGTGCTCTTGCCGGCACCGTCGATGCCTTCGAAGGTAATGAATTTTCCGCGCATGGATGCCTATTTGCCGCGCTGGTACTGGTCGACCGCGCGGTTGTGTTCGGGAAGCGTGTTGGAGAAATGGCTGGTGCCGTCGCCCCGCGCCACGAAATACAGCGCGTCGGACGGTGCCGGCGCGGTGGCGGCCGCCAGCGAGGCCAGGCCCGGCAGCGCGATCGGCGTGGGCGGCAGGCCAGTGCGGGTGTACGTATTGTACGGGGTGTCGGTCTGCAGGTCGCGCTTGCGCAGGTTGCCGTCGAAGTGCTCGCCAATACCGTAGATCACGGTCGGATCGGTCTGCAGCAGCATGTTCTTGCGCAGCCGGTTGACGAACACCGCGGCGATCATCGGGCGCTCGGCGCCCTGGCCGGTTTCCTTTTCCACGATCGACGCCATGACCAGCGCCTCGTACGGGGTCTTGTACGGCAGGTCCGCGGCGCGCGCGTTCCAGGCTTCGTTCAGGCGCCGCTGCATGGCCTTGTAGGCATGACGATACAGCTCGATATCGCTGCTGCCGCGCGCGAACAGGTAGGTGTCGGGGAAGAACAGCCCTTCCGGCGCGGCCTCCGTGGCACCGATCGCCTTCATCAACTCGGCATCGGACATGCCCTGCGTGTCATGGCGCAGCGCCGGGCTGGCATCCACGGCCGCGCGCATCTTGCGGAATTCCCAGCCTTCGATCACGGTGACGACGTAGTGCGTGACCTCGCCGCGCGCGAGCTTGCCGACCACGCCGAGCGGCGTGATGCCCGTCTCGAAGGTGTAGCCGCCGGCCTTCAGGTCCGGACCATGCCCGGTCAGCCTGACCAGTAGCTGAAACAGGCGCGGGTCCATGCGCACGCCGCCGCGCTGCAACTGGCGGCCGACACTGCCAACGCCCGAATTCGGCTTGATGACAACTTCGACAGGCGATGAGGATAGCCCCAACGGCTGGTTGGCCCACCATGCAAATGCGCCGGCGGCAGCTGCGGCAAGTACCAGGACAACGATTACCAGGCGGAGGAAAAGACGAGTCATGAAATCCGTTCAGTCTCGGCGGCGCCCATGCGGCGGGTGATGATCCTGCCCGCCGCGCGCCGCCGGCGCCGGCTGAAATGCCGGCAGCCCCATATAATACCGGGAGCCTTGCGCCGCCACGACGCGACGGGTCTCAACCCGTCCTGTGATGCGCGGCGCGCACCTGCCAAACGCACCCAATTTGCACCCAAACGCTGAACGGAATGCCTGAAATGAACACCCCAGCCCCGCAACTCGCCGCCAGCCTTGACGCCCTGCAGAACCATGGCGTCGTCTGCGCGCCGGCCGGGCTTGGCTGGATCCGCGTGGCAGGCGACGACGCCGCCACCTTCCTGCACACCCAACTGACCAACGCGGTCGAGGACCTGGCTCCCGGCACCGCGCGCCTGGCCGGATACTGCTCGCCGAAGGGCCGGCTGCAGGCCAGCTTCCTGATGTGGCGCGATGCCGAGGGCATCGTGCTGCAACTGTCAGCCGACATCCTCCCCGCGCTGCAGAAGCGCCTGAGCATGTTCGTGCTGCGCGCCAAGGCGAAGCTCAGCGATCTCACCCCGGCCGTGGCCGTGCTCGGCGTCGCCGGACCGCAGGCCGCACAGGCTCTGGCCAGGGCCGGACTGGCCGCGCCCGAGGCCGTATTCGACGCCGACGGCGCCGACGGCATCACCGTCATCCGCCTGCCGGACGCAGCTGGCCAGCCGCGCTGGCAGCTGCTGCTGCCGGCCGGGCGCGCCGGCGAGATCCGAGAAGCGCTGGCGGGCGAGCTGGCCCTGGCCGATGCAGCATTCTGGGACTGGCTCGAAGTCCAGTCCGGCATCCCGCGCATCGTCGCGGCGACGCAAGAGCAGTTCGTGCCGCAGATGGTCAATTTCGAGCTGGTTGGCGGCGTCAATTTCCGCAAAGGCTGCTACCCGGGCCAGGAAATCGTGGCCCGCAGCCAGTACCGCGGCACCCTCAAGCGACGCATGTGGCTGGTTCAGGGCGACGGTGCCGTCCCGACGCCCGCCGCGGAGATCTTCCGTCCGGAAGACCCGCAGCAGCCTTGCGGCATGATCGTCAATGCCGCTGCGGCGCCCCAGGGCGGCTGGGCGGGCCTGGCCGAACTGAAGATCGATGCCGCCGCGGCGGCCCTGCATCTGGACAGCGCGCAAGGCGCCGCGCTGACGCTGGGCCGTCTCCCTTACGAAGTACCCTTGTCGGAGGCTGCCCAGGCCGCCGGCTGACCCACAGGACGCCGCCATGAGCGATCATCTCTTCGTCTATTTCCGCGTGCCGGAGGCGGCAGCGGCCGAAGCGCTGCCGCACTGGCACCGCTGGATGGAGACGGTTGCCGAGGCGACCGGAATTGGTGGTACGCTCATGCGCAGGCCCGAAACCCGTGCCGGCGTGCAGACATGGATGGAATGCTACGCCGATGTACCGCCCGCCTTCGACGCCACACTGGCTGGTCTGTGGCGTCAGAGCGGACTGGAACAGTGGGTGGAAGGCGAACGCCAGGTCGAGCACTTCATCGACCTGGACCTGCTGTAGAACCGGCCGCAGCAAACGTGGAAACGTAGTCAAGGAAGCAAAGCAATGTGCCTGATCCTGGTTGCCTGGCAATCGCACCCGGACTATGCCCTGGTGGTGGCCGGCAATCGCGACGAATTCTATGTCCGCCCGGCGGCGCCGGCGCACTGGTGGCAGGATGCCGCCCAGGTGCTGGCAGGCCGCGACCTGGCGGATGTCATCGGCGAGCCCGGCACGTGGATGGGCGTGGCCGGTGAAGGCCGCTTTGCCGCGCTGACAAACTACCGCGCCCCGTCGGAAAAGCGTACCGATGCCCGCTCGCGCGGCGAACTGGTGGCAGGCTTCCTGCGCGGCCACCAGGCGCCGGCCGACTACCTTGGCGCGCTGACCGGCGCGGATGGCTGCTACAACGGCTTCAACCTGCTGGCCAGCGACCTGCGGGAACTCTGGTGGTACAGCAACCGGTCGGCTTCGCGCCAGCCGGAGCGTCTGCGGCCGGGACTGTACGGGCTGTCCAACGCCCTGCTAGACACGCCGTGGCCCAAGGTGCGCAGCCGGGTCGGCGCGCTCGCGGAGGTGCTGGCGGCCGACACCGGCCATGCCAACGCCAGCGCCGCGCCCTACCTGCAAATGCTGGCGGACGAGCGCCAGGCCGCCGATTTCGAACTGCCTTCGACCGGCGTTTCGCCCGAGTGGGAAAAGCTGCTGTCGTCCGCATTCATCCGTTCGCCCAACTACGGCACGCGTGCGAGCACGGTGCTGCGCGTGCGCCACGACGGGCGTTTCGACTTCAGTGAACGAAGCTTCGATGCGAACGGCCAGACCGGCGAGGTCTCCTACCGCGGCAAGCTGAACCTGGCCCGCGACACCGGCACGGTACCGGCGCCGCGCTGATCAGGCGCCCAGGCGCTTGCGCATCTCCACGTGCGGGATGCCGGCTTCCTCGAATTCGTCCCCGACCTGCGCGAATCCCACGCGCGCATAGAACGGCGCGGCATGCGTCTGCGCGTTGAGCACGAGTTCCGGGAAGCCCAGTTCCGCCGCCTTCTTCATCAGCGCATCCAGCACCAGCGCGCCGACCCCGGTGCCACGAACCGAACCGAGCACCGCCATGCGGCCGATATGCCCGTCTGGCAGCAGGCGTCCGGTGGCGACCGGCGTGCCGTCCTCGGCCAGTGCCAGCGCGTGCCAGCTCGGTTCGTCCCATTCATCCCACTCCAGCTCGACCGGCACGCCCTGCTCTTCGACGAACACGGTATAGCGGATGGCTCGGGCGCGTTCGCGCGCCTCGGACCAGGGACAAATCAGGACGGTAACTGGCATGGCAATGCGTGGGAAATGACGGGATAAGCAGTCGATCGAACCGCAAGCGGGCTTGCGGCCGCCATGATACGCCACAATCCACCCCCTATCGGGAGCACCAGGCTTGTGCGGACTGCACCATATAAGGGTTTACCTGCACTAACAGATTTCCATGAAATTTGTATGATGACCTGACTACCCGATGACCCCGATAAGACCGTGTTCCAAAAAGTCCCGGCCCGAGCCCTGACCGACAACGTCGCCGAACAACTGCTGGAGAAGATCCAGAGCGGCGCCTTCTCGCGCGGCGACAAGCTGCCCACCGAAGCCGTGCTGTCCGAAGAATTCGGCGTCAGCCGCACGGTGATCCGCGAAGCGATCTCCCGGCTCAAGTATGAAGGCGTGGTCGAATCGCGCCAGGGCAGCGGCGTGTTCGTGACCGAGCAGGCCGGCATCCGCCCGCTGCGGATCGACTACACCGACACCGGCACGCTGGATTCCGTGCTGCAGATCGTCGAACTGCGCCGCGCCATCGAGGCCGAAGTCGCGGCCCGGGCCGCGCGCCGCCGCACCGACGCCACCATGGCTGCCATCGACGCAGCGCTGGCCGGGCTGGACGCGGAGGTCGCCGCAGGCGGCGATGGTGTCGCCGCCGACGTGGCGTTCCACCGCGCCATTGCCGCAGCCACGGGCAACCCGTATTTCCTCAAGACGCTGGAATTCCTGAGCCAGTACCTCGAAGCCGCCACGCGCGTGACGCGAACCAACGAGGCGCGCCGCGCAGACTTCACGCGCCAGGTGCGCGAGGAACACCAGGCCATCGTGGCTGCCATCCGCGCCGGCGATGCGCTGGCCGCGCGCAATGCCGCGCAGAACCACATGTACAACGCCGCCCGCCGCCTGGCCCAGCTCGGCCAGGACGAAGCGGACGACGAGCGCTCCGGCACGCCGAACTGAACCGGCTCCGCCCTCATTGATTGACCTGTCTTACCCGCATCAGGAGTTTTCTATGTCCCGGAATATCGGCGTGATCGGCCTTGGCGCCATGGGCAATGGTGTCGCGCAGTCGCTGCTGCGTGCCGGCTTCAACGTGCATGCCTGCGACCTGCGGCCCGACGTGCTGCAGCGCTTTGCCGATGCCGGCGGCGTGCCGTGCGCGAGCCCTGCCGAACTCGGCAGCCGCTGCGACGTGGTGATCACGCTCGTGGTCAATGCGCAGCAGACCGAGGCCGTGCTGTTCGGCACGGACGGCCGCCACCACGATGCGTCCGGGCACGCTCGTCGTCGCGAGCGCGACGGTGCCGCCCGCCTTTGCCGAAGCCCTGGGCCGCCGTCTTGGCGAGCAAGGCATCCTGATGCTCGATGCCCCGGTGTCCGGCGGCGCCGCGCGCGCCGCCAGCGGCGAGATGACCATGATGACCTCCGGCCCCGCCGAAGCCTACTCGCTCGCCGAAGACGTGCTGGCCGCGATCTCGGGCAAGGTCTACCGCCTGGGCAACAGCCACGGCGCCGGCTCCAAGGTCAAGATCATCAACCAGCTGCTGGCCGGCGTGCATATCGCCGCCGCGGCCGAAGCCATGGCGCTGGGCCTGCGCGAAGGCGTGGACCCGAATGCGCTGTATGACGTGATCACGCACAGCGCCGGCAACTCGTGGATGTTCGAGAACCGCGTGCCGCATATCCTGTCCGGCGACTACACGCCACTGTCGGCGGTCGATATCTTCGTCAAGGACCTTGGCATGGTGCTCGACACCGCGCGCACCAGCAAATTCCCGCTGCCGCTGTCCGCGGCCGCGCACCAGATGTTCATGATGGCCTCCACCGCCGGCCATGGCGGCGAGGACGATGCCGCCGTGATCAAGATCTTCCCCGGCATCGAGTTGCCGACCAAAGCCGAGTAAGACGCTCCGCATCATGACCGCAATCCAAGCGCAAAACCGCCCGCTGCTGGGCTGCATCGCCGATGACTTCACCGGCGCCACCGACCTGGCCAACACGCTGGTGCGCAACGGCATGCGCACCGTGCAGACCATCGGTGTTCCGGACACGGCTGCCGTGCAGGACGTCGGCCACGCCGATGCCATCGTGGTCGCGCTCAAGTCGCGCACCATTCCCGCCGCCGATGCCGTGGCGCAATCGCTGGCCGCGCTCGCGTGGCTGCGCGCGCAGGGGTGCCGGCAGTTCGTCTTCAAGTACTGCTCGACCTTCGATTCGACCGAGGCCGGCAATATCGGCCCCGTCGCCGAAGCGCTGCTGGCGGCGCTCGACAGCGACTTCACGATCGCGTGCCCGGCCTTCCCCGAGAATGGCCGCACCATTTTCCGCGGCCACCTGTTCGTCGGCGACGTGCTGCTGAACGAATCGGGCATGGAGCACCATCCGCTCACGCCGATGACCGACGCCAACCTCGTGCGCGTGCTGCAGCGGCAAAGCCAGGGCAAGGTCGGCCTGCTGCGTTATGACGCCGTCGCGCGCGGTACCGCCGCCGCAGCCGAGCGCATCGGCGCGCTGCGCGCCGATGGTGTACGCATCGCGATTGCCGACGCCGCATCCGATGCCGACCTGTTCACGCTCGGCGAAGCCTGTGCGAACCTGCCGCTGATTACCGGCGGGTCGGGCATCGCGCTGGGCCTGCCGGAAAACTTCCGTCGCGCGGGTCTGCTGCCGCAGCGCAGCGACGCCGCGTCGGTGCCTCGCATCGATGGCCACGGCGTGGTGCTGGCCGGCAGTGCTTCGCGCGCGACGAACGGCCAGGTGGCTCGCTGGCTTTCGCAAGGCCGCCCCGCGCTGCGCATCGATCCGCTGGCGCTGGCACGCGGCGAGGCCGTGGTGGATGCGGCGCTCGCCTTTTCCGCCAGCCACGATGAGCCGGTGCTGATCTACGCCACCAGCAGTCCCGACGAGGTCAAGGCCGTGCAGGCCGAACTTGGCGTGGAGCGCGCGGGCCATCTGGTCGAGCAGGCACTGGCCGGTATCGCTGCCGGACTGCTTGCATGCGGCACGCGGCGCTTCGTCGTGGCCGGCGGCGAGACCTCGGGCGCGGTGGTGCAGGCGCTCGGCGTGCGCGCACTGCGCATCGGCGCGCAGATCGCGCCAGGCGTACCCGCCACCGTCACGCTCGATGCGCAACCGCTCGCGCTGGCATTGAAATCGGGCAACTTCGGCGGCGAGGATTTCTTCGCCGAAGCCCTCGCACAACTCGGAGGCCAGTGATGAGCCAGGAGAGCAAGCTGCGCGAAGAGATCTGCCGTATCGGCGCGAGTCTCTACCAGCGCGGCTATACGGTCGGCTCGGCCGGCAATATCAGCGCGCGGCTCGATGACGGCTGGCTGATCACGCCGACCGATGCCTGCCTCGGCATGATGGATCCGGCCGCCGTGGCCAAGGTGTCCGGCGACGGCAACTGGGTCTCGGGCGACAGGCCGTCGAAGACCCTGACGCTGCACCGTGCCATCTATGACAACAACCGCGAGGCGAACGCCGTGGTGCACACGCACTCGACGCACCTCGTGGCGCTGACGCTGGCCGGCGTGTGGCAGAACGACGATATCGTGCCCCCTCTCACGCCTTACTACGTGATGAAGGTCGGCCATGTCCCGATGATTCCGTACCACCGCCCCGGCGATCCGGCCGTGGCGGCGCGTGTTGCCACGCTCGCCAACCAAGTGCGCGGCGTGATGCTGGAGCGCCTGGGCCCCGTGGTGTGGGAGTCCAGCGTCTCGCGCGCGGCCTTCGCGCTCGAGGAGCTGGAGGAAACCGCGAAGCTCTGGATGATGATGAAGGATGCGCCGGGCTTTGCCGCCCGCGCCGCGCTCGGCGAAAGCGCACTGGCAGAACTGCGGGACACTTTCCAGGCCCGCTGGTAGTACCCCAAAAATAGCAACCCACTGATACCGACGCGACCCGGATGCGACTGCTGCCAGGCAGCCGCGGAGAACACTCGCGCCCCCGAAACCCGACCGGAGACCACCGTGACCCCGAACCAACCCGCGGCCAGCGTGCCCGCCTACGACAGCCTGGGCGGCAACGCCCGGCTCGACGTCGACGCCCAGATCGAGAAACGCGCCTATAACAAGGTGTTCTGGCGCATCATGCCGTTCCTGATGCTGTGCTACGTGATCGCGTATCTCGATCGCGTCAACGTCGGCTTCGCCAAGCTGCAGATGGCCCAGGACCTGGCCTTCTCCGAGACCGTGTTCGGCCTTGGCGCCGGCCTGTTCTTCATCGGCTACTTCCTGTTCGAGGTGCCCAGCAACCTGCTGATGCACAAGCTCGGCGCGCGCATCTGGATTGCGCGCATCATGATCACGTGGGGCATCATTTCGGCGCTGTTCATGTTCGTGCAGACGCCGACCCAGTTCTACGTGATGCGCTTCCTGCTCGGCCTGGCCGAAGCGGGCTTCTACCCGGGCGTGATCCTGTACCTGACCTACTGGTACCCGGCCAACCGCCGCGCGAAGATGATCGCGCTGTTCATGTCGGGCATTCCGGTGGCCGGCATGTTCGGCAACCCGCTGTCGGGCTTGATCATGGACATGTTCAACGACACCCACGGCCTGCGCGGCTGGCAATGGATGTTCGTGATCGAAGCGCTGCCGGCGCTGCTGATCGGGGTGGTCACCGTGTTCGTGCTCCGCGACGGCATCGACAAGGCGCCGTGGCTCGATGCCGACGAGAAGCGCGTGCTCAAGCAGAACGTTGCGGAAGACCAGCGTCACGCCGGTGCTGCCGCTGGCAAGTCGCATGGCCATTCGCTCGGCGCCGTGTTCAGCGACAGCCGCGTCTGGTGGATGTGCCTGATCTACTTCTGCTTCGTCACGGGCCAGTACGCGCTGACGTTCTGGATGCCCACCCTGGTCAAGGCCAGCGGCGTTACCGGCAACTTCAATATCGGCCTGCTGTCGGCGATTCCGTTCCTGTGCGCGATTGTCGTGATGAACATCCTCGGCCACAGCGCGGACGCGCGCCGCGAGCGCCGCTGGCACCTGATCGTGCCAGCGCTGATGGGTGCCGCGGGCTTTGCGATTGCGGCCTCGTTTACCGACAATACGACCGTGGCCATCGCCGCGCTGTCGCTGGCCGCCGCCGGGGTGCTGACCTGCGCGCCGCTGTTCTGGTCGCTGCCGACCTCGTTCCTGTCGGGCATCGCTGCCGCGTCGGGCATCGCGGTGGTCAACTCGGTGGGCAACCTGGCCGGCTTCGTGTCGCCGTATATGGTCGGTGCGCTCAAGGACATGACGCACAGCACGCAGTTGCCGATGTACGTGCTGTCGGCGATCCTGGTCGTCGGCGCCGTGCTCGTGTGGCTGACGCCGGCCAAGCTGGTCAACCGCTGAGCGGACCGCATTCAAGACTGATAACCGGAAACCCACCATGCCGCGTTTTGCCGCCAACCTTTCGATGATGTACACGGAACACGACTTCCTGGACCGCTTCGCCGCCGCCGCGGCGGACGGCTTCCAGGCAGTGGAGTACCTGTTCCCGTACGAGCACCCGGCCGCCGAACTGCGCGCGCGTCTCGATGCCAATGGCCTCGTGCAGGCGCTGTTCAATGCGCCGCCGGGCGACTGGGCCGCAGGCGAACGCGGCATTGCCGCCCTGCCCGGCCGCGAGGCCGAGTTCCGCACCGCCTTCGGCCGCGCAATGGAATATGCCAGCGTGATCGGCAATGACCGCATCCACGTGATGGCCGGCCTGGTCCCGGCCGACGCCGACCGTGCGCGCTGCCGCGCCACCTACCTGGAGAACCTGGCGCATGCGGCCAGTGCCGCCGCGGCGCAAGGCATCACCGTGCTGGTCGAGCCGATCAACCCGCGCGACATGCCCGGATATTTCCTGAACCGGCAGGACGACGGCCAGGCCATCTGCAAGGAAATCGGCGCGGCCAACCTGAAGGTCCAGTTCGACTGCTATCACTGCCAGATCGTCGAAGGCGACGTCACGAAGAAGCTCGAGCGCGACTTCGCCGGCATCGGCCATATCCAGGTCGCCGGCGTGCCTGAGCGCCACGAACCGGACATTGGCGAACTGAACTATCCCTACCTGTTCGACGTGATCGACCAGCTGGGCTACCAGGGCTGGATCGGTTGCGAATACCGCCCGCGCGCCGGCACTTCGGCCGGCCTGGGCTGGATCCAGCCGTACCTGAAGCGTTGAACCCACAGAGAAGCACTGCCATGAACGTACTGATTACCGGCGGCGCCGGCTTCCTCGGCCTGCAACTGGCGCGCCTGCTGCTGCGGCGCGGCACCCTGCAACTGGACGGCCGCGCGGTCGCCTTCGACCGCCTGACGCTGCTCGACGTGGTAGCGCCGCAAGGCCTCGATGATGCGCGCGTGCGCGTGGTGACCGGCGACCTGTCGGACCCCGCCGTCCTTGCGCAAGCCATCGATGCCGATACCGGCGCCATCTTCCACCTGGCCGCCGTGGTCTCGGGCCAGGCCGAAGCCGACTTCGAGCTTGGCATGCGCGTCAACCTCGACGCTTCGCGCGCGCTGCTGGAAACCTGCCGCGCACTCGGCCATCAGCCGCGCGTGCTGTTCACCAGCTCGGTCGCGGTCTATGGCGGCGAACTGCCGCCCGTGGTGCAAGACGATACGGCACTGAATCCGCAGTCGTCCTACGGCGTGCAGAAGGCCATCGGCGAACTGCTGCTGTCCGACTACAGCCGGCGCGGCTTTGTCGACGGGCGCGTGCTGCGCCTGCCGACCATCAGCGTGCGGCCGGGCAAGCCCAATGCCGCGGCCTCGTCGTTCGCCAGCGGCGTCATCCGCGAACCGCTGGCGGGCGTGCAAGCCAACTGCCCGGTCGCGCCCGAGACGCCGCTGTGGCTGCTGTCGCCGCGCGCGGCCGTGACGGCGCTTGTCAACGGTATCGAACTGGAGGGCGAGCGGCTGGGCAACCGCCGCGTGGTGAACCTGCCGGGCCTGTCGGTGACGGCCGCGGGCATGGTGCAGGCGCTGCGCCGCGTGGCCGGCGATGCGGTGGCCGACCGTGTCACGTGGCACCGCGAGGAACGCATCGAGAAGATTGTCGGCACGTGGCCGGCCGCGTGGAACGCGGAGCGCGCGCTGTCGCTGGGGTTCCAGAGCGACGCGAGTTTCGATGACGTGATTCGCGCGTATATGGAGGATGCGGGGGTAGCGAAGTAAGCGGTACGGCTTCGCTGCTGCTGTCCTCTCTTGCGGGGACTGGCCCCTCTCCCTAACGCGGGAGAGGGAGCAAACAAGCAGGACTTGAAGTATGGGCGGCTCACGCCGCCGGCTTCACCACCTCATACCCCTCGATAATCTCCCTCACCGGCCCTGGAATCGGCGCCGATTTGCGCGACTCCGGATCCGCGCACACATAGACGATCTCACCCGTAATCAGGTGCTCGTCCCCGCGGTACATCTCCACCCTGAACAGCATGCTCGACCGCCCCATCCGCGCCATGCGGCCGCGGATATCGAGCACATCGTCAAAGCGCGCCGAGGCGTGATACTCCAGCGTTGACTTGACCACGAAGATATCGACGCCATGTGCGTGCAGCACGTCCTCCGGATAACGGATGCCGGCATCGCGCCAGTACTCGGTCACGCAGATATCGCAATAGGTCAGGTAGTGCGCATTGAAAACGATCGACTGCGGATCGACTTCGGCCCAGCGCACGCGCAGCGGCATGCTGTGGCGGAAATCTTCTTTTGCCATCTGGCTTGTCTCCTTCGAACGGGGTTCCACATGGCATCAGGCCGCCACCCGCCTGTTGCCAGCGGGATGGTGGCATGAGCCGTGGCGCAGGGAAACGGAAACGCCTGCGGATTTACTGCGTCTTGGCCAGGCCCAGCTTCTCGATGATGGCCTTTTCCTTCTTCACCGTATCGGCGGCGAACTGGGCGTACTGGGTGCTGCTCATGTAGTACGGCTCCATGTCGAACTTGGCCAGCGATTCGCGGTAGTTCGGCATTTCCATGGCCTTCTTGAACGCGTCATGCAGCTTCTGCACGATCTTCGGGTCGGTGCCCTTCGGCGCCACCAGGCCGAACGGCGAAGTCTGCACGATGCCCATGCCCAGTTCCTTGAGCGTCGGCACGTTCGGGAAGCGCGCCGAGCGCTTGTCGCCCCACGTCGACAGCAGGCGCAGCTTGCCCGATTCCACGTACGGCGCCCACGCGGGCGTGTCGGCCACCGACATCACATGGCCGCCCAGCAGCGCCTGCATCGATTCCGAGTTGCCCTTGTACGGGATGTGCGAGAACTGCACGCCCTGCTTCATCGCCAGTTCTTCCATGGTCAGGTGCAGCGTGGTCATGGTGCCCGGCGAACCGTAGGTCAGCTTGCCGGGATTCGCCTTGGCGTAGGCGATGTAGTCCTGCATGGTCTTGATCGGCGAATCCGCCGGCACGACCAGCCCGAACGAGTAGCCGGCCAGGTTGATGATATAGCTCAGGTCCTTGACCGGGTCCCAGTTGATCTTGGTGGTGTACGGCAGGCGATAGACCGGCATGGCCACCTGCGCGAGCGTGTAGCCGTCAGGCGCAGTCGATTGCATCATCTGGGCCGGCAGCACGCCGCCGGCGCCCGGCTTGTTCTCGACGATGACGGGCTGGCCGAGGATCTTCGACGCGTTTTCGGCCAGCACGCGGAACGGGATATCCGTGGAGCCGCCTGCGGTGTAACCGATGACCAGGCGGATCGGACGTTGCGGGAATTTCTCTGCCTGCGCTTGCGCGGGCATGGCGGCGAAGCCAAGCGCGGCGGTGGCGGCGGCGAGGCCGGCGCGGGCGATGAATTGGCGGCGTTGCATTTACGATGTCTCCTTGTGCTGCGAGTCACTGCTGAAAATTATCGGGATCGGGTGCGGCGTGCCGCGGCCCGACGCTTGTTATTGACCGGTGCAGAATGCGGCCCGGAGCGCCGCCACGGCGTCGGCATGCGCCTGCGCCACGGCGGGCACGAAGCGGCCCATCTTGAAGAAGTCGTGGATCATGCCGGCATAGTCGGCCAGCGTGACAGTCACACCGGCCGCGCGCAATTTCTCCGCATAGGCCACGCCCTCGTCATGCAGCGGGTCGTAGCCGGCCACGGCGATCCACGCGGGACAGCAGCCGCGCACATCGGCGCCGGTGACTGCGCCGTCGAGCGGGGCAAAGCGCCAGTCGTCGCGGCTGGTTTCCTGGTCCAGGTAGTGCGAGAAGAACCACTGGATCATGTCCGCGGTCAGCAGGTAGCCCTCTGCCAAAGCCCGGTGCGAAGGCGTGTCCTGCCGTGCGCAGGTGCCCGGATAGATCAGCAATTGCAGCACCGGTGCCAGGCCGCCGTCGCGCGCGTGCACCGCGCAGGCCGTGGCCAGCGTGCCGCCGGCGCTGTCCCCGCCCAGCGCGATGCGCTGCGGGTCCGCGCCGAGGCGGGCCGCCTCTTCGAAGGCCCAGTGCAGCACGTCGAATGCATCATTGGCCGCGGTCGGGAAGCGCCATTGCGGTCCGAGGCGATAGTCGACGGACAGCACCATGCAATCGGCACGCGACGCCAGCATCCGGCACACCGCATCGTGCGAATTCACGCTGCCCACGGTGAATCCGCCGCCATGGAAATACACGAGCAATGGCAGCGGCTCGGCCCAACTGGCCTCGCGCGGCGAATACAGGCGTACTGGAATGCCATGGCCGTCGCGCGCGCAGATATGGAGGTCTTCCACCGCGTGCACCGCTGGCGGCGAGATATCGAGGATGGGCGCGCTCTTCTCGTACGCGATCTTGGCGTCCTCAACGTCCATCACGTGGATCGGTGGCCGCTTGGCGCGCGCGATCAGATCCAGCAACGCGGCCACCTGCGGGTCGAGCGGCACCGTCGGCATGCCGGGAACAGCGTGGCTGGCGGGTGAGTCGGACGACACAGACGATGCGGACGGTACGGCGGACATGGCAGACACTGGATTCGATACAGCCCTGGCGGCCGCCTGGCCGGCATCCGCGGAAATGTTCGTGGCTTCCCCAGGCATCGGGGGAAGTTCGAATTGTGAACGATCGTTCGATTTCAGTATCATGCCAGTGTTTCAGGAAGCAGGCATTACGAGATAACCCCCATGCATGAGCACGGCAGGCAATTCTGGGCGATGATCGCCCTATCCGTTCTGCTTTGCCAGTGATTCCCAAAAAGCAAAATTCGCGGCGAATCGCCGCAGGAGACAGCTAACCATGGCCTTTATCTACTATCTCACCCACATCCATCTTGATTTCGGCGCGGTGAACATGCTCAAGGCCGAATGTGAGCGCATCGGCATCCGCCGGCCGCTGCTGGTGACGGACAAGGGCGTGGTCGCGGCGGGCGTGGCCCAGCGCGCGATCGACGCGATGCAAGACCTGCCGGTGGCCGTGTTTGACGAGACCCCGTCCAACCCCACCGAGGCCATGGTGCGCAAGGCCGCGCAGCAATACCGCGACGCCGGCTGCGACGGCCTGGTCGCGGTCGGCGGGGGCTCGTCGATCGACCTGGCCAAGGGCATCGCGATTCTCGCCACGCACCCGGGCGAGCTGACAACCTACGCCACCATCGAAGGCGGCAGCACGAAGATCACGGAGCGCGCCGCGCCGCTGATCGCCGTGCCTACTACATCAGGCACCGGCAGCGAGGTGGCGCGCGGCGCCATCATCATCCTCGACGACGGGCGCAAGCTGGGCTTCCATTCCTGGCACCTGCTGCCGAAGTCGGCCATTTGCGACCCCGAACTCACGCTGGGCCTGCCCGCTGGCCTGACCGCCGCGACCGGCATGGACGCCATTGCCCATTGCATCGAGACCTTCCTGGCCCCCGCCTTCAACCCGCCCGCCGACGGCATTGCGCTGGACGGACTGGAGCGAGGCTGGATGCATATCGAGCGCGCCACCCGCGATGGCCAGGACCGCGATGCGCGGCTCAACATGATGAGCGCCTCCATGCAGGGGGCCATGGCGTTCCAGAAGGGCCTGGGCTGCGTGCATTCGCTGTCGCACCCGCTTGGCGGCCTGAAGATCGACGGCAAGACCGGCCTGCACCATGGCACGCTCAACGCGGTGGTCATGCCCGCCGTGCTGCGCTTCAATGCCGACGCGCCGACCGTGGTGCGCGACGACCGCTATGCGTGCCTGCGCCGCGCCATGCACCTGCCGGAAGGCGCCGACATCGCCCAGGCCGTGCACGACATGACCGCGCGGCTGGGACTGCCCACCGGCCTGCGCCAGATGGGCGTGACCGAGGCCATGTTCGACAAGGTAATCGCGGGCGCCCTGCTCGACCACTGCCACAAGACCAATCCGAAAGAGGCCAGCGCGGAGGATTATCGGCGTATGCTTGAGGCGTCCATGTAGGCCAGCCTGGCCTTGGCCGGCCCGGGGCACTCATCCACTGCGGGAGACAGCGAATGACTGGTGAACATTTGCAGGTTGTGCATGGCGACATTACCCGGATGGAGGTCGATGCTGTCGTCAACGCGGCCAACAGCGGGCTGCTGGGCGGCGGCGGCGTGGACGGCGCCATCCACGGCGCCGGCGGACCCGCGATCATGGCGGCATGCAAGGCCATCCGCGACGCGCAGGGCGGCTGCCCCACCGGCGAAGCGGTGATCACCACCGGCGGGCTGCTGCCCGCGCCATACGTGATCCACGCGGTCGGCCCGGTCTGGCATGGCGGCGGCAAGGACGAAGACGCACAGCTGGCCAGCGCCTACCGCAACAGCATCCGGCTGGCCGCCGAGCACCATCTGCGCACGCTGGCCTTTCCCAATATCAGCACCGGCATCTACGGCTTTCCGCGGGAACGTGCGGCCGATATTGCCATCAAGGCCGTGCGCGACGCGCTGGCGGCGGCGCCTGGCATCGAGCAGGTGACCTTCGTCTGCTTCGACGACGAGAACTACAAGCTGTACCGCGAACGCCTGTCCTGACGGCGTCTACGGGGCCACGCCGTCATCAGCCATTGCCACCGCGGCCTGCGCATGCAGCGCGGTGGTATCGAAGACCGGCAGCACGCTGTCCTGCGGGCCGACCAGCAACGTGATCTCGGTGCAGCCGAGGATCACGCCCTGCGCGCCGCGCGTCCCGAGTTCGCCGATGATGCGCCGGAACTCCGTGCGCGCGGCGTCGCGAATCACCCCATGGCACAGTTCGTCATAGATGATGTCGTGCACGATGGCGCGATCGGCCTCGTCCGGCACCAGCGTCTCGATGCCGTGGCGGTCCTGCATCCGGCCGCGGTAGAAATCCTGCTCCATCGTAAAGCGCGTGCCGAGCAGCGCGACGCGGCCAATGCCCGCTTCACGCAGCGCCAGCGCGGTCGGATCGACGATATGGACGAACGGCACCGACAGCGCCGCTTCGATCGCCGGGGCCACGCGGTGCATGGTGTTGGTACACAGCAGCACGAAATCGGCGCCACCGGCCTGCACCTGCCGGGCCGCCTGCTGCATCAGCACGCCCAGCTCGTCCCAGCGGCCGTCGTGCTGCAGCGTCTTGATCTGCTCGAAGCACACCGTGGCCATCACGCTGCGCGCATTGCGATGGCCGCCCAGGCGCGCTTTCATGCCCTGGTTGATGAGCCGATAGTACTCCGCGGACGATTCCCAGCTCATGCCGCCGATCAGCCCGATGGTCTTCATTGCCTGCTCCGTGTTGCGCAAAGGGAATTGCGCAAGGGGATTTGCGCGTTGTATTCGCGGCAATCTATCACCCGGACCAAGCGGCCGACAGGGACAGTTTCCGCGCGGGCAACCCTGCCAGTTACGGCCCGTTGACCACCCCGCCCGCGCGGCAAACCGGTGCCCAGCCTACTTCAGAGCGCCGCGTATCAGCCGGTTGACCAGCTCGGGCTGCTCATGCACCACCCAGTGCGTGCCGTCCGGAATGCGCTCCAGCCGCAAGTCCGGCACGAACTGGCCGAGCCCGTCGAGCAGGGACTTCGGCAGCGCGCGGTCCTTCTCGCCCCAGATCACGAAGGTTGGCACGCGCACCACGAAAGCCGCCGGATCGAGCCGGGAAATGTCCGGCGGCGGCTCTCCCGGGCCGGGCGGGTGCATCGGCGAAGCACGGTAGTAGTTGACGCCCCCCGACAGCGAATGCGACGCGCCCTCGCCGGGCTGGGCCCACGCCGCCAGGTACTTCTCGCGCGTCTCGCCGCTGAACCACGGCGCGGGCTGTTCGCCGCCGGCCGTCAGCATCTTCTCGAGCATCGCGAAATCGTTGGCAGCGAGGACTTCCTCCGAACCTGGCCGGCGCAGCCAGTTCATGTAGGCCGATGCCTCCTGCTGCTGCGGATCGGTGGCCAAGGCCTTGGCGAACACGTACGGATGCGGGGAATTGATGATCACCAGTTGCTCGACCACTTGCGGGAACTGGATGGCCAGGTTCCAGCAGATCGCCCCGCCCCAGTCGTGGGCCACGACGATGCAGCGTTCGTAGCCGAGCGCGGCGATGAATTGCACCAGGTCCTCGACGATATGGCGCGGGCGGTAAGCCTCTACCGCCTCCGGCTTGCTCGACAGGTTGAAGCCGCGCAGGTCCGGCGCCACCGCAAAGTGGGTGTGGCCGAATTCGGCGAGCTGGGCTTCCCATTCGAACCAGAACTCCGGGAATCCATGCACGAACAGCATCAGCGGTTTGCCGCGCTCCCCGGCGCTGGCATAGTGCAGGCGCGTGCCGTTGGGCAGGCTGGCAAACTGCAGATGGCGGATCACGGCGGGGGCAGTCATGGCGTTCTCCATGCGCGGGCCTCGTCTGGATTGTTGCGTTGCGTCAGCCGCGCAGCGCGGCAACCAGGCCGGCGCGCACCTCGGGCTTGTCCGCGAACGGATCGCCCGGATTGCGCTGGCCGATGATGTCCTCAAAGCGTTGCTGCACGGGTGCGAGGGCCTGCGGGTGCGAATAAATATAGAAGCTTTCCTCGCGGATGGCATCGAAGGTTTTTCGCGCCACGTCTTCGGCCGTGACCTTGCCGGAACTGACCGCCTTGTCCGTCAGCGCCTGCGACACCATCTGCGAACGCGTCGGCGGCGCATCGTTGGCGAGGTCTGCGGGACGGTTGCGCTGCGACTGGTTGATCCCCGTCGGCACGAAGTACGGACACAGCACCGAGCAGCGCACCTGTTCCGTGACCAGCCCGAGGTCCTGGTAAAGCGTTTCGGTCAGCGTCACCACGGCGTGCTTGGAAACGTTGTACACGCCCATGGCCGGCGGGCTGAGCAGGCCAGCCATCGACGCGGTATTGACGATGTGCGCCTGGTAGTCCGGATCCTTTTCGGCAGCGGCCAGCATCAGCGGCGTGAAGATGCGCACGCCATGGATCACGCCGTACAGGTTCACGCCAAGCACCCACTCCCAGTCCTTCAGCGAGTTCTCCCACAACAGGCCGCCCGCGCCGACGCCCGCGTTGTTGAACAGCACGTTGACCTGCCCGAAGCGTTCCATCGCCGCATCGGCGAGCGCCTGCACCTGCTCGCCGCGCGATACGTCGGTGCGCACGCCGATCACATCGGCACCCTGCGCCCTGAGTTCCGCCACGGCGGCGTCCAGCGCATCCTGCTGCACATCCGCAAGCACCAGCTTCATGCCGAGCGCCGCGCCTGTGCGCGCAAATTCCTTGCCAAAACCCGAAGCGCCACCCGTGATGACAGCTACCCTGCCTTCGAATTGCTTCATGTCCTTGTCCCCTCTCGTTGTGTACTGCTTACTGTTCTGGTCGGCCGCTGCCGAACGGCTCAGCGGCCTGCCTGCTTCAACGCCTTCAGCGCCATGCGATCCACCATCGCAGGGGCCAGCAGCTTCATCCACTGCCCCAGCTTGCCCTTCGCCGTCATCACCAGTTCGCGCTTGCGCGCAGTCATGGCGGACAGCATCTGGCGCGCGCACTCCTGTGCGGTCATGGCACCGTCCTCGCGCAAACGGCTTTCGCCAAGCGCCCGGCCGTCGGGACCGAAGCCGTTGATGCGCGTATCCGTCGCCACCACGCCGGGAAATACCACGCAAACATCCACGCCGCTGCCGTACAGCTCGCAACGCAGCGCCTCGCAGAAGCCCGCCAGCGCAAACTTGCTGGCCGAATAGGCCGTGCGCCCGGGCACGCCAACCTTGCCGGCGAGGCTCGACACCGCCACCATCAGGCCGCGGCGCGCGCGCAGGTGCGGCAGCGCCGCGCGCGTGCACCACATTGCGCCGAAGTAGTTCACGCGCATGACGGTCTCGTAGTAGCCGTAGTCGGACACCTGCTCGAAATAGCCGTGCGCGGAGACGCCGGCGTTATTGACCAGTGCGTCCAGCCCGCCGTAATGCGCGACCACGTCCGCGATCAGCCGTGTGCAGGCCGACTCGTCGGACACATCGGTACGCCACACCGCGACCTCGGCGTGCGGGTGCATGGCCTTGATGCGGCCCGCCAGCGCATGCAGCAACTCCAGCCGGCGCGCTGCCAGCGCGAGCCTGGCGCCCTGCTGTGCCAGCAGCATTGCCAGCTCTGCGCCGATGCCGTCCGATGCACCCGTGATCAGCACTACCCTGCCGGTATACGGGGTCATGGTGTCAGTCCAGCAGGTCAGGCTGTTCTTTGACGATGCGGGCATACAGCGGCTGGAACTGGAACCAGCCTGCCTGCGCGGTGCCAACGATCGAATAGGCCTGGCGCGCGGCCGACTCGGAGATGACCTTGAGCGGCGCATTGGTGCGCGCGGCGGCGGCCTCGGCCAGCAGTTGCACCTGGCACGAACGCTCCATCGTGATGAACCACCATGCGGCCTCGTCGACGGTCTTGCCCACCGTCAGCAGCCCGTGGTTCTGCAGGATGGCTGCCTTGTTCGGCCCCAGCGCGTTGGCGATGCGCTGGCCCTCGTCCAACTCCACCACCACGCCGCCGAAGTCGTCATAGACCGCGTGATCGTCGTAGAACGCGCAGACGTCCTGCGTGAGCGGATCGAGCGGACGGCCCAGCGTGGACCAGGCGCGGCCATAGGTACTGTGCGAATGCGCCGCGGCCACGGCGTCGGGCCTAGTCTGGTGCACGCGCGAATGAATCGCGAACGCCGCCGCGTTGACCGGGTAGTCGCCTTCGACCACATTGCCGTGATGGTCGCAACGGATCAGGTTGGATACCTTCACCTGGCTGAAATGCACGCCGAACGGGTTGACCCAGAAGGTGTCAGTGAACTCCGGGTCGCGCGCGGTGATGTGTCCCGCCACGCCCTCGTCGAAACCGAATTTGGAAAACAGCCGGAACGCCGCGGCCAGGCGCTGCTTGCGGTGCAGGCGCTCCTGCGCGGGCGTGTCGAACTGCGGCGGCCGCGGCAGGTTGCGGTAGCGGGCCTTGACCTCTTCGGACAGGCCGGCGCCGATCTCATCGTCGGGCGCAGGCCGGGCTTGCGGTGCGTTCATGGCTGTCTCCTGTGGTTGTCATTCCCTGCAGTCCCGCCGGCCGCCCAGGGCCGGCAGCACCTTTGCCGCTTACACCAGCTTCACCAGCTGCTTGCCAAAGTTCTTGCCCTTGAGCAGGCCCATAAAGGCTTCCGGCGCGCTTTCCAGGCCCTGCGCGACGGACTCGCGGAACTTGATCTTGCCCTGCGCGACAGCGGTGCCCAGTTCCTTCAGCGCCTGCGGCCACACATCCATATGCTCGGACACGATGAAGCCTTCGATGGTCAGGCGCGACACCAGGATCAGTTGCGGGTTCTTCAGCGGCAGCGGCTGGCCGTCGTAGCCCGCGATCATGCCGCACATGGCAATGCGGCCGAACGCATTCATGCGCATCAGCACAGCGTCGAGGATATCGCCGCCCACGTTCTCGAAGTAGCCATCAATGCCATCGGGCGTGGCAGCCTTGAGCATGGTGTAGAGCTCCTTGGCATCCTTGGCCGCCTTGTAGTCGATGCACGCGTCGAAGCCGAGTTCGTTGACCACGTAGTCGCACTTGTCCTGGCCGCCCGCAAAGCCGACCGCACGGCAGCCAGCCAGCTTGGCCAGCTGCCCGACCACGCTGCCGACCGCGCCCGACGCGGCGCTGACCACCACGGTCCTGCCCGCCTTGGGCTGGATGATCTTGTTCAGCCCGTACCACGCCGTCACGCCTGGCATGCCGACCGAACCGAGGTAGGCCGACAGCGGAATATGCGTGGTGTCCACCGGCTGCAGGCCGGTGCCGTCGCTTACCCCCATTTCCTGCCAGCCGAACATGCCGACGACCTTGTCGCCAACCTTGTACTTTGCGTTCTTGCTGGCCACGACTTCGCCAACCGTGCCGCCGATCATCACCTCGTTGAGCGGCTGCGGCACGGCGTAGGACTTGCTGTCGTTCATGCGGCCGCGCATATACGGGTCCAGCGACAGGTAGTGGTTGCGCACCAGCACCTGGCCGTCGGCAATCTGCGGCACGGGCACTTCTTCCAGCCGGAAGTTGGCAGGTGTCACCGCGCCTTCGGGACGCGAGGCCAGGACGATGCGCTTGAATGTGTTGGACATGATCGGTTCCTTCCAATGGGAGTTGGAAAACTGCAGGAAACTGCGTGGAAACTAAGCTGCGGTGCGGCCATGCCGCCCCGTTGTGCCTGTGGCGCCGGCGCTCAGCCGTCGGCGCCGGTATCGGCGGCACCCGGACGCTGGGGCGGCATGCGCCGGATGTACTTGAACGTGCCCGAGCTGCGCGCCACGGTCTTGCCGTCGGCGTCGACGATCTCGGCCTCGCAGAACACCATGGTGGTGGTGCGATGCACGGTGGTGCCGCGCGCGGTCAGGCGGCCGCGCCCCGGCGCCATGAAGCTGCTCTTCATCTCGATGGTGACCACGCCGCGGCCGTCGGCATCGCTGCTGCGGCCGGCCACCGCCATGGCCACGTCGAGCAGCGTCATGATCACGCCGCCGTGGGCCATGTCCCAGCTGTTCTGGTGGCGCGTCTCGATCGGCAGCGAGATCTCGCTGCGTCCGCCTTCCGCCAGGCTGCAAGTCACGCCGAGATCGGCAAGGAAAGGGATATGGCTCAGCGAGCCCGTGTGCTGGTTCATGGCAATGCGATTCGGTGTGGGGGATGGTGCGGTGCCGAAGGCAGGCTGTGCCGCCGGCACCGGTTCCGCATTATTGCCGCAAACTCCGACTATCGCTCGGACCGTGCGCGGATCGCCGTCAGACCGCGCTGACGCCGCCGTCCACCGCCAGGATCTGGCCGGTGATGTGCTTGCCGGCATCGCTGGCGAACAGCAGCGCCGCGCCCTTCAGGTCCTCGTCATCGCCAAGGCGGTGCAGCGGCACGCCCGCGCACATGGCATCGACGCCCATGCGCTCGAGCGAACCCTTGGTCATCTTCGACGGGAAGAAGCCCGGCGCGAGCGCGTTCACGGTGATGTTGTGCTCGCCCCACTCGCCCGCCAGCGTGCGCGTGAAGTTGACCACGGCGCCCTTCGAGGTATTGTAGGCAATGGTCTCCATCGACCCCGGCGGGTTGCCCGAGAGACCGGCGATCGACGCGACATTGATGATGCGGCCATAGCGCCGCGGAATCATCGACAGCTTGCCGATGCGCTGGCTCAGCAGGAACAGGCCGCGGATATTCAGGTTCATCACCTTGTCCCAGGCCTCGACCGGGTGGTCTTCGGCGGGGGCGCCCCAGGTCGCGCCGGCGTTGTTGACGAGGATGTCGACATGGCCGAGCCTGGCCAGCGCTTCATCGGCCAGGCGGACAATATCGGCCTCCTGCGCGCCGTCGGCGGCGATCCAGTCGGCGTCGATGCCGCGCGCTTTCAGGTGTGCCTGCGCGGCCTGCAGTTCGTCTGCCTTGCGCGCGGACAGCACCACGCGCGCGCCCTGCTCGCCGAGCGCTTCGGCGATCTGCAGGCCAAGCCCGCGCGAACCGCCGGTGATCAGCGCGGTACGGCCCTTCAGGTCAAACAGTTGCTGGATGGTACGCATGGTTCGGTTCCTTGATGGTGCTCGATGTTCGGGGAATGGCGGCGCTGGTCAGAACCAGGCGTCCTGCATGTCCAGCGTGGTGCGGTCCAGCGTGGCCAGCAGGTCGAGTTGCGGGCCAACCTTCGGCAGCTCCCAACGCGAAAAGTACGCGGCCGCGGCCAGCTTGCCGCGATAGAAAGCTTCGTCCTCGCCGCTGGCGCCGCGTGCCAGTGCGGCTTGCGCCACCAGCGCCTGCTCGAGCCAGATCCAGGCCACCACCACGTGGCCGAAGGCCTCCAGGTAGATGCTGGCGTTGGCCAGTGTCACGTTGGCGTCGCCGGCGCTCCAGAGCACCCTCGTGACGTCCGCAAGGCGCGCTGCGGCGGCGCCGAGGGCACGGGCCTCGCTGGCCAGCGCCGCGTCGCCGGTCGACAATGCGCGTTCGCAAGTAGCCCGCACGCGCTCGCCCAGCAGCCGGAATGCCGCGCCGTCCTTCATCACCACCTTGCGGCCCAGCAGGTCCAGGCCCTGGATGCCGTGCGTGCCTTCGTGGATCGGGTTCAGGCGGTTGTCGCGGTAGAACTGCTCGACGTTGTATTCGCGGGTATAGCCGTAGCCGCCATGCACCTGGATGGCCAGGCTGTTCGCTTCCAGGCACCACTGCGAAGGCCAGCTCTTGGCGATCGGGGTCAGGATGTCCAGCAGCAGCGACAGCCGCTCGTGCGCGGCCGTGTCACCGGCGCTGGCCGCGGCACGCTCTTCGTCGACGAGCTTCGCGCAATACAGGTTCAGCGCCAGGCCGCCTTCCACGTAGCTCTTCTGTGCCAGCAGCATGCGGCGGATATCCGCGTGCTCGACCAGCTTCACCTGCGGGCTGGCGGGATCCTTGCCGCCGGGGCCGACCGGGCGGCCCTGCGGACGGTTGCGCGCATAGTCGAGCGCGTGCAGGTAGCCGGTGTAGCCGAGCGTCACCGCGCCCAGGCCCACGCCGATGCGGGCCTCGTTCATCATGTGGAACATGCAGGCCAGGCCCTTGCCGGCCTCGCCGACCAGGTAGCCGATCGCCCCGGCCTTGCCGCCGGGCTGGTACTTCATGCCCTCGCCGAAGTTCAACAGGCAGTTTGTTGTGCCGCGGTAGCCCATCTTGTGGTTCAGGCCCGCCAGCACCACGTCGTTGTGCTCGCCGAGCGAGCCATCGGCATTGACCAGGTACTTGGGCACGATGAACAGCGAGATGCCCTTCACGCCCGGCACGAGCTTGCCATCCGGTCCCGGAATCTTGGCCAGCACCAGGTGGACGATGTTCTCCGACAACTCATGCTCGCCGGCCGAGATCCACATCTTGTTGCCGCGCAGCCGGTATTGCGCGCCCAGCGTCGATTCGCCTTCATACTCGGCGCGCGTGGTCACGTCGGACAGCGACGAACCTGCCTGCGGCTCCGACAGGCACATGGTGCCGAAGAAACGGCCTTCCATCTCCGGCTTGACGAAGGTCTCGATCTGCGCGGGCGTGCCGTGCGTCAGCAGCAGATTGGCATTGCCGATGGTCAGGAACGGGTAGGAACTCGTGCCGACGTTGGCGGCCTTGAAATAGGCGAAGCCGGCCTTCTCGACCAGCACCGGCAGCTGCATGCCGCCCAGTTCGTAGTCCTGCCCGGCGGCCATCAGGCCGGCCTCGCAGAAGGCCTTCAGCGCCGTACTGACCTCGGGGATGATGGTAACGGTCTCGCCGTCGAACTCCGGTTCGTGCTGGTCGTTCTTCTTGTTGTGCGGCGCGAACAGGTCGGTGGCGATCTTCTCGCAGGTGTCCAGCGCCGCGTCGAAGGTCTCGCGCGAGTGGTCGGCGTAGCGAGGAATATGGCTCAGCTCTTCGGCCTTGAGCCATTCGTACAGGACGAAATTCAGGTCACGGCGGGAAAGGATCAGCGACATGGTGTCTCCATGCGGCGCGCTGCGTGGCGTACCGCAAATTCTTTGCCTTCTTGTGCAAACCGACCGGATATTGAAGCACCGTATGGGTGCTCCCTCTCCCGCTTGCGGGAGAGGGTTGGGGTGAGGGCCGGGCGGTACTACGAAGTACAGGATGGTGGTATGCCACCGCCTGCCCTCACCCCTTGCCCCTCTCCCGCAAGCGGGAGAGGGGAGCAAACCGGCAGCGTGCCGGTTTTGTCGGCAGTTACAGCACTTCGAACAGACCTGCCGCGCCCTGGCCGCCGCCGATGCACATGGTAACCACCACGTACTTCACGCCACGGCGCTTGCCTTCAATCAGCGCATGGCCGACCAGGCGGGCGCCCGACACGCCGTACGGGTGGCCCACGGCGATCGCGCCACCGTTCACGTTCAGGCGATCCATCGGGATGCCCAGCTTGTCGGCGCAATACAGCACCTGCACGGCGAAGGCTTCGTTCAGTTCCCACAGGCCGATGTCATCGACCTTCAGGCCGGCCTTCTTCAGCAGCTTGGGCACCGCGAACACCGGGCCGATGCCCATTTCATCGGGCTCGCAACCGGCCACGGCAAAGCCGCGGAACACGCCCAGCGGCTGCAGGCCCTTGGCGGCGGCGACGCGCGCATTCATCACCACGGCTGCCGAGGCGCCGTCCGAGAATTGCGATGCATTGCCGGCGGTGACCACGCCACCCGGCACTGCGGTGCGGATCTTCGACACGGCTTCCAGCGTGGTGTCACCGCGGATGCCTTCGTCGCGGTCCAGGGTCACTTCCTTCGTGACCAGCTGGCCCGTGGACTTGTCGGCCACGCCCGCGAGCACGGTGATCGGCACGATCTCGTCCTTGAACTTGCCGGCTTCCTGGGCGGCGGCGGCGCGTTGCTGGCTGCGCACGCCGTATTCGTCCTGGCGATCCTTCGAGATGTTGTAGCGCTTGGCCACGTTCTCGGCGGTCTGAAGCATGTTCCAGTAGATTTCCGGCTTGTTCTTGACCAGCCACGGATCTGCGATCATGTGGCGGTTCATTTCCTGCTGCACGCAGGAGATGCTCTCCACGCCGCCGGCCACGAAGATGTCGCCTTCATCGGCGATCACGCGCTGCGCGGCCATGGCGATGGTCTGCAGGCCGGACGAGCAGAAGCGGTTCACGGTCGCACCCGGCACGGTGACCGGGCAGCCGGCGCGCAGTGCGATCTGGCGCGCGATGTTGGAGCCGGTGGCGCCTTCGGGGTTGGCGCAGCCCATCAGCACGTCTTCCACTTCGCCGGCTTCGATCCTGGCGCGCGCGATGGCGTGCTCGACGGCATGGCCGCCCAGCGTCGCGCCATGGGTCATGTTGAACGCGCCCTTCCAGCTCTTGGCCAGCCCGGTGCGGGCGGTGGATACGATGACTGCCTCGTTCATGTCTTGCTCCTCGGAATCTTGGTGTCTTTCAGTTCGGTTGGTTCGGTTCAGCCTCTGGCTTGCAGCAGTTCGGCCGACTGGATGCGCTTCACGCCGGCAGCGGCGAGGTCCTTCCACGCTTGCGCCAGCGACCCGTTCAGGTCGATAGCGCGGCAGGCATCCTCGATCAGCACGGCTTCGAAACCCGCGGCGCGCGCGTCGAGCGCGCTCCACGCCACGCAGTAGTCGGTCGCCAGCCCGGCCAGGAACACGCGCTTCACGCCGTGCTCGCGCAGGTAGCCCGCCAGTCCGGTGCGCGTGCTGCGGTCCGCCTCCAGGAAGGCGGAGTAGCTGTCCACGCCGGTGTGGTGGCCCTTGCGGATCACCAGCCTGGCATGGGGCACGTCGAGCCCGGCATGGAAGGCCGCACCCGGTGTGTCCTGCACGCAGTGGACCGGCCACAGCACCTGCTGGCCGTACGGCAGCGCGAGCATCTGGAACGGCTCGGCGCCGGCATGGTTGGCGGCGAACGAGACATGGTCCGCCGGGTGCCAGTCCTGCGTCAGCACCACGTGCGCAAACTCACGCGCCAGCCGGTTGATCACAGGCACGACCTCGTCGCCATGCGGCACGGCAAGCGCGCCGCCGGGCATGAAGTCGTTCTGCACATCGATCACCAGCAGGCAATCATCCGGACCGGGTCTCATTTTCGCCTCCGTCAGCCTTGCTGCGGCCCGGGCCTCAGTCGTTGAAGCCCTTGCCTTCGTCCGCCAGCTTCTGCAGCAGCGGTGCCACTTGCCAGGCCTCGCCGTGGTAGCCCTTGGCGTACTTCTTCATGGCCAGTGCCACGTTGTAGAGGCCAACCTGGTCGGCGTACAGCATCGGGCCGCCGCGGAACAGCGGGAAGCCGTAGCCGGTCAGATACACCATGTCGATATCCGAGGCCTTCGACGCGATGCCTTCTTCCAGGATCTTCGCGCCTTCGTTGACCAGCGCGAACACCAGGCGCTCGACGATTTCCTCGTCGGAAATCTTGCGGCGCGTGATGCCCAGGTCCTTCGAATGCTGCACGATCATGTCGTTGACCTGCGGGTTCGGGTACGGCTTGCGGTCGCCCGCCTTGTAGTCGTACCAGCCGGCGCCGGTCTTCTGGCCATAGCGGCCCATTTCGCACAGCAGGTCGGCGGTCTTCGAGTACTGGATGTCCGGCTTGTCCACAGCGCGGCGCTTGCGGATGGCCCAGCCGATGTCGTTGCCGGCCAGGTCGCCCATGCGGAACGGGCCCATGGCGAAACCGAACTTCTCGATGGCCTTGTCCACCTGTTCCGGCAGCGCGCCTTCGTCGAGCAGGTAGCCGGCCTGGCGGCTGTACTGCTCGATCATACGGTTGCCGATGAAGCCGTCGCACACGCCCGACACCACGGCGGTCTTCTTGATCTTCTTGCCGATCGCCATCACAGTGGCCAGCACGTCCTTGCCGGTCTTGGCGCCGCGCACGACTTCGAGCAGCTTCATCACGTTGGCCGGGCTGAAGAAGTGCATGCCGACCACGTCCTGCGGACGCGTGGTGAACGAGGCGATCTTGTCCACGTCGAGCGTCGAGGTGTTCGACGCCAGGATCGCGCCCTGCTTCATCACTTCGTCCAGCTTCTTGAAGACGATTTCCTTGACGCCCATCTCTTCGAACACGGCCTCGATGACGAGGTCGGCGTCCTTGATGTCGTCATAGGACAGCGTGGTCGACAGCAGGCCCATGCGCTGCTCGACCTTCTCCTGCGTCAGCTTGCCCTTCTTGGCGCTGTTCTCGTAGTTCTTGCGGATGATGCCCACGCCGCGGTCCAGCGCTTCCTGCTTGGTTTCCAGGATCGTGACCGGAATGCCGGCGTTCAGGAAGTTCATGCTGATGCCGCCACCCATGGTGCCGGCGCCGATCACGGCGATCTTTTCGATCTTGCGGACCGGCGTGTCCGACGGCACGTCGGGGATCTTGCTGGCGGCGCGCTCGCCGAAGAACGCATGGCGCAGTGCGCGCGATTCCGGCGTCGTCACCAGGTACAGGAAGCCATCGCGCTCTTCCTTCAGGCCCTGCTCGAACGGCTTGAGCGAACCAGCCACGGCTTCCAGGCACTTCAGCGGCGCCGGGAAGTTCTTGGCCATGGCGGCCACGGTGTTCCTGGCGAAGCCGAGGAAGCCTTCCGGGTTCTCGTGGCGGACCTTCAGGTCGCGCACCTTCGGATACGGGCCGGGCGCCGTGGCAACGCTCTGGGCGAACTTGACCGCTGCGGGCAGCACGTCGCCATCGACGATCTCGTCGAACAGCTTGGTGCCGGCAAACTTCTCGGACGGCACGGCGGTGCCCGAGACGATCATGTTCGCGGCCGCTTCCAGGCCGATCACGCGCGGCAGGCGCTGCGTGCCGCCGGCGCCGGGCAGCAGGCCCAGCTTCACTTCCGGCAGCGCGATCTGCGCACCCTTCGCGGCCACGCGGTAGTTGCAGCCCAGGGCCAGTTCCAGGCCGCCGCCCATTGCCACCGAATGGACCGCGGCCACCACCGGCTTCGACGAACCCTCGATCACGCGGATCACCGAATGCAGCGTCGGTTCCTGCGTGGCCTTGGGCGTGTTGAATTCACGGATATCGGCACCGCCCGAGAATGCCTTGCCGGCGCCGGTAATGACGATGGCCTTGACGGCCGCATCGTCCAGCGCACGGGTCATGCCATCGACGATGCCAAGCCGGGTGCCGTGACCCAGGCCGTTGACAGGAGGATTGTCGAGCGTGATGACGGCTACGCCGTCCTGAACCTGATACTGCGCTGTCATGCTGGTTCCTTTGGTGTCTTGGGTTGTCTCGGGATTCGAATTCTCGAATATGGTTCTTTGCTGCATTGCCGGCCTGTTTCGACCGTTCCACGATCCGCGGCCGAAACCGCGATGAAAGGGTAAACCCTCCGCATTCCCTCGCCTGACAAGCATTTCAGCCGACGGGCGAAACACAGCATACACAAAATAGCACGGTCGTTCAATTTTAATTTTTCGGCTATTTGGCCATCATGCGCGCCCTTTATTCCCGCCCTTCGCCGCATGCATGGGTCCACCGTCCCATGCCCGGAGAAAACCCTTGTCCAGCCAAGCATTTGCGGAATAACCCATGGCGGCCACCGCACTTTCGCGAAGTCAACGCTGCGGATCAAGGCCAGTATGCGACTTAATTTGAGCTCGGCGGGCGATTCTCCAAAAAAGACAGGTTAGACTCCCGGCTTTTCATTTTTCGGCCCCGGATCTCCAGAAGAGGCCCGGGCAGGCGAAGTTCCAGCGACCCTGATGTCTTCCCACTCCCACCCTCAACCGCACCAGCATCCGGTCGTCGAACATGACGACCTCCAGCGCAAGCTCAAGGCGCGCCATCTCACCATGATCGCCATCGGCGGCGCCGTCGGCACGGGGCTGTTCGTCGCCTCGGGCGCATCGATCGCGCAGGCCGGTCCTGGCGGCGCCCTGCTGATGTATGCGCTGCTCGGTTTCATGGTGTACTGCCTGATGACCAGCCTGGGCGAACTGGCCGTCCACATGCCCGTGGCCGGCTCCTTCGTTACCTACAGTGCGCTCTATGTCGACGAAGGCTTCGGCTTTGCGCTTGGCTGGAACTACTGGTTCAGCCTGGCCGTGACCATTGCCGTCGAACTCACGGCGGCGCAGCTCGTGATGCAGTACTGGTTTCCCGGCATGCCTGGCGTGGCGTGGAGCGCGGGTTTCCTGCTGCTGATGTTCGCGCTCAACGCGTTTTCGGTGCGCGGCTTCGGCGAGGCCGAGTACTGGTTCGCGCTGATCAAGGTGATCACGGTCATCGTGTTCCTGGGCGTGGGCCTGCTGATGATCTTCGGCATCATGAAAGACGGGCCGCAATCCGGCTGGCACAACTTCACCATCGGCGACGCGCCGTTCGTAGGCGGCATACCGGCCATGATCGGCGTGGCGATGATCGCGGGCTTCTCGTTCCAGGGCACCGAAACCGTCGGTGTGGCAGCAGGCGAGGCAGAGAATCCCGCGCAGACCATCCCGCGCGCGATCCGCCAGACCTTCTGGCGCATCCTGCTGTTCTATGTGATCGCCATCCTGATCATCGGCGTGCTGATTCCCTATACGGACCCGAACCTGCTGCGCAATGATGTCACCGACGTCGGCGTGAGCCCGTTCGCGCTGGTGTTCCGCCACGCCGGGCTGGCCTTTGCCGCGGGCCTGATGAATGCGGTGGTGCTGACCGCCCTGCTGTCGGCCGGCACGTCGAGCATGTATGTCTCCACGCGCATTCTCTATGGCCTTGCCGTCAGCGGCCGCGCGCCGCGCTGGCTCGGCAAGCTGACCGTGAGCGGCGTGCCGTTCAATGCGCTGCTGGTCACCACCGCCATCGGCGCGCTGTGCTTCTTCAGCTCGCTGTTTGGCGACAAGGCCGTGTATCTGTGGCTGCTGAACACCTCCGCAATGACCGGCTTCTTCGCCTGGTTCGGCATCGCCGTCAGCCACTATCGCTTCCGCCGCGGGCTGGTCTACCAGGGCTATGACGTCAACGCGCTGGCCTACCGTTCGCCGCTGTATCCGTTCGGGCCCGTCTTCGCCGGGGTGCTTTGCCTCGTCATCGTGGCCGGACAGAACTATCAGGCCTTTGCGGATATTCCGAACCGCTGGCCCGAGATCATCGCCACCTATATCGGCGTACCGGTGTTCCTGGCGCTGTGGCTCGGTTACCGCATCGTCAGGAAGACGCGCCTGATCGACTATGAGGATATGCCGTTCGAATTGCCAAAGCGCGCAGTGCACGCCGACAAGCAGACGGTGCATGCGTGAAGCCTGGCGCGACCGGCCTCGGCCGCGCCGGCACAGCTATACCTCCAGCCACTCCTTGCGCACCTGCGCATTCGCCTTCAACTCGTTCGGCGTGCCCTCGAACACGATGTGCCCGTGGCCCATCACGTACACCCGCTGCGAGATATCCAGGGCAATGGCCAGCTTCTGCTCGATCAGCAGCACCGATACGCCGCGCTCCTTCAGCGTCTTGAGGTAGTCGCCCACCAGCGTCACGATCATCGGCGCGAGGCCCTCGGTCGGCTCGTCGATCAGGATCAGGTCGGGGTCGCCCATCAGCGTGCGGCACAGCGTCAGCATCTGCTGCTCGCCGCCTGACAATACGCCCGCCGCGGTGTTCTCGCGCTCCTTCAGGCGCGGGAACATCTTGAACATGTCGTTCATGGACCAGCGTGGCGTCGCTTGGCGCGGATTGCGCTTCTCGCCGAGCAACAGGTTCTGGCGCACCGTCAGCGTCGGGAAGATATCGCGGTTCTCCGGCACATAGCCGATGCCGAGGTGGGCAATCTCGAAGGTGCGGCGCCCCAGGATCTCCTCGTCGCGAAAGCGCACCGATCCCTCCGCCTTGACCATGCCGAGGATGGCCTTGGCCATGGTCGAGCGCCCCACGCCGTTGCGCCCGAGCAGCGCGACGATCTCGCCTTCGTCGATATGCGCGTCCACGCCGTGGAGGATGTGGCTCTTGCCGTAGTAGGCGTGCAGCCCGGTTACGTCCAGCATGCGCTTTGCCATCAGTGCGCTCCTTCGGTGGCGCCTTCCGTGGCACCTTCGTCCAGCGTGGTACCCAGGTAAGCCTCCTTGACCTTGCGGTTGTTGCGGATGGCCTGCGGCGTATCGGTGGCGATCACCTCGCCGTAGACCAGCACCGAGATGCGGTCGGCCAGCCCGAACACCACGCTCATGTCGTGCTCGACCATCACCAGCGTCTTGCCCGCGGTGACCTTGCGGATCAGCTCGACCGCGTGGTCCGATTCCGAGCGGCTCATGCCAGCCGTGGGCTCGTCGAGCAGGATCACGTCGGCGCCGCCGGCGATGGTGATGCCGATTTCCAGCGCACGCTGCTCCGCGTACGTCAGCAGCCCGGCCTGCGAGTCGCGCCGATGCTGCATGCCGATCAGTTCCAGCACCTCCTCGGCGCGCTCGCGCGCGTCGCGCAGCGCCGACAGGCGGTGCCAGAACGAGTACTTGTACCCGAGCGACCACAGCACCGCGCAGCGCAGGTTCTCGAATACCGACAGGCGGTGGAAGATATTGGTGATCTGGAAGCTGCGCGACAGCCCCATGCGGTTGATGGCAAACGGCTGCAGCCCGCCGATTTCCTGTCCGTTCAGGCGCACCGAGCCGGTGGTCGGCGCAAACCGTCCCGAGATCAGGTTGAACGTTGTCGACTTGCCCGCGCCGTTGGGCCCGATCAGCGCGTGGCGCTCGCCCTTGCCAATGGTCAGGTTCACGCCGCGGATGATTTCCGTCTGGCCGAACTTCTTGCGTACATCGGTCAGTTCCAGTGCCGCTGTCATGCCCTGCCTCCCGCGATTTCCCCTTGCACCTTGTCCCATGCGGCGCGCACGCGCGCTGCCGCCATGCGCCAGGCCAGCAGCCCCGCCACCCACAGCACGGCCGCGACTGCCCACGGCACCGGCGTGCCCGCATCGAAGCCGATGCCGAACAGCGACATGTCGGTACCGTTGGCGCTGTCCACCTGGACCTTGTAGACCAGTTCCACGGTCAGGATCATGGCCGCCAGCAGCACTACGCCCGCCGCCGCCGCACGCCCGTAGGACGGCAGCATCTGCCTGAACTTGCCTTTCGCCACCAGCGGCATCTGCATCAGCAGCAGGCTGGCAATGCCGCCCGGCACGAACATCACCATCAGCACGAAGAACAGGCCCAGGTACAGCAGCCACGCCTTGGTCAGGTCCGACAGTGCCACGGCAAACAGCATGAAAACCACCGCGCCAATGACAGGCCCGAAGAACACACCCGCACCGCCGATGAACGCCGCCAGCAACACGCCGCCGGAGCGCACCGCGCTGACGTTCTCGGCCGAGACGATCTCGAAATTGATCGCCGACAGCGCACCGGAGATGCCTGCGAAGAATGCCGACAGGATCAGCACCAGATAACGCACGCGCTGCGTGTTGTAGCCGATGAACTCGACGCGCTCCGGGTTGTCGCGCACCGCATTGGCGATGCGGCCGAGCGGCGTCTGCGTCCATGCGTACATGGCCACCATCGACACCAGGCACCATGCGGCGATCAGGTAGTACACCTGGCGCCCCGGACCGAAGGTGATGCCGAGGAACGGGTCGCCCACCACGCGGTTGGTCGAGATGCCGCCTTCGCCGCCGAAGAACTCCGGGAACATCAGCGAGCTGGCGAACACCATCTCGCCGATGCCCATGGTGATCATGGCGAAGGTGGTGCCCGACTTCTTGGTGGTCACATAGCCGAACAGCACGCCGAAGAAGGCGCCGGCCATGCCGCCCACCAGCGGCAGCATCGACACCGGCAGCCAGACCTTGCCCGCGCCCGCCATATTGAGTACATGCACGGCAATGAAGGCACCCAGCCCCGAGTACACCGCATGACCGAACGACAGCATGCCGGTCTGCCCGAGCAGCATGTTGTACGACAGCGCGAAGATGATCATGATGCCCATCTGCGACATCAGCGTGATCGCGAACCCGCCACTGAAGATCAGCGGCAGCACCAGCATCACCAGCACGGTCAGGCTCCAGATCAGCCAGCGCGCGAGGTTCAGCGGCTTGTAGTGCACGGTACGGCCGGTTACGACCGCTTCACGGCGTGGTTCCATCGTCGTTTCGATTCTCATGGCTCAGCTCTCCCGGGTTCCCATCAGGCCGCGCGGCCGGAAGATCAGCATCAGCACCAGCAGCAGGTACGGCAGCACCGGCGCCACCTGGGCCACGGTGAGCTTCCACAGCGAATAGAACGGCGTGGTGTCGCTCACGGCCAGGCCAATGCTGTTGAACAGGCCGGCCAGCGAGGCATCGATGGTCACCGCGAAGGTTTGCAGCACGCCGATCAGGATGGACGCGATAAACGCTCCCACCAGCGAGCCCATGCCGCCCACCACCGCCACCACGAAGACGATCGAGCCGACCGCCGCCGCCATCGACGGCTCGGTGACAAAGGCGTTGCCGCCGATGACGCCCGCCAAGCCCGCCAGCGCGGCGCCGCCGCCGAACACCATCATGAACACGCGCGGCACGTTGTGGCCGAGCGCCTCGACCATCTCCGGGTGCGTCAGCGCGGCCTGGATCACCAGGCCGATGCGCGTGCGCGTCAGCACGAGATAGATCGCCACCAGCATGCCCAGCGAGACCAGCATCATGAAGGCGCGGTACTTGGGGAACGACGACGTGAACACCGTAAACAGCGGCCCGTCGAGTTCGGCCGGGATGCGGTATGGCACGGCGGCCAGGCCCCACACGAGCTTGACGCCTTCCTCGATCAGGTAGGCCAGCCCGAACGTGAACAGCAGCTCGGCCACGTGTCCGTACTTGTGCACGGTGCGCAGGCCGAAGCGTTCCACCAGCGCGCCGGCACATGCCACCAGCAGCGGCGCCAGGATCAGCGCGGGCCAGAACCCGATCTTGCTGGCGACGGTATAGGCGAAGTAGGCCCCGAGCATGTAGAAGCTGGCGTGCGCGAAATTGAGCACGCCCATCATGCTGAAGATCAGGGTGAGGCCTGAAGAGAGCATGAACAACAGCAGCCCGTAGCTGATGCCGTTCAACAGGGAGATGACGAAGAATTCCACAACTTATCCTTCAATCCGGCTGCGCGGCGGCGCAGCCATCCGGTTTGACAAGGGTGAGCGCCATCCTGCCGCGCCCATGCGGTGCGCGGACGCTCCCCGGTTTCGACCGAAAGTATGCAGGATCGGGCGGCCGGCTTTTTATGCTGCCGGCCGGCCCGCCATGGGCAGGATCAGCCCGGCCGCTTCATCTGGCAGGAAGTCGGTTGCGCCGCGACGTACTGGTCCATCAGCGCATTGGTCTTCCAGCCGTAGCCGGTGTTCTCCTGGTCGTACTTGACGTCCTTGCCGTTGACCTTGGTCCAGGTGGCCACCACCAGCGACTGCTGGGCCTGGTGGTCGGTGTTGCGCATCTCGACCGGGCCGTTCATGCTGTCCACCTTGATGCCCTCCATGGCCTTGGCGACCTTGACCGGATCGGTGGAGTTGGTGGTCTTGACGGCCTTGGCCAGCATGGCCACGCCGGTGTAGGCGGCCATCACGTAGAAGTCGTCGTTGTACTTCTTCTTGTAGCCCTCGATGATGTCGGCGCCCTTGAAGCCCTCGTTGTTCGGGTTGTAGTAGCCGACGTACTTGACGTGCTCGGCGCCGGCGGAGCCCATGGCCGTCGGCACGCCGGTGGTGCCGGCGTAGTACGTGTAGTAGTTGGTGGTCAGGCCGGCATCCTTGCCCGCCTTGATCAGCAGCGCGAGGTCGCTGCCCCAGTTGCCCGTGATCACGGTATCGGCGCCGGAGGCCTTGATCTTGGCCGCGTACGGCGCGAAGTCCTTCACCTGGGCGAGCGGGTGCAGGTCCTCGCCGACGATCTGGATGTCGGGACGCTTGCGCTTCAGGTAGTCCTTCGCTGCGCGCGCCACCTGGTGGCCGAACGAGTAGTTCTGGTTGATCAGGTAGACCTTCTTGACGTTGGGGTCCTTGGCCAGGTACGTGGTCAGGGCCTCCATCTTCATGTCGGAATTGGCGTCGAGCCGGAAATGCCAGTAGTTGCACTTGCTGTTGGTCATGTCCGGGTCCACCGCGGCGTAGTTCAGGTAGACGATTTCCTTGCCCGGATTGCGCTCATTGTGCTTGGCCACTGCGTCTTCCAGCGCCATGCCCACCGACGAGCCGTTGCCCTGCACGATGTAGCGGATGCCCTGGTCGGCCACTTGCTTCAGGATGGTCAGGCTCTCCTGCGGCGACAGCTTGTTGTCGAAGCCCACCACCTCGAACTTGTGGGCACCGCCCCACCCCTTCTGGTTGGCCACCTCGGCCACATACTGCCAGCTCTTGAGCTGGTTCTGTCCAACGGGGGCCATGAGCCCCGAGAGCGGATCGATGAAGGCGATCTTCACCGTATCCGCGAGTGCCGTGCCCGAAACCAGCGCAGAACCCAGTGCCGCGAACGCGGCCACGCCGGCCACCAGCGGACGCATTTTGGTCATACCTGTCTCCTTCACTCTTGTCGTTGGCTTGTCATCGATTGCGGCTTGCCGGGCGAATCCTCGAGCGCTCTGCACGCATCCCGCCGGCTGCCCCGCCGTCGCCGTGCCGCAAGCTGGCACGGCGTGGCGGATGCCCATTCCCGCCTCAGGCTGTCGGCAGGCGGTAGTCCTTGAACTGCTCGCGCAGCTTGAGCTTCTGCATCTTGCCGGTGGCGGTCAGCGGGATTTCACTGACGAAGGCCACGTCGTCCGGAATCCACCACTTGGCGACCTTGCCTTCGAAGAACTTCAGCAGTTCCTCCTTGCTGACTTCGGCATTGGGCTTCTTCACCACCACGAGCAGCGGGCGCTCGTCCCACTTCGGGTGGTACACGGAAATGCAGGCAGCCATGTGCACGGCCGGATGGGCCGCGGCCACGTTCTCGATATCGATCGACGAAATCCACTCGCCGCCGGACTTGATCACGTCCTTGCTGCGGTCGGTGATCTGCATGTAGCCGTCGGGATCGATCGTGGCCACGTCTCCGGTCGGGAACCAGCCGTCGACGAGCGGGTTGGCGTCATTGCGGAAATAGCGCTCGATGATCCAGGGACCGCGCACCAACAGGTCGCCGAAGGCCTTGCCGTCCCAGGGCAGCTCCTGGCCGTCGCCATCGACAATCTTCATATCCACGCCAAACAGCACGCGGCCCTGCTTCTCAAGGACCTTCTGGCACGCCTCCTCGGACAGCGCCTCGTGCTTGGCCAGCAGCTTGCAGGTGGTGCCCAGCGGCGACATCTCGGTCATGCCCCAGCCGTGGATGACTTCGACATCCAGGGCCCGCAGCGCGCGGATCATTGCCGGTGGCACCGCCGACCCGCCGATCACGGTACGGCGGAAGGTGGAGAACTTCAGGTTGTTGGCCTGCACATGCTGCAGCAGGCCCAGCCATACCGTAGGTACGCCGGCGGAGAAGGTCACCTTTTCCTGCTCGAACAACTCGTACAGGGAAGCGCCATCCAGCTTGGGGCCCGGCAACACGAGCTTCGCACCGACCAGCGGCACCGAATATGGCAGGCCCCAGGCGTTGACGTGGAACATCGGGACCACTGGCAGGATCACGTCACGCGCCGAGCAGCCCAGTGCATCCGGCAACGCCGAAGCATAGGAATGCAGAACGGTGGAGCGATGCGAGTACAAGGCGCCCTTCGGGTTGCCCGTCGTGCCGGACGTGTAGCACAGGCTCGACGCGAGGCCCTCGTCGAACTGCGGCCATTCGTAGTTGCCGTCCTGGGCGTCGATCAGTTCTTCGTAGCAAAGAAGCGGGACCTTGGTCTCGGCCGGCATATGGGCGCGGTCGCTCATCAGCACCCAGCCCTTCACGTTCGGGCAATGCGGCGCCAAGCCTTCCACCAGCGGCAGGAAGGTCAGGTCGAAGAAGACGTAGCCGTCTTCGGCATGGTTGACGATATAGGCGATCTGCTCCGGAAACAGGCGCGGATTGATCGTGTGGCAGACCGCGCCCATGCCGGACACGCCGTAGTAGATCTCAAGGTGGCGATAGCCATTCCAGGCCAGGGTGCCGACGCGGTCGCCCTGTTTCACCCCGAGCGCGCCCAGCGCCTGGGCCAGCTTGCGGGCGCGCAGCTCGCAGTCGCGATAGGTATAGCGGTGAAGGTCGCCTTCGGTGCGTCGCGAGACGATTTCGGTGCCACCGTAGTAGCGGGCAGCGTGCTTGATGATCGAGGAAATGAGCAGCGGCGCGCTCATCATTTGACCCATCAATGCCATGAAACAGTCTCCTGAATTTTTTGGGGATTTCCGTCTGAAAACGAACAATCGTTCTATTTTTTGGCGATTGTTCCCACACCTTGGATCAACGTCAACGGGATTCCGTTGTGCACTGCCCTTCATGCACCGGATTCATCGACGCAATCAATGGGAAGAACATTGCGTGTGATAAGGCAGCCTGGAGGGCCCGGTCCGGATGTGGAAGTACAATACTGCGAGCCATGTTGCGCCTCAACATGTCGTTTTCCCTAGCACGCAAGCGCACTTCCGGGAAATTCGGCATGCCGGCGCTGCACTGCCCACACGCGGCGTTTACCCTATCCGTGCCTGAATCCGTCGCCGCGCGGCCCGCCCCCAGACAATGTCCGATACCGTCAATCAACCTTCCGTCCAACGCGATGTCTCCGGCAACGGTGCGACGTTCCGCGCGCCATTCCAGACCGAACCCGGATTTGCCGGCCTCGGCGAGCGCTTCTTCACGAAGCTGCGCCCCACGCCGCTGCCCTCGCCCTACCTGGTCAGCATCGCGCCGGCCGCCGCTGCCCTGCTGGGCATGCCGGCCGAGGCCCCGGCGCAGCCGGACTTCATTGAAGCGTTTGTCGGCAACAGCATTCCCGAATGGGCCGACCCGCTGGCCACTGTCTACTCGGGACATCAGTTCGGCGTGTGGGCGGGACAGCTTGGCGATGGCCGGGCAATCCGCCTCGCGCAGGCGCAGACCGATACCGGCCCGTGGGAGATCCAGCTCAAGGGTGCCGGACTCACGCCCTATTCGCGCATGGCCGACGGCCGCGCGGTGCTGCGCTCATCGATCCGCGAGTACCTGTGTTCCGAAGCCATGGCGGCACTTGGCGTGCCGACCACGCGCGCACTGAGCATCGTCGGCTCCGACGCGCCGGTGCGGCGCGAAACCATCGAGACCGCCGCGGTGGTGACGCGGCTTGCGCCCACGTTCATCCGCTTCGGGCACTTCGAACACTTTGCCGCACACGAGGACGTTGCCGCGCTGCGCCAGCTGGCCGATTTCGTCATCGACAACTTCATGCCGGCCTGCCGCGAGTCCGCCCAGCCCTACCAGGCCCTGCTGCGAGAGGTCTCGCTGCGCACGGCCGACATGGTGGCGCACTGGCAGGCGATCGGCTTTTGCCACGGCGTGATGAATACCGACAATATGTCGATCCTCGGCCTGACCATCGATTACGGCCCGTTCGGCTTCCTCGACGCGTTCGACGCCAACCACATCTGCAACCATTCGGACACGCAGGGCCGCTATGCGTACAGTCAGCAGCCGCAGGTCGCGTTCTGGAACCTGCATTGCCTGGCGCAGGCGCTGCTGCCCTTGTGGCTGGAGCCGGGCGCCGATGACACCGCGCGCGAAGACGCCGTGACGCAGGCGCGCGCAGCGCTGGACCCGTTCCGAGACCGTTACGCGAGCGAATTCTTCCGCCACTACCGGGCCAAGCTTGGCCTGCGCATGCCGGCCGGCGGCGACAACGAAGACGAGCCGCTGATGACCAGCCTGTTCCAGCTGCTGCACGCGCAGCGCGTGGACTACACCTTGTTCTGGCGCAACCTCGCCCACATCTCCTCTTTGGACGGCGCCAGCGACACCCCGGTGCGCGACCTGTTCCTCGACCGTGCCGCCTGGGACGCCTGGGCGGAGGGTTACCGGGCCAGGCTGCGGGCGGAGCAGTCCGACGACAGCGCCCGGCGCGCCGCCATGCTGGCAGTCAACCCCAAGTATGTGCTGCGCAACCATCTTGCCGAAACCGCCATCCGCCGCGCGCGGGAAAAGGACTTCAGCGAAGTGGACCGGCTGCTCGCCGTGCTGTCGCGTCCCTTCGACGAACAGCCGGAGTCGGAAGCCTACGCGGCGCTGCCGCCCGACTGGGCGTCCGGAATCGAGGTGAGCTGTTCGTCGTGATGTCGCCCGGACGCCGCCCGGCACGCCTTCCCGCGCTGGTGTAAGGTTCGAACCACGGCCGCGACCAATGCGTGAGGCCGGCATGACACGCCAGCCCCCTACCGAAAGGATCCAGCATGACCACAAGCAAGACCGACGCCGAGTGGCGCCAGCAACTTTCCGACATCGAATACCGTGTCACGCGCGAGGCCGCGACCGAACGCCCGTTCACGGGCCGCTACTGGGACCACTGGGACAGCGGCATCTTCAAGTGCGTAGGCTGCGGCACTCCGCTGTTCGAATCGGCCACCAAGTTCGACGCCGGCTGCGGCTGGCCCAGCTACTTCCGGCCGATCAACGGCGAGGTGATCTCGGAGCACACCGACCACACGCACGGCATGGTACGCGTCGAGGTCCGCTGCAAGGAATGCGGCAGCCATCTCGGCCACGTATTCGAAGATGGCCCCGCACCGACCGGGCTTCGCTATTGCATCAACTCGGCTGCGTTAAAATTCGACGATCGCGACCCGGCTGAGCGCGACGGCTGACGCACACGCGCCCGGCCGCGCTGCCGGCCCGCGGGCCGGGCGCGGAGCCGGGCCCGCCAACCCAAGTTATTCCTGCATGAAATTCCTGTTCGACCTGTTCCCGGTCATCCTTTTCTTTGCCGCCTTCAAGCTGGCCGGCATCTACACCGCCACGGCAGTGGCCATCGGCGCCACGATCCTGCAGATCGGCTGGGTGTGGCTGCGCCACCGCAAGGTCGAACCGATGCAGTGGGTGAGCCTGCTGATCATCGGCGTGTTCGGCGGCGCCACCCTGGTGCTGCACAACGAGACCTTCATCAAGTGGAAGCCGACCGTGCTGTACTGGCTCTTCGCCGCGGCGCTGATCGGCTCGGTGATCGGCTGGCGCAAGAACCTGATCCGCGCCATGATGGAAAAGCAGGTCACGCTGCCCGATGCGGTATGGGGACGCCTGAACGCGGCATGGGCCGGCTTCTTCGCGGCCATGGGGCTGCTGAACCTGTATGTGGCCTTCCAGTTCTCCACGGACACCTGGGTGAACTTCAAGCTGTTCGGCAGCATGGGGCTGATGCTTGTCTTCATCATCGCGCAGAGCGTCTGGTTGTCGCGCCATATGCAGGAAAACACGCAGGACTGAGGCCTGCGCGAACATTGTCGGGGCCCGGGCCTCCGGGCCTCGCTCCAAGAATCCCTGAGGAACACAAATGGCAGCTGATCCCGCCACTATCGAGGCGATTCTGCGTGAAGCGCTTGCTCCAAGCCACCTGGTCGTGCGTGATGACAGCGCGTTGCATGCCGGCCATGCCGGTGCGGCATCCGGCGGTGGCCACTATGACGTGACCATCGTCAGCGAGCGCTTTACGGGCCACACCCGCGTTGCGCGGCACCGCATGGTGTATGATGCGCTGCGCGGTCTGTTCCCCACGCAGATCCACGCTTTGGCCGTGACCGCGTTCACCGATCAAGAATTTCAATCCCGCGAAACCTCACGCGGTTCTTCCAGCAACTCTCAGACCTGATTCCATGAAGACCACCGTCCTCTCGTTCAGCCTGGCGGCTGTGCTCGCTGCCGGCAGCCTGCCCGCAGCCGCCCAGAATGCCGCTGTCGTGAATGGCAAGGCCATTCCCTCGGCCAAGCTGGACAAGCTGATCGCCGGCACCGGCCAGCCCGACAACCCGGAGTTGCGGGATCGTGCGCGCAGCATGCTGATCGACCGCGAACTGCTGGTGCAGGAAGCCAACAAGCGAGGCCTGACGCAGCGTGACGACGTGCAGGAGCAGCTGGAGCAAGCGCGCCTGAACGTGCTGGCCGGCGCGGTGTTCGAGGACTACGTGAAGACCCACGGCGCAAGCGACGCCGAACTGCGCAAGCAGTACGACAAGATCAAGTCCCAGTTCGGCAATGGCAAGGAATACCACGTGCGCCACATCCTCGTGGCGAACGAAGCCGATGCCAAGGCCATCATCGCCAAGATCAAGGGCGGCGCCAAGTTCGAGGACCTGGCCAAGGCCTCATCCAAGGATCCGGGCTCCGCGGCCAACGGCGGCGACCTGGACTGGGCCAACAGCGGCAGCTACGTGCCGGAATTCTCGGCGGCCATGACCGGCCTGAAGAAGGGCCAGATGACCGATACGCCGGTCAAGACCCAGTTCGGCTGGCACATCATCGAACTCGTCGATGTTCGCGACGCCAAGATCCCGAGCTACGAAGAGGTCAAGCCCCAGCTGATGCAGATGATGATGGGCGACCAGAACTGGCAGCGCGAGCAGTTCCAGGCCATGATGAAGAACCTCAAGGACAAGGCAAAGATCCAGTAACGTTGCAGGCCGGTCCCCCCGCCGGGCTGCAGACTAGAAGGAAGCAGCAGCGTGGAGCCTCAGACCGGCTACTGGCAACTCTGGCATCTCACTTCGCGGGGCATGTGCTATTGCGCGCTTGCCTCGGCCTCGCTTGACGGCGCCGCCCCCGGGTGGCGCACCCTGCATCCCCATCTTCCGTTGCGGGACCGTTATGCCCCCGAGAAGACTCTGCGCGCCGTGGTAGCGTACCGGGAAGCACGCGGAGAAATCATTCCACCCGAAGGCATTGACAGCAGACGACTGCTGCATTTCGCCTATGCATCGTGGAGTTCGCGGCTGAAGGCGCCGCTGCAAGAGTAGCAACGCGCCCCCAGCCCGATCGTCGCCCCCCGGAACGCCACCTCCGCCACCTGCATCCTTGCGGCTGCATGCACCTGCCCTTCAGTTGTCGCGGCTCAGGATCTCCAGGGCAGCATTCGCATCGTCCAGCGAATCCAGAGCGAGGTAGGCGACGAACCGCGTACCGATCACGGAAGCCGAAAAGCCACGCAAATTGATGCCTCCCGTAGCGAGCTTCCGCGTCAGCTCGGCGGCAACACCGGGCTCGTTCGGTCCCATGATGTGCAGTGAATGCAAGCTGTTCGTGACATTGAAACCGACTTGCGCAGCCGTACGAATTTCCCTGTCAGACTGCAGCGGTGTCACGAACACCACGCCCTTTCCGGGTGCCTCCGGACTCCGGCGGGCAACCACGAACTGCAGGTCCGCGCCCGCGTCGCGCAGCGCCTCCAGCACCTCGGCCAGGCCGCCCGGCCGGTCTGGAATGGAGGCAGCCCACACATCCATCCGCTCGACGAGAAGATCCTTTGCCATCTCGCGTCCTCCAATGACATTGCCATTGAAATCTAGCTCATGGGCTGGCGAGGACAAGGCGAGGCGGAAGGCGCGGCGCCGGTCTGGCAACCGAGCTGTCGCAGACTTAATATGGATTTATCGTTTCCCGGGCCGCCGCCATGCCGCGGCAAGGCAGCCCGACGCCTTGAAGGGCCGGAAGTGGTACTGGCCGGATCAATGCCGTGGAAGGCCAGGAGATTGTGTTCAGGACCCACGCGTGCCGCGTCACGTGGAGTCCCCGCACCATCTGAAGGGGAACCGTCATGTCAGAAGACAAGTCACCACGCCATGCCGCGGAGCGGCGAGCGGCAGAAGTCTCCGAGGCGCAGATTGCGGTGCATTGGCCGGAAGAGGACTATTTCCCGCCACCGGCGCAGTTCATTGCCCAGGCCAATCTGACCGATCCACGCATCTTCGAACGATTTTCGCTCGAGCATTTTCCCGAGTGCTACAAGGAATTTGCCGACCTGCTGGACTGGTACAAGTACTGGGAGACCACGCTCGATGCCAGCAACCCGCCATTCTGGCGCTGGTTCGTCGGCGGCAGGATCAACGCCTGCCATAACTGCGTGGACCGCCATCTCGCCAGGAACAGGAACAAGACCGCCATCCACTTCGTGCCGGAGCCTGAGAACGAGACGGTGCATCACCTGACCTACCAGGAACTGTTTGTACGCGTCAATGAGCTTGCCGCCTGCCTGCGCGACGCCTTCGGCCTGAACGCAGGCGACCGCGTCACCCTCCATATGCCCATGGTGGCTGAACTGCCAATTACGATGCTGGCCTGCGCGCGGCTCGGGGTCATACACTCGCAGGTCTTCAGCGGGTTCAGCGGCAAGGCGTGCGCGGACCGCATCGTTGATTCCGAAAGCCGCCTGCTGATCACCATGGACGCCTACTGGCGCGGCGGCGAGTTGCTCGACCATAAGGAAAAAGAGGACATTGCGGCGACTGAGGCGGCCAGCGCCGGCCACCCGGTCGAGAGAGTCCTGATCTGGCAACGCTACCCGGGCAAGTACTCGAGCGGTGCCGCGCTCGCCAGGGGGCGCGACGTCATCGTCAACGAGGTGCTTGCCGATTTCCGCGGCAAGCGCGTAGAGCCCGCCCCGATGCCCGCCGAGGCGCCGCTGTTCCTGATGTACACCAGCGGTACCACCGGCCGCCCCAAGGGCTGCCAGCACTCCACCGGTGGCTACCTTTCCTACGTCGCGTGGACGTCAAAGTACATCCAGGACATCCACCCCGAGGACGTCTACTGGTGCATGGCCGATATCGGCTGGATCACGGGCCATTCCTATATCGTCTACGGCCCGCTCGCCCTCGCCGCCTCGTCGGTGGTCTACGAAGGCCTGCCCACCTGGCCCGATGCCGGCCGGCCATGGCGCATCGCGGAGTCCCTCGGCGTCAACATCTTCCACACCTCGCCCACCGCAATCCGCGCGCTGCGGCGCAACGGCCCCGACGAGCCCGCAAAGTACAACTACCATTTCAAACACATGACGACTGTGGGCGAGCCGATCGAGCCCGAGGTCTGGAAGTGGTACTACAGCACTGTGGGCAAGGGCGAGGCTGTCATCGTGGACACCTGGTGGCAGACCGAAAACGGCGGGTTCCTGTGCAGCACTGTGCCAGGCATCCATGCCATGAAGCCCGGCAGCGCGGGCCCCGGCATTCCGGGCATTCATCCGGTCATCTACGACGACGACAACAAGGAAGTGCCGATGGGCTCCGGCAAGGCCGGCAATATCTGCATCCGCAACCCCTGGCCTGGCGTGCTGCAGACGGTCTGGAAGGACCCTGACCGCTACGTGCAACAGTACTATGCGCGCTACTGCAAGAACTCCGACAGCAAGGATTGGCGCGACTGGCCCTATATGGCCGGGGACGGCGCCATGCAGGCCGCGGACGGCTACTTCCGCATCCTCGGCCGTATCGACGACGTGATCAACGTCGCCGGCCACCGCCTCGGCACCAAGGAAATCGAATCGGCTGCGCTGCTGGTGCCCGACGTCGCCGAAGCGGCGGTGGTGCCGGTTGCCGACCAGGTCAAGGGCAAGGTGCCCGACCTCTATGTCTCCCTGAAACCGGGCGTGGAGGCGTCCCCCAAGATCGCCAGCAAGGTCGCCGCCTCGGTGGTCTCGCAGATCGGCGCCATTGCACGGCCGCACCGTGTCGTGATCGTGCCCGACATGCCCAAGACCCGCTCTGGCAAGATCATGCGGCGCGTGCTGGCGGCCATCTCGAACAAGCAGGAACCGGGGGACGTGTCCACGCTGGCCAATCCAGAAGTTGTCGAGAAGATCAAGAAACAGGCCGGCGGGCAGGACTGACGCCACAAAGGAACAAGCCCGCGCAAGGCGGGCTTGTTCAATGCACGAACGGCAAGCTGTGCAGCCTTACCCCACCCACTTGCGCGCGTTGCGGAACATCCGCATCCACGGGCTGGCCCCATCCGCCACCTGCTTCCAGGCATCCGGCGCCCAGCTCATGGTCGCGGCACGGAACACACGTTCCGGGTGCGGCATCAGCACGGTGAAGCGGCCATCGGTTGTCGTCACCGAGGTGATGCCGTCCGGCGAGCCGTTCGGGTTCAGCGGATAGGTCTGCGTGACCGCACCGTGGTTGTCCACAAACCGCAGCGCCACATTGGCCTGCCCGAGATCGCCCTGTTGCGAGAAGTCGGCAAACCCTTCGCCGTGCGCGACGACGATCGGAATGCGGCTGCCTTCCATGCCGGCGAAGAAGACCGATGGCGACTGCTGCACTTCCACCGTGACGTAGCGCGCCTCGTACTGCTCCGACTGGTTGCGCGTGAACTTAGGCCACGCACCGGCGCCCGGGATGATCGGGGCCAAATTGCTCATCATCTGGCAGCCGTTGCACACGCCCAGCGCAAACGTGTCCTGGCGGTTGAAGAAGGCCGCGAACTGCTCGGCCATCTGCGCGTTGAACAGGATGGTCTTGGCCCAGCCCTCGCCGGCGCCCAGCACATCGCCGTAGCTGAAGCCGCCGCAGGCCACGAAGCCCTTGAAGTCTGCCAGGTTCGCGCGACCCGCGATCAGGTCGCTCATGTGGACATCGTGCGTGTCGAAACCCGCACGGTCCATGCTGTATGCCATCTCGATCTGCGAGTTGACGCCCTGCTCGCGCAGGATCGCCACGCGCGGACGCGCGCCGGTGGAAATGAACGGGGCTGCGATGTCCTCGGCCGGATCAAAAGTCAGCACCGGGCTGATGCCGGGGTCCGCCGCGTCGAGCAGGCGGTCGTATTCGCTGTCGGCACAGACCGGGTTGTCGCGCAGGCGCGCGATGCGCCAGCTGACCTCGCTCCAGTTGCGCTGCAGGTCCGTGCGCGAGGCGCCGAACACCTTCTTGGCGTCGCGATAGATCTCGATCTGGTCGGTCGCGTTGGGCTTGCCGATCACATGGCTGCATGCCGACAGGCCAGCTTCGCGCAGCACGGCGAACACCGTGTCGCGGTCCTGCAGGCGCACCTGCACCACCGCGCCCAGTTCTTCCGAGAACAGCGCGCGCAGGGTCTGGTCATTGCGGCGCTCGGCGATCTGCTGGGCCCAGTTCTTGGCATCGCCATAGTCCTGTTCCTGCTGCGGATCCAGCGCCAGCATGTCGACATTCAGCGAGATACCGCAGTGGCCGGCAAACGCCATTTCCGCCAGCGTGGCGACAAAGCCGCCATCGGAGCGGTCGTGGTACGCAAGCAGCTTGCCCTCGGCATTCAGGCGCTGGATCACATTGAAGAAGTTCTTCAGATCTTCCGCGCTGTCCACGTCCGGTGCGCTGTCGCCGACCTGCTGCGTGACCTGCGCCAGGATGCTGCCGCCCATGCGGTTCTTGCCGCGGCTGAGGTCGATGCCGATCAGCACCGTGTCGCCCGCGTCGGTACGCAGCTGCGGCGTCAGCGTGCGGTTCACGTCGTCCACCGCGGCGAACGCGGAGATGATCAGCGACACCGGCGCCACCACTTCCTTGGCCACGCCGTCGTCCTGCCACTTGGTGCGCATCGACAGCGAATCCTTGCCGACCGGGATGCTGATGCCGAGGGCCGGGCACAGTTCCATGCCGACCGCATGCACGGTGTCGTACAGCTTGGCGTCCTCGCCTTCCACGCCGCAGGCGGCCATCCAGTTGGCGGACAGCTTGACCTTGCCCAGGTCCTTGACCGGCGCCGCTGCCAGGTTGGTCAGCGCTTCACCGATCGCCATGCGGCCCGAGGCCGGGGCGTTGATGACGGCCAGCGGCGTGCGCTCGCCCATGGTCATCGCCTCGCCGGCATTGCCCTTGTAGTCGAGCGTGGTCACGGCCACGTCGGCCACCGGCACCTGCCACGGGCCGACCATCTGGTCGCGCGCGTTCATGCCGCCCACGGTACGGTCGCCGATGCTGATCAGGAACGACTTGTTGGCCACGGTGGGGTGGCGCAGCACGTCGCGCACGGCCTGTTCCAGCGAGATGCCGGTGACGTCCACCGCCGGCAGTGCCTGCTCGACGCGCTTCACGTCGCGGTGCATGCGCGGCGGCTTGCCCAGCAGCACTTCCATCGGCATGTCGACCGTGTAGTGCTCCTTGAGCGCGGCGTCGACATGCGAATCGACCAGCTGCAGCTGCTTTTCCTCGGTGGCCACGCCCACTACGGCGAACGGCGAACGCTCGCGCTCGCACATGGCCTGGAACCTGGCGAAATTGTCCGGCGCGATGGCCAGCACGTAGCGCTCCTGCGATTCGTTGCACCAGATCTCGGCCGGCGACAGGCCCGACTCCTCCAGGTGCACCTTGCGCAGGTCGAAGCGCGCGCCGCGGCCGGCGCCGTCCACCACTTCGGGGAACGCGTTGGAAATGCCGCCCGCGCCAACGTCGTGGATCGACAGGATCGGGTTCTCGTCACCGAGCTGCCAGCACGCGTTGATCACTTCCTGCGCACGGCGCTCCATCTCGGGGTTGCCGCGCTGGACCGAATCGAAATCCAGGTCAGCGGTGTTGGTGCCGGTCGCCATCGAGCTGGCGGCGCCGCCGCCCATGCCGATGCGCATGCCCGGGCCACCGAGCTGAATCAGCAGCGTGCCGGCCGGCAGGTCGTTCTTGTGCGTGTGGCTGGCGTCGATATTGCCGATGCCGCCCGCGATCATGATGGGCTTGTGGTAACCACGCACGGTACCGCCCACGTTCTGCTCGTAGACGCGGAAGTAGCCGCCCAGGTTCGCGCGGCCGAATTCGTTGTTGAACGCGGCGCCGCCGAGCGGGCCTTCGATCATGATCTGCAGAGGCGAGGCGATGCGGTCCGGCTTGCCGGTCACGCCGGCCTTGTCGTCGGGGTTGCGGTGCGCCACCGGCTGGGCGGCGTCGCGATCGTTTTCCCACGACTCGACGGCCTCGGGCAGCATCAGGTTCGACACCGTGAAGCCAGTCAGGCCGGCCTTGGGCTTGGCGCCGCGGCCGGTCGCGCCCTCGTCGCGGATTTCACCGCCGGCGCCCGTGGAGGCACCCGGGAACGGCGAGATCGCGGTCGGGTGGTTGTGCGTCTCGACCTTCATCAGCGTATGGGTCAGCGCCTCGTGGCGGCCATACTTGTGGGCATCGCCGCGCGGGAACCAGCGTTCGGCGACGCCGCCTTCCATCACGGCAGAGTTATCCGAATAGGCCACGATCGAGCCCTGCGGATTGAGCTGGTGCGTGTTGCGGATCATCGCGAACAGCGACTTGTCCTGCTGCACGCCGTCGATGGTCCAGGTGGCGTTGAAGATCTTGTGGCGGCAGTGCTCGCTGTTGGCCTGCGCGAACATCATCAGCTCGACGTCGGTCGGGTTGCGCTCGAGCTTGGCGTAGGCGTCGATCAGGTAGTCGATCTCGTCTTCCGACAGCGCCAGGCCCATGGCCACATTGGCCTCGGCCAGCGCGCCGCGGCCGGCGGAAATGTCGACGAAGCGCAGCGGCTTGGCCGGCAGCTCCTGGAACAGTCCGGCGGCTTCCTCGCGCGTGGCGATCACCGTTTCAGTCATGCGGTCGAACAGGTGCGCGGCCACCGCGGCACGCGTGTCGGCATCCAGCGCCTTGCGCCCGCGCAGCAGGCCCTTCTTGCAGATGACGGTGATCTCGATGCCGCGCTCGATGCGGTGCACGTGCGTCAGGCCGCAATTATGGGCGATGTCGGTGGCCTTGCTGGCCCACGGCGAAATCGTGCCGAAACGCGGGATCACGACAAAGCGGTCGCCTTCCGGCTGCTCGGCGAACGGCGCGCCGTAGGTCAGCAGCGCGGCAATGCGGCTCTGGTCTTCGGTGGACAGCGGGGTGTCCGAATCGACGAAATGGAGGAACTGGCCGTGCACCGATTCGATATCGGTGTCGATCTGCCGCAGGGCGGTGAGCAGGCGTTGCTGGCGGAAGGCGGAAAGCGCCAAAGCGCCGGGGAAGCACGAAAAATGCGCCATGATCGTAGCGGTCGGGAGGCGAAGGAGGTAGGGGCTGCTGCTTGCCGGCACCGCTGCATGGGGCGCCGGCCGGCGGGAAACCAGTATTGTACCTTGCCGGCACCCGGATTTTGCACTGCGCCATCACGGCGCATCTGTGTTAGGCCTGGCCGTGATAATGCTTATGCATCACTTTTCCCGATGCAACCCGAGTCCTGCGCTCAAAGTGACGTAGCCGAGCGCGCCGCCTGCTCATAGAGTCCGGTCAGCACACGCATCAAGCGCGCGAGTTCGCCGATCTCTGCATTCTCCTCGCTGCCCTCGGTGAAATTGCTGGTCAGGCACTGCTCGCGGATTTCACGGTAACGCGCACAGGCCTCGGCACCGGCCGGCGTGGTCGAATACGTGGACTCCTTGCCGATGCGCTCGCCCGTCACCAGGCCCAGGCCCTGCAGCTTCTTCAGCGCATAGGTCACCAGGTGGGTGTCCTCCACGTTCAGCACAAAGCAGATATCGGCGAGGCGCTTGGCGCGGCCGCGGTGGTTGACATGGTGCAGCACCAGCACGTCCAGGAAGGTCAGGTCGCGCACGCCGGCAGCTCCCATGCAGCGCACCACCCAGCGGCTGTAGGCGTTGTAAGCGGTGTTCAGGCCGAACTCGAACTCGGACAGCTGCGGGCTGCGCGCCGACACCAGGTGCGATGACGACACGATATTGGTGCCCGCCGCGCGCGACAGCGGGACAGCGGGCTTGACGGGCGCGGTGTCCGGCGCGGAAATGAGGTCGGCTTCGGCGGCCGGACCGGGCGCGGCGGGCTTGCGTGCCATGGGGAATGCTCCTTGCAACCTTGGACGGGAGCCGCCGGAGCCCTGCCCGCGGCGCCGCCCCCGTCAATTTTGGCTTGACAGTTTATCGACAAATTATGGAGCATGAGGTGCTCGACAAGAACAATGAACAGGCAGGGCTCGAGGGGCTGCGCGCCTGAAGCCTGCGCGCCGGCCATTTCGGAGCGATTGCACCCTGCCCGCCTCCACGCCCACGATGCTTCCAGACCTCAATACCCTGAACGCCCGCCTGCGCGAAGGCGCCACCAGCCGCGCCGAACTGGTCGAGACAGCCGCCAATGCGGCGACCGACGTGCGCGCGCAGGCGGTGTTCCTGCACAGCACCTTCGATACCGCCCTCCAGACCGCCCGCGCCGCGGATGCCGCATGCCGTGCCGGCAAGCCCCTGCATCCGCTTGCCGGCCTGCCGGTCTCGGTCAAGGATCTCTTCGATGTGGCCGGCGAGGTCACGCGCGCCGCATCGGCGGTACGCCACGACGCTGCGCCAGCCAGCGCCGATGCCGCCGTGGTCGCGCGCCTGCGCCAGGCTGGCGCAGCCATTGTCGGCCGCACCAACATGACCGAGTTCGCGTTCTCGGGCGTGGGCATCAATCCCCATTTCGGTACGCCGGTGAACCCGGCCAGCGCGGATGGCGTCGCCCGCATCCCCGGCGGATCGTCTTCCGGCGCGGCGGTCTCAGTGGCCCTCGGCCTGGCCGTGGCAGCGCTCGGCAGCGATACCGGCGGATCGATCCGCATTCCGGCGGCCCTGTGCGGCCTGACCGGTTTCAAGCCGACCACGCGCCGCGTGCCGCTCACCGGCGCCTTTCCGCTGTCCTACACGCTGGACACCGCGTGCGCCATGGCCCGCACGGTCAATGACTGCCTGATGGTCGACAGCGTGATCGCCGACAGCGCGCTGGTGCCGAGCGCCCCGGCGCCGGCGGCAATCCGCCTGGCCATTCCGCGCCAGGTACTGCTGGATGACCTCGACCCGGTGGTCGCGCGGGCCTTCGACCGCGCGCTGGGACGGCTGTCCGCTGCTGGCGTGCAGCTGGAACACACCGATCTGCCCGAGCTGGCCGAACTTCCGGACCTGAACGCCATGGGCGGCTTCAGCGCGGCCGAGGCCTACTCGATCCATCGCCAGATGCTTGCCGCGCGGCGCGAGCTCTACGATCCGCGTGTGGCGATGCGCATCGATCGCGGCGCGGCCATGGGCGCGGCCGACTATGTCGACCTCGCCCGCGCGCGGATCGACTGGATCGCCCGGGTCGAGGCCCGCCTGGCGCGCTTCGACGCGGTGGTCTGCCCGACCGTACCGATGGTCGCCCCGGCCATCGCGCCGCTCTGCAGCGACGATGACCTGTTCTTCCGCACCAACGCGCTGCTGCTGCGCAATACCTCGGCCTTCAATTTCCTTGATGGCTGCTCGGTTTCGCTGCCCTGCCACGCGCCCGACGAACTCCCGGTCGGGCTGATGCTGTCCCACGGTCCGATGCACGATACGCAACTGCTCGGCACGGCGCTTGCATTGGAAGGCATCGTGCAACCCGGCCCGCGCGACGAATAAGCCCGCCGCCGCAACGCTGATCTTGCGCCTGGCGTGGCCGCCTTTGTATGGCGGTCACGGCCAGCACCAGGTAGTACGCCAGCTGTACCCAGCTGTACCACACGCGCCTTCCGCGGCGCGCACACCAGGAGAGATCGAGATGCGAGTCAAGGCATTCGTTGCGGCCAGCCTGGCGCTGATCGTCATGTCAGCAAAGGCAGACACCAGGTGGGACCTGCCCACCGGCTATCCCGCGGGCAACATGCACACCGAAAACCTGCAGCAGATGGCCAGCGAGGTGGACAAGGCCACCGGCGGCAAGCTGAAGATCGTGCTGCATCCGAACGGGTCGCTGCTCAAGGCCAACGAGATCAAGCGCGGCGTGCAGACCGGCCAGGTCCAGATGGGCGAGGTGCTCATGTCCACCCTGGCCAATGAGAACCCTGTCTATGGCGTGGACGCCGTGCCGTTCCTGGCCACCAGTTACACCGACGCCTACCGGCTGTGGCAGGCGTCGCGCCCGGTCACGGAAAAGCTGCTGGACAGGCAGGGCATGAAGCTGCTCTACGCCGTGGCCTGGCCGCCGCAGGGCATCTATGCCAACAAGCCGCTGAACGCGGCCGCGGACATGAAGGGCCTGAAGTGGCGCGCCTACAATCCAGCCACCTCGCGCATTGCAGAACTGGTCGGCGCCCAACCGGTCACGATCCAGGCGGCCGACCTGGCCCAGGCGCTGGCGACCGGCACGGTCAACTCCTTCATCTCGTCGGGTGCGACGGGTGTCGACACCAAGGTGTGGGAAAGCGTCAAGTACTTCTACACCGTGGATGCCTGGCTGCCCAAGAACATGCTGGTGGTCAGCAAGAAGGCGTTCGCCGCGCTGGACAAGCCGACCCAGGACGCCCTGCTCAAGGCCGTGGCGGATGCCGAAAAGCGCGGCTGGCAAGTGTCGGAGCAGAAGACCCGGGACTATCTCGCCACGCTGTCGCGCAACGGCATGACGGTGCAGCCGCCCTCGCCGCAGTTGAAGACCGACATGCAGAAGGTCGGCCAGGCCATGGTGGAAGACTGGGCAAAGAGCGCGGGCGAGGACGGCAAGGCCATCCTGGAAGCCTACCGCAAGTAGCCCGCTGCACCCACGGCGAAGGCGCGCGCCTTCGCCTTTCTTCTACCGCTGGCCACCACACCGTCCGCCATGGCATCCCCCACGCCCCGCAAGCGCTGGCTCGACCGGCTGCTTGACCTGTGCGCCGTCCTGGGTGCGCTCTGCATCCTTGCTGTCTGCGCCATCATGATCCTGATGTCGCTGTCGCGCGAAACCGCCTTTATCTTCAAGGGCGGCGACGACATCGTGGCCTGGCTGTGCGCGGCCTCGGCGTTCCTGGTCCTCGGCCAGACCTTCCAGCACGGCGGCATCGTGCGCGTGGAAATACTGCTCGAAGCGGCGGGACCGCGCCGGCGCCGCGCACTGGAACTTCTGTCGCTGACCCTCTGCCTCATCTTCGCCATCTATGCTGCCTGGGCGCTCGGCACCTTCGCGTGGCAAAGCTGGGAGATCGGCGATGTCTCGCAAGGCGAGATCGTGATCCCCCTGTGGATTCCGCAGAGCTTTGCCGTGATCGGCTGCATCGGCTTCATGCTGGCCGTCGCCGACGAATGGCTGCGCGTGCTGCGCCGGCAAAAGCCGCGCTACCAGCTGGCACAGGAAGCAAAGCTGGCCGCCGGCGATTTCGGGGAGTCGGTCTGATGAGCACGGTCCTTGTCGCGCTCGTCCTGCTGCTGGTGATGATCGTCTTTCTGGCCATCGGCGCCTGGATACCCGTCGCCATCGCCGTGACCTCCTGGGTCGGCCTGGTGGTCTTCTCCGACCGCGAGGCGCTGGTCAACCTCGCCAATGCGTGGTGGTCGTCGAGCGCCTCCTATACGCTGGCCTCGTTGCCGCTGTTCGTGTGGATGGGCGAGATCCTGTTCCGCACGAAGCTGTCCGAGCAGATGTTCAACGGCCTCTCGCCATGGCTGAACTGGCTGCCGGGCCGGCTCATGCACGTCAATATCCTCGGCTGCGGGATTTTCGGCTCGGTGTCCGGCTCGTCGGCAGCCACCTGCGCGACGATCGCCAAATCGGCGCTGCCCGAACTCACGCGGCGCGGCTACGACGAGCGCGTCACGCTTGGCTCGCTGTCGACGGCCGGCACGCTCGGCATCCTGATTCCGCCGTCGATCACCATGGTCGTCTACGCGGTATCGGCCGATGTCTCGATCATCCGCGTGTTCCTCGCCGGCTTCCTGCCCGGCCTGCTGCTGATGCTGCTGTTCTCGGGCTATATCGTGGTCTGGGCCCTGCTGCACCCGGACCGGACGCCGCCAGCGGAACAGTTCGGCTGGAAGGCGCGCGTGGCCTCGATCCGCCAGTTGATGCCGTGCATCATCCTGATCGGCTTCATCACATGGATCATGATGGCGGGATACTCCACGGCCACCGAGGCCGCGGCCTACGGCGTGGTCGCCTCGCTGGCGCTGGCATGGGCCGGTGGCTCGCTGACACGCGCGGCGTTCTGGGAGAGCCTGATGTCGGCCACCCGGCTTACCGCGATGATCATGTTCGTGCTCGGTGCGACCTCGTTCCTGTCGGTCACCATGAGCTTCACCGGCATACCGCGCGCCCTGGCCGAGTGGGTGGCCGCGCTGCACCTGTCGCCCTGGGCGCTGATCGCGGTGCTGACGGTGATCTACATCCTGCTCGGCACGGCCCTTGACGGCATCTCGATGATCGCGCTGACCACGGCCACCGTATTGCCCATGGTGCAGGCGGCTGGCTTCGACCTGGTATGGTTCGGCATCTTCATCGTGCTGCTCGTGGAGATCGCTGAAGTCACGCCGCCGGTGGGCTTCAACCTGTTCGTGCTGCAGAGCATGACAGGCAAGGACAGCAACTATATTGCCCGGGTATCGTTGCCCTTCTTCATGATGATGGTCGTGGCGATCGGCATCATCACGATCTGGCCGGCCCTGGTGACTTGGCTGCCGGACGCTGTCATGCAGAAGGAACTCAGATAGGGAGGACTGGGCAATGGCATGCGGTTCCGGCAAGATTGGCACTGACCAGATGGCATCGGCCCCGGCTGAACCCGTACCCGTATGAACCCGACGCAACCTTGTTCCCCGATCCCGGCTGAAGGCTGGACGGCGCTGGCCGCCGATTCGGCGCAGGCCATTCCGCTCTACGATGTCGACACCATCCGCCGCATCGAGAACGCCGCGTTTGCGCGCCTGCCGTCGTTCGAACTGATGTCTCGCGCCGGCGGCGCGGCCGCCGGCTGGCTGGCGCAGCATGTGCCCGAGGGATTGCTGCTGTTCCTGGCCGGGCCCGGCAACAACGGCGGCGACGCGCTGGTCGCCGCGACACGCCTGCACCAGGCCGGGCGCGATGTGCGGGTCTGGCTCACTGCGGACCCCTCGCGCATGCCGGCCGACGCAACGCGCGCATGGCAGGAAGCCAGCGCCGCGGGCGTGCCCATGGCGGCAATGGCAGCTACAGCCGCCTGGCCGGCAGGGATGGCGGCAGTGGTCGACGGCCTGCTCGGCATCGGCCTGAACCGCGCCGCAAGCGGCACCATCGCCGCGTGGATCGAGCGCCTTGCCCAGGCGCCGGCACCCGTATTCGCGCTCGATATTCCAAGCGGCCTGTTTGCGGATACCGGTGCCGGCGAGCCCGCCGTGCGCGCCTGCCGCACGCTCACGTTCCTCGGTGCCAAGCCTGGCCTGCTCACGCTGGATGGACGCGACTGCGCTGGCATTGTCGATATCGCACCGCTGGGCCTGGACTTTCCGCCCGCACAGACGCCGCGGGCCTGGGTGAACGGCCCGGCGCTGTTCCGGGACGCGCTGCCGGTGCGCCGCCATGCCGCCAACAAGGGCACGTTCGGGTCGCTCGCGATCATCGGCGGCAATACCGGCATGACCGGCGCCCCGCTGCTTGGCGCACGCGCGGCGCAGTGCCTCGGCGCCGGGAAAGTCCACGTCGGCTTTCTGGCGCCGTCAGCGCCCGCCATCGATCCTGTCCACCCCGAGCTGATGCTGCATTCGCTGACCGACCTTGCCCCCGGCGCGATGTCGGCCCTGGTCATCGGGCCGGGCATGGGCACCGATCCCGGCGCACGCCAGGCCCTTGCGCAATGGCTGGAAGACGCCGGCCGCTGCAACGATCCGCCTGCGCTGGTCCTGGATGCGGACGCCCTCAACCTGCTGGCCGGCGATGCCGGGCTGGCTGCCACGCTGTCAGCGTCGGGACTGTCGCGCATCATGACGCCGCACCCGCTCGAAGCCGCACGCCTGCTGGGCTGCAATGTGGCCGCGGTGCAGCGCGACCGCCTGGCAGCAGCCAGTACGCTGGCGGAACAGTGGCAAGCCGTCGTCGTGCTCAAGGGCTCCGGATCCGTGATTGCCGCGCCCGGCACACCGGCCGGCGCGATCAACCCGACCGGCAACGCCGCGCTGGCAAGCGCGGGCACGGGCGATGTGCTGGCCGGCATGGCTGGCGCGCTACTAACCCAGGACATGCCGCCGCTGCAGGCGGCGCAGGCGGCCGTATGGATACATGGCCGCGCCGCCGACATGCTGGTGGCAAACGGCACAGGGCCGGCGGGGCTCGCGGCGAGCGAACTCGGCATTCCGGCGCGTACGATCTTCAATGCGCTGTTGCGCGGGGAGGCGGGTTAGTGCAATGCAGCCGGTGCATCAACGGACACAATTGCACCGGATCATTGCCACAATCGGACAAAGGCCGACAGGCTCCCGGATACGACTGCGCTACCGTTTCATCTCGTAACCGATAACTGCACCGAATTAGCGTGATCGAGGCAAGACACGCTTTATACTTGCAGCTACCCGGCAGTTCGCCGGTACCAAGCTCCTGCAACAAATCTGTACCCTGCATGCCTACCAACCTTCACGCCTGGAACGCCCTGCTGCAGCATCACGACGCCATTCGCGACGACCAGATGCGGGATTGGTTTGCCGATGGCGGCGAGGATCGTGTCAGGCAGTTTTCGCTGGAAGCGGCTGGCCTGTACCTGGATTACTCAAAGAACCGGATCACGCCGCAGACCATGCAGCTGCTGTTGCAGCTGGCCGACGAGGCCGGTGTCCCGGCGCGTCGGGATGCCATGTTTGCCGGCGAGCATATCAACGCCACCGAGGACCGCGCTGCCCTGCACGTTGCGCTTCGCGCCACCGCCGGTGCCGGCTTCAGGGTTGATGGTATGCCTGTGATGCCGTGCATCCAGAACGTCCTGGTTCGCATGCGAGCGTTCGCTGAAGCCGTCCGCAGCGGTGCGTGGACCGGCGCAGCCGGCGAACGCATCACCGATGTCGTGAACATCGGCATCGGCGGCTCCGACCTTGGCCCGAAGATGGTGTGCCGTGCGCTGTCGCACCTCGCACATGATGACGGCCATTCCGGGCCGCGCATGCACTTCGTATCGAACGTCGACGGCACCGAACTGGCTGAAGCCCTTGAGCGCCTTGATCCGCGGCGGACGCTCATGATCGTCTGCTCGAAGACCTTCACCACGCTGGAGACCATGGCCAATGCGCACAGCGCGCGGCAATGGTTCCTGGCCAATGGCGTTTCCGAGGACCAGTTGGCCCGGCACTTCGTCGCGGTGTCGACGAACGTGGAGGCCGTACGCGCATTCGGGATCGACCCGGCCAATATGTTCGAGTTCTGGGACTGGATCGGCGGCCGCTTCTCGCTGTGGTCCTCGGTGGGCCTGTCGATTGCGCTGGCGGTTGGCTTCAATGCCTTTGCCGACCTGCTGGCCGGCGGCCGTGCCATGGACGAGCACTTCCGCACCGCGCCGCTCGAACGCAACATGCCTGTCGTGCTGGGCATGCTCGGCATCTGGTACCGCAACTTCTTCAACCTGCCGACCAGTTGCATGGCACCCTACTCCACGTCGCTGGAGCTGTTCCCGGCGTTCCTGCAGCAGCTGGAGATGGAAAGCAACGGCAAGTCCGTGCAGCTCAACGGGCGGCGCGTGCGCACGCATACCTGCCCGGTCGTGTGGGGTTCCGCGGGCACCAATGGCCAGCATGCGTACTTCCAGAAGATCCACCAGGGATCGCAGATCGTACCGGTGGATTTCGTTGCGCCACTGGTGCCGCCGCGCGAACTGCCCGGCCACCATGCCAAACTGCTGGCCAACTGCTTTGCCCAGGCCGAGGCGCTGATGCGCGGCCGTTCCGCCGAGGAACTGCGAGCGGCCGGCATGACCGACGAGCTGCGCATCGCCCATATGGTTTTCGAGGGCAACCGCCCCAGCAATACGCTGCTGATGGAAGACCTGACGCCGCACGTGCTGGGTGCCCTGATCGCGCTCTATGAGCACCGGACCTTCGTGCAAGGTGTGGTCTGGAATATCAATTCCTTCGACCAGTGGGGTGTGGAGCTGGGCAAGATCCTGGCTCGCCCGATCGAAGCCGAACTGAACGGCGCCGAAGCCAGTCAGCACGATGCGTCCACGGCAGCGCTGATTGCCAGGGCCCGCGGCGTGCTGGCGCGAGGCTAGACTTCGGTTGCCATCCACTCATCGCTGGCCACGCGGCCAGCGTCGATCGTCAGTATGCGGCTGCAGCGCGCCGCCACCGAACGGTCGTGGGTAACCAGCACCAGCGTGGACCCGGCATCGCGGTTGAGCTCGAACATCAGCGCGATCACGGCCTCGCCAGTGGACGTATCGAGGCTACCCGTAGGCTCGTCGGCAAACAGGATGTCAGGACGCGTGACAAAGGCGCGGGCCAGCGCCACGCGCTGTTGTTCGCCACCCGAAAGCGTGCGCGGATAGTGATTGAGCCGCGCGCCCAGGCCGACGCGCTCGAGCATATCTGCCGCCCGCTCCCTGATCCGATCCGTTTCCCCGCGCAACTCGAGCGGCAACATGACGTTCTCCAGCGCGGTCAGGTGCCCCACGAGCTGGAACGACTGGAACACGAAACCGACATGCCGTCCCCGCAGCGCGGCGCGCTGATCCTCGTCCAATGCGAAGAGATCCTGGCCCATGAGCCGCACCATGCCGCTCGTCGGCAGGTCCAGCCCGGCCAGCAAGCCGAGCAGCGTCGACTTGCCCGAGCCCGATGCCCCCACGATGGCGAGCGTTTCGCCGCCCGTGACGGAAAACGTGACGTCGTGCAGAATCGTCAGCGAACCAGTCGTGTCGGCAACGGTCTTTCCCAATGACTCGACGTCGAGGATGGAAGAGGACATGAAGAGTTGGATCCGAAGCAGTTGGCACAAGGCGGCACTGGCCGCCTGCATGGCATTCATGGTGTCGGCGGGAACCGCCGCCGCGCAGGCGGCGCCTGCCGTACTGGTGCTTGGCGACAGCCTCTCGGCCGAATATGGCATTGCGCGCGGCTCTGGCTGGGTCAGCCTGTTGCAGCAGCGCTTGCAGAAAGAGCGCCTTGATTATAGCGTCGTCAACGCAAGCATCAGCGGCGAGACCACGATCGGCGGCAAGACGCGCCTGCCTGACCTGCTGGCACGGCATCGCCCTGCTGTGGTCATCGTGGAGCTTGGCGCCAATGACGCCTTGCGCGGCCTTGCGCTGCAGGTCACCGAGTCCAACCTGCGTACGATCGTTGGCGGCGCACAGAAGGCCGGCGCCCGGGTGCTGCTGATCGGCATGCGCATCCCGCCGAACTACGGCCAGGACTACACTGAGAAATTCTTCGCGCTCTATCCGCGGCTGGCTCAGGAATTCAAGGCGCCGCTCGTGCCCTTCTTCCTCGATAAAGTCATCTCGCGCCAGGACTGGTTCCAGCCGGACCGCATCCATCCGACTGCGGATGCCCAGCCGGCCCTGCTGGACACCGTGTGGCCTCAGCTCAGGCCCCTGCTAAGACCCGCCGGAAAAGGCTGACGACACAGCACGCACACTGCAAAAAAAGACCCCTGCGAGATTTGCAGGGGTCTTTGTCGCTGGCGCGGGACTTATTGCGCCGCCGCTTCGCTGCCAGCCGCCGTATCGGCCGCCGCGACTGGCTTGAGGATCTTGACCTTGGAGCGTGCCTTCAGGCTCTCGTAGTAGGCCCCAAGCTCCGTCTGGCCAGCCAGTTGCGCAAGCTGCTGCGCCTCGGCCTGGCGCTGGCCGCTGTTGGCCTGTTGCGGCTGGGTGATCTTGGTGATGCGGTAGACCGCATAGCCGTTCGCGCCCAGGTCCACGCCGACCATCGCGGGCAGCTTCGTGGCATCCGCGCGCATGATGGCTTCCACGGCCTTGGGCTCCACACCTTCCGCCTTGGCGCGCGACACCATGGTTACGCTGCCGAAGCCCTGCGCGCTGTCGCTCTTCTTCAGCGCTTCCAGTCGAGCCTCGCCATCCTTGCGGGCCAGTTCCGCCGCTTGCTGGGCGATGTAGCCTTCGCGGACCTTGGCTTCGACCTCCTCGAACTTGCGCACGGTCGCCGGGCGGTAATCCGCGATGCGGGCCGCAACCAGCGTGGTCGGGCCGACCTGGACGGCCTCGGTGTTGCGCTTGTTCTTGATTGCGTCATCGCTGAACAGCGCCTTGAGCAGTTTCTCATTGTTGAGCGGGCTGTTCTGCCCCAGCGCCGGGTTCGGCTGGCGGGTCACGCCATCCGCGGTCTGGATCGTCAGCTTGAACTTGTCGGCGGCCGGCTTCAGGCTGTCGGACTGTTCGTACACCATATTGCCAAACGCGTCGGCATCCTCCGCGTACTTCTTGGCGGCAAACTGCTTGCGCAGCTCGGCCTCCAGCTCGGGCCGCACGGCATCGAGCGGCCTGGTTTCGGCCGGCTTGATGCCGGTCAGCTTGATGATGTGATAGCCATAGTCCGTTTCCACCACGTCGCTGATCTGGCCGTCCTTGAGCGCGTACATGGCATCCTCGAACGGCTTGACCAGCGCGCCATGACCCATGAAGCCGAGGTCGCCGCCCTTTTCCGCCGAACCCGGATCCTGCGACTGCTTGCGCGCCACATCGGCAAACGTGTCGGGGTGCTTGCGCAGGTCTTCCAGCAGCTTGCCTGCCTTCTCCTTGGCCGCCTGCCGATCCGCTGCCGGCGCATCCTTGGGCGCGGCAATCAGGATATGGCTCGCGCGGCGCTGCTCATCCGTGCGAAAGCGCGCGATATTGCTGTCGTAGTAAGACTTCAGCTGCTCCGGCGTAACAGCCTGCGCCGCCGCCAGTGCATCGCCAGAGAGCACGACGTATTCCACCTTGGCCTGCTCGGGCACCGAGAACGCAGACTGATGGCTCTCGTAATACGCCTTCAGTGCGGCGGCATCCGGCTGCACCTTCGCCGTGTAGTCGGCCGGCTTGAACAGCAGCGCCTGCACATCGCGTTGCTGGTCACGCACGGCGATCAGGCGATCGAGCAGCGACTTGGGCACGAACGCCGTGCCGGCGATCGAGGTGCCCAGCTGCTGCGTGGCCAGGTCAAAGCGCATGCGCGCGTCGAACTGCTCCGGCGTCATGCCTTGCGCGGCCAGCAGCTGCAGATAGGCCTTGTCGTCGATCGAACCGTCCTGCTTGCGCGGCAGTTGCGCAATGGCCGGAATGCTGTTGATCGCCTCGAACAAGCGCGCGTTCGATACCGTCAGGTGCTCGCGTGCCACCTCGTTGGCCACCACGCGCTGCAGGATCAGCTGGTCCATCACGCTCTTGCGCAGCGCCGGGCCTTCGAACTGGCGCGGATCGTAGCTGGCGCCAAGCATCTGGCGCATGCGTTCGCTCTGTTCACGCACCACATTGTCCAGTTCCTGCACCGTGATCGCGCGGCCGTCGACCTTCGCGACATCGTGCGAGCTGTCCATGAAGCGCGAATAGCTCTCCACGCCGAAGAACACGAACGAAGGAAAGACAAGCAGCAGCAGCAGCAAAAGCATCAGGCGCCGGTTGTTGCGTACGAAATCAAGCATGCGGACTCGGGTAAGAGGGTTGGCACGAGGGTCAAACCCCGCGATTCTAGCAGGAGCCAGGCGCTGCACCGCCATTTGCCGGCCAGCGGCGGGATACGGATGTCTGCGTGCGATTGCAGCCATGCCACGGTCGGCAGCACCGGCGCCGAAAAACAAAAATGCCCGCTTAAGCGGGCATTTTTGCGTTGCATGATCTGGCGGAGTGGACGGGACTCGAACCCGCGACCCCCGGCGTGACAGGCCGGTATTCTAACCGACTGAACTACCACTCCTTTGTCGGTCCCTGCAATCGATCCGGCACATGCGCAATGGTGAAGTGGTGGGTGCTGAGGGGCTCGAACCCCCGACCTACGCCTTGTAAGGGCGCCGCTCTACCAACTGAGCTAAGCACCCACTGGACCATCGCAGGCTTGGCCGCCTGCAGGATATCTCGCTTCGCACGATTCGGCGGTTACTGCCTGGTTGCCGCTGTTTGCGTTGCGAGGCCGCGATTGTAATACGAGAGATTTCGATTTGCCAAGCACTGATCGCAATAATCTTTCGCAGGCCAAATACGCACATCCGACTCGCGCCGCCAAAGAAAAAAGCCGCGGTGTGACACCGCGGCGTTCTTTCCGTCTGTGCAGCAAACGGATCAGTGGTGGATCATCTCGACCTTGGCCGTTGCCTTGTCCGCCACCTCGGCGGGCTTGGCATCTTCCTCGGGCAGCGGCTCGGGCTTGCGCTCGAGTGCCAGTTCCAGCACCTTGTCGATCCAGCGGACCGGCACGATCTCGATGGCGTTCTTCACGTTGTCGGGAATCTCGGCGAGATCCTTGACGTTCTCCTCCGGGATCAGCACCAGCTTGATACCGCCACGGTGGGCAGCCAGCAGCTTTTCCTTGAGGCCACCGATCGGCAGCACTTCACCGCGCAGCGTGATCTCGCCAGTCATGGCCACATCCGCACGCACCGGAATGCCGGTCAGCACCGACACCAGCGCAGTCGTCATGGCGCCGCCGGCCGACGGACCGTCCTTGGGCGTGGCACCCTCGGGCACGTGGATGTGGATGTCGCGCTTCTCGAACATCTCATCCGCAATACCCAGGCGACGTGCCCGCGAACGCACCACCGAACGCGCAGCCTCGACCGACTCCTTCATCACGTCGCCCAGCGAGCCGGTGCGGGTGATGTTGCCCTTGCCCGGCATGATCGCGGCTTCGATGGTCAGCAGATCGCCGCCCACCTCCGTCCACGCCAGACCGGTCACCTGGCCAACCTGGTTTTCCTTGCCGGCCAGGCCGAAGTCGTACTTGCGCACGCCCAGGAACTTGTCGAGGTTCTCCGAATCGACCTTGATCGTGCCCGACTCCTTCTTCAGCAGCAGGAGCTTGACCGCCTTGCGAGCGATCTTGGACACCTCGCGCTCGAGCGAACGCACACCGGCTTCGCGCGTGTAGTAGCGGATGATGTCGCGGATCGCTGCATCGGTCACCTCGATCTCGCCAGCCTTCAGACCATTGTTCTTGATCTGCTTGGGCAGGAGGTAACGCGTGGCGATATTGAGCTTCTCGTCCTCGGTGTAGCCCGACAGGCGAATCACTTCCATCCGGTCCAGCAGCGGCGGCGGGATGTTCAGCGAGTTCGACGTCGCCACGAACATCACGTCGGACAGGTCGAAGTCCACTTCGATGTAGTGGTCCTGGAACGTGTGGTTCTGTTCCGGGTCCAGCACCTCGAGCAGCGCCGACGACGGATCGCCGCGGAAATCCATGCCCATCTTGTCGATCTCGTCGAGCAGGAAGAGCGGATTGCGCACACCGACCTTCGACAGGCTCTGCAGGATCTTGCCCGGCATCGAGCCGATGTAGGTACGGCGGTGACCACGGATCTCGGCCTCGTCACGCACGCCACCGAGTGCCATGCGCACGAACTTGCGGTTCGTGGCGCGCGCCACCGACTGGCCGAGCGAGGTCTTGCCTACGCCGGGAGGCCCGACCAGGCACAGGATCGGCGCCTTGACCTTGTCCACGCGTTGTTGCACGGCAAGATACTCAAGGATGCGTTCCTTGACCTTCTCGAGACCGTAATGGTCTTCATCGAGCACGCGCTCGGCATTGGCCAGGTCGTTGTTGACCTTGCTCTTCTTGCGCCACGGCAGGTTCACCAGCGTGTCGATGTAGTTGCGCACGACGGTGGCTTCCGCCGACATCGGCGACATCAGCTTGAGCTTCTTGAATTCGGCATCGGCCTTCTTCTTGGCTTCCTTCGGCATGCGCGCAGCCTTGATGCGCTTGTCGAGTTCTTCCAGGTCGGCGCCTTCTTCGCCCTCGCCCAGTTCCTTCTGGATGGCCTTGACCTGCTCGTTCAGGTAGTACTCGCGCTGGCTCTTCTCCATCTGGCGCTTGACGCGGCCGCGGATGCGCTTTTCCACCTGCAGGATGTCGATCTCGCCCTCGAGCTGCGACAGCAGGCTTTCCAGGCGTTCGGTCACATTGACCATCTCCAGGATCTTCTGCTTTTGCTCGAGCTTGATCGGCAGGTGCGCTGCGATGGTGTCGGCCAGGCGCCCTGCCTCGTCGATCCCCGACAGCGAAGTCAGGATCTCCGGCGGGATCTTCTTGTTGAGCTTCACGTACTGGTCGAACTGCGACACGATCGCGCGGCGCAGAGCCTCGGTCTCGGCGCTTTCAACCGGCGCGGGCGGCACGGGAACGGCTTCGCACATGAAGTGCGACTCGTCCTCGCTGACCTCGCGGATGTTTGCACGCTGCGTGCCTTCGACCAGCACCTTCACGGTGCCGTCCGGCAGCTTCAGCATTTGCAGGATATTGGCGATGCAGCCGACCTCGTACAGGTCGTCGGCGGTCGGTTCGTCCTTGGCGGCGGTCTTTTGCGCCACGAGCATGATGCTCTTGCCCGACTCCATCGCAGTCTCTAGCGCCTTGATGGACTTCGGGCGTCCCACGAACAACGGGATCACCATGTGCGGAAACACCACCACGTCGCGCAGCGGCAACAGTGGGAGGCGAATCGGCTCGGCCGGGAGGAGTTGTGTTCCGGACATCATTTTCCCCAAGTCAGTCATTTAAGGCGTAAATTGGGCCGCCCAAATCGATTACAAGATACCGAGACGAAACCGATTTGGATTGACAGGCTGATGCCGCATCCTGCACTTGCAGGCCCCTCTGGAACAGCATACCCGCGTTTCCTCCTCTTCGTCGGTTGAATTAAACAAAAAAAGCCGCTCGCTTCTACGCGAGCGGCCTTGCTGGCTGGCTGCCGTGGGCTCCTGACCACTTTACCCCGGACAGCGCTCGCGTCAGTTGGAGCCTGACACCTTCGGCTGCTGCTCCTCATACATCAGCAGCGGCGGTGCATCCCCGTTGATAGTGCTTTCGTCGATGACCACTTTCTGCACGCCCTTGTAGTTGGGCAGGTCGTACATGACGTCCATCAGCGATTGCTCAAGGATCGATCGCAGCCCGCGCGCACCCGTCTTGCGCCGGATCGCCTTGCGCGCGATGGCCGACAGCGCCGCGGGGCGGATTTCCAGTTCGACGCCCTCCATCGCCAGCAGCTTCTGGTATTGCTTGACCAGCGCATTTTTGGGCTCGACCAGGATCTGCATCAGCGCAGCTTCGTCCAGCTTGGCCAGCGTGGCGACCACAGGCAGACGGCCGATCAGCTCGGGAATCAGGCCGAACTTGATCAGGTCTTCCGGCTCGGTCTGCGGCAGCACCTCGCTGACGTCGCGCTCTTCCTTGCTCTGCACCTGCGCGGCAAAACCGATGCCGGTCTTGTCCGAGCGCTGCATGATGACCTTCTCCAGGCCGTCGAACGCACCACCGCAGATGAACAGGATATTGGTGGTGTCAACCTGCAGGAAATCCTGGTTCGGGTGCTTGCGGCCACCCTGCGGCGGCACCGAGGCCATGGTGCCCTCGATCAGCTTGAGCAGCGCCTGCTGGACGCCCTCGCCCGACACGTCACGCGTGATCGACGGGTTGTCCGACTTACGCGAGATCTTGTCGATCTCGTCGATGTAGACGATCCCGCGCTGCGCCTTCTCGACTTCGTAATTGCAGTTCTGCAGCAGCTTCTGGATGATGTTCTCGACGTCCTCGCCAACATAACCGGCTTCGGTCAGCGTGGTCGCGTCCGCGATCACGAATGGCACGTTGAGCAGCCGGGCCAGCGTTTGCGCGAGCAGCGTCTTGCCCGAACCGGTCGGGCCGATCAGCAGGATGTTGCTCTTGGAAAGCTCGACATCGTCCTTCTTGCCAAGATGCTTCAGGCGCTTGTAGTGGTTGTACACCGCTACAGCCAGGATCTTCTTGGCCTGTTCCTGGCCAATCACATATTGATCCAGGCTCTCCCGGATCTCATGCGGAGTAGGCAGGTCTGAGCGCGTCGTCGCGGCAGCATCTTTCTCGGATGCGGTGGCTTCGTCACGGATGATTTCGTTGCACAGGTCGATGCATTCGTCGCAAATGAACACCGACGGGCCGGCAATCAGCTTCTTCACTTCATGCTGGCTCTTGCCGCAGAAGGAGCAGTAGAGAAGCTTCTCGCTGGATGAACCTTTTTTTTCCGCCATAGGAATCAGTCACTTAGCAGTGTGCGCACTGCAGCACGGGGGGTGCCGCAGGAGTACGCTTCTAACGCATCATACGCCAAAACAATTTGCCCAGACGGCGGGGGTTACCCCGCCTTGTGGGACAAATGCAAAAAACGAGGCACAAGGCCTCGTTCCGGTGTAGCCTGTGCCGTTTCGGCCAGCCAACGTGCCGCCGCGTTCAACTTTACCGCAGCGGCCCGCAGCGTCAGCCGCGGCGGGCAATGACCTTGTCGATCAGGCCGTAGTCCACTGCCTGGTCGCCGCTCATGAAGTTGTCGCGATCGGTGTCGCGTGCGATCTTCTCAACCGGCTGGCCGGTCACTTCGGACAGGATGCTGTTCAGGCGCTCGCGCAGGTACAGGATCTCGCGTGCCTGGATCTCGATATCGGAGGCCTGGCCACGCGCACCACCCAGAGGCTGGTGGATCATGATGCGCGAGTTCGGCAGTGCGGAGCGCTTGCCCTTGGCACCGGCCGCCAGCAGGAATGCACCCATGCTCGCCGCCATGCCCATGCACAGCGTCTGCACATCAGGCTTGACGAACTGCATGGTGTCGTAGATCGCCAGGCCTGCCGAGACCGAACCGCCCGGCGAGTTGATGTACAGCGAAATATCCTTGTCCGGGTTCTCGCTTTCCAGGAACAGCAACTGCGCCACCACCAGGTTGGCGGTCTGGTCATTGACCTCGCCAACCAGGAACACCACGCGCTCCTTCAGCAGGCGCGAGTAGATGTCGTAGGCGCGCTCGCCCCGGCCGGACTGCTCGACGACCATCGGCACCAGCCCCAGACCCTGGGTTTCCAGCGCCGACGCCTGCGTGGTGGCGAGACGGTCAAGCAAATCATTGCGGGTCATGCAAGTTCTCCAGGGTATCGTTGGATGACAAGGAAAGCCGGGCATCACATCCCCGCACCAAGGCGCGGGGGCTGCGAATCATGCCGGACCTCAGGCTTGCTGTGCGTTGCCTTCGGCGGTCAGTTCCTCGAAGGACACCGACTTGTCGGTGACCTTGGCCTTGTCGCACACGAAATTTACCACGTTGTTTTCCAGCACGTAGGCTTCCATCTCGGCCAGGCGCTGCTGGTCGCCGTAGTACCAGCGCATGACTTCCTTCGGGTCTTCGTAGCTCTTGGCAAAGTCTTCGATCTCGGCCTTGATCTGGTCAGCCTTGGCTTCCAGGCCGTGGGCCTTGACGATCTCGGCCAGGATCAGGCCCAGCTTGACGCGGCGCTCGGCTTGCTGCGTGAACATCTCGGCCGGAATCGGCATATCCTTGGCGTTCGGCATGCCACGCTGCTCGAGGTCGCGGCGAGCCATCTCCACCAGGCGCTCCTGGTCTTGCTCAATCAGGGCCTTGGGCACGTCCAGCTCGCTCACCTTCAGCAGCGCTTCCATGACCTGGTCCTTCAGCATGGAGTGCGTGCGGCGCTTCACTTCGCGCTCGAGGTTCTCGCGGATGTCGGCGCGCATCTTCTCGATGCTGCCGTCGGCGATGCCCAGCGACTTGGCGAATGCATCGTTCACTTCCGGCAGGTGGGCCCACTCGATCTTCTTCAGCGTGACGGTGAACTCGGCGGTCTTGCCGGCCACGTCCTTGCCGTGATAGTCGGCCGGGAAAGCCAGCGGGAAGGTCTTGCTCTCGCCGACCTTCAGGCCCAGCGTGGCGGCCTCGAATTCCGGCAGCATGCGGCCTTCGCCCAGCACGAACGGGAAGTCCTCGGCCTTGCCGCCGGCGAACTCCACACCGTCGATCTTGCCGACGAAGTCCAGCGTCACGCGGTCGCCGTTCTGGGCTGTCACGTCGTTGCCACCGTCACCGTGCTCACCGGCTTCGCCACGCACGTGGTAGTGCACGCGCTGCTTGCGCAGGATGTCGATGGTCTTGTCGATTTCGGCGTCGGTGATATCGGTCTTGGTGCGCGTCACTTCCGCACCGGTCAGGTCACCCAGCTTGACTTCCGGGTACACCTCGAAGGTGGCGTCGAACGCAACTTCGTCCGCGCCCACGCCTTCGGTCTTGATCTCGAACTTCGGCTGGCCGGCAACCTTGACGTCCTGCTCTTTGGTGATGTCGAAGAACTTGCGGGCAGCCTTGTCGAAGCGGACTTCGAATTCGACTTGCTGGCCGTATTGCTTCTCGACCATCTTCATCGGCACCTTGCCCGGACGGAAGCCCGACATCTTCACCGTCTTCGACAGGCGAACCAGGCGCTCCTGCTTTTCCTTTTCGACTTCGGCCTTGGGAATGGCCAGGGTCACCTTGCGGTCCAGTTTGCCGAGGTTTTCAATGACGTTCGACATGGTCGTGATCCAATCCAGAAATGTAGTTGTGTTCGTAGCGCAATCGCTTGCGCGCCGGCCAGTCCGGCACTGGCGCGTGCCCGCGAGTTGCAAGCTCCGCGCAAACGGAAAACGGACATTATCGCACGGTTTCCATCCGCTTCCGGCAGTTTTTACCCTGACGCACCATCGGAATGCCCTTCGGCGCGGACGATTTGCCCATGACGCAGTGCGCGCAGAAGCAAGCGCGCCGGATCCATGGCATCGGCCAGGTCGGCTTCGAGCGGGAGCGGCTCGCCCTCGATCTGGCTGACCAGAAGTTCCGCGCCCAGTGCAGCCCACGTGAGGCCGCGCGACGCAAAGGCAAGTGCCGCGTAAAGCCCTGGCATGCGCGGAATATCGCGCAAGTGCGCTCCACGCAATGCGGTTGCCGCCGCTGCCGCCGCGGCCTCGTCCGGCATCTGGCCGATCAGCGGCAGGCGGTTGTGGGAGACGGTACGCACCCCGACATAGCCGCTCATCGTAGCGGGATCCAGGCCGTTGACCGCGGCCGAAATACAGGGCAAAAGCCCGGCCAGGCGCGCAAGGTTCGCGGCATGCACCTCCGTCCGCGCGACCAGTGGCCCATCGTCCGCTTCATAGCTCGAACCCACTCTCGCGCTGCCGTCATCGGCCATGGGCAGCAGGTACCCAGCCCCTGTCACCACACAGTCAGGCCACTGACCGAGTGCGCCGACCTGCTCCGGCGCGAGCGTGCTGAGCTGCCCTCGGACACGGCGCATCACCTGGTGCCGCATCGGAGCGAGCCGTGTTGCCTCGTGGGCATTGGCCAGGATCATGACGGGGGCCGACGCGAGAACAACCCCGTCGTGACCGATGGCCTCCCACGCATCGTTGTGCCGGCGGATACGGTCCACACGCGCACCGAACCGCGCGTGCACCGCATCTCCCGCGCGGCGCAACTGCGCCTTGCAGATATCCGGCGGCGCGACCCAGCCGCCCTGGGCGAACCAAAGGCCGCCGCGCGGCACACCGGCGCCGTGAAGCGATGCGGCTTCCGCGGGCGTCATCCAGCGCACGAAGGACTCCGGCAGGCCGAGCGCCTCGAGCGCCGCACGCTGCGCTTCGGACTCTGCTTCGTTTTCGCCGATCTGGAGCACCCCGCAGCCATGCCATCCCACCGGATGTCCGGCATCAGCCAGCGCCCTCCAGGCGCGCAGCGCATACTGGTTCCCGGCGCGCGACAGGCGGGACAAGAGGCTGTCGTCGGCCGAAATGTGCGCGTGCATGGCAGCGGCACGATGGGATGAAGTCTGCCTGGCCGGGCCGTCGTGGGCATCCAGCAACGTCACCTGCCAGCCGCGCGAAGCCAGTCGCTCCGTCAGCGCGCACCCTGCCAGGCCGGCGCCGATCACGATGGCATGCCGGGCCTTCCAGTCCGCGGCGGGGCTGGGCGCATGTCGCCTCGACTTCCACACCGGGCGGAACGTGGCAACCGTCATGTCGCGCTTGCCACCGAAGCCCGGTGCCTTGCGCGCATCGAAGCCGGCCTCCTGCAACCCGCGGCGCACGAACCCCGCCGCCGTATATGTGGCGAGCGTGGCGCCCGGCCGCGCCAGGCGTGCCAGTCCGCGGAATACCGCGGGCGACCACATATCCGCATTGCGCGACGGAGAGAACCCGTCCAGGTAGAACGCATCCGCACCGGCGACCAGCTTGGGCAGTACGGCCTCGATATCGCCGAGCGCCAGCGTCAGTGTGACGCCGCCATGATCGAACGCAAGCCGGTGAAGACCTGGCAGAGCATCCGGCCACGCAGCCTGCAGCTGGGTGGCCAGAGGCAGCAAGTCCGCAAGGCCGGCGTGCAGCTGGGCCAGCCCTTCACGCGTGAAGGGGTGCTTCTCGATCGAAACGAAGTGCAGCCGGGTGCAGCGCTGCGGATCATTGCGCCATGCCTGCCAGGTGGCCAGGAAGTTCAGCCCCTGCCCGAAACCGGTCTCGATGATGACGAACTGCTCACGCCCGGCCCAGGCCTGCGGCAGCCCGTTGCCGCCAAGGAACACATGATGCGCCTGCGCCAGCCCTCCTTCGGTGCTGTGGTAGACGTCGTCGTAGCGGGGTGAATACGGGGTGCCTTCGGCAGACAGGATGGGCTCGGCGGGCTCGAGTGCGCGCGGCATATACGGGACAGGAAACAGGTACGGGAGTCAGGGGGCGACTCGCGGCGGATGGTAGCATAGCGCCCCGTCCTGCAACCCGGCACGGCCTTCCCCGCCGCCGCCCCGCGCTGATCCGCCATGCTGTCCTACCGCCACGCCTTCCATGCCGGCAATCATGCCGATGTCCTCAAGCACGCCGTCGTCGTGCAATTGCTCGAGCACCTGACACAGAAAGACAAGGCGTTCTGGTATATCGACACGCACGCGGGCGCCGGCCTCTATGCGCTGGATCATGCCTATGCGCAGAAGAAATCGGAGTTCGAGACCGGCATCGCTCCGCTCTGGCGTGCGGCGGCCAGCGGCACCCCGCTGCCGCCAATGCTGGATGAATACCTGGACCAGGTGCGCGCCTTGAATCCGGATGGGCAACTGCGCCATTATCCGGGCTCGCCGTGGCTGGCATGGCAGATGCTGCGCGATCAGGACCGCCTGCGCCTGTTCGAGCTGCACAGCACCGAAATCCAGGTGCTGCGCGACAACTTCCGCGGCGCGGGCCGCAAGGTCATGCTCTATGACGGCGACGGCTTCGGTGGCATCAAGGCCATCCTGCCGCCGCCTCCGCGCCGCGCGCTGGTGCTGATCGACCCGTCCTATGAAGACAAGCAGGACTATGCGCGTACCGTGCAGACTGTCCAGGACGGACTGCAACGCTTTGCCACCGGCGTTTATGCCGTCTGGTACCCGCAGGTCCAGCGCCGTGAATCCGTGCAGTTGCCGGTGCAGCTGAAGAACTTGCCGCTCAAGAGCTGGCTCCATGTCAGCCTGACCGTGAAGCATCCCGTTGCAGGCGGGCTCGGCCTGCATGGCAGCGGCATGTTCATCGTCAACCCGCCCTGGCTGCTCAAGGAATCGCTGCAGCAGGCCATGCCGGTGCTCAAGGAACTGCTGGCGCAGGATAGCGGCGCCAGCTTCGTGCTTGAGTCGGAAGAGAGCTAACCGCGCGAAGCGCCGGCACCCAGCCGGCCAGCCCGGGCGAGCAACCAGTCCAGCGCCAGGGCAGCCAGCAGCCCGATGGAGTCAGCCAGCACGTCCGCCGGATCCGCATCGCGATACGTCGTCATGCCCTGCAGCAGCTCGATCAGTACGCCGTATCCGACCAGACCCAGCAGCACGGCCGTACGCTGGCGCCCATAAGCTCGCCTGCCCAGCCAGCCGAGCACCAGGAAGGCCAGCACATGGTTGGCCTTGTCCCAGCCCGTCGTGGGCGTGGGCTGCGTCGGCGGCATCAGCGCCAGCACCAGCACGGCGATCAGGCACGGCCAGAACAGCAGGCGCCATAAGCGCGGCGTCAGCCGGAAAGCGGGGTGGAGACTCATGTGGTGGCGTAGTGACCCAGACGAACCCGCATACTAACGGTTCGCATGGCTTCCCGCGCATCGCGCGGGAAGCCAGCGCGCTCAGGCAGCCAGCTTGCAGTCGAAGTACAGCGGTTCGCGATCGTCCAGGATGGCCTGCATCGCAGCCAGGTCGGAGGCATCCGGGTTAAGCCACGCATCGAGTTGCCCGGGGCGGATTGGAATGATGCAGCGGTCGTGTCCGGCGGCGGCCACTTCCGGCGGCGGCTCGTCGGTGATGGCGGCGAACGAGTACAGGTCCTGCCCCCTCTCCTCGCCCGGACTCACCGACCACAGGCAAGCCACCAGCATGTCCTGCGGCGGCCGCGGATGGAATGCCAGGATGACGCTCTCCTCTGCCTCCCCCGGCCGTAGCGCACGGCGCTCAGCCTTGTGGCGCGGCACATGCTCGTAGAACGCGGTGATCACCGCCACGCCGTGGCGATGCCCGAACAACGGGCGCCAAGAGCGCTCCAGGTTGTCGCGGCGCGCATTGTAGGTGCCGGGCCGCTTGCGTTCGTCGGCTTCCGTCCAGCCTGGCAGGCGGCATTGGTAGCGCATCGGCACCACCACCCGATGGCCGCCTTGCGCGATGATCACGGGCGCGTAGTAGCCCGGAAAGAGCCGGTAATCCTGCTCGGTCAGCGCCGGTCGCTGCAGGTCCGCAAGGTTCTGTTGGGCCCTGGCGATCTTGTCCGTCGAAATGCGGCGGTCAGTCTCGGCCTTCCTGGTCGGCCGCGCGGCCAGCGCCCGCTCCGCCTCGGCAAGTCGCGTGCGTTGCTGGAAAATCTCGGCCTCGAGCCGGTTGGCCTGCTCCTGGTTGCCCTCCTCGACCAACGAGGCGTCGGGGCCTGCCTCGGCAAACGCCATGCGCAGCGCCTTGGGGATGCGCTGCCAGCCGCCGGTGCGGCGCTGGTGCCAGAACAACTCCACGAAGCGTTCAATGCTGATCGACGCGCCGTATTCGCGCTCGAACTTGCGGAACTCCGCCTGGATCTGGGAGGAATAGCACATGGCAATGTCCTTTCGTGCAACTCCAGCGGAGCTGGCGCAGGATCATTCTAAGCCGGGGTGCCGGGAAAGGCGGCAAGTGGGCGACGCGTGCTGCGGCAGGGAAAAGTCAGCCTTTCGCCACTTGAGAAGGAGTAATTGGTGCGAGGGAGGGGACTCGAACCCCTACACCATTGCTGGCGTCAGGACCTAAACCTGGTGCGTCTACCAATTTCGCCACCCTCGCGGTCCTTGCAGCCGCCGGACGGCGGCCACGATGTACGTTGCAGCCATGGGGCGCGAAAGCAAAAAAGGCGGCTGGAACTGCCCGCCTTCCCGCATCGCCCGCTGCCGTGCTCGCGCGCCGGCTGTGCAACGAAGCAGCGGATTGTAGCGCAAGCCTCGGGGGGAATCCAGCCCCGCCCCGGTGACATAGTGCAAGCCCTCATGTGCATCGCCTTTCGCGATGGTGGTCCGCCATCTATGCTGAAGTTGTCGGACGCGCGCCGCATGCTCGCACATCATTGCAACGTGCGGGGCGCTGCCACAATGCTTCAGCCCCGCACGGAGGGGATATGAAATTACGTGCCTTGCTGTTGGCAGCCTCGATGGCGCTTGCATGGTCATCGACGGTCAGGGCTGCCGGTTGTCAGTACGACATGCAATGCAAAGGGGATCGAATTTGCCAGCAGGGCCAGTGCGTCTCCCCCGATGCGGATGATCAGGCGGACGCCGCAGCGTCCAAGCCCGCGCAAACCTCAACCAGGACAACTGCTCCCGCGACGCCGGTACCTACGGCTGCACCCGCGCCCATTGCAGCGCCCGCACCCATGGCAGCACCAGTACCACCACCGGCACCCGCTGTTCGCGGTTGCTGCACGGTGGCCGGCAAGCTGAAGCTGGCCCCGGCCAGCGCCGGCGACACGACGCTGGTAGTCGGCGATGCGTGCCAGGGCATGACGAATTCAGGCAGGCCTGTTCCTGGCACGCTCTGCAACTGATTGGCCCTGCCGGATCCGATCGATCTGGCAGGCACGCTCAGGCTGTCACCGCCCCCACGCCCGCCTCGGGCCGCCTGACCCGGAACCATGCCGCGTACAACGCCGGCAGGAACAGCAGCGTCAGCACCGTGGCGATGATCAGCCCGCCCATGATGGCCACGGCCATCGGCCCCCAGAACAGCGAGCGCGACAGCGGGATCATGGCCAGCACGGCAGCCGCGGCGGTCAGGATGATCGGACGGAAGCGCCGCACCGCCGCTTCGACGATGGCATGCCATGCCGGCACGCCTGCCTTGATGTCCTGCTCGATCTGGTCCACCAGGATTACCGAGTTGCGGATGATCATGCCGAGCAGCGCCGTGATGCCCAGCTGGGCCACGAAGCCCATCGGCGCGCGCAGCAGCAGCAGCGTGGCGGCGGCCCCGATCAGGCCCAGCGGGCCCGTCAGGAACACCATCAGCGTGCGCGAGAAGCTGTGCAGCTGGAGCATGAGCAGGGTGAAGATCAGGAAGATGCACAGCGGCAGCTGCGCCGCGATCGACGCCCCCGCCTTGCCACTCTCCTCCTCGGCCCCGGCCACCGTGATGCGGTAGCCCGGCGGCAGTTGCCCGCGCAGCTTGCCGAGCAGCGGATCGATCTGCGCGGTGACCGTGGGACCCTGGATGCCGTCCACCACATCGGCCTGCACGGTCACGCCGAAATCGCGGTTTTCGCGCCAGATCACGCCCGGCTCGGACCGCAGCGACAGCCGCGCCACCTGGGTCAGCGGCACGACGCGGCCGGCATTGGTCGGCACCTGGATATTGCCGAGATCGGACATGGCATCACGCTCGTTGCGCGGTGTGCGCATCATGATGTCAATCAGCTTGTCGCCGTCACGGTATTGGCCGACCGAAATCCCGGTCAGCACCGTCTGCGTGACGCGCGCAATGGAGCTGGTGGTCACGCCCAGTGCGCGGGCCTTGTCCTGGTCGATGTCCAGGCGCAGCATCTTGACGCTCTCATTCCAGTTGTCGTTCACGCCAACGGTGTTCGGGTTCGCGCGCATCAGCGCCTTGACCTGGTCGGCAAGCTGGCGCACGCCCGCGGCGTCGGGACCAATCACGCGGAACTGCACCGGGTACGCCACCGGCGGCCCGTTGGGCAGCAGCTTGACGCGCCCGCGCAACTGCGGGAACTGGCTGTTCAGCACCGCGATCACGCGCTGGCGCAGCGCGTCGCGCGCCTCGGTGCTGACCGGCATCACGATCACCTGCGCCACGTTGCTTTGCGGGAAGATCTGGTCCAGCGGCAGGTAGAAGCGCGGCGCACCGGTGCCGACGAAGGTGGTCAGGCTCTGCACGTCCCGATCCTGGCGCATGGCAGCCTCGAAGCGCCTGGCTTCGGACTCCATCTGGGCAAAACTGGTGCCTTCCGGCATCCACAGCTCGACCATCAGCTCGGGCCGGCTCGAGTCGGGGAAGAACTGCTTCTCGACGAACTTGAATGCGTAGATGCCCAGCGCGAACGTCACCAGCGTGACCGCGATGACAGTCTTGCGCCAGGTCACGCACCAGTCGACCAGGCGCCGGAAGCTTGCGTAGAACGGCGTATCGAACACCTCGTGGTGCTCGCCGCCTCCCGGCCGCGACTTCAGCAGCAGGTAGCCCAGGTAAGGCGTGAAGTAAACCGCCGCCAGCCATGACAGCACCAGCGCGAGCGCCGTCACGGCGAAGATGGCAAAGGTGTATTCGCCTACCGTGGATTTCGCGAGCCCCACCGGCAGGAAGCCCGCGGCCGTGATCAGCGTGCCGGTCAGCATCGGCATGGCCGTGGAGGTGTAGGCGTAGGTCGCGGCCTCCATCTTGGAAAGCCCCTCCTCGAGCTTGCGCACCATCATCTCCACGGCAATGATGGCGTCATCGACCAGCAGCCCCAGCGCCACGATCAGCGCGCCCAGCGATATCTTGTGCAGGCCGATGCCGAAGATGTTCATGAACAGGAACGTCACCGCGAGCACCAGCGGAATGGTCAACGCCACCACCAGGCCCGGACGCGCGTCCAGCCGCAGTGGCCTGGTATGCAGGCCCAGCGAGACAAAGCTGACCCCGAGCACGATGACCACGGCCTCGATCAGTACATGCACGAACTCGCCGACCGAGCGCTTGACGGCCTGCGGCTGGTCTTGCACCTGGTCCATCTCGATGCCGACCGGCAACTGCCCCCGCAGACGTTCGAACGCCACGCGCAGGTTCTTGCCGAGCTCAATGATGTCCCCGCCCTTTGCCATCGAGATACCGAGCCCGATCACGTTCTTGCCGTTGTACCGCATGGTGCTCTGCGGCGGATCGACATAGCCGCGGTACACGTGCGCGATGTCGCCCAGGCGGATATTCGCAATACCGTTGGGGCCGCGCAGCACCAGGTTCTCAAGGTCCGCCACGCTGGCGAACTGCCCGCTCACGCGCACCTGCAGGTTGTCGGTCGGCGTGACCAGCACGCCGCTGCCGTTCAGGTTGTTCTGCTGCGTGATCTGGTCGGCAATGGCATTGAGATCGAGCCCGAGCTGGGCGAACCGGGCCTGGTTGAAGTCGATGTAGATCTTCTCGTCCTGCAGGCCCAGCAGCGACACCTTGGCCACGGCAGGCACGCGCAACAGCTCCTGGCGCACCAGGTCGGCATATTCGCGCAGTTCCTTGTAGTTGAAGCCATCGGCCGACAACGCGTAGATCGTGCCGTACACGTCGCCGAACTCGTCATTGAAGTACGGACCCCGCACGCCTGCCGGCAGCGTCTGCGCGATGTCGCCGATCTTCTTGCGCACGGTGTACCAGATCTGCGCGGTATCCCTGGCCGGGGACGTGTCCTTGAGCTGGAAGATGACCGTGGTCTCGCCCGGCTTGGAAAAGCTGCGGATCTTGTCGGCGTACGGCACTTCCTGCAGTTGCCGCTCGATCTTGTCCGTGACCTGCACGGCGATCTGCTCGGCGGTGGCGCCGGGCCAGAACGCCTGCACCACCATCACGCGGAAGGTGAATGGCGGATCTTCGTCCTGGCCCAGCCGGAAAAATGCCAGCAGGCCGGCCAACAGCAACACCACCAGCAGGTAGCGGGTCAGCGGCTGGTGCTCCAGGGCCCAGCGCGACAGGTTGAAGCGGGAATGATCCATGCCGCGCCTCAGTCCCGTTGCGGCACAGGGGCAGCCGCAGGCGCCGTGGCGGACGCGACTGGGGCGACGGTCTGCATCGGCCTGACCTTCTGCCCCGGCTTGAGCAAATGCACGCCGGCCGTGACAATGGTCTGCCCGGGCGCAAGACCCTGGCGCACTTCGATCTCGTTGCCCACCGGATCGCCAAGCGTCACCGAGACCGGCCGGACCGTGCCGGCGGCCGGATCATAGACCCAGACCTGGTTGCGGCCCTGCTCCTGCAGCAGCGCGGTCAGCGGCACACGTATCGCGGGGGCTTCGCCGGTGCGCACGAAGGTCACGACGGCGGTCATGCCCAGCTTGAGGTCGGCGGGCGGATTCGGCACCGAAACGCGCGTGGCATAGGTGCGGGTCACGGGATCCGCGGCGGCGGCGATTTCGCGCACGCGCGCGGGCAGCGCGCGGCCGGGGTCGGCCCAGGTGCGCACCGTCACATCCGTGGTGCCGCGCAACAGGTCGACCTGATCTTCCGGCAGCCCGATGGCCACTTCCTTTTCTGCGGTCTGCGCCACCCGGATCACCGGTTGGCCAGGCGTGATGACCTGCCCGACCTCGGCCTCCACCGCGGTCACCACGCCATCGGCATCGGCCAGCAGCACCGCGTAGGCGGTCTGGTTGGCCTGGCTGCGCAGGCCCGCCGAGGCCTGCTGGAGGCGGGATTCGGCGGCATCGAAAGTCGCCTGGCGCCGATGCTGCTCAGCCGCGCTGATAAAGCCCTTGGCAAAGAGTTCGTTGTAGCGCTTGAGATCGGAAGCGGCGAGGTCGCGATCCGTGCGGGCCGCCTCATACTGGGCCCGCGAACCCGCTTCCGCCAGCGACAGGTCGGTCGGGTCCAGACGGGCCAGCGGCTGGCCCTTGCGCACAACGGCACCGACGTCGACCAGCCGCGCCGCGATCTTGCCGCCCACCCGAAAGCCCAACCGCGACTCCACGCGTGGCCTGACGTCGCCCGAGAACTCAAAGGTGGTCTTGCCTGTGCGCTGGCTCAACTGCTGCAAGCGAACCGGGCGCACCTCCGGCGTGGGCTCGCTCTTCTTGCCGCAGCCTGCCAGTGCGAGCGTCACGCCGGCCAGGCAGGCTGCGCCCAGCCGGGCCAACCGGGCCAGCCGGCGCCGCGGCAGGGAATAGGAAGCAGTCTCGGGACGAACGGCCGCAACTTCCGGCACTTGGCAATGCACTGGCATGGATAAGCAGCGAATCGAACAACGTGGGAGGCTGGCGCGGCCCGCAAAAGCGCTTCGCAACGCACAAAGCACACGCCGCGGATAGTCGCTGGCAATTAATAACTGGCCGGTCAGCAATATAGCGACGCCCCTCAGGTGCGTCAAACGGCTGGCGACGAAACGGCCGGAATGGCTACCGAAGGATTCTTCTAGGCGAACGAACTGCATGAAAATGCAAAGCCTGGATGGCCGCCCGCGCTTGTGCCGCGCACTGCCGCGCACCGCCAGGCAAGCGGTATGGCAATGCTACAATCCGGCGCGCCGCCAGACCTTGGCCGCCGAACGGCCGCCGCGTTGGCACAGGCCTGGTCCTGAACCTGCCCGCACCCACCCCACCTCATCAGACCGAGACCGGCGTGACGCCCGATCAGTATTGCCAAGAGAAAGTCGCCCAGAGCGGCTCCAGCTTCTATTACAGCTTCCTGTTCCTGCCCGCGGAGCGCCGCCGCGCCATTACGGCGCTCTACGCATGGTGCCGCGAAGTCGACGACGTGGTCGACGAGACCCACGACCCCGGACTGGCCCACCAGCAACTCGACTGGTGGCGAGGGGAACTGCGCCGCCTGTTCGAAGGGGCGCCGAGCCATCCTGTCACACAGGCCCTGCAGCCTCACGTCAAGGCCGCCGGCCTGCCGCACGCGGAAATGTCCGAGGTGCTGGACGGCATGGAAATGGACCTGACCCAGACCCGCTATCTCGATGAAACCGGCCTGAACCGCTATTGCCACTGCGTGGCCGGCGTGGTCGGCACGCTCAGCGCCCGGCTGTTCGGATACTCCGACGCGCATACGCTCGTGTTCGCCGAAAAGCTGGGACTGTCGCTGCAACTGGTCAACATCCTGCGCGATGTCGGCGAGGACGCGCGCCGTGGCCGCATCTACCTGCCGGTGGACACGCTGCAGCGATTCCAGGTGCCTGCATCCGAGATCTTGCAGGGCAAGCATTCCGAGCGTTTTGTCGCGCTGATGCAGTACCACGCCGGTCGCGCGCGCGCGCTATACCGCGAAGCGCTTGCGCTGCTGCCGCGCCAGGACCGCCGCGCCCAGCGCGCCGGCCTGTTGATGGGGGCCATCTACCACGCCCTGCTCGACGAAATCGAACGCAGCGATTTCCAGGTGCTGAATCAGCGCATCGCGCTGACGCCGCTGCGCAAGCTCTGGATCGCCTGGAAGACATGGGTGCGCAATAGTTGAGCCACCGACCACGGCTCGCGTCCGGCCACACACGGCCCGCCGCCACCAGCATTACGCCATAGGGCACCGCCATGACCCAGAACCTCCACCCGCTCGGACAAAGCATTCTTGACCGTGCCGAAGCGCTCGCCCGGTTTTCCGACATGGAAGGCGGGCTCACCTGCGCTTTCCTCACACCTGCGCACCGGTCTGCCCAGGCCCTGCTGGCGCAGTGGATGGAGGCGGCCGGCATGGCGGTGCGAACCGATGCCATCGGCAATGTGATCGGCCGGTATGCCGCGGACCCGGCCGCAGGCAGCGACGCGCGCGTGCTGATGACTGGCTCGCACTTCGACACCGTGCGCAATGGCGGGCGCTACGATGGCCGCCTTGGCATCCTGCTCCCGATCGCCGTAGCCGGCGCACTCCATGCGGCGGGCATCCGCCTGCCCTACCATCTCGATGTCGTCGGCTTCGCCGAAGAAGAAGGCCTGCGCTTCAAGACCAGCTTCCTGGCCAGCAGTGTTCTGGCCGGGCGCTTCGACCCGGCGCTACTGGCACGCGCAGACGCGGACGGCGTGACGATGCGCGAGGCGCTCGCGGCCTCCGGCCTGCCGGGCAATGGAGAACTGGCGGCACTACAGGGCGCCGCGGCCGACCCCGCCGCCCTGCTCGGCTTTGTCGAGGTACATATCGAACAGGGGCCGGTCCTGCTGGACCAGGGGCTGGCGCTCGGCGTCGTGACACAGATCGCCGGCAGCAGCCGCTTCCAGGTGCGGGTCGAAGGACAGGCCAGCCATGCCGGCACGACACCGATGGGCATGCGCCGGGACGCCGCCGCCGGAGCGGCCGAAATGATCCTGCTGGTCGAAACGCGGTGCAGCGCGGCACTGACGCTGGTCGGTACCGTGGGCCAGCTGCAAATACCCGATGGATCGAGCAATGTCATTCCGGCCGCCTGCACCTTCTCGATGGACATCCGCGCCGGCGAGGATGGCATTCGCGAAGCCGCCATTGCCGATATCGTGGCCGGCATCCAGCAGATTGCGGCGAGGCGCGGCTTGTCCGCCCAGGTGGACCGGGTCAAGCCGGTTCATAACGCACCCTGCGCGCGCTGGCTGATGGACCAGTTCGGCGCGGTGCTGCGCAAGCGCGGCCTGCCTGCCTTTGAGCTGCCATCCGGCGCTGGCCACGACGCCATGATGATGCAGCGCATCACCGACGTGGCCATGCTGTTCGTACGTTGCGGCAATGGCGGCATCAGCCATAACCCGCTGGAAACCATCACGGCGGAGGACGCACAGCTTGCCGCCGAGGTATTCGTGGATTTCCTGCGGCACTTTCAGCCGCAAGGCTGAATCCGGTTGAGTTGGGAACCGTCCGGCGGCGTCAGCCGCCCTGGTACATTTCGCGCCCCAGGTCATAGAGATTCTGGCGCAGCTTGCGGCGTTCGTCCGGAGACAGGCTCGATCCTGCGCGCCCCTGGCGGTTGTTGCGCTCGGCCTCGCGCTGCTCGGCGCGGTGGCGTTCGGCGCGGGCGCGCGCCTCGCGCTGGCCGGCGCTGGCGTCACTGGCATGGTTGGATGAGCGCTCAGGCCCGTGCAGCAGATTGGCCATGCCGGCCGACTGGGCGTGGGCTGGCTGCGTCGCTGCGCACAGCCACAGCGCCGTACCGGCGAGCACCAGACAGGCGCCGGCGGCGCCGTGCAAGGTCAGCCCATGCCGGTTTCGGTTCACTTTCATCGATAATGACGTTTTTGGCTTCGGGATTTGCAGCCGCCTGGGCTGCCTGAAGCCGGAAATCCGGTACCCGTCCGCGCAGTCGCCGCAATGCAATATGCGGCTGGCCGCAGATAATCCGGTAGCAATACCCATGCCGCCCGGATAATGACGCAGTACGCGAAAGACGGTATGCGGCAGTGTAATGGCATGGTTCGTGCACGCTGCCATACCACAGGGTAAAGTATGTAACGTTTTGTTAAGCCATTTTGAGCGAAAGCGATAGTCGCTAAGATACCGCCATGGAAAATACCAGCCACAAGATTCTCGTCGTGGACGACGACCCGCGCCTGCGCGATCTGCTGCGCCGCTATCTGGGCGAACAGGGTTTTACGGTACTGGTGGCGGAGAATGCCACGGCCATGAACAAGCTCTGGCTGCGCGAGCGCTTCGACCTGCTGGTGCTTGACCTGATGATGCCCGGCGAAGATGGCCTGTCCATCTGCCGCCGCCTGCGTGGCGCCAACGACCAGACGCCGATCATCATGCTCACCGCCAAGGGCGAGGACGTGGACCGCATCGTCGGCCTGGAAATGGGCGCCGACGACTACCTGCCGAAGCCGTTCAACCCGCGCGAGCTGATTGCCCGCATCCACGCCGTGCTGCGCCGCAAGGGGCCTGCCGAAGTGCCGGGCGCGCCGTCGGAAACGCCCGAGACCTTTGCCTTCGGCGATTTCGTGCTGAACCTGGCCACGCGCACGCTGACCAAGAACGATGAGGAAATTACCCTGACCACGGGCGAATTTTCCGTGCTCAAGGTTTTCGCCCGCCATCCGCGCCAGCCGCTGTCGCGCGAGAAACTCATGGAAATGGCGCGCGGCCGCGAATATGAAGTGTTCGACCGCAGCCTGGACGTACAGATCTCGCGCCTGCGCAAGCTGATCGAGCCCGATCCGAGCAACCCGCGCTTTATCCAGACGGTGTGGGGCCTGGGCTATGTGTTCATTCCCGATGGCGTGAAATAAACCGGCCGGCCGCTCAACCATCGTGGCGACCGTCATTGGCCGTACGGCCACGCGTTTCTTTGGTTCGCTGTTCTGGCGAACCTTCATGCTGATCGCGCTCCTGCTGGCCATTTCGCTGGGCATCTGGTTCCAGAGCTACCGGCTGTTCGAACGCGCCCCGCGCGCGCAGCAGATTGCCATGCAGGTGGTCAGCGTGGTCAAGCTCACGCGCGCGGCGCTGCTCTATTCGGACCCGGCGCGGCGCCGCTTCCTGCTGCTCGACCTGGTGCAGAACGAAGGCATCAAGGTCTATCCGCGGGAAAAGGACGACGATTTCGCCGCGCCCACCGCCAATCCGTTCCTGACCCAGCTGGTGCAGCAGGAAATCCGCAGCCGGCTGGGCGAGGATACGGTGCTCGCCACCACCGTTAACGACATCCCCGGCGTGTGGGTCAGCTTCGAGATCGAGGGCGACGACTACTGGGTGGCGATCAGCCCGGAACGCTTCGAGCGCGTGTCCGGCATCCAGTGGCTGTGGTGGAGTATTGCCGCGCTGCTGCTGTCGATCATCGGCGCCGCGTTCATTACCGCGCGCGTCAACTACCCGCTCAAGCGCCTGGCCAATGCCGCGCGCGATATCGGCGCGGGCGGCGACCCGCCCTCCCTGCCGGAGCATGGCGCCAGCGAAGTCGCGCTGGCCAACCATAGCTTCAACCAGATGGTGCGCGACCTGCGCCAGCTCGATGACGACCGCGCGGTGATGCTGGCCGGCATCTCGCACGACCTGCGCACGCCTCTCACGCGCCTGCGCCTGGAAACCGAAATGTCGCCGGCGGACAGCGCCACGCGCGACGCGATGATCACCGACATCGAGCAGATGGACGCCATCATCGGCCAGTTCCTGAATTATGCGCGGCCGCCGCTCGAGATGGTCGAGCCGGTAGACCTGTCGGCACTGGTCAACGATGCCGTCGGCGTCTATGCCGCACACGACGATGTGCGCGTAGAAGTGCGCGCCACCGAGCCGGTCATGGCCGTGGCCAACCGCATGGAGGTCCAGCGCATCCTCGACAACCTGGTCGAGAATGCGCGCCGCTATGCCAAGGACGATGAGACCGGCATCGCCGAAGTCGAGATCACCACGAAGCTCGACGACAAGGACGCCGTGCTCACCGTGGCGGACAACGGCAAGGGCGTGCCCGACGCACAGCTTTCGCTGCTGACGCGCCCCTTCTATCGCCTGGACAGCGCTCGCAGCGAAGCCAAGGGAGCCGGCCTTGGCATGTCGATCGTCAACCGCATCCTGCAGCGCAACGGTGGACGGCTGGTGCTGTCCAACCGCTCCGCCCCGCAGACCGGCCTGGTGGTCAGCGCCTGTTTCCGCCGCGCCTGACTCGCGGCGCTCCCCGCACATCGACCATGAAACGCCTGTCCATTGACAGGTTTTCGACAGCTACTGACAGGGTTCTGAAAGGTATTTGACAGGGCAATGACAGCGTCGCGGCGCACACTGGCGCCCGTCAGCAGGGCCGATGCAAGCGCATCTTCCCAGCCATGGCGCCGCCTGCTGTCTCCTCCCCACGCCTGGCTGGCTCACCGAACAATCATGCGCCGGAACCCACCGGCGGCGTCCGAGAGAGACAGCCATGTCAGAGACCTCCCAAACCTCCGGCCAGCAGCACGGATTCAAGACCGTGTTCCGCGTGGTCAGCGGCAACTTCCTGGAAATGTACGACTTCATGGTGTACGGCTTTTATGCCGCCGCCATTGCCAGGACCTTCTTCCCCAGTGGCGACGAGTTCGCCTCGCTGATGCTGTCGCTGGCCACCTTCGGCGCCGGCTTCCTGATGCGTCCGCTGGGCGCCATCGTGCTGGGCGCCTACATTGACCACCACGGCCGCCGCAAGGGCCTGATCGTCACGCTGGCGCTGATGGCGGTTGGCACGCTTCTGATCGCCTGCGTGCCTGGCTATGCCTCGATCGGCGTGGCGGCGCCGCTGCTGGTGCTGGCCGGCCGCCTGCTCCAGGGCTTTTCGGCCGGCGTGGAGCTGGGTGGCGTCTCGGTCTACCTGTCGGAGATTGCCAAGCCGGGCCGCAAAGGCTTCTACGTGAGCTGGCAATCGGCCAGCCAGCAAGTCGCCGTGATCTTCGCCGGCCTGCTCGGCGTGATCCTGCACGCCACGCTGGCGCCGCAGCAAATGGATGACTGGGGCTGGCGCCTGCCGTTCCTGATCGGCTGCCTGATCGTGCCGTTCCTGTTCCTGATCCGGCGCTCGCTCGAAGAGACCGAGGAATTCAAGACCCGCAAGCATCGCCCGACCGTGCGCGAGATCTACCGCTCCATGGCCGAGAACTGGCGCATCATCGTGGCCGGCTGCATGATGGTCGTGATGACCACGGTGTCGTTCTACATGATCACCGCCTACACGCCGACCTTCGGCAAGACGGTGCTCAAGCTCGATGATGTCGACAACCTCATCGTCACCATGTGCGTGGGCCTGTCGAACTTCATCTGGCTGCCGCTGATGGGCGCCCTGTCCGACCGCATCGGGCGCAAGCCGCTGCTGGTGTTCTTTACCGCGGCCACGCTGCTGACTGCCTACCCTGCCGTGTCGTGGCTGGTGGCCGAGCCTTCGTTCTCGCGCCTGCTGATGGTGGAACTGTGGCTGTCCTTCCTGTACGGCAGCTATAACGGTGCGATGGTGGTCACGCTGACCGAAGTCATGCCGCCGGCCGTGCGCACCGCGGGCTTCTCGCTTGCGTACAGCCTGGCCACGGCACTGTTCGGCGGCTTCACGCCGGCCGTGTCGACCTACCTGATTCACGCCACCGGCAACAAGGCCGCCCCGGGCCTGTGGCTGATGTTCGCGGCGGCCTGCGGTCTCATCGCCACCCTGATCATCTTCCGCGCGCGCCGTAGCCAGCCGGCCCTGCGCCCCGCCTGACACGGCAGTGCCGCTCCCGCCACGCCGGCCCCGAGGGGCCGGCCGTGGCATACTTCCCCGCTTGCGCAAACTGTCATGCGCGACGACCAGGATCGCCATGCCGCACGCCTATCGGGCTGTTTGAGAATTTCAATTAGCCCTGTAGTGCGTCATGACGCATAATCCCCCCTTGTCGCGGTGCACCAAAGCCTAAGGTTCTGCCGGGCGCAGGTTCATCGCATTGCACACTCTCTCTTCAACCGTATCAGGAGAAGTCTATGAAGACCGTTGGTGACAAGCTCGAAGCCTTCCACGTCGTCGGTGTCAAGCCGGGTTTCAACAACCATGAGGAAAACGGCCAGTCGGCTTTCGAAGACATCACCGAAAAGTCGTTCGAAGGCAAGTGGAAGATCATCTACTTCTACCCGAAGGACTTCACGTTCGTGTGCCCGACCGAAATCGTGGCATTCGCCAAGCTGAACGGCGATTTCGCTGACCGCGATGCCATCGTTCTCGGCGGCTCGACCGACAACGAATTCGTGAAGCTGGCATGGCGCCGCGAACACAAGGACCTGAACAAGCTGAACCAGTGGCAATTCGCCGACGTGACCGGTTCGCTGATCGACCAGCTGGGCGTGCGTGACCAGGCCGCTGGCGTGGCCCTGCGCGCGACCTTCATCGTCGATCCGCACAACGTGATCCAGCACGTTTCGGTGAACAACCTGAACGTCGGCCGCAACCCGGACGAAGTGCTGCGTATCCTGGACGGTCTGCAAACGGACGAGCTGTGCCCGTGCAACCGTGCCGTTGGCGGCGCAACGCTGTAATTGCTGCAAGGTTGCCGGTAATTTGCGGCGACCCGCGGAGGGTCTCCTCTCCGCCCCCAAACCCGCCTGTGCGGGTTTTTTGAGCCCTGATCGATAGGAGAATTAAATGGAATTCCTTAGCACGATTAAGAACCTTATCCCGGACTACGCCAAGGACATTCGCCTGAACGTGGACGGCACCATTGCGCGCTCCTCGCTGGAAGGCAACGACGCCGTGGGCGTGGCGCTGGCCGCCGCCTTCGCGACGCAGAGCAAGGTGCTGGTGGATGCGATCCGCAACGCCAACGTGCTGTCGGCCGAGGAAGTCAACGGCGCGCTGACCGCCGCCGCGCTGATGGGCATGAACAACGTCTGGTATCCGTACGTCGAGATGGCGGATGACCCGGACCTGGCCAGCCAGCCGGCCGGCCTGCGCATGAACGCCTACGCCACCCATGGCGGCGTGGACAAGCGCCGCTTCGAAATGTACGCGCTGGCCGCCTCCATCGTGGGCAAGTGCCACTTCTGCGTGAAGTCGCACTACCAGTTGCTCAAGGACGAGCAGGGCATGACCTCGCAGCAACTGCGCGACGTGGGCCGCATTGCCGCGGTGATTGCCGCCGCGGCGAATGTCATCGCCGCCCAGTAAGGCGGATGCGCGATACCACAACGGCCGACAACTTCCCAGTAGAGGTTTGCCGGCTGTTTGCATGGTGTACCCCGGCGGCCGCGGATGACTCCACTCGTGCAGTGAACGGCCTACAATCGAGGCAGGACACGCACTCAGGCATCCGCCCCTCACCATGAGCATCCTGCCCTCGCCGACCTCCCCCCGCTTCCACTACCGCCTGGCCACGGTTCAGGACTGGGGTGATATTGCCGCGGTCACGCAGCAAGCCTATTCCCAGTACGAGCTCGAAATCATGGAGGATTGCCGCGCCTCCTTCCAGCGCGGCATGCAGGCCGTGCTGGCCGCCAGCCACCCCGATATGGAATGGTGGGTGGCCGAAACGGAACACGGCATTACCGGCGCCGTACTTTTCTGCCATCCCGGCGCGACGCTGCCGGCGCTGGACGGCAGCACCATCACGCTGACCCAGCCGGAGGCCCGGCTGCTTTCCGTGAGCCCGCAGGCCCGGGGCCTGGGGCTAGGGCATACGCTGATGCAGATCTGCATCCAGCGCGCGCGCGATATCGGCTCGCCCACCCTGCTGGTGCGAACCATGCCCGAAATGGGCTCGGCCAACCGCTTGTGCCAGCAGATGGGATTCGCCAAGCGAACCGAGGCCGGCGCCCGGACAGGCGCCATGGCGCGGCTGATCGACTACACCTACGCAATCACCCCGGAAAACGCCCCCGCGCCGGCAAAGGCGTAAGCGCCCGCGCTGGCCGGATGCCGGCCGCGCTCAGTCCTGCGCGCCCGAGACCGAGCCGCGCCAGATCAGGACTGCGGCCTGCGCCACAATGCCTTCCTGCCGTCCCTCGAAGCCGAGCTTCTCGTTGGTCTTCGCCTTGACGTTACAGCGCCCCGGCGGCAAGCCGAGGTCGGCGGCGATGTTCGCCACCATGCCGGGGATATGCGGAGCCAGCTTGGGCTGCTGCGCGATGACCGAGGCATCGACATTGCCGATCTCGTAGCCGGCTTCGCGCACACGGCGCGCGGCTTCGCGCAGCAGCACGCGGCTGTCGGCACCGGCAAACTGCGCATCCGTATCCGGGAAATGCCGCCCGATGTCGCCCAGCCCGGCAGCGCCGAACAGCGCGTCGGTAATGGCGTGCAGCAGCGCATCGGCATCCGAGTGCCCGAGCAATCCCCGGTCATGCGGAATCTGCACGCCGCCCAGGATCAGCTTGCGGCCGGGTACGAGCGCGTGGACGTCATAGCCCTGCCCCACGCGGATATCAAATGGCATCATCGATCAGGCTCCTGAATCGGCAGACCGCGGCGCGGCGGTGCCAAGCAGCACCTCCGCCAGGGCAAAGTCTTCCGGGTATGTCACTTTGAAGTTGCGCAGCGAACCGTTGACCAGGCGCGGATGCAGGCCCAGCCGTTCGATCGCGCTGGCCTCGTCGGTCACCACGGCTCCTGCGGCCAGCGCGTCCTGCAAGGCCTGGCGCAGCACGCCGAGCCGGAACATCTGCGGGGTCTGGGCCTGCCAGAGCCCGTCGCGCGGAACCGTGGTGCCGATGCGCGCGCCGGCGTCGGCGCGCTTGAGGGTATCGGGCACCGGCACGGCCAGGATGCCGCCAATCGCGGCGTCGGGATCGTCGTCGCCGTCGCTTTCCACCGAGCGCACCAGCGTATGGATCATCGCCGGGGTCAGCCCCGGGCGCGCCGCATCGTGCACCAGTACCCAGTCGGTGTCCACGGCGCCAAGCTGCGCCAGGTGATGCAGGCCCGCCAGCACCGAGGCATGGCGGGTGTCGCCGCCGACGAAGGCCGTATCGAAGCGCAGGCCGGCAAAGGCCTCCGCGCCGAAGCGGGACTCCAGCGGCATATCGTCGGGCGCCAGCACCAGCGCCGTGGCGCTGATCGCATCGCAGGCCGAAAACGCCGCCAGGGCGTACCAGATCATGGGCCGGCCCGCGATGGGCTGGTACTGCTTGGGCACCGGGCCGCCCGCGCGGCTGCCGGTACCGGCACAGGGAATCAGGGCGAAACGGCGGTCTGGCACGGGATAGGGATCGATTGGAAATGCGTTGGGGACGGCACGGCGGCGACCGGCGTCAAACCAGCGCCACGGCCGGAGCGCATTCTATAATACGGCCCTTGTTTGCCGCCATGCCGCCATCGCATGCGGCCCACGCCATACCCCCGCCCGCGCTGCCGGCGGGGCGTTGTCGTTCGTTGCGTTGATCCCGACCGCTGCCCCGATGCCTGACGCCGCTCCCGCCTTTCCTTTCGCCAACCTGCCCCTGGTCAAGTCCGGGCTGCGCCACAATCTGGCCAGCCTGCACGGCTCTGCCGATGCCCTGGCCGTTGCCGCCTATGCGCGCCAGCATCGCAGCCGCGTGCCGATGCTGGCGGTGGTCTGCGCCAACGCCGTCGACGCCCAGCGGCTGGCCGATGAAATCCCGTGGTTCGCGCCGGAACTGCGCGTGCGCCTGCTGCCAGACTGGGAAACGCTGCCCTACGACAGCTTCTCGCCCCACCAGGACCTGGTCTCCGAACGGCTCGCGACGCTGCATGACATCCAGGGCGGCCAGTGCGACGTGATGCTGGTGCCGGCCTCCACCGCGCTCTACCGGCTCGCGCCGCCGTCCTTCCTGGCGGCTTACACTTTCTTCTTCAAGCAGGGCGAGCGGCTGGACGAGGCCGCGCTCAAGGCGCAGTTCACGCTGGCCGGCTACGAGCACGTCAGTGCGGTGATGCGACCGGGCGAGTACAGCGTGCGCGGCGGCCTCATCGACCTGTACCCGATGGGCTCGGCGCTGCCGTACCGGATCGACCTCTTCGGCGACGAGATCGAGACCATCCGCGCCTTCGACCCCGACACCCAGCGCAGCCTCTACCCGGTCAAGGAAGTCCGTCTGCTGCCGGGGCGCGAGTTTCCGCTCGACGAAGCGGCCCGTACCGCGTTCCGGGGCCGCTGGCGCGAAGTGTTCGAAGGCGACCCGACCAAGTCGCCGATCTACAAGGACATCGGCAACGGCGTGCCGTCCGCCGGCATCGAGTACTACCTGCCGCTGTTCTTCGAGTCCAGTGCAACGCTGTTCGATTACCTGCCAGCCGATACCCAGCTCGCGTTCGCCGGCAAGGTGGACGAGGCCATCCGCCGCTTCTGGGCCGATACCACGCAGCGCTACGACTTCATGCGCCATGACCGCGAGCGTCCGCTGCTGCCGCCGTCGCAACTGTTCCTGTCCGAGGAGCAGTTCTTCATCGCGGCCAAGCCGCTCGCACGGCTGGTGCTGCAGGCCGAGTCCGCCGCCCCGGACCAGCCCGCCTTCGCGGCGAGCCTGCCGGATGTCTCGGTGAACCGGCGCGCGGAAGACCCGCTCGTGAACCTGGAATCCCTGCTGCTGGACAAGACCACGCGCGTGCTGATGTGCGCGGACACCGCCGGCCGCCGCGAGACCCTGTTGCAACTCTTTGCCGAAAGCGGCCTGCGCCCGCAGCTGGTGGACGACTTTGCCGCCTTCCTGGCTGGCGAGTCGCATTTCAGCATTGCCGTGGCACCGCTGCACAGCGGCTTCAGGCTTCCGGAAGCAAAGCTCGCCTTCGTCACCGAAGCCGAGCTCTACGCCGGCACCGCCCGCCGGGCCGGGCGCCGCAAGCAGGAACAGGCCACCGCCGTCGATTCGATGGTGCGCGACCTGGCCGAGCTGAAAATCGGCGATCCGGTGGTACACAGCGAGCATGGCATCGGGCGCTACCACGGCCTGGTGTCGCTCGACCTGGGCCAGGGCGAGGAGGAGTTCCTGCACCTGGAATACGACAAGAGCAGCAAGCTGTACGTGCCGGTGCACCAGTTGCACGTGATCTCGCGCTACTCGGGAGCCGATCCGGAAACCGCGCCGCTGCACCACCTGGGCTCGGGTCAGTGGGACAAGGCCAAGCGCCGCGCCGCACAGCAGATCCGCGACACCGCGGCCGAACTCCTGAACCTGTATGCGCGCCGCGCGGCACGCGAGGGCTTCGCGTTCCCGCTCTCGCCCAAGGACTATGAGACCTTCGCGGAGAGCTTCGGCTTCGAGGAAACGCCCGACCAGGCCGCGGCCATTGCCGCCGTCATCGCCGACATGACGTCGGGCAAGCCGATGGATCGGCTGGTTTGTGGCGACGTGGGCTTCGGCAAGACCGAGGTGGCGCTGCGCGCCGCCTTTGTCGCCGTGCTCGGCGGCAAGCAGGTGGCCATGCTGGCGCCGACCACCCTGCTGGCCGAACAGCATTTCCAGACGCTCTCGGACCGCTTCGCGGAATGGCCGGTGCGCATTGTCGAGCTCTCGCGCTTCAAGACGAAGAAGGAAATCGACGCGGCCGTGAAACAGATCAACGAGGGTGCGGTCGATATCGTGATCGGCACGCACAAGCTGCTCTCGGACGAGGTCAAATTCCAGCGGCTGGGGCTCGTCATCATCGACGAGGAGCACCGTTTCGGGGTGCGTCAGAAGGAAGCGCTCAAGACACTTCGCGCCGAGGTCGACGTGCTGACGCTGACGGCAACGCCGATCCCGCGCACGCTCGGCATGGCGCTCGAAGGCCTGCGCGACTTCTCCGTGATCGCCACGGCGCCGCAAAAGCGGCTGGCCATCAAGACCTTCGTGCGGCGCGAGGAAGACGGCGTGATCCGCGAAGCCATCCTGCGCGAGCTCAAGCGCGGCGGGCAGGTCTACTTCCTGCACAACGAAGTCGAGACCATCGAGAACAAGCGGGCCAAACTCGCGGAGCTGGTGCCGGAAGCCCGCATCGCGGTGGCGCATGGCCAGATGCACGAGCGCGAGCTGGAACGCGTGATGCGCGACTTCGTCTCGCGGCGCGACAACATCCTGCTGTGCACCACGATTATCGAAACCGGCATCGACGTGCCGACGGCCAACACCATCCTGATCCACCGCGCCGACAAGTTCGGCCTGGCGCAGCTGCACCAGCTGCGCGGCCGGGTCGGGCGCTCGCATCACCAGGCCTATGCCTACTTGCTGGTGCATGACGTCGACGGCCTCACCAAGCAGGCGGGGCGCCGGCTCGAAGCGATCCAGCAGATGGAAGAGCTGGGTTCGGGCTTCTACCTGGCCATGCACGACCTGGAGATCCGCGGTGCCGGCGAGGTGCTCGGCGACAAGCAGTCGGGCGAGATCCACGAAATCGGCTTCCAGCTCTACACCGACATGCTCAACGCGGCCGTCAAGGCGCTCAAGGCCGGCAAGGAGCCGGACCTGATGGCGCCGCTGTCGGCGACCACCGAGATCAACCTCGGCACGCCCGCACTGCTGCCCAACGACTACTGCGCCGACGTGCACGAACGCCTGTCGCTGTACAAGCGCCTGGCCAACTGCGAGACGCCGGAGCGCGTCGACGACATCCAGGAAGAGCTGATCGACCGCTTCGGCCGCATGCCGCCGCAGGCGCAGGCGCTGGTCGAGACCCACCGGCTGCGCATTGCCGCGGCGCCGCTGGGCGTGCGCAAGATCGACGCGGGTGATGCGACGATCAGCGTACAGTTCGTGCCGAACCCGCCCATCGACGCACTCAGGATCATCGAACTGGTGCAGAAGAACCGCCATATCAAGCTGGCCGGGCAGGACAAGCTGCGCATCGAAGCCAAGATGCCCGATGTGGCATTACGCGCGCAGACCATCAAGCAGACCTTGCGCCAGCTTGCCTAGCCAATGCTGCAGGGCGACTGGCCCGGCGACCGTGGCGGGTGTAGCATCGAATACTTCACCCGCCGGTCAACCCCGCCCCGCCCATGCAAGCCGATATCCAACGCCAGTCATCCCCCGAAGCCAGCGCGCCGCGTGGCACCGCGCTGGAATGGACGCAGCGCCTGGTGGCATACGACACCACCAGCCGCCATTCCAACCTGGGACTGATCGAGTCCGTGCGGGACCACTTCCTCGCGAAGGGCCTGCGGCCCCACCTCAGCTACAACCCTCAGCGCGACAAGGCCAACCTGTTTGTCACGGTGCCCGCCGCCAGCGGTGAGACCAACGGCGGCATCGTGCTGTCCGGGCACACCGACGTGGTGCCCGTGGATGGCCAGGACTGGACTACCGATCCGTTCAGACCCGTGGTACGCGACGGCAAGCTCTATGGCCGCGGCACCTGCGACATGAAGGGCTTCATCGGCACCAGCCTGGCGCTGCTGCCCACGCTGCTCGGCGCGAAGCTGCGCGAGCCGGTGCACTACGCGCTGTCGTTCGACGAGGAAATCGGCTGCATGGGTGCGCCCTACCTGCTCGCCGAACTGCGCGAGCGCGGCGTGCAGCCGGCCGGCTGCATCGTGGGCGAGCCCACCAGCATGCGTGTCATCGTCGCGCACAAGGGCATCAACGCGTACCGCTGCTGCGTCAGGGGCCAGGCCGCGCACTCGTCGCTCACGCCGCGCGGCGTCAATGCGATCGAGTATGCCGCGCGCCTGATCTGCTTCATCCGCGACATCGCCGATGAATTCAAGGCCAACGGCCCCTACGACCAGGCCTTCGACGTGCCCTACACCACGGCCCAGACCGGGACCATCCAGGGCGGCATCGCGCTCAATACCATTCCCGCGCTGTGCGAGTTCGTGTTCGAGTTCCGCAACCTGCCGGGCGTCGATCCCGAGGCGCTGTTCGCGCGCATCGCCGCGTACGCCAACGACGTGCTGCTGCCAGGGATGCGCGCCGAACACGCGGACTCGGACCTCGTCATCAGCAAGATCGCCGCGGCGCCATCGCTGGACGTGGCCGAGCAGGCGGCTATTACGCAACTCGTGCGGGCGCTCACCGGAGATCGCGAGACCAGCAAGGTCGCCTATGGCACCGAGGCAGGGCTGTTCCAGCGCGCGGGCATTCCCGCGGTGGTGTGCGGGCCCGGCGATATCCAGCAGGCACACAAACCGGACGAGTTCGTCTCGCTGGACCAGCTCGCGGCGTGCGAGGCGTTCCTGCACAAGGTCGTGGACAGCTTGCGGGTGGCGACCTGACGGCCAGGCGGGTCATGAGCGATTACAATGTCGCCTTTGCCGTCCCGCCCTCCGGCGCGCCGCCCTGATCCGCCTGCTGCTGTCATGCCCCTGATTCTCCAGAGTACCCGCCCGCTCGCTTCCGACGACCTGACCGCCATCCGCGCCCTCGCCCGCGCTTCCGAGCCCGTGCTGCGCAGCGAAACCGTGGCGGCCGCCGAAGACTGCGCGCCGCTCACCCCGGCGCTGCGCGACATGCTTGATGGCTACTGCGGACCGCGTGAGATTGACTGGGCCGTTGTGCCGCCCGGCCGCCGCCTGTCGGACTTCCGCCTGGTGGCGATGGACATGGATTCCACCCTGATCACGATCGAGTGCATCGATGAGATCGCCGACTTCTGCGGACTGAAGGCCGAGGTGTCCGCCATCACCGAGGCCGCCATGCGCGGCGAGATCACTGACTTCAACGAAAGCCTGCGCCGCCGCGTGGCCCTGCTCAAGGGCCTGGACGCCGGCGTGCTGGAGCGCGTCTACGAAGAGCGTCTGCGCCTGTCGCCGGGTGCCGAGCGCATGCTGCAAACCATCCAGGCGCTGGGGCTGCGCACGCTGCTGGTGTCGGGCGGCTTCGTCAACTTCACCGAAAAGCTCAAGGCACGCCTGAAGCTGGACGTCACGCGCGCCAACACGCTGGAAATCGTCGATGGCAAGCTCACGGGCAACGTGATCGGCGAAATCGTCAACGCCGACGTGAAGGCACGTACGGTGCAGGAAGTGTGTGCGCAGATCGGCGCCGCACCCGACCAGGCTATCGTGATGGGTGACGGCTCCAACGACCTGAAGATGATGGCCGTGGCGGGGCTCTCCGTGGCCTTCCGCGCCAAGCCCATCGTGCGAGTGCAGGCAAGCGTTGCCTTCAATCACGTTGGCCTGGACGGCCTCCTGGCACTGTTCCCGCACTGAATCCACCAGGCACCCGTATGCAGAACGGAGGCCGTGGCATCCGTCTTTTCGTGGGCGCATCGGCCGCCCCAGTGCCCTACACTAGCTTGAGTGACCACCCAGAAGCGGAGCACCCTCACCATGGAACCGGCCTTTCACCGCTTTTCCGAGCTGTTTGCGCAGTTGGGACTACCCAGCGATCCGCCCAGCATCGCGGCGTTCATCGCGACGCATGCCCCGCTGCCGGGCGACGTCGAACTGGCTGATGCGCCTTTCTGGACACCCGCGCAAGCGACCATGCTGCGCGACGAAATCGCGGACGATGCTGACTGGGCCGAAGTCGTCGACCGGCTCAACGTGGCCCTGCGGGCCAGCTAGCCGGTCGCGGCCGCTCATCCGCCGAGGGTCTGCTCCAGGGCCTGGCGCAGGTCCGCGATGAGGTCGCGCGTGTCCTCCAGGCCGATATAAAGGCGCACCAGCTCGCCGGTATGATGCCAGCCTGCGGGCGGCCAGCTGCCCGCAGGACGCATGGTCGGCACGTGGTAGGGCACGGCCAGGCTGTGCGCGCCGCCCCACGACCAGCCGATCGCAAACAGCCGCAGCGCTTCGACGAAAGCGTCGACCTGCTCGCGCGAGTATTTCTCGTGCAGGATGATCGCGAACAGGCCGCTGGCACCGCTGAAGTCGCGTCGCCAGTTGGCGTGGCCCGGGCAGTCCGGCAGCGCGGGATGCAGCACGCGCACGACCTCCGGACGCTGGTGCAGCCACTCCGCCACCTCGCGCGCGGCCCGGTCGTGCGCGGCCAGACGCACCGGCAGGCTCGGCAGCGAGCGCAGCACCAGGTGGCAGTCGTCGGCGGAAACCCCCCACCCCATCAGCATGCGCGTGCGCTTGAGGCGCGCCTGCACCGCCTCGTCGCGCGTCAGCACGGCGCCCATCAGGACGTCGCTGCCGCCGGACTGGTACTTGGTCAGGGCCTGCACCGAGATGTCGATGCCCATGTCGAACGGCCGGAAATAGAGGCCCGCCGACCAGGTGTTGTCGATGGCCGTCAAGACGCCGCGGGCCTTTGCCGCGGCCACGATCGCCTTGCTGTCGGGCACCTCCATGGTCACGGAGCCAGGCGCCTCCATCCAGACCAGGCGCGTATTGGGCTGGATCAGGCCGGCAATGCCGCTGCCGATCATCGGATCGTAGTAGCGTACCGACACGCCGAAATCACGCGCCAGCCACTCGCCGTGGTCGCGGTTGGGACCATAGACGTTATCGGGCACCAGCACGTCGTCGCCGCTCTTGAGCAGCGCGAAATACACCAGCGAGATCGCGGCCAGCCCCGACGGCAGCAGCAGCGTGTGGCTGGCACCTTCGAGCAAGGCGAGATGCTGGCACAGCGCTTCGCTGGTGGGCGTGGCATGCAGGCCATAGCGCCAGTATGTGGTGCTGCGGTCCCCGTACGCGCGCAGTTCGGCCAGGTTGCGGAAGACCACGGTGGAACCGCGATGGGTGGCAGGAGAAAACGAGTCGAAGCCGGGCGCGACATCCAGTTCGGGCTGGACAGCGACAGTCTGGATGTAATGGGAGGCAGGGCTCGACGCGGGCTTATTGGAAGTCGGATCGGACACGGCGGATTCCTTGATGGCTGGCATGTCGCGCGCAGTGTGCGGCAAGCATGAAAGGGACGCGATAACCGTTCGAGCTTACCAGCAAATGCTGGCGACGCCACCGCAAGCCGGCTTCAGCGGCCCTGGATGGTCGACTTGGGCGGCGGGACCGCGGACGTGACGCCGCTGCCGGGCGCCGTGTCGAAGGGAGGGATCACGCGCACGCTTCCCAGCGGGCGGATGACAAACGGAAGGACGACTGCCTGGTCGAAGGCATCGGTCCAGGTGCCGCGCACCGCACCACTGGCGTCGATGGTGCCTTCCCAGTTGCCGGAGACGCGGGTGCCGTCGTCGGACTCTTCCATCAGGAAGCTGCCCTCCTCCCATTCACCCGCCAGCAAGCGCACGCCGGGCGCGCCGTTGGTCGTGTATTCGCCGCGCAGGCTGTCGCGCTCGTCCGGCTTGGGGCCAATGCGCAGGCGCACCGGCTTGTCGCCAACCTTGCCGACATAGACGGGCAGCCTGGCGTACTCCGGGCGCGGCGCCAGCGGTGCGATCGCTGCGCCGGCGGCAGGCGCCGTGCCACGGCGCGCCTCGCCTTCGCGGATGGCCTCGCTCAGGCCCAGGTCCCCGGTAGTGGCTGCCGGGCCGGCCGATGACACGGTGTCATCGGCGGCCCGCGCCGGCATCGTTCCCGCAAGCGCCAGCGCTGCCGCCAGGCAGGCCAACAAGCGCTGAAACGCGGGGCGACGATGCACCGGCAAGACTCAGATGCGCTCGAAGATCGCGGCGATACCCTGGCCGCCGCCAATGCACATCGTCACCAGCGCATAGCGGCCTTGCACGCGTTGCAGCTCGTAGACCGCCTTGACCGTGATCAGCGCGCCGGTGGCGCCGATCGGGTGCCCGAGCGAAATGCCGGAGCCGTTCGGATTGACCTTGGCCGGGTCCAGGCCCAGCGCCTTGGTCACCGCGCAGGCTTGTGCCGCAAAGGCTTCGTTGGCTTCGATCACGTCCAGGTCGGACACCGACAGGCCGGCGCGCTCCAGCGCGATCTTCGTGGCGGGAACCGGGCCAATGCCCATGGTCTTCGGGTCCACGCCGGCGTGGCCGTACGACACCAGGCGTGCCAGCGGCTTCAGGCCGCGGCGCTCGGCCTCGGCACGCTCCATCAGCACCACGGCGGCGGCGGCATCGTTCAGGCCCGAGGCATTGCCCGCGGTCACGGTGCCGTTTTCCTTGACGAAGACCGGCTTGAGCTTGGTCATGTCGTCAATCGTGGCGTCATGACGCACATGCTCGTCGGTGTCGAAGCTCACGTCGCCCTTGCGGCTCTTGAGCGTCACCGGAACGATCTGGTCCTTGAAGTAGCCAGCCTTGATGGCCGCCGACGCGCGGCGGTGCGACTCCAGTGCGGCTTCGTCCTGCTGGGTGCGGCTGATGTCATATTCCTTGGCCACGTTTTCGGCCGTGACACCCATGTGGATGCGATGGAACGGATCATGCAGCGCGCCCAGCATCATGTCGACCAGGCTGGCATCGCCCATGCGGGCACCCCAGCGGGCAGCGGGCGCCAGGTACGGTGCGCGGCTCATGCTTTCGGCACCGCCGCCGATGGCGATGTCGGTATCGCCGAGCAGGATGGTCTGCGCAGCGCTGACAATGGCCTGCAGGCCCGAGCCGCACAGGCGGTTCACGGTCAGCGCGGGCGCATTGGTCGATACCCCGCCGTTGACGGCCGCCACGCGGCCCAGATACATGTCGCGCGGCTCGGTCTGAATCACATTGCCGAACACGACGTGACCGACGTCGTCACCGGATACCTGGGCGCGCGCAAGTGCTTCGCGCACCACGAGTGCACCCATATCGCTCGGTGCCATGTCCTTCAGGCTCCCGCCGAAAGTCCCGATTGCCGTACGTACACCACTCACCACTACGACTTCACGCGTCATGTCTCACTCCATGAGGTTATGTTGCGGTGCACAGTATAACGGCATCGCGACGGAAATCGAACGATCGTACTTTTACTTAAGGGTAGCCAATGCCGGCCGCGTCAGAGTTCACCCCACAGGTCATGGCCATCGGCGCCCGTGATCTTCACCTGGACGAACTCGCCGACGCGATAGCGCTGCGACGCCTTCGCCGGCGGCGCGATATAGACCAGGCCGTCGATTTCCGGCGCATCGGCCGACGAACGGCCAATGCCGCCCTCCTGGTTCACCTCGTCCACCAGCACACGCAGGGTCTGGCCGACCTTGCGCTGCAGGCGGCGCGCGGACACCGCCTCGGCCACCTCCATGAAGCGCGCACGGCGTTCCTCGCGCACTTCGTCGGGAAGCGCGCCCGGCAGATCGTTGGCCGTGGCGCCTTCGACCGGCGAGTAAGCGAAGCAGCCCACGCGGTCCAGTTCGGCCTCGGCGATGAAATCCAGAAGGGTCTGGAACTCGGCTTCGGTTTCGCCCGGGAAGCCGGCGATGAAGGTGCTGCGGATCGTCAGGTCCGGGCACACCTCGCGCCAGGCGCGGATACGGTCCAGCGTCTTCTCGGCATTGGCCGGGCGCTTCATGCGCTTGAGCACGTCCGGATGGGCGTGCTGCAGCGGCACGTCGAGGTATGGCAGCACATGGCCACCATTCATCAGCGGGATGATTTCGTCGACATGCGGATACGGATACACGTAATGCAGGCGCACCCAGGCACCGTACTGGGCCGCCAGTTCGCCGAGGGCGGCCACCAGTTCGGTCATTCGCGTCTTGAGCGGGCGGCCGCTCCAGAAGCCGGTACGGTACTTCACGTCGACGCCGTAGGCGCTCGTGTCCTGCGAGATCACCAGCAGTTCCTTGACACCGGCCTTGAACAGGTTCTCGGCCTCCAGCATGACCTCGGCCACCGGGCGCGACACCAGGTCGCCGCGCATCGACGGGATAATGCAGAACGAGCAGCGGTGGTTGCAGCCTTCGGAGATCTTCAGGTACGCGTAGTGCTTTGGCGTCAGCTTGATGCCCGCCGCCGGCACCAGGTCGGTAAACGGATCATGCGGCTTAGGCAGGTGCGTGTGCACCGCCTGCATGACCTCGCCCAGCGCATGCGGGCCGGTCACGGCCAGCACCTTCGGGTGCACCGACGACACGATGTCATGTCCCGCCGCATCCTTCTTGGCCCCCAGGCAGCCAGTCACGATGACCTTGCCATTCTCGGTCAGCGCCTCGCCGATGGCATCGAGGCTTTCCTGCACGGCTTCGTCGATAAAGCCGCAGGTATTGACCACGACCAGGTCGGCGCCGTCATAGGTGCCGCTGATCGCGTAACCCTCGGCGCGCAGTTGGGTAATGATCTGCTCGGAGTCAACCAGCGCCTTCGGGCAGCCAAGCGAAACGAAACCCACGCGCGGACTCTGGTCTTTCTGGGTCATTGATTCTGAAGGATTTTTCACAGGGAATGCGGATGTAGGACAGGCGGGGCGGAGTATATCGGGTTATCTCGACGGAGGTCGGACAAGGCCGCCAGGCGCTGCAACGAACCGTGTATTTTAACCGTTTGCCACGGTTATCCGGCGACTTAGACCACACACGCCCCGGTCGCCTCGCCCTGCCCGAATCCTGAGGGACGACTGGACGTGACCTCCGGGAAACTTTGCAGCACTTGCTCGATCTGGGCCGAATCCTGGACCCTGCGGATGGCTGCATGCAACTGCGCAGCTTGCGGCCAGGTCCGCTTGAGATAGCTCAGCCACAATTTCACCCGTCCATGCTCGTGGCAGGAGGCGATCCGGTCATGCAGCTTCCGCAGGTAGGCGGCGATCTGGTGCAGCACCAGCGGCCACTCCTCATCCGATGGCGTGCTGTCCATGACCCCGCGGATACGCAGTGCCAGGAAAGGATCCGATACCGCGCCACGCCCGATCATCACATCCACGCAGCCGCTGACCGCGCGGCAACGTTCCCAGTCCGCAACGGACCAGACTTCGCCGTTGGCAATGACGGGGATCTCCACGGCGTCCGCGATGCGGGCGATCCATTCCCAGTGCGCCGGTGGCCGGTAGCCGTGGTCGCGCGTGCGGGCATGCACCACCAGCGATGCCGCCCCACCCTCGGCCAGCGCCGTGGCGCAATCGAGCGCCAGTGCAGTATCCGAAACGCCTAGACGCATCTTGGCGGTGACCGCAATTTGCGGCGGAACCGCCGCGCGCACCGCGGCAACGATGCGATGCAGCTGCTCGGGATGCGCCAGCAGCATCGCGCCGCCACCGTGCCGGTTGACGACCTTGGCCGGGCAACCGAAGTTCAGGTCGATACCATGCGGCGACAGCGTCGCGGCAAAGGCCGCATTGCGCGCCATCCACATGGCATCGCTGCCGAGCAGCTGGATCACCATCGGCGTTCCACCGGGGGTGTAGCCGCCTTGCAGAATCTCGGGGGTGTCGCGTTCGTAGACCCGCTCGGGAAGCAGGGAGCCAGTCACCCGAACGAACTCGGACACGCATCCATCATAGCCGCCCAGGCCCGTCAGCACATCGCGCAGCACGTAGTCGGCGAGCCCCTCCATCGGGGCCAGGAATAGCCGGCCCATGGTCAGGCCCGGCCCAGCGGGGATGCGCCGGCAGGAAAGGAAGTCGGATCGGAACGGTGGAGGCTGGACGGCATCGGGAAATCGCGCTGCAGGCGAGTCCGCAAGATGAGCCGCCAGTTCAGGAGGGGCTCATTTTACCTGCTTGCGCGCCGCCTCGCAGAGCGTCCGGAACCGTGCGAGGGCGGCGAAGCGGCGAACCGGGCGGTCCGCCGGCGGTGCTTGCTACTTACTTCTTGTCCGGCTGATTGAACGGGAACGTCCCGAACATATTCTTCGCCTGGTTCTGCATCTGTTCCTGCATCTGCACGAACAGGTTCTTGCTCTGCTCGATGTAGTTGCTCATCATGCCCTGCATCATCGGCCCCTGCATGTTCATGAACTGGGACCACATGTCCGGGCTGAAGGCTTCGCCGGAATACAGGCCCTTCGAGTTCTCGGCCAGCTTGTTCTGGATATCGATGAAAGCCTGGATATTCTTTTCCAGGTAGGTACCCATCATGCCCTGCATCGCATGCCCGTAGAAGCGGATGATCTGCGACAGCATGGCGCTGGAGAACATCGGCACGCCACCGGTTTCCTCTTCCAGGATGATCTGCAGCAGGATGCTGCGCGTCAGTTCATCACCGGACTTGGCGTCGACGACCTTGAAGTCCTCGGAGTCCATGACCAGTTGCTTCACGTCGGCCAGGGTGATGTAGGTACTGGTCTGGGTGTCGTAGAGCCTGCGATTGGGATATTTCTTGATCAGTCGCTCTGCGCCTTTTTTGCTCGTGGCCATCGGTGCTCTGTCCTCTTGTCGTCGCTGATGGGCGCTGGTGCACCGCATGCGGTGCAGTGCGCAAACCGGTACTGCCGGGCCATCTGGAAGATCGTGAAAAAGTTACTATGTGCGCACCCGCGGATCTAGCCGCCAGTGCCGGGTTGCCTTCGCCCCCGCGAAGGCCGCACGTTGCACGACAATGGTGCTGGCCGTGCCGCTGACCTGATTCTATGCCCAACAAAGCACTAAGAAAAGCCAGGTGGCTTAAGGAAAACCCGCACGCATAAACGCATTGCGGGCCCCGAAAGGCCCGCAATGCGATTCGACAGCAGTTTGTGCGCCGCGCTGGCTGCACCGCAAAAACGGCACCGCCGGCGCGGCACGCAGGACCCGTCAGCCCATGTGCAGACCGCCGTTCAGCGAGAAGTCGGCGCCCGTGGAGAAGCCCGACTCGTCCGACGCCAGCCACGCGCAGATGGACGCGATTTCCGACGGCTCGCCCAGGCGCTTCACCGGGATCGTCCCGACGATCTTGTCCAGCACGTCCTGGCGGATGGCCTTGACCATGTCAGTGGCGATATAGCCCGGCGAAACGGTGTTCACCGTCACGCCCTTGGTGGCCACTTCCTGGGCCAGCGCCATGGTGAAGCCGTGCAGGCCAGCCTTGGCGGTGGAGTAGTTGGTCTGGCCAAACTGGCCCTTCTGCCCGTTCACCGACGAGATGTTCACGATGCGGCCCCAGCCGCGATCGACCATGCCGTCGATCACCTGCTTGGTCACGTTGAACAGCGACGTCAGGTTGGTGTCGATCACCGCGTCCCAGTCGGCGCGGGTCATCTTGCGGAAGACCACGTCGCGCGTGATACCCGCATTGTTGACCAGCACATCCACCTCACCGACTTCCGACTTCACCTTGTCGAAGGCAGCCTTGGTCGAATCCCAGTCGGCCACGTTGCCCTCGGAGGCAACGAAGTCGAAGCCGAGCGCCTTCTGCTGCTCGATCCACCGTTCGCGACGCGGCGAATTGGGGCCGCAGCCGGCCACCACGCGGAAGCCATCCTTGGCGAGACGTTGGCAGATCGCGGTCCCGATGCCGCCCATACCGCCGGTCACATATGCAATGCGCTGAGTCATGTCCACTCCTTGATTGGCTCTTCGTTATCTTCGCCCGGGCCGCGCGAACCGCTGCGCGCCCGGGCGCACCCCATTAATTGCGTTCGACTGCCAGCGCCACGCCCATGCCGCCGCCGATGCACAGCGAGGCCAGGCCCTTCTTCGCGTCGCGGCGCTTCATCTCGTGCAGCAGCGTCACCAGGATACGGCAGCCCGATGCGCCGATCGGGTGGCCGATGGCAATGGCGCCACCGTTCACGTTGACCTTGGACGTGTCCCAGCCCATCTGCTGGTGCACGGCCAGTGCCTGCGCGGCGAAGGCCTCGTTGATTTCCATCAGGTCCAGGTCGCCCACGCCCCAGCCCGCACGCGACAGGCAGCGCTTGGAAGCCGGCACCGGGCCCATGCCCATGACCTTCGGATCCACGCCGGCATTGGCGTAGGCCTTGATCGTGGCCAGTGGCGTCAGGCCCAGTTCCTTGGCCTTGGCAGCCGACATCACCACCACTGCCGCGGCACCGTCATTGAGGCCCGAGGCGTTGGCGGCGGTCACCGTGCCGGCCTTGTCGAAGGCGGGCTTCAGGCCGGCCATGCTGTCCAGCGTGGCACCCTGGCGGACGTACTCGTCCTTATCGAAGGCCAACGGGTCGCCCTTGCGCTGCGGAATCATCACCGGGACGATTTCGTCATTGAACTTGCCGGCTTTCTGCGCAGCCTCGGCCTTGTTCTGCGAGGCCACGGCGAACTCGTCCTGCGCTTCGCGGGTAATGCCGTATTCCTTGGCCACGTTTTCGGCGGTGATGCCCATGTGGTACTGGTTGTACACGTCCCACAGGCCATCGACGATCATGGTGTCGACGAGCTTGGCATCGCCCATGCGGAAGCCGTCGCGCGAGCCCGGCAGTACGTGCGGCGCGGCGCTCATGTTCTCCTGGCCACCGGCCACCACGATCTCCGCTTCACCGGACAGGATCGCATTAGCGGCCAGCATCACGGCCTTCAGGCCGGATCCGCACACCTTGTTGATGGTCATGGCCGGCACCGATGCGGGCAGGCCCGCCTTGATCGATGCCTGGCGTGCCGGGTTCTGGCCCGAGCCGGCCGTGAGCACCTGGCCCATGATCACTTCACTGACCTGCTCCGGCTTCACGCCTGCGCGCTCCAGCGCGGCCTTGATGGCGATGGCGCCCAGCTCCGGTGCGGGAATCTTCGCGAGCGAACCGCCAAACTTGCCTACGGCGGTACGGGCGGCGGAAACGATAACGATATCGGTCATTTGCAGTCCTCTCAATGGATATCTGGGGTGTTCGGCGGGCACGTCCCGTTACCGGGACCACCCGCAAGACTTATGCCTTGGCTCTGACGTAGCGGCCCGGCGCAGGTTCGATGGCCGGGTAACGGGCATTGCCGTAGCCGGTCGGCGCAGCGCGCTTGGCACCGGCCTGCTTGCCAAGCCAGGCCATCCAGTCCGGCCACCAGCTGCCGTGGTGCTCCTCGGCGCCGGCCAGCCACTCATGCGCCGAAGCGGGCAGTGCGTCATTGGTCCAGTGGCTGCGCTTGTTCTTGGCCGGCGGGTTGATGACGCCGGCGATGTGCCCGGACGCTCCCAGCACGAACCGCAGCTTGTTCTTGAGCAGCGCGGTCGACGAATAGGCCGCCGTCCACGGCACGATGTGGTCCTCGCGCGAGCCGTAGATGTAGGTCGGCACGTCGATGGCGCCGAGGTCGACCGGTGCGTCACACACGGTCAGCTTGCCCGGCACCTTCAGCTCGTCCTGCAGGTAGGTGTGGCGCAGGTACCAGCAGTACCACGGCCCCGGCAGGTTGGTGGCATCGCCGTTCCAGAACAGCAGGTCGAACGGCACCGGCGTCTTGCCCTTCAGGTAGTTGTCGACCACATAGTTCCAGACCAGGTCGTTCGGGCGCAGGAACGAAAACGTATTGGCCAGTTCCACCCCGCGCAGCAGGCCGCAAGGTGCCCCCGCCGCGCCGCCGAGCGTGGCTTCGCGCAGCTGGACGTGGGCTTCGTCGACGAAGACGTCAAGAATGCCCGTGTCCGCGAAGTCCAGCAGCGTCGTCAGCAACGTCAGGCTGGCGACCGGGCGCTCGCCGCGCGACGCCAGCACGGCCAGCGCGGTCGAAATGATGGTACCGCCTACGCAGAAGCCAAGCGCGTTGATCTGGTCCTGTCCGCTGATGTCGCGCGCCACCTCGATGGCGCGGATCGCCGCGTGCTCAATGTAGTCATCCCACGTACGCTCGGCCATGGTGTTGTCGGGATTGCGCCACGACACCAGGAACACGGTATGGCCCTGCTCCACCGCATGCCGCACCAGCGAGCTTTCCGGCTGCAGGTCGAGAATGTAGAACTTGTTGATGCAAGGCGGCACGAGCAGCAGCGGGCGCGCATAGACCTTGTCGGTCAGCGGCTTGTATTGCAGCAGCTGGAAGAATTCGTTTTCATAGACGACTGCGCCTTCCGTGACCGCCATATTGCGGCCGACTTCGAACGCCGTCTCGTCCGTCTGCGAGATCTTGCCGCGGCCCAGGTCTTCCAGCATGTTGCGCAAGCCGGCCCGCAGCGATTCGCCGCCGGACTCGATCAGGCGGTGCTGGGCATCGGGATTGGTGGCAAGGAAATTGGCGGGCGACATGGCGTCCACCCATTGCGACACGGCAAAGCGGATGCGCTGGCGGGTCTTGGGATCCGCCTCGACGGCTTCCGCCATCTCCGTCAGCACGCGCGCATTGAGCAGATAGAACGCCGCGGTGTACCGGTACGGCGCATTCTTGTGCCAGGCCTCGCTGGCAAAGCGCCGGTCGTGCAGCTTGCCGGCGGATTCGGTATCGCCTTCCGCAAGACCACGCCACAACTCGGCAAAGTCGCGCATATAGCGCTGCTGGATTTCCGCGAGCTGTGCCGGGTCGATCTTGACGCCCGCCAGCGGGCTTGCAGCGAACGCCTCGAATCCCGCGAAACTGGGGAAGCCCGGGGGAAGCCCCGTGCCGTTGCTCTCAGGGCCTTGCCACTGACGGGACCACTCCAGCCACGTTGCTGGATCCAATGGCCCCGGCGGTAACTTGAACGGTTGGGACTTGCCTTCCGCTGTGGAAGCTGCCGCACCTTTGCCGGTCGCCATGATGTAAATGTCTCTCTGCCGTCACTATGTCGGACCGGCTCCCGGGACATTGCCCTGGCCGGCACTTATGCATCTGGAGACGCAATCCGGATGGACCTGACGCTGCGCCCTTCGACCAGGCGCCCAGGACTCCCGCATGCAGCTATCCCTTCCATCTGGATAACGTCCCCTGCCCGGCTTGCACCGCAGTCTGGCATGGCAGCGCCATGCGGTATGCTTGCCGGCAAAAACAAGGAATCTACGAGGGATTCCGCAATATTCGAGGTCATTGTTGCCTTGCAATGTACGCGCTGTCAATGCGGAAAACAGCATCCGCGCACACGCCAGCAAAACCTACCCCGCGGTAGGCGCCGCGCGGTGAATGACCAGCGCGCAAGCCTATCTGCAAAGGATGAAAGTTTCATGTACATCGTAGCCATCGGATGGCTCTACGTGGCGCTCATGATGGCGATCACCGAGCACAGCATCGTTGCCGGTGTCGCCACGTTCCTGCTCTATGGCGCCGGCCCGGTGGCGCTGGTGCTCTACATCATGGGGACACCCGGCAGGCGGCAGCGCCGCAAGGCGGAGGAAGCGCGCGCAGAACGCGTACGCGAGGAGGAAAGCGCCGGGCGCGATGGCAGCGGGCCGCAATGAGCGGCCCGCTGCCGGCTCAGCTTGCCAGCCAGACGAGGCTGGCCATGCGGCCGGTCACACCGTCGCGCCGATACGAATAGAAGCGCTGCGGGTCGGATACCGTGCAGGCATCACCGCCGTAGATGTCCGAGCAGCCCGCGCGGACCAGGCGCGTGCGGGCCAGTGCATAGATGTCGGCCATGTACTTGCCTTCAGCGCCGGGCCGGAAGGCCGCGTCCACGGCCGCATGCTCACCCGCGCGAGCCTGAGCCAGGAACGCATCCCGCACTTCGGCGCCGACCTCGAACGCCTCGGGTCCGATCGCGGGCCCCAGCCACGCGAGCCAGCGCGACGAAGGCTTGCCGCGCGCTGCCTGCATGCGCGCGAGCGTGGCTTCGATCACGCCGTTGCACAAGCCCCGCCATCCGGCGTGCGCAGCACCGACCACAGTCCCTTCCACATCGCACAACAGCACTGGCAGGCAGTCCGCCGTCATGATCGCGCAGACCTGCCCGGGCTCGACGGCAACACTCGCATCGGCGCGCGGAGCCGCCGCACCCGGGCTTGCCAGATGGTCGACGGTGGCCACGGCGCAGCCGTGCACCTGCTCCAGCCACAGCGGCATGGCCGGCAGGTGCGGGGCCAGCCGCGCACGGTTCTCGGCCACATGCGCGGGATCATCACCGACATGCGTGCCAAGGTTGAGACCACCCGGTTCCCCGCCGTCCAGCCCATACACGCCACGGCTCACGCCGCCCGCGCGCGTGGTCGACAACGCGCGCACCGAGGCGGGTGCCGGCCAGTCCGGCCGCAGCCACGCGGGATCAGTCGTCATCATCGTCCTCCCCATCGCCCCAGATAACCTCGGGGCCGTCTTCCCAGTCCTCATCCCAGTCTTCCTCCTCGGCATCGGCTTCACCACGGGAGAAATCGAGCGCATCGATCAGGGCCTGGAGGTCGTCCGGCGGCTGCGCGGTCCACGACACCGCCTTGCCCGTGGCCGGGTGGATCAGCCCCAGCTTGTAGGCGTGCAGGGCCTGCCGCTCGAACGGCACCGGCAGCGGCACGCGCACGGCGGGCCGCTGGCCGCGCTGCGTGGCGCGGAAGTAGACGGGATCCCCCACGAGCGGATGGCCGATCGACTCGAAATGCACGCGGATCTGGTGCGTGCGGCCGGTTTCGAGCTGGCACCGCACCATCGACACGAAGCTGCGCCCGAGCGGCACCGTCGCCAGCGTGCGGAAATGCGTGCGCGACGGCTTGCCGCTGCTGGTATGGACAATGGCCATGCGCGTGCGCTCGCGGGGATCGCGGCCGATCGGCGCATCGATCGTGCCTTCGTCGTAGGTGCGGCCCCAGACCAGCGCGATATACGTGCGCTTGACCGTGCGCGCCTGCAGCTGGCGCACCAGGTCGGTCTGCGCCGTCAGCGTGCGCGCCACCACCATCAGCCCCGAAGTTTCCTTGTCGAGCCGATGGACAATGCCCGCGCGCGGCAAGGCCGCCGCGGCAGGGTAGCGATGGAGCAGCCCGTTGAGGGCCGTGCCGCTCCAGTTGCCCGCGGCGGGATGCACCACCAGTCCCGCTGGCTTGTCGATGACGACCAGCGTTTCATCTTCGTACACGACGTCCAGCGGCACGTCTTCCGGGGCGAACGCCTGCGATTCCGGCGCGGCCTGCGGCTGCACCTCGATGCGGTTGCCCATCTGCACCGCGTCGCGCGGCCGGCGCACTTCGCCGTCGACGCGCACGGCTCCGCTTTCGATCCATTGCTGCAGCCGGCTGCGCGAGAATTCGCTGAAGTGCCGGGCCAGGAGCTTGTCCAGCCGCTCGCCATGTGCGGCGCTGTCGACTTCGAGAATCAACGGTACCGAAAGGTCTGACGCAGGTGCCGCCGGCACCTCGTCCGTGAAGTCTTCGGCTTCATCGTTGTCCGCAAGGGATGCCTGGACGCGCACCTGTTCGAGTGGGAGTCCGCCCGGGCCGGATTCCGGCTGGGGGGTTGGGCTATAATGCTTGACGCTATTTTTCTTCATCCGGGATACGTTGCCCATGCAATTGCTGAGCATGAAGCGCGCAAATTGGCGCGCGGGATTTGGAGCGATTCTGCTCGCAGGCGGCTGCGTCATGCTGTCGGCATGCGGCCTGCTCGCTGACCAGCCCGACGAGACTGCCGGCTGGTCGGCCAACAAATTATATTCGGAAGCCAAGGACGCCCTGGACGGCGGCGACTACACGCGCGCCGTGAAGCTGTACGAAAAGCTCGAGGGCCGCTACCCGTTCGGCCGCTATGCGCAGCAAGCGCAGATCGATACCGCCTACGCCAGCTACAAGGACGGCGAGACGGCGGCGGCCCTGGCCGCGGTGGACCGCTTCATCCAGCTGCACCCGAGCCACCCGAACATCGATTACGCCTACTACCTCAAGGGCCTGATCAACTTCAACGACAACCTGGGCTGGCTGGGCCGCTTCTCCGGCCAGGACCTGAGCGAGCGCGACCCGAAGGCCGCGCGCGCGGCATATGACGCCTTCAATACGCTTGTCACGAAGTACCCGGACAGCAAGTACACGCCTGACGCCACCGCGCGCATGCAGTACATCGTCAACTCGCTGGCCCAGCACGAAGTTCACGCCGCCCGCTACTACTACAAGCGCGGGGCCTATCTTGCCGCAGTCAACCGGGCCCAGCAGTCGCTCAAGGACTACGACGGCGCCCCCGCCAACGAGGAAGCGCTGTACATCATGATCCGCTCGTACGACTCGCTCGGCATGAAGGACCTGCGCGACGATACGGCACGCGTGATGGAACGCAACTTCCCGAACAGCGACTACATCAAGTACGGCGAGCGCCGCAAGGACAAGTCCTGGTGGGAAGTGTTCTGATGGATGGCGACGCAGGGCACTGACCCTGCAGCACACACGCGAACGGGACAGATCCGCAAGGATCTGTCCCGTTTCTTGTTGGCCGATGCGATGGACGAAGCGACTCAGTCCTGCTGCGCGCCGCCCTTGTCTTCGCCCTGACTCCCGCCCATCTCGCTACCCCGCAGCGACTCGAGGAAGCGCACCACGGTCTGCGCCTCGCGCGTGCGCGTGAACGGCGGCAGGCTTTGCCAGATCTGGCGGCCATAGGGCTTCTCGACCAGCCGCGTATCGCAGATGGCGAGCACGCCGCGGTCGGATTCCGAGCGGATCAGCCGCCCGGCGCCCTGCTTCAGCGTGATCACCGCATGCGGCAGCTGGTGTACCGCAAACGGGCTCAGGCCCTTCTTCTGCAGCACTTCCATGCGCGCCGCGAGCACCGGGTCGTCGGGCGGCGCGAACGGCAGCTTGTCGATGATCACGAGGGACAGCGCCTCGCCCCGCACGTCCACGCCTTCCCAGAAGCTCTGGCTGCCCACCAGCACAGCATTGCCCAGTTCGCGGAAACGGTCAAGCAGTTCCGTGCGGCTGGCCTGGCCCTGCACCAGCAGCGGCAGTTCGAGGCCGCGCTCGGCAAAGGCATCGTAGAGCAGGTCCGAGGCACGCTGCACAGCGCGCAAGGTCGTGCACAACAGGAAGGTGCGCCCGCCGGCGGCCTCGATCAGCGGCAGCGCCGCCGCCACCACGGCATCGGTGAACTGCGCAGAATTTGGCGGCGGCATGTCGCGCGGCACGTACAGCAGGCCCTGCTTGCCGTAGTCGAACGGGCTCGGCAAGGTCAGCGAGTTGTCCTTGTTGAGTCCCAGTTGCGCGGCATAGTGCGTGAAGTTGCCTTTCACCGACAGCGTGGCCGACGTGAACACCCAGGCACGCGGATGCCCTTCGCGCTGGCGCGTGAAGATAGGCGCGATCGACAACGGCGTGCGGTGCAACTGCACCGTGTGCGAGAACACTTCCACCCAGCGCACGGTCTCCGGGCCGAATTGCGCCGGTGCTGCCGGCGGCGTTGCTTCAGGCTCCGGGGCCGCTTCTCCGCCAGCGTCAGGCACTTGCGCTGCAGGCGCTGCAAACGCCTTGCCTTCATCGCGCCACGCTTCCAGCCGCTGCTGCAGTTCGACCGCACGCCGGTGGCATTGCTGCAGTGTCTCGGCCCGCTCCGCCTGGCTTTCGAGATGCTCGACGAAGGTCGACAACGCCTCTTCCAGGGCATCAAGCGTGTCGAAGAATGGTTCGCCAATGCGCCGGTCGGCCTCGATCTGCCCCAGCGCCAGCCGCGCGTTCTCCTTGCCAAAGGCCAGCCGCAGGTCACGCGTGGCACGCTCCAGCGGCGCCGCGATGCCAACCCAGTCGACGGCATCGCGCGCATGCGACAGCCCTTCGGCCACGGTGTCGCGGCAGATCTCCAGCAGCTGGCTGGTCGACAGCGTCTCGCCGAAGAACAGCGTCGCCGTATCGGGCAACTGGTGCGCCTCGTCGAAAATGATCGTGTTCGCCGCCGGCAGCAGTTCGGCCATGCCGGTGTCGCGCAGCACCACATCGGCAAAGAACAGGTGGTGATTCACCACCACCACGTCGGCCTGCTGGGCTTCCTTGCGGGCCCGCATGACGAAGCAGTCCTTGTAGTTCGGGCACTCCGAGCCCAGGCAGTTATCGCGCGTGGAGGTCACCAGTTGCCACACCGGCGCGTTCTCGGGCACCGCGGCCAGTTCGGCCTTGTCGCCCGATGACGTGGTCTTGGCAAAGCGCGCGATCTCGCGCAGCCACGCCGCGTCCTGCTTGGAAGCCAGCCGGCCATTGGCCTGCGCGCGCTCGAGGTGATAGTGGCACAGATAATTGGCCCGGCCCTTGAGCAGAGATACCGATATCGGCACGTTCAGCGCGCGCCGCACGGTCGGGATATCGCGCAGGAAAAGCTGGTCCTGCAGGTTCTTGGTACCGGTGGAAAGCACAACCTTGCCGCCCCAGAGCATGGCGGGAACCAGGTAGGCGAATGTCTTGCCCGTACCCGTTCCCGCCTCGACGATCACGGTGTCGCTGCGCTCGATCGCGCCGGCCACGGCCTCGGCCATTTGCTGCTGCGAAGCACGCGGACGATAGCCGGGAATGCCCTGGGCAAGGGTGCCGGTCTCGGCAAAGATCTTGGCCAGTTCGCTGGCGTGGTCGGCAGGCACCGCGGACGCGGGAACCAGTTCCGCCTGCGCAGGCACCGGGCTTTCGGCGTCGGCGTCCGGTTCTGGCAGGTCGGTCGGATCGGTCAGGATGGTCAAGGCTGGTAAGGCTTGGGGTTCGGTATGGCGCCATGTGGCGCTGGCAGTGCCGGCGTGCGCTGCACTCAGGCCGGCACGTCGGGTTCGAGCTGGAGCTGCAGCAGGGTGATGGCGTCCTTCAGCTTGAGGCGGCGCTTCTTGAGCCGCCTGAGCTGCAGTTCGTCGTGGGTCGGATCCTCCGCCAGCCGGTCGATCAGGAAATCCAGATCGCGGTGCTCGATCTGCAGGTCCATGATCTGCCGTTCGAGCGTGTTCAGGTTACTGTCGATGTGCATGTGCATCTCCCCGCCGCATCTGCCCAAAAGAGGCTGGCGTGACCCCTGGCCGGCTAGAAGCCAAAGGGGCGCGGCGCCGAGGCCTGTCCCTGCTGTGCCTTCGCCTTGGCGCGGCGCTCGTCCTGGTCCTTCTGGCGCTGCTCGGCCTCGCGCTGCTTGGCCTCGTACGCCTTGACATTCTCCTCGCGCTGGCGCGCCTGCTCCGCGCCCTTGCTCTGCGCCTCGCGCATGCGGGCGTCGAAGTCAGCCTGCTTTTGCTGGTACGCCTGCGCGTTGGCCGAGCGCTTCGGCGCATCGGCCTGATGCTGCGCGTCACGCAGTTGCTGTTGCTGCTGCTTCTTCTCGAAGGCTTCGCGGCTGGCCTGCTCGTTCGCACTGCGCCCGGGCTGGCCAGCCTCGAATTCGGCACGGCGCAACGCCTGTTCGCGGTCGCGGTCAGCCGCCCGCTGGGCGCGCTCGGCATCACCCACCTCAAGTTCGCGCTGGCGCAACACCTGCAATTCCTGGCGCTGGATTTCCTTCGCCTGGTCGATGCAGTGCGTGACAAAGAACTTGTCGTAGCAGGCGCGTTCCGCCGTGGCGAAGCGGTAGTTGGTCCACGCGCGCGAATCGCCGATCGCCTTGCGCTCGGCGGCAAAATCACGCGGTACCGCCGACGGCGCGGAGGCCTGCGCCGCGCTGTCCGACAGCGGCGCCAGCGTGCCGGCGCCGACCACGCTCAGCCACAGCGCGGCGACGGCAAACAGGCGTGCAGGCTGCATTTGCCGACCGGCTCGGTGCGGGATGGAGCAGGACGGGCGCGCGGCGGGAAACATGGCCAGGGTTGCCGTGTCGCGGACGGCCATCGGCATGGCGGGCGCGGCGGCCGGATGGGGCTTGAAGGTCATGCCCGAATTCTAGCATCCGCCCTGCCCTGCGCCTTGCAGGGCCGCTCGCAGCGTGCCGCAAGATACACGCCCTGAAATAGTCCCTCTTCTGCCGGGGACAGGCACCGCGCTTGTGGCAAAATGCCCCGCTTTCGACTGACCGCTTCCGACAGACCGAATTCCCGATGTCCAATCTGCCCGCATCCGTTTCGCAAAAGATTGTGTCGCTCATCGCGGCTGAACTGACCGTTCAACCCCGCCAGGTAGCGGCTGCCGTGGCCCTGCTCGACGAAGGCGCGACCGTTCCGTTCATCGCGCGCTACCGCAAGGAAGTGACCGACAACCTGGACGACACCCAGCTGCGTACGCTGGAAGAGCGCCTGCTGTACCTGCGCGACATGGAAGAGCGTCGCCTGGCCATCCTTGCCTCGATCGAGGAGCAAGGCAAGCTCACACCGGAACTGCGTACCGCGATCGAGTCCGCCGAAACCAAGCAGGCACTCGAAGACCTCTACCTGCCCTACAAGCCCAAGCGCCGCACGCGCGCCCAGATCGCGCGCGAGTGCGGGCTGGAGCCGCTGGCCCAGGCACTGCTGGCCGACCCAACGCTGGACCCGCAGACCGAAGCGGCCAAGTACGTCAACGGCAACCCGACCGCCGATGGCGGCGTGCCCGACGTCAAGGCAGCGCTGGACGGCGCGCGCGACATCCTGTCCGAACAGTTTGGCGAAACCGCCGAGCTGCTGGGCAAGCTGCGCGAGCACCTGTGGAACAACGGCGTGGTCAGCTCCACGGTGATGGAAGGCAAGGAAACCGCCGAGGAAGAGAAGTTCCGCGACTACTACGAGTACAGTGAAACCATCCGCACCGTGCCGTCGCACCGCGCGCTGGCGCTGTTCCGCGGCCGCAACGCGGGCGTGCTGATGGTCAAGCTGGGGCTGGGCGAAGAACAGGATGCGCTGGTGCCGCACCCGTGCGAAGGCATGATCGCGCGCCACGTGGGCATCCAGAACCAGGGCCGCCCCGCCGACAAGTGGCTTGGCGATGTGTGCCGCTGGTGCTGGCGCGTGAAGGTGCAGCCGCACCTGGAAACCGAGCTGCTGACCCAGCTGCGCGAAACCGCCGAAAGCGAAGCCATCAAGGTGTTCGGACGCAACCTGCATGAGCTGCTGCTGGCCGCGCCCGCCGGCCCCAAGGCCGTGATGGGCGTCGACCCGGGCATCCGCACCGGCTGCAAGGTGGCCGTGGTCGACGTGACCGGCAAGCTGCTGGAGACCGCGACCATCTACCCGCATGAGCCGCGCCGCGACTGGAACGGCTCGCTCGCCACGCTGGCGCGCATGGCCAAGCAGCATGGCGTGGCGCTGGTCTCGATCGGCAACGGCACTGCGAGCCGCGAAACCGACAAGCTGGTGCAGGACCTGATGCGCCAGGCGCCCGACCTGAAGCTCACCAAGATCGTCGTGAGCGAAGCCGGTGCGTCGGTGTACTCGGCATCGGAACTGGCCGCCAAGGAATTCCCCGAGCTTGACGTGTCGCTGCGCGGCGCGGTGTCGATCGCGCGCCGCCTGCAGGACCCGCTGGCCGAACTCGTCAAGATCGATCCGAAGTCGATCGGCGTGGGCCAGTACCAGCACGACGTGAACCAGCGCGAGCTGGCCCGCACGCTCGATGCCGTGGTCGAGGACTGCGTGAACGCCGTGGGCGTGGACGTCAATACCGCATCGGCACCGCTGCTGGCGCGCGTGTCCGGCCTGAATACGGTGCTGGCGCGCAATATCGTCGAGTACCGCGATGCCAACGGCGCCTTCTCCAACCGCGACGCGCTGAAAAAGGTGCCGCGCCTGGGCGACAAGACCTTCGAGCAGGCTGCCGGCTTCCTGCGCGTCAACAACGGCGACAATCCGCTGGATCGCTCGTCGGTGCACCCGGAAGCCTATCCGGTGGTCAAGCGCATCCTGGACCATATCAAGAAGGGCCTGTCGGACGTCATGGGCAACCGTGAGGCGCTGCGCGGCCTGTCGCCGGCGCAATTCACGGATGAATCGTTCGGCCTGCCGACCGTGCGCGACATTCTCGCCGAACTCGAAAAGCCGGGCCGCGACCCGCGCCCCGAATTCAAGACCGCCACCTTCCAGGAAGGCGTGGAGGACGTGAAGGACCTGCAGCCCGGCATGATCCTCGAAGGCGTGGTCACCAACGTGGCGGCGTTCGGCGCGTTCGTCGACATCGGCGTCCACCAGGACGGCCTGGTGCATATCTCGGCGCTGTCGAGCAAGTTCGTCAAGGACGCGCACGAAGTGGTCAAGGCCGGCCAGATCGTCAAGGTCAAGGTGATGGAAGTGGACGTCAAGCGCAACCGCATCGGCCTGAGCATGCGGCTGGATGATGAACCGGGCCAGACGTCGTCGCGCCCGACAGGCGATCGTGGCGATCGTGGCGATCGCGGCGGTCAGCGCCAGGGCGGCAAGGGCTTCGGCAATGGCGGTGCTCGCCGCGAGGCCGAGCCCGCCGGCGCCATGGCCGCGGCGTTTGCCAAGCTCAAGCGCTGAACTGGCTGGCCTGCATCCGGTCGAGAACGCCCCGCACGGGGCGTTTTTCTATGTCCGCTCGCCGCAGCGGAAAATGCGTACGGCCAGGCCCGAACGGCCATCGGCACGGTTGGCGAATCCAATCCCCAATCCGTGCAGCCGCGCGACACGCTGTGCAATCGAGATGCCGAGCCCATGCCCCTGTTCGCGCTGGCCGCCGGCGCGGAAGAAGCGATCGCCCAGTCGCGCGAGGACCTCTGGCGCCGCACCCGGCCCTTCATCGCAGACGACAATGGCATCGGCACGGAAATCCATGGTGACCATGGCACCCGCGGGGCTATAGCGGATCGCATTGTCCAGCAGGTTGCGCAGCATCAGCCCGAGCAGGTTCGGGTCCCCGGCCAGCGGCAAGGGCACCACGCCCGCCGGCGGCCAGATCAGCTCCACATCGACCTTCCTGCGTTGCGCCAGCGCCAGGCAATCCGACAATGCCTGCTGCGCGATGGGCTGCCAGTTCACGTCTTCGGGCAAAGCCCGCGCCGAGGCATCTTCGAGCCGGCTCATGGTCAGCAGTTGAGACACCAGCCGGCTCATCCGGTCGATGCCGGACTCCACATTGGCACGCGCCCGGGCACGCTCGCCCTCGTCCGGCGAACGCTGCGCGATTTCCCACTGCGCCTTCAGCGCGGCCAGCGGCGTGCGCATTTCATGCGCGGCATCGGCCGTTAGGCGCCGCTCGTGCTCGATCGAATCGGATACGCGAACCAGCAGCCGGTTCATGGCGTTGACCAGCGGCACCAGTTCGCCAGGCACCCCCGCCAGGCCCAGCGGCTGGGGGTCATGCGGAGAACGGCTCTCGATCTCCGTGGAAAGCGCACGCACCGGCGCCATCGCGCGCCGCATGAACAGGATCAGCACGCCGATCAGTACGGGCAGGCCCACCGCCCACGGCACCACCTGCGCCGCGGTATAGGACAGGATCAGCTCGTTGCGCTCGCCCAGCTTCTGCCCGATACAGACGCGCCAGCCGGTCACGTCGTCGTCGAGGTAGTACAGCCGCCAGCGATGGCCGTCGATGCGCTGGTTCGTGAACCCTTTGATGCCTTTGGCTGGCGGCAGGCGATCCCCGTCCGGATCGATATGCATGGGCGTGCCATCGGGCAGCCACGCGGCTATCGCGAGGTCGCCCAGGCCTGCATCGCCCTGGTCTCCTCCGGCAATCGCCGGTAGCCTGGCGCGCGACGGCGCCGCCGTGATGTCGACCAGCGGCACCAGCGAGTGCATCTGCATCGCCATGCGGACCATGTCGGTGTCGTACAGCTCGTTGATCTCGTGCCGGGCCCGCACGTACGTCATGGCAATGGTCAGCAGCCATACCACCGGCGTCACGATCAGCACGGCCACGATCAGGCGCCGCTGCAGCGTCATGCGCAGTCCTCGGCCGCGCCCAGCGTGTAGCCGGCGCCGCGGAATGTGCGCACGATCTTCGGATGGATCTTGCGGCGCAGATGGTGGATATGGACTTCGAGCGTGTTGCTTTCCAGCCCGGCCTGCCAGTCATAAAGCTTGTCGCGCAGGAAATCGCGCGTCAGCAGGCGGTTCGGATGCGCCAGCAGCAATTCCAGCAGCATGGCCTCGCGGCTGGTCAGGTCCACGGGCTTGCCCTGCCAGAAAGCCTGCCGCGCAGCCGGGTGGAACTCGAGTGCCCCATGCCGCCAGACCGGCGCCGAGTTCCCTGCCGCCCGGCGCGTCATGGCGCGCAGCCGCGCGGCCAGTTCATCGAGGGAAATTGGCTTGACCAGGTAGTCGTCCGCGCCGCTGTCCAGGCCGCTGATGCGGCTTTCGATCGCGTCGCGTGCCGTCAGCACCAGCACCGGAATCTGGCAGCCCCGCTCACGCCAGCGCCTGAGCCACGTCATGCCGTCGTCGCCCGGCAGCCCAAGGTCCAGCACCACGGCGTCGTATTGCACCACGCCAAGCGCATGATCCGCCTCGGCGCCGGTAGTAAACCAGTCGACGACATATCCCATCAGTTGCAGCCCGTGCAGCAACCCGTCCCCCAGCATGGGGTCGTCTTCAACAATAAGAATTCTCATTTCCAGGCCCCGATTTTTTGGCGATATCAGCCAATAGAGGGCGTTAAGGCCGCGGCAAGTCACGCAACCGCCATTCTTGCCCAATTCTCCTTAATCTGCCATTAAGGTTCGTCACTTATCCTCCCATGTTGCCCTGAACCGGCCGCTTGTCCGATTTTCATCCGACAATCGTTGCCACACGGCATTACCCGGTTTCCGGCCCCGTCATTCGCCACGCCACCCATCTTCCTTCATGCTTCAAGGTTCCGACCGCATGACGAGCGAGCACGATTCGCTTGCCGAGCAAGCTGCCCTGCCGTGGCACAGGCGCCGCTTCGGCGGTGTTCCGCTGATGGCGCTGGCCGGCGTCAGCGCGGTGGTCGCGCTGCTGTGGTTCGGCACGCTGGGCATACGCCACCTGATCGGACCCGATGAAGGCCGCTACGCCGAAATCGCCCGCGAGATGTTCGTCAGCGGCGACTGGGTGACGATTCGCTACAACGCGCTGAAGTACTTTGAAAAGCCGCCGTTCCACATGTGGGTAACGGCGCTGTCCTATGTGCTGTTTGGCATTGGGGACTGGCAGGCGCGGTTGTGCGTGGCCCTGGCTGGCGCCATCGGCCTGCTGGCATCGATGCTGGCTGCCCACCGCTGGTTTGGCGCGCGCGCCGCGCTGCTGACCGGGCTGGTTCTGGTCGCCGCGCCCATGTGGAGCGTGGCGGCACACTTCAACACGCTGGACATGACGCTGTCCGGAGCCATGGCCTGCGTGCTGGCGTTCATGCTGCTTGCGCAGCACCCCGATGCCACGCCGGCCGCACGCCGCAACTGGATGCTGGCATGCTGGCTGGCCATGGGCGTGGCGATCCTGACCAAGGGACTGGTCGGCATGGCGCTGCCGGGGCTGGTGCTCGTGATCTACACGCTCATCACCCGTGACCTGGCCCTCTGGCGACGCCTGCATCTGGTGAGCGGCATCGTGCTGATGCTGCTGGTCACGGTGCCGTGGTTCTGGCTGGTGTCGGAACGCAATCCGGAATTCCTGCGCTTCTTCTTCATCCACGAGCACTGGGAGCGCTATACCTCGAACGTGCATTCGCGCAAGGGCCCGCTGCTCTACTTCGTGCCGCTCGTGCTCGGCGGCTTCCTGCCGTGGCTGGGCCTGGTTCCGCGCATGTGGCGCGCGGTGCGCGAGCGCGCGGGGGTGAGCGCCGAGCTGAGCGCCGGCAGTGCGCCGCGGCCGTTCCAGCCCGCCCTGCTCGCCGCCATCTGGGCCGTCGCCATCTTTGTCTTCTTCAGCCTTTCGCACTCGAAGCTGCCCGGCTATATCCTGCCGGTCTTCCCGGCGCTGGGCATCCTTGGCGGCGTGGCGCTGGATTCGATCAATCAACGGTCCTGGCGCCGCCAGCTCGTGGCCGGCCTGGTGATTGGAATCATCGGGCTGCTGGCCAGCCCCATCGTCGCCACGCTCAATTCGAACAACACCCCCAATGCGCTGTATCGCGCCTACGCCGTCTGGGCTGCCGTCGCCTTCGTGCTGATCATCGCGAGCGCGCTCGTTGCGCGCTGGCTGCTGCAGCGGCGCGGACTGATGGCAAGCATCACGGTCTATGCGGTTGGCATCTACATCGCCTTCACGGCGGCGTTGCTCGGGCACGAAGTCATCGGCCGCTCTGCGTCGGGCATCGACATGATCGCACCCGTGGCGCGCGTGCTGCGGCCCGACATGAAGCTCTACAGCGTGCGCGTGCTGGACCATACGCTGCCGTTCTACCTGCGCCACCCGCTGGTGATGGTGGAGCGCCCCGACGAGCTTGAGTTCGGCGTCACCCAGGAGCCGCAGAAATGGCTGCCGACCACCGCGGCATTCCTCGCCGCGTGGCAGGACGGCCAGCCCGCCATGGCGATCATGTCACCGGACACCTTCGCCGAACTGAGCCAGCGCGCGCCGATGGTCGTGGTGGCACGCGACTGGCGCCGCGTGGCCGTGGCCAACTTTGCCGTGAATGCACCGGCACAACAACGCTAGGCTGGCTCCCGAGCCCGGCCTATCCTTACGCTTAACCCATGCAACAGCCCACTTCCATGCAAGCCAAGAAAGTCCTCATCCTTGGCGTCAACGGCTTCATCGGCCACCACCTGACGCGCCGCATCCTGGAAACCACGCCGTGGGAAGTCTACGGCATGGACATGTCGTCCGACCGCCTCGGTGACCTGGTCAACCATCCGCGCATGCACTTCTTCGAGGGTGACATCACCATCAACAAGGAGTGGATCGAGTACAACATCCGCAAATGCGACGTGGTCCTGCCGCTGGTGGCCATCGCCACCCCGGCCACCTACGTGCGCCAGCCGCTGCGCGTGTTCGAGCTCGACTTCGAAGCCAACCTGCCGATCGTGCGCGCCGCGGTCAAGTACGGCAAGCACCTGGTGTTCCCGTCGACCTCCGAGGTCTACGGCATGTGCGCCGACGACGAGTTCGACCCCGAGTCCTCGCCGCTGATCTACGGCCCGATCAACAAGCCGCGCTGGATCTACGCCTGCTCCAAGCAGCTCATGGACCGCGTCATCCACGCCTACGGCATGGAACAGGGCCTGAACTACACGCTGTTCCGCCCGTTCAACTGGATCGGCGCCGGGCTGGACTCGATCTTCGAATCGAAGGAAGGCTCCTCGCGCGTGGTCACGCAGTTCCTGGGCCATATTGTGCGCGGCGAGCCGATCAAGCTGGTCGACGGCGGGGCGCAGAAGCGCGCGTTCGCCGATATCTCGGACGGCATCTCGGCGCTGATGCGCATCATCGAGAACCCCAACGGCGTGGCCACCGGCAAGATCTTCAACATCGGCAACCCGTCCAACATCCACTCGGTGCGCGAGCTGGCCGAGATGATGCTGAAGATGGCCGCCGACTACCCCGAGTACGCCGAAGAGGCGCGCAAGACGCAGATCGTCGAGACCTCGTCGGGCGACTTCTACGGCAAGGGCTACCAGGACGTGCAGCACCGCGTGCCGAAGATCGACAACACCATGCAGGAACTGGGCTGGAAGCCCGAGGTGACGATGGAGCAGGCGCTGCGACGGATATTCGAGGCCTACCGCGACCACGTGGTCGACGCCCGCACCCTGGTCAGCGGCGACTAAGGCATACGCGCGGGCCGCCGTGTCGGCGCCCGCCAAGCACCCCCAACCTCAACCCTCCCTCAATCCGCCCAAGAACAAAACAAAGCCCCCGCCCGGCCTGCGCCTGCGGGGGCTTTGTCCTACTACCGCGGCAAGGATCAAATCTCGACCTTGGTACCGAGCTCGACCACGCGATTGGCGGGAATCTGGAAGAAGTCCGACGGCTTGGCGCCGTTCTGGTGCATCCAAGCGAACAAGCTCTCGCGCCACATCGACATGCCCGGCAGCTTGGACGGGATAACCGATTCGCGCGCGATGAAGAAGGACGTCTCCATCAGCTCGAACTGCATGCCGAGCTTGCGCTGCGCGAGTTCCAGCACCTTGTGCACGTCCGGGGTTTCCTTGAAGCCGTAGTCGGACTTCAGGATATACACGCCACCGCCCAGGTCCTTGCAGCTCAGGCGGTGTTCGTCATCGACATAAGGAATGTCGCGCGTGACGAAACTGAGAAAGACTACACGTTCATGCAGCACGCGGTTGTGCTTCAGGTTGTGCAGCAGCGACACCGGCACCGAGTCGGTATTGCCGGTCAGGAACACGGCCGTGCCTTCCACCCGGTGCGGCGGGTGCGCCAGCAGGCCGGCAATGAAGGGCTCAAGCGGAATGCCGTCTTCCAGGCTGCGTGCGCGCAACAGCTTGCGGCCGCTGTACCAGGTCATCAGCAGGAAGAACGCGGTACCGCCCATCAGCAGCGGGAACCAGCCGCCTTCCGCGATCTTCAGCAGGTTGGCCGCGAAGAACGCCAGGTCCACCATCAGGAACGACAGGCCGATCAGGGTCACCAGCACCGGGTTCCACTTCCAGACATTGCGCATCACCACGGCGGCCAGGAAGGTGGTGATTACCATGGTCGTGGTGACCGCAATGCCATAAGCAGCGGCCAGGTTATCCGATTTCTTGAAGGCCACCACGACCGCCACCACGAGCACCAGCAGGATCCAGTTGATGACCGGCAGGTAGATCTGGCCGATTTCCGCCTCCGACGTGTAGCGGATCCGCATGCGCGGCACGAAGCCCAGCTGGATGGCCTGGCTGGTCAGCGAGAACGCGCCAGAAATGACCGCCTGCGAGGCAATCACCGTGGCGCAGGTCGCCAGCAGCACCATGGGCAGTTGCAGCGCACTGGGCACCATCAGGTAGAACGGATTGGCCACGGCTTCCGGATGGTTCAGCAGCATCGCCCCCTGGCCAAAGTAGTTCAGCATCAGGCACGGCATCACCAGCACGAACCACCCATAGCGGATCGGGCGCGCGCCAAAATGCCCCATGTCCGCGTACAGCGCCTCGGCACCGGTCAGCACCAGGAACACCGAGCCCAGCACGACAAAGGCCTGCAGCGAATGCTCCATCAGGAACTTGATGCCATGGTGCGGGCTGATGGCCATCAGGATGCCCGGGGCCTGCAGCAGGTGCAGCAGGCCCAGCGCGCCCAGGGCAATGAACCAGGCGACCATGATCGGCCCGAACAGCTTGCCGACGGCATGCGTGCCGCTGCGCTGAATGAAGAACAGCACGGCCAGGATGACCAGCGTGATGGGAATGACAAAGTGGGAAAGACCCGGGGCGGCAATCTCCAGCCCCTCCACCGCGGACAACACCGAGATGGCCGGCGTGATGACCGCGTCGCCGTAGAACATGCAGGCGCCGAAGATGCCCAGCATCATCAGCAGCTTGGCCATGCGCGAGCGTGGCGCCGCGGTGCGCAGTGCCAGCGCCATCAGGGCCAGCACGCCGCCCTCGCCATTGTTGTCCGCCCGCATCACGAACAGGACATATTTGAGCGACACCACGATGATCATGGCCCAGAACAGCATCGAAATGATGCCGAGCACCGCGTCCGGGCTGAAGGGAATGCCATGTTCCTGGCTGAAGCACTCCTTGAGCGCGTACAGCGGGCTGGTCCCGATATCGCCGAATACGACGCCGATTGCGCCGATCACAAGAGCGCGCGTGCTCGGGCTCTCGACAAAGTAGTGGCTGGTGGTTGCGGATTGGGTGGTCATGAATTCTGGTCTCGACGACCGGATCGCGGGCGGTAGAGCGCTCTACCCGGAATCCGGCCCGACACAGCAGCCGTGAATCGGCCGCCTCCCTCTTCAGTTGTTCTATTGCGTTGCACAAACGGCCGCAATTCTAGATGAACTGCGGCGCGCCGGCCACTGACGATGCCCCCGATACCGCTGGCGGAACGCATCAAGCATGGGTGGGAAGTGGTGGATGGTCAAGTCCTGCAGCAAATAGCACCGGACCTGCCAGCGCTGGAACGACGTTGCCGTGTCGCCACAAAATGAGATATTTACATCACTTTTCGTGTGAGATGGTCTTATACGCCGAGGTAGCGATCGAGAGCCTCATGCTTGCCGGCGAGGTCTGCGGCGGGGCCGGTCAGGACGACACGCCCCTTCTCCAGCACGACCACGCGGTCCGCGTGGGCGAGCACGGACCGGAAGTTGCGATCCACCACCACGGAGGCGATGCCCGTCGCCCGCACAGTGGCAATGACCTCCCAGATCTCGCGCACGATGCGCGGCGCGAGCCCTTCCGTGGCTTCGTCAAGCACCAGGCAGTCGGGGTTGGTCATCAACGCGCGGCCGATCGACAGCATCTGCTGCTCGCCGCCGGACAGTTGCTGTCCGCCATGGTCCAGGCGCTCCTTGAGCCGCGGAAACAGGTCGAGCACGCGCGCCTCGTCCCAGTCATGGCGGCCATTGCAGCCCTTGCGTGCCGCCATGACCAGGTTCTCGCGCACCGACAGGTTCGGGAAGATGCCGCGCCCTTCGGGCACGTAGGCCACCCCAAGGCGCGCCACCTCGTGGGGCTGCGCGCGCGAAACATCGCGCCCGGCCACGCGGATGCTGCCGGTGCGCTGGCGCACGTGGCCCAGCAGCGTTCGCAGCAGCGTGCTCTTGCCCATGCCATTGCGCCCGAGCAGGCCCACGGTCTCGCCCGTGCCAACGCGGAAGTCCACGTCGCGCAGGATATGGCTGGAGCCGTACCAGGCGTTGATGCCGCTGGCTTCGATCATCGCTGCCGTCATGCCGGCACCTCGTGGTCTTCGCCCTCGCCCAGGTAGGCGAGCTGGACTTCCCGGTTGGCTCGAATGGCATCGGGCGTGCCGCTGGCAATGACCGCGCCGTTGACCATCACCGTGATGCGGTCGGCCACGGCAAACACGGCATCCATATCGTGCTCTACCAGCAGGATCGCATGGCCTTCGCGCAGGCCGCGCAACAGCGCCAGCATGCGCGACGACTCTTCGGCGCCCATGCCCGCAAGCGGCTCGTCCAGGAGCAGGGCCACGGGCTGCGTGGCCAGGCACATGGCCACTTCGAGCTGGCGCTTCTGGCCGTGCGCGAGTTCGCTGGCGAGCCGCCCCGCATGCGCGGCAAGCCCCGCACGCTCCATGGCCTCGTCGGCAAGCGCGCCGCTCATGCGGCAGCCGCCGGCGCCCTCCCAGAGCCGCCAGGCGCGCTGGGCACGCGACTGCGCCGCCAGCCGGCAGTTCTCGCGCACGGTGAGCGGCAGGAAGATGTTATTGCGCTGGTAGCTGCGGCCAATGCCATGCCGGGCCAGCCGCGGCTGGGACCACCCGGTCACATCCCGCCCCTGCAGGTGAAGCTGGCCTGCCGAAGGCGGCAGTTCGCCGGACAGCATATTGATCAGCGTGGATTTGCCGGCGCCGTTGGTGCCGATCACTGCGTGGATCTCGTGCAGCGCCAGCGACAGATCCACTCCCGCCACGGCGGTCAGGCCGCCAAAACGGCGCGTCAGGCCGGTGGCCTGCAATACCGGTGTGCTCATGCGGCCTCCGTGTTGCGGTGGTGGCGGCGTTCACCGCCCGCCTCCTGCGCTGCGTCGTCGTCATCGCCGTTGCGCACGCCCGGGGCTCGCGCCTTCGGGCGCAGCACCGCCGGCAGGCTCACCAGCCCGCGCGGCAGCAGGGCCACCGCGACGATGATGAAGCCGCCCATCAGCAACTGCCAGTGCTTGGTCATCGTGCTGAACCACTCGGCCACCAGCACAAAGGAAAAGGCGCCCAGCACCGCGCCGGCCAGGCTGCCCACGCCGCCCAGGATGACCATCAGCATGGCATTGCCCGACTGGTGCCACGAGGCGATTTCCGGGTTGACGAAGCCGAACTGGACCGCATACAGGAAGCCCGCCAGCCCCGCCAGCATGCCGCCGGCGACGAATGCACCGAGCTGGTAGCGGTACGTGGCATAGCCCGCTGCGCGCATGCGCTGCTCGTTATGGCGGATGCCCACCAGCGCGTGCCCGAAGCGCGAACGCAGCAGCAGCGCCAGCACTGCTACGGTCACGCCCATGGCGGCCCAGACCATCCAGTAGAAATGACTGGGGTCGTTGACGGTCACTTGCCGCAGGCCGGGCACCGGGAATTCCGGGCGGAAGTAGATGTACGTGCCGTCGCTGCCGCCAGCGATCTTGGTGTCGTGGAAGACGAAATACACCATCTGCGCGAACGCCAGCGTCACCATGATGAAGTAGACCCCGCGCGTGCGCAGCACCAGCATGCCGACCAGCATCGCCAACACTGCCGCGGCGCCCAGGGCCCCGGCCAGCAGCAGCCAGCCGTTGCCAGGACCGGACTCCGGCGCCAGCATGGCCGTGGCATAAGCCGCCGCCGCGAAGTAGGCGGCATGGCCCAGGCTCACTAGGCCGGTATAGCCGATCAGCAACTGCAGCGAGAGCGCGAAGATGGCCATGATCATGACCTTGCTCAGCAGCTCGATATAGAACTTGTGGCTGTCTGCGGTCAGCACCAGCGGCAGGCTGGCCAGCACCGCGAATGCCACCAGCCACGCAAAGGCGACGCGCGCGCTGCCGTGCGAAGCCGCCGGGGAAAGCTTGGTATCCATATCAACCCGCCTTGAACAGGCCTTGCGGCTTCCACAACAGGATCACCGCCATCAGGAGGTAGATCAGCACGCCCGACGCATCCTGCCAGAACACTTTGCCAAAGGTATCGACGAAGCCCAGCAGCAGCGAGGCGACCAGCGCGCCCTTCACCGAGCCGATGCCGCCGATCACCACCACCACGAAGCAGACGATCAGCACCTGCGCGCCCATGCCCGGGTACACCGACGACACCGGCGCGGCAATCATCCCCGCCAGCACCGCCAGCGCCACGCCCAGCGCGAACACCACGCGGTACAGCACCGTCACGTTGATGCCGAGCGACTGCACCATTTCACGGTTGGTGGCGCCCGCGCGGATCATCATGCCCAGGCGCGTGCGCCGGATCACGAAGTACATTGCCGCCGCCACCAGCAGGCACACCGCCGAGATGAACAGGCGGTAGACCGGGTACGTCATGTCGTTGCCGATCGGCAGCGCCCCGTCGAGCAACGCGGGCACGGGCACGCCGTGCACATCGTCGCCGACCAGGATGCTGCGCAATTCCTCGAACACGAGGATCAGGCCGTAGGTCATCAGCACCTGCTGCAGGTGGTCGCGCTCGTAGAGGAAGCTGAAGAACACCCACTCCAGCACGTAGCCGAACGCCACGCCCAGCACGATGCCGAGCGGCACGGCAATCAGCAGGTTGCCCGTAAGGCTGGCCAGCGTGAACGCCAGATAGGCCCCGAGCATGTAGAAGCTGCCATGTGCCAGGTTGATGACGCCCATGATGCCGAAGATCAGCGTCAGGCCGCTTGCCACCAGGAACAGCAGCAGCCCGTACTGCACGCTGTTCAGGCACTGGATCAGGAAAGAGACGATGTCCATGCTGCGTGGGGAAGATGCCCGGCGCGCGGCAGGCCGCGGCACCGGCGCATCATGCCGGTCGAAAGGTCGGAATCAGAGACGGCAGCCGCGCGCCGGATCGGCCAGCGACTTCACCGCCACGGTGCTCACCTTGTTCTCGCGGCCGTCCACCTTGCGCAGGTAGAAGTCCTGCACCGGGTTGTGCGCCTTGGACAGTGTGAAGGCACCGCGCGGGCTGTCCACCCTGGCCGCTTCCATGGCCTTGTAGACATCGGCCTTGCGCGACATGTCGCCCTTTACCGCATTGGCACCGGCGGCGAGCAGCTGCGCGGCGTCGTAGCCCTGCACGGCGTACACGTCCGGCTGCAGCTTGTACGTCTTGGCGTAGTCGAGGCGGAAGCTCTTGTCGCGCGCGTTGCTCAGGCCGTCGGCATAGTGCAGCGTGGTCTCCAGGCCCTGCGCGGCGTTGCCCTGCGCTTCGAGCGTGCCGTCGGTCAGGAAGCCCGAGCCGTAAAGCGGAATCTTGTCCTTGAGCCCGGCCGCGGCCCAGTCCTTGACGAACTTGACGGCGCCGCCGCCCGCGAAGAACACGAACACGGCGTCCGGCTTGAGCGCCGCCACTTCGGTGATCAGCGCCTGGAACTCTACGTTGGGGAACGGCAGGCTCAGTTCCTTCACCACCTTGCCGCCCTTGCCTTCGAAGGCTTCCTTGAAGCCCTTGACCGATTGCTCGCCGGCCGCGTACTTCCAGGTCAGGGTGACCACCTTCTTCATGCCGCGCTCGGCCAGCACATGGCCCATGGCGTAGCCGGGCTGCCAGTTGGAGAACGACGAGCGGAAGATATTGGGGCCGCACAGCGGACCGGTCGCTTCATCGACGCCGGCGTTCGGGATGATCAGCAGCGTGTTGTTTTCCTTGGCCACCTTGACGATGCCCATCTGCACGCCCGAATGCACGGTGCCCACGACCACGTCGACCTGGTCGCGCTTGATCAGCTTGGTGGCGTTCTCGGGCGCCTTGGCGGGATCGGATTCGTCATCGACCTTGAAGTACTCGATGTCGCGGCCGCCGAGCTTGCCGCCCTGCTGCTGCACGTACATGCGGAAGCCGTTCTCGATGGTCGTACCCAGTGACGCATACGTACCCGTGTAAGGCAGCATGAACCCTACCTTGATCTTCCCGCCCTGCGCGCTTTGCGCATGGACGGCCCCGGTGGCGGCAAGCATTGCAGCGACGGCAAGGCAGGCAGGCGCGAGCCTGCGCGATGTGAAGCGGTGCATGATGTCTCCTGGTGGTCAAGCCGGCGGTTCGTGGAACCGTGATCGATCCCTTCCCCCAGGTTCGGATGCATAGCCGGACGCATGCCGGGATGCGAACGCGGGGGCGGGCAACGAATTATTTTAGGTATGAAGTATGTGCGTTTATAAACCGTACCGCCTCCTGCGTCAACGGCGCCGGCTGGTCGCGATGTGGCGAATGACCGCACCGCGCGAGTTTAAGCAAGGCGGTTTGTGGGGCATATCGATGGATACCCTCGATCTGGGCCATGGTGCCGTACACATCGTCCTCGCCCTGCACCGCCTGCACCGGGCAGCGCAATTGCGGCAGCAGCGCATGCAAGTCCCACTGGCGAAACGCGGGATCGAGCCAGATGTCGTTCCAGCCCCAGAAAGCCGAATCCACGTCGTCGTGGTAGCGCGCCAGGCGGCTGCGCAGGTCGGTCTCAAGATAGGCCTGGCGCGTGGCTTCTATGCTGCGCACGGACACGTCTTCGACGAGGATATGCGGCGCCAGCACGGTGACGCCATCGACGGCATCGGGAAAGCTGGTGGCGTGGATCAACGCAATCGAGCCGCCGTCGCTATGGCCGAACAGCCAAGGCCTGCCATGACTGCGCCCGGGACCGATGTCCAGCGCATCGAACAGCGCCGGCAAGGCTTCGCGCGCCTGCCGGTGCATGAAGTCGACGCCCCACTTTTCGTCGTGTGGCCGCGGCGTGGAGCGCCCATAGCCATAGCGCGAGAACACCAGTCCGCGAAAATCGCCGGCCTCGCAGAAGCTCAGCGGAAAGTCGCGCCACATGCCGACCGAGCCGAGCCCTTCATGCAGGAACACCACCAGCGGGCGCTGCGTGCGTTCGCGGCGCAGCCACTGATGCTCGATCCGGATGCGTCGGCCGTCGAACGGAATATCCACCCACTCGCTCTGCATGCTCGCCTTGTCGTCAGGCATTGGCGGAAACGGTTGCGGCGCCCGCGCCGGCCTGCCGCGCGGCTTCCTCGCGCTGGCGCAGGCGGAAGCGCTGGATCTTGCCAGTGGCCGTCTTGGGCAATTCCTCTACGCACTCGATCTGACGCGGGTACTTGTACGGCGCCAGCCTCGACTTGACGAAAGCCTGCAGTTCGGCCGCCATGCCAGTATGCCAATGCTGCCCCGGCCGCATCACGACGAAGGCCTTCGGCTTGACCAGGTCGTCGGCATCGACCACCCCGATCACCGCCGCCTCCAGCACTGCCGGGTGCTGGGCAAGCGCGGCCTCGACCTCGAATGGCGAGACATAGATGCCGCCGACCTTGAGCATGTCGTCGCTGCGCCCGGCGTAGATGTAGTAGCCGTCGGCGTCCTGCAGGTACTTGTCGCCGCTGCGCGTCCACGCGCCAACGAAGGTGTCGCGGCTCTTGTCGCGGTTGCACCAGTACATCAGTGCCGCGGACGGCCCCTTGATGTACAGGTCGCCGATCTCGCCGGGCCTGGATTGCTCGCCAAGCTCGTCCAGCAGCTTGAGTTCATAGCCGGGCACCGGCTTGCCGGTGGTACCGTAGTGGACGTCCCCTGGGCGGTTCGACAGGAAGATATGGAGCATTTCGGTGGAGCCGATGCCGTCGAGGATGTCGCAGCCAAAATGCGCCAGGTACCGTTCGCCGATATCCCGCGGCAGCGCCTCGCCGGCCGAGGTACAGACGCGCATGGCCACGTCGCTGCGTGGCGGCAGGTCCGGCGCGGCCAGCATGCCGGCAAACAGCGTGGGCACGCCGCAGAACACAGTGGGCCGATGCTCGCGCAGCCGCTGGAATACGGCGCCCGGCGTCGGCCGTTCCGCCATCAATACCGTGGTGGCGCCGACCGACAGCGGGAAGGTCAGCGCATTGCCAAGTCCGTAGGCAAAGAAGAGCTTGGCCGCCGAGAACACGACATCGTCTTCGCGCAGGCCCAGCACGCGGCGCGCGTACAGGTCGGCCGTGTGGAACAGGTTGCCGTGCGTATGCACGGTGCCCTTGGGCCGGCCGGTCGAGCCTGACGAATAGAGCCAGAACGCCATGTCGTCCGGCCCCGTGCCCGCATCCGGCGCGGTCGAACGCGTACGCGCCACGACCGCCTCCACGCTGCAGCTGGGCGCCGCGTCCTGATACGGGCCCGCCTGGATCAGCATCGGAGACCGGCCGCTCTTCGCGATCGCGGTCTTCATGGTGGGCAGCAATGCCTCCGACACCACCACCGCGCGCGCGCCGCAGTGGTCGAGCATGTAGGCGTAGTCATCCGCCGTCAGCAGCGTGTTCACCGCGACCGGCACCACGCCGGCGAGCAGGCAACCGAGAAAGACCGTTGGAAAATCGATCGTGTCGAGCGCGCACAGCAGCAACCGCTCTTCGCGCCGGAAGCCGGCGTCATGCAGCGCGGCGGCAAATCGGCGGCAGCGCGCGTCGAGTTCGGAGAAGGTCAGCGTGCCGGCATCGTCGACATAGGCAATCTTGTCGCCCCGGCCGGCGGCCAGGTTGCGGCCGAGCAGGTCGGCGGCAGCGTTGTACCGGGCAGGCAACGCAGTGATGTCGGATTCGGCAGTTCCGGGCGAAAGCGATACACCCGCCGGCGAACCGGCAGCGGTATTGGGGGGCGTCATGTCTCCACTCCTTGGTGTCGCCCGCCGCCGGCGCAAGGCACAGGAGGCGCGGCGGCGTCAGGCCGGTCGCTCTTGGATTGCCGCTGCGCTGAGGCGATCGCATCGGCTTGTTGATGCATTTTATTTCATATCAACTATCATGCAAGTTAGTAGATGCACTATATGACACCACAAGCCCTTCCACCCCAAAGGACTCCCTTATAATTCGCCTCTTTTTCCGGCCGGATACCGCACAAGGGCCAGCCAAGACCGCCTTGATATACCAGCACGCCATGCGCCGAGAACCCGAACCGCTGCCCTCGCCCGATGCCCGCACCAGCGGCGCCAGTGGCGAACGCGATCCCTATCTCACGCAACTGGGCGAGCGCATCCGCTCGCTGCGCGCCGCGCGCGGCATGTCGCGCAAGGACCTGGCGCGCGGCGCGGATGTCTCGGAACGGTATCTGGCCAACCTGGAAACCGGCACGGGCAATGCGTCGGTGCTGCTGCTGCGGCAGGTCGCACGGGCGCTCGATGTGCCACTGCCGGTCGTGCTGGCCGAAGTCGACGGGCTCAATAGCCAGCAGGCCACCGAATTTGCGCAGCTCGTGCAATGGCTGGCACAGCTGCCCACGAGCGACCTGGCGCGCGTGCGCGAAGCCTGCCGACACGCACTGGCGCCCGCGGAATCCCGGGATGCGCGCCACCGCCGGATTGCCCTGATCGGTTTGCGCGGCGCGGGAAAATCCACGCTCGGCCGCGCCCTGGCGGCGGCGGAAGACATGCCGTTCGTCGAACTCAATAATGTGATCGAGCAGGAAGCCGGCGCCAGCCTCTCGGAGATCCATTCGCTATATGGCCAGGCCGCGTACCGCCGCTACGAGATGCGCGCGCTCGAACGCGCACTGCGCGAGCACGACAGCATGGTGCTTGCCACCCCGGGCAGCCTCGTTTCCGAGCCAGCCACCTTCAACCTGCTGCTGTCGCGCTGCTATACCGTGTGGGTCAAGACCTCGCCGGAAGAGCACATGGCCCGCGTGGTGGCACAGGGCGACATGCGTCCCATGCAGGGCAACCGCGAGGCCATGACGGACCTGCGCCGCATCCTGCAGGCCCGCACGCCGCTCTACGCCCGCGCTGACATCGCGCTGGACACCAGCGGACAGGACGCCCACACCTCGCTGCAGGCCCTGCGCGCCCAGCTTCCCAACGTCATCGCCTGAGTCGGCCGCTCTTGCCCGCGGCGGCGCAGAAAGGTATTGCGTCGCTCGGCACCATGCACTATATTTCATTAAAAGCCGCAAGGCACTATAGTGCATCAAGGAGACAGCCATGTCCGCGCCGGCCACCGCCCTCAGCCAAGCTTCCGACCAACCCGTCACGTTTGAACGCCACCCCGATCAATACCGCCACTGGAAACTCACGTTTGAAGGCCCGGTCGCCACGCTGGCGATGGACGTCGATGAGGAAGGCGGACTGCGGCCGGGCTACACGCTGAAGCTGAATTCCTACGACCTGGGCGTCGACATCGAACTGCACGACGCCCTGCAACGCATCCGCTTCGAGCACCCGGAAGTCCGCACGGTGGTGATGACCAGCGCACGCGACCGCATCTTTTGCTCGGGCGCCAATATCTTCATGCTGGGCCAGTCGTCGCATGCGTGGAAGGTGAATTTCTGCAAGTTCACCAACGAGACACGCAACGGCATCGAAGACGCCAGCCGCCACTCGGGGCTGAAGTTTATTGCCGCGTGCAACGGCACCACGGCGGGCGGCGGCTATGAGCTGGCGCTGGCCTGCGACGAGATCGTGCTGGTCGACGACCGCTCCTCCGCCGTCAGCCTGCCGGAAGTGCCGCTTCTGGGGGTGCTGCCGGGCACCGGCGGCCTGACGCGGGTGACCGACAAGCGCCACGTGCGCCGCGACCATGCCGACATCTTCTGCACCACCACCGAAGGCGTGCGCGGCCAGCGCGCCAAGGACTGGAAGCTCGTGGATGACGTGGTCAAACCCGCACGCTTTGCCGAATATGTCGCCGAGCGCGCCGCCGCGCTGGCGGCCACCAGCGATCGCCCGCAAGGCCATCATGGCGTCGAACTCACGCCGCTGTCGCGCACTGCCGAGGAAGACGGCTATCGCTACGACACCGTGCGGGTCCACTTCGACCGCGCCGCGCGCAAGGCCACCATCACGGTATTCGGGCCGGATCGTCACCAGCCGACGGACCTGGCGGGCATCGTGTCCGCGGGCATGCAGTGGTGGCCGCTCAAGATGGCGCGCGAGCTCGACGACGCCATCCTGACACTGCGGACCAACCATCTCGATATCGGCATGTGGGTCATGAAGACCGATGGCGATCCCGCCGCCGTACTGGCCGCCGATGCACTGATGGAGGCGCACGCCAGCCACTGGTTCGTGCGCGAAACCATCGGCATGCTGCGCCGTACGCTGGCGCGGCTGGATGTGTCTTCGCGCAGCCTGTTCGCGCTGATCGAGCAGGATTCCTGCTTCGCCGGCACGCTGCTCGAACTGGCGCTGGCGGCTGATCGCAGCTACATGCTGCACTTGCCCGATGCACCGGATGACGCGCCGCGTGTGTTCCTCAGCGAAGCCAACTTTGGCCGCTACCCGATGCCGAACGGCCTTTCCCGCCTGGCCGCGCGCTTCTATCAGGACGAAGCCGCCATCACCGCCGCGCGCGAGCACATCGGCGCGCCGCTCGACGCGCTCAGCGCGGATTCGCTGGGACTGATCACTGCCGCCCCCGACGACATGGACTGGGAGGACGAGATCCGCATCGCGGTCGAAGAGCGCGCCAGCCTGTCGCCCGATGCGCTCACGGGCCTCGAAGCCAATCTGCGCTTCGGCCCTGGCGAGACCATGGAAACCCGCATCTTCGGGCGCCTGACGGCATGGCAGAACTGGATCTTCAACCGCCCCAACGCGGTGGGCGAAAACGGCGCGCTCAAGGTGTTCGGTACCGGCAACAAAGCCCGCTTCGACTGGAACCGCGTGTGAGACTGGTTCAGGACGATTCTGGCGTCGTTGCGCGGCCTTGCCGTACTACTTGTACTGTCTGCGGCCCCGCGCCTAGCCAGAACCGCTTCGCTTCGCCCTGAACCAGTCTCACGAGAATCCCGACACGCACCCCAAATACAGGAGACACCCCGTGAGCATCGACTACAGCCAGAAGATCCCCAACAACGTCAACCTGGCGGACGACCGCGCGCTGCAGCGTGCACTGGAGCACTGGCAGCCGGCGTTCCTGGACTGGTGGCGCGACATGGGGCCGGAGGGCTCGCACGACTTTGACGTGTACCTGCGCACGGCGGTGTCGGTCGACCCGTCGGGCTGGGCGCATTTCGACTACGTGAAGATGCCCGACTACCGCTGGGGCATCTTCCTGCAGCCGGCCGACCCGGCGCGCCAGATCCATTTCGGCGAGCACAAGGGCGAAGCCGCGTGGCAGGACGTGCCCGGCGAGCACCGCGCCAACCTGCGCCGCATCATCGTCACGCAGGGCGATACCGAACCCGCCTCGGTCGAGCAGCAACGGCACCTGGGACTGACCTGCCCGTCGCTGTACGACCTGCGCAACCTGTTTCAGGTCAACGTCGAGGAAGGCCGCCACCTGTGGGCCATGGTGTACCTGCTGCACCGCTACTTCGGGCGCGACGGGCGCGAGGAAGCCGAGGCCCTGCTGGACCGCCGCTCCGGCGACCAGGACAACCCGCGCATCCTCGGCGCGTTCAACGAGCGCACGCCCGACTGGCTGTCGTTCTTCATGTTCACCTACTTCACCGACCGCGACGGCAAGTTCCAGTTGTGCGCGCTGGCCGAATCGGGCTTCGATCCGCTCGCGCGCACCACGCGCTTCATGCTGACCGAGGAAGCGCACCATATGTTCGTGGGCGAATCGGGTGTGTCGCGCGTGATCCAGCGTACCTGCGAGGTCATGCGCGAGCGCGACATCCGCGACCCGGCCGAGGTGCGCGCCGCCGGCGTGATCGACCTGGAGACCATCCAGCGCTACCTGAACTTCCACTACAGCGTCACCATCGACCTGTTCGGCGCGGACCAGTCGTCCAATGCGGCCACGTTCTACAGCGCCGGGCTCAAGGGCCGCTTCGAGGAAGGCAAGCGCACCGACGACCACGTGCTCAAGAGCGACGTCTACCGCGTGCTCGAAGTGCGCGACGGCCAGCTCGGCGAGCGCGAGGTGCCGATGCTCAACGCACTCAACGAAGTGCTGCGCGACGACTACATCCGCGATTCGATCGGCGGCGTGGCGCGCTGGAACAAGGTGATCGAGAAGCACGGCATCCCGTTCAAGCTGACGGTCCCGCACAAGGCCTTCAACCGCAAGATCGGCACGCTGTCCAATGTGCATGTATCGCCGACCGGAGAGGTGCTGTCCGAAGCGCAGTGGCAGGCCACCGCACCGAAGTGGCTGGCGACGGAAGCAGACCGCGCCTATGTCGCCTCACTGATGGGCCGCGTGGCCGAACCGGGCAAATACGCCAACTGGATCGCCCCGCCGGCCGTCGGCATCAACCGCCAGCCGATGGATTTCGAGTACGTGCGGTTCAACTGAGCGGCCGCCCCCCGATCTCAAGACATCGCAAGACATCACAAGACAGACAGGACTGTCAGCCCCGGGGCCGCATACGGCCCCGCCCCACATGGAGACATACCATGGGCGCCCCCGAAATCATCAAGCAGCACCTGATCGATCCGGAAATCTGCATCCGCTGCAATACCTGCGAGGACACGTGCCCGATCGATGCCATCACCCATGACGAGCGCAACTATGTGGTGAAGGCCGACGTCTGCAATGCCTGCAACGCCTGCCTGTCGCCGTGCCCTACCGGCGCCATCGACAACTGGCGCACCATGCTCAGGGGCCAGGCCTACCCGATCGAGGAACAGCTGCTGTGGGACGAGTTGCCGGCCGAGGTACCGCTGCCAGCGGCCGACCTCGACGCCGCGGGCACCGATGAAGCCGTGCGCGCCGACACCGCGGCCGCGGCCGATGAAGGCGGCGTGACGGTACAGGCCGTGGAAACAAGCCTCCACACCTCGTCGCGTGCGCCTTGGTCGGCGGCCCACCCTTACGTGAACCTGCACGGCGTGCGCGCGCCGGTGACAGCTACGGTGGCTGGCAACTACCGGCTGACCGCGGAGGACGCCTCCAGCGACATCCACCACATCGTGCTGGACTTCGGCACGCACTTCTTCCCCGTGCTGGAAGGACAGGCCATCGGCATCTTGCCGCCCGGCACCGACGCCGCCGGCAAGCCGCACTACATCCGCATGTATTCGATTGCCAGCCCGCGCGACGGCGAACGCCCGGGCTACAACAACCTGGCGCTGACGGTGAAGCGCGTCGAGGAAGACCACGACGGCAATCCGGTGCGCGGCGTGGCCTCCAACTTCCTGTGCGACCTGGCCAAGGGCGACACCGTGCAGGTGGTGGGGCCGTTCGGCACCACGTTCCTGATGCCCAACCACCGCGAGGCCAGCATCATGATGGTGTGCACCGGCACCGGTTCGGCGCCGATGCGGGCCATGACCGAGCGCATGCGGCGCAACATGGAGCACTTCGGCGGACGCCGCATGCTGTTCTTCGGGGCCCGCAACGCGCGCGAGCTGCCCTATTTCGGCCCGCTGCTGAAGCTGCCCAGGGACTTTCTGGACATCCACTTCGCCTTCTCGCGCGATGCCGGGGTGCCACGCCGCTATGTACAGGACGCGATCCGCGAGGCGTCCGCCGGCGTGGCGGCCCTGCTGGCCGACCCGCACGGCCATGTCTACATCTGTGGCCTGAAGGGGATGGAAGAAGGCGTGCTGTCGGCCTTTGGCGACGCCTGTGCCGCGGCCGGCCAGTCCTGGCAGGAGCTGGAGGCCACCATGAGGAGCGAAGGCCGTCTGCATATCGAGACTTACTGAGCAAGACGTGGCGGGCAGCCGCCTCTGCATCCGCCGGCTGCCTCGTACCGCGCCGCGGGCCGGATTCCCGCACCTGGCACTTCCCTTCTGAAATGACTCGCCTATAATGTTTCTGAAGAAACAGGAGCAGAGGCGATGCAATCGAGGCGAATTCCGGAAACAGAACCCGCCAGCGGGCCGGACCCTGGCGCCACGCTGACCAAGGCCGTCATGCGCGCGGCCGGCTTCCTGGGCATCAGCCAGGCGATCGTGGCCAGCGTGCTGGGCATCAGCACGGCATCGGTTTCACGCATGGCATCCGGCCTGTACATCCTCGACAAGCACCGCAAGGAGTGGGAATTCGGCGTGCTGTTCGTACGGCTGTTCCGCTCGCTCGATGCCATCCTCGGGCACGGCGACCAGGCCCGGCTATGGCTGACCAACGAGAACCTGGCGCTGGGCGGCAAACCCCTCGAAATGATCCGCACCACCGAAGGTCTCGTTCGTGTCGTTCACTACCTGGACGCCACCCGCGGTCGCATCTGAGCGCCGGCCGTTCGCGCTCAGCCTCTGGCGTGCGGTGGAAGCCCAGCACGTGGTTTCGACCATGCCCCTGGTCGACAGCCTCGACGAGCAGGCCGTGCTGGAAGCCGTGCTCGACGCCGGCAAGCCCGCCGTGCCCGCGGAAGCGCGCCATCTGCACTATCTCCTGTTCACGCCGTTCCGTTATCCGCCGTCGCCATGGGGCTCGCGCTTTCGCGCCAGCCAGGACCCGGGCGTGTTCTATGGCGCAGAGGAAATCCGTACCGCCTGCGCCGAACTGGGCTACTGGCGCTGGCGCTTCCTGAACGATAGCCCCGCCCTGCCCCGCATCGACGCCCGTGCCCAGACCCTGTTCGAGGTCAGCGTGCGCACCGACGGCGTGGCGCTGGACGCGCCGCCCTTCGATCGGGACAGCGCGCAATGGACCGATCCCGACAGCCACGAGACCTGCCAGGCCTTTGGCCGCGTCGCGCGCGAAGCCGGCATCGGCCTGATCCGCTACACCTCGGTGCGCGACCCGCAGCATGGACCTTGCGGCGCCGTACTGTCTCCGCGCGCATTTGCCCACCCGCAGCCGCTGGCAACCACCACCTGGATGCTGACCGTGCGCCGCGACCGCGTGATCTGGCAGCGTGACGACCTGCAGCAGCGCGACAGTTTCGAGTTCGCGGCATCGCTGTGGCAACGCACAAGCGAAAGTCCGCCGGACGTCTGAACTTAGCCAGCCGCGTTGCCGTCCAACCTTTATGGCAGGCGGCATTGCATGCTGATTCATATTTTCTTCAGGCAGGTATTGCAATGCGGCATCCAGTGCCCTATAATTTTTTCTTCGACGGACGCGGGGTGGAGCAGTTGGCAGCTCGTCGGGCTCATAACCCGAAGGTCGCAGGTTCAAGTCCTGCCCCCGCAACCAACGCATCAGCGCGTCGAACAACGCAAAGCCCGCAATCGCGGGCTTTTTGCTTTCCGGGTCCGGTGCACCGCCTTGCGCCCCTGCGGCCTCAGGCATGCGCGCCGCGCGGTGATACACTTTGCCCCATTCCTCCCGGACGCCCCTCATGAAATTCTGCTCGAATTGTGGCCATGCGGTTGTGCTGCGCGTACCAGACGGCGACAACCGCCCGCGCAGTGTTTGTGACAACTGCGGCACCATCCACTACGTCAATCCCCGCAACGTGGTCGGCACGATCCCGGTCTGGGAAGACAAGATCCTGCTGTGCAAGCGCGCGATCGAGCCGCGCTACGGTTTCTGGACGCTGCCGGCCGGGTTCATGGAGATCGGCGAGACCACGGCGCAGGCCGCCTCGCGCGAAACGCTGGAGGAAGCCGGTGCCCGCGTTCAGGTCGGAGAGCTGTTCTCGATCCTGAACGTTCCGCATGTGCACCAGGTGCATCTTTTCTACCTGGCCACGCTGGACGACCTCGACGTCGCCCCCGGCGAGGAAAGCCTGGAAGTAAAGCTGGTGGAAGAAGCCGACGTGCCGTGGGACGAGCTCGCTTTCCCCACGGTGATCCACACGCTGCGCTGCTTCTTTGCCGACCGCGCCGCGGGCCGGTTGCAGGACGGCAGCTTCCGGCTGCACAGCCTGGATATCGACAAGCCCATGCGCCCGCTGACCAGCCGGGCGACGGTCACCCCCTGATCGCTTCTGCCCCGGCAGCCCCAGCATGATTGCCTGGCTGGATCCGCAAGATCCGTTTCCGCCGGTGGAGCGCGCGCTGGGGCCTGCCACCGAGGCGCCGGGCCTGCTGGCCGCCAGTCGCGACCTGTCGCCCCAGCGGCTGCTGCTGGCTTACCGCCAGGGCATCTTCCCGTGGTACTCGGTGGGCCAGCCGGTGCTGTGGTGGAGCACCGATCCGCGCATGGTGCTGGCACCGCAGGCCCTGAAGATTTCCACCACCTTCCGCAAGACGCTGCGCCGCGTGCTGCGCGACCCCGACTGGGAAATTCGCGTCGACGACGACTTCCTGGCCGTGATGCGGGCCTGCGCGCTGACACCGCGCGAAGGCCAGGACGGCACCTGGATCACCGGGGAGATCATTGCCGCCTACAGCGCGCTGCACGGCAGCGGCATGGCGCACTCGGTCGAGGCCTGGTACCGCGGCGAGCGCGTGGGCGGGCTCTATGGCGTGGCGCTGGGCCATATGTTCTACGGCGAATCGATGTTCGCGCACCGTACGGATGCCTCCAAGATCGCGCTGGCGGCGCTGTGCGCGTTCCTCGGCAACCACGGCGTGCCGATGATAGACTGCCAGCAGGAAACCGATCACCTGGCCTCGCTTGGCGCGCGCCCGATCTCGCGCGCGGAGTTCCTGGCGCATGTGCGGACCGCTTCGGCACAACCGGCGATCACGCCGTGGCGGTTCGACAAATCGGTGCTGGAACGGTGGACCGCCACGCCCGCCGCCCCGGCCGTCTGACAAGCTGGCTGCATCATCCGCCCCAGGTCCTGAGCCATGAGCAAGCTGAAGGAGCTTCCGCTTTCCGCCTTGCAGTTCTATGCAACGGCACCCTATGCCTGCAGCTATCTCGATGGCCGCATGGCCCGCTCGCAAGTGGCGACGCCGGCCCACCTGATCAATGCGGACGTGTACTCGCGGCTGGTGCGCGCCGGGTTCCGCCGCAGCGGCATCTTCACTTACCGGCCCTATTGCGATGAATGCCACGCTTGCACGCCTTGCCGCGTGCTGGTGGACCAGTTCGAGCCGGACCGCTCGCAACGCCGCGCCTGGCGCCGCCACGGGCACCTGCAGGCGCTGGTGGCACCGCTGACGTATGTCGAAGAACACTACGCGCTGTACCTGCTGTACCAGTCGATGCGCCACGCCGGCGGCGGCATGGACCAGGACAGCCGCGACCAGTACGAGCAGTTCCTGCTGCAAAGCCGCGTGAACTCGCGCCTGGTGGAGTTCCGCGAGCCGCCGGGCTCGCCCGAGGCCGGCAAGCTGCGCATGGTCAGCATGATCGACGTGCTCGACGACGGCCTGTCATCGGTCTATACCTTCTACGATCCGCTGGAGCGCAACGCCAGCTACGGCACCTACAACATCCTTTGGCAGATCCGCCAGACGCGTGAACTCGCCCTGCCTCACCTGTACCTGGGCTACTGGATCGCGGAAAGCCGGAAGATGGCCTACAAGGCACGTTTCCGCCCGCTGCAGATACTGAGCGGCAACCAATGGCGGGCGTTCGAGGACGAAGTACACGACACGATGCCCGCCGCGCAGGCGGACGGCGCCGGCCCCGCGCAGAAATAGCGGGCAACGGCCGCCGGCATGCGCGGGCCGGCCAGGCGGCACAGCGCGCGGGCAAGCGCCCCTGCCGCCCCTGCCGCCCCTGCCGCCCCTGCCGTTACAATGCCGGCTTGGTTTTCACTCTGCACCGGCTCCGGTCGCCTCTCCCCGTGCTCAACGCGCTCTACCCCCTGCTCCGCCCCGCCCTGTTCTCGATGGACGCGGAGGACGCCCACCACTTCACCCTGAACAATCTCCTGCGCGCGCAGCGCATGGGCCTGGCCGGCTGCATCGGCAACCGGATCGCCGACGATCCGCGCACGGTGATGGGCGTGCGCTTCCCCAACCCGGTAGGCCTTGCCGCCGGCCTGGACAAGGACGGCGCCTATATCGACGGGCTGGCGGCGTTCGGCTTCGGCTTCATCGAAGTGGGCACCGTCACGCCGCGCGCGCAGGCCGGCAACCCGCGCCCGCGCATGTTCCGCCTGCCGCAGGCCGATGCGCTGATCAACCGCATGGGCTTCAACAACGGCGGCGTCGATGCCTTCATCGCCAACGTCAGGGCCTCGCGCTGGAAGGCTGAAGGCGGCGTGCTGGGCCTGAACATCGGCAAGAACGCCGACACGCCGATCGAACGCGCCGCCGATGATTACCTGTACTGCCTGGAGCGCGTCTATCCGCACGCGAGCTACGTGACGGTCAACATCTCGTCGCCGAACACCAAGAACCTGCGCCAGCTCCAGGGCGCCAGCGAACTCGACAGCCTGCTGTCGACGCTCAAGAGCGCGCAGCAACGACTGGCCGACCAGCACAAGCGCTACGTGCCGGTGGCGCTGAAGATTGCGCCGGATCTCGACGCCGACCAGATTGGCAATATCGGCGACGCGCTGGTGCGCCACAAGATCGACGGCGTGATCGCCACCAACACCACGATCTCGCGCGATGCCGTGAAGGGCCTGCCGCACGCAGAAGAAGCCGGCGGCCTGTCCGGGCGGCCCGTATTCGAGCAGTCGACGCACGTAGTGCGCGCGCTGCGCCAGGTGGTCGGCGAAGAAGTGCCGATCATCGGCGTGGGCGGCATCTTCAGCGGCGCCGACGCGCGCGCCAAGATCGATGCCGGCGCCAAGCTCGTGCAGGTCTATAGCGGCCTGATCTACCGCGGCCCGACGCTGGTGCGCGACTGTGCCGCCGCGCTGCGCGCCTGAAATCCATGCAGGACGGCAAGGAGGGAAACATGGAAACCATCCGCCTCGGACGCAGCGACCTGCAGGTCTCGCGCATCTGCCTGGGCACCATGACCTTCGGCGAGCAGAACACGGAAGCCGAGGGTCACAGCCAGCTCGACTATGCGCTCTCGCGCGGGATCAATTTCATCGATACCGCCGAGATGTACCCGGTCAGGCCGCGCGCCGAAACCTACAGCCGCACCGAGCAGATCATCGGCAACTGGCTCAAACGCCAGCCGCGCGACCGCGTGGTCCTGGCGACCAAGGTCGCCGGGCCTGGCCGGATGCCGTGGATCCGCAATGGGGACGACTTCACGCCCGCGGGCATCCGCGCGGCGGTGGACGCGTCGCTGCAGCGGCTGCAGACCGACTACATCGACCTGTACCAGATCCACTGGCCCGCGCGCAACGCGCCGATCTTCGGGCAGACCCGCTTCGATCCGTCCCTGGAGCGGCCCTGCACCCCGATCCAGGCGCAGCTCGAAACCTTTGCCGAACTGGTTCAGGCGGGCAAGATCCGCCATGTCGGCGTCTCCAATGAAACGCCATGGGGCGTGGCCGAGTTCGTCAGGCTGGCGGAGCAGCACGGCTTGCCGCGCATCGCCACCATCCAGAACCCGTACAACCTGGTCAACCGCAGCTTCGAGCAGGGCCTGGACGAGGCCTGCTTCCGCAGCGACGTCAGCCTGCTGGTCTACAGCCCACTCGCGTTCGGCCAGCTCACCGGCAAGTACCTGAGCGGCGACCCCGCGAAGCCCGTGTTCAACCACGCCGCGGTCGGCCGGCTGACGCGTTTCGGCGCCGACTGGAGTCCGCGCTATATGCGCGCGGAGACGATGGCGGCGTCCGCCCGCTACGTCGAGCTTGCGCGCAAGGCCGGACTGTCGCCGGCGGCGCTGGCGCTGGCCTGGTGCTATTCGCGCTGGTTTGCCGCGAGCACCATCATCGGCGCCACGTCGCTGGAGCAATTGCGGGAAAACATCGATGCGCGGCAAACGCAATTGCATGAAGACGTGATTGCCGCAATCGGGGAAATCCACAAGGAAATCTGCAATCCCGCGCAATAATCTGCGCCCAGATGGCAAAAAATGGGGCTCCGGCAGCATCGGATGCCCCGCATCCCCTCCGAGACTTCGCATTTCGTGCGCGAGAAGTGGTATCCTCGCAGGCTTATCGCTGTCTTGCCCGCCGCGCAAGCGCGCGCTTCCACCAGCCGCCGGAAGTGCCACGCGCAAGCCACGGGCAGGCGCTGTCCACGCCATCGTGGCGGCCCGGCAGCGAGACCATGCTTGTGCGCGGCCGTACCATCCAGAACCGAGTCACTCGGAGGAGAACAGATCGAAATGAAGGGTCTCAAGGCAACCAAGTCCATTCTCGGCGGCGCAGTCGCGCTGGCATTGCTGTGCGGCGGCGCCGTGCACGCCCAGACCGTCAAGGTCCTGTCGATCGTGGACCACCCCGCGCTGGACGCCATCCGCGATGGCGTGCGCGAGGAGCTGAAGGCCGCCGGCTATGACGCCGACAAGAGCCTGAAGTGGGAATACCAGAGCGCCCAGGGCAACACCGGCACCGCCGCCCAGATCGCCCGCAAGTTCGTCGGCGACAACCCCAACGCCATCGTTGCCATCGCCACGCCGTCGGCCCAGGCCGTGGTCGCCGCCACCAAGACCGTGCCCGTGGTGTACTCGGGCGTGACCGATCCGGTCGCCGCGCAACTGGTCAAGAGCTGGGCGCCGTCGGGCACCAACGTGACCGGCGTGTCGGACAAGCTGCCGCTGGACAAGCAGGTTGCCCTGATCAAGCGCGTGGTGCCGAATGCCAAGACCGTCGGCATGGTCTACAACCCGGGCGAAGCCAATTCGGTCGTGGTGGTCAAGGAACTGAAGGAACTGCTGGGAAAGCAGGGCCTGACCCTGAAGGAAGCCGCCGCCCCGCGCACGGTTGACATCGGCGCCGCCGCCAAGAGCCTGGCCGGCAAGGTCGACGTGATCTACACCAACACCGACAACAACGTGGTTTCGGCCTACGAAGCGCTGGTCAAGGTTGCCAACGAGTCGAAGATTCCGCTGGTCGCCGCCGACACCGACAGCGTCAAGCGTGGCGCCATCGCCGCGCTGGGCATCAACTACCTGGACCTGGGCCACCAGACCGGCAAGGTCGTGGTGCGCATCCTGAAGGGCGAGAAGCCGGGCGTGATCGCCTCGGAAACCAGCAGCAACCTTGAACTGTTCGTGAACACCGGCGCCGCGCAGAAGCAAGGCGTGACGCTGTCGCCGGACCTGGTCAAGGAAGCCAAGACCGTCATCAAGTAAGCAGAACGTCTGACCTGTGCCGTCCGCGCCTGGCGGACGGCCGCGCGTCCGCTAGTCCACCACAGTACAAGATCCAGACCGCCCTACCCGGGCCCGCCCCCTGAACGAGACGGCGAGCCGACCGACCTTATCCGGGCGGGCCGCGCCAGCCGTCAACAGGATTCACCATGTCCCTTTTTTCCCTTCTGGGTGCCCTGGAGATCGGCCTGATCTTCAGCCTGGTTGCCCTCGGGGTGCTGATTTCCTTCCGCATCCTCAATTTTCCCGACCTGACCGTTGACGGCAGCTTCCCGCTGGGCGGCGCCGTGGCCGCGACGCTGATCTCGGCCGGGCAGGACCCGTTTGTCGCCACTGCCATCGCCATCGTGGCCGGCGCCGTGGCCGGCTTCATCACCGGCTGGCTGAACGTGCGGCTCAAGATCATGGACCTGCTCGCCAGTATCCTGATGATGATCGCACTGTACTCGGTCAACCTGCGCATCATGGGCCGCCCCAATGTGCCGCTGATCACCGAACCGACGCTCTTCACCATCCTGCAGCCCGAATGGCTGCCGGACTACGTGCTGCGCCCGCTGGTGCTGTTCATCGTGGTGGTGGTCGCCAAGGTCGGCCTGGACTGGTTCTTCTCGTCGCAGCTCGGCCTGGCCATGCGTGCCACCGGCGCCAATCCGCGCATGGCGCGCGCGCAGGGCATCGCCACCGGCCGCGCCACGCTGGCCGGCATGGCGCTGTCCAACGGACTGGTCGCACTGGCCGGCGCGCTGTTCGCGCAGACCCAGGGCGGCTCCGATATCTCGATGGGCATCGGCACCATCGTGATCGGCCTGGCCGCGGTGATCATCGGCGAAACCATCCTGCCGGCACGCCGCCTGGTATGGGCCACGCTTGCCGTGGTGCTGGGCGCCATCCTGTATCGCTTCTTCATTGCGCTGGCGCTGAACAGCGACTTCATCGGCCTCAAGGCGCAGGACCTGAACCTGGTCACCGCCGCGCTGGTGACGATCGCCCTGGTGCTGCCCGCCACCCGCAAGAAGCTGTTTGCCCGCAAGAACGGAGGTGCCTGAGATGCTGCGCGCACAAGACCTGAAGCTCACCTTCAACCCGGGCACGCCGATCGAGACCCGCGCGCTGCGCGGCCTGAGCCTGGAAATCCCGAGCGGCCAGTTCGTGGCCGTGATCGGCTCCAACGGCGCCGGCAAGTCGACCTTCCTGAATGCGATCAGCGGCGACCAGATGGTCGATTCCGGCCGCATCACCATCGACGACACCGACGTGACGCGCCAGCCCGCATGGGATCGCGCGCCCCTCGTGGCACGCGTATTCCAGGACCCGATGGCCGGCACCTGCGAGGCGCTGACGATCGAAGAGAACATGGCGCTGGCGATGGCCCGCGGCGCCAAGCGCGGCTTCCGCCCGGCGCTGAACCGCACCTCGCGCGAGCTGTTCCGCGAGAAGCTGCGCCTGCTGAACCTGGGCCTGGAAAACCGCCTGACCGACCGCATCGGCCTGCTCTCGGGCGGCCAGCGCCAGGCGGTGAGCCTGCTGATGGCCTCGCTGCAGCCGTCGCGCATCCTGCTGCTCGACGAGCACACCGCCGCACTGGATCCGAAGACCGCCGCGTTCGTGCTGGAACTGACCGCGCGCATCGTCGAGGAAAGCAAGCTGACGACGATGATGGTCACGCACAGCATGCGCCAGGCACTGGACTACGGCCAGCGCACGGTGATGCTGCACCAGGGCCAGGTCGTGCTGGACGTGTCCGGTGACAAGCGCAAGGGGCTCGATGTACCCGACCTGCTGCGCATGTTCGAGCAGACGCGGCACGAGCAGCTGGACGACGACGCGCTGCTGCTGGGCTGATCCGCCTGCGGCAGGCATGAAAAAAGGGAGCCTTGGCTCTAGCCGTTAACAAAAAGTGTTGAAAGCTCGAATGGGGCCAGTCTTAGTGACCGGCCCCGTTTGTTTTGGGGGACGTCGTGCCCCGAGCATACGAGAGGTAGACGATGTCCTTCTAGTCGAGCGCCACTTTGGCGGGCTATGGTGCATTGCCAGGGCTTCGCGCCCCGGGTCGCTCCGCCAGGTGTAGTTGAGGCAGGCTTGGTCAAGTCGGATTCCGCCGTGAACGTCTGATGTCATCCCCGGCGCCGGTCGTCCTGCACTCAATGCCACATGGATCCCTGGCGTTTGGCACACTCTTCTGAGTGTTGGCTGGCAGCGAACTCTATCCTGCATGCGCGTTGGCCGCGGCCGAACAGGCTATAGGGGTAGCGATGCTAGCAAAGTGAGGAACACGGTATTTTCATGGGAAAGAAAGGCATGTTCCTTCACTGGCACAGCTATTGCGGTAATGGGTGCATGAACCCAAAAGTTCATAAATCGCCGACGAGGCACCCTTACCTTAGCTATTGATGGAGTACTGCCATGACCACCACCCTGCCCCCTTCTACCCTGGCAATCAAAGATCTGCCGCTCGATGAAGAAATGGACCATGAAGCAATGGCCGCCGTTCGAGGCGGCATGACTTATGGTCAGGCCTTCAAAAATCTGCAAGACCTCGCCACTGGTAGCTGCGAGCTTTCGTCCACTGGCAAGTCGATTGTTTGCTATTGAAACCGCCATGACGACCTTCCTCCGGCGAACTGATTTGCGAGGGAGGCGCCAAAGCAAGCTGCCGACGAATTCGTCGGCAGCCTTGGAAGAGCGAACCTAGGCCGGACAAGGGCTCTAGGGCGACTTTTCTACGTTTTCAATGCTTTTTGTTAACGGCTAGGCCTTGGCTCCCTTTTTTCTTTTCGTCAGACCGTAGCGGCCTTGTCCAGCCAGCGCCTGAGCTGGTCCGTCACGGCCGTGCTCGAAAACGAGCAACTGTCCTGCGCGAATACCGCCGACATCTCCAGTCGGCGCAGCAGTTCTTCCATCGCCTGGCCAAAGACCGGCGGCAGCGTCAGCGCGGGCGCTGCTTCGCGCCACGCTTTCACGAGTCCGGCCGCCGGCAGCGTGCCACCGGTGTGCTGGTCCAGTGCCGAGCGCATGCGCGCCAGCGTCTCCGTATTGGCGGCGCTCATGTGCGTGCCCTCCTTTCCTTGTAAAGCTCGCGGAACGTGCGTCCCGACGGTGCGGGCATGTCCCGCGTCTGGGTCCAGCCCTTGCCCGCCATGGGCAGGCTGGCGATCAGCCGGTTGCTGCCGCCCATGCGCGCCAGCAGGCGCGCGCCGAGCCGGCTGGCCAGCGCATAGAGTGCCGGGCGCCGGGCCACGAAGCCCCACGCTTGCAGCGCGAAGCGCTCCTGCCAGGGGCGCAGGCCGCGCTCCAGCTGCTTTTCGCGCAGCTTGCGCAGCAGGTCCGAGAGGGGGATCGATGCCGGGCAGACGCGATTGCATTCGCCGCACAACGTCGCCGCCTGCGGCAGGTCCACCGCGTTGGCCAGGCCGACATAGCTAGGCGTCAGCACACTCCCCATCGGCCCCGGATAGACCCAGCCATACGCATGGCCGCCGATCTTCTGGTAGACCGGGCAATGGTTCATGCAGGCGCCGCAGCGGATGCAGCGCAGCATCTCCTGGAACTCGCCGCCGATCAGGCCGCTGCGGCCGCCGTCGACGAGCACGAAGTACATATGCTCGGGACCATCGCGCTCGCCTTCGGCACGCGGGCCGGTCAGCAGCGAAAAATAGTTCGAGATGGCCTGCCCAGTTGCCGAACGTGGCAGCAGCCGCATCACGGTCGCCAGGTCTTCCAGCGTCGGCAGCACCTTCTCGATGCCGGTGACTGCCACATGTACGCGCGGCATGACCGTGCACATGCCTTCATTGCCTTCGTTGGTGACCACCGCCACCGAACCGGTCTCGGCAATGATGAAGTTACCGCCGGTCACGCCCATGTCGGCGGACAGGAATTCGGGGCGCAGCACTTCGCGGGCTTCGCGCGTCATTTCCGGAATATCGGTCAGGCGCGGCTTGTGGTGGACCTTCGCGAACAGGTCGGCGATCTCGTCCTTGTCCTTGTGCACCACCGGCGCAATGATGTGCGACGGCGGCTCGGAGTCATTGATCTGCAGGATGTATTCGCCGAGATCGGTCTCGATGCTCTGCACGCCCATCTCGCCGAGCACCTGGTTCAGCCGCATCTCCTCGGTCACCATCGACTTGCTCTTGATGACCTTCTTCACGCCGTGCTTCTGCGCGATCTCCGCGACCAGGCGCGCCGCATCGGCCGTGGTTTCGGCAAACAGCACCGTGGCGCCGCGGCGCGTGGCGTTTTCCTCGAAGGTGGCAAGCCAGACATCCAGGTTTTCCAGCGCGCGGTTGCGGCGCTCCTTGAGCGCGGCGCGCGTGGCGTCGAAATCGATGTCGCGGATGGCATCCGCGCGCGCCGTGACGAACTTGGTGGAGAGCTTCTTGAGGTTCTGCTGCAGGCGCTGGTCGGCCAGCTTCTGGCCGGCGCGCGCCTTGAATTCCATGCTGTGGACTTCCATCGTCGCGTCTCCGTTGCTCAGGCGTCGCCAGCCAGGACCTGCGCGATATGCAGCACGCGGGTCTGCGTATCGCCGCTGCGGCGCAGGCGGCCTTCGATATTGAGCATGCAGCCCAGGTCGCCCAGCACCACCGCATCGGCGCCGCTAGCCTTGATGTTGGCGCACTTCTCGTCGACGATGGCCGTCGAGATATTGCCGTACTTGACCGAAAAGGTGCCGCCGAAGCCGCAGCAGGCCTCGCAGTCCTTCATTTCGGTGAGCTGCACGCCGGGCAGCTTGCCCAGCAGTTCACGCGGCTGCGCCTTGACGCCCAGCTCGCGCAGGCCCGCGCACGAATCGTGATAGGTGACGTGGCCGGCGAATGTCGAATCGAGGTGTTCGATCTTTGCGACGTTGACGAGAAAATCCGTCAGCTCGAACACACGTTCGCGCAGGCGTTCGTAGCGGCCGTTAAGTTCAGGATCATCGCGCAGCAGGTCGGCGTAATGCTGACGGATCATGCCACCGCAGCTACCGGACGGCACCACCACATAGTCGAACATCTCGAACTCGCGCAGGAATTTCTCCGCCAGGTCGCGCGACACCGCGCGCTCGCCCGAGTTGTAGCTCGGCTGGCCGCAGCAGGTCTGGGCTTCGGGCACCATCACCTCGTAGCCGGCGCCTTCCAGCAGCTTCAGCACGGAGAAACCGATCTCCGGGCGCATGAGGTCCACCAGGCAGGTGGCGAACAGGCCGACTCGCATTTGCTTTCTTTCTCCAGACCCCGAAACCCCGCAATTATGCGCGTTTTGCGCTGCCGGGTGGCGCACAAACCATTCAGGCATGCTGTGAATGCGGTCCAGGCCGCGTCACATCTCTTCGGACCTCCGACCAGAGGATTCTTACCGGAATGTCATTTCACCTATTGAAATTTTCACGATGCGAGATAGAATCAGGCAAACGCTTAATTTGCCGCAGGGCAACATTTTCCTATGTCAGACGCAGACAAGTCGCCTGGAAAGACATCGATCCAGGTCATTGAACGCATGATGACGCTGCTGGACGCACTCGCCCAGCACGCCGATCCGGTCAGCCTGAAAGAGCTGTCGATATCTACCGGACTGCACCCTTCCACGGCCCACCGCATCCTCAACGACATGGTCGCGTGCCGCTTTGTCGACCGCTCCGACCCTGGCAGCTACCGGCTTGGCATGCGCCTGCTGGAACTTGGGAACCTGGTCAAGGCACGCCTGTCGGTTCGCGACGCGGCACTGGCGCCGATGCGAGCGTTGCACCGCGTGACCGGGCAGACGGTCAACCTGTCGGTGCGCCAGGGCGACGAGATCGTGTATATCGAGCGCGCCTACAGCGAGCGTTCCGGCATGCAGGTCGTGCGTGCCATCGGCGGCCGTGCGCCGCTGCACCTGACTTCGGTCGGCAAGCTGTTCCTGGCCGCAGACGAGTCCACGCGCGTGCGCAACTATGCCACGCGCACCGGCCTGGCCGGGCATACGCGCACCTCGATCACCGACCTGCCCAAGCTCGAGCGCGAACTCAGCTGGGTACGCACCAACGGTTACGCGCGCGACAACGAAGAGCTGGAACTGGGTGTGCGCTGCATCGCCGCCGGCATCTACGATGATTCGCGCCGCCTGGTGGCGGGCCTGTCGCTGTCGGCGCCCGCCGACCGCCTGCAGGACAGCTGGTTGCAGAACCTGAAGGACACTGCGCTGCAGATTTCGCGCGGAATGGGCTACGTGGTCGAGTCCGAAGCCGCCTGATCCGGCTGTTACTGGCGGCGGGGCAATCCAGGCTCCGCCGCCGGGCTGGCCAATCACGGGCAACGACTTCAAGGGTTTACGCTTAGTTTTCAGATAACCTGCAAACTCTATAATCGGGCCGCCATGCGAACCCGAGCGATCACCCTGACCGAACAGGTCACCCGACAGTTGCGTGCCGACATCGAGAACGGTATCTATTCCGTGGGCAATCGCCTGCCCACTGGGAGGCAACTGGCCGATCAGTATGGCGTCAGCGCCGCCGTGATCCGTGAAGTGACGGAGCATTTGCGCTCGCAGGGGTTCGTGGAGACACGCCAGGGCGTGGGCTGCACCGTGATTTCACGCACCGGCTCCGCCGGCTTCCAGCTGCCGCGCGAGCCCGACCTGGGCCGGACCGAGCTGGCCGACCTGTATGACCTGCGTATCGACCTGGAAAGCGCAGCCGCGGCGCTGGCCGCCACGCGGCGTAGCGCCGCCGACGTCGAAACCCTTTCCGCCCTACTGCAACGTCTGAAGGCGCATCTCTATGATGCCCAGCCGGCGGTCGACCTCGATGCTGCGTTCCATATCGGCATTGCCAGTGCCACGCATAACCCGTATTACCGGCAATTGCTGCAGTACATGAACCTGCAGCTCCACGAGGCTGTCGCCACCGCGCGCGCCAACACGCTGCTGCAAGCGCGCCTGCCCGAAGCCGTGCACAAGGAACACGAAGCCATCTTCGAAGCGATTCGCGAAGGCGATGCCAACGCAGCGCGCCAGGCGACCATCGTCCACCTGCAATATGCGGCGCAGCGCCTGGGCCTGGCCCTGCGCCCCCGCGCAGTCCATCCCCGCCCTGAAAGCTGAAAGCGATCCATCCATGCAAGCCGCCAACCTGCCCCAGCGCCTCACCGAAGCCCTTGGTCCCGACACCGTGCTCACGCAGCCCGACGACATTGCACCGTGGTTGTCCGATTGGCGGGGCATCTACCGCGGCCAGGCCCAGGCGGTGGTCCGCCCGCGCACGGTCGACGAGGTCTCGCGCTGCCTGGCGTTATGCCAGCAGGCCGCGGCACCGGTCGTGCCGCGCGGTGGCAACACTGGCCTGTGCGGCGCGGCCACGCCTGACAACGGGGCGCAGAACGTTGTCCTGAGCCTGGACCGCATGCATGCGATCCGCTCGCTCGACACGATCGCCAACACCATGGTGGCGGAAGCCGGCTGCATCCTCGGCAACCTGCGGCGCGCCGCCGCCGACGCCAACCGCCTGCTGCCGCTGAGCCTGGCGGCAGAGGACTCGTGCCAGATCGGTGGCAACCTGGCCACGAATGCCGGCGGCGTCAATGTCGTGCGTTATGGCATGACGCGCGAACTGGTGCTCGGCGTCGAGGCCGTCATGCCCAACGGCGAGGTCTTCCATGGGCTGCGCACGCTGCGCAAGGACAACACTGGCTACGACCTCAAGCAGTTGCTGATCGGTTCGGAAGGCACGCTTGGCGTCATCACGGCCGCCGCACTGCGATTGTTCCCACGCACCGACACGCGCAGCGTCGTGCTGGCCGCAGTGGCATCACCGCAGCAGGCGCTGGAGCTGTACGCACTGCTGTTCGAGCAGTGCGGCGCGCGGCTGCAGGCTTTCGAATTCTTCACCGGCGCATGCGTGGACCTGGTCCTCGCGCATGCTGAAGGCGTACAGGAGCCTTTTGTCCAGCGCTATCCAGCCTATGTGCTGGTGGAACTGGCCGACACCGCGGAGGAAGACGCGCTCAACGCGCTGCTGGAACGCGTCATCGGCGAGGCGCTCGAGCGCGGCCTGTGCCTCGACGCCGCGGTGTCCGCCTCGCTGGCACAACTGCAGGCGCTGTGGAAACTGCGCGAAGAAATCTCCGAAGCGCAGCGTGCGGACGGGCCGCACCTGAAGCACGACGTATCGCTGCCGATCGAACAGATCCCGGCGTTCATGGTGTCGATGGAAGCGCGCCTGCGCACGCTGGATCCGGCCATCCGGCCGTTCGTCTTCGGGCATTTCGGCGATGGCAACCTGCACTACAACCTGTCGCGCCCGGCAGGCGCACCTAAGGACTGGGCGGCGGCGCACGAAGACACCGTGACCGGTACCGTGCTCGATGAAGTCATGCGCTACGGCGGCAGCATCAGCGCCGAACATGGCATCGGCCAGCTCAAGCGACATGCGTTCCTGCAGTACAAGGATCCCCTGGAACTGCGGCTGATGCGCGAGATCAAGCGCGCCTTTGACCCGGCCGGCATCATGAATCCGGGCAAGCTGCTCTGACGCGGCAAAGCCCATAAGAAGGTAAAGCCCCATAAAAAAACGCGCCATGATTGGCGCGTTTTATTGTTGAGCGGGCGAAGTTCAGGTTCCGCGCGACGGCTGCGAAGCCAGGATCGCGCGTGCCCCGCCAGGCGTTTGCGTCATGTTCGGCGAGGGCGGGAAGGCGTGCGGCTGGGGTGCCGATGGCGGCGAGGTATGCTCCAGCCAGTCCCGGACGCGCGTGGCGTCAGCAAAGCGCGACAGCTTGCCTACGGAATCCAGGAACACCATCACCACATTGCGGCCGTTGACCTTGGCCTGCATGACAAGGCATTGGCCAGCCTCGGAAATGAAGCCGGTCTTCTGCAGGCCGATATCCCAGTTGCCACCGCGCACGAGGCGGTTGGTACTGACGTAGTGCTGCGTACGGCCCATCACATTGACTTCGTGCTCGGCCTGCGTCGAAAACTCGCGGATGGTCGGGTTGCGGTAGGCCGCATTGACCATGCGCGCGAGATCCATGGCGCTCGACACATTGCTGCTCGACAGGCCATTCGAGTCCACGAAGTGGCTGTCGTTCATGCCCAGTTCACGGGCCTTGCGGTTCATGGCCTGGACAAAGGCGGGAAGACCACCCGGATAGTTGCGGCCCAGCGCCGAAGCGGCGCGGTTCTCGGACGACATCAGCGCCAGCAGCAGCATTTCCTGGCGTGTGAGCTGCGTCCCGAAGCGCAGGCGCGAGCTGCTGTGCTTCTCGGTGTCCCTGTCTTCTTCCGTGATGGTCAGCGGCTCGTCCATCGGCAAGCGAGCATCCATCACCACCAGCGCGGTCATCAGCTTGGTGATCGACGCGATCGGCAGCACCGCGGTCGGATTCTTCTGGAACAGGACCTCATTCGTGTTTTGGTCCATCACGAGCGCGACGCTCGAGCGCAGGGCAAGCGCGTCTTCGGTATCGCGCAACCCCATGGCTTCACCCAGAGACGGCTTGGCCGGCGTGTAAACGGCACGCACCGGCGCGGCCCGATGCGAGGCCACGACCTGGCGTTTGCCGTTCTTCAGCACGATCACCTTGCGCGAAGAGGCTTCGGCCGTCGTGCTCTTACCACTTGCACTGGTTTTGGACGATTTTGCATGCTTTTTGGCAGGCTTCTCGGCAGATGTCGACTTGGTAGCCGCTTCAACCACGGGGGCGGCCAGCATCGAGGCAGATGCCAGCACGGCAACGGCCATGGCACTCATGGGCGTAAAGCCGAAAATTCTGGAAAAAATGGAATCAGACCGAAACATGATTCATTCAGCGCATCAGGATGGCGCTAGTTTAGGAAATTAAGAATTTGTTAGCAAGATTAAAGACTTACGGACGCAAGTTAAAGTTCGATTTGCAATCATTTCCACATGGCGGAATGATTGATCGAATTGTTGATCCTTCGTCACTTGCGTCATCGCAGACGCCCCACAAGCCACTACACTGCCGAGGCAGTGCCGCAAGCGGCAATCTTCCTTCGTATATCGGCGCGTATCGTTACACATTGATACACCTCTAACTATGAGAGGAAACGCGCAAACCCACTAACTGGTTCACGTTCCGTGCTAAGTCGGTTTTCAATCGCCTCCGGATCCGCATAGCCAAGCGACATCCCGCACACCACCATCTCCTCGCCGGGCAGACGCAGGTGATCGCCAATGATCTTGTGAAACTGCGTGAACGCGGCCTGCGGGCAGGTGTCGAGTCCGCGCGCCCTGGCGGCAACCATGATGCTCTGCAGAAACATGCCGTAGTCGAGCCAGCTACCGAGTTCCATAATCCGGTCGATCGTGAAGATCATGCCGACCGGTGCGTCGAAGAAGCGGAAATTGCGCGCATGCTGTTCATGCATGCGCGCCTTGTCCTCGCGGCTGATCTCAAGCAGGCCGTAGAGATCCCAGCCCACCTTGCGGCGCCGATCCAGGTAGGGGTTCACCCATGAGCGCGGGTAGTACGGATACTCTTCCAGGTACTTGCTGTCGCGCTCGGGGTCTTCATAGGCGGTCAGCAGGTCGGCGCACAGCCGGGCCTTGGCGTCACCCGCCAGCACATAGACGCGCCATGGTTGCGTGTTGGTGCCTGACGGCGCGCGGCTGGCGACGGCAAGTATCTCTTCCACCATCTCGCGCGGCACCGGCGTTTCCAGGAACGCCCGGACCGAACGGCGCGTGAGGATAGCACGGTCGACGCAGTCAACCGCCTGCTGCGAAGCAGCCCCGGCGGCCACTTGCATGCCAGCTTGCGTGTCCTGCGACATCTTGCCTACCTCCAATCACGCCTCGCCCTGCGCTTGCGCGCCGGGCACCGTCAGGGGCTGCAGCGCGCGGCGCAGCGGCTCGGGCAGGGGCACCGGGCGACGCGTGACGCGATCGACATAGACGTGGACAAAATGCCCCTGTGCCGCCGCGATCTCGCTGTCCCCGCTGAACAGCCCTACCTCATAGCGTACGCTGCTCGTTCCCAGCCGCGCCACGCGCAAGCCCGCCGTGACCGTGTCCGGAAAGCTCAGTGATGAGAAGTAGTTGCACTGCGTCTCGATCACCAGCCCGATCGTGCTGCCCGCTTCAAAGTCGAGCACGCCTTGCCGGATCAGGTACGAATTCACGACGGTATCAAAATAACTGTAGTAGACAACGTTGTTCACGTGGCCATAGACATCGTTATCCATCCAACGCGTTGTGATGGCCAGGGAGTGCGGATAGGCACTGCGGTGCTCGGCTTGCGGTTTCATGGGCACGTTGCGGAACAGGAATGAAGGAAATACGCGAAACGGCTAGCGCCGGATGACCAGGGCGACGCCCGCCGCTGCCAGGGCCATGCCGGAGGCCGCCAGCGGCGGAAAGTGCTCACCGAACAGCAGCCATGCCATCACCGCCGTGGTGGGCGGTGTCAGGTACATGAGGCTGGAGACGCGCGTGGCGGCGCCCTGCCGGATCAGCAGGAACAGCAGCGAGATGGCTCCGATCGACAGCGCGACCACAGACCAGGCGAGCGCGCCGGCCATCTCGGCATTCCAGTCCACGTGGCGGGTCTCGAACAGGAACATGAACGGCACGCAAGCCAGCGCCGATGCCGCGAACTGGATCACCGAGCCCATGCGCAGATCGAACACCGCGCAGAAGCGCTTCTGGTACAGCGTGCCGAAGGTGATGCTGAGCAACGCTCCACCCGCGAGCAGCACGCTGGCCGTGGACAGTCCGCTGGTGCTGAGCTTGTTCGCCACCACGAGCCCGACTCCCACTATGCCAAGCAGCAGCCCCAGCCACTGGCGCATGCTGATGCGCTCACCCAGGCGCGCGGATATCAGCGCGGTCAGGATGGGTTGCATCCCGACGATCAGTGCCGACATGCCGGCTGGCATGCCCAGCTTGACGGCAGCCCATACGCCGCCGAGATAACCCGTCTGCAGGAACAGCCCCGCTATCGCGATATGGCCGACCATGCGCCGGTCGGTACGCCCGTCCCGTTGCGGCAACGGCACGCGGGCCAGCCACACGAAGGGCACCATGAGCGCCAGCACGCCAACGAAGCGCAGGAACAGGAACGTCATCGGCTCGGCATGCGGCATGCCATACCTGGCAACAATAAATCCGGTGCTCCAGATCAGCACAAAGAGCCAGGGCATGCTGGCCGTCCAGAGCGCCCGCCGCGCGCTTGCCCCCATCTCTCCCGCCGCCATGCTCATGACGCCACCACGCGCGCCGCCGCGGCGCCATCCAGTGCGTAGCGCGCGTGATAGCGGGCAGCCAGGCCGACAGTCTGCGCATGCACCGCGACCGTATCTTCAATCCGGTTGCCGTAGCCGCCGGCCATGGCCACTGCGACCGGAAGCCGACGGGACAGCGCCGCCTCGAACACCATGGCATCGCGCCGGGCCAGGCCTGCCATGGACAGCTTCAGACGCCCGAGACGGTCGCCCTCATGCGGGTCCGCACCGGCCAGGTAGATCAGCAGGTCCGGAGCAAAGCGATCGAAAAGCTTGTCCAGCGCCGCCTGCAGTGCTGCGGCATAGGCATCGTCGCCGCAGCCATCCGGCAGCCCGACGTCGAGGTCGCTCGCCTCCTTGCGAAACGGATAGTTTTTCTCCCCATGCAGCGACAGGGTGAAGACGGTCGGATCCGCCTGCAGGATGGAAGCCGTGCCATTTCCCTGGTGCACGTCGAGATCGATCACCGCCACATGCCGCACCCGGCCGTCGCGCTGCAATACGCGCGCGGCAATGGCGGCGTCATTGAAGACGCAGAAACCGCCGCCTTTGTCGGCATAGGCATGATGGGTGCCCCCCGCGAGGTTCACGGCAATGCCCTCGCCCATTGCCGCGCGGCAGGCTTCGATGGTCGCCCCGGCGGAGCGGCGCGAGCGCTCGACCATCGCCGCTGACCAGGGGAACCCGATCTCGCGCTGGCGCGCCGCGTCAAGCGTGCCGGCGGATGCATCGGCCACGTACGCGGCCGTATGGGCGAGAAGCAGCGCGTCGTCCCCCGCACGTGGCGCTTCGCGAAACTCCAGGCCCGGTACGCCGGCCACGGCTTCACGCAGCATGCTGTACTTGCGCATCGGGAAGCGATGGTCCGGCGGCAGCGGCAGCACGAAGTGGTCAGCGTAGTAGGCAAGCATGTGTGGAGCGAGAAGTTCGTTCTTGTTGTCGGCGCGACCCTTGCTTAGTCAAGCGTCGGCAGCTTGCGATGGTAGCACTGCTGGAAACCCATGTGCCGGGGCCTGGGTCATGGCGATTTCTGCACATTTCCAGATGACTGCACACTCATTTTGTGCGACGCACAAAAACTTCTTGACACAGGCCTGGCTTTCCCTAGAATTGCAATTGTTGCGGCGCACCAAAGCGACAGCACAAGCGCCCTGACCTTAATCCCTACGCCTGGGCCAGCCGACACGGAACGGTTTTCCGTCACGGTCCTGACATCTAGGCGGCTTAATTTGCTTGACCTTGAAGTTCACCACTGGAGACCAGCAATGATCCTCACCCCGGAACAAGTCGCAGCAGCGCAAAAAGCCAACCTGGAAACGCTGTTTGGCCTGACCACCAAGGCTTTTGAAGGCGTCGAGAAGCTCGTCGAACTGAACCTGCAGGTCGTCAAGACCACCTTCGCCGAAAACGTCGACAACGCCAAGAAGGCACTGTCCGCCAAGGATGCCCAGGAACTGCTGGCCATCCAGGCTTCGCTGGTGCAGCCGGTCGCTGAAAAGACCCTGGCCTACACCCGCCACCTGTACGAAATCGCTTCGGAAACCCAGAGCGAATTCACCAAGGTCGCCGAAGCCCAGCTGGCTGAAGGCTCGAAGAAGGTGCAGGCCCTGGTCGACAACTTCGCCAAGAACGCACCGGCCGGTTCGGAATCGACCGTGGCTATCGTGAAGTCGGCCATCTCGGCTGCCAACAACGCCTACGAGTCGGTCCAGAAGGCCACCAAGCAGGCTGTTGAAATCGCCGAAAGCAACTTCCAGGCTGCCGCCAGCGCCGCCAGCAAGGCTGCCCAGCAGGCCAGCGCCACGGCCCGCAGCGCCGCCGCCGCCAAGAAGACGACCGCTGCCTGATAGCAAGCACGTCTGAAAGGTAGTACCAACGACCGGCTCTGCGCCGGTCCGTTGGCAAAGCGCACCGCCGCACGGCGCGCTTTGCCAACGATGATGGCGGCAACACACAACGCAGATTTGCCGCATCGCGTACCAGTGTCTCCTCGGTACCGCGGTCTCCTTGTCCAAAGGTATCGTTAAGCCCGGCCCTCGAGGTCGGGTTTTTTTTGCCCCTCTCCACCGACCTCCGACCTGCGCGAACGCCCGACAAAGGTCACGCCGCAGCGTTCTCCTTGCCCAATGCCGGAGCGGGCGACTATCGTTACGAAGGTGCAGCCCGCGGCATTCTGGCCTGCCAGGCGTCCCCGGATTCAGGTGGTGCGTCGCATCACCAATCACGCCGGGCCTGCGCGGCGCAGCGCTTGCGCAACGCAACAGCGTCAAGGAGAACCCATGAAGACGCAGCGCCACATCACGACCTATATCGTCATCGCGATGATCCTTGGCGGCGTGGTCGGCTACGCCTGTCATGTCGCGTTTCCCGATCCCAAGCTGGCGAAAGAGATCGCGGGCTACATCTCGATCATCACCGACGTATTCCTGCGGCTGATCAAGATGATCATCGCTCCGCTCGTCTTCTCGACGCTGGTCATGGGCATTGCGCACATGGGCGATGCCAGTACAGTCGGCCGCGTCGGCATCAAGGCGATGGCGTGGTTCATCACGGCCTCGCTTGTATCGCTGACGCTGGGACTGATCATGGCCACCATGCTCCAGCCGGGCGTCAACATCGGCCTGCCGCTGCCCGATGTCGGCTCCGCGACCAATCTCAAGACCAATGCCTTCACGCTGAAGGATTTCATCGCCCACCTGGTGCCCAAGTCCGTGGCCGAGGCCATGGCCAACAACGAGATCCTGCAGATCGTGGTGTTCTCGATCTTCTTTGGCACCGCCATTGCCACGCTGGGCGAACACGGCAAGCGCATGGCCGGCGTGATCGAGGACCTCGCGCAGATCATGCTCAAGATCACCGGTGCGGTGATGTGGCTGGCGCCGATTGCCGTGTTCGCCGCCATTGCGTCGACGGTGACGACGCAAGGCCTTGGCATCCTCCTGACCTTCGCCAAGTTCATGGGCAGCTTCTATCTTGCCCTGTTCGTGCTCTGGGCATTGCTGGCGCTCGCTGGCTTCGTGTTCCTGGGCAGGCGGATCGTCACGCTGATCAAGCTGATCCGCGAGCCGTTCCTGCTGTCGTTCTCTACCGCAAGCTCCGAAGCCGCATACCCGAAGCTGCTCGACGCGCTCGACAAGTTCGGCGTCAACCGGAAGATCTCCAGCTTCGTGCTGCCGCTGGGCTACTCCTTCAACCTGGACGGGTCGATGATGTACTGCACGTTCGCCGTGCTGTTCATTGCACAGGCCTATGACATCCACTTGCCGCTGGGCACGCAGATCACGATGCTCTTGCTGCTGATGCTCACGTCCAAGGGCATGGCCGGCGTGCCGCGTGCATCGCTTGTGGTGATTGCGGCGACGCTGAACCAGTTCAATATTCCGGAAGCCGGCCTGCTGCTGATCATGGGGGTGGACCAGTTCCTCGACATGGGCCGTTCGGCGACCAATGCGGTGGGTAATTCGATCGCCTCCGCCGTCGTTGCCAAGTGGGAAGGCCAGCTCGCCAGCGAATCGACGCTCGATACCGACGACCAGGGCGGCGTCGGTGGCATGGACGGAGAACGCGAGCCGGTGCCCAAGCCAGAGACCGCGCGTGCGTAAGCGGTGGTTCGCTGACCGAGAGGAGCGACACATGTCTAGCACTCTTGCCCGGCACGGGCGCAACGCGTGGTGGCGGATCGTGGCGCTATGCCTGGCGCTGTCGGCCGGCGTTGCGCTGGCCCAGGAGCCGATCGCCCTGTCTGGCACGCTGAAGAAGGCCAAGGAAACCGGCACGCTCACCATCGGCTACCGGGAATCGTCCCTTCCCTTCTCGTACCTGAACCAGGCTCGGCGACCGATCGGCTATTCGATCGACATCTGCACGGCCATCGTGACGGCCGCGGGCAATGAGGTAGGCCGAGACCTCGCCATCAGCTGGGTGCCGGTAACTTCCGAAAACCGGTTCGAAGCCATGATTTCCGGCAAGATCGACCTCGAATGCGGATCCACGACGCGTAATGCCGAGCGGCAGCAGCGTGTGGCGTTCTCGCCAGTGATCTTCGTCGCCGGTACCAAGCTGTTGGTGCCGCACGGCTCCCCGATCCGCACGTTCCGGGATCTCAAGGGCAAGACCGTGGTGGCGACCGCCGGCACGACCAACGCGGACGCGATCGAGCGCCTGTCCGCTCGCTTCGATCTCGGCCTGACCCTGATCCGCGCCCGTGACCACGCCGATGCCTTCGAGGTGCTGCGCCACGGCGGCGCCGATGCGTACGCCGGCGACGACGTGCTGCTGTACGGCTTCCTGGCCAAGTACGGGCTGGGCAAGAAATATGACGTGACGCGCGACTTCCTGTCGTACGACCCCTACGGCATCATGCTGCGCAAGGGCGACCCGCAGTTTGCCGCCGTCGTCGACAAGGCGGTTCGCGACCTGATCACCACGGGCGAGCTTGAGCGCCTGTACAAGCAATGGTTCATCAACCGCCTGCCCACTGGCGAACGCCTTGGCATTCCCATGAGTGCCCAGCTCGAAGACATTATCGAATCCACACCTCAACAGCCGGAATGACCCCTTCTGGCGGCCCGGCCCTCCCGTGCCAGCCGGATTGGCGGACGTCGCAAATTCTCGTCGGTTAATTGCGTTTATGACCGAAAAGAAACCCGCCACGCGGGCGGGTTTCGTTGCCATCCGGTTGCTTGCTCTTAGCGTTTGCGCGGCGGCGGTACGTCGGTGCAGGTACCTTCGTAGATTTCCGCGGCCATGCCGATCGATTCGCCCAGCGTCGGGTGCGGGTGGATGGTCTTGCCGATATCCACCGCGTCCGCGCCCATCTCGATCGCCAGGCACACTTCGCTGATCAGGTCGCCGGCATGCGTGCCGACGATGCCGCCGCCGATGACGCGGTGGGTTTCCTCGTCGAAGATCAGCTTGGTGAAACCTTCGTCGCGGCCGTTGGCAATCGCACGGCCCGAAGCAGCCCACGGGAACACGCCCTTGCTGTACTTGATGCCCTGCTCCTTGCACTGGTCCTCGGTCAGGCCGGCCCAGGCCACTTCCGGATCGGTGAAGGCCACCGACGGGATCTGCTTGGCATCGAAGTAGGCCTTCTCGCCGTGCGCGGCTTCCGCGGCCACGTGGGCCTCGTGCACCGCCTTGTGCGCCAGCATCGGCTGGCCGACCACGTCGCCGATCGCGAAGATGTGCGGCACATTGGTGCGCATCTGCTGGTCGACGTTGATAAAGCCGCGATCGGTCACGGCCACGCCGGCCTTCTCGGCGCCGATGCGCTTGCCATTGGGCGAACGGCCCACCGACACCAGCACCAGGTCGTAGCGCTGCGGCTCGGCCGGGGCCTGCTCGCCTTCGAACTTCACGTAGATGCCGTCCGGCTTCGCTTCCACGGCGACCGTCTTCGTGTTCAGCATGACCTTGCCGAAACGGTCCTTGTTCTTCTTTTCCCAGACCTTGACCAGGTCGCGGTCGGCGCCGTTCATCAGGCCCGGCAGCATTTCGACGACGTCGATGTCCGCGCCCAGCGTGCTGTACACCGTGGCCATTTCCAGGCCGATGATGCCGCCGCCGATGACCAGCATCTTGTTGGGCACCTCGGGCAGTTCCAGCGCGCCGGTCGAATCGACGATACGAGGGTCTTCCGGGATGAACGGCAGCTTCACCGCCTGGCTGCCGGCGGCGATGATGGCCTTCTCGAAACGGATCACGGTCTTCTTGCCCGTGGTCTGCTTGCCCTCGCCCTCGGTCGCATCCACTTCCAGGTGATGCGGATCGAGGAAGGTGCCGATGCCGCGCACCACCTGCACCTTGCGTGCCTTGGCCATGCCGGCCAGGCCGCCGGTCAGCTTGCCGACCACCTGGTTCTTGTAGTGGCGCAGGCCGTCCAGGTCGATCTTGGCTTCGCCGAACAGGATGCCGTGGGCGGCCAGCGCCTTGGCCTCGTCGATCACCGCGGCGTTGTGCAGCAGCGCCTTGGACGGGATGCAGCCTACGTTCAGGCAGACGCCGCCGAGCGTGGCATAGCGTTCCACCAGCACGGTGTTCATGCCAAGGTCGGCAGAGCGGAAGGCAGCCGAGTAGCCTCCGGGACCGGCGCCCAGCACCAGCACGTCGCACTGGATGTCGGCGCCACCGGCGTGGCTGGCGGCAACCGGAGCCGGAGCCGGGGCGGCCGAAGGCGCCGCGGCGGCGGGTGCGGGTGCGGGGGCAGCGGCGGCCGGAGCCGGCGCGGCCGCGGCTTGCGCTTCCACCGTGCAGATCACGGCGCCCTCACCGATCTTGTCGCCCACCTTCACGCGCACCTCGACCACCTTGCCGGCAGCCGACGACGGCACTTCCATGCTGGCCTTGTCCGACTCCAGCACGATCAGCGACTGTTCCTGCTCGATCATGTCGCCCGGCTTGACCAGGACCTCGATCACTTCCACCGCGTCGAAATCGCCGATATCCGGCACCTTGACTTCGATCACACTCATGTTTGCTCCTCAATGGGCGCCGGCCTGCGTGGCCTCAGGGCGCGCCGTCGTTGTTGGTTGCCGCTGCGCCGGCGGCGCCGGCATCGTGCAGCCTTACGGTATGGACTTCAATCGGGCCTGCCGAACTCTTGTCGAACTCGATGCCGGCATCGACACCGATGCGCGCAATGGCGCCAGCATCCAGGTCGGGCTTGTCGTAGACCGCATGCATGGCCCCCAGCGCATAGTTGCGGCCTGAGCCGATGCCCCAGAAACGGTCGAACGAAAACACCTCGCGGTACGAGTAGACGCCGAAGATCCCGGCCGGGTTGGCGATCAGGCATACGATCTGCGACGACTCGTACGGATCATCCTCATCTTCCTTGGTGTTGATGAAGTACTCCGACTTGAGCCTTTCATGCACCTTCAGGAAGGTCCGGAACACGTCGTCGCGCGAACCGAGCCGGCACTCCTCGCCCATGCCCGCCAGCAAGGCGCGCATGACCGGGAAGTGCGCCGTGGTGCCGGCCAGCGCGACAAAGCTGTCGCCGATCGGAAACACCTTCTGGTTGCGCTCGTAGGCGCGCGACAGGCGCGTGTCACCGAACGTGACCAGCGCATCGGCCGCAATCGCCACCTCTGCATCCTTCCTGACGACGACACAGGTAGTCATGACTCGCCTCCCTGGAGCAGCAGGCGCCATGGCCATGCCCGTCACGGACATGGCCGCGGCCGCCTTACAGCAGGATGCGGCGGAAATCCGCCAGCAGCTGCCCGAAGTACGTATTGAAGCGGGCCGCCTCGGCACCATCGATCACGCGATGGTCCCACGACAGCGACAGCGGCAGCGTCAGGCGCGGCGCGAACTGCTTGCCGTCCCAGACCGGCTTCTGGTACGACTTGCACACGCCCATGATGGCCACTTCCGGCGCATTGATGATCGGCGTGAAGTACGTACCGCCGATGCCGCCCAGCGACGAAATCGAGAAGCAGCCGCCCTGCATCTGGTCGGGCTTGAGCTTGCCGTCGCGCGCCAGCTTGGCCAGCTCGCTCATTTCCTGGCTGATCTCGATCACGCCCTTCTTGTCGGCGTCCTTGATCACCGGCACGACCAGGCCATTCGGCGTATCGGCCGCGAAACCGATGTTGAAATACTTCTTCAGCACCAGGTTGTCGCCGTCGAGCGAGGCGTTGAAGTTCGGGAACTTCTTGAGCGCCGCCACGGTGGCCTTGATCATAAACGCCAGCATCGTCACCTTGACGCCGGACTTCTCGTTTTCCTTGTTCAGCTGCAGGCGGAACGCCTCCAGGTCGGTGATGTCCGCCTCGTCATGGTTGGTGACGTGCGGGATCATGACCCAGTTGCGGTGCAGGTTGGCGCCCGAGATCTTCTTGATGCGCGACAGGGCCTTGTTTTCGACCTCGCCGAAGCGCGTGAAATCGACCTTCGGCCAGGGCAGCAGGCCGAGTTCGCCGCCACCGCCGCCAGCCGCGGCAGCCTGTGCCGGCGCGGCGGCCTGGCCGGTCATCACGCCCTTGACGTAGCGCTGCACGTCTTCCTGGGTGATGCGGTTCTTCGGGCCCGTTCCCGGCACGCGGGAAACATCCACGCCCAGCTCGCGCGCGAACTTGCGCACCGACGGCGATGCATGCGCGGCCTTGCCGGTTACGCCGACCGGGGCTGCGGCAGCCGCTGCCGGAGCCGGTGCAGCGGCGACGGGCGCCGGGGCCGGGGCCTGGGCAGGCGCCGCAGCGGGAGCCGGGGCTGGTGCCGCGGCGGCCGGTGCCGGTGCGGCTGCGCCTGCGGCGCCTTCCAGCAAGATCAGCAGCGTGCCTTCGGACACGTTGTCGCCCACCTTGACCTTGACTTCCTTGACCACGCCGCCTTGCGGGGATGGCACGTCCATGGTGGCCTTGTCCGATTCCAGCGTGACGACAGCGTCTTCGGCGTTGATGGTGTCGCCCGGCTTGACGTGGACTTCGATCACTGGGACTGCGTCGTAGTCACCGATATCGGGAACCTTGACTTCAATCGTGCCGCCGCTCGCGGCCGGAGCAGGCGCCGGGGCGGCAGCCGGAGCGGGCGCGGGCGCCGCAGCCTGGGCCGGCGCGGGAGCCGGTGCTGCGGCGGCTGGAGCCGGGGCCGGCGCGGATGTGCCGGCGGCTTCCAGCATCACCAGGACGGAGCCTTCGGACACGTTGTCGCCCACCTTGATGCGGACGTCCTTGACCACGCCGGCCTGCGGCGAGGGCACGTCCATGGTGGCCTTGTCCGATTCCAGCGTGACCAGCGCGTCTTCCGCATTGATGCTGTCGCCGGGTTTCACATGCACTTCAATGACGGGAACGGCGTCATAGTCGCCGATGTCCGGCACCTTGATTTCAATCGCTTGACTCATTCAGTGTCTCCTGGGCAGGCCGGCACGCGCGACTTCCGCAAGCGGCGAGATTACCCTCGCCGCCCGCTTCTGTCACGCCGCTGTGCCGCAAGGCGCCCGGGCTTACCCCGGGGCGCCCGCGGCACGGCATCGCCGTACTGCGGGGGGTTGGTGCAGGAAGCCGGTCAGACCGACATCGGGTTCGGCTTGCTCGGGTCGAGGTTGTACTTCTTGATCGCTTCGGCCACCTTGTCGCGGCTGATGGCGCCCTCGTCGGCCAGCGCCTTCAGCGCGGCCAGCGTGACCCAGTGGCGATCCACCTCGAAGAAGTGGCGCAGCTTTTCGCGGGTGTCCGAGCGGCCGAAGCCGTCGGTGCCCAGCACCACGTAGCGACGCGGCACGAACGGACGGATCTGTTCGGCGAACGCGCGCACATAGTCGGTCGAGGCAATGACCGGGCCACGGGCCGACTTGAGCTTTTGCGCGACGAAGGACTCGCGCTGCGGCTCGGACGGGTGCAACAGGTTGAAGCGCTCGGCGGCCTGGCCTTCGCGGGCCAGCTCGGTGAAGCTCGGGCAGCTCCACAGGTCGGATTCGACGCCCCAGTCCTGCTTCAGCAGCTCGGCGGCGGCGATCACCTCGCGGAAGATCGTGCCCGAGCCCAGCAACTGCACGCGCGGCGCGTTGCTGTTCTCGACGCCCTTGCGGAACTGGTACATGCCCTTGACGATGTCCTTCTCTACGCCAGCCGGCATTTCCGGATGCTCGTAGTTCTCATTCATCACCGTCAGGTAGTAGTAGACGTCTTCCTGTTCGGCGTACATGCGGCGCAGGCCGTCCTGCATGATCACTGCCAGTTCGTACTGGAAGGTCGGGTCGTACGACATGCAGTTCGGGATCACCGAGTGGAACACGTGCGAGTGGCCGTCCTCGTGCTGCAGGCCTTCGCCGTTCAGCGTGGTGCGGCCGGCGGTGCCGCCCAACAGGAAGCCGCGCGAACGCATGTCGGCAGCGGCCCAGCACAGGTCGCCGATACGCTGGATGCCGAACATCGAGTAGTAGATGTAGAACGGGATCATCTGCACGCCGTGCGTCGAGTACGACGTCGCGGCCGCGATCCAGTCGCACATGGCGCCGGCTTCGTTGATGCCTTCCTGCAGCACCTGGCCAGTCTGCGATTCCTTGTAGAACATCAGCTGGTCATGGTCTTCCGGCACGTACTTCTGGCCTTCCTGGTTCCAGATGCCGACCTGGCGGAACAGGCCTTCCATGCCGAAGGTGCGCGACTCGTCCGGCACGATGGGCACCACGTGCTTGCCGATCTGCTTGTCTTTCAGCAGCGTGTTCAGGATACGGACGAAGGCCATGGTGGTGGACACTTCGCGGCCTTCGCCGGTGGCCTTCAGCAGTGCGTCGAACGCGGACAGCTGCGGCACCGGCAGGGCTTCGGCCTTCTGGCGGCGGGCTGGCAGGTAGCCGCCCAGGTTCAGGCGCGCCTGGCGCATGTATTCCAGTTCCTTCGAGCCTTCCGGGAAGGTGATGTACGGCACCTCTTCCAGCTTGTCGTCGGCAACCGGGATGTTGAACTGGTCGCGGAACTTGCGGATCGCGTCCACCGGCATCTTCTTCTGCTGGTGGGCCACGTTCATGGCCTGGCCGGCTTCGCTCATGCCATAGCCCTTGATGGTCTTGGCCAGGATCAGCGTCGGCTGGCCCTTGTGCTCGCTGGCGGCCTTGTAGGCGGCGTAGATCTTGTGCGGATCGTGGCCGCCGCGGTTCAGGCGCCAGATGTCGTCGTCGGACCAGTCGGCCACCATCGCCTTCAGTTCAGGCGTGTTGAAGAAGTGCTCGCGGACGTAAGCGCCGTCCTTGGCCTTCATGGTCTGGTACTCGCCATCCACGCAATCCATCATGCGCTTCATCAGCAGGCCCTTGGTGTCGCGCGCCAGCAGGGAGTCCCACTTGCTGCCCCAGACCACCTTGATCACGTTCCAGCCGGCACCGCGGAACTCGGATTCCAGCTCCTGGATGATCTTGCCATTGCCGCGTACCGGGCCATCGAGGCGCTGCAGGTTGCAGTTGATGACGAAGACCAGGTTGTCCAGCTTCTCGCGGCCGGCCATGCCGATCGCGCCCAGCGATTCCGGCTCGTCGGTCTCGCCGTCGCCCAGGAAGGCCCAGACCTTGCGGTCGCCGGCCTTGGCCAGGCCGCGGCTGTCCAGGTACTTCATGAAGCGGGCCTGGTAGATGGCCATGATCGGGCCCAGGCCCATCGACACGGTCGGGAACTGCCAGAAGTCCGGCATCAGCCACGGGTGCGGGTACGACGAGATGCCCTTGCCATCCACTTCCTGGCGGAAGCTGTCGAGCTGGTCGGGCGTCAGGCGGCCCAGCAGGAACGCGCGCGAGTACACGCCCGGCGCCGAGTGGCCCTGCACGAAGACCAGGTCGCCGCCGCTTTGTTCGGACGGAGCGCGCCAGAAGTGGTTGTAGCCGACGTCGTACAGGGTCGCGGCCGAAGCGAACGACGAGATGTGGCCGCCGACGTTGGTGTGCTTGTTGGCGCGCAACACCATCGCCATGGCGTTCCAGCGGGTGTACGAGCGGATACGGTGCTCGATGTCCTGGTCGCCGGGAATGCGGGCCTGCTGCTCGACCGGAATCGTGTTGATGTATTGCGTCTCGGCATGGAACGGCTGGGTAACGCCGTTCACGCGTGCGTACTCGATCTGCTTGTCGATCAGGAAGGCCGCGCGCGAAGGGCCTTCAGCGGCGAGAACGCCTTGCAGGGCGTCCAGCCATTCATGGGTTTCCTGGGGATCGGCGTCGTTGGCGCTGGATGCGCCGAGAATCTGCTCGGGTACGGCGGACATGGCTGTCTCCTGGTGAATTCCTGCTCCGGAGACCCTGGCTTTTGGCATTCGGGTCCGGGGTGACGGGGTATGACTTGCGGATGCGTCGCCGCAGCGCCTTGCATCGGAAGCCGCCGCCGGGAGTCCTGTTCCGGACCCTCCGCGCGGCAGGCGCATGGTTACCGCCCGCGTTTCTGGTCGAAGCGATTCTATGGAAGCAGAAAGGGCAACACAAGTGAAATTTTCAAATTGCGATATCGTTTTTTACAATGTGGAATCTTGTCGCGGCGCACCAAATGCCACATGGCCAGCGGGCGCCGGCGCGGGGCAAGCCCCGCCGCCTCGTCAGGTTTTTACTTGAATTCATTGGCGCTTTCCCCAAGCGACGCACCGCAGTATTCCCGCTACACTGGCCGGTCAGCCGTCAATCCCTGTCATGTCGTTTTTCAATCGTTTCCTGTCCAGCCTGCGCGCAGCCATCCTCCCCCCTTCCGCCGCCGATACGGCCAGGGCAACCGGTGGTGACGGCACGCACGCCGCGCCGCCGGCCAGCACGCTGGGGGCCCTCGACACGATGGCACAGGTCGATGACGGCGGCACCGTCGCCGCGCCGACGCGCGGACTGTGGTGGCTGCGCTGGCGCAACCTGGTCGCCACGAGCTGGTTCATGTTCATCCCGCTGGTGGCCATCGTGCTGTTCAGCGCGGCGATGGGCGTGATCCTCTGGTCCCTGCACGAGACCGAGCGCCAGCAGCAGCGCGATGCCCTGTATCGCGACGCGGCCTGGGCGCAGCAGCGCGTGCGCCTGTCCCTGCTGAGCAACCAGGACCAACTGGCCTCGCTCGCGCGAGACATTGCCGCCGCGCAGCTCGAACAGGGCGCATACCGGACCGCGGCGCAGGAGATCCTGCGCGAGAACCCCGAGATTGTCTTCATCAACTGGCTCGACGCCACGCGCCGCGGGCGCTGGTCGCTGCCGTCCACCTCGGAGTTTGCGGCGCGGCTGCGCGAGAACCAGGAGCAGCCGCTCGAACCCGAGGTGCTCGACACCTTCGACGCCGCGCGCGAAACCCAGCGCGTGGTCTACTCGCGCCCGCTCACCAATGACCGCGGCGACAGCTTCATGCTGATGGAGGTGCCGATCGTGCGGGACAACGAGTTCCTCGGCACGCTGGGCGCGCTCTATTCCATCAACGGCATCCTCACTCACCTGCTGCCGCCGGAACTGACCGAGCGCTACCGCTTCTCGTTGATCGACAAGAACAACCAGACGCGCGCCAGCACCTCGCTGCGCCCGGTGCCGGGCAATGCGCTGTCGTACGAGGTGCTGCTCGACCCACCCGGGCACTCGCTGTCGCTGCGCGCCGATGCCTACCCGCCGCCGTCCAACCTGCCCAACAACATGCTGCTGTGGCTGGTGGTCGGGCTGTCCTGCTTCCTGCTGTGGAGCCTGTGGAGCATGTGGCGGCACACCAGCCGCCGCTCCGAAGCGCAGCGCGCGCTGCTGGCCGAAACGTCGTTCCGCCGCGCCATGGAGAACTCCATGCTGATCGGCCTGCGCGCGCTCGACCTGAACGGCCGCATCACCTATGTCAACCCGGCGTTCTGCCGCATGACCGGCTGGCAGGAAAACGACCTGGTTGGCCGCCTGCCGCCCTTTCCCTACTGGCCGCCGAATGACCAGCAGGAGATGCAGAAGCAGATCGACCTCACGCTGCAGGGCAAGTCGCCGGCCGGCGGCTACGAGATGCGCGTGATGCGCCGCGACGGCAGCAGCTTCTTCTCGCGCATGTATGTGTCGCCGCTGGTGGACAGCCGCGGCCGCCACACGGGCTGGATGAGTTCGATGACGGACATCACCGAGCCCAAGCGCGCGCGCGAGGAGCTTGCCGCCGCGCACGACCGCTTCACCACCGTGCTGGAGAGCCTGGACGCCGCCGTTTCGGTGCTGGCCACCGACAAGGCCGAACTGCTGTTCGCCAACCGCTATTACCGCCAGTTGTTCGGCTGGGAGGCCGATGGCCACCTGAAGCTGGCCGGCGATGACGTCGACAAGGACCAGGTCTCGAGCGACAACACCGACTATGTCGACGCTTACGCCGGCCTGCCCGCCTCCGAACTGATGCCGTACACGTCGGACGCGCGCGAAGTGTTCGTGCCCGACATGCAGAAGTGGTTCGAGGTGCGCCGCCGCTATATCCAGTGGGTAGATGGCCACCTCGCGCAGATGCAGATCGCCACCGACATCACGGTGCGCAAGGCCGCAGAGGAAATGACGCGCCAGCATGAGGAACGCCTGCAGTTCACCAGCCGCCTGACCACCATGGGCGAGATGGCATCGTCGCTCGCGCATGAGCTCAACCAGCCGCTGGCCGCCATCAACAACTATTGCATGGGCGCGGTGGCGCGGCTGCATTCGGGCCGAAGCACCCCCGAGGACCTGATCCCCGTGCTGGAAAAGACCTCGGCGCAGGCCGTGCGCGCCGGCACCATCATCAGCCGCATCCGCGGCTTCGTGAAGCGCAGCCAGCCGCAGCGGCGCGAGGCCTCGCTGCACGACATCGTCGCCGACGCCGTGGGCCTGGCCGACCTCGAGGCCACGCGCCGCCGCGTGACCATCCTGACGCGCCTGCCCGCACCGCCCGTGATGATCTACGTGGACCCCGTGCTGATCGAACAGGTGCTGGTGAACCTGCTCAAGAACGCCGTGGAAGCCATGGCCGGCATGCCGGCCCCGCGCGCCGGGGGCGTCGTGCGCCTGCATGCGCGCGTGGAGCCGGGCGAGTTCGGCAACAACGTCCGTATCGACGTGATCGACCAGGGCCCCGGCGTCGACGAAGCCACCAAGGAACGGCTGTTCGAACCGTTCTTCAGCACCAAGTCCGACGGCATGGGCATGGGCCTGAACATCTGCCGCTCCATCATCGAATCCCACCAGGGCAGGTTGTGGGTCGAGAACAATGCCGATGGCATCGGCTGTACGTTTAAAATCATGCTGCCGCTGCAGCCGGCGATGGCCGACCAATAACGACGCGCACCCGATCGTGGCACGCCCCGCCCCCCGCGCTGGTGGGGTGCGGGATCTGTTACATAGCGCCGCCGCCGGTTACACTGCTGCCGCAAACGAATGGTTGTCCCAGGAGACTTCATGACCGCAACGCCAAACCCTGCCCCTCACCGCGGCGAGACCGTCTTTATCGTCGATGACGATGAAGCGATGCGCGACTCGCTGACCTGGCTGCTGGAAGGCAATGGCTACCAGGTGCGCAGCTTCAGCAGCGCCGAGCAGTTCCTGACGGCCTATGACGCCAGCCAGGTTTCCTGCCTGATCCTCGATGTGCGCATGCCCGGCATGAGCGGCCCGGAACTGCAGGAACGCATGATTGCCGAGAACATCGATATCCCCATCGTCTTCATCACCGGCCACGGCGATGTGCCGATGGCGGTTTCCACGATGAAGCGCGGCGCCATCGACTTCATCGAGAAGCCGTTCGACGAATCGGAACTGCGCGCGCTGGTCGAGCGCATGCTGCAGAAGGCCCGCACGGACCACTCGGCCGCGCGCGAGCAGCGTGCCGCCAAGGACCTGCTGGGCAAGCTGACCACGCGCGAGCAGCAGGTGCTGGAGCGCATCGTCGCCGGCCGCCTGAACAAGCAGATCGCCGACGACCTGGGCATTTCCATCAAGACCGTGGAGGCGCACCGCGCCAACATCATGGAAAAGCTCAACGTCAATACCGTGGCCGACCTGCTGCGCCTGGCGCTGTCGCGCAACAGCTGATCCGGCAGGCTGCCCCGGCGCCCGCCGGGGCAGGCAATCGACGCCACTTCCCCGTCGCCCCGCGCCTCAGTCGCTCAAGTACTCCTCATCCCGGAACGTCACCACCCATTGTGGCCGGTAGACCACAAAAATCGCGACCAGCATGCCGGTGAGGAACGCCTCGCCAAACGCGAGGATGACAATGGCTGCGAGCGTATCGGCGGTGCTGAACGGAAGCCCTGGAGCCATCCAGTGCCGCCAGGCGGCCTCCGCCGCCCCCGCGCCCATGGCCGCCAGGCCCGCGCAGAAATAGCCATGGCCGAGGATGAACACGAATGGATGGCGCGGCAGCGTGTGGCGCATGATGCCCTGCAGCCCGGCCGAGATCAGCGCCGGCAGCAGCGCCAGCCAGACATAGCGTATCCAGAGCGACGGCCAGTCGAACAAGGCCCAGCTGTGACCGGCCAGGTATTCGAGGCCAAGCATGGACACCACGTCGACCACGAACAGCGATATCAGCGCCAGCGGCAACCCGAACAGCGTGACCATCAGCGTCGCGCCAAGGAGCTGGATCACCAGGCCGCCGACCAGCGTGGCACGCACCGTCCACAACAGCGCCACCAACACCATCGCGCCCAGCCAGGCATGCTGCAGGGAACCGCGCCGCAGCAAGTGCCAGGGGCGGCGGCTCAGCGCCCAGCCAAACCCGGCAATGGACACGAAGACGAGCAGTGGATCGGACAACAGGGATGGGAGCGCGGTGTGCATGTGACGATGCTACCAGCGTGGCCGGGCATCCCGGCTTGCCGGCGGTCAAACGGCAACGCGGCCGTCGCGGGGCGGAATGCCCGCCCGTCACCCCGTATAATTCGCCTTTAAGCTCTGCCGGCCGGGCGCCGCCCCGCGACGGCGCCTTCACTCCCGGCCATAAACCCGCCCTGTCCCCCATGTCTGCACAACTGATCGACGGCAACGCACTTGCCAAACATATCCGTTCCGAAGCCGCCGTGCGCGCCGCCCGCCTGACCGAACGCGGGCACCAGCCCGGCCTGGCCGTGGTCCTGGTCGGCGAGGACCCGGCCAGCCAGGTCTATGTGCGCAACAAGGTCAAGGCCTGCGAGGACAACGGCTTCCACTCGTCGCTGGACCGCTACCCGGCCGACCTGTCCGAAGCCGACCTGCTGGCCCGTATCGACGCGCTGAACAAGGATCCCAAGATCCATGGCATCCTGGTGCAACTGCCGCTGCCCAAGCACATCGACAGCCACAAGGTGCTTGAGGCCATCGCCCCGGAAAAGGACGTCGACGGCTTCCACGTGGCCAATGCCGGCGCACTCATGACCGGCGCCCCGCTGTTCCGCCCGTGCACGCCATACGGCTGCATGAAGATGCTGGAATCGATCAACTACCCGCTGCGCGGCGCCCGTGCGGTGGTGGTCGGCGCCTCGAATATCGTCGGCAAGCCGATGGCCATGCTGCTGCTGCAGGCTGGCGCCACGGTCACCATCTGCAACAGCAAGACGCGCGACATCGGCGCCCATACCCGCGACGCCGACGTGATCGTTGCCGCCGTGGGCAAGCGCAACCTGATTACCGCCGACATGGTCAAGCCCGGCGCGGTCGTGATCGACGTGGGCATGAACCGCGACGACAACGGCAAGCTGTGCGGTGACGTGGACTTCGGCGGCGTGCGCGAAGTGGCCGGCCATATCACGCCGGTCCCGGGCGGCGTCGGCCCGATGACCATCACCATGTTGCTGGTCAATACGCTGGAAGCCGCCGAGCGCGTCGCCGGCTAAGCCTGCCGGCCGTTGCGGCGGAGGCCGCAACGGCACTGGAAAAGCCGCGGCGCTGCCCCCATCTGCAAGCCATTGCCTCTTCAGGCCAGACAACCGAGAACCGCCATGGACCAAGCCCTCAACAATCCACTGCTGGACTTCACCGACCTGCCGCGCTTCTCCGAGATCCGCCCCGAGCACATCAGCCCGGCGCTCGACGTGCTGCTCGAACGTGCGCAGGCAGCCGTGGCGCGCGCCGAAGATCCGGCCACGCCGTCCGACTGGGCCAGTGCCGTGGAAGCGCTGGAAGCCGTCACCGAGCCGCTGGGCCGCGCCTGGGGCGTGGTCGGGCACCTGAGCGCGGTCGCCGATACGCCGGAGCTGCGCAAGGCGCACGCCGAGAACCTGCCGCGCATGACGGAGTTCTGGTCGTCGCTGGGCCAAAGCCTGGCGCTCTATGAAAAGTACAAGGCGCTCGCAGCCAGCCCCGAATTTGCCGGCATGAGCGCCGCGCGCCACCAGCTCATCGAGAATGAGCTGCGCGGCTTCCGTCTGGGCGGCGCCGAACTGCCCGAGGACAAGAAACCGCGCTTTGCCGAAATCCAGGAACAGCAGGCGCAGTTGTCCAAGGCATTCTCCGACCACGTGCTCGACGCCACCAACGCCTACGCGCTGATCATCGAAGATCCGGCACGGCTATCCGGATTGCCCGAGGACGCACAGGAGGCTGCCCGCCACGCGGCGGAGAAGGACGGCAAGGCCGGCTGGAAATTCACGCTGCACTTCCCCTCCTACTTCCCCGTGCTGCAGTACGCGGACGACCGAGCGCTGCGCCAGACCCTGTACGAGGCCAACGTGACCCGTGCATCGGAACATGGCGCCCAGTACGGCAGCGGCCAGGCCGACTGGGACAACACGGCCAATATGCGTGAACAGCTCGCACTGCGCCGCGAGGAAGCGCAAATGCTCGGCTACCAGTGCTACGGCGAAGTGTCGCTGGTGCCGAAGATGGCCGAGTCGCCAGCCGAGGTGCTGAAGTTCCTCGACGAACTCGCGGTCAAGGCACGTCCGTATGCCGAGCAGGACTGGGCTGAACTCAAGGCCTATGCCGCGGCCGAGCTGGGGCTGGCCGAACTGGCGCCGTGGGACGTTGCCTATGCCTCCGAAAAGCTGCGGGAGCAACGCTATGCGTTCTCGGAGAACGAAGTGAAGCAATACTTCCCCGAGCCCAAGGTGCTGCAGGGTCTGTTCGGGGCCGTCGAGCGGCTGTTCTCGGTGAAGATCCAGCCCGATACGTCGCAGACCTGGCACAAGGACGTGCGCTTCTTCCGCGTGAATGCGGCCGACGGCACGCTGCTGGCCCAGTTCTACATCGACCTCTATGCGCGCGAAGGCAAGCGCGGCGGCGCGTGGATGGATGATGCGCGCGGCCGCAAGATCCTGGCCAATGGCAAGGTGCAGACGCCGGTGGCCTACCTCACCTGCAATTTCTCGGCACCGGTCGGCGACAAGCCGGCACTGTTCACGCACGACGAAGTCATCACACTGTTCCATGAATTCGGCCACGGCCTGCACCACATGCTGACGCAGGTGGGCGAGCTGGGCGTGTCCGGCATCAACGGCGTGGAATGGGATGCGGTGGAACTGCCGTCCCAGTTCATGGAGAACTTCTGCTGGGAATATGAGGTGCTGACCGGCATGACCCAGCACGTCGACAGCGGCGAGCCGCTGCCGCGCCCGCTGTTCGACCGCATGCTGGCGGCCAAGAATTTCCAGAACGGCATGATGACGCTGCGCCAGATCGTGTTCTCGTCGTTCGACATGCACCTGCACACCGACTTCGACCCGCAGGGCGCGAAGAGCGTGCTGGACCTGTCGCGCGAGATCAACGACCGCGTGCACGTGGTACCGCAGTACCCGCTGTCGCGCTGGCCCAATACCTTCAGCCACATCTTCGCGGGCGGCTATGCCGCGGGCTACTACAGCTACAAGTGGGCCGAAGTGCTGTCGGCCGACGTGTACGCCGCCTTCGAGGAAGCCGCGCAGTTGTCGGGCACCGTGCTCGACAGCGAAACCGGTGCGCGCTACCAGCGCGAGATCCTGTCGGTCGGCGGCAGCCGCCCCGCCATGGATTCCTTCGTCGCGTTCCGCGGCCGCGCGCCGCAGATCGACGCGCTGCTGCGCCACGGAGGCATGGCAGCATGAGCGCGGCGCTGCCTGTCTCCGGCCCGCTGCGCATCGCAAGCTGGAACGTCAACTCGCTCAAGGTGCGCCTGCCGCAGGTGCTTCAATGGCTGGCGGAACAGGAGCAGGCCGGCGCGCCGATCGACGCGCTGTGCCTGCAGGAACTGAAGCTGCCTGACGACAAGTACCCGCTCGCGGAACTGGAAAACGCCGGTTTCCACAGCGTCTACACGGGCCAGAAGACCTACAACGGCGTTGCCATCCTCGCGCGCGATGCCAGCATGCCGGGCCCGACCGATGTGGTGCGCAATATCCCGGGCTTTGAAGATGCGCAGCAGCGCGTCGTGGCCGCGACCTATGGCGACGTCCGGCTGGTCTGCGCCTATTTCCCGAACGGGCAGGCGCTGGACTCGGACAAGTTCGTCTACAAGCTGAAGTGGCTCGAAGCCATGACGGCGTGGCTGCGCGAAGAGCTGGTGAAGTATCCGCGGCTCGCGCTGCTCGGCGACTTCAACATCGCGCCGGAAGACCGCGACGTGCACGACCCCGCCAAATGGGAAGGCCAGAACCTGGTCTCGCCCCAGGAGCGCGCGGCCTTTGCCGCGCTGGTCGAACTGGGACTGGCCGATGTCTTCCGCAAGTTCGAGCAGCCAGAGAAGGCCTTCTCCTGGTGGGATTACCGCATGTTCGCGTTCCGGCGCAATGCGGGCTTGCGCATCGACCACATCCTGCTGTCGCCAGTCCTGGCCAGCAATTGCTCCGCCTGTGTGATTGACCGCGTGCCGCGCACCTGGGAGCAGCCGTCCGACCACACGCCGGTCGTCGCCACGCTCAACTGCGGCTGACCCGCTCGCCACGCGCACGCAAGTCCGGGCAAGCCCGGCTCGCGGCGCATGGCGGGGGGCGGATACACTGCCGCCATGAACCTGGCACGCCCCCGCCATCCTCACCTTCCCTTCATGCCCTGGCCGACCAGCTCACGGCGCCGCACGCCCCCGCCGCCAGCAGGCAAACCCCAACCTGACCAATGACTGCCACCGCAACCAGCCCAGCCGACCGGCTGCAGCGCCTGCTTCCCTGGACTCAACGCGTGTCCCGTGCCACCTTGCGCGCGGACGTGGTCGCGGGACTGCTCGGCGCCGTGCTGGTGTTGCCGCAGGGCGTGGCCTTTGCCACGCTGGCGGGGCTGCCGCCGGAGTACGGCATCTACACGGCCGTGGTGCCATGCATCATCGCCGCGCTGTTCGGGTCGAGCTGGCACGTAATGTCCGGTCCGACCAATGCCAATTCGCTGGCGCTGTTCGCCATGCTGAGTCCCGTGGCCTTCGCGGGCAGCCCGGCTTATATCGGCCTGGCGCTGTCGGTCACCATCCTGGTCGGCTTGATGCAGTTTGCGGTCGGCACGCTGCGGCTGGGCACGCTGGCCAACTTCATCTCCCCTTCCGTGCTGCTCGGCTTCACCTGCGGCGCAGCCACGCTGATCGGCCTCTATGCGCTCAAGGACCTGCTCGGCCTGGCGGTGCCCACGGGCACTAGCGCATTCGGCGTGCTGCGCTTCCTGTTCGACAACCTGGACGCCATCAACTGGGGCGCAGCCACCGTGGGCGCTGTCACGCTCGGCGCGACGCTGGTGTTCAAGCGCCTGGGCAAGCGGCTGCCGTTCATGCTGCTTGGTCTCATGGCCGGCTACGGCGTGGCTTTGGTGCTGAACCGGACCGGATGGGGAAGCGGACACCATGTCAATGTGGTCGGACCGATCTCCTCGGCAATTCCGAGCTTCCGTGTGCCGGATGTTTCCTGGCGCAGCGTGCCGGACCTGTTCGGCATCGCCTCGGCGCTGACCATCGTCGCACTGGGCCAGTCGATCTCGATTGCCAAGGCGGTAGCGTTGCGTTCCGGCCAGCATATCGACGCCAACCGCGAATTCATTGGCCAGGGGCTGTCGAATATTGCCGGCGGCCTGTTCTCCGGCTACATCTCGTGCGGTTCGCTCAACCGCTCGGTGCCGAATTTGGAGGCCGGTGCGAAGACGCCGCTGGCCAGCGTGTTCTCGGCCCTGTGGCTAGTGCTGCTGGTGGCCGTCAGCGCGCCGCTGCTCGCGCAGATTCCGCTGGCCGCTATCGCGGCCATGCTGCTGCTCGTCGCCTGGGGCTTGTTCGACTTTGCCCGCCTGCGCCGCATTGCCGCCCTGAGCCGCACCGAGTTCGCTATCGCCGTGGGCACCTTCGCCGCCACCCTGGTGATCCGGCTGGAGATGGCGGTGCTGCTCGGTACCATTCTTTCGCTGGTCGCCTACCTGTACCGCACATCACGACCGGCGGTGCGCAGCCTCGTGCCCGACGCCGACGACCCGGGCCGCCGCTTCACGCCGCTGGACGAATTGCAGCGGCCGCAGCCGGAGTGCCCCCAACTCAAGCTGCTGCGCATGGAAGGCGCCATCTATTTCGGCGCCGTGCAGTACGTGACGGATCGGCTGCACTGGCTGCGCACGGTCAATGCCAACCAGAAGCATCTGCTGGCCATGACCAAGAGCATGAACTTCATCGACCTGGCCGGCGCGGAGATGTGGGAAGCCGAACTGACCGAACGGCGCGCCGTCGGCGGCGACCTGTACTTCCACCGTCCGCGCACGCAAGTGCTGCAGACCTGGGAACAAACGGGGTTCACCACCAAGCTCCGCACGGACCACGTCTTTTCCACCAAGCGTCAGGCGCTGCACACGATCATCGGGCAACTCTCTCCCGATATCTGCGCGCAGTGCCAGGTGCGCATCTTCGAAGAGTGCGCGCAGCGCCCCGGCGCGCAAACGCACGCGGAAGCGCTGTGACAGCCGCGTCAGAATGACAGGTCCGAATGATTGAAGCGGGAGACTGGCATCGGAGATAACCGGATGCCGCACGGTAAGACGGTTTGGCAGCGTCGGAGTATGCGCTACCGGAAAGAGGCTGATGCGAGATGGGCGCCCGCGGCTTGCCTGCGGCTGGCCGGGGCATCCATCCGGATCAGACCGGCGCCACGTGTGCGCGCTTGACGACGACCGGTTGCGGGACGCCTTGTTCAATCAGCACCACCGCTGCGCGCTCGATCGTGTCGCGCCCGGCGCGGAAGGCTTCTTCCAGCGACAGGACCTGGTCCGCGCTGAATCCTTCCCATAGTGCTTCGCGTGTCACGACGCACGTTACCTTTTCGCCATTGACGATGGCGTGGAACAGCAAGCCTTCGTTATTGATGTCGTAGCGCTCTTGCTCTTGGAACTTGATATCCATCGGTGCAGCCCTCCATATGCAAGTGGAGAAACATCCTAACATGGCCGGAGCAATATCGTATGCGCGGACCTTCGTTGATCCACTCAATCGAATGACCTCCGGACAGGCGCGCCGGTTCCCTCCACATTCGGAGCGATGCCAACGCCGCAGGCGCTGCGCGAGTTCGGCCCGAACTCGTTTGATGTACGCGGGTGTTTGACAAACTCCGAAATCATGTTAAAATCTTTTTCTTCGTTGGGGCGTTAGCTCAGTTGGTAGAGCAGCGGACTCTTAATCCGTAGGTCGAGTGTTCGAGTCACTCACGCCCCACCATCGAATACAAAGCAAAAGGCCGGAAGCATCTGCTTCCGGCCTTTTGCTTTTTGCTTTTTGCTTTTGGGCTGCGCCTGCAGGCGGCAGGCGCAGCAACACACTCAGGCGCCGCTGTCGCGTGCGCGCTCGAACAGCGTGCGCGCGAGCTGGCGGTGCCGCGACAACACGACCGGCAAGTCGGCCGTCAGCAGTTCACCGTCACGAACCACCACGCGTCCGTTGATCACGCTGGTGACCACATTGGCGGGCGCGCAGAACACCAGCGCGGCAACCGGGTCATGCCCGCCCCCGGCAAAGCCGACAGCCGACATATCGAAGGCCACGAAGTCGGCAGACATGCCGGGGGCCAACGCACCGATGTCATCCCGATTGAGCACGCGCGCACCGCCGAGCGTGGCAATCTCCAGTGCCTCGCGCGCGCTCATCGCCGCCGGCCCAAACCCGACGCGCTGCAGCAGCATGGCCTGGCGCGCCTCGCCAAGCATATGCGCGCCATCGTTCGAGGCACTGCCGTCCACGCCGAGGCCAACTTTGACGCCGGCATCGCGCATGGCGCGCACCGGGGCGATGCCTGACGCCAGCCGCATATTGGAGCACGGGCAATGCGCAACACCCGTACCCGTACGTGCAAACAGGGCGATCCCCTCCTCGTCGAGCTTCACGCAGTGGGCATGCCAGACATCGTGGCCGACCCAGCCGAGATCCTCGGCGTACTGTGCAGGCGTCAGCCCGAACTTCTCGCGCGAATAGGCGATGTCGTTGTCGTTCTCGGCCAGGTGCGTATGCAGCGACACGCCATAGTGGCGAGCCATGAGCGCCGATTCGCGCATCAGGTCGCGCGACACTGAAAACGGCGAACAGGGCGCCAGCACCATGCGCAGCATCGCGTGACGAGAACTATCGTGATACTGCTCGACCAGGCGCTGGCTGTCGCGCAGGATGGCGGTCTCCTCTTCCACCACTACATCCGGCGGCAGGCCACCCTTGCTGCGACCGACGCTCATCGAGCCGCGCGCCGCGTGGAAGCGCATGCCCATTTCCTGCGCGGCGGCAATGGAGTCGTCGAGGCGCGATCCGTTTGGATAGAGATAGAGGTGATCGCTCGTGGTCGTGCAGCCCGACAGCATCAACTCGGCCATCGCGGTCTTCGTCGAGATGCCGATCATCTCCGGTGTCAGGTGCGACCACAGCATGTAGAGATTGGTCAGCCACGCAAACAGCTCGGCATCCTGTGCCGCGGGCACGGCGCGGGTCAGGCTCTGGTACATGTGATGGTGCGTATTGACCAGGCCGGGAATCACTACACGGCCGCGCATGTCGATGACCTGCGCCGTGCCATCGTCGATCATGCGGCGATACTGCGGCGGCAAATCCGCCGTCGCCCCGACCCATTGCACCGCGGGGCCGTCGGCAACCAGTGCGCCATCGGGTATTTCTCGCCGTTGCGCATCCATGGTGACAAGCACATCGGCGTTCAGGGCAATCAGGGTCATATCGGCAAGTCTCTGGCGGTTGGCATGACGCGAGTCTAAGACCCGCTCCGTCAATCCCAAAGCACAGAATTTCGCCAACCATGTCCACAAAATGTGGACACACAATAACGCCCGCGAAAACGCAGGCGTTAGCGCCCTTGCGCGAACAGCGCCGCCAGCGTTGCGCCGATACTCCCGGCCATCAGCTCAGCCGCCGGGCTTAGCGTGCCGTGCGCACGCGCCACCAGGGCGAGGGTCTGGCGCCGCAGGTAGCGGTCGCGCAGCGGCACCAGCACCAGCGCGCCGCGCGCGCGTTCCTCCATGATGTCGAGCGGATTGAGCAAGGCGACGCCGCTGCCCAGCATGACCAGGCGCTGGATCAGCGCCATCGAGGTCGACTCGGCGGCCGGCGTCACGTCGATGGCATTGCGCGCAAAGGCGTCATCGAGGATGGCTCGGATCGACAGCGATGGCGCCGGCAGGACCAGCGGATAGCCGACGCACTCGCTGAGCAGCACGGAGGGTTGCTCTGCCAGCGCGTGGTCTGGCGGCACCACGGCGCCAATCTGCCAGTCGCTGGTCGCGAGCACGCGCAGCGCTGGCGCGGCGGGCAGGTCGTAGCCGAGACCGAGGTCGGCCTCGCCCTGCTCCACGGCGGTGGCAATCTCCGCCACAGGCAGATCCACCACGCGCAGGATGATGCCCGGATACCGCTGGCGGAAATCATGCACCAGCGATGGCAGCAACGACCCCGCGAGCCCGGCGGTTGCAGCCACCGTGACCTCACCGCGCCGGGCGCCCTTGAAGTCCTCGATCCGCTCGCGCAATGCCTCGTGCTCGCGCAAGGTCTGCCGGACGTGAGCGAGGACCATCTCGCCAAGCGGTGTCAGGCGCAGGCGCCGGTTGATGCGCTCGAATACAGGAGCGCCGAGCTCGGCTTCCAGGTCCAGAATCTGCCGGTTGATCGCAGTCGGCGCCACATGGAGATGCTCCGCGGCCTTGCGGATCGAACCGCGGCGTACCACTTCGTCTAGATAGCGCAGGATCCGGGCATGCATGGAGTTGTCTGGTCGTCACGGCTTTCGGCGTGACTGACCGCATCAGGAAGCTCGGCATTGTAGCCGCGAGTGCCGGAAAAGAAAGTTCGCCTCACCTATTGCGTCTTACTAGATACCTTGCTACAATCTTTTTCTTCGTTGGGGCGTTAGCTCAGTTGGTAGAGCAGCGGACTCTTAATCCGTAGGTCGAGTGTTCGAGTCACTCACGCCCCACCAGCGAATTCCCAGAAAAGGCCAGCCGCAAGGTTGGCCTTTTTGCTTTGATACGCTTCTGCTGTCTTTGCTGGGATGCCCTCTTGCCCGCGCACGGGAGCACCTGCCATTTCTTGATACGCGGGTTCTCCCCGATACCACTCACCGACCTTTCCCTGTTGAATGGCCACCGGCGCACAACGCGGAACGTAGTTCCGTATCGCGGAACCAAATTTCTGTGGGTTGTTGGCTGGTTTCGCACAACGAGGACCAGCCTGCCGAGTCAGGACCGGATGATTCACCGACAAGCGCAGGCGACCCAGAATCGCCATGAAGAACGCCCCAGGAATCCGGCCCGGCGACAATCAGTGAATGAAGAACGGAGGCACTCCTTGAAAGCAGTTCTCAAAGCAGGCGCTGCAGCCTGCATCGCGGCCCTCGGCCTGTTCCACGGCGGCGCCCAGGCGCAAAGCTACCCGACCAAGCCGATCCGCCTGATCGTGCCGTTCGCGGCCGGCGGCACCACCGACATCGTGGCACGCGCCGTTTCCGACGCGCTCGGCCGCGAACTGGGCCAGCCCGTCGTGGTGGAAAACCGCGGCGGCGGCGGCGGCGCCATCGGTGCCGATGCCCTGGCCAAGTCCACTCCGGACGGCTATACGCTGGGCATCGCTACCGTAAGCACGATGGCCACCAACCCGGCCACCAATGCCCGCAATCCGTATGACCCGATCAAGGATTTCGCGCCCATCACCAACCTGGTGAACGTGCCGAACGTGCTGACGGTCAACCCGAAGGTCCCGGCCAAGACGCTGAAAGAATTCGTCGCGCTGCTCAAGTCCAACCCGGGCAAGTACAGCTACGCGTCGGCTGGCAAGGGCAGCATTTCCCATCTGGATGGCGAGCTGTTCAAGGACATCACCAAGACCGATATGGTCCATATCCCTTACCGCGGATCGGGCCCGGCGCTGAATGACACGCTGGCCGGCCAGGTCAATGTCCAGTTCGACAACCTGCCGTCCTCGATGCCGTTCATCCAGGCCGGCAAGCTGCGCGCGCTGGCCGTGGCCGCGCCCAAGCGCGTGGAAGGTTTGCCCGACGTGCCGACCTTCGCCGAAGCCGGCATGAAGGATATGAACAACATGGCATGGTATGGCCTGGTCGCCCCGGCTAACACGCCGGCCGCCATCGTCGCGCGCGTGCACGATGCCGCCGTCAAGGCCCTGCAGGACCCGGCCGTGAAGCGCCGCCTGGCGGATAGCGGCGCCTACCCCGACGGCAATACGTCGGCCCAGTACGCGGCCCAGATCAAGCGTGAACTGGACCTGCGCAAGAAGATTGCGCACGACCAGAACATCACGCTCGAATAAGGGCATCTGCCCTGCAAGAAGAAAGCCGGCTGCATACCAGCCGGCTTTTTTTATGCTTGATCGCGCACTATTGCGCACCACCAGGAGATGTCCATCCTTATTCTGCATCAACTTTGACTTTGCACAGGTCGTTGCCGGACAAGAAAGCGTTCAATGCAATTAGAAGAAAGTTTCACTATGCGGACCAGCGCCGACCTCGGTACAGTAGCCGGGGATGATCCGCCAAACTCGGCCCCAACCGGATCGCGCAGGCGCTGCGCGACCGCCACTCGCGAGGATGAAGATGCTCAAGAAGACCGTTCCGACCCTGATCGTTGCCGCACTGGCGGCCTTCGGTGCAACGCAGCTTGCGTATGCGCAGAAGAACTACACGGAGGGCGGCGACCTGTACGGCGGCAGCCACGCCAAGAAGAAGGCGAGTCCGAACCAGAACGCAGCCAAGTCGGGCAAATTCGATCCATACACGGACGGCGCAAAGCAGTCGACCAAGGCCGACCTCGCTGGCAAGAAGACCGATCCATACACCGACGGCGCCAAGGCCGGCAAGCCCGACCCGTACACCGACGGTGCCAAGGCCGGCAAGTTCGATCCGTACACCGACGGCGCCAAGTCCGGCAAGTACGACCCGTACACCGATGGCGCCAAGGCACCCGCGGCGAAGTCGCAGTAAGACTTCTGCGTCGCCTGCTCTGCGGAGCAGGCTGCTGCTCTGCGGAGCAGGCTGCTGCTCTGCGGAGCAGGCTGCAAACAAAACAGCCCGCATCTGCGGGCTGTTTGCTTTCGATGCCAGCGATCAGGCAGCCATCGCGTGCTGCGGCACGGAGGCGCGCATGGTGCCTAGGTCGCGGTAGCGCACATGCCAGGACAACGCTTCCTCTAGCAGGTGTGGCGTCTGCCCGCCAAGCCGGCTGGCGCGGCGGAAGTAGTCGTTCAGCACGTCGCGATAGGCCGGATCCGCGCAGTTGTCGATGACCTGCCTGGCGCGTTCGCGTGGCGCCAGGCCGCGCAGGTCGGCCAGACCGTGCTCGGTCACGATGATGTCGACATCGTGCTCGGTGTGGTCCACATGCGCCACCATCGGCACGATGCTGGAAATATCGCCGCCCTTTGCCACGGACTTGGTCACGAATACCGACAGATGCGCATTGCGTGCGAAATCGCCCGAGCCGCCGATGCCGTTCATCATGTGCGTGCCGCCGACATGCGTCGAATTGACATTGCCGTAGATGTCACACTCCAGCGCGGTATTGATGGTGATGAGCCCGAGCCGGCGCAGGATCTCCGGATGGTTGCTGATCTCCTGCGGCCGCAGCACCAGCCGCGACCGGTACCGCTCCAGGTTCGCGATGAAGTGCTGGTAGACCGGGCGCGACAGCGTCACCGACGACGCCGAGGCAAATGCGAGCCGCCCCGAGTCGAGCAACTCGATCGTGCTGTCCTGCAGGACCTCGGAGTACATCTTGAGATCGTGGAACGGCGAGTCGATCAGCCCATGCAGCACGGCATTTGAAATCGTGCCGATGCCGGCCTGCAGCGGCTGCAGCGACGGCGACAGCCGCCCTGCGCGGACTTCGCGCCCGAGAAACTCGCTCAAGTGGCCCGCGATCTGGCGCGTGCCTTCATCGGGCGGCAGCGCGTTGGATGGACTGTCGTCCTTGCCAGTGATGACAATCGCGGCAATCTTTTCCGGATCGATCGGGATATACGGCAAGCCGATGCGCTGCTCGGCGGAAATCAGGGGGATCGGCTGCCGGTATGGGCGCTGCACCGGGAAGTAAATGTCGTGGAAGCCCTCGAGCGCCAGCGGCATGTTCATGTTGATCTCGACGATCACCTTGCGCGCAAGCATGGCAAAGCTGGCCGAGTTGCCGACCGAAGTGCTCGGCACGATGCCGCCCTGCTCCGTGATCGCGACCGCTTCCACCACGGCCACGTCCACCGGCGCAATCTGGCCGGAGCGCAGTTGCTCGACCGTCTCGGACAGATGCTGGTCGATGAACATGACTTCGCCGGCGTTGATCTTGCGCCGCAGGGTCTCATCGGACTGGAAAGGCAGGCGGCGCGCGATCACGTCGGCCTGCGCCAGCACCTTGTCGATATCGTTGCCGAGCGACGCGCCGGTCATCAGCGTGATGCGCAGCGGCTCCGTGGCGGCGCGGCGCGCCAGTGCGAATGGCACTTCCTTGCAGTCGCCCGCACGGGTAAAGCCGCTCATGCCCACCGTCATGCCGTCGCGGATGAGCTCGGCTGCCGTATCGGCCGAGACCACCTTGTCCAGCAGCCTCGGCAGGCGAATGCGTTCCTTGTACATCTTCATCTCCGGTTGCCGGGCGGTTCCGGTCCACCCGTGCGCCCCCGGAAGTCATGGCGTCGGGGGTTGGAAAGGCAGTGTAGTCACGTCGCCGCATTCCAACATGGATTTAAATTCATAAAAACAAGTCGCTTTTTTCATAAACCTCAAACAAGGGCGAAGTGCCGGCCATGCCCCCTCCATTTGCGCAGAAAAGGGCCTTCCGGCTACGGCGGGACAAACCCTAGGAAACATACAAAAAGCCTTGGCTTCTGGTAGTGTCTGCCGCATCAGGAAAGACCGCCCCGATTTGACCCTGGAGTCGAGGCGCGGCGCCTGTGCCGCCCGGGCCGGCCAAGCTCCGGCCCAAGAGCGTTGCAATGTCGGCGACAGACATGAGGAGACGCCAAAACATGCATAGCAAACCACTCGAACCCAACGAGCCGGTTGTCCTTGCCCTGATGGACGCGGTCACCGCCTGGCAAGGTGCTTTGGAACAGACCCTTTCGGCCTCCGGGCTCAACTATGGCAAATGGCTCTTGCTGCGAGCCATCATGCAGAACGCATTCGTGCGCCACGAGCCGCTTGCGGGCGTCATGCCGATCGACGCCGCACGCGCCGAACACATGCTGGGTGAGTTACAGCGCGACGGCTGGATCGAGTATTCAGACTCCGGCGCACCGCGGATCAGCGCTGCGGCTGAGGGCCGCGTCGAACGCGTGTGGCAGGCGGTCAAAGCCCTGCACTCGGTCTCGGTATCGCCATTCAGTTCGCACGAGCGCGTGGCACTCGGCGCGCTGTTGCAGCGCATGAAGCTGACTTTGAGCGATCACTCCGCGCGCCGTAGCCGCAACCCGGCTAACGAGCCGGTGACGCTGCACACCGCGGCAGGGCGTGTGGGGGCTGGTGGCACCGGCGCAGCGCAGCCGATGTCCGCCTGATTTACCCCGAAGGCGCTGTCCGGCGCCGTGCTGGCGGGCAAGTTCGCCCCCCACGACTTTCCCCTCGCAACGTGCTGTTTTTTCCTAAAGTATGAGCATGCACCGGCACATGCATCGTCTGAGTCCAGACGCGCTGCATGGGCCGCCCCCCGCGCCCCATACCGCAAGGAGGCACCATGCCGCAGGAGAACGAAGAAAAAGTCGCACACCTGCAGGAAGAAATGCTGGCGTTCGCGCGGGAGCGACTGCCCGCGGCGGGGTTCGAGCTGCTCGGACCGATTCTGCGGCATTACTACGACCAGACCGACGCCGATGACCTGATCCACCGGGACGTCGCGGACATGTATGGCGCCGTGATGGCGCATTGGCAGACGGCGCAGAAGTTCGTGCCTGGCACCGCGCGCATCCGCGTGTACAACCCGAACCTGGAAGAGCACGGCTGGCACTCCGACCATACCGTGGTCGAGATCGTCAACGACGACATGCCCTTCCTGGTCGACTCCGTGACCATGGAGATCAACCGCCTGGGGCTGGTGCTGCACTCGGCGATTCACCCGGTATTCCGCGTATGGCGCGGTGTCAAAGGCAGCATCGAGAAGATCGAACTCGGCGGCGCCGGCAGCGACGCCGAATCGCACCTGGAATCCTTCATCCACTTCGAGGTGGACCGCACCGGAGAGCCGGCGCGGCTGGAGGCGCTGCGCAGCGGCATTGCACGCGTGCTCGGCGACTTGCGCGCCGCGGTCGAAGACTGGCAACGCATGCGCGAGATCACCGAGACCACCATTGGCACGATGGCGCAGGCCCCGGACGCCGCCAGCGCCGACAGCACGGAAGGCCGGGCCGTCCTGGAATGGATGCTCGACGACCACTTCACTTTCCTCGGCCAGCGCGACTACGAGCTCATCTCGCAGGACCAGCGCTATTTCCTGCGCGGCGTTCCGGGCACCGGGCTTGGCATCCTGCGCGAAAGCCTGCGTGCGCCCGAAGCCGAAGACCTGACGCCGCTGCCCGCCGCAGCCACGTCCATCATCCAGGGCAGTTCGCCGATTTTCCTGACCAAGGCCAATTCGCGCTCCACCGTGCACCGCCCCGGCTACCTGGATTACATCGGCGTCAAGCTGCTCGATGCCAACGGCAAGCTGTTCGGCGAACGCCGCTTCGTGGGCCTGTACACGTCCACGGCGTACACCTCGCCGATTGCCGAGATACCGCTGGTACGGCGCAAGTGCGCGAATATCCTGGCCCGTGCCGGGTTCCTGGCCAAGGGTCACCTGTACAAGTCGCTGGTGACCATCCTCGAGCAGTATCCGCGCGACGAACTGTTCCAGATCGACGAAGACGAATTGTTCGACATTGCGATCGGCATCCTGCGGCTGCAGGAACACCAGCGCACGCGGCTGTTCGTGCGGCGCGACCGCTTCGACCGCTTCGTGTCCTGCCTGGTGTTCGTGCCACGCGACAAGTACAACACCGACCTGCGCCAGAAGATCCAGAAGATCCTGATGAGTGCCTTCCACGGCAACGCGTGCGAGTTCACGCCGCTGCTGTCGGAATCGCCGCTGGCGCGCATCCAGCTGACTGTGCGCGGCGAGCCCGGCAGCATGCCGCAAGTCGACACGCAGGAACTGGAAGCGCGCATCGTCCAGGCCAGCCGCCGCTGGCAGGACGACCTGGCCGAAGCGCTGCACGAGAGCCGCGGCGAGGAACAGGGCAACCGCATGCTGCGCCAGTACGGCGGCTCCTTCCCGGCCGGCTATCGCGAAGACTACCCGGCTCGCACCGCCGTGCGCGACATCGAACTGATGGAACATGCGCTGCGGGGCAACGGCATCGCCATGAACCTGTACCGCCCGATCGAGGCGGTACCGGGCGCTTTCCGCTTCAAGGTCTATCGTGCCGGCGAGCCGATCGCGCTGTCGCACAGCCTGCCGATGCTCGAACACCTTGGCGTGCGCGTCGACGAAGAGCGGCCCTACCTGATCGAGCCGGACAGTGGCGCGCCGTTCTGGATCCATGACTTCGGGCTGGAGATCGCGGACAGCGCCGGCGGTGCCGATTTCGATATCGAACGCATCAAGGCGCTGTTCGAAGACGCCTTCGCGCGCGCGTGGAACGGGGAGATCGAGAACGACGACCTCAACCGGCTGGTTTTGCGCGCCGAGCTGGCGGCGCGCGATGTGACGATCCTGCGCGCGTACGCGAAGTACCTGCGCCAGGTCGGCTCGACCTTCAGCGATGCGTACATCGAACGCGCACTAACCGGCAATCCCGCCATTGCAGCCAGGCTGGTGGCGCTGTTCGTCGCACGCTTCGACCCGGCCGCGGCCGCCACGCGCGATGCGCGTTGCCAGCAATTGCTGGCCGACATCGAGACCGCGCTGGACCAGGTTCCGAACCTCGATGAGGACCGCATCCTGCGCCTGTTCCTCGGGGTGGTCAACGCGACTGTACGCACCAACTACTTCCACCGCGATACCGGCGGACAGCCGCGCCCCTACGTTTCGTTCAAGTTCAATCCCTCCCAGGTTCCCGGCCTGCCCGAGCCGCGCCCGATGTTCGAGATCTGGGTCTACTCCCCGCGCGTGGAAGGCGTGCACCTGCGGGGCGGGCGCGTGGCCCGGGGCGGCCTGCGCTGGTCGGACCGGCGCGAAGATTTCCGTACGGAGGTGCTGGGCCTGATGAAGGCGCAGATGGTGAAGAACACGGTGATAGTGCCGGTCGGCTCCAAGGGCGGCTTCGTCGTCAAGCGGCCACCGCCGCCCACCGACCGCGATGCCTTCCTGCAGGAAGGCATCGCCTGCTACCAGACGTTCCTGCGCGGCCTGCTCGACCTGACCGACAACCTGGTTGCCGGTGCCCTCGTGCCCCCGCCGGACGTGGTCCGCCTCGATGACAACGATCCTTACCTCGTGGTTGCTGCCGACAAGGGCACCGCCACCTTCTCCGATTTTGCCAACGCGATCTCGGGCGAGTACGGGTTCTGGCTCGGCGATGCCTTCGCCTCGGGCGGCTCGGTCGGCTATGACCACAAGAAGATGGGCATCACCGCGCGTGGCGCATGGGAATCGGTCAAGCGGCATTTCCGCGAAATGGGCATCGACACGCAGACCACCGACTTCACCGTGGCCGGCGTCGGCGATATGTCGGGCGACGTGTTCGGCAACGGCATGCTGCTGTCACCCCATATCCGGCTGGTGGCTGCGTTCGACCACCGCCATATCTTCCTGGATCCGGATCCGGACCCCGTGTCCAGCCTGCAGGAACGCGTGCGCATGTTCGCGCTGCCACGCTCGAGCTGGGCCGACTACGACAGCAAGCTCATCTCCGCGGGGGGCGGCGTGTTCCCGCGCACGGCCAAGACCATCGCGCTGTCGCCGCAGGTGCAGGCCGTGCTCGGCGTCACCGCGAGCACGCTGTCGCCTGCCGAGCTGATCCACGCGATCCTGATGGCGCCTGTGGACCTGCTCTATAACGGCGGCATCGGCACCTATGTCAAGTCCAGCCAGGAAACCCACCAGCAGGCCGGCGACCGCACCAACGACGCCGTGCGCGTCAACGGCGCCGAGCTGCGCTGCAAGGTCGTCGGCGAAGGCGGCAATCTCGGCTTCACGCAGCTTGGCCGCATCGAGTTCGCGCGCCGTGGCGGACGCATCAATACCGATGCCATCGACAATTCGGCCGGCGTCGATTGCTCGGACCATGAGGTCAACATCAAGATCCTGCTCGGCCAGGTCGTGGCCGAAGGCGAGATGACCGAGAAACAGCGCAACAAGCTGCTGGCCGAGATGACCGATGAAGTCGGCCTGCTGGTGCTGCAGGACAACTACTACCAGACCCAGGCCTTGTCGGTGGCAGGCCGCAACAGCGCCGCATTGCTCGATGGCGAAGCGCGCCAGATCCGCTGGCTTGAACGCGCCGGCCGCCTCAACCGCGCGCTGGAATTCCTGCCCGGCGATGAAGAGATTGTCGAACGCAAGGCCGCCGGCGAAGGCCTGACTTCGCCCGAGCGCGCCGTATTGCTCGCGTACAGCAAGATGTGGCTCTACGACGAACTGCTCGCCTCGGATGTGCCCGAAGACAAGCTGGTGGCCGACCTGCTGGTCGACTACTTCCCGGTGCCGCTGCGCCAGCGCTATGGCGATGCCATGCAGCGGCACCCGCTGCGCCGCGAGATCCTGGCCACGCACCTGACCAACCTGCTCGTGAACCGGATCGGCGCGACGTTCGTGCATCGCATGATGGAGGAAACGGATGCCGGGCCTGCCGAAATCGTGCGCGCCTGCCTGCTCGCACGCGATGTATTCGGGCTGACGGCGCTGTGGCAGGAGATCGATGCACTGGACAACCGCTTGGCTGATGCCGAGCAGGCACGCATGTTCAGCGCCGTCGGCCAGTTGCTGGAGCGGGCCTGCCTCTGGTTCATCCGCTACCTGCGCACCGGTGGCACCGCCGAAGCGGGTATGGCGCGCTTCGCGCAATCGGCCCAGTGGCTTACGCCGCAGTTGCCGGCCCTGCTGCCGCAGGCCGATGCGGCGGCACTGGCCGAGCGTGCGCAGGCCCTGACGGAGGCTGGCGTAGAGCCCGCGCTGGCCCAGAAGGTCGCCAGCCGCGACATCGCAGCGGCTGCGCTCGATATCGCGGAAGTGGCAGCTTCCTGCAACCGTCCGCTGGAGCTGGTGGCGGGGGTCTACTTCGCACTCGATACGCAGCTCAGCTTCAACTGGCTGCGGGAGCGTGCGCAGGCGCTGCCCGCCGATACGCATTGGGACTTGCTGGCGCGCACCACCACGCTCGACGACCTCGGGCGCCTCAAGCGCGCCCTGATGACCAGCGTGCTGGCGCAGTCCGGCGACTATGACACGGCCGAAGCACTGATCGACGCCTGGCGCGCCAACCGGCAAGCCGCGCTCGAACGATTCACGCGCATGCTGACCGACCAGCGTGCATCGGGCGCCACGGGACTGTCGATGCTGTCGGTGGCCATCCGCGAGATCGGCATGCTGGAACGCAGCTGAGGCGCGCCGGGCCGGTCCGCTCAGTCCTCTTCCGCGTCCGGCTCGCGGGGGCGGAACTCGAGCCCGAGCAGGACCAGCAGCTCGAAGGCATCCGCGAGCAGGTGCGTCTGCCTTGGCAGCAGGCTGGCATACGGCATGTCATAGATCGACTGATGCGCCGCACGCTGGCCCTTCAGGCCACGGTCCCGGGCGATATCCGACAGCAGCGCCGCAAAGCCGGACAGATCCTGGGCGGACAACGCGGAATTCAGCACCCTGGCAATCACCTGGGGCGACGCGCCTGCCCAGCCGATCAGTTCGGCGTTTGAGGCTGAATTGGGAGGGAGATGGGAAATTTCCATGCGCTGTCTAACGGTCTGTACCGCAGCTCCTTAAGCCGGAAGTAACGTAGCAATTACCCTACATGCGAGGGGGTTCAACCCACATCAGCCATTGCGTTGCACCCACTGGCGCGCCCACGCGATGGCCGCCACGCGTGCTTCGTCCGGGGTGGGATAAGTGGCCGGCGGCCCACCACCCTCCAGCACGACGGCTCCGGCCTCCCAGATATCGCACACGGCCTTGAAGCGATCGATACTCAGCGCGTGGCAGAACACGTGGACCATAAAGCCACGGTATTCGACGATGTCGGTGGCCGCTTCGGGCAATGGCTTCGGGTCTACCGCCTGCTCCGGTGCGGCGGGCATGGATTCGGTGGCGCCCGCCTCCGCATGCCGGCGCGCGCTTTTCGCCGCCCACGCGCAGAGGCACGCCAGCGCGACGCCGGTCAGCAAGCCCATCCCAAACCAGCACGCCCTGCTTTGACAATGCGCCATGGCAGCCCCCTCGGACACGTAGAGCGAAGCGCAGCGGCATTCCTGCCGGTATCTGGTTCAGGTTATACCAAGGGCGGTCATGCCGGCGGCGCGACTGCAGGGTCAGTCGCACCGGCACATGCCGTCTCGACAGATGACGCGGGCACGCCAGGCATTTATACTGTACATTCATACAGTACTCATACGCGCACTGCCATGCCGCTCTATCTGTCTGACTCCATCTTGCTGGAAGCACACTATTTCGGTGACGATGCTGAGTACGTGCGCCTGCCCTGCGCGCAGGTCAGCGTCGGCAGCGGCGCCATCGTCGTGCAGGGCATCGAGCTGCGGCACCTGCAAGCTCTACGCTGGACACCCGATTTCCTCTCTTTTGACGCCAGCGGCGATCATCACCGGTACCCCGTCGGCCGACCGGCCTTCATCGGCCCCGACCGCGCGCAGTTTGCCCTGCTCTGACCGCCCCTGACCGTCCCGACAAGCGCCAGCCACGCCAAGCCATGCAAGCCGACACCACCGCCGACCGACTGATTCACGAACTGGGCCTGCAGCCTCATCCCGAAGGCGGCCATTTCCGCGAGACCTACCGGAGTACCGAGAGCGTCCGATGCAGCGATGGCCGGATTCGCAGCGCATCGACCGCCATCTACTACCTGCTGCGCGGCGGGGATTACTCCGCCTGGCACCGCATTCGCTCGGACGAGCTGTGGCACTTCCATGCCGGCACGCCGCTCGATGTGCATGTACTGACTGACGACGGCAAGCTTGTCACGCATCGGCTTGGCAATCCGCTCGAATATCCGGACGCGGTATTCCAGGCCATGGTGCCCGCCAACCATTGGTTTGCCGCCGAACGCGTATCGTCAGGACCCGAGGCTTTCTCCCTGCTTGGCTGCACGGTTGCGCCCGGGTTCGAGTTCAGCGAATTCGAACTCGCGCAGGCCTCCGACCTTGCCAGCGCGTTTCCAGCGCATGCCGCGAAGATCCTGGGGTTCGCGCGCCGACCCGCATGAGCGCTCGCTGTGCGCTGGCTGGAAACCCCGTGCCCGCATGCTAGGATGGCTCAAAGAGTCCGGGAGACATCCATGGCCCAGAAGCGCTACCACGAACTGCCCACCGGGGAACGCGACGCATTCGAAGCCGCCTGTGCCCGGCACGGCTTTGTCCCCGAGGACTTCGAAGTCAGCGTGCAAGAGCATGCTGCCAATGCGCAAAGGACCATCAGCATCGGACGCGTCGTCGGTAGCCAGTTCGAGCAGTATGCGACAGCGGATGGAATCGACTGGGTGGCCTTGTTCGAGCGGGATCTGGCCGGCGACGTGTTTGGGTTTCCCTTGGCGGATTGAGGCAAGCCCCGGGTGTCGAGCGCTTTAGATACCTTATCGATTTGCGAGGGTGCTGAGGAGCCTTGGCCCGCTGCGCTCTCCGACAAGGATTGCAGTGGCCGGCCGCGTGATATTGGAAGACTTCCAATATGAACCGCGCACGCGCTACCGTACGCTACAAATAAAAAACCCGCTTGGCCTTATACCAAGCGGGTTCTGTCTGGTCGGGGCGAGAGGATTTGAACCTCCGACCACCTGCACCCCATGCAGGTACGCTACCAGGCTGCGCTACGCCCCGAAGAAAAAGATTATAGCAGAGGCATTTCCCAGATGACCAGCGGTTCTACTGAAATTTATGCCCGCCGCGCGATCTGCTGAAGCTGGGCAAGCAGGTGCTGCACCTCCACGAGTTCGCCACGCAGATTGGCGATATCCACCGATGGTACCGAGGTTTCGGCCGCAGCTTGCGCAGGCGATTCTTCCGGCTCAGCCATCGCCTGGTGATGAGCCTGCCGACCTTCGTCGAGACGATTGCGCGCACCGTTGATAGTGAAGCCCTGCTCGTACAGCAACTCGCGAATACGCCGGATCAGCAGGACTTCGTGGTGCTGGTAATAGCGCCGGTTGCCCCGGCGCTTGACCGGCTTGAGCTGGGTGAATTCCTGCTCCCAGTAGCGCAGCACGTGCGGTTTCACCGCGCACAGTTCGCTGACTTCGCCAATGGTGAAGTAACGCTTGGCAGGAATGGGCGGCAGCGCAACGCGCTCGCTGGATTTGTCCGACATGAGAGGTGTAGACAGGCGTCAGGCCATGCCGGCCGGTTTGGGTTGGCGCTTCGATCAGCGCGCCCTGAAGCATACAGACGCCCGCTGCGGCAAGCAATCCGCCGTTCGGGTGGTCTCTGCGGTCAACCGGGAACACTCAGGCCGGCGCGCTCTTCCACCTGGCTCTTGAGCTTCTGGCTGGCATGGAACGTCACCACGCGGCGCGCGGTGATCGGAATCACCTCGCCGGTCTTCGGATTACGGCCCGGCCGCTGGGGCTTGTCACGCAACTGGAAGTTGCCGAAGCCGGACAGCTTGACACTGTCACCCTGCTCCAGGGCCTCACGAATAACGTCGAAGAAGGCTTCGACCATGTCCTTCGATTCGCGCTTGTTCAGGCCCACCTGGTCGAACAGCATCTCGGCAAGTTCCGCCTTGGTCAGTGTCGGCACTTCCGTGCCACGGATGTCCGGCATGGAGTCGTCGTCGCGGGAGGAAGCCTGCCGGTCGCTCATCTCGCCCAAAGCTGCTGCGGTCATGGAGTTCGCGTCTCGATCATTCATTTCGATCGCTCAAGGAATTCTGTCTGGCGATCCGCCCGGGTGCACTGCCCGGGCGCCCTGTCTGGTGTGCGTGCTGGGGGCTGGTGGTCAGCCGCGCAGGCGGGCCTGGAAGGCTTCGCCCAATGCGTCGACCATGCAGCGCACCGCGCTGTCGACGGTCTCGTCCTGCAGGGTCGACCCAGTATCTTGCAAGGTCACCCGGAACGCAAGGCTTTTCTCGTCGGCCCCAATGGAGGCCGATGCAGCCTTCGGACGGAACTCGTCGAACAGCACCAGGCTCTGGCAATAGCGGCCATAACCCTGCTTGTCGAGCGCTGCGAGCATGGCATCCAGCATGTCCTGCACACGCACCGACTGCTTCACCACCACGGCCAGGTCGCGCACGGCGGCCGGGAACTTCGAGATCTCGGTGTAGGCCGGCAGACCCGTTTCACGCAGCGCATCGAGTTGCAGCTCGAACAGCACCGGAGCTTGCGTCAACTCATACTCCTGCAGCCAACGCGGATGCAGTTCGCCGACCACGCCGACCAGCTTGCCATCGACCAGTACGCGCGCAGCGCGGCCCGGATGCAAGGCCGGATGCGCAACCGGCTCGAAGCGCGCCACGCGCGGGTGGAACAGCGCTTCCACGTCGCCCTTGACATCGAAGAAATCGACATTGCGCGTGGCGATGCCCCACTGCTCTTCAAATGCGGGACCGTAGGCGATGCCGGCAGCCACCATGGGCTGATGATAGCCGGCCACGGTCAGGCCGCCGTCCTTCACATCGGCGTCTCGATGGAACACGCGGCCGACCTCGAACAGGCGCACGCGTGCGGCCTTGCGGTTCAGGTTGTAGCGAACCTTGTCGAGCAGACCGCCGATCAGCGAGGAACGCATCACCGCGAGCTGGCTGGCGATGGGGTTCAGCAGTCGGATCGGATTGTCATTGGCGGCGAAGTCGCGCTCCCACTTCTCTTCGACGAAGGCGAAGTTGATGACTTCCTGGTAGTCGCGCGCAGCGAGCGCGTGGCGCACGACGTGCGTCGAGCGGCGGCCTTCGTTGGTCGGGCGCATTTCGCTTTCCGCGATGGGCGGGCGCGCAGGAATGCGCTCGAAGCCGTAGATGCGCGCGACTTCCTCGATCAGGTCTTCTTCGATCTCGATGTCGAATCGGTAGCTCGGCGGCGTCACCTCGAAGACTTCGCCCTCGGCGCCTTGCGTACGCGTGAACGGCAATTGCAGGCGCTGGAACACGTCGGCTACCACAGCCGACGACAGTTCGATGCCAAGCACGCGCTCGGCGCGCGCCAGGCGCAGGCTCACGGGCTTGCGCTGCGGCAGGTTGACGACGTGGTCGTCGACCGGACCGGCCTGTCCGCCGCAGATCTCGAGGATCAGCGCCGTGATGCGCTCGATATGCTCGACCGTCGTGGCATAGTCCACGCCGCGCTCGAAGCGGTGCGCGGCATCGGTCGAGAAGTTATAGCGGCGCGCACGGCCCTGGATGGCCGACGGCCACCAGAACGCGGCTTCCAGGTAGATATTGGTCGTGTCCAGCGTCACGGCGGTGCTGTCGCCACCCATGATGCCGGCCAGGCTCTCGATCTCCTTGTCGTCCGCGATCACGCCGACCTGCTCGTCGACCTCGACGGTGTTGCCGTTCAGCAGCTTGATCTGTTCGCCCTTGCGGCCCCAGCGCACGTCGAGCCCACCGTGGATCTTGTCCAGGTCGAACACGTGCGACGGGCGACCCAGCTCGAGCATGACGAAGTTGGAGATGTCCACCAGCGCCGAGATGCTGCGCTGGCCCGAGCGCTCCAGGCGCTGCACCATCCAGGCCGGCGTGGCGGCGTGGGCGTTCACGCCGCGGATCACGCGGCCCGAGAAGCGGCCACACAGGTCGGGCGCCGACACCTTCACCGGCAGCTTGTCATCGATGGTCACCGCGACCGGCTTCATGTCCGGCAGCGTCAGCGCGGCGCCCGTCAGCGCCGCGACTTCGCGCGCCACGCCGTGGATCGACAGGCAGTCGGCCTTGTTCGGGGTCAGCTTGATGACGAAGACCTGGTCGTCGAGGTCCAGGTATTCGCGGATGTTCTGGCCGACCGGTGCGTCTTCCGGCAGCACCAGCAGGCCGCCGTGTTCTTCCGACAGCTTCAGCTCGCGCGCCGAGCACAGCATGCCGTAGCTTTCCACACCACGCAGCTTGCCAACCTTGATTTCGAACGGCTTGCCGTCGGGCTCCGACGGCGGCAGGACGGCGCCGACCAGCGCGCACGGCACCTTGATGCCGGGCTTGACGTTGGGCGCGCCGCAGACGATCTGCAGCGTCTCGCCGGTGCCGGCGTCGACCTGGCACACGTTGAGGCGGTCTGCGTTGGGATGGCGCTCGGTCGACAGCACGTGCGCAACCACCACCTTGTCAAACGGCGGCGCGACCGGGCCGACCTCTTCCACTTCGAGCCCGGCCATGGTCAGGCTGTGCGACAGCGCGTCGGTGGAAATCTTTTCAGGGTTGGCGAAGGTGCGAAGCCAGGATTCCGAGAATTGCATGGCGCTTCTGATCCGGTAAGTATTCTGTGATGTCTGGGATGGGCTGGGCGCGGCCGCGCCGCATCAGGCGAACTGGCGCAGGAAGCGCACGTCGCCTTCGAAGAACAGGCGCAGGTCGTTGATGCCATAGCGCAGCATCGTCAGGCGCTCCAGGCCAGAGCCGAACGCGAAGCCGATGTAGCGCTCCGGATCCAGGCCCATATTGCGCAGCACGTTCGGGTGCACCTGGCCGGAGCCGGAGATCTCCAGCCACTTGCCATTGCCGAACGCCATGTCGATCTCGGCCGACGGCTCGGTGAACGGGAAGTACGACGGGCGGAAACGCACCTGGATATCGTCGCGCTCGAAGAACTTGCGCAGGAAGTCGGTGTACACGCCCTTCAGGTCCGCAAAGCTCACGTCCTCACCGATCCACAGGCCCTCGACCTGGTTGAACATCGGCGAGTGCGTGGCATCGCTGTCGACGCGGTAGGTGCGGCCCGGGCAGATCACCTTGATTGGCGGCATCGGCTTGCCGGCATACTTCTCCACGTGCATCTTGGCGTAGCGCACCTGCATCGGGCTGGTGTGCGTGCGCAGCAGCAGGAGCTTGTCGTCGCTGTCGCGGCCGTCGATATAGAACGTGTCCTGCATCGAGCGCGCCGGATGGTTGTCCGGGTTGTTCAGCGCCGTGAAGTTCATCCAGTCGGTTTCGATCTCGGGGCCGTCGGCCACATCGAAGCCGATCGAGCCGAAGATCTGTTCCACGCGCTCCCACGTGCGCATGACCGGGTGCAGGCTGCCGCGGCTGACCGCACGGCCCGGCAAGGTCACGTCGATGGCTTCGGCGGACAGGCGCGCGTTCATCAGCGCATCGGCCAGCGCCTGGCGGCGCGCCGTCAGCGCGGCCTCGACCTGCTGCTTGACCTGGTTGATGCGCGCGCCTTCGCTCTTGCGCGTTTCCGGGTCGAGCTTGCCGAGGCCCTTGAGCAGCTCGGTCAGCGCACCGGTCTTGCCGAGGAACCTGGCTTTCTCGTTTTCGAGCGTGGCGTTGTCGTTGGCGGCGGCGAAAGCGGCCTGGGCTTCGGCGACGATTTGATCCAGATCCTGGGACATGGCGGTCGTGGAAATAGCTTGGCGCCGTGACACGACATCTGCCGCGGCGAGGGTTGGGGTTCGTTTCGAATGGCGTTTCGGCACTGCCCGTGCGTAGTGGCGGGACAATCGCCGAAACGGCATTCGAAAATGGAAACGGGGCCCCGTGAGAGCCCCGTTTCAGCAGACCTTGCGGTCGGTGCTTGCCCGGCAACCTTTACAGGTTGCCGCAGCCGGCATCAGGCAACGGTGGCTTTCACCTGGTTGACGATGGCGGCAAAGGCAGGCTTGTCGTGAATAGCCATGTCCGACAGCACCTTGCGGTCCAGTTCAATCGAGGCCTTCTTCAGACCGTTCATGAACACGCTGTAGGTCATGCCATGCTCACGCGTCGCGGCATTGATACGCGCAATCCAGAGCGCACGGAACACGCGCTTCTTGTTGCGGCGATCGCGGTATGCGTACTGGCCAGCACGCATGACCGCCTGCTTGGCGATGCGATAGACATTATTGCGACGGCCGCGGTAACCCTTGGCAGCGTCGATGACTTTCTTGTGGCGGGCCCGTGCAGTAACCCCACGCTTAACTCGAGGCATTGAATACTCCTTTCGCTGTCGTTAGAGGTTATGCGTACGGCATCATTGCGCGCACCGACTTCAGGTTCGTCTCATGGACGTCCTGGGTACCACGCAGGTGACGCTTGTTCTTGGTGGTCTTCTTGGTCAGGATGTGACGCTTGAAGGCCTGGCCACGCTTGAACGAACCGTTCGGACGGGCAGTAAAGCGCTTGGAGGCGCTTTTCTTCGTCTTCATCTTCGGCATGAAAAACTCCAGCTCTATGACATGCATGCAGGTGGACGGCTGACGCCGACGCTTGCAAGACCCGCATCCACTTGTTGTTGCACGGTTCCCCGAAAGGGTTCCGCGCCACTTCCACGCGACACGATGCCGGAATGCCTTGGCATCCCGGCCGCCGCATCGCGCAAAAATTACTTCTTCTTCTTGGGGGCGAGCACCATCACCATCTGGCGCCCTTCCATCTTCGGCATCTGCTCGACCTGGCCGATTTCCTCCAGGTCCGCCTTCAGGCGTTCGAGCACGCGCGCGCCGATTTCCTGGTGCGCCATCTCACGGCCACGGAAGCGCAGCGTGATCTTGGTCTTGTCGCCGTCTTCCAGGAATCGCTTCAGGTTGCGCAGCTTGACGTTGTAGTCGCCGTCATCCGTGCCAGGGCGGAACTTCACTTCCTTGACCTGGATGATCTTCTGCTTCAGCTTCGCCTCGTGCGCGCGCTTGGCTTCTTCGTACTTGAACTTCCCGTAATCCATGATGCGGGCGACGGGCGGAGTCGCGTTCGGGGCGATCTCCACCAAATCCAAGTCCTTATCCTCAGCCAGGCGAAGCGCGTCCATGAACTTGACGATGCCAAGCTGCTCGTTATCAACCCCTACCAGGCGCAGTTCGGGCGCACTGATCTCCCGGTTGATGCGGTGACCTTTGTCCGTAGCGATGTTCCGTTACCTCAAGAAGACAAAAAAACAAGCCGTGCTTCCGACCCATCAGGCTTTGCTGGCAACGTCCTGTTGCAGACGTTCCACAAACGCGGAAACGGGCATCACACCCAGATCCACATTGCCTCGGGCACGCACGGCCACTTGATTGGCATCCCGCTCCTTGTCGCCCACCACCAGCAGGTAGGGAATCTTCTGAAGCGAATGCTCGCGAATTTTATACGTAATTTTCTCGTTACGCAAATCGGCCTTCGCCCTAAACCCTTGTTTTAGCAGCGATTGCACGACGTTTTCGGCATATTCAGCCTGCGATTCCGCGATATTCATGACCACCACCTGCTCTGGCGCCAGCCAGGCGGGCAGCGCACCTGCGTGGTTCTCGAGCAAGATACCCAGGAAGCGCTCGAACGACCCGAGGATCGCCCGGTGCAGCATAACCGGACGTTTGCGCGAATTGTCCTCGGAGACGTATTCGGCATCCAGGCGCTCCGGCAGCACCAGATCAAGTTGCAGCGTGCCGCACTGCCATGAGCGGCCAATCGCATCCTTGATGTGGTACTCGACCTTCGGGCCATAAAAGGCCCCCTCGCCCGGCAGCTCTTCCCATTCCACACCACAGGCGCGCAGGGCCAGGCGCAGGCCTTCCTCCGCATGATCCCAGACTTCGTCCGAGCCGGCACGCTGGTCCGGTCGCAAGGACAGCTTGACCGCCACATCCTTGAAGCCGAAGTCGTCGTACACCGAGAACGCCAGCTCGTTGAACGCCTTGGCCTCGGCCACGATCTGCTCTTCCGTGCAGAAGATATGCGCATCGTCCTGCACAAAACCGCGCACGCGCATCAGCCCATGCAGCGCGCCTGACGGCTCGTTGCGGTGGCAGGCACCGAACTCGGCCAGGCGCAGCGGCAGGTCGCGGTAGGAGCGCAGCCCGTGATTGAAGATCTGCACATGACCTGGGCAGTTCATCGGCTTGATCGCGTAGTCGCGCTTCTCCGACTCCGTGACAAACATGTTCTCCTTGTAGTTCTGCCAGTGGCCGGACTTTTCCCAAAGCGAACGGTCCATCACCTGCGGCGTACGCACTTCGTCGTAGCCAGCCTCCGTCAGGCGGCCGCGCATGTACTGCTCGACGGCCTGCCACACCTGCCAGCCCTTCGGATGCCAGAACACCATGCCGGGCGCCTCTTCCTGCAGATGGAACAGGTCAAGCGACTTGCCGAGCTTGCGATGGTCGCGCTTCTCGGCCTCTTCGAGCATATGCAGATAGGCTTCCTGGTCTTCCTTCTTGGCCCAGGCCGTGCCGTAGATGCGCTGGAGCATCTCGTTGTTGGCATCGCCGCGCCAGTAGGCGCCGGCCACCTTCATCAGCTTGAAGACCTTGAGCTTGCCTGTGGACGGCACGTGCGGGCCGCGGCACAGGTCGACAAACTTGCCTTCGCGGTACAGCCCGATCTCCTGGTCAGCCGGAATCGAGGCGATGATCTCGGCCTTGTACTTCTCGCCCATCGACTCGAACAGCGCCACCGCTTCGTCACGGTTCCACACCTCGCGCGTGACCTTCTCGTCCTTGCGCGACAGCTCCGTCATCTTCTTCTCGATGGCGGCGAGGTCTTCCGGCGTGAAGGGGCGCTTGTAGGCGAAGTCGTAGTAGAAGCCGTTCTCGATCACCGGCCCGATCGTCACCTGCGCTTCCGGGTAGAGTTCCTTGACCGCATAAGCCAGCAAGTGGGCCGTGGAGTGGCGGATGACATCAACGCCGTCGGCGTCCTTGTCCGTGATAATGGCCAGCGCCACATCGCGATCGATCGAGTAGCTCGTGTCGACGAGGTTGCCATCCACCTTGCCAGCCAGCGCGGCCTTGGCCAGGCCCGTGCCGATGCTTTGCGCCACTTCGGCAACCGTCACCGGGCCGGGAAACTCGCGACGGGACCCATCCGGCAGCGTGATTGCGATCATTTCGACTCTCCAGGATTCCACCCCGGCGCCTGGCGCTCGGCGGGCGGATCAAACTGCATCTTTTGTAGCACCGGCCCACCGCTAAAAAAGCGGCGCGCCGGCAACGTTCTTGGTGCTTGCGCACGGCAGGCGGCAAGCTTATCAGGCAGCTGGCAGGCGACAGACGAAAAAAAACGCGGCCAAGGCCGCGTTTCTCTTTGTCAAATCCGGACTCAACCGGGACGGAGGCGCACCTCGACTACTGTCGCATACCAGCGGTAGTAGTTCGCGGTGTCATGAACATGATGCCCTTCCGTTCCTTGTGAGATTGAATCGGACTTGCCACACTGTGTTGTTGTACTGCTCTTGTACAGCTTTACTGCAATTCGTTGGTAGGCTCGATTGGACTCGAACCAACGACCCCCACCATGTCAAGGTGGTGCTCTAACCAGCTGAGCTACGAGCCTAGCGAAGCAGCAATTATAGCCTTACTTTCTCCGCGCTTGCAATACCCCCTGCACATCTTCGATCAGCGACAGCGCGCGCTGGAGTTGCGTGGCCTCCGACACCTCGGCCGTGAACTGCATGCGCGCCACGCCCTTGCTCGACAGCGTCTTCACGCCGGTGACGTTGATCTTCTCGCGCGACAGCACTTCGGAGATATCGCGCAGCAGCCCCTGGCGGTCGACGGCCTCGACGTGGATGTCGACCGGATACACCGCATCACTCTTCTTGCCCCATTCGGTCTGGATCACGCGCTCGGGCGCACGCGCCGAAAGCTGCTGGAACGTGTGGCAGTTGCGCCGATGGATCGATACCCCGCGCCCGCGCGTGACGAAGCCCACGATCTCGTCGGGCGGCGCCGGCTTGCAGCAGCGCGACATCTGCGTCATCAGCGAGTCCACCCCGACCACGAGCACGCCGGTCTTGGCCCCGCGCGCCACGCTGGTGGCACGGCTCTTCTTGGTGACGGCATCCTCTTCGCTGACTGGCGCCTGCACCTCCCCTTCCGGGTGCCGCAGCGCGTGCTCCACATGGCGCAGGCTGAACTCTTCCTTCGCCACCGCGGCAAACAGCTCGTCCGGCGACTTGAAGCCGAGCCGCGTAGCCAGGTCTTCGAGCTTGACCGCGGTCTTGCCTTCGCGCTGGAGGGTCTTGTCGATCAGCACGCGCCCCTGCGCGATGGTCTCCTGCGAGTCCAGCGCATTGAACCACGCGCGCACCTTGGCCCGTGCGCGGCTGCTGGCCAGGTAGCCCAACTCCGGGTTGAGCCAGTCACGCGATGGCCCGCCCTGCTTCACCGCGATGATCTCGACCGTCTGGCCATTCTTCAGCGGCGTATTCAGCGGCACCATGGTGCCATCTACGCGCGCGCCGCGGCAGCGGTGGCCAAGGTCGCTGTGCAGGTAGTAGGCAAAGTCCAGCGGCGTGGCGCCCTGCGGCAGCGCGATGACGCGCGCCTGCGGCGTCAGCACATAGATGTGATCGTCGATCGCCGCATGCTTGAGCTGCTCCCACGGCGATTCATCGTGGGCCACGCTGTGGTCGGCGTCGTCTTTCCACGCCAGCAGCTGGCGCAGCCACGCGATCCTCTCGTCGTAGCTGTCGCTTGCGGCGAACTGTCCGCTATAGCCCTTGCTGCCCGCTTCCTTGTAGCGCCAGTGCGCCGCCACGCCGTACTCGGCGAAGTGGTGCATTTCATGCGTGCGGATCTGCACCTCGAACGCCCGGCCGTCGTCGCCGATCACCACCGTGTGCAGCGACTTGTAGCCATTCGACTTGGGCCGCGAGATGTAGTCGTCGAACTCGCGCGGGATCGGCTGCCAGATGTGGTGGACGATACCAAGCACCGTATAGCAGTCCTTGATGTCGTCCACGATTACGCGAAAGGCCCGCACATCGTACAGGTCAGCAAAGTCCAGCTCCTTGCCGCGCATCTTCTTCCAGATGCTGTAGATATGCTTGGGCCGCCCGCTCACCTCGGCGCGGATGCCGGCCTCGGCCAGCTCCGACTGCAGGCGCGCGATGGCGCTGGCGATATAGCCTTCGCGTTCGATGCGCTTTTCGTCGAGCAGCTTCGCGATGCGCTTGTAGGTATCGGGCTGTTCGAAGCGGAACGCCAGGTCTTCCAGCTCCCACTTCATCTGCCAGATGCCCAGGCGGTTGGCGAGCGGCGCGTAGATGTCGAGCGTCTCGCGCGCGAGACCGGGCAGCGGCTCGCGCTTGTGCTGCGCCATCCAGCGCAGCGACTGCAGCCGCGACGCCAGGCGCACCAGCACCACGCGGATATCCTGCGCGAATGCCAGCAGCATCTTGCGCAGCGCCTCCACCTGTTCGTGCCGGGCCTGCGCCACGTTGCGCGAATCCTCCTGCACGTCGTGTCCGCCCGCGATGGCGCCGATGCGCAGCAGCTGCCGCACGCCCTTCACCATCCTGCAGACATCCTCACCGAAGCGCGCCTCGATGTCCGCCTCGGTCGCGGGCGCGAACTCGGCCAGCGGAAACAGGCAGCAGGCGGCGCGTGCGGCATCGTCGACGCGCAGGCCGTCGAGGATGCGCAGCATCCCTTCCGCATGCGAGAGCACCGGCTCGCCGGTTGGCAGCAGCGCATCGCCCGCATGATCGCGCACGTACGCCAGCGCACGTTCGACCATGTCGGCGTCCGGTACACCGGCAACCTGGCCTGCCAGGTCGGTGGACGTCACCATAGAGTCACCATGTCACCACGCCGTGTTCAGTTGAGCGCAGCGGTCACCACCACTTCGATCAGGTAATCGGGATTGGCCAGCTTCGCTTCGACGGTGGCACGCGGCGGCGTGTTGCCCTGCGCCACCCACGCGTCCCATACCTCGTTCATCGCGCCGATCAGGGCGATGTCGGTCAGGAAGATCTGGCACGACAGGATGCGCCTCTTGTCGCTGCCGGCCTCTGCCAGCAGGCGATCGATGTGGCCCAGCACTTCGCGGGTCTGGCCATGGATGTCGGCCTTCGGGTCGACTTCGGGCACCTGCCCGGCCAGGTAGACCACGCCGTTGTACACCGCGTATTCGGACAGGCGCTTGCCCACGTGGGCGCGCTTCAGTTCGTTGCTGCTCATGACATTTAAAACGAGTTCTGGTTGATACGAACGATCCGGCCCCGCGCCGCTCAGGCACCGCCCAGGAAAAACTGGCGCGCCACGGCAATCTGCGCCGGATCGATAAAAGTCGGTGCATGCCCCACATCCGGGATTTCCACCGAACTGACATGCTTGCCGCGGGCCACCATGTCCGCCACGGTGTCGCGCAGCAGCAGGTCCGATTGCGCACCACGCACGACCAGCACCGGCGCCGTGATGGCTTCAAACATCTGCCACATGGCGGCCTCGCCCGCGGCGAGCTGCTCCGGCGTGGCACCGCGGAACGGCACGGCCAGCGCCGGATCGTAATGCAAGCCCCATTCCAGGCCCTGCGCTCCCTGCACGGGCTTAAGGATCGCGGCATTGAGCTCGCGCCACTGTTCCGGCGTATGGCGTCCGAACGAGGCGCTGATGGTCTGCAAATAGGCCAGCCCTTCCTCAAAGGTCTTGAAGCGCACCGGCAGCCCGACGTAGGAACCGATCCGCTCCACGGCCGAGGCCGTGATGCGCGGACCCACGTCGTTGAGCAGCAGCTTGCGCACCGGCGAATTGGGCAGCCCCGCCAGGCCCATGCCGATCAGCCCGCCCATCGAGGTGCCGAACCAGTCGACCTTCTCCACGTTCAGCCTGGCGATCAGCGTGACCATGTCCGCCATGTACTTCGGCACTACATATCCGTTCGGATCGCCCAGCCAGTCGGAACGCCCGCGGCCCGCCACGTCGGGGCACACCACGCGGTAATCGCCGCACAGCGACTGGGCCAGCGCGTCAAAGTCACGGCCCGTGCGCGTCAGGCCGTGCACGCACATCAGCACGCGCGGATTGGCCGGATCGCCCCATTCGTGGTAAGCCATGCGGTGCAGGCCCGCCGGACTGATGCACTGAACAAAGCCGAGGCGCGGACTGACAGACATCTGAACTCCCTGACGAACCGGCCGCCGCACGGGCGTTGCCGGAGGTTGAGCAAAGCAGGATTGTACGCCGCAGCGGTTACAATGCCACTGCACAAGTCCACTGCGTCGGCCGCAGCACTGCGGCGATCGCGACGCGATTCGGCCGGACGCATCCGGCCACCCATTCTCTCGATCTCGACGGAGGCTTACATGCTCAAAGGCAAGACGGCACTGGTAACTGGCTCGACCAGCGGCATCGGACTCGGCATCGCGCAGGCACTAGCGGCACAAGGCGCCAACATTATCGCCAACGGCTTTGGTGACGTGGAGGACGCAAAGCGCGAGATCGCGCAGGCCGGCGCCGGCATCAAGGTGGGCTACCACGGCGCGGACATGAGCAAGTCGTCCGAGATCGAGGACATGATGCGCTATGCCGAGACCGAGTTCGGCGGCGCCGATATCCTCGTCAATAACGCGGGGATCCAGTTCGTGGCGAATATCGAGGACTTCCCGACCGACCGCTGGGACGCGATCATCGCCATCAACCTGACCTCGGCCTTTCACACCACGCGCCTGGCATTGCCCGGCATGAAGCAGAAGAACTGGGGCCGCATCATCAATGTCGCTTCGACCCACGGGCTGGTGGCGTCGGCGCAGAAATCCGCCTATGTGGCGGCCAAGCACGGCATCGTCGGCCTGACCAAGGTCACCGCGTTGGAAACCGCGCAGACCGGTGTCACGGCCAATGCCATCTGCCCGGGCTGGGTGCTGACGCCGCTGGTACAGAAGCAGGTCGATGCGCGCGCGCAGAAGGAAGGCATCCCGGTCGAGCAGGCCAAGCGCGAGCTGGTGATCGAGAAGCAGCCGTCGGGCCAGTTCGTCACGCCCGAGGAACTCGGCGCGCTGGCGGTGTTCCTGTCTTCGGAGGCGGCACGCCAGGTGCGCGGCGCAATCTGGAACATGGACGGCGGCTGGGTCGCGCAGTAAGCCTGACACCGCGCAACGCAAAAAGCCCCGCTGCGAAGCGGGGCTTTTTGCATCCGGCTGAGGCGCTTACAGCAGCGGCGCGCCGGTCTTGCTCTGGATTTCCTCGCGGCTCACGCCCGGGGCGGTTTCCACCAGCTTCAGGCCGTCGGCCGTCACATCGATGACGCCCAGGTCGGTGATGATGCGGTTGACCACGCCCACGCCGGTCAGCGGCAGGTTGCATTCCTTCAGGATCTTGATGTCCTCGGTGCCGTCCTTCTTCTTGGCGGTGTGTTCCATCAGCACCACCACGCGGCCGACGCCGGCGACCAGGTCCATCGCGCCGCCCATGCCCTTGACCATCTTGCCCGGGATCATCCAGTTGGCCAGGTCGCCCTTCTCGCTGACCTGCATCGCGCCCAGGATGGCCAGGTTGATATGGCCGCCGCGGATCATCGCGAAGGAATCGGCCGACGAGAAGATCGACGAGCCCGGCAGCGTCGTCACGGTCTGCTTGCCGGCGTTGATCATGTCGGCGTCGACTTCGTCCTCGGTCGGGAACGGGCCGATGCCAAGCAGGCCATTTTCCGACTGCAGCCACACCTCCATGCCTTCCGGGACCCAGTTGGCCACCAGGGTCGGCAGGCCGATACCCAGGTTGACGTAGAAACCGTCCTGCAGCTCGCTCGCCGCGCGAGCGGCCATTTCGTCACGTGTCCATGCCATGATGTCTCTCCCTCTTACTTGGCGGCACGCACGGTGCGCTGCTCGATGCGTTTCTCGGGGGTGGTGTTCAGCACCAGGCGCTTGACGAAGATACCAGCCAGGTGGATCTCGTCCGGGTCCAGTTCGCCGGTTTCGACGATGTGCTCGACCTCGGCAATGGTGAATTTGCCAGCCATGGCGCACATCGGGTTGAAGTTGCGCGCGGTGCGGCGGAACACCAGGTTGCCGGCCTTGTCGGCCTTGTATGCCTTGACCAGCGCCACGTCGGCGGTCAGCGAACGCTCCATCACGTACTTTTCGCCGTCGAATTCGCGGATTTCCTTGCCTTCGGCCACGACCGTGCCCACGCCGGTCTTGGTGAAGAAGGCCGGGATGCCCGAGCCGCCGGCGCGCAGCTTCTCGGCCAGCGTGCCCTGCGGCGTGAATTCGAGCTCGAGTTCGCCGGCCAGGTACTGGCGCTCGAACTCCTTGTTCTCGCCCACGTAGGACGAAATCATCTTCTTGATCTGGCGCGTGGCCAGCAGCTGGCCCAGGCCGAAGCCGTCCACGCCGGCGTTGTTGGAGATGCAGGTCAGTTGTTTGACACCGGTGTCGCGCAGCGCGGCGATCAGTGCCTCGGGAATGCCGCACAGGCCGAAACCGCCCACGGCGATCGTCTGGCCGTCGCGGACGACGCCTGCAAGCGCCTCCGCGGCGCTGGCGTAGACCTTGTTCATGCTTCGCTCCTTCCTCGGTAGTCCCCTGTCGCCTGACCCGCCGCCGGGTTGTGCGGCGGACGACGCAAGGAAATTGTAACGGTACAATCGGCGGCGGGCGCCGCGTTCTCGTCCGACCGAAAGGATACGCAAGCCGCGCCACCTACGCCATTACGTAAAAATACATAAGTAGATGCCCGCCATCGATTACCAGACCGCTTTCCAGCTCGCCCCCGTGGGCCTGGTGCTGTCCCGCGAGCGCATGATCGAGGACTGCAACGACGAAGTCTGCCGCATCTTCGGCACCACGCGGCAGGCGCTGATCGGCGAATCATTCCAGGTGCTCTACCCTACGGCCGACGAATTCGAGCGCACCGGCGCGCGCATCGTGCCGATCATGAACAAGCGCGGCATGTATTCGGACGAACGGATCATGAAGCGCGCAGGCGGCGAGCTGTTCTGGTGCCACGTCACCGGCCGCTCGCTGGACCGCTCGCAGCCGCTCGGCGCCGGCATCTGGACGTTCGAGGACCTGTCGCAGAAGCGCCAGGTCACGGCCGAGCTGACCGCGCGCGAGCGCGACATTGCAGCGCAACTCGTGGAAGGCAAGACCAGCAAGCAAATAGGCAAGCTGCTGGCAATCAGCCCGCGTACGGTCGATATTTATCGGGCGCGGCTGATGAAGAAATATGGGGCCAGTACGTCGGTCGATCTGGTGCAGCGGTTGGTGAACCACTGAGACCGGATTCGGGGAGGGTTTCTCCCCGGCAAACTTCAGCACATCATGCTTCGATGATCGCCCGGATCTCCGCAGGCACCGGCACTGACTTCTCCGCCGCATAGTCGCACCACACCACCTTGGCGCCACCTTCGGCCCATATGACATCGGGCATGTCGGTACGCACGATCTCCATGCGCGTCTCGAAGCTCGTGCGCCCAAGCTGCCCCGCATAAACGCGGCATTCGATCGTGCCCGGATAGCGCAACTGCTTCAGGAACGTCATGTGGGCATTGATGATGACCGGCCCCTGCCCGGTCGCATCCTTGCCGCCGCGACCGAGCGATGCAAACCACTCGATGCGCGCCTGCTCCATGTACTGGAAATACACGGTGTTGTTGACATGGCCCATCGCGTCCATGTCGCCCCAGCGGATCGGCATGACCGCCGTATAGACGTGCTTCATCACGGTCTCCAAAGCAACAGGCCCGCCGTTGCCGGCGGGCCTGTCCGTTGATTTAGCGCTTGGCGATCGAGGCTTCCGCCTTGGTCACCAGGTCCGCGCCAATCTGCTTCTTCCACTTGTCGTAGACCTTGGCGGTCGCCTTGCGGAAGGCATCGTGCTCGGCCGGGGTCAGGTGCGTGACCTTGACGCCATGACCTTCCATGTCCTTCCACGCCGGCGCGCCCGGCTCGGCCAGGCCCTTGCGGGCCAGCGCGATTTCCTGCTTGCCGGCGTCGATGGCGGCTTGCCTGACGATCTCGCGGTCAGCCGGCGTCCAGCTTTCCCAGATCTGCTTGTTGACCACGAAGATCAGCGGGTCGGCCACATAGCCCCAGGTGGTCACGAACTTCTGGCCCACCGTGTACAGCTTGGCCGCCGCGAACACCGACTGCGGGTTTTCCTGGCCATCCACGGCGCCCGAGGCCATGGCCGGCTGCGCATCGGCCCAGCTCATCTGGGTCGGGTTGGCGCCCAGCGCGTTGAAGGTCTCGATGTACAGCGGCGAACCTACCACGCGCAGCTTCATGCCCTTGAGGTCGTCCGGCTTGCGGATTTCCTTCTTGGAATTGGAGACCTCGCGGAAACCGTTCTCGCCCCAGGCCAGCGGCACCACGCCGGCCTTTTCCAGCGTCGTGAAGATCTGCTTGCCGACTTCGCCCTGGGTCAGGGCATCGAGCGCCTTGTAGTCGGGCATCAGGAACGGCAGCGAGAACAGGTTCAGTTCCTTGACCTGCGGCGACCAGTTGATGGTCGAGCCCACGGCCATGTCGATCACGCCCTGGCGGATCGCCGAGAACTCGCGCGTCTGGTCGCCGGCCACCAGCGAGGTACCAGGGTACAGCTTGATGTTGATGCGGCCGTTGGTGCGCTGCTTGACCAGGTCAGCCCAGATCTCGCCGCCCTTGCCCCATGGGAAGGCCGGGCCGAGCACCAGCGACATCTTGTACTCCGGCTTGTAGGTCTGGGCCATGGTGGCAGCGGGCGCAAAGGCGGAGGCAGCGATCGTGGCAGCGATCGACAGCATCAGGGCACGGCGTTTCATCAGGTCTCTCCTCTTGGGAATCGTTGCTTGTTGTTTGTCGCAGGTTTGTCGTAGCAAAAATCAGTAGCCCAGGTAGTCCGGCAGCCAGGTGGCCAGCGGCGGGTAGGCCAGCACCATCAGCATGGCGATGAACATCGCCAGCAGCATCCAGATCACCCAGGGCACGGTCTCTTCCATGCGCACACGGGCAATCCGGCACGACACCATCAGGTTCACGGCCAGTGGCGGCGTGAACTGGCCCAACGCCACCTTCAGCGTCAGCACCACGCCGAACCATACCGGGTTCCAGTGGAAGGCGTTGGCGATCGGCAGCAGCAGCGGCACGAAGATCAGGAAGATCGAGATGCCATCGAGGAACATGCCCACCGTCATCAGCAGCAGCACGATCAGCGCCAGCACGCCATATTCGCCCAGCCCGGAGTTGGCGATGGCGTTCGCGAGCGGATCGATCACCCCCAGTGTGGAGAGCGCATAAGCGAAGATGCCCGCCAGCGCGACCACCAGCAGGATCACAGCCGAGGTCTCGGCCGCCTCCTGGAAGATCACGAACAGGTCCTTCATGCCGATGCTGCGGTAGATCACCATGCCCACGAACAGGCCGTAGACCACCGCCACCACCGCGGCCTCGGTCGGCGTGAACCAGCCGGCGCGCATGCCGCCCAGGATCAGGAACGGCGCCACCAGGCCCCAGGCCGCCTCGCGCAGGCTCTTCCAGAACGGCGGGCGCGGCAGCGCGGCTTCGATCGCGCCCATATTGTGCTTGCGTGCGAGCCACACCGCCGGCACGATCAGCGCCACGCCGGCCAGCACGCCAGGGACCATGCCGGCCGCGAACAGCGCCGGCACCGAGGCGCCCGGCACCAGCACGCTGTAGATGATGAAGGCCACCGAGGGCGGGATCAGGATATCGGTCGCCGCGGCCGCGCCAACCACCGCCGCGCTGTATGAGCCCGGATAGCCGGCCCGCGACATCGCCGCGATCATCACGCCGCCGACCGCCGCCGCGTTGGCGGGACCAGAGCCCGAAATGCCACCCAGAAACATCGCCACCAGGATCGCCACCAGCGGCAGCATGCCCGGACCGCGGCCGACGATGGCGATGGCGAACGTCACCAGCCGCTGCGCCACGCCGGAGCGATCGAAAATCGAGCCGACCAGCACGAACATGGGGATGGCCAGCAGCGGATACTTGGCCAGGCCCGCGTAGAAGTTCTGCGGCACGGCCAGCAGGCCGAACATCTGGGTATCGAGATTGGACAGGCCGATGGCAACCAGGCCGCCCAGCCCCAGCGACACGCCGATGGGCACGCCCAGCAGCATCAGGCCGATAAAGACCACGAACAGGATGATGGCGATCAGCGTCATTGCACTTGCCCCACCTGTTCGTTGCGGGCGGCATGCAGCGCCTTGAGCGCGCGCACATTGCGCGCCATCAGCCCGAACGCGCGCAGCGCGATCCCCGCCGACAGCACGGGCAGCCAGACCGAATACCACCAACTCGGCACGCCGATGCCCGGCGAGGTTTCGCCGAAGGTGTACTCATCCCACGTAATGCGGGCGCCCAATATGGCCAGCGCGATGAACATCACGGCGACGGCCAGCGCCGACAGGATGGCCAGCCGCTTCTGCCGCGCCTGGCTGCCGCGCTCGAAGAAGAATTCGATGCGGATATTGCGGTCGCGCGCCACGGCCGCGCTGCCGGCGACGAGCGCCAGCACGATCATCAGGAAAACCGAAAATTCCTCGGTCCAGGCAAAGGACTCGTCGGTGAAGTAGCGGACCACCACGTTGGCGAAGGTGATGCAGACCAGCAGCACCATCACGATCACGCCGATCCAGTCCTCGACGCGGGGCGAAACCCGGAATTCGGCGTCCTGCGCCTCGTCTGCCGCCTGCGGGATGACCGCGGAATCGACGACGTGTTGCGGCACGGCGTCGCGCCGTGCCTGCTCTTGTTGCTCCATCTCCCCGGCCTCCGGTCCGGGCTGCTCGGGCCAGACGGCCACCGCAGCTTATTTGTATGTAAAGACTTAATCAGAAAACATGGCGGATTATGCCAAGACTGGCCCGCGCTTTGTCGGGTTTTATTGCCACGGGTATGGAAGCCGCGCTCGAATATCGCCCAGGGGGACCGGATAAGCCCTGGATAATCGAAACCCTTTCACTGCCCTTCGGCTTTTGGCCGAGGGCAGCGCAGCCGCAGTGCAGCGGCAGTGCGGCGCCTGGGCGCGCTCAGACCATGCCGTCGTCGGCGGTGATCACGGCGCCGTTGATGAACTGCGACTGGTCCGAAGACAGCAGCAACAGCAGGCCGTCGAGATCTTCGGGCTTGCCCAGGCGCTTGCGCGGCAGCATCTGGATCAGTTTCTGGCCGGCATCGGTGTCCCAGTGGTGGTGGTTGATGTCGGTATCGATATAGCCGGGGCAGATCGCGTTGACATTGATGCCATGGCGCGCCCATTCGAGCGCCATGGCCTTGGTCATATGCACCACCGCCGCCTTGCTCATGCAGTAGATGCCGATCTGCGACAACACCTTCAGGCCCGCCACCGAGGCGACATTGATGATGCGCGCCTGCGGCAGCGGGTTGCCGTTCTTCTCGGCACCCTTGGCACGCGCCATCATGCGCTTGGCCACTTCCTGAGCGACGAAGAAAGCGCCGCGGGTGTTGGTGTTGAAGACGAAATCGAAGTCTTCGGCGGTGACATCCGTCAGCTTCTGCGTCGTGGAGACACCGGAATTATTGACGAGGATATCGATGGCGCCCGCTTCGGTTTCCGCATGTGCCACGGCCGCCCGGATGCTGGCCGGATCGGTCACGTCCAGGCGCACCACATGGGCGCTGCCGCCATCGGCCTCGATCGATGCGCGCAGCTCCTTCAGGCGTTCCGTGCGGCGCGAAGCCAGCACCACCTTGGCGCCGGCGGCGGCAAGAACGGTTGCAAAACGCGAGCCCAGCCCGCTCGAGGCACCGGTCACGAGCGCGACCTTGCCTTCCAGATTGATCGACAAACCCATATCTACCCCGCGTGCTGGCCTGACCGTAGACCGTGGTGACCGTGTGGCGTACCCTGCCTAATGAGGACTGGAAGGCAGAATACCAAAAAAAAGAACGACCGTTCCAAAAAAATCCTTGCCTGAGGGTGACGAGTCCCGGACAATGCCGGAGATTCTAAGAACTTGGCCCGTAAAGGGAAAGAGGGAAAACGCGCGGAACTGCGTGTCCTGGCGTCCTTTGCAAGCAGCCGGTTCCATACGAACAGACAAGGCAGTTTCCACAATTGCAGGCAAGGCGCCAAGAAACAGAGGGTTAGAGACAATGGATCAGCAGCAACTCCTGGAGCAGTTCGGGCCACGCGAGGCCATGGAATACGATGTGGTCATCGTCGGCGGCGGCCCCGCCGGCCTGGCCACGGCCATCCGCCTGAAGCAACTTGCGCAGGAGAAAGGCAACGACGTCAACGTGTGCGTGCTCGAGAAGGGCTCCGAGCCTGGCGCGCACATCCTGTCGGGCGCCATCATGGACCCGCGCGCGCTCAATGAACTGTTCCCGGACTGGAAGGAACTGGGCGCGCCGCTGAACCAGCCTGTCACCGAGGACAAGTTCCTGTTCCTCAACGAATCGGGCTCCAAGGGCACCCCGAACGCGCTGTTGCCGGAATGCTTCCACAACCACGGCAACTACATTGTCAGCCTGTCCAACGTCACGCGCTGGCTCGGCCAGCAGGCCGAAGCGCTCGGCGTGGAAATCTTCCCCGGCTTCCCGGCCGCCGAAGTGCTCTACAACGAAGACGGCTCGGTCAAGGGCGTGGCGACCGGCAATATGGGCATCGGCAAGGACGGCGAGCCCACCGATAACTTCCAGCTCGGCATGGAACTGCATGCCAAGTACACCATCTTCGCCGAAGGCGCGCGCGGCCACCTCGGCAAGCAGCTGATCGCGAAGTACAAGCTCGACACCGGCAAGGATCCGCAGAGCTACGGCATCGGCATCAAGGAACTGTGGGAGATCGACCCGGCCAAGCACCAGCCCGGCCTGGTGGTCCACACGGCCGGCTGGCCGCTGGATCCGGCGACCTACGGCGGCTCCTTCCTGTACCACATGGAAGACAACAAGGTCGCGGTCGGCTTCGTCGTCGGCCTGGACTACACCAATCCGTGGCTGTCCCCGTTCGAGGAATTCCAGCGCTTCAAGACGCATCCGGAGATCCGCAAGTACTTCGAAGGCGGCAAGCGCCTCAGCTACGGCGCGCGCGCCATCACCGCCGGCGGCCTGCTGTCGCTGCCCAAGACCGTGTTCCCGGGCGGCGCGCTGGTCGGCTGCGACGCCGGCTACCTGAACGCCTCGCGCATCAAGGGCAGCCACGCCGCCATCAAGACCGGCATGCTGGCCGCCGAAGCCGCCTATGACGCGCTGCAGGCCGGCCGCCAGGGCGACGAGCTGAGCGCCTACCCGGCTGCCTTCGAACAGAGCTGGCTGTACAAGGAATTGCTGCAGGCCAAGAACTTCAAGCAGTGGTTCAAGAAGGGCCGCACCACGGCCACGCTGATGACCGGCATCGAGCAGTGGCTGCTGCCGAAGCTCGGCATCCGCAACCCGCCCTGGACCATCCACCGCACCAAGCCCGACCACGTCTACCTGAAGCCGGCGGCCGAGTGCGAGAAGATCGTCTACCCGAAGCCGGATGGCAAGCTGACCTTCGACCGCCTGAGCTCGGTGTTCATCAGCAACACCAACCACGAAGAGAACCAGCCGGCCCACCTGACGCTGAAGGACGCCAGCGTGCCGGTCAACGTCAACTGGGAAAAGTTCGCCGGCCCCGAAAGCCGCTACTGCCCGGCCGGCGTGTACGAGTTCGTGCAGGACGAGACCTCGGGCAAGGAACGCCTGCAGATCAATGCGCAGAACTGCGTGCACTGCAAGACCTGCGACATCAAGGACCCGACGCAGAATATCGTGTGGGTCACGCCGGAAGGCGGCGGCGGTCCGAACTACGTGAACATGTAAGAGACCTGCCCGGCCATGCGCCGGGCCGCCATGCAAAAGAGGCACCTTCGGGTGCCTCTTTTGTTTGGTTTGAAGTGGAAAAACAGCGCCGCCCTAGACCGACAGGCCGCTGCCAAGCAGCAGTTGCTCGTAGATGAAGCACTGCAGCAGCGTCATCTCGCGCTCGCCGAGGACGTCGAAGGCAATGCCGAACGCCGGGTAGTCGGCATCCCCATGACCTTCGGCCACGACCAGGGCATCCGCAAGGATTTCGCTGTCGATCGACGCGGTGCGCAAGCGAAAGCGCAGCTGAACCCGGCTGCCGACGGCGGGTGCCGGCCCGGATGCCTGTACCAGCGCCCCGCCCGTACTGAGATCCGACACCATCACCAGGCGCGCGGCGCCGTTCGCGAGATCCACGGAAAACGTGTCGTGATCGCCGTCCTGCGACTGCGTCATGTAGGCGGCGAGCCGGGTTGGCACGCGCGCAGCCTTGCGCACCGGCATCTGGTCGAGCTGCGCCGGTGCCGACAGCACCAGGTAGCGGAACGGACTGCGGCACACCGCCGTGACGGTCGACGTAAAGCTATGGATGACACGCCCCGAGAAGCCGCGCAGCAGCAGCGTGTCGCCGGCCTGCACCACCAAGTCACGGCCACCCAGCTGCGGCCACGTCACAAACAGGCCCTGGTCGACGAAGCCGATCAGGCGGCTGGCCGCAGCGCGGCCGCTGTCCCCCGGCTGCTTGACGTGCAGCAGCGTCCCGACCTGCAGGCCCAGCGGCCCCGGCGGCGGCAGATCGGCCGGGGGATGCTCGCCCGAATCGGCCTCCTGGCGGCACAGCAGGCCATGGCGGAACACCAGTGCCAGGTCCCGGACATCGGGGATGACGTTGCCGCTGCCCAGCACGAGATTGCCTTCGCCATCCAGCAGCGACCAGGGCAACGGCGCCCCCACGGGAAGATCGTTGGGAGAGAGATCGATCATGATTGTTCCGGCATGCAATGTGGCCAGGGACTGGCCAGGGATCTGACGCCCGCCCATTGAGCAGCGTTCGTCACCCGATTCATATCGACCGATATCCGGAAAGATTGAGCCGATTTTTCAGATGGCCCACCCCTTGACGGCGGCACCGGTGATCGGCAATATTCGCCATAATCTGTCTGACAGCCTGACATCTATCATGGTGGACATCCTTCAACGCCCGGCCTCGCTGGCCAACCGCATCGCCCAGTCGCTGCGCGAAGAGATTGCCGCGGGCCGGTTCTCCGCCGGTGCGCGGCTGCCTGCCGAGTCCGCGCTCGCCACCACGTTTGGCGTCAGCCGCCCGATCGTGCGCGAGGCCATCGCCCTGCTGAAGGCGGACGGGATCCTGGTGACGCGCAAAGGCGCCGGCGCCTACGTCTCGGACACGCCGGGCGGGCAGGCGTGGCGTGTCGCGAGCGCCCCGGACGGCGGCCCCAGCCTGCCCCAGTTGTTCGAACTGCGCATGGTGGTGGAAACCGCCTGTGCCGAAATGGCGGCGGCGCGCCGTACCGACGCCGACCTGCGGCAGATTCGCGCGGCCCTTGCCGCCATGCAGGATCACGCCGCGGACTTCGCTGCCGCGGCCGCCGCCGATATCGCTTTCCACCACGCGATTGCCCAGGCCGCGCACAACCCCTGCTTCACCGGGCTTACCGATTTCGTGAGCCAGCAGATGCTGGCCGCGCGCCAGCGCGCCTGGGAAAACACGGCCCGGTTGCGGGCAGAAAGCGGCGCCGCGCGGGCCGCGGATCTGGAGCATGCCGCACTGGCGGAAGCGATCGCCAGCGGCAGCCCGGCCGCCGCGCGGGAAGCAGCGCTTCAGCACCTGAGCGCCGCCGCGCAGCGGCTGGGCCTGCCCCTGGCCTGAACGTGGCCAAGCGGCAATCGGAAACGGCATCAAACTGAACTGAGGAAAGAAGATGGATAACGTGGATTGCGTCGTGATCGGCGCGGGCGTCGTGGGGCTGGCGGTGGCCAGGGCGCTGGCGATGAACGGGCGCGAAGTCATCATCCTGGAGGCCGAGAACGCCTTTGGCACGATCACCAGCGCGCGCAACAGCGAGGTCATCCACGCCGGGATCTATTACCCGGCCGGCTCGCTCAAGGCCGAACTGTGCGTGCGCGGCAAGGAAATGCTGTACGAATACTGCGCGTCCCACCATGTCGCGCACCAGCGCTGCGGCAAGCTGATCGTGGCCACGAGCGAAACGCAGGTGGCCACGCTGGAAGGCATCCGCGCCAAGGCCGCGGCCAATGGCGTGCATGACCTGCGCTTCCTGACGCGCGCCGAAGCGCAGGCACTGGAACCGCAACTGCAGTGCCACGCCGCCCTGCTCTCACCTTCCACCGGCATCATCGACAGTCACGGGCTGATGACCGCCCTGCTCGGCGACGCCGAGAACGCCGGCGCGATGCTGGCGGTGCAATCACCGGTGCTGCGCGGTGCGATCACTTCCGCAGGCATCGAACTCGAGGTTGGGAATGAGGATGGCGGCAGCACCACGCTGCTGGCGAGGACGGTCGTCAACGCTGCCGGGCTGACCGCGCCAGAGCTGGCGCGACGTCTCGACGGCATGCCGGACGCCTTGATTCCACCGCAGTACTACGCCAAGGGCTGCTATTTCACGCTGGCCGGCCGCGCGCCGTTCTCGCGGCTGATCTATCCGGTGCCCGAAGCCGCAGGACTTGGCGTCCACCTGACGCTGGACATGGGTGGCCAGGCGCGCTTTGGTCCGAACGTGCGCTGGATCGACGAGATCGAATACAGCGTCGACCCCGCCGACGCGGACAGCTTCTACGATGAGGTCCGCCGCTATTGGCCGGGCCTTGCCGACAGTGCGCTGCAGCCGGGCTATGCCGGTATCCGGCCAAAGATCAGCGGCCCGCACGAGGTCGCGGCCGACTTCCGCATCGACGGCCCGGCCGCGCACGGCGTGCCGGGACTGGTTCACCTGTTCGGCATCGAGTCGCCGGGGCTGACCTCGTCGCTGGCCATCGCGGAACGCGTGGCTGCCGAATTGGCCTGAATCGCGGCCGGCACGGCCGGACCACCGCGGAAACTCATCAAAGCGCACACCGCGCCGGCAGCTGCCGCGGCCGCCGCCAGGCCAAACGTGTGCGCGGGCGCCAGTACCTTCCAGGTCCAGCCCATCACCAGCCCGCCGAGCGTGCCGCCGACGCCATAGGAAATCCCCGTGTACAGCGCCTGCCCACGGCCTTGCAGCGGCCCGGCGAACCAGTGCTGCAAGCGTTTGAGGCTGGCGCTGTGGTGCGCGGCAAAGGTCGCTGCATGCAGCACCTGCACAGCCGCCATCAGCCACAGGGCTTCAGGGAAGTAGCCGGTCAGGCCAAACCGCACCGTGGCCAGCAGGAACGTGCCGGCCAGGATCGTCCCCAGCGGCACGCGCGCGAACAGCCGCCCCTGAAAGTAGAAGAAGACGATCTCCGCCACTACGCCGATGGTCCACATCACGCCGATCGCGAACTTGCTATAGCCGAGCCGCTCCAGGTAGAGCGAATAGAACACGTACAGCGCCGCGTGCGCGAACATCATCAGAAAGGCGGACGCGAAAAACCAGGCCACATCGGGCCGGCGCAGCAGCGGCAACGCGGGTGGCGGACGCACGCGCGGGCCTTCGTCGGGCGCATCGCGCATGCCGAACACCATCGCCATCAGGATCGCCAGCATGGTGCTGGCCACCCATGGGAAGGCCTGCATGCCGAGTTGCTGGAACAGCGCGCCGCCCGCCAGCACTGCGGCAATGAAGCCCACCGAGCCGAACATGCGGATGCGGCCGTAACGGTGGTCGAAGGCACCGTAGCGGCGCAGCGTGGAAATGGTCAGCGCATCGCCAAGCGGCGACATCGCGCTCGAGATGAAACTGATGGCGACCATCATCGCCATCATGCCGCCATAGCTGTGTACGGCCGGCAGCGCCAGAAAAGCGACCAGTGAACCGACCGCCGTCAGCCGCAGGATGCGCACGCGCGTGTGCATCATGTCCGACAGCCAGCCCCATGCGTAGGGCCCGAGGATGCGGCTGAACTGGAACGAGGCCATCAGCACGCCGATCTGCACCGGCGTAAAGCCGCGCGCGGCGAAGAACAGGCTGACGAACGGCGAGATCACGCCGACGTAGCCGTAGTACCCCAGGTAGAAGAGACCGAAGCGGCCGTAGTCAGGCCGCGCCGGAATGCCGGCGACGGTCTTGGGCGCCGCGCCCAACTCAGCCCGGCTGGCCGGGTGCCTGCGCGGGAATGCGCGGCGTGTCCACCTTGACGTCACCGCACTGGGCACGATGGCGCAGCGCGTGATCGACCAGCACCAGCGCCAGCAGCGCCTCGGCGATCGGCGTGGCGCGGATGCCCACGCACGGGTCGTGGCGGCCGAAGGTCTCGACGGTCGCCGCATTGCCGGCCTTGTCGATGGACTCGCGCGGCGTGCGGATGCTGGAAGTCGGCTTGATCGCGAGCGACACGGTGATGTCCTGGCCCGTGGAAATGCCGCCCAGAATGCCGCCCGCGTTGTTGCTGCGGAAGCCCTGTGCGGTCAGTTCGTCGCCATGCTCGCTGCCGCGCTGGGCCACGCTGCCGAAGCCGGCACCGATCTCTACGCCCTTGACCGCGTTGAGGCCCATCATGGCATGCGCGATATCGGCGTCGAGCCGGTCGAACAGCGGCTCGCCCAGGCCCACCGGCACATTGCTGGCGACCACCTCGATACGCGCGCCGACCGAATCGCCGTCGCGGCGCAGCGCGTCCATATACGTTTCGAGTTCCGGCACGATGTCCGCATTGGCGGCGAAGAACGGGTTCTCCTGCACATGCGACCAGTCGCTGAACGGCACCTCGATCTCGCCGAGCTGCGACATATAACCGCGGATCTCCGTGCCGAAATGTTCGCGCAGCCACTTCTTGGCCACGGCCCCCGCCGCCACCACCGGCGCGGTCAGGCGCGCCGACGAGCGGCCGCCGCCGCGGTGGTCGCGGATGCCGTACTTCTGCCAGTAGGTGTAGTCGGCATGTCCCGGACGGAAGGTCTCGACGATGTTGCCGTAGTCCTTGCTGCGCTGGTCGGTGTTGCGGATCAGCAGGCAGATCGGCGTGCCGGTGGTCTTGCCTTCGAACACGCCCGAGAGGATCTCGACCTGGTCCGGTTCCTTGCGCTGCGTGACATGCCGCGACGTGCCCGGCTTGCGGCGGTCCAGGTCGCCCTGGATATCGGCCTCGGTCAGCGCCATGCCCGGCGGGCAGCCATCCACCACCGCGCCGATTGCGGGCCCGTGCGATTCGCCGAACGTGGTGACAGTGAAGAGCAGGCCAAGGGAATTGCCGGACATGATGGAAACCGCACAGGAATTGGGGACGGCCTACATTGTAAGGCCAATGCCTCCCCTTCTGCGCCCCGCCTGCCGCTCAGCGGCGCGACAGTTCGCCCTGCTGCACGGCGTCCGGTTCGAAATCCGGATAGAACTCCTCGCGCATGCGCGCCACGTAGGCGACCAGGTTGGCATGCCCCTCCGCGGCGGTGCGGATCGGCGTGTCGAACACCGGGCACAGCAGGCTGGCGGCAAACGCGAACAGCGTTGCATCGGCGCCGCACGGACGCTCGCCCATCAGGTACGGCCGATTGCCGAGGATATCCGCGATCGATGTGACCCCCTTGTTGGCCAGCGCCACCAGTTCCTCTTCGCTATGCCGGCCCAGCCCCTGGTTCCAGAGCGTGCGGCGCACCTTGTGACGCACCAGCCGCTCGACCAGCCCGCGCGCCGGTGCCGGCACGCCGCGGAAGAACTGCGCCGGGCCACGCTCGAAGTTGGCTTCGTCGAGCCAGCGTACGCGCGCCACCGCCCAGTACAGGTTGTCCTCCATCAGCTTTTCCGCCGCCCAGGCTACGCCGCATTCGGCGGGCGTCAGGCCGGCGTCGAAGTCGATGTGGTACGTCTTCTCGATGTGCCAGCGGATCAGCGTCGAATCGGCCACGATGCGGCCCATGTCGTCCAGGTAGGGCAGCTTGCCCTTGGGCGCGCGCCGCAGGCTGCCGCGCCGGGTCTGGTAAGGCAGCCCGGCCAGCTTGAGCAGCATTTCGGCCTTGGTGACGAAAGGGCTGGCGTCGGGCAGGCCGAAGGCCGGGCCAAAGGTATAGAGCGTGAGCATGGCGGTGATTGCGACGGGACGGGGCGCCGGCTAGCGCCATTCGCCGCGCAGGGCGGTGACCATCTGTTGCAGGCTTTCCGGCGTGGCGAGTTCCGGCGCTACCGGTTCGCCCACGACAAGCTCCAGGCGGCTCAGGATGCCGCGCCGGAACGGCTTGGTCATGGCCGCCCCGCCCTTGCGCGAGAAGAAGCTGCCCCACAGGCCGCGCAACGCCATCGGCACCACGGGCACCGGCGTACGCTGAATGATCTGCTGCACGCCCTGCTTGAAGGCGTTGATCTCGCCCGAAGCGGTAATCTTGCCTTCCGGGAAGATGCAGACCAGGTCGCCATCCTGCAAGGCTGCAGCCACGTCATCGTAGGCCTTGGCCAGCAGCGCCGGATCTTCGTGCGCGGGCGCGATCGGAATCGCCCGGGCCTGGCGGAAGAACCACGACATCAGCGGCACCTTGAAGATGTGATGGTCCATCACGAACCGCACCGGGCGCGGACTGGCCGCCATCAGCACCACCGCGTCCGCAAAACTGACGTGGTTGCAGACCAGCACGGCCGGGCCGTCGGCCGGAATGCGCTCGGCATTCACGCGCCGCAGCCGGTACACCGTATGCACCAGGATCCAGGCCACGAAGCGCAGCAGGAACTCGGGCACCAGCGAATAGATGTAGATCGCCACCAGCGCATTGAGCAGGCCCACGACCAGGAACAGCTCGGGAATGCTGAAGCCAGCCTGGGTCAGCGCCACGCCAAGCAGCGATGCGCCGATCATGAAGAAACTATTCAGGATGTTGTTGGCGGCAATGATGCGCGCACGGTGCGTCGGCGCGCTGCGGCTCTGGATCAGCGCATACAGCGGCACGCTGTAGAAGCCGCCGAACATCGCCAGCAGCAGCAGGTCGGCCAGCACGCGCCAGTGGCGCGGATCCGCAAGGAAGCCGCCAATGCCTGTCAGCGTGCCGCTTGCCTGCCCGTGGCTGGCGAAGTACAGGTCCACCGCGAACACGGTCATGCCGATCGAGCCGAACGGCACCAGGCCGATCTCGACATGCCGGCCCGACAGCCGCTCGCACAGCAGCGAACCGATGCCGATGCCCACCGAGAACACCGCCAGCAGCAGGGTCACCACGTTCTGGTCGCCGCCCAGCACGTCCTTGGCAAAGCTGAAGAACGAGGTCAGGAAAGTCGCGCCCAGGAACCACAGCCACGAAATGCCCAGGAGGCTCAGGAAGACCGTGCGGTTCTCGCGCGCCAGCATCAGGTTGCGCCAGGTCTCCGTGAACGGGTTCCAGTTGATGCGCAGTTCAGGCTGCGGCGCGGGCGACACCGGCACGCCGCCGGACACGACGCGCCCGGCCACGGCCAGGCCGACGCAGGCCACGCCTACGTAGAGCGGCCCGATCAGCTTGCCGCCCTGCTCCAGCCCCGCCAGTTCGCCGCCGAGCAGCGTGCCGAGCAGGATGGCGACAAACGTACCCATCTCGACCAGGCCATTGCCGCCGACCAGTTCGGATTCATCGAGGTGCTGCGGCAGGTAGGCGAACTTGACCGGCCCGAACAGCGTGGAATGCAGGCCCATCAGGAACGTGCCCGTATAGAGCAGCGTGGCGCTGTGCCAGGCAAAGCCGGCGCAGCCCAGCGCCATGATGGCGATCTCGAGCGATTTCACCAGCCGGATCAGGCGCGACTTCTCGATCTTGTCGGCGATCTGCCCGCTGGTCGCGGAAAACAGCACGAACGGCGCGATGAAGATCGCCGAGATCAGGAACGCGGCGCTGCGGGCGTCCACGCCCTCGAACAGCGCCGTGTGATAGGTCACCAGCGAGGTGAAGGCGACCTTGAAGACATTGTCATTCATCGCCCCCAGGAACTGGGTCCAGAAGAACGGGGCGAAACGGCGCGCGCCGAGCAGTCGGAACTGGCTGTGTTGGCTCATGTTGGCAGGCCCGCGGGCCCGGATGGGTTGGCCCCGGGATTCTGCCGGGGCGGCGTTCCGGCCGCCATCATGCCCTCACCGCATGGCCGGACTGCACCGGGCCGGGACGCGCCCGGCGCTGGCGTTGCTCAGTCTGCGCGCTCTTCGGGCCAGTCGCGGATATAGGCCTTGAGCATCTTGTTCTCGAAGCTCTGGTCTTCCACCACCGCCTTGGCCACGTCGTAGAACGAAATCACGCCCATCAGCGTGCGGTTGTCGAGCACCGGCAGGTAGCGGGTGTGACGTTCCAGCATCATGCGGCGCACCTCGTTGACGTCGGTTTCCATGGTGCAGGTGAGCGGCGCGTCATCCATCACCTTGCGGATGCTGGTGGTGCCGACGCTGCCGCCGTTCCTGGCCAGCGTCTCGATGATCTCGCGGAAGGTCAGCATGCCGACCAGGTCGCCGTACTCCATGACCACCAGCGAACCGATGTCGTGCTCGGCCATGGTGTTGACGGCTACCAGCAAGGCGGTGTCAGGCGTCACGGTGTAGAGCGTATTGCCCTTGATCTGGAGGATGTCGCTGACTTTCATGGTTGTCTCCGCTACCGGTGTGCCTGCGGCATGGCGCCCGACTGGGGGCCGAATGCCTGATCTTGTCTGTTCATGGGATGTCCGGGCAGGGGGCGCCCGTGCGCCGATGCTAGCCCAGATCGCCCGGATAAGTAAAGCACAGGCCGGTTTCCGGGCGGATGACCCCATCGCCGCACGCGCGGTGCTACGATGCAGCCCGGAGACAACTCTCGCCCGAATCCTCATGTCCGGTACCCGTTTCGACACGCTGGCGCTGCACGCCGGCGCCGCGCCCGACCCCGCCACCGGGGCCAGGGCCACGCCCATCCACCTGACCACCTCGTTCGTGTTCAAGGACAGCGAGCACGCGGCTTCGCTGTTCAATATGGAACGCGCCGGCCATGTGTACTCGCGCATCTCCAACCCCACCGTGGCGGTGCTGGAAGAGCGCATCGCCGCGCTGGAGAACGGCGCGGGCGCCGTCGCCACCGCTTCGGGCCAGGCCGCCCTGCACCTGGCCGTGGCCACGCTGATGGGCGCCGGCTCGCATATCGTCGCCTCCACCGCGCTGTACGGCGGCTCGCACAACCTGCTGCACTACACGCTGCGCCGCTTCGGCATCGAGACCACCTTCGTCAAGCCGCGCGATATCGACGCCTGGCGCGCCGCGATCCGCCCCAACACGCGCCTGCTGTTCGGCGAGTCGCTCGGCAACCCGGGCCTGGACGTGCTGGACATCCCGACCCTGGCGCAGCTCGGCCAGGACAACGGCATTCCGCTGCTGGTCGATTCGACCTTCACCACGCCGTACCTGCTGCGTCCGTTCGACCACGGCGCGGGCCTGCTCTACCACTCGGCCACCAAGTTCCTGGGCGGCCACGGCACCACCATCGGCGGCGTGCTGGTCGAAGGCGGCACCTTCGATTTCGAGGCCTCCGGACGCTTCCCGGAACTGTCGGAGCCGTATGAAGGCTTCCACAACATGGTCTTCACCGAGGAAAGCACGGTTGCCCCGTTCCTGCTGCGCGCGCGCCGCGAAGGCCTGCGCGACTTCGGCGCGTGCATGAACCCGATGGCCGCGTGGCAGCTGCTGCAGGGCGTGGAAACGCTGCCGCTGCGCATGGCGCGCCATGTCGACAATACCCGGCGCGTGGTGCAGTTCCTGGCCTCGAACCCGATGGTCGAGTCCGTCGCCTACCCGGAACTGGAATCGCACCCCGACTATGAACTCGCCAAGCGCCTGCTGCCGCGCGGCTGCGGCGCCGTGTTCAGCTTCAACCTGAAGGGCAACCGCGAGGCCGGCAAGCGCTTCATCGAAAGCCTGTCGCTGTTCTCGCACCTGGCCAACGTCGGCGATGCGCGCTCGCTGGTGATCCACCCGGCCTCGACCACGCACTTCCGCATGGACGCGGCGGCGCTGCAATCGGCCGGCATCACGGAAGGCACGATCCGCCTGTCGATCGGCCTGGAAGATGCCGACGACCTGATCGACGACCTCAAGCGCGGCCTGAAGTCCGCCGAAAAGGCCATGAGCGGCAAGGGAGGGCAAGCCTGATGGAACTGAAGCTCGCAGGCCAGCCGGCCTACGCCTACACCGGCGGCAAGCCGTTCGATCCCGCCCTGCCCTGCGCCGTGTTCGTGCATGGCGCGCAGAACGACCACAGCGTCTGGGCGCTGCAGACGCGCTGGTTCGCCAACCACGGCTTCTCCGTGCTGGCGGTGGACCTGCCCGGCCACAACCGCAGCAAGGGCGCACCGCTGGCCACCGTCGAAGCGATGGCCGACTGGGTCATGTCGCTGGTGGCTGCCGCCGGCGTGACGGCGCCGGTACTGGTGTTCGGCCACAGCATGGGGTCGCTGATCGCACTGGAATGCGCGGCGCGCCACCCGCAGTCCGTGCGCGGCATTGCCATGCTGGCCACGGCCTATCCGATGAAGGTATCGGATGCGCTGCTGGACGCCGCGCTCAACCGCGAAGACCAGGCCATCGCCATGGTCAATGCGTGGTCGCACTCGAGCCTGGCCAACAAGCCGTCATCGCCCGGGCCCGGCGCCTGGATGCAGGGCGGAAGCCAGCGGCTGATGGAGCGCGTCTCGCGCAACAACCCGTCGGTCCATGTCTTCCATAACGACTTCACCGCGTGCAACACCTACGCGCATGGCGAGGAAGCCGCGGCGGCACTGGCTTGCCCGGCGCTCTTCATCACCGGCAGCAAGGACATGATGACCTCGCCCAAGGCCGCGCAGGCGCTGGCCGCGAAGATGGCCAATGCCAGCATGGTCTCGGTGCCGTGCGGCCACGCCATGATGGGCGAACGCCCGGACGAAGTCCTCGACGCCCTGGCCGGCTTCGCCCGCAAGGTGGCGGCGGCGCGCTGAGCGGCCGCACCGGCGGACGGCCCGCGTGGCGCCGTCCGCACCTTCCTCGCGCCTGGCGGGCTACACTGAGGCTTACCGGAACAAAGATTCGGAGACAACCATGGCCCGGGCGCACGCGCGCGAATTCGAGAGTTTTGCGGCTTTCTATCCCTTCTACCTGAACGAGCATCGTGACCGCACCTGCAGGCGGCTGCATTTTGCCGGCTCGACGCTAGCGTTGATCTGCCTGCTGATGATGGTGGTGACCGGCAACGCGTGGTGGCTGGCCGGCGCGGTAGTTTCCGGCTACGCCTTCGCGTGGGTAGGACATTTCGCGTTCGAGAAAAACCGGCCCGCCACCTTCCGCCATCCGCTCTACAGCCTGATGGGCGATTGGGTCATGTACGCGGATATCCTGCGCGGGCGGATCCCGTTCTGAATGATGGGGTCCGGCGGCTCGCGGTAAATCCGCCTGCGCCTACCCCAGCCTTCCCGGCGGCACCATCTCCAGCGTCGGCCTTGGCGCGTCCGTCGCCTCGCCGGTCTGCGGCTCGCCGGCCCCCTGCTCCCTGAACACCGCCTCCAGCGGCAGGTCCAGCTGCGGATTGAGCAGGATCGATTTGAGCGACTCCGCTCCCTGCAACTGCTGTGCCAGCGCCGTGCGCGGCAAGCGCGGCAGGTTCAGCACCAGCCGGTCATACAGCGTGCGCAGCGTCACCTGCGACGGATCGCACAGCAGCGCCCAGTGCGCCTGCCCGCGCTCCTGCTGCAGCTTGCCGATCAGGTGCATGGCCTTGAGCTTGCCGAGCAGCACGGCAAGGTAGTCGGCTTCGACACGAAGCTTGCGTCCCAGGTCCAGTTCTCCCACGCTGCGCGGCACCTCGTCGCGCGCCTTGTACAGCAGCAGCAGCACGCCCAGTGCATCGAAGAACTCGCTGCCGGCAAACGTGCGCCGGCGCCAGTGCCCCTGCCGCATCACCGGCAGGTTGGCGGCGATGGTGGCGCCAAGCAGCGTCACCAGCCAGCTCAGGTAGATCCACAGCAGGAAGATCGGCAGCGCCGCGAAGGTCCCGTAGACCGCCGTGTAGGTCGGAATATGCGTGATGAAATACCCGAAGCCGCGCTTGGCGAATTCGAATGCGATCGCCGCGACCAGTCCCGCGGCTATCGCATCGCGCCACTCGACATAGGCGTTTGGCACCGCCGTATAAAGAAACGCGAAGGCCAGCGCCGACAGTACGATCGGCGTCGCGCTAACCAGCAGCCCCACGCCGATCGGCATATTGCCGACATAGCCCGCCGAGATAGAAATCAGGTAGGAACTGATCGACAGGCTGGCCCCGATCAGCACCGGCCCGAACGTCAGCACGGCCCAGAACACCAGCACGCGCTGCGCCAGCGGACGTCGCTGCCTGACGCGCCAGATCGCATTGAGCGCGTCTTCGACCGTCAGCATGGTCAGCACCGACGTCAGCATCAGCCCGCCCAGGCCCATCGCCGTCAATCCGCGCGCGCTCTTTGAAAACTGGCCGAGATAGCGCGAGATCGATTCGCTGACGTTGCCGGGAATCAGGTTCTGGAACAGGAAGGTCTCGATGTCCGCGCGGAACTCCCGGAACACCGGGAACGCGGCCAGCAGCGCGAACGCCACCGTCAGTACCGGCACGACCGACAAGACCGTGGTGAAGGTCAGGCTGGCAGCGACCTGGGGCAGGCGGCCTTCGCCGGCGCGGCGCAGTGCATAGCGCGCGAGCGCGCGCAGTTTCTGCAGATTCCATTCCCTGCGCAGGCGGGCAACGCGGGTTCCATACATGCTGCGGCGGACTCCTGTGTGATGACGTGGCAATCGACGTGGCAATCGGACGAGTCCCGCTGAGGTGGCGGGGGCACAACTATAATACGCGGATTGCTCCGGACCTCATGCCGACCGTTTCCGGCACGGCCCGCCATCCCGCCCCATGACCGATATCCTCGTCCTGTACTACAGCCGCCACGGCAGCACCCGCAAGCTGGCGGAACTGATCGCCACCGGCATCAACAGCGTCCCCGGCGCCCAGGCGCGCCTGCGCACGGTACCGCCGGTCTCTGCCGTGTGCGAGGCCACCGCGCCCGATATCCCGGCCGACGGCCCGCCCTATGCCGAACTGCGCGACCTGGAGGAATGCGCCGGCCTCGCGCTCGGCAGCCCCACGCGCTTCGGCAATATGGCCGCGCCGGTGAAGTACTTCCTCGATGGCACGATCGCCCAGTGGCTGTCGGGCGCGCTCACCGGCAAGCCGGCCTGCGTGTTCACCGCCACCGGCAGCCTGCATGGCGGCCAGGAGACCACGCTGCTGTCGATGATGCTGCCGCTGCTCCACCACGGCATGCTGGTCATGGGCCTGCCCTATTCCGAGAAGGCGCTGATGACGACCAGGGCCGGCGGCACGCCCTACGGCCCCAGCCACCACGCGCACGGCGACAACCGCGGCCCGGTCACCGATGACGAGTCCGCCCTGGCCCTGGCCATGGGCAAGCGCCTGGCCGAGACCGCGTTGCGCCTGGCGGGAGCGCGCGCATGACCGCCGCGCCGGCCGACAGCGGCAGCGACAGCGACCTGCACAACGCCGCGCTGTACCGCCTGAGCGTGGGCAGCCTGATCGCGCTGATGCTGCTGTGCATCGCGTGGGAATGGTTCCTGGCACCGCTGCGGCCCGGCGGGTCGTGGCTCGTGATCAAGTTCCTGCCCCTGCTGCTGCCGCTGCGCGGCGTGCTCACGCGCAACCGCTACACCATGCAGTGGTCATCGATGCTGATCCTGCTGTTCTTCACCGAAGGCATCGTGCGCGCCACCAGCGACCGCGCGCCGTCATCGACGCTGGCCTGGATCGAGGTCGCGCTGACCCTGCTGTACTTCTTCGGCACCATCTTTTACCTGCGCCCGTACAAGCGCCGCGCCAAGGCGGCCAAGAGCGCTGCGTCCGGCAAACCCGCCGGCAAGTAGCCGCATTCCAGGACACGACATGCCCGCTTCGCACCACGACTCCTTCCTCGATCTCTGCCGCGCGGCACTCGGCCCCCAGCATGTCCTGACCGACGCCGCCGACAAGGCGCCCTACCTGACGGACTGGCGCAAGCGCTACACCGGCGACGCCATCGCCGTGCTGCGCCCGGGCAATACCGAGGAAGTGGCGGCCGCTGTCCACGCCTGCCATGCGCACCAGGTCGCCGTGGTGCCGCAAGGCGGCAATACCAGCCTGTGCGGCGGCGCGACGCCGGCTACCGCGGATTGCGTGGTGATTTCGCTGCAGCGGCTGAACCGCGTGCGGCAGGTCGACCCGCTCAACAACACGGTGACCGTCGAAGCCGGCGTGGTCCTGCAGCACCTGCAGGACGTGGCGCACGAACATGGCCGGCTGTTTCCGCTGAGCCTGGCAGCCGAAGGCAGCTGCACCATCGGCGGCAACCTGTCCACGAATGCGGGCGGCACCGCGGTGCTGCGCTATGGCAACACGCGCGAGCTATGCCTGGGGCTGGAAGTCGTGACGCCCAAGGGCGAAATCTGGCATGGCCTGCGCGGACTGCGCAAGGACAACACCGGCTACGACCTGCGCGACCTGTTCATTGGCGCGGAAGGCACGCTCGGCATCATCACGGCCGCGGTGATGAAGCTGTTCCCGCTGCCACGTGCCAGTGTCACGGCGCTGGCCGCCGTGGCAAGCCCGCGCGCGGCGCTCGCGCTGCTGGCCATCGCCCAGTCGCACGCGGCAGCCATGCTGACTGGCTTCGAGCTGATGTCGGCGCTGAGCATGCAACTCGTCACCACGCATTTCCCGCAACTGCGCTACCCGTTCGCGCAGGTGCATCCGCAGCTCGTGCTGATGGAGCTTTCCGACAGCGAAGGCGAGGACCATGCGCGCGCCATCTTTGAAAAGCTGATGCAGGTCGCCTTCGATGCCGGCGTCGCCATCGACGCCGCGGTGGCGGAATCCGTGCAGCAATCGCGCGACTTCTGGAACCTGCGCGAACATATTCCGCTCGCGCAGGTTGAAGAAGGCAAGAACATCAAGCACGACATTGCCGTGCCCGTATCGCGTGTGGCGGATTTCATCGAGACCACCGATGCGCTGCTGCAGGTGTCGTTCCCCGGCGCGCGCATGGTGACCTTCGGCCACCTCGGCGACGGCAACCTGCACTACAACGTGTCGCCGCCAGCCGGCGTGGACCATGACGCGTTCCTGGCCAACCAGGACGCCGTCAACCGCATCGTCCATGACAGCGTGCATTCGCACGGCGGCTCGATCTCCGCCGAGCATGGCCTGGGCCAGCTCAAGCGCGAGGAGAACCGCCTCTACAAGAGCGAGGTGGAACTGGCCATGATGCGCGCGATCAAGCAGGCGCTGGACCCGCATGGCCTGATGAACCCGGCCAAGGTCATCTGAGCGCGGCCAGCTCGGCGCGCACGTAGGCCGCCACGGCTTCCAGCATCTGGTCGAGATGCCCGCGCAGCGTCGCAAACCCTGCGTGGCGCGTAAAGCCGGCCTCGTCCAGATAGAGCGCGCGATTGATCTCGATCTGCAGGCTGTGGCGCCCGCGCGCGGGGTCCGAGTAAGCCTGGATCAGTTCCGCGCCCTTGTAGGGCCAGTTGGCCGACACCGTATAGCCCAGCCTGTGCAGGCTGCCCGCCACGACCTTGATAAACTCCGGCGAACAGGTCTTGCCGTCGCGGTTGCTGATGACGAAGTCGGGCCGCATATCGCCGTTGTCGATATTCATCGCATTGCCGCGCGACTTCATCGAATGGCAGTCGATATGCCAGACCGCGCCGAAGCGCGCGTGCTGCGCGTCGATCAGGCCGGCCACCGCGGCGTGGTAGGGATCGTAGTATCGCTGCAGCAGTTGCTCGGCGAAGCTCGCCGGCAGCTTGCATGCATAGACCGGCACGCCCGGCAGCGCCAGCCGGCGCAACACCCCCATGCCGCGCCGCGCCCTGTCGCTGGGCCGCAGCGGATACGGCAACTGCCCTGCCAGCAGATCCGGATCGAGGTCGTCGCGCGCACGGTTGACATCGACCAGCCAGCGCGGGAAGCGCGCGTGCAGCAACGTGCCGCCCACCTGGGGCACATGGCCGAACAGCTCGTCGACATAAGCGTCCCAGCCGGTCAGCAACTCTTCGGGCGTGGCCGACATCGGCAGGATTTCGTCGTGGTCGAGGCCACTGTGGGGAGAGTCCACCACCAGCGGCAAGGCGGCGACAGCGGGTTCGATCAGGGTGTAGGGATCAGACATGGAACGGGCAGGCGGTAACAAAATGGGGGCGCATTGCGCGGCGGGTCAGAACTTGTGCTGGATGCCGACGCCGTACGTGACCACGGTGTCGCCAGGCTTGCGGTTGTTGCCGTCCTCGTAGTCGAAGAAGACATAGGGCAGCGTGCGCTTGCTGAGCCGGTAGCCATAGCCGGCCTGCGCCTTGCGCAGCCGGCCGCTGGTGCTGGTCTGCACGTCGCGCTCCATGTAGTTGACGGTCAGGCTGTGCGGCCCGTACGGGACCGTGAAGCCCGCCAGCCAGTAGCGCACGTCGGTGCGCGTGCTGGCCGTGCCGACATAGCGGTCGCGCCCGTACACGCCGTAGATATTCACGACCTGGAAGTCGTACGCAGCCGCGGCCTGGATCTTGTCGCGGAAGTCGTTCGCAACGAGCCCGCCGGTCTTGGCATCACGCGAATAGCCGAGACCCGCCGAGAAGTTGCCGGAGGCATAGTTGAGGCCGGTGTCGTACTGGCGGAAGTCGTCCTCGGCCTTCACCGGCGACTTGACGTTCGGCGTGGCGGGGTCCGGCCCGGCCAGGTTGACGCGGGCGCGCAGCGAGAAACCGCCGAAGTCCGGCGTCACATAGCCGAGCGCATTCGATACGCGGTTGCGCGCATTCAGCACCTTGGTGCCGATGGCCGTGGCGCCGGCATCGTGAATGACGAAGTCCACGTTCTGCGTGATCTGCGAGTAGACCGGCGAGCCGACCGAAGTTGCCGAATCCAGCCGGCCCAGTGCAAAGGCCCCGAAGACCCCGCTCAGGCCCACATAGGCATTGCGGAACTGCGGATTGGTAGCGGCGCCGGTGTCAGCCAGAAAGCCCTGCTCCAGGCCGAAATCCGCGCGCAGCGAACCACCGAGATCCTCATTGCCGCGCATGCCCCAGCGCGACGCGTTGTCCACCATCTGCGCAGCGTTGCCGCTCGGGCCACGCTGGTACTCGATATCCGTGTCGACGCGGCCATAGAGCGTCAAGGTGGCCTGCGCGCCGGCCGACGCCGCAAGCAGCGCGCCACCCATGCACGCTCGCCCGATAAGACGGATTGTTTTCATGCTGTTCTCCTTCTCTTCTTCGAATCAACCCGCCGCCATGCGCCCGCGCGCAAAAGTGCGAGCGCCGCCCTCCGCGCCGTTGACCGGAGCGGATGCCATGCGGCTATCCCGTGGAAAAGCGCCGCCCCTTAGCGGCGCGCGCTCAGGCCGCCTTCATCTGGCCTGGTTCATTGAGGTGGCACGCCGACAGGCGGCCGCCACCGGTATCGCGCAACAGCGGCACCTCGGCCGCGCAACGCGCGCTCGCATGCGGGCAGCGCGGATGGAACGCGCAGCCGGACGGCGGCGCGAGCGGGCTCGGCAATTCGCCCTGGATCGGCTGGTGGCTCGCGGAACTGCCGTCGAGCCGTGGCGCGTCGGCCAGCAACGCGCGCGTGTAGGGATGGCCTGGCGCGGCAAAGACTGCGCGCGCATCGCCCATCTCGACAATACGGCCCAGGTACATGATCACCACGCGGTCCGACATGTGCTCCACCACAGCGAGGTTGTGGCTGATGAAGACGTAGGTCAGGTCCTGTTGCCGGCGCAGGTCCATGAACAGGTTGATGACCTGCGCCTGCACCGAAACGTCGAGCGCGGACACCGCCTCGTCGCAGACCACCAGTTGCGGCTGCAGCGCCAGTGCCCGTGCAATGGCCACGCGCTGGCGCTGACCGCCGGAGAACTCGTGCGGATAGCACTCGGCATAGGACGCGTCGAGCCCGACCATGGCGAGCATCTCGCGCGCGAACGCCGCAGCCTGGCTGCGGCCGACCAGTCCGTGATGCAGCGCGCCTTCCGTGATGGCCTGGCCGATGCGCAGTCGCGGATTGAGCGACGCATACGGGTTCTGGAATACCATCTGCACCGCAAGGTGGTACGAAGCCGCGGCCGTGTCGGCACGCTGGCCTTCCCACAGCACGTCGCCGCCACTGGGTGCGAGCAGCCCGGCGAGCATGCGGCCCAGCGTGGACTTGCCGCAGCCGGACTCGCCGACCACGCCCAGCACTTCGCCTTTGCGGACTTGCAGTGAAACGTCGTTGACGGCATGCACCACCTGACGTGCGCGCGCTTGCCGGGTCACCCGGTCAAGCAGGCCTGGCTTCGGGGAAAAATGCTTCTGCAGCTGGCGCGCTTCGAGCAGGACAGTCATGCCGCCTCCAGTGGATGAACGCAGCGCAGCGACCGGCCGCGCACGGAAACTTCAACTGGCGCCTGCGCGCAGCGGTCGCTGGCCCGCGCGCAGCGCGGTGCGACCGCGCAGCCCGGCGGCAAGGCATACAAGGCCGGCGCGGCACCGGGAATCGCCCGCAAGGTGCGCCCGCGCGTGTCGTGCGCGGGCAGCGAATCGAGCAGGCCGCGCGTATAGGGATGCATCGGCTGGCGGATGACATCCGCCACCGGCCCCTGCTCGACCACGCGGCCGGCATACATCACGCAGACGCGGTCGACCAGGTCCTTGACCACGGCCAGGTCATGGCTGATCCAGATCACGGCTGCGCCGGTCTTGCGCACCAGCTGCTTCATCTCGAACAGGATCTGCGCCTGGATGGTCACGTCAAGCGCGGTGGTGGGCTCGTCGGCGATGATCAGGTCGGGCCGGTTGATCAGCGCGTTGGCAATCGCCACGCGCTGGCGCATGCCGCCCGACAGTTCATGCGGATAGGCCTGCATGCGCTCCCGCGGCGCCGGAATGCCCACCTTCTTCAGGGCATCGACGGCGCGGTCATGCGACTCTGCGCGCGAGCAACGGTGATGCACGCGCACCGTCTCGATCAGCTGCGCACCGATGCGCATGACCGGGTTGAGCGACATCATCGGGTCCTGGAACACCATCGCGATGCGGTCCCCGCGCAGGGCCTGCCACTGGCGCGGCGTACAGGCGCGCAGGTCCTGCCCCTTGAACCGGACCTCGCCACCCGTCACGCGGCCGGGCGGGTCGAGCAGGTTCATCAGCGAGAACGCCGTGACCGACTTTCCCGACCCGGACTCGCCCACGATGCCGAGGATTTCGCCCGCGTTGAGCGCGAAGGAAACATTGTCGACGGCGGTGACCGCGCCGTGCTCCAGTGCAAAGCGCGTGGTCAGGCCGTTCACTTCCAGCAGTGCCATGGTTCTCTCCTCAGCCCTCGTTGCGCGGGTTGAGCACGCGGCGCAGCCGGTCGCCCACCAGGTTGATGGCGCCGATCAGCAGCACCAGGGCCACGCCCGGGAAGATGCTGATCCAGTATTTGTTCGACAGCATGTATTCGAAGCCGTTGGCGATCAGCATGCCCAGCGACGGCTGGGTGCGCGGCAGGCCGATGCCAAGGAAGCTCATGGTCGCTTCCAGCGTGATCGCGTGAGCAATCTGCAGCGTGGCGGTCACGACCAGCGGCGCCATGCAATTGGGCAGGATGTGCCGGAACATCACGCGCCATGCCGGCAGGCCCTGGCCCAGCGCGGCTTCGACATAATCCTTGCGCCGCTCCACCTGCGCCGAGCCGCGCACTGTGCGTGCGAAGTAGGCCCACTGCACGATCACCAGCGCCATCAGCGTCTTGTCCACGCCCTGCCCCAGCACCGCGAGCAGGATCAGCGCGACGAGGATGGCAGGCAGGCTCAGTTGCAGGTCCACGATGCGCATGATCAGCGCGTCGACGACGCCGCCGCAGTAGGCGGCGACCAGCCCGATGGCGGCCCCCACCAGCAGCGCCACCACGGCGCTGATCACGCCGACGGCGACGCTGATGCGGATGCCATAGAAGATGGCGCTGACCAGGTCGCGTCCGGCGCCGTCGGTGCCGAGCCAGTAGTGCGTCTGGCCGTCATAGCCGACTGCGCCGGGCGGCAGTTCGGAATCGATGACGGACACCGTGGCCAGGTCGTAGGGATTCTGCGGACTGATCACGCCCGCGAACACGGCAACCAGCATGAGCGCGAGCAATACCGCCAGCGCTGCCGCCGCCACGCGATTGCGTGCGAAGCGTGCGAGTAAGGATGGCCGTCGCGGCCGTGCCGGCGGCGCCGCGCCCTCTGGGGGCGCCGGCGCCGCCGGCGTAGCCGTGGCGCGCGGTTCAGTAACGGGAAGGGACATCGGGAAACTTGGCAAAAAACAGGTTCAGGACGAGGATCGGAAGCGTTCAGGCCGCCTTGTGGCGCAGGCGCGGATCGAGCACCACATAGAGCAGGTCGACGATCAGGTTGAGCACCACGAACAGCACCAGCGTGACCAGCAGGTAGGCCACCACCACCGGGCGGTCCAGCGCCAGCACCGAGTCGATGATGAGCTTGCCCATGCCGGGCCACGAGAACACCGATTCGGTGACCACCGAGAACGCGATCAGGTGGCCGAATTCGAGCCCCACCACGGTCACGATGGGAATCAGCACATTGGGCACCACATGGCGCAGCACCAGCCGCGCGCCGCCCACACCCTTGGCCCGGGCGAACTTGATGTACTCCTGCCCGGCCACCTCGCGCGTGCCGGCCTCGGTCAGGCGCGCAACCAGCGAGATCTTGAACAGCGACAGCGTCAGCGCCGGCAGCAGCAGGAAGCGGATGCCCTCCCAGCTCGTCACGGACAGCGGCATGCCCAGCACCGTGCTGACCGGACCGCGGCCGCCCGACGGCAGCCAGCCCAGGTTCACCGAGAACAGCAGGATGCCGATCATGCCGATCCAGAACGTGGGCATGATCACGCCGCCGAGCGAGCACGCCATCAGCAGCCGCGACAGGCGGCTGTTGGGCTTGAGGCCGGCGAAGATCCCCATCGGGATGCCGATGGCCAGCGACAGCAGCAGCGCGGTCACCGCCAGTTCCAGCGTCGCCGGAACGCGGCTGACGATCAGCTCGATGGCCGGCCGGTTGTAGATGAAGGAATCGCCCAGGTCGCCGCGCAGCGCGCCCTGCACGAAATGCAGGTACTGCTGCTGGACCGGCTGGTCCAGCCCGAGCGAGTGGCGCGCTTCGGCGATCTCCTGCTCGGTCGCCGTCGGGCTCACCAGCAGGTGCACCGGGTCGCCGATCAGGTTGACGGCGCAGAAGGTCAGGACCGACATGATCCAGAGCACCGCGATGCTCTGCAGCAGCCGTTTGAGAAGGGTTTCCAGCATGATGGCTTCCGGAATGGCCCGCGCGCGTCAGGGTTGCGCGGCCGGTCGAATATTGGTGGCATAGGTGAAGCCGTCGCTGCGCGCCTTCACCATGAGCCCGTTGCGGTAGGCCCATGTGGCGCGCAGGTGGTGCAGCGGCACCACGCCCACGTCTTCGGCCAGGGTCACGGCCGCCTGGCGCTGCACGTGTTCGCGCGCCGGCGGCTCCATGGTGCGCATGGCCTCGTCGACCAGCGCATCGACCGCGCGATTGGCATAGCCGCTCCGATTGTTGGCGCCCAGGCCAGCCTTCTTCTGCGAATGCGCGGCGGCCACCAGCGGTTCGAGCGAATCGCCGCTGACTGCGCCGATGCCGAGCATGAACGCGCTGAACTCCGGCTTGCCGCCCTCCCCGCCCGACGTGGCCCGCGTGATGTACACGGAGTACGGCAGCGTGCGCACCTCGGTCCGGATGCCCACGCGAGTCAGCATCTGGCCGATGGCTTCGCAGGTCTTGGCATCGTTCAGGTAGCGGTCATTGGGGCAATGCAAGGTCAGGCGGAAGCCCGACGGATAGCCAGCCTCCGCCAGCAACCGGCGCGCCTCGGCCGAATCGCCATGCGGCGCCGCCACGGCACGCGCAAAGCCGAAGAAGCCTTGCGGCACAAGCTGGCCGGCGGGAACGGAATCGCCCTTGGTGACGCGCGCGGCGATCAGCTCGCGGTCGATCGCGACGCTGATGGCCTGGCGCACCTTCACGTCGCGCAGCGGATTGGCGGCCAGCGGGCGCCCTTCGTTGTCGCTCACGTACGGCGACACCTGCCGCGCCTGGTCGAGCTGCAGGTAGTTCAGCATGTACGACGTGGCCGATACCGTGCGAATGCGCCCGTTGGTGCGGGTGAAGGCATCGGCGATGCTGGCCGACGAGGCGTCGATCACATCCACCAACCCCGACAGCAGCGCCGACGCGCGCGCCGGTTCCTTGGCAATGAACTGGAACACCACGTGGTCCCACGGCTCCGGTGCGCCCCAGTAAGCGGCGTTGCGCGCGAAGGTCAGCTGCTGGCCGTGCTCCCACGACACGAAGCGGTACGGCCCGGTGCCGATCGCTGCGCGGCCCGCCGCAAAGTCAGCTTCCTTGGCCTTGTCGCCCAGCGAGCGCGGCAGCATGGCCACCAGGCCCACGTTCTGCGGCAGCACCGGGTTGGGCGTGCGCGTCACCACGCGCAAGGTCAGCGGCCCGCTTGCCTGGACCTCGGCAATCGATTTCAGGTAGGTGCGGAACGTCCGCGCACCGGCTAGGTGGCGCGCGCGCTCGATCGAATACCGGGCGTCTTCCGCCGTGAACGGCTCGCCATTGCTGAAGCGCACGCCGGGGCGCAGCTGGAACTCCCATGTGCGCGCATCAAGCTGGCGCCAGGCGGTGGCGAGCTGCGGCTCGGGGCGCAGGGCATTCCAGTCCGACCAGCGTCTCGTAGACGTGTCCCCAGAGATTGCGCCCCGCGGCGTCGAGCACATGCGGGTCGGCCGCGCTGATCTCCGCCTTGTAGCCAATGCGCAGGTCCGCCGCGCGCACCGTCCCCGCGCCGGCCAGTGCCAGCACGGTGGCAAGAATGAGCGCGGCCGCCGGATGCCGGCGGCCTCTTGCAGGTGTTGCTGTTCTCGTTTGCTGAAACATTGTTTCATTCAGTGATACCGTGTATCGAAGAATAAGACAAAGCCATGGCACGGGTAAGCCGGGTTTACCCGCTGTCAGAGATTTCGAAGCCAACGAAAAGGAGCGGCCGTCCGGCCACGACACGGATCTATCGCGAGCAGTGGACCGCACGCCGGCGGTAGTCCATTGCCGGCGTGGGAGGTGGGAATCGGGGGGGAGGAAGTTGCCGCGGACGCGGCAACGGGTGGCCTGCCGGCCGGGGAATCAGGCGCCCGTGTGACCGAGCGAGCGCGACAAGACGGCCGCCTGTTCGACGACCATGGCCACGTGGCGATCCAGCACTTCTTGCGTGGTACGGCTGGCCGGACTGGCAATGCTTAGCGAAGCCACCGTGGCGCCGGTATGGTCGCGCAACGGCGCAGCGGCCGACACGGCATCGGGCTCGCGCTCGCCAAGCGACACCGCGTAGCCCGCGGCGCGGATGGCGGCCAGTTCGTCGCGCAGCGCCTGCGGATCGACAATGGTCTTGTCGGTGAAGCGCTGCGGCGCGTTCGCCAGCACCGCGTCGATCAGGGTCTCGCCGCCAAAGGCGAGCAGCAGCTTGCCGGAGGCGCCCACATGCAGCGGACGCCGGTTGCCGACCTCCGTATGCACGCGCACCGATTGCGACGACTCATGGCGCGCCACGCAGACCGATTCCAGCCCGTCACGCACGCGCACGATCACGTTCTCACCGCAAGCGGCACCCAGCGCGGCGAGGCTCGGCGTGACCAGCTTGATCAGGTCGACTTGCTCGCGCGCGGCATTGCCGACCAGCAAGGCGTTGTAGCTCAGCTTGTAGACCGCCGCCGGCGCCTCGCGCGCGATCATGCCGCGGTGCTCAAGCGTGCTCAGCAGCCGGAACGCGCGCGCCTTGGTCAGCCCGGCGCGGCGCGCGAGCTCGGTCACGCCCAGCGACGGATGCTCGGCCACCAGCATCAACAGGCCGAGGGCCTCGTCCACGGCGTCAACGATGTATGTCATCGGCTTGGTTTCTTGCTTGGTTTCTTGCACAGTTTCTGAAACGGGGTTCATGGCGAATTGTAGCGGGCTTGCCAGCAAGGACCCGGATGCGACAACGGCCGCCGACGGCAGCGTGACTCGCGGCGCGCAATGTATCGCAATGCGCATGGCATGGCCAGGTTGCTGGCGTGATCGCGCAGCGCCATCGCCACGTACCGGAACCATGACATCGCGCGCGCCTCCAACAAGGTAGACGGGCCCGGCCGGCGCGTTGCCCACGGTCATTCCCGCGAGGCAGTGCTACAGGCTGCCCCGGGGGCCCACCGACGCGACCAGGACTGCCGTGGCTGCTTCCATCGAGGACTACGCACTGATTGGCGATTGCGAAACGGCAGCGCTGGTCTGCCGTGACGGCAGCATCGACTGGCTCTGCCTGCCGCGCTTCGATTCCGCGGCCTGCCTGGCCGCCTTGCTAGGCACGCGCGATCACGGACGCTGGCGCATCGCACCTGCTGGCCGCGGCGGCAGGAGCCGGCGCCACTACCGGCCCGGCAGCCTGGTGCTCGAAACCGTCTTTGTCCATCCGGAAGGCGTCGTCACCGTGATCGACTTCATGCCGATCCGCCTTGGCATGTCCAATTCCGGCGAGTGTTCTGATCTTGTCCGGATCGTATGCGGCCGTAGCGGCAAGCTCGACATGAAGATGGATCTGACGCTGCGCTTCGACTACGGCGCGACGGTGCCGTGGGTGACCCGGCTCGAACAAGGCAACGGCATCCGCGCCGTGGCGGGCCCCGCCATGGTGATCGTGCGCTCGCCCGAGCCACTGCGCGGGAAGGACCTCGCCACGACCTGCGAGTTCACGGTAGAGGCCGGCGAGGTGAAGCCATTCGTGCTGACCTACAGTCCCTCGCACCTTGCCGCGCCGCCCCCGCTCGATGCACTGAAGGAACTCGAACGCACAGGCCGTTGGTGGCGAGACTGGTCCAACCGGTGCGAGGGGGGCGGTGACTGGAGGGGGCCGGTCAGGCGCTCGCTGCTGACTCTCAAGGCGCTCACCTACTGGCCGACCGGCGGCCTCGTCGCGGCCCCGACCACTTCGCTGCCCGAAGCGCCTGGCGGCGTACGCAACTGGGACTACCGCTACTGCTGGCTGCGCGACGCGACGCGAACCCTGCTGGCGCTCATGGCCGCCGGCTACTATGACGAAGCCCAGGCCTGGCGCGCCTGGCTCACCCGCGCCGTCGCCGGCAGTCCCGAGCAGGCCCAGATCATGTATGGCGTAGCCGGAGAGCGGCACCTGTGGGAACGGGAGCTCGACTGGCTGCCGGGGTACAAGGGCGCCGCCCCGGTACGCGTCGGCAACCTTGCCGCGACCCAGCTCCAGCTCGACGTCTATGGCGAAGTCATGGACGCGCTGTACCAGGCGCGCCTTGGCGGCCTGCCCCGCGATCCCGACTCGTGGGCATTGCAGCGCTCGCTGGTCAACCACCTTGCCGCGATCTGGCAGGAACCCGACGAGGGAATCTGGGAAGTGCGCGGCGGGCGGCAGCCGTTCACCTTCTCCAAGGTCATGGCCTGGGTCGCGCTGGACCGGGCCATCAAGACCGTCGAGATGCACGACTGGCCGGGCTCCGCCTCACGCTGGCGCACCGTGCGGGACACCATACGCGCCGACGTGCTCGTCAATGGCTTCAATACCAGGCGCAACAGCTTCGTGCAGGTCTACGGCGGCAGTACCACCGACGCCAGCCTGCTGCTCCTGCCGATCGTCGGCTTCATCGACGGCAAGGACCCGCGCATGCTCGGCACGATCAAGGCCGTCGAGGAAGAACTGCTGGTCGACGGGCTGGTGCGGCGGTACCTGCCGTCGCGCACGGCGGACGGCCTGCCCGGCGACGAGCCGACCTTCCTTGCCTGCAGCTTCTGGCTGGCGGACGCCTATGCCGTGGCCGGACGCCGGCAGGAGGCATGCGAATTGTTCGAGCGCCTCCTGCTGCTGCGTAATGACGTCGGACTGCTGTCGGAAGAGTATGACCCGGCCACGCGCCGCATGGCTGGCAATTTTCCGCAGGCCCTGTCGCATATCGCCCTGGTCAATACTGCCTTGCTGCTCGACAAGGGCGTCAGGCGCGCCTGACGTCGCCACGATTCTTCCTTGCCCGGCAGCAGACAGTCACCCCCCTTCGCGCGCTCGCCCGCCGAACTGTCCGACGATGCCCTTGCGGAACGTCAGCACGCAAAAGACGAAGATCAACCCCGTCACCATCGACACCGACTCGCCGAGGCCGTTGAACCAGTCCACGCCAGTTCCCACGGCAAGGTAGCTCCCGATGTCCCCAAGCTTGTTCTCCAGCGCCACGATCACGAATGCGCCGACTATGGGGCCAGCAAGCGTGCCGAGGCCGCCGACCAGCGTCATCAGGATCACCGCGCCGGACATCGACCAGTGGACGTCCGTCAGAGTCTCGAAACCAAGCACGAGTGCCTTCAGCGATCCGGCCAGCCCCGACAGCGCCGCCGAGAGCACGAACGCCGCGAGCTTGAAGCGGTCGACGTCATAGCCAAGCGAGACCGCGCGCGGCTCGTTCTCCCTGATCGCCTTCAGGATCTGGCCTAACGGCGAATGCACCGTGCGCACGATCAAGGCGAACGCTGCCACCACAATGGCCAGCGCCACGTAGTACAGCGCGAGATCGCCTTCCAGCGACAACACGCCGAACAGCCTGCCGCGCGGGATGCCTTGCAGCCCGTCCTCCCCGCCCGTGAACGGCGCCTGCAGGCACAGGAAATACAGCATCTGCGCGAGCGCCAGCGTGATCATCGAAAAGTAGATGCCCTGGCGCCGAATGGCCAGCGTGCCCATGACCAGCCCGATCAGCGCGCCCGTCCCTGTGCCGAGGATCAGGCCGAACTCCGGCGTCACGCCCCACGCTTTCATGGCCTGGCCCGCGACATAGCCGGCGCCGCCAAAGAACGCGGCATGCCCGAAGGAGAGCAAGCCCGTATAGCCGATCAGCAAGTTGAACGCACATGCGAACAGCGCGAAGCAAAGCACCTTCAGCACGAACACCGGATAGGCGCCCGCCAGCGGCGCGGCCAGCAGGCCAAGCAGGAGCAGGCCATACAGGGCCGTCTTCGGCATGCGCCAGGCGGGCGCTTGCGGCTGCAGCACGACTGCAGTCATCGAGGGTTCACGCATCATTTCTCCTTTCCGAACAGCCCTGCCGGGCGCACCAGCAACACCAGCGCCATGATGATGAACACCACGGTCGACGATGCCTCCGGATAGAACAACTTGGTGAGGCCTTCGATCACGCCGAGCCCGAGGCCGGTCAGGATCGATCCCGTGATCGACCCCATGCCGCCGATCACCACCACCGCGAAGACTACGATGATCAGGTTCTGCCCCATCAGCGGCGACACCTGCATGACCGGCGCGGCCAGCACGCCGGCAAAGGCCGCCAGCGCCACGCCGAAGCCATAGGTCAGGGTCACCATCAGCGGCACGTTGACGCCGAACGCTTCCACCACCCTGGCGTTCTCGGTGCCCGCGCGCAGGACGCTGCCGACACGGGTCCTCTCGATCAGGTACCACGTGCCGAGGCACGCGCCCAGCGACGCAGCTACGACCCATGCGCGATAGTCGGGCAGACGCAAGAAGCCAAGGTCGGTCGCACCTTGCAGCACGGCAGGCGGGGCATACGGCAAGCCCGACACACCATAGGCCGAGCGGAATACGCCCTCGATCACGAGCGTGATCCCCAGCGTGAGCAGCAGGCCGTAGATGTGGTCGAGCTGGTAGAGCCAGCGCAGCATCGTCTTCTCGATGAGCATGCCAAGCGCCATCACCACCAGCGGCGAGAGCAGCAGCATCACCCAGTAACCGAGCCCGGCGTAGGCCATGCCGGCCCACGCCAGCAACGCGCCGAGCATGAACAGTGCGCCGTGCGCGAAGTTGATGACATTGAGCAGGCCGAAGATCACGGCCAGCCCAAGGCTCAGCATCGCGTAGAACGCGCCATTGACAAGCCCCAGCAAGAGCTGGGACAGCAGCGCGGAAAGCGGGATATTGAACAGTTCCACGGAACTCTCCTTTTTTGGGCTCTATACGCCCAGCAATTCATGCAGCACCGGCATCTTCCCCTCCAGCTCGCTCGCCGCGAAGCGCTCGACGATGCTGCCGTGCTCCATCACATAGAAGCGGTCGGCCAGCGGCGCGGCGAAGCGGAAGTTCTGCTCCACCATCACCACCGTATAGCCCTTCTTCTTGAGCATCAGGATCATGCGCGCGAGCGCCTGTACGATCACCGGCGCCAGACCCTCCGAGATCTCGTCAAGCAGCAGCAGGTTCGCGCCGGTGCGCAGGATGCGCCCGACCGCCAGCATCTGCTGCTCGCCGCCCGACAGGCGCGTGCCCTGGCTCTGGCGGCGCTCCTTCAGGTTCGGGAACATCTCGTAGATCTCGGCCTCGCTCATGCCCTTGTCGGCGCCCTTCAGCACCGGCGGCAGCATCAGGTTCTCCTCGCACGACAGGCTCGAGAAGATCGCCCGCTCTTCCGGGCAATAGCCGATGCCGTAGTGCGCGATCTTGTGCGTCGCCAGGCCGATGGTCTCGTGGCCGTTGACCTTGATCGAGCCCTTGCGCGCGCCAGTCAGGCCCATGATCGCGCGCAGCGTGGTGGTGCGGCCCGCGCCGTTGCGGCCCAGCAGCGTCACCACCTCGCCGCGGTTCACGGTCAGGTCCACGCCGTGCAGGATGTGCGATTCGCCGTACCAGGCGTGCAGGTCCTTGATCTCGAGCGCCGGTACGCTGGATGTCGTCATGTCGATGGCCTCCTCAGTGCGCGCCTTGCAGCTCGGCGTCGGCGGTGCCCATGTAGGCCTCCATCACGCGCGGGTCTTTCGACACTTCAGCGTACGGCCCTTCAGCGAGGATCGCGCCACGCTGCAGCACGGTGATCTTGTCGGCGATCGACGACACCACGTTCATGTTGTGCTCGACCATCAGGATGGTGCGGCCCGCCGAGACCTTCCTGATCAGCTGCGTGACGCGGTCCACGTCCTCGTGGCCCATGCCCTGCGTGGGTTCGTCGAGCAGCATCAGCTCGGGCTCCATCGCGAGCGTGGTGGCGATCTCCAGCGCGCGCTTGCGCCCGTACGGCAGGTTCACCGTGACGGTCTGCGCGAACTCGGTCAGGCCGACCTGCTCCAGCAGCTCCATCGCGCGATCATTGAGCACGTCGAGCGAACGTTCGCTGCGCCAGAACTGGAACGCGGTGCCCATCTGGCGCTGCAGGCCGATGCGCACGTTCTCCATCACCGTCAGGTGCGGGAATACGGCCGAGATCTGGAACGAGCGGATCACGCCGCGGCGCGCGATCTGCGCAGGCTTCTCGCGCGTGATGTCGACGCCGTTGAAGAGGATGGTGCCGGTGGTCGGCTCCAGGAACTTGGTGAGCAGGTTGAAGCAGGTGGTCTTGCCGGCGCCGTTGGGCCCGATCAGCGCATGGATCGAGCCGCGGCGCACGCGCAGGTTGACGTCGCTCACCGCGGTGAAGCCCCGGAAGGACTTCGCCAGGCTGCGGGTTTCGAGTATCAGATCTTCATGGGGCATGACTGGATCCGGTGAGGTGGAACTTCAGCCCTGGACCGGCAGCGAGACGATCTCATACCCGTGCCGCAGCGTGCGGCCCAGGACCGGGTCCTCCAGCTCGATCTCGAAGCGCTCGGCCGCCCGGATGCCACCGATCGCGGGCAAGGTGCCGCACAGCATGGCCGTGCCGTCGGCAAACTCGCCGCCGTGCTCGGCAAAGCGGGCGATGAGATCGGCCGGCGCGCGCATGGCCGTCACCGGACCCTCCTGGTACAGCACGCGTTCACCGCCGATGGTGGCGTACGAGCGCAGCACCAGCGCATCCCAGTGGCCCTCCACATCGGCCAGGCGCCACAGCGTCGCGGCGCATGGCTTTTCGCACATCTGCTTGGACACGGTGATGCCATAGGTTTCCACCTCGCGGTCGGTGTGGTCGGAGGCAATACCGACTAGCACCTCGTCGCCATCCTTCACCAGCAGGAACTCCGCCTCGCCGCTGCTGGCCTGGCCGCTGACCTGGATCTGCCCGGCTGCGCCGAGCCGTTCCGCCGCCACGCGATAGAAGACCGGTGTGTACGCGGGGCGCCTGACGCCCAGTTCCTCCAGCTCGCGGATATGGGCTTCCATGGCGGCGACGTCGCGCCCGGTCCAGCCCGCGACCACGAGCTGGCGGATGGTGAAGGTGCGGTTCTCCCGCGCCTGGGTGCTGTCGATATCGAAGGTGAGCGTTTTCATGATGAGACGAAATCCTGTATTGGCGAAATGGATGCGCGACGCTTACTTGCGCACGAGCGGACAGTGGCTCGCGCTGAGTGGGCGGAACGCCTCGCTCGCGGGAATCACGCTCTTGATCTTGTAGAAGTCCCACGGACGCTTTGACTCGTCCGGGCGCTTGACCTCGACGAGGTACATGTCGTGGACCATCAGGCCGTCTGCGCGGATCCGGCCGTCCTTCGCAAAGAAGTCATTGACAGGCATCTCGCGCATCTTGGCCATGACGGCGTCGCTGTCATCGGTCTGCGCTGCCTGGATGGCCTTGAGGTAATGCATGGTCGACGAGTACACGCCAGCCTGGACCAGCGTGGGCATGCGCTTGGTGCGCTCGTAGAAGCGCTGCGACCACGCACGCGTGGCATCGTCGCGGTCCCAGTAGAACGATGTGGTGAGCAGCATGCCCTGTGCAGCCTGCAGACCGAGACTGTGGATGTCGCTGATGAACATGTGCAGGCCGGCAAGCTTCTGCTTGCCGCCAATGCCAATGCCAAAGTCCGCTGCAGTCTTGATCGCATTCACGGTATCCGCGCCGGCATTGGCCAGACCGATCACCTTCGCGCCGGAGGCCTGCGCCTGCAGCAGATAGGACGACAGGTCCGCCGAGTTGATCGGATGCCTGGCCTTGCCCGTCAGCTTGCCACCTGCGCTCGCCAGCGCATCCGTTGCATCCTTCTCCAGCGACGTGCCGAGCGCATAGTCGACCATCAGGAAGTACCAGCTCTTGTCTCCCGACTTCGCCAGCGCTTTCACCGTGTTGGCAGCGAAGGCATACGTGTCATACGAGTACTGCACCGTGTAGGGCGAGCAATCCTCGTTGCTCAGGCGCGTGGTCCCCGCGCCGCTGGCAATGACGATCTTGTGCTTGAGCTTGCCAAGGTTCGACACGGCCAGCGCCACCGACGAAGGCAGCGCGTCCTGGATGACATCCACCTTCTGGTTGTCGAACCAGCCGCGCGCCAGCGTCGCGGCGACATCGGTCTTGTTCTGGTGATCGGCGCTGACGACCAGTACGGGCGCGCCAAGCACCTTGCCGCCGAAGTCCTCCACGGCCATCTGGGCAGCCACTGCCGATCCCTTGCCGCCGATATCCGAGAAGATCGAGGACATGTCCGTGAGCACGCCGATCTTGACGACGCCGTCGCTGATTCGGGGCACCTCCGCGGCCTTCGCGGACCTCGCAGGGGCGGCATATAGCATGGCACCGGCCAGGACGGCCGCGCCGATTCGCATTGCAGGCATGTTGTCTACTCCAGGTTGGATTCTCTTGGGGAATCTGAATTGCACATCTACCGTTGCAGGGCGGCTTCCACGCCCATGCCGATGCCCAGCAGCCGCCGGTCGGCCCGATGGCGGCCGAACAGCATCAGGCCCACCGGCGCTTCACCGCGCCGATGGCACGGCACCGACAACGCACACAGGTCGAGCATGTTGGCGATGGCCGGGTTGCGCAGCAGCAGGCGGTTGACGCGGAAAAATGCCTCGTCATCATCGTCGACGTCGGCGATGCGCGGCGCCACGATCGGCACGGTGGGCAGCACCACCGCATCGAACCCCGCAAGTTCGGCATCGGCTTGCCGGCACAATGCGGTGCGGCGCGCGAGCATGCGCACGTAGTCGGACGCGCGTTGCGCATCCGCCAGGCGGATGCGCGACAGCACGCGCGGGTCATACGCGTCCGCATGCGCCGTCAGCAGGTCGGCATGCCAGGCGCTGGCCTCGGCAGCCACCAGGCCGCCGCTGGCACCGATCTCCGCGAGATGGTCCCAGCTGTCGAAATGCACATCCTGCAGCCGGGCACCGGCGGCCGAGAGCTGCCGCAGCGCGCGGCTGAATGACCGCGCCACCTCGTCGCTGGCGCCGTCGAAGACGAATCCGGCGGGCACGGCCAGGCGCAAACCCGCAAGCGGCACCGGGGCCAGCGGAGTCATGTCTTCGTCTGCCATCACCGCGTCGATATCGGCGCAGCACGCGACCGTGCTGGCCAGGCAGCCGACGGAGTCGTAGCTCGGCGACAGCGGCACCGCGCCGTCCAGCGGGATGCGGCTTGCCGTGGGCTTGAAGCCCGCAATGCCGCACAGCGCCGCCGGGATGCGGCACGACCCGCCGGTATCCGAACCGATGGCAGCCAGCGCCATGCCGTCGGCCACCGATACCGCGGCGCCCGAAGACGAGCCGCCCGGAATACGCTCGCCAGCACGATCGAACGGATTGCGCGGCGTGCCGTAGTGCGGGTTGATGCCGACCCCCGAGTACGCGAACTCGGTCATATTCGTGCGCCCGACGAACACCGCGCCTGCCGTCCGCAGCCGGGCAATGGCCGTCGCGTCGGCGACAGCCGGCCGCTCGGGCAGCATGCGCGCCCCGGCCCGCGTGACGTCGCCTTGCACATCGAAAAGGTCCTTGATCGAGATCGGCACGCCGGCCAGCGGGCCGGCAACGCCGTACTCGCGCATCAGGTCACTGGCGCGCGCCTGCTTGCATGCGGCCATGCTGACGCCATGCGGAAAGACGCGCGCGCCCTCGCCGCCCGGATTGCAGATGCGCTCCACGCAGGACGCCAGCAGCGACGCGGCGTTCGCGCTGCCATCAGCCAGTTGCCGCAGGGCGGCTCGTACGGTGGCAGTCATGATCAGGCCGGATCGTAGTAGTGGATCTCGAGCAGCATGCAGCCGGCATCGGACTTGAACGGCCCGTGGAACGCGCCGGGCGGGCGGCAGGCATAGGTGTTGGGCTCGAATGCTTCGCCGCCCTGCCCGCTCGCGTCGTTGCCCACCGTGAGGTCACCGCTGAGCAGATACACCTCTTCCCAGTACTCGTGCACGAACGGCTGGGTGGTGAATACACCGGGCTCGAAGCGCAGCAGGCGCGTGCGGCTGCCGCGGCGGCCCGGTTCATCGAGTGCACCGGACAGGATCTTCTGCTGGATGCCGGCCGGATAGCCATGCGGCACCTCCCAGCCGGACTGCAGGTCCAGCGTATGGAATTCGTCGTGAAGCTTGTTGATCGCCATGATCATCTCCTTGGTGTGGGGTGAGTCCGAGCTAACAGTGCGAGAGCAGTCTCAGGCAGCACGCGCGGTTGTGCCCAGTTCGGCTTCGAGTGAATAGCTGCCGAGCATGTTGTCGACGAGGTGCGCGGCGCGCTTCCAGTCGTACGTGCGGTAGGCATGGCCTTTCGTGACAAAGGACGCGCCCGCATAGAACATCTCGTACTGGTTGTGCCGCGACGCGAACTCCGAACCGACCGCGTCCCACGCGAGCTTGAAGAACTTGACGCGCTCCGCCGGGCTGCAGGCCGGCGATTTCTGCGTCTTGGCGATGATCTCGGCCAGCACCGGGTTGGCGAAGTCCTGAATGCTGGAAGGCAGCATGATCATGCCGCCGCCGGCCAGCTCGCGCAGTGTGTTGAGGACCTTCGCGTAGAGCTGCTGCGTCAGCACCTGCGAGCCGTACAGCATGCTGCGGTCCGGCACGTAGTAGCCGTTGACCATCTGGCCCTTGGCTTCCATGCCGTAGACCCACGCCTCCACCATGCCCGCTTCGGCGGCGAGCTGGCCGAGCATCTCCTTCACCTGCGGGAAGTTGCTGGTACCGTTGACTTCGGTGATCTTGTGCGCGATGCCGACCAGGAAGCGCAGCTTGACCATCAGGCGCACCTGGCACTGGTAGTTCTGGTAGCTGTGCGCCGGCGTGGCATGGAACTGGCGCGCGCACATCGCAACGTCGCCGGCAACGAAGACCCGCTCCCAGGGCACCTTCACGTCGTCGAAGTAGAGCACCGCGTCGTTCTCGTCATAGCGGCTCGCGAGCGGGTTGTCGAACACCGACGTGGCATTGGCCTCGTACGACTTGCGCGACATGACCTTCAGGCCCTTGGTGTTCATCGGGATCGCGAACGACAGCGCGTACATCTCGTCGCCTTCGCGCAGCGGCTGGATGCAGCTGCAGAACACTTCATTGGCCATGATGCCGCTGGTGGCCAGCATCTTGGCGCCGCGCACGGTGATGCCTTCCGCATCCTGGTCGACGATGCCAACCGCCAGGTACTTGTCTTCCTGCTCATGCGCCGACTTGGACTGGTTGGCCTGCGGGTTGACGATCACGTAGGTCAGGAACAGGTCGTTGTCACGCGCATAGCGGTAGTAATCGCGCAGGGCCCCGGCACGTTTGGGGTCGGCCTGCTCGAACACGTCGATGCCCATATACATGCCCGAGATGCACGAGGCCACGTGGTCGGGCGATCGGCCCATGAAGCCGTAGTGCAACTCGGTCCATGCCTCCAGCGCGTCACGGCGCTGCACGAGTTCGTCGTAGCTGGTCGGAAGCTGCCAGATCCGGCTGATGCGGTTGGCAGTGCCGTCCGGCTGGAACGTCATCTTTTCGAGGTTCTCGGACCGGGCCTGGAAGTCGTAGAGGCTCGCGTAGCTGCCGATCGAGTTGCGGAAGGCCGGGTGCGTGGTGACATCGGTCACGCGCTTGCCGTCCAGATAGACTTCGCGTCCATCGCGCAGCATGGCGATGTGCTGGGTGCCGGTCTTGACCATGTTGTTCTCCTGGGTGTCTGCTGGATTGGGTGCTGGTGGTGGGCTCAGGCGGCGGCCGGGCTGGCGTCCAGAGCGCGGTACTTGCCGCCAAAGAAAATCAGGGGCCGGCCGTCCTGCCGGGACTGGTGGCGAACGACGCGCCCGATGAAGATCACGTGATCGCCGCCGTCATGCTGCGCATACGGCTCGCATTCGAAGGTGGCCAGTGCATCGGGCAGCAGCACGTGGCTTGCATCGCGCGGACCGGCGTCGATACCGTCCCACTTGCCCGAGTTCGCACGGGCGAAGCGGTTCGAAATATCCTGCTGGGCTTCGGCCAGCACATTCACCGCGTAACGCGGTGACGCGCACAGGTCGCCAAGGCTGTGGCAGCGGCGATCCACCGAAAACAGGATCAGCGGCGGATCCAGCGATACCGAATTGAACGACGCCACCGTGATACCGACCGGCGTGCCCTCCTCCCGCGGCGCGGTAATGACGGCCACACCCGTGGCGAACATGGCCAGCGCGCTGCGGAAATGACGTTGGGCGTCGAGTTCGATAGCGCCCGCAACAGATGACTCAGACATCACGACTCCTACACATGTTGTCGACCTTGCTCATTTGCTTTTGTTTTTAGCTTTGTTTGTTAGGTATTATTCAATGCTAATAAATTTCGCTATTCAAGCTAGTAAAAACACCTAGGCGAGCGCCGGGAGAGCAGTCCCGAAACCATGGTTGACACCCGGAAACCCTTCCCACACAAGGGTTTCCGAGAAATCCAGAATGACCCGTGCGGCTTGACGAAGTGGCGCCGCAAACCCGACAACAACCCTATCGACGGCATGGACCGGCAAGGATTCTGGTGGTCCCGGTGCTAGACTCGGTCCGCGTAACCCCCACTCCAGAGCAGAAACATCATGCAATCCGAGCCCCGGACCTTTCCGATCTACATGGACTACAGCGCGACGACCCCGGTCGACGTCCGCGTCGTCGAGAAGATGGTTCCCTTCCTGCACCAGCACTTCGGCAACCCTGCCTCGCGCAGCCACGCATACGGCTGGCACGCGGAAGACGCCGCAGAGACCGCGCGTGCGCATGTGGCCGCGCTGCTGAATGCCGATCCGCGCGAGATCGTCTGGACATCGGGGGCGACCGAAGGCAACAACCTCGCCATCAAGGGCGCGGCGAATTTCTACCGCGGCAAGGGACGGCACATCGTCACCGTGAAGACCGAGCACAAGGCCGTGCTCGATACGTGCCGCGAGCTGGAGCGTCAAGGGTTCGAGGTGACGTATCTCGACGTGCGCGAGGACGGCCTGATCGATCTCGACGCGCTGCGCCAGGCGCTGCGGCCAGACACCATCCTGGTGTCGGTGATGATGGTCAACAACGAGATCGGCGTGATCCAGCCAGTGAAGGAAGTCGGCGAGATCTGCCGCGCCGCGGGCGTCGTCTTCCACTGCGACGCGGTGCAGGCAGCCGGCAAGATTCCAATCGACCTGGAAGTGCTGAAGATCGACCTGCTCACCGTGACGGCGCACAAGGTCTATGGCCCCAAGGGCATCGGCGCGCTGTACGTGCGTCGCAAACCCCGCATCCGCCTGGAAGCACAGATCCACGGCGGCGGCCACGAGCGCGGCATGCGCTCCGGTACGCTGCCTACGCACCAGATCGTCGGCATGGGCGAGGCCTTTCGCATTGCGCGGCTCGAACTGGACGAAGAAGCGCGCCGCGTCGGCGCGCTGCGCGACAGGCTGCTGGCGGGGCTGAGCGCGCTTGAAGAGGTCTACGTCAACGGCAGCATTGCGCAGCGCGTGCCGCACAACCTGAACGTGAGCTTCAACTTTGTCGAGGGGGAGTCCCTGATCATGGGGATCAAGGGCGTGGCGGTGTCGTCGGGTTCGGCTTGTACATCGGCTTCACTGGAGCCGTCGTTCGTGCTGCGCGCGCTCGGCCGCAGCGATGAACTCGCGCATAGCTCCATCCGCTTCACGCTGGGCCGCTACAGCACCGAGGCGGAAGTCGATGAGGTGATCGGCCTGGTGAACGCCACCGTCGGCCGGCTGCGCGAACTGAGTCCGCTCTGGGACATGCACAAGGAAGGCATCGACCTGCGCACGATCCAGTGGGCTGACCACTGATGGCGCGGGTCCCGCGATGGCTAGCCGGCCTGCCGCCGGGCGTGCAGGTGCTCGAGGTCCAGCGCGGCGCGATCGCCGTTGGCGACGAGGCGATCGACAATGGAGCACAGCACCTTGAATTCCGTGCGCGTGACGCCGTCGAACAGCACGTCATTGATGCGCTGCTGCACCGGAAGCAATTCGCCGAGCAGCCTGGTTCCGGCCGGCGTGATCGTCAGCAGCATCTTGCGCCGGTCCTCGGGGTGCGCCTTCTTGTCGATCAGGCCGAGCTTCTTCAGCTTGCCGGTTTCGATCGTGATGAACGGCCCGCTCAGGTGCAGATGGTCGGCAAGCTGGTTGACGGTCACGTCGCCCTGCCGGGACAGGTGCGCAATCGACCGGATCAGGGAGTACTGCACTCCGGTCAGCCCGATCAGGCTGCCGAAGCCGTCCCGCACCGTCAGCAGCCGCGCGGCGAAGGGCAACAGCCCGTTCACGAGGTGGCGGAATTCGGTATCCGAGCCGTCTACCAGGCATGCCGGGTTGGTGATGGTCAGGGTCTTGCTGGACGCTTTCGACGCCACGGTATGCTCCACTTAGCTTTTTAAGCAAGCTTTGCATCAAATTGTAGCAAACGCCACCGGAGAAGACTGGCGCTGCCAGGTGCTCTCTGGCGCGATTCCCTGAAACGGAGATCACTGTGACCGCTATCCCGGCCGCTGCGGCGCAAGCCCTGCTGCACCAGTACATCGAGGCCAAGGACAACAACCGCCCCGAGATCATCCATGACGCCTTCGCCAACGATGCCTGGCTGACGATCTCGCTCAATACCGACGCCATCAGCTTTCCATCGAGAACGGAAGGCGCGGCGGCAATTGCCCGCACCCTGGTTTCAGATTTTGCGAGGATCTTTGACCGCTGCCGAACCTACTACATCGGCGACAGTCAGTCCTGGCACGACGGCGCCATGATCGTTCCATGGCTGGTTGCCATGCGCGAAACTGCGGCAACGAAGCTGCGCGTGGGCCGGGGCTACTATCGCCTTGGCTTCGTCATGACTGACGGCAAGGCCCGGATCGCAAGCTTCCATATCCATATCGACCGCATGGACGTGATCGATGATCCCGGTGCACGGGCGCTGGCAGCGCTGCACGCATCGCTGCCCTATCCCGAAGTTCGCACGGCGGAACTCAAGGCGGGTATCGAGCGGGCGCTGGCAAACCGGCCTGCGCTTGAAGCGCTGAGGTCGTTTGCCTTCCCCGCTGCGCTGCCCACTCCGTAGCCAGACTTAACGCGTCGGCAGGCTGCCGATCTCGTTGCCCGGCCCCTTGCCCATCTCGATGCGCGGATCGCGCCGCGCCGGGACGATGCCATCGTCGGCAAGCCGCCGCTGCAGGTCGTTGTTGCCGAGCTGGCGATAGTCCTTGTCGAGTTCGCGCGTGACGACGTTGCACACGGACTGCGGCAGAGCCTTGCGCAGCAGGCCAAGGAAGCGCGGCGGCGCGATGACGACCAGTTCGTCGAAGCGCTGCTTGTTGTGGGCCTCCTCGAGCAGCTTCGCGACGCGGCGCGCGAAGAGCTGGGCTTCCTGGTGGACCGCGTCCTCGCCAGCCGATGACGTGACGGTAGCGGTACGGCCCGCGTGTGCGCCCGGATGGCCCGCGTCGCCCTGCATGCTGGCCTGTGCGCGGCGACCGTAGGCGTCGTGCCGCAAGGCGGCATTGTGCGCGCGGGCTCCGGCGTCTGTGATCTTCTCGACGTCTTCCAGTGGCGTGCTTGCGCCTTGCGAGGCGAGCACTCTTGCAATCCCCTCATCCGCGACAAGGATCCAGATCGTCTTCATGAATCGTCTCCGTTCGGCGGCCCCGATACCGGGCCGCGTGGAGAAAGACTTGCAAGCCGCACGCCACCCCGGAAGTTGATGTATCTTCCCACTCCATGTGGAGCAGGGCATGCCTGATTGCAGCAATGACGCGAAACGCTGCAAGTATTGCACTACGCAGGCCCAGCCAGAGGCTGAGTAGCGAGGGTCAGCGCGGCGTGCTGGCATCCGGCGCGCCATCCGAAAGTGCGCGCCATGATTAGTGGTCCTCGGAAAATCGTGAAACTGGCCAATCCAGGTGGCCACGACTTCGACACCGAAAGACCTCATTGCGCAAAACCCTAAGCCAACAGCTGAGCAGAGGACCAGACCTTATCCGTTCTTATATCGGTTGTAAGCAATGTCTAATTCACTGCGTCCGCCACTCAGTGTTCGAAGGGGCAACTTGGAAGGTCCATTCTCAAAAACGTGCGTTGCTGCAAATGCAACTGCGCGGCTTTTCCATGCGTGCCGAGGAACTCGAGTAAATCTCCGGCGTTGAAAACGTTCCGGACGGCTACGGCTTAGAACTTGGCGCTACCTCTGCAGAGGTCGGCCCGGTGCCATTTCCGCACAGACCACTACGACGGGCAGCCAGAGGTGCGTCCCCTCCTTGGTAGGATGCGCTGCCGTCTTCCACATTCTATTGTTGGACAGCTCATATCACACTATGATTCTTTTAAGCACATGCCACACACGTACGCGAAGCCCTTGAAGGGTTCAAGCGTGTAGATGAGCGCTGTCAAAGCAGGGGTCAATTGATGGATGAGGACTACGGGCCGTGGAGACGGCGCTGGCTACAATGGCATTCGCGTTCGCTGCTGGCCAGTGTGGTTGCTCTGACCGATGTCGAGCGGAATTCCTACCTGGGCAAAATGCGAGCGGCATACCGCAACCTTGGCGACTTTCCCGAGAGCGAGATTGATTTCATATTTCGGCGCGCATCCCGAGGTCTAAGAAGGCTTCGCTTATCTTGCCGGGTCTTCGAGGTTTCGCCGCTCACTCACCAGCGAATCAGGGAACAGGGTCGACGCTTGATGGCGGACGCGGATAGGCTCGTCGCCGATGACCTGTAGCAACGTCCCATGAAATTCCGGGTCAAACATCGTCGAAGCGTCAGCGCGAGTAGTGTAGATGCCAGCAGCTGCTAGCTACGGAACCTATGGCTGCGAATCAAGTGAGGTCGCATCTCATGCAGAGATGCCCCAATCCATGCTCTCGTTGAAACGTCTTTGAAGCTCGCACCTCCTGCGAAAGCCCATCTCGCGGCATTAGCAAGAAGCCATGACGACTGAAGAAGCCTGCACAACGATTCGAAAAGTACACGGCCTGCCGACAGCCGCTGGCGCGAGCTCTCATGAGGGCCGTGCGAACCAGATGCGATGCTATCCCTCGCTCTCGAAATTCTGGAAGTACTGCGACTGGTCCGACAACGGCGGTATCACCGCGCCGTTGAGCGCCGGCGCATCCCACAAGCATGCGCTCGGATTCGGCGACGTGGAACATTGTTCCGGGCAGGCCGACGTCGTCGCCAATCAGTCCGCTCCGCTGGAGAATATCGCCAATCCGCTCCCATTCTCCCGTCATTGCCGCGCGTATCGATATGCTTCTCATCACGGTACTCCATACAAGTTTGCGAACTGCACATCACCGTGATGGCACTACATCAGTAAGAGACGAGGTCCACAGCGCAGGGTGGCCTGGTACCAAAAGTGGCTTTTTTAGGATTTCTGCAATGTGCGATTATCAGCAAAGCTCGCCGGCTTGCCAATCACCCGATTGAGCTACGAGGACGCAGGCAGAAGTCGCGGTGTCCTACTTCCCGCGTTACACCTCGCTCGTAACGCCGGATTCTTTGATTGCCACAAATCTTGCTCATCTAGCATCCGCAACCTGCGCGTAGCACGAGCGCCTCATTGGTCCCGACAATGCAGATGGGCACTTCAAGTTGGTTGGGCTTAACCGCACCATCATCGTGCGCCGAATTGCCGAGCAACTCTCCACTCAACTGGACCGTCGCCCGGAGGAACTGAAGCGCATCGCTGAGCTGGCCGCCCCTGTTCCTGAATTGTTCGACTGGCTATTTCTCGCCTGGCCGGACGGTAAGCGGGTATTCGGTACCAGGTCGACAGGCCAGAACCCTGATGTCTCGGACCGGCAGTATTTTCAAGACATCTTGCGCGGCGCGTCTGTCGTTATTTCCGAACCGGTGATTACCAAGATGACCGGCACGCCCGGCATCGCCATGGCCGTGCCAGTGCGCTCAATTGATGGGCAAGTACGCGCGGTTCTTGTCGGAAGTTTTGACCTTCGGCACGAAAGCTTCCTCTTGGCGTTGTCACGCAGCCGCATAGGCAAACCCGGAACCTATTGCATTGCCTCGTTGGGGCCGTCCCCTCGCCATGTCGTGCATGCAGACCCGGAAAAGGTTCTTCAACCTGCAAGCGCCGTAGATGAGTCGTGCGGAACCGATCCCGCACGCTCCCTCTTGGAATTTGCTTGGCCAACGCGGCCCATTGTTGCTCGGCACCGGCTTCGAACCGCTGGCTGGGAATCGGTTGCCACGCTACCGGCAAAGGAAGCCTTCTTGCCAATCACCCGTGCAAAGCCAAAGATTCTATCGATGATTGCTGTAGCCCTGGCAATTGCCGGCATGCTGATGTGGGGGTGGCCCGAGCCTGTTGACTCCGCTGGAGGCCCTGGAACGTGCCGTACAGGAAAGCGCGACGGACTTGTCGGGGCGCCGGCAGTCCCGGCTGCAACGGCCGCGGCTCGCCGCTCATGGCGACGCTGAGGTCGCGGATCAAGCGCCTGTTCCATTCCAGCAGGAGGCCAGTCGAGTCACAGCGCGCTTTCAAAGGAGAAGGAGGCTTGCCCCGTTTCTGAAGGGTGCAGTGATAGTGGTCCATCACTGCACGTCGCTATGTTAGCGTGCGCAAGCGGCTGCATTCACTGTCAGTCGGTTTCCGGCAAGTCGTGAGCGTAGCTGTCCCATGAGCCAATCCGTTCGCCCCGTCGGTGTATCAAGAGTTCAACGTGTTCCCGTTCCGCCTTGGCCGTGGCCGCGGCAACCGCTTGGCGCTGGCGTGGATAGTGGCTAATAGGCTCCCGCTTTCCTTCAACGAATAAAGCCCAGCCAGCTCGGTCATGAAATACATGAATATTTGGTGCTGACATGGTGTCATCCTCTTGTACGGCGTCTCTTATTTGTATACCCGCAGATCGACAACAAGCATTCATCATTGATGAAATCTGTGTGGCTGGACACCCATAAGCCAACCGTCGCCACGCTCCTGTTTGGGCAGCTTTTGCATGGGTGATCGTCAATCCTATTGTCGGGTTCCCTGAATGACCGTAACTTCTCTGCTGTCCATGTTGAACGACCGCTTCAGAGTAACGCCAGCGTCTCTTCAGGGGGGCTACGGCCATCGCCTCCCTCAGGTTGAATGGCAGCAATTCGGTGCCGACGCGGACGCTCATCTCATCTAAGCGCTGCCTCGCTCCACCTGCAAAGAGTTTTCGAATTGTCCCGAGCGCTCTCCTAGCGGATCGAGGTTTGGCGGATAAGATATCCGGTCATTCCCCGAGTGTCACGCTACAGGGCTCCGGCACCCAACTGAAGCCGGTACACTCGGCGCGCACACGACCTATGCCTGGGAATGTCACATGCGCGCCGCCGACTAGGTACCCCTCCCGAGAGGCGTCGGTAAGAACGCGTAGCCGGGTCGCGGCGGCCTCGGCCCGGTCCACGTCGTAGTCGATGGTGATTGCCGGGTTGCGGAACTGCACCTCGCTGGCGTGAATGATGTCGCCCCACAATAGCAGGCGCTGCCCTTGGCTCTCGATGAAGTAGCCGCTCATCCCGGGCGTATGGCCATAAAGCGGTACAGCGCGGATGCCGGGATAGAGTTGCGTCGCGCCGTCGAAGGTCTTGAGCCGTCCTGCCGCAGCGTAGGGGTCAACCGTCTGATGCGACTGCCGATACGTACTGCGTGCTGCTGGCGGGGCCTTTGCCTCGGCTTCGGCACTGAGCCACAGCGCCGGGTCGCGCCGGTCTACGTGCACGGTCGCATTCGGAAACACACGCTGCCCGCCGATGCTGAGCCCGCCAGAATGGTCGCCATGGATATGCGTGAGCAGCACGTCGTCGATGTCGCTCGGCTCATAGCCGGCCGCGCGAAGGTTGGCGACGAGCCGGCCCGTCTGCGGCCCGAACAGCTCGCCGGCACCGGTATCCACCAGCAGGCGACGTTCGCCGGTATCGATCAAGTAGCAGTTGACCGAGATCTCAATCGGCAACGCGAGGTTGGCCGTCGCGTAGGCTTCGCGCACGGCACTGGGATTGCTCATGATCTTTGCCACGTCGCGCTGGGCGGTGCCATCGGACAGCGCGGTGATCCGGAACGCGCCGAGGCGGAAGCGATAGAAGCCGGGGGCCTGGCGGGACTCCCATCCGATGCCGGACCGCGGCACAGGCAACGTGCCCGTGCTGGCGGGACTGGCCGCCTGGATGGCCACGGAGGCCGAAGCGAGAACGAAGAGGCTGGAGAGGCGCAAGAACATGATGTCCGACTGTTTCAGGATGGGTGACAACCAAACGATAGAAGATCCTCCACACGCCGATTAGATGCCCGAATCGGGAATCATTGTGCCGTGAGTGGCATAATCTGCTTTCTACCAATGGCGAGCCCGACTGCCATGCCTGCCGACATGAACGACACGCTAGTCTTCCTGAAGGTCGTCGAGGCCGGCAGCTTCACGGCCGCGGCGGCGGAACTGCGACTGCCTAAGACCACTGTCAGCCGCCGGTTGCGCGAGCTGGAACAGCGGCTCGGCATGCAGCTCCTGCACCGGACCACGCGCCGGCTCGGCCTGACCGAAGCCGGCACGCTTTACTTCGAGACCTGCCGCGCCATTCCCGGCCTGCTCGCGAAGGCCGACGCCGCAGTCGGCCAGTTGCGCGGCGTGCCGCGTGGCGCGCTGCGGATCACGGCGTCGTACTCGCTGTCGGTCAATCTGCTGGCGCCGCTGCTGGCGGACTTCCGCGCCGCCTGTCCGGAGGTGACCATCGACCTCGTGCTGAACCACCGCACGCTCGACCTGGTGAGCGAGGAGATCGACCTCGCGCTGCGCATGGGCGACCTGCCGGATTCCTCGATGGCCGCGCGCCGGCTGACGACGTTTCCGAACCGCGTCTACGCCAGTCCCGCCTACCTGGCGCGTCACGGCACGCCCGCCCATCCCCGCGATCTGCGCCAGTACGCCGCGCTTTCCACCCGCGTGGCGCGGCGCGGCGGCGCATATGCGTGGCCGATGCGGCGCGAAGGTGGGGAGGACGAACTGGCCGACTACCCCATACTCCCTGTGATCGAGGCAGACGACCCTGAGGTTCTCAAGGCGCCGCTGTTCGATGGCGCCGGCCTGATGATGGCCACCGACATGATCATGGCGCGCCATGCCGCACAGGGGCTGGTGGTGCCGGTACTGCCCGGCTGGGTGGGCCGCTGCCCGGTCCTGCATGCCGTGTTCCCGCGCGGGCCAATCCAGCCGCCGAAGCTGCGGGCGTTCATCGACTTCCTGGTGGCGCGCCTCGGCGGCGACCTTTCGCGCTGACGGCGCCTGTGGCATCGTCTGCCACACCCAGACGGACGACATCGTGGAACTACGACACCTACGCTACTTCATCGCCGTCGCCGAGCACGAAAGCATCCGGCTCGCCGCCGAGCACATCCACGTCACCCAGCCGGCCATCTCGCGGCAGATCCACGACATGGAGGAGGAGCTCGGCTTCCCGCTTTTCTCGCGCACACCGCGCGGCCTGAAGCTGACGACCGCCGGCCAGGCCTACCTGCGCGAGGCGCGCGCTGCGCTGGCCAGGCTCGACGTTGCCGCCCGCGCCGCGCAGCGGATCTCCGCGGGGGTGCAGGGATACCTCCGTCTTGGCTTCGTGGAGAACAGCGGCTGGGACGGCATCGTCCCGCACGTCTTCCGGCGCTTTCAGGCAGAGGTACCCGACGTGCGCATCGAACTGGTGCCGATGAACACACCGCAGCAACTCGACGCGCTGCGCGACGGCATGCTCGACGGCGGCTTCATCTACCAGTACGGCCCGCTGGACTCCTCGCTGGCCGCGCTGCCGCTGGCCACCAACAACGTGGTGCTCGCTGCCCCGCACGCCTGGACGCTGCCTGGCGACGACGGCTCGCGCCACCCAACAGTGACCCTGCGTGACATTGCCGACTGGCCTTTCATCACGTTCCCGCGCGCGGTCTATCCGCTCTACTACGACCGTCTGATCGGTGCCTGCCAGGCGCTAGGCGTTACGCTCGACGTGGTGCAGGAAGTCTCCACCGAGGCCGCCGTGCTGTCGCTGGTCTGCGCAGGCATCGGCGCGGCCATCGTCAACTCGGCCAACCTCGGCCGCCCGCCGGCGCTGGTTCGCTTCGCGTCGTTCTCCGACCTGGCGATCCCTATGCCGCTCGTCTTTGTGCATCCCGCGAATGCGCTGGAACCGGCACTCGCCCGCTTCATCGAGACCGTCAGGGTGATGATAGCGATGCCCTGAAGGCATCAGCACCCACAAAAAACGGCATTTGTCGGCAATTCGTCCGTCGGCAATAGTGCATGCATCGGCGGCCCGTACAGCGGCCGCCCGCTTCCCAACACAGGAGACATGCATGCAAGGCCACCCCCACGACCCTCTCATCCCCAGCCGGAAATCACTGATCTCGACCGGGATCGACTACGAGCGCGAAGGCTTCCAGACCGGCGTGCTGCGCGTTCCCTTCTCGCATGACCGCTCGGCTTACGGCCACATTCCCGTGCCGGTGGCCATGCTGAAGCACGGCGAAGGCCCGACCGTGCTGCTGACCGGCGGCAACCATGGCGACGAGTACGAAGGTCCCGTCGCGCTGATGAAACTGCTGCAGCGGATGCCATCGATGCGCATCCGGGGCCGGCTGATCGTCATCCCGGCGCTGAACTTCCCTGCCTTCCTGAATGGCTCTCGGACCTCGCCCATCGACCGCGGCAACCTGAACCGGATGTTTCCCGGCGACCGCAACGGCTCCATCACGGCCATGATCGCCCACTACGTCGATACGGAACTGTTCCCGCGCGCCGACGTGGTGCTCGACCTGCACGCCGGCGGCGCCTCGTTCAACCACATGCCGACGTTGCTCGCCGCGCTGCCCCGCGATCCGTCGCGCCATGCCGAGTATATGAAGCTGGTCCACGCCTTTGCCGCGCCGCACACGATGGTGATGGACCTGCTCGGCGAGGACCGCACCTACGGCGCCGCTGCCGAGCGCCACGGCACCCTGTTCCTGTGCGGCGAGTTCGGCGGTTACGGGAGCTGCAACGTGGACGGACTCGCCATCGTCGAGGAAGGGCTGCGGCGCGTGCTGCATGTCGCCGGCTTGACCCATGACGACACCCCGCCGCCGCGCCACGACACACGCGTCATCGCCGTGAACGGTGCGCAGCACTACCTTTTCGCACCCCGCCACGGAGTGTTCGAGCCGTGCTTCACGCTCGGGCAAGAGGTGGCCGCCGGCCACCTCGCAGGCCGCCTGTTCGATCCTTACACCCCGTGGGAGGCGCCACGCGAGTTGCATTTTGGCGGCAGCGGAATGGTGGTTTGCGCCCGGACTTTCGCGGGCGTCGAGCCCGGCGACTGCATTGCGCTGCTGGCTTCGCCCGCGCCGCTCGCCTGAACGGCGCACCCTTCCCCCGATTTTCCAAGGAGATCCCTCCATGCAGCCCACCCAACCCGGGGCGCCCACAATGGACGCCTCTTGCACCGATGGACATGACAACGCCGGCAGCCTGTCCTCTCATGCCTACGTCGTGTTCCTGTTCTTCACCTGTTTCGCCTTTTCCTACATCGACCGCCAGATTGTCAGCATCCTCGTGCAGCCGCTGAAGACGTCGCTGCTCCTCAGCGACACGCAGATCGGCCTGCTGCAGGGGGCGACCTTCACACTCTGCTACGCGACGGCGGGTGTCTTCGTGGCGCGCCTGGTCGACCGCTCGAATCGCGTGCGGCTCAGCGCGGCCTGTGTCGCCATCTGGGCGATCTCCACCGCTATGTGCGGCACGGCGAGCAGCTTCGGCGAACTGCTGGTCTGGCGCGCGGGCACGGCCATCGCCGAGGCCGCGCTCAGCCCGGCGGCGCTGTCGATCTTCAGCGACCTCTTCCCACCACGCAAGGTCACGCGCGCTAGCAGCGTCTTCATGCTCGGGCCGTACGTGGGCGGCGGCGTGGCCCTGCTTGGCGGCGGCGCGCTGCTCGGCTGGGCAGGCCAGCCCGGCACATCGGCATGGCTGGCGCAGCAAGGCCTGCAACCTTGGCAGATGGTGTTCTTCGTGGTCGGCTTGCCCGGCCTGGCGCTGTCGGCGTTGCTGCTGGTGTCAATCCGGGAGCCGGCGCGGCGGGGCGTATCGGCAAGCCACGCGGAGGCCGCGCCACCGATCGGTGAAGTGCTGCGCGAGCTGTTCGTGCGCAACCGGTTCTGCCTGCCCTACTTCTTCGGCTATGTGGCACTCATCCTGCTGTTCTACTCGCACGCCGCCTGGTACCCGACCTTGCTGATCCGCAGCTTCGGACTATCCGCCAGCGAAGTCGGGAAGATGACGGGCCCGGTCTACATGCTCGGCGGGATGGCCGGCGTTCTCAGCGCCAGCCTGTTCGTCGGCAAGGTCAGCGACCGCGGCGCGCTGCGCAAGGTGCTGCGCATTGCCTGCGGCGCGGCCATCCTGCTGGTGCCCGCCGCCTGCGCGGCGCCGCTGGCCCCGTCGATGCCGGTGTCGCTGGCGTTGTATGGCCTGTGCGCCTACGCGGCCAGCATCGTCATGGCGCTCGCACCGGTGCCTCTGCAAATTGCCATTCCGAACCGCATGCGCGGCCGAGCGGTAGCGCTGCTGGTATTCCTGACCAACGCCATCAGCGGCGGCCTGGGCCCGTTCGCCGTGGGCTCGATCAACGAGTGGCTGGGGCATCCGAAGTCCGGACTGGCGATCGCGCTGGCTGTCGTCGGCACAACGGCTGCCACGATCAGCGCCGTCCTGTATTTCGTCGCTGCAAGACGGGTCGGCAACGCTTCCGTCGCTGGCATCATGCTGGAAGCACAGGAAGATTGAGTATGTTCGACAGCAAGCCATATTCAGACTGGGTCGAACACGCCGGACTGATTTTCTTCTCGGGAAAAACCGGCGCAGGCCCGGACGGATCGATTCCGGTCGATTTTCCTGCCCAGGCCTCCAATGCAATGTCAAACGTATGCACCGTACTGAGAGGTGCGGGCTGCGAGTGGCGTGACGTGATAAAGGTGACCGTATTCCTCGCGAACATGAGTGACTACGAGAGCTTCAACACCACTTACGCCGAGCACCTTGGCAGCGCAGTTCCCGCTCGCTCCTGCGTGGCTGTGGCGGGCCTTCCACGGGGCGCTGCGGTCGAAATCGAAGTGGTTGCACGACGGACCTGGGCATGATGAAGCAGGCGACGGCAGCAACGCCGTCGGTCCATCGGAGTTCGTACCTCCGGCCTCTATCATCATGGTCTCAAAGTATCGATGAAAGCGGGACGGACTCCCTATATAGGGTTGGCCAGAGGCGGTCGGAGTTTTTGGGGCAGGCGTCCGTCCAAGACTGGTCATTAAGGGTCGTTGGTCCCGGCGATCACAAGGGCGTTGGAATGTCGACTTCCGCCAAGCTAACGGACTTTCGAGGACAAACGGACGACCGCCTGGCGCCATATTTCGACTCGTTCGAGGCTGGGTGTCGGCTGGCGACTTGCTATGGCTTCATGGCGTGACAGCTCGTCCTGCGGCTACAGCCAATGCCAGATGCCTGCCGCCCGACCGGTGACCGGGGTATGTGCCCAAGTCGCTACGAGCCAGACGACGAGGCCGCCCAGAAGCGCATGCAAGCCGAAGCCGCCCGGCCGGGCACGGCCAGCGACAATCGCCGCGAATGGCCAGTAGCTCGTCTTCGACTCCCATGCGGGCCAGAGATCCGGCTGGAGCCGCTCCTTCTTCCGGTCCTGCAATGCGGCGCCGACGAGCGCGAGGACGACAATAGCCGCTGCGACTATGATGTTCTTGGCCACTGGGAACACTGCGACGTGGCACAGCCCCCAGAGTGCGAACGACCACATCATAGGGTGGCGCGTCACCGCATACACGCCGCGCGCCGCCTCGGGAAACGAGCCGGGCCGGCCGCCTGTCGGAAACGCCGGGTTGCGGATCAGAGAGCCCATCAGCAGGATCGACGCGATCAGCATGAACGCGGTCGCAACCACCCAGAGCACGTTTCCTACCGGCCATAGTGGTGCCGAAAGGGGCGCCTTTTCGTAGGCTATGACCATCCACCCGAGCGTCAAGACCGCAACCAGCGAATAGACGCCGAGAAATCCCACTTCGCCAAGTGTCCGGACCAACCGCCCGCGGAGCGAATGGGACAAGAGAAAGTGGCTGCCCACGAAGGCCACTGCCGCCGCCGCGACTGTGTAAGTGCTTCCCATTACCCAGCTCCTCAAGTCATATTGCCGAGCCAACGCTTCAATCGCCAGCCCGGCACATCCCATCGCTGCACCCCGCGGTTTCTTCCACGAGGATTGTTCGACGCCTGCCGATCGTCCTTGTAGCTGCCTTATTCGCCGCTCGGCAGCAGTCCGGTCGTTCGTCTGCCCCCGCTTTGGCGCGATCTCCATTTAGCGCTTTCCCTTAATGTCTTTCCCCAAGTGCTACTGATTGCAGTAGTGGCCATACTGGTGGTTCGCCGTTTCGCGTGGCGATCACCTTGACTCATGGAATCTGCCGCCATGCTTGCAATTGTTGCTTGGATCACCTGCTCCTTCGCGGTTGGCCTTTTTGCCAACGCACTGGGACGCTCCGGCGCCGCATGGTCTATCTTCTCGTTGATTCTGAGCCCGTCGCTTGGGCTGATGGTGGTCGCCGTGCTCGACCAGAAGTGGACCAGATCCGCTCGCGTGATGACTGCTATTGCACCTGCAGCGGTGTCACTGCCCGTATAGAAGGCCGGACGGAGGTCGCAGGCCGCAACTGCCGACAGAGTTTAACGTTGTCCCGCACGCCACGCTGAATGCGTGTTGCCTCCCCGCACCGGGCCGGGCCCTGCTTAACGCCGAGCCAACGGGCACAGGGGGTGACGGAGGTCCAGTCCCGGAAAAGCACGCCACCGAGCGTCTGCAAGCAGTGCCGACCAGCCATGGTTCCCAACTCAAGCATGCCGCCTGTCGATAGAATTGACCTTGGAACAACATAGGGGCGAAGCCATGTTCAAGCACGTATTGGTACCCACCGACGGTTCTGACCTTTCCGGGAAGGCCGCTGCCGCTGCAATCGAGTTTGCCAAGGCAATGGGCGCAAAGATTACGGCATTCACTTGCATGAATGAGTACCCCTTCCTGACATCGTCCGACTCAGGCCACCAGACCCGCAAGGCGTTCGAGGAGCATGCAGCGATCGAGGCGAGGGCGAGGCTCGATCTGGTCGTGACCGCCGCGCAGGCGGCTGGCGTTGCCTGCAGCACCGATACGGCGATCACGACGACGCCGTACAAAGAGATCATCGAGGCCGCCAAGCGCCACGGCTGCGACGTGATTTTCATGGCATCGCATGGACGTCGCGGCCTTGAGGGACTACTGGTGGGCAGCGAAACGCAGAAGGTGCTGACGCATTGCGCGATCCCTGTCCTGGTGTACCGCTAGCGTGGATGGCCACGGGTGGAGGGCTACTGCCGCTTCGCCCTTGTCCTTGCTGCTGGCGTCTGTACGCCCTGCTGGCACTTTTCGCTGACCCTCAGCGGTCTCTTCACGCCGGCGCTCACCCTTGTCGCCTACAGTAGCGGGCCACCTCTGCCGGTCCGTCTGCTCCGCGAGCACGACCGCGCCGGCCTGAGGCCGGCCGCCGGACCGACCATGACCGTGACCGGCCTCATCTCGACCAATGCGGCTTCAGTCTGAAGTGATAGGCAAAAAACTGGCCGGGGTCCTAGCGCACATTGGCAAAGCAGCCGGTCCCGGTCGCGCGAAGCGCATCGCCGTCGCGTACGACAAAGAGTGCGTCGAGGCGCCGGCGCTGGGCATAATCTCGCCCCGCCTGCGCGCCGAGCACCAGCAAGGCTGTCGCGTAGGCGTCCGCGTCCGCGCATGTCGATGCAATGACCGTCACCGACGCAACGGAACTGCACAGTGGCGCGCCGGTTCGGGGATCCATTGTGTGCGAGACACGCGCACCGTCAATATCAGCCCAGTGGCGATAGTCGCCGGAGGTCGCTATGGCGGCGTTGCTCAGTTCGATCACGCCCATTGCGGCGTGCCACTCGTAATCCGGGGCCTCAAGCGCAATCGCCCACGGTGACCCATCCGGCTTGCTTCCGCACGCGCGCATTTCGCCGTCGATGCCGACAAGCCAGGAGCCAATCCCGTGCTCGCTCAACACGCGTGCAAGTTCGTCGACGCCGAATCCCTTTGCAATGCCGCACAGATCCAGTGCAACGGGTCCCCGCCTGCGCACCCGGCACCGTTGCACGTCCACGTCGATCAGTCCGCTCACAGACGGGCATGGGCTCGCCTGCAACGTGTCCACCGCGCCAGGACGATGTGCATGCTGCGCGCCCGATGGCCCAAAACCCCACATACCGACAAGGTCGCCGACGCCGATGTTGAAGGCGTTGTGCGTATCGCTGCCAATCTCCAACGCTCGTGCGAGCAAAGCCGCGAGATTCCTGGACACCGGCACCCAACAGTCCAGCTCGGCACGATTCAGCCGCGACAGGTCGGAGCTTTCCATCCAGTTCGACATCTGCCCGTCAACCGCACCAACCGCCGCAGCAAGCCGCGCCGCCAGTTCTATTTCATCCGTGTTCGGCAACGCATGGAAGGCCGCCGTGTAGCGGGTTCCCATCGTCGCTCCACTCACGCGCCAAAGCTTGAGTTCGGTGTCTGGCAACGCCTCAATAGACATCTTCGACATAGCGTCCCTGCGCTCTCAGTTGTGCGACGGACAAGCCCGTATCCGTCAGAATGCTTTCCCACGCCTGCGCGACACCCTCCGCCATCCTGCGGCCGCCGCACACCATAATTTGCGCGCCATGCATAACCAGGGTGCGCAGACTCCGTGAATCGGCGACAAGGCGCTCCTGCACATAGCTCCGGCTTCCGGAACGTGAGAAGGCAGTCGTGAGTGCTCGCAGCCGCCGGTCGGCTACGAGGTGCCTGAGTTCGTCGCGGTACAGGAAGCCATCGTCAGCATTGCGCGCACCGAAATACAGGTGCATCGGACGGCGGGCCGCATTGTGCCGGATGAAACCGATTAGCGGACCAATCCCGGTACCGGCCCCAATCAGGATCACGGGCGCGCTTCCGGCACCCGGGCGAAAGCACGCGTGCGGCCGCATGAATGCCTCAATCGTGTCGCCGGGCTGCAGGCCTGTGAGATATCCGGAGCACAAGCCGTACGGATGACGCCGCACGCAGATCTCGACCAGCTCGTCCGCGGTCGCGCTCGCGAGCGAGTAGTACCGGGGCGAGGTGGCGCCCGGCGGCACGACGCCGAGCAAATCCCCCGTCTCGAACCGAGGCAGCCGCGGCCGTAGCAGGGTAGCCCAGGATCTTGCCCCCTCGGCGGGCATGAACCGCAGCACCGAAGTCATGTCCTCCGGATCCGCACCATAGTCGTCACGTGAGACGAGCTTGAGCGGTATCGTGGGCGGCAGCAATGGTGTGTAGCGGATATCGAGCGACACGCCGAGCCTTTCGGCGAGCCCCGTGCACCACTGCCGGAATTCGGGTTCAGATTGCCGGTCAACCGTGCCCGGATCGGTCAGTGCTTCTAGCCCCCTGGCAGTCAGCGCCTCATGAACCGTTCGCGCATAGCCGCAAAAGTGAGGAAACTGGCGGTCGCCGAAGCCCAAGACCCCGAACGCCACCCCGCCAGGGATCGTCACGCGTTCGAGCTTCGGCAGGAAGCGTATAGCGCTCTCCGGTGCATCGCCGTCACCGTAGGTCGCAGTCAGGACAAGCAGATACCGCAGGCTGCGGCCGGGTGCAAAATCGTTCATCGGAGCAACATGCACGCGAAGGCCAGCCTGTGTCAGCGCTGCATGCAGCGCCGAAGCAAAGCCCCACGTGCTATTACCCTCGGTACCCACCAGCAACACGGAATCCGCGTCGCGTGCCGGCACGTTGCCGGCGAGCTTGGGCATGGCCCGTCGACGACGCAGCCACAGCAGCACTCCGGTTACGGCCAGCAATGGCACCGACGCCGACGATGCGCCGAGGATCAGCCCGAGCCACCATAGCCCTTCGCCCGTGTGCAGCATGCGGACAACCCCATGCGCACGTTGCCAGGCGTCGGCCGGCTGAAAGGCAAGCCATCTGCCTGACGATGGATCGATATAACCGGCGCCATCCGTCGTATTCACTTCGAAGATGCTATTCGGGTTGGCCGCGTTGGCAAACGTCAACTGGCGCAGACTGGTGACATCTATTGCCAGTGCGGGCATCTGCCGCAGTGGCATCGCGGGCGTGGTGACCGCCGGCACCTTGAGGGCGGGCTCCTGCGCGCCGCCCTCCGGAATCACGCCGAACGTCGTCAACGACATGACAACCCCAGTCATCGCCGACAGCGTGAGGCCGGCAAGCGCGGCTCGTGCAGTTTCGTTATGCAGCCGCTGCAACCCGTCACCCCGGATCGGGGCCAAAATATGCGTCCACCCGCCCATCCGGCGTGCGAGCAATACAAGCCCGGATAGCGCCGCGAACAGCATGAAGGCAGCAGTCGCACCTGTTGCAATCCGGCCAGCGTCACCGAGAAAGAGCTTGCGGTGCAGGTTCTTCAGCCAACGCTCGGCAGGCGAGGGGCGATAATCGCCGACAGCCTTGCCGGTAGCGGGATCAATGATCGATGCACGCTGTTCGCCGCCGGCCTGGTAGTGCGCGATGATCGCCCCTGAAGGCCGGCGTGTGAGTGTTTCGACGTCAGGCACCGAGGTGATCACGCGGCTGGCGAGCGTTGCAACACTCAGCGGAGCCAGGCCTGGGCGGACAGCACTTGCGTGCTCAAGTGCCGGATTCACTGATAGCGCCGCGCCTGTCAAGGCGACGATCGTCATCAGCAATGCAGCGACGAGACCGGGAATTGAATGGAGCTTGCGTAACATCGGGCACCTCCTCGCCTGCCCCTGGTTACAGTGAATAGCGGAACGACTTCACATAGCCGCTCCCCTTGACCGTCTTGTTCGCGCCCGAGCTGGTCAACGGCATGACGACCTCGGACGGGTACTCTTTCATGTCCTCGACCGCAGTGTCGATGTGGACCTCATATCCGGCGTCGAGCAGCGTGTCCGACAGATCCAGCGTCGCACGCAGCGTCTTGCCTGCGCCGACGCTGGCGCCAGTCATGCCGTCTACCTTTGCGGTGCCGCCCGTGGCGCGGTACCAGTCGCGCAGATGCCGGTAGTACTTGGCTTTGCGCCCTGCCACCCACAGCGTGCCCTGGTACCGTCCGGCGCGATCGGTGACATACATGGCAACGTAAGCGCCATCTCCCCCATAGTTCGACAGTTGCGTTTCGAACGAAATCTGACGCGCGGATGCCAGTGAAGGCGCGGCAAGCGCACCGGCAAGCACGGCGATCGGGAATGCGTTTTTCATCTGGATTCTCCTGATTTGGGCAAAAGGGGGGCATCGCACCCATCGCATTGGCCTGCCGCTGCTTCAGCAGGGCCAACGCCGATCAGGTACGCGATACGTCGGCAACAAGGGGTCAGCGGATCTGGACTTGCGGCTTCGCGCCTGGCTTCAGCAAGCCTTCGGTGGGGGCGTCAGCCGGTGGCTTGCCAGTATTCGCATCCGGCAGGCGTCCGCGTGCTCCGCCGTGGTCGTCGTCCTCACGCTTCATGCGGACGACGTCAAGGGTGACGGGATCAAGTTTTGCCTTGAAGCGCCGGCCATCGGCATCATGCCCCTTGACCTCGTAGCAACCGTCGTCGATCCTGAGCCTGTCGATCTGCCAGCCTTTTTGCTGCGCCATCGTCCGGACGGCGTCACGCGGCTTCCAGGCATTGACTGGCGCCTCGCAATCGTCGCTGTCGTGCGCCTGTGCGGGATGGATGCCGACAGCGCCGACCAGTGCAGACATGGTGAGCACCAGGCTTCTGGCCATTCTCAGGTGTTTCATGACTAACATCTCCCGTTCGCATCTCTGGACTCCACAATGCACCTGAAACCTGAAGCCAAGCTTGCAGACACAGGAAATTTTCTTCATGTTCGCGACAGGTTCGCGTGGCAAAGTCACGCGAGACACCCATCAGGAAGATATTAATGAGAGTCCTTCTCATCGAGGATGAGCCTTGGCTCGGGGAGGCCGTTCGCGACCAGATCGAGAGAGACGGACATCCGACCGACTTCGTGGCCAGCCTCGCCGAGGCGCGCCGGCACCTTGCGGCCGCCAACTACGACCTGATCCTGCTCGATCTGCTGCTTCCCGACGGTAGGGGGCTCGACTTCCTGCGAGAGCTTCGCGCGGGTGGATCAACCGTGCCAGTCATCATCCTGACAGCGCTCGATCAGGTGTCGAACCGCATCGCCGGCCTGAACGCCGGCGCGGATGACTATCTCGTCAAGCCGTTCGACCTGTCCGAGCTTTCCGCACGGGTGAGCGCGGTGTCGCGCCGGTATTCGGGCAATCCGAATCCTCTGGTCAAGCTCGGCGAACTGCGTATCGATACGGTGGGGCGCAGCGTGATGCGCGGTGCCGCGCGCATCGACCTGACGGCCAGTGAATGGACGCTTCTCGAAGCGCTGATCCAGCATCCGGGGATGATCGTATCAAGGAGCCGGCTGGAGGACCGCCTTTATTCCTTCAACGAGGAAATTGGCAGCAACACCATCGAGGTACATATGAGCCGGCTGCGCAAGAAGCTTGGTGCCGATGTCATCGAGACCTTGCGTGGGCTCGGCTATCGGCTGAAGCCAGGCTGACTATGCTGCGCAGCCTGCAAGGCCGACTCGCGGCAGCACTGGTTGCAGGGCTCGCTGTCCTGTCGCTCGCGGCCGCGGCCGCTTCATTCCACGTGCTGCGCCACGAAGTCGATCGGATGTCGGACAGTGCGTTACAGGAGACCGCGCAGCGCCTGTTGCCGCTCGCCATCATGGAAATCGTCGGGCGCGATGCGGATGGCGATGACGATGGCAGCCGCCGTATCGCAGCCGTTCGCCCACACGACGAATTTCTGACCTACGCGGTTCGCGATGACAGGGGCAGACTTCTGCTGCGATCGCACGACGCCGACATGGCCATCTTCCCGCCTGACTTGAAAGCGGGCTTCACTTCTACGGCGTCGCACCGGATCTATGCCGAGCCGGGCTTGCAGGGCACGATCTCCCTGATGATCGCGGAGCCGCTCGCAACGCGCCGGCATGCGGTGATTGAAGCCGCGCTCGCGGTCGCCAGGATCCTCATCCTGTTTCTGCCAGTGGGCCTGTGTGGCATCTGGCTGATTGTCCGCACCGGGCTACGGCCAATCCGGCGCTTCTGCGGTAGCATCGCTGCACGTGGGCAGAACGACCTGACACCGCTCGAAAGGAAGGAACTGCCGACGGAGGTCGCTCCGATCGCCGACGCGGTCAATGACCTGATGGCTCGCCTGGACCGCGCGCTGGCTGCGGAGCGCAGCTTCACTGCCAATAGTGCGCACGAGTTGCGCACACCGATCGCCGCGGCCCTCGCCCAGACGCAGCGCCTCATGGCCGAAGCCCCTTCCGACCGAGTGCGAGAGCGAGTACAAAACGTCGAACGGGCGTTGCACGCGCTGTCCCGGGTCAGCGAAAGACTCATGCAACTCGCGAAGGCGGAAAATGGACGCGTGCTCGGGGACGCGCCGCAGGATCTTCGACCGGTACTGGAACTTGTCGTCGAGGATTTCCGGCGCGTGGCCTCTGCGAACCCGATCCAGCTTGACCTGCCCGACCAGCCCGTTCCGTCGTGGATGGATCAGGACGCGTTTGCCATTGTCGTGCGCAATCTGGTCGAAAATGCTCAAAAGCACGGCTCGCCTGGGCAACCTGTGGGGATTTCGCTATTGGCCACCGGTTCGCTTACTGTGAGGAATCACGGGCCAGTGCTGCCGGATGATGAACTTGAACGTCTGACAAAGCCTTTCGAGCGTGGCGCGACCGCGGCCAAGGGCAGCGGGCTTGGCCTTGCTATCGTCGAAGCGATTGTGCGCGGCGCCGGTTCGTCCCTTGAGCTACGCTCCCCGGCTCCGGGCTGGCAAGACGGCCTGCAAGTAAGCATCGACCGTTTGCTTGTTGCGCCAGCGATGCAGAAGCGCGCGTGAGCCGGCCTGGCGACATCGATTGCGAGGCGTTGTTCCGGGCACCCACGGCTCTACCGACAGGTGCCCCCGAATCGACGGTTCCCGCGCACGTTGCTTCGTCAGTCACGGTGGAGAAGACAGTCTCCGTGAGCGTCGCCAACGCAAGCGTCGCTCATGCAGCAGGCATACCCAGTCCACTCTTGTGAAAAGGTACACGACCGCCAGAAGAAGCAACTGCGAGAGTACGAAGTACAGACCGAAATAGGCCCCGTCAAGATCCGTGTCCAGATAGCGCGAGCCCACCTGGGCCAGATGCGTCCACAAAAAATAGCTGATGAAGCGTCCGGCAAAGAACGGCAGCCCAATCATCCAAAGCCGCATCCCTGTGAGGCCGTAGGCAATGAAGAGATAGTTCGAGGGGAATGGGCTGAAGGCATAAGCAAGCATGAACCCCACTGTCATGCTTTTGCGGCGCCCCAGCCACTGACCAACTACATCGATGTTCCGCCTGTCATCCTCACGCATCCAGCGCTGGCGCACAAGTGTAAAGGCCATCTGAGCCAAGACGAGGCGGCCGGCAGTCGCTGCACATGCCGCTGCAAGCGCCAGAAGAGCGGGGTTGGCCTCCGGCAGTGAAAAGCCTATCCATGACATCACCATCCAAGTCGGCGGTGCAAAGGCTGGCATCAGATTCAAGCCAAAGACCACGACGGCAAGGACAAGCAAGCCTGCGATATCGCTCATCCCCGTTCTCCCAAAACAAGATCAAGCTCATCTTCTTGCGCGCAACGCTGCTTCAGGATGGCATCGAGTCCATAGAGGAGCCGCTGTAATTTCCGCGCGCTCGTCTCGTCAGGCCCGTTCAACGGCAAGGCTGAGTTGACAAGCAATGCAGTATTGAGGAAGCGAAAGCCGAAGCGCATGTCCGCACCTAGCCAGAGATGCACCTGATTATCTCTGTGAGAACAAATCGCAACGTTCCTCATACCAGTTCCGCCAGTTTCATTTTGTCGGTTGACCACAAGGTTTCATGCCACCTCGACCGGATCAACGTGCGTCATTACGTTGAGGACATCTTTGCGGCCCATCACTCGCCGTCTCGCCTCAAGCGCAATGTCATGTCCCTCTCTCACGCTTGCCGCCGCATTGATGTCAAGGTGGACGTCCACCAGGATCATGTCACCCATCTTCCTGGTCCGCACATCGTGGGCACCAAGCACGCCTGGTGTTTCGAGCATGGTCTTGCGAATCGCAACTACCGTCTCCGCGTCGATCGCGCGATCCATCAGGTCACGCAGGGCATCCCGAGAAAACTGCCAACCCATCCTAGTCACCATCAGGCCGACAACCAGTGCCGCGATCGGATCCAGCAGGTGGTAACCCAGCGTATTGCCCAGGATTCCCACTGCCACCACCAGCGAAGACGCCGCATCAGACCGCGCGTGCCAGGCATTTGCAACCAGCATGCTCGACCGGACCCGTTCGGCGATCGCCAGCATATAACGAAACAACAATTCCTTGGTTGCCAGCGCACCAAGGGCAACCCAGAGCCCTATTATTCGTACGGGTTGTATTGAATCCGGGTGCTCAAGCTTGAGTACGGCGTTCGATAGCATGCCGACGCCGACCACGAGCAAAAGAAGTCCAAGTATCAGCGAGGCAGCAGTTTCGAAACGCTGGTGTCCATAGTGATAGGCTTCGCTGGGCGCCTTCTTGCTATGGTGGCTGGCATACAGGACAACGAAGTCCGAAGCCAAATCCGAAAGGGAATGGATTGCGTCCGCCACCAGCGCCTGGGAGCCAGCAAAGATACCGGCGGCAACCTGGCCGAGGGTCAGGCCGATATTGACCGCAACGCTCACGAGCGTGCTTCGTCTTGCCGCAGCCTGACTGCCTGGCATTTCGTCCGTCTCAGGATTCAATCCATCTTGCCTTTGCATTGACAGTGCCTTGTGATTCGACGACAAGCCAAATATTAGCGCCTGCGCGACACCTCAACCAACCTTGGCCGGCGGCGGCAACCATGGAAGACAGCCCTTATTCGCACACGGCTCCAGAGCAAGCGCACCGGAACGCCGGCACCATACACTAAGCGCAATCCGCGGCAACGGTGCGGCCGTTGCGAAACATCGGCGACGTTGCTTGAGCGGGCTCAGGGATCACAACCCGCCCCGACAGCAATCCCAATCAAAGTCGGAGGTTTCCCTGCGCGGGCATATACGGTAGACCCGCAAGTTGGACAAAAGAATGTTTCGAACGTACCACCTGTAGCAGTCGGCCTCTCATAGCGAGTCGCCTCGCCTATGATCTCGACGCAATCCTCTGAGTGGTAGGCCAATACGCCGAACGGCGACCCGCTTCGCCGCTGACAGTCTCTGCAATGACAGGCGACTACCAATGAGCTCGGGCCTGGTAAGCTCACGGGACATCACGCCGCTCAATCCATGCTTGAGAACCTCCTCCAGGATCGCCGACGTCGAGGCAGGTCGTCTGGTGCGTGTGATGGAAGACTGGTGCCCCACCTTCCCCGGCTACCATGCGTTCTATCCAAGCCGCCGCCAGTCCTCGCGCGCCCTCAGGATCGTCATCGACGCCATCCGCTACCGCGCGGATGGCGCACGCGGCTAGGCTTGCACTAGCTGGCCCCGGATCGGCAGCGAACGAATCCGCTGGCCAGTGGCCGCGAAGATTGCGTTGCACAGCGCCGGCGCCACTGGCGGCACGGGTGGCTCGCCCACGCCTCCGGGCGGCACGTCGAAGTCCCCGCCGACCAGCCACGTGTGGATGGCGCGTGGTGCCATCTGCGAACGCAGGATTTCAAAGTCGTGGAAGTTGCTTTGCTGCACGCGGCCGCCCTGGAACGAAATCTCGCCCAGCATCGCCAGGCCGATACCCATCACGCACCCGCCCTCAACCTGGGAGCGGATACGTTCCGGGTTGACCTGCGGGCCGCAGTCGATGGCCATGTCCACGCGCGGGATCGTGATCTGGCCCTTGTCGTCCACGACCACCTCTACCACTGTCGCCACATAGGTCACGAAGCTGTACGCCATGGCAATACCCAGGCCATGGCCCTTCGGCAGTTTGAGGCCCCAGCCAGACCGGCGCGCCGCTTCCTCGATCACGCGGCGCATGCGACCCGTGTCGAGCGGATACAGGTCGGGCGACTCGCCGTAGTTCCAATTGTCGGATAGCGCCGCGGGATCAATCTTGCGCGGTGGCCCGATCAATTCCAGCAGGTAGTCCTTCGGGTCTCGGCCCGCCTGGTGCGCCAGTTCGGCGATAAAGCTCTGCACCGCGAACGCATGCGGAATGTTGGACACCGAGCGGAACCAGCCGATGCGCGTATGCGCCGGCACATCGGCCGACTCCAGGCGGATCGACGGAATCTGGTACGGGATGTTGATGGCCGTCATCGCGGCCTCGAAGTCTGCCTTGCCTTGCGCACCGGTCTTGAAGGTGGAGCCGATGGTAGGCGCGGCGGATCGGTGCAGCCATGCCGTGGGCTTGCCGCTGGCGTCCAGCACCGACTCCATATGCTCGACTGATACCGTGTGGTAGTAGTCGTGCCGGATATCGTCGTCGCGCGTCCATTGCAGCTTCACCGGCGTGCCGCCCATCGCCCTGGATACGAGCGCGGCCTCGGAGATGAAGTCCGCCATCGACTTGCGTCCGAACCCGCCGCCAAGCAGCGTCAGGTGCACCGTCACGTCCTTGGGATCCAGCCCGACATGCTTCGCCACGCTCTCCAGTGCTCCCTGCGGGGCCTGCGAAGGTGCCCAGATCTCGCACTTGCCGTCGACAAAGCGCGCTGTGGCCACCGGTGGTTCCATCGACGCGTGTGCAAGATGCGGGATATAGTACTCGGCCGAAACCTTGCGCTGGCCATGGCCCGCCGACAGCGCCGCAACGGCATCGCCGTCGTTGCGCAGCGCCTTGCCCGGCTGACGCGCCGCAGCTTCGAGCGCGCGACGGAACACGGCCGAGTCATAGCTCGCGTTCGCCCCATGGTCCCACTCGAGCTTGAGCGCGGTACGGCCCTGCATGGCCGCCCAGGTATTGGTGGCGACCACCGCCACGCCGCCAACAGGGTTGAACAGCGGAGGGCCGTCATATCCCTTCAGTTCCACGACGCGGAGTACGCCCGGCACCTTCAGCGTCTCGGTGCTATCGACCTTGCGCAACTTGCCGCCATAGACCGGCGGGCGGGCAATGACCGCATAGACCATACCGGGCAAACGCACATCGATACCGTACCTGGCCTTGCCCTGTGCAATATCACGGCTATCCGCCGGCATGATCTTGCCTTTGCCGATATAGCGGAACGCCTCTGGCTTCTTGAGCCGGAGCTGATCGTGCGCCGGCACTGGCTGGCGCATGGCGCCCTCGGCCAGTTCGCCGTAGCCAAGCCGGCGCCCCGTCGGCACGTGAATGACTTCGTGGTTGCGCGCTTGCACCTGGGCCGCAGGCACGTTCCACCGCGCGGCCGCGGCGGCTTCCAGCATCTGGCGCGCCGATGCACCCACGCGGCGCATGGGCGCCAGGAAATGCCGCACGCTGCGCGAGCCGTCCACGTTCTGGTTGCCATAGCGGGCCTCGTTGGCATCGGCCTGCACAATCTGCACGCGGCTCCAGTCGGCCTCCATCTCGTCGGCAACCACCATGGGCAAGCTGGTCCGCACGCCGGTACCCATTTCGGCGCGATGCGCGACGATGGTCACGGTGCCATCACGGGCAAGCGACACAAAGACCAGCGGATTGTCCACGACACCACCGGGCATCGACGCGGCGCCATACTTCTTCGCGGCATTCACCTTGGTGATCAGGCCGCCGAACCCCACCGACAGTGCCAGCGCGGCTCCCGCCTGCAAGAGCCGGCGGCGCGCCGGCCGTTCCAACGGAGCCCTATCGGTGCGCATCATGCCTCGGCGTCCGTCTTGTTACCGGCAAGCCGTGAAGACGCCAGCCGTACCGCGGCGTTGATGCGCGTGTAGGTACCGCAGCGGCAAAGGTTGCCGCTCATGGCGGCCACGATCTGCGCGTCGGTGGGTGTCGGATTGTCCCTGAGCAGTGCCGTTGCGGTCATGATCTGGCCCGCCTGGCAATAGCCGCACTGCGCCACGCCCAACTCCACCCATGCGTCCTGCACGGTCTTGCCGACGCGGTCCGTCTCCATGGATTCGATCGTTCGCACCGGCTTGCCGCGCAGTGCGGAGATGGGCGTCACGCACGAGCGCACCGGCTGTCCGTCGACATGGACCGTGCAGGCACCGCACAGCGCCATGCCGCATCCGAATTTCGTGCCGGTAAAACCCAGCGCGTCGCGCAGCGTCCAGAGCAATGGCGTGTCTGGGGACAGTTCGACTTCATGGACCTGGCCGTTGATCATGAGGGATGTCATAGCAGAAAACGTGGCAGGTGTTCGCGGGATGGTAGCGGAGAAACGCGGCGCGATTATGCGCGCTATCCAACATACGGCCATGAATGACGCTCATCAATCGCTTTTCGCCTCGGGCCGCTCGCTCGCAGCCGGGCTTGCATGGATGACGGCGCGTGCCGAGACGGCACAGGCCAAGGAATCTTAATGAGAATCCCGTCTCCAGAACCGTGCCACCTTCGGAAGGCCGGTACTGGCCGTCCTCTGCCGCTCGTCGTTATATACACTTGAATGGCATCAGGCGTCGGCTATGCAGGATCCATGGCGAGACAGCCGTTACGTCCTGGGCAAGAGCGCATGATCAGCAACATTCAGTGAGGGGCGCAATATGGGCGTACAGCTAAACCACACGATCGTCTGGTGCAGCGACAAGCAGAAATCAGCGATGTTCCTCGTGGACATCCTGGAGCTTCCCAGGCCCATTGAGTTCGGGCAGATGCTGGTCGTTCAACTCGACAACGGCGTCTCGCTCGACTTCTTGGAAAGCGACGGCGCGATTTCCATGCAGCACTATGCGTTCCTGATCGGCGAGGACGAATTCGATCGCGTCTTCGCTCGGATTCGCGACAGAGGGCTTCAGTACTGGGCCGATCCCAGCAAACAGCGTGCAGGCGAAACCTATCTGCACAACGGCGGGCGGGGAATGTATTTCGACGATCCTGACGGTCATTTCCTTGAGGTCATGACTCGCCCTTACAAGATGGGATCCTGACGGATTGAAGTGCAATGGGGATAGGCGCCGGCGAGCATCATCGCCGACAGGTTCGAAGAAGTCTTTGGAACTACGACGCATCGTCGACGATGCCGCACGCTGCCCGGATCTTTGCGATCAGCTCGAGCAGCAGTGGCGCATACCGGGCCACGTCACGCCTTTTCTCGCGGGGCTCGTGGGGGAAGCTGATATTGAGGCCATACCACTGATGGTCCGGGCCGCGAAACGCGGCGCCCACCGCGGTCAGGTGCCCGGGCTGGTAGTTGGCGGTGCAGTAGCCCAGTCTCTGCGCCTGGCTGATGCCGCGTGACAGCGCCTTGCTCACAGCAGGCCAGTCCTCACCTACTTTCCGTTCGATCCGCGCCAGGAACTCGGCACGCACCGCCGGCGCTTCGGCGGCAAGCCAGGCCATGCCGATCGAGGCCTGCTCCATCGGGATACGCGTGCCGGGCGCCACGCGCCGCGTACGCGAAACGCTGTCGCCACTGCAGCGCACCGCCGCCAGGTAGACCATCGCGGCCTGGTCCGGCACGGCAAGGCCGACATTGACCATTTCCGTTTCGGCAACCCTGCGCATCAACGGCAAGGCGATCTCGGGCACCTCCACGGCATGGAAGAAGGCGTCAGCCAGGCTGACCACCACGGCGGCCAGACGGTAGGCGCGTTCGGTGGTGTCGTAGCGCAGGAACCCGCTGTCCACCAGCGAGCGCGTGAGCCGGCTCACCGTCGGCCGCGGCAGGCCAGTGCGCGCAGCAAGGTCCGCATTGGTCAGGCTCGAAGACCCGATGCGGAACGCGCGCAGCAGCATCAGGCCGCGCTCCAGCGACTGACTGCCTTCGGTCTGCCGCGTGAAGCAGCCCGTGCTGTGCGTCAGTTCTCGGCTCGACGGTGAAGCGGGTCGGGATGTGGCCATGGCGGGGAACGCGGCACCGTACGTACATGTCCTGCGGCACCGCAGCGAATTTCGGATTCTGAAATTGTAGTGTAGCGCAGCGGCGCGGGCCAGCGAATACTGGTTGCATTCTTCACGCCCTGGAATGCTTCGACATGACCTCTGCTTCCCCTGTCATCACGCTAAGCCGCGACGCGCACGTTGCGCAGATCGAAATATCCCGCCCACCCCATAACTTCGTCGATGCCGACGTCATGCAGCAGCTCGCCGAGGTACTGCGGCAGCTCGATGAAGACGACAACTGCCGCGCCGTGGTGCTGGCCTCCGGCGTCGGCACCTTCTGCGCCGGTGCCGATTTCAGCGGCGCCGGGAGCGTCTCGCGCGACCCGTCGGCATTCTATGCGCAGGCGATGAAGCTGTATCGCAACCGCAAGCCGGTCGTCGCGGCGGTGGAAGGGCCGGCAATCGGCGCCGGCCTGGGCCTTGCACTGGTTGCCGATTTCCGCGTGACCTGCCCCGAGGCACGCTTCAGCGCCAACTTCAACCGCCTCGGCTTTCATCCCGGCTTCGGCATGAGCGTGACGCTGCCGCGCCTGGTGGGCGAGCAACAGGCGGCACGCCTGTTCTACACGGGCATTCGCATCGGCGGCGAGGAAGCCGTACGGATCGGCCTGGCCGACGAACTGGCGGCGCAGGAAGCGGTGCGCGCCCATGCCCTCGCGCTGGCGCACGAGATTGCAGCTTCGGCGCCGCTGGCCGTGGAAAGCACGCGCGAGACGCTGCGGCTTGGCCTGGCCGACCGCATTATCGAGGCCAACCAGCGCGAACTGTCCATCCAGCGAGTGCAGTTCGCCACCGCCGATTTTCGGGAGGGCGTCGCCGCCATGGCGGAACGCCGCATACCCGTGTTTCACCGTCACTGAGGAGGGATCGATGCAAGCACGTAAATCCGCCTGTGCCGGCCCGCTCGACGGCATCCGCGTGCTGGACCTGACGTCGGTCGTACTCGGGCCGCTCGCCACGCAATCGCTGGCCGACCTCGGCGCGGACGTCATCAAGATCGAAGGCCCCGAAGGGGACCTGATGCGTGCCAACGGCGTGTCGCGCAACGCGGGCATGAGCTCGATCTATCTGGCGCTGAACCGCAACAAGCGTTCGGTGGTGCTGGACCTGAAGACCGAAGCGGGCGCGGCGGCCCTGCGGCAATTGATAACCGGCGCGGACGTGTTCATCCACAACATGCGCGTGGCCGCCATCGAGCGCCTGGGCTTCGGCTATGACGCCGTGGCAGCCCTAAACCCGCGCATCGTCTACTGCGTGGCCACCGGCTTCGGCCAGGACGGCCCGCACCGCGACAAGCCCGCGTTCGACGACATCATCCAGGCTGCGTGCGGTCTCGTTTCGCTTGGCGCCGCAGCCGGCAGCCGGCCCGAGTACGTGCCGAGCCTGATCGCCGACAAGACCACCGGCATCGCGCTGGCCAACGCAGTACTGGCGGCACTGCTGCATCGCGAGCGCCACGGCGAGGGGCAGGCCGTTGAAGTACCGATGCTGGAGACCATGGCGAGCTTCGTGATGGCCGAGCATCTTGCCGGGCTGACCTTCGATCCCGCGGCAGGACCGGCCGGCTATGCGCGGCTGCTGCAAGGCGGCAGGCGGCCGGCGCGGACCGCCGATGGCTGGATCTGCGCCCTGCCCTATACGGATCGACACTGGAAGGCGTTCTTTCGCGCCGTGGACCGCGAGGACCTCGCCGAGAAGTACAACATCGCCAGCCGCGCCGAGCGCAACACCCACATCCGCGCGCTGTACCAGCACTTTGGCGACATCACACCCGACCGCACCACGGCGCAGTGGATGGCGCTGTTCGAAATACTCGATATCCCCGCCACGCCGATCTATACGCCCGACGAACTGCCATCGCATCCGCATCTGAACGCGGTGGGGCTGTTCCAGTCCACCGTGCATCCGACCGAGGGGCCTTTGCGCGAAATGCGTCCGACGGCCCGCTTCTCGGCCACGCCGCTAGCCCTGCGCCGACACGCACCGCTGCTGGGCGAGCACACCGGGGAAGTGCTGCTCGAGGCCGGCCTGGCGCCATGCGATATCGATGCGATCGCCGGCACCCGAAACAATTGAAAGAGGAGACCACGCATGCACTTCGTACTCGATGAAGAACACCAGATGCTCAAGGACCTGGTTGGGCGCTTCGTCCGCGAACAACTGATTCCGCTCGAACCGGCCGTGCTGGCGCGCGAGGCTGAGGGCGGGCAAATCACGCTGACCCCGCAGGAGCAGCACAGGCTCGACGGGATGTCGCGCGAGCTCGGCCTGTGGGGGCTGGACGCCCCCGCCGAGATGGGCGGCGCCGACTTGCCCGTGGTGGCGATGGTCGGCGTCAACGAAGAGCTGGGCAAGACGATCGCGCCGTATGACCTGCCGCCCGATTCGCCAAACCTGCGCATGCTGCTGAAGACCGCCGATGCGGCACAGCGCGCGCGCTATCTGGAGCCTTACGCACGCGGCGAAGCCGTTTCCGCGATCGCCATTTCCGAGCCTGGCGCTGGCGGCGATCCCGCCATGATGACGACGCGCGCCGAGCGCGACGGGGACAACTGGGTGCTCAACGGCCGCAAGATCTGGATCAGCCGCGCCGCGCGCGCCGACTGGACCATCGTGATGGCCGTCACCGACAAGACGCGCGGCGCGCGCGGCGGCATCTCCGCCTTCCTCGTCGATCGCGGCACGCCCGGCTTCAAGGTGGAGCGGCGCATTCCGATGATCGGCGGCGCTTCCACCTACGAGGTGGTGCTGGAAGACTGCCGCATTCCTCACTCCCAGCTGCTGGGCGTGGAAGGACAGGGCTTCGCGCCAATGCAGACGCGGTTGTCCAGCCGCCGTGTGCAGATGGCGGCCTGGTGCATCGGCCGGGCGCAACGCGCGCTCGACATGCTATGCGAATACGCACCGCAGCGCCGTACCTTCGGCGCCGCGCTGGCGGACCGGCAAGCCATCCAGTGGTGGGTGGCCGACGCCGCCACGCGCATCCACGCATGCCGCCTGATGACCTACGAGGCCGCGGCCCGCATCGACAACGGCGACGAGGCGCGCACCCAGGTCTCGATGATCAAGGTGTTCGCCACGGAAATGGCATGGGACGTGATCGACCACGCGATGCAGGCATTCGGCGCCATGGGCATGACCAAGGAAATGCCACTGCAGCAGATGGCCAATGAAACCCGGCTGATGCGCATCTACGAAGGCCCGTCCGAGGTGCACCGCTGGGTCATCGCCCGCGATCTGCTGGGGCTCAAGCACTAGCGTGCGCGGCTCCGGCACCCCACTGACGTACCCATACCGGCGGCAGATACCGCCGGACGCATGACAGGAGACAACATGACCACCACCCTCAGCGCTTCGCGGCGCCGCTTCACCTTGCTTGCGGGCGCGGCGTGCGCGGCCGGCCTGGCCAGCCTGCCGCTGCCCGGATGGGCGCAAGCATTTCCCAGCCGGCCGATCCGCTTTATCGTGCCGTTTCCGTCCGGAAGCGGCACGGACATGACCGCGCGCATCTTTGCCAAGAAGATCGGCGATCTGACGGGACAGGGCGTGGTGGTGGAGAACAAGCCCGGCGGCAACGGATTTATTGGCGTGCAGACGGTGCTCGGTGCGCCCGCCGATGGCTACGCGGTGTTCATCGGCAGCAATTCCACGCTCTCCACCAACGCCGCCACGTTCCGCAAGCTGCCCTACGACCCGCTGACCGACTTCAAGCCGATCACGCTGCTGTCGCGCGGGCCGTGCCTGATCATCGTGCCGGCAAACTCGCCGTATCGGACCCTCGGGGAGCTGGTGGAGGACGCCCGGAAGCGACCTGGGGCGCTCAACTATGGCACTGGCTCCGTCTCTTACACGTTGTATAGCGAGTGGCTGAACGAGCAGAGCCGCATGAAGACCACCGGCGTCCCCTACAAGGGCGCCGGCGATGCCGTCAACGGTGTGCTGGCCGCCAATGTCGATTTCGCGGTGGTGGACGCCAGCGGCGCCATCGAACTGGTGAAGTCCGGAAAGCTGCGCGCGCTGGCCTTCACGGCGCCCCAGCGCTCGCCGTTGTTGCCGAACGTGCCAAGCGCAGGCGAGGCGGGCGTGCCGAAATTCCTGGCCTACAACTGGGTGGCGGCGGCCGTGTCCGCCAAGACGCCCGCGCCGATCGCGCAACGGCTGGGCGAGCTGTTCGCCCAGGCTGCAGCGTCCGCGGAGGTCAGGGAGTACTACCAGCGCCAGTCCACATCGCTGATTGTTTCCACGCCTGCGGAACTGCACAGCTACCAAAGGGAAGAAATCGCCAGGTGGAAGCGGCTGGCGGCGACTGCAAAGATCGAGTTGCTATAGAGGGGATGGGGCCGGGGGACGCGGATCGCGACCCGCCTTGCGCACCCATGCGCGAACGGTGCGCCTTGGGCCAGGCGCGGCATTGATTCGGCGCAAACCGCTCATATCCTGGCTTATGTCTGTTTCCGCACCGACCTCATGACATCCGCCGCGCGCCAATACGTCGAGAACCAAAATGACGCATTTGGCCACCTTGCGTTAGTGGCGCTAGAGCAAAAGCCTCCTCGAAAGCGGCGCGTTGCTCATCCGACATGGCGGCCCCCTACAAAAGATTGCTCTATTTATAGAGGCATTAGCGGATAGTTTTAAGGCCTTTGTTTGCCTGGCGACACTGTCGGCCATATGCAAAGCCGTCCCCAGGGCCGACGAGTCGTCCACGAGTCACGTCGGAGTCTGACCGCTTGACCTTGAAAACCCCTGAGGGGCGGAAACGGGGGTCGGCAGCCTCCGATACCCCCGTCGGCCCTAAAACGTTGAGCCGACGGCGGAGTTGGCCATGAGCGGTCGTTCCATCGAGTTCTCAAACGGACATTCGAGCGGCTGCTTCGCCCAGGAAGCTGTCGTAGGTTAAGCGCGCGATCCAGAGGCCATAGTGGGTCTGTAGTTGCCTCTGGCGCCAGCACGCCCGTGCGCGGGTTGGCCAACGTCAGAGTCGGGCTGCGGATTCATCGGTCGATGCACCAGCTTGATGGAATCGTTCAGCCGGTATGCGACCCACCAACAGACTGCCTGCATGCTACAGTCACCTGCCTTACGCCATCTAGATGGGTATGCCGCATTTTCGGATGTCATATGTTGATTCCGGCAACATCGCGTGCTCTGACACGCCAAGCACATTCCTACGCCCACCGAGAATTAACATGACAATTATCAGAGCAGCGCTCCTTGGCATGATGCTGGCAACGGCGGCGTCCGCACATGCAATACGTTGCGAAGGCAGTGGCAAGACTCTTTACACCGAAAATTCGGCATGCCCAGATGGCTACGGTATCGTTGATGGCTCTCCCCAAGGCAGCGTATCGGTCATTGGAAAGAGCGAGCACGTGCGTAAAGATGAAGCGAGCTTCCTGTCTGATCGCGCATTGGAGCGGAAGACAATGCGCGGTCACGAAGCCAGAAGCAAGGGAGACTCTGGCGTAGGCCAATCCCGCGCCGCGGTGTGCGAATCCCTGGCTAATCAAGCGAGATCTGTTGACGCCACGATGGAACAACCGAATGATCCTCACGCACTCCGTGCCTTGCGAAAGATCCACCGAAACATCCGAGACGAGCAGCAACAAAATGACTGCTAGTCCACTGAACCAGAAGAGTCGCACCGGATGCGGCGCGTTGGATCGGAGTGCTTCTATTTCAGCGGAGCGGCCAGCTTGTTGTACTGACGGATGGAGCGCATGAGCTTTTTGTCGAGGTCCTTCGTACGGGTGAACACGCACGCGTGATGACGTCATGCTCGATACGGGCAAACCAGTTCTAGACCTGATTCAGCCACGATGAGTACGTGGGGGTGTTTGCATCATGACGTTCGGATGGTCAGCCAGAAACGCTTGAACCGCGTCGGTCACGGTGAACCCATAAAGGAAAAGCCCCGCCGGCTTTCCCGGCGGGGCTTCTTGCGTACCGTAGACGGTCGACTTAGATCGGTTCGATCTTGGTCGCGGCCGGGCCCTTCTGGCCTACACCAGCCACATAGCGCACTTTCTGGCCTTCCTGGAGCGACTTGAACCCGTTGCCTTGAATTTCGGAGAAATGGGCGAACAGGTCATTTCCGCCTGCATCAGGCGTAATGAAGCCAAAACCCTTTGAATCGTTAAACCACTTTACAGTACCGGTTTCCATGTGAGGACTCCTTAAGAATTCTCGCCGAGCCGAAAATGCAGGCGAGGCATGACGATCAAGGAGGAAACATGGAGAGAAAGTGGCGCCGCCGGGGCGTGTACCTAACGCTTCGAGGTTACGCTTGAAGATCCTGCACTAATTCTTATACAGGCATGCCGCATCGCGGTCAATGAAGATCTCACGGCGATCGATGCGTACTCGCCAGGCCCGCCACAAGCCAATGCGCTGAAGACGTCCGCGAAAGAGTGCCGAATTGTTCCGCGATGCGTGCTACAGTGGCACGCCTTCAGCACAAGAGGTCGGTATGTTTCTCTGCGCAAACTGTCTCGCTGTGGCGAGTGACGCCTCCGGTGCCTCTGGACATCTCGGGTTACGCATCATCGATACCCGGCGAAGCAAGATGCCTCGGTCAGTCACGGTCACGATCAGTACATTCCGCTGCTCGAACTGCAGTGCAATCTGGAGCTACCGGGAAGCAAAGGACAGCGGTCCGCAAGGCTGGTCGCTGGTGCCGAGCGAAAAGACCAGCGATGGTGGCTGATACGCCTAGCCACATGCTGCAGACTTGCGAAGATTCGGAGAGACATGACCGGTCTCTTGCACCGCCCACATTCCCGCCATCACAACCTTTCGGGTCGTAGTGCCTTGGGGGACGGCGCAAGCCTGTAGTCGATGGATGCCAACGCCGACACATATTTTTCACGCAAGGACGGCGATCGAACTGGGCGGCGCTGAACCGCGGCGCTTTCCGACTATGGTGTTGAGCGAGCAGAGGGGGGCCACCGAATCATGATCGAGCCAGTCCTGCTGGCCGTCACGCGCGTTGCCACATTCGAAGCTCAACAGGCAAAGACCAACGCCACCGGCTTTTTCTTCAAGCGAGGCCAGCGTCTGTTCGTTGTGACAAGCCGGCATGTGCTGATCGACGAGCCGACCGGGCACTTCCCCGACCGGATCGAGATAGAGCTGCATGTCAATCCGGACAACGTGGCAGAGTCTATCGGCTTCTCAATTCCACTGTATCGCGACGGCAAGAGTGTTTGGCGCGATGGGCTCGATGGCGGCGGCGGTATCGACGTGGCCGTGATCGAACTCGACCGCACCGCTCTGCCGTCGAGTATGGTCTACCGGGCCTTTACGCCGGCCCACCTTTACTGGCCACGCGACCTCATCGAAGCAGGCACTCCGGTGCCGATCGTCGGCTTCCCGCTGGGTTTCCATGACACGCTTCATCATTTGCCTGTCGTACGCCAGGCCCTCCAGGCAGGAAATCTCCGGAAGTGGTACTATTCGCAACCGTCGACAGCCGTCGATGTCAAATGCGCCGTCCGCCAAACATCATCATTAGAAGAGTATCGGCGGCAGCACGGGTGTACACCCGAACCTTTCGCGGCAACAATCAGCCGCAATCATTTCCGACCCGCGGCACGTCCGCTCCGTACCCAGCACGCATGTACCAGGCGTGCTGGGTAGCGCAAGCACGGTCAATCCCACGCCAGTTTCCCCGCCTGCGATGAAGCGCAGGATGCGACACTGACTTTCTGCAATGGCAACCGATCGCCGGGCACGCGCGTACCTCCCCCGCATGGGAAAGCAGGACACGCCCGCCGGGATCGAGCGCCGTCCGAACAGGCAACAATTTGAATCCCGGCATTACTCCGTTCACCGTTTCCGTTTACCCCATCCAACAAGAGCCCGGCGTCTGGTTCGCGAACTACATGATCTCCGAGTACAAGGACGGCGCTGAACGCATCGTCGCGAACGTCTCGATGCGACACGCCACGCACCATACCGAAGCTAAGGCCAGGCAAGCCGCCCGCCACGCAGGGGAAAGCGCAGTGGTGGCGCACATGCGCTTGCAACCGTCCCCGTATCGGCAAGCTACAACCCCTTCCACGTCACCGCGTGGCATTCACTGAAACAGAAAGGAGCATCCTTGGCTAAAGAAGAACTGGTGGAATTTGGCGGAAAGGTTTCGGAAGTCCTCCCGGATAGCCGCTTTCGCGTCACCCTGGAGAATGGCTTCGAGGTTTGGGCCTATTCGTCCGGGCGGCTCAAGAAGAATCGCATTCGTATTCTTGCGGGGGATCGCGTCACGCTCGAAATGTCGCCATACGATCTGACAAAGGGGCGCATCAACTATCGTCACAAGTCCTGAGCGAATCCGGCGTTTCCGCGCTCCCGAAATAGCGACCACTGTTGACGCCACCATGGAATGGGCCATCTTCCTCTTCATCCAGGTCCGAACGAGAGTACAACCTTTGGCTCCACATAGCACTCCCATCCACGAAGCAACAATACACGGCGCAAGCCAATAAGATCCGAGCTGCAAGATGCAGCGAGAAGAATCCTCCTGGCGCTACGCGCCGAGGTCCAGGCCTCGATGACCGATCTTCAGCTTGGCAAGGCCCTCGGCACTGTAGAGCCGTCCGGGCTAGCCCACCATCTCCTGCTCCTGCAGGACCATGGACTGGTGGAGAAGACCCCAAATATAGCGTGGCGCCTGACAGATTCGAGCGATAGAGTTTCATTGACTACGGCGGGAAAGCTCCGTATAACTGATTGTGCAGGATCTTCAAGCAGCCATGCCAACCGCATTGACTCGTCCGCTTCTACGGCGCGCGCGTCCTCAATGCCGTCTCCTTGATCTTCTCGCTGCGCCGCACTTATTGAGGCGTGGATTGCTGCAAGACAACCACGGAGACGAGTACATCCTTGATCCCGAATACCTGGAGCGTGGTAACCCCGTGCATCGCAACGCAAAGCGTGCGAATCCACGCATCAGCCACCATTGGTTAGCCTGCTTCTCTTCTATTCCGCCATCTCTCACCCGGGATAGCTGAACCGCTGACTGTAGAGAAAAGCCTTTCATTTACGGAGGGAAGCGTGTGTTGGCAGTCTACTCTTCCAGTTTTATCTTATTTGTCCTCTCGCAGTTACTTGAGTGGAACCGACGACGAAGCGAAATGCCGAGCAGAACGCTCCAATGGCTGAGTGCGGTCACCTACTCCACCTCATTACTGGTGATGGTATGTACCGTTGCAAAGATGGTCATAACAAACTAAGACATGCGCTGGTTGACGAGCGCCAACCATGCGGGCACGAATGAGTTGGCTGTGCCAGGAATATCGAGGCATGTACATACATGTCGCGGCATTCGAGGCTGCCCGCGATTCTATTCGCACGGGCGCTCCTGGGCCGAAATGGGGCTATATGATGGCCATCCGCTATACAGTGGACAGGGACGATCGAATGTTTTGTGAATCATTCGACGAAGAGGATGATTACTACACGCGCACGGCGGCCGAGCAGGCAGCCGTCCACTATGGAAAACTCGCTGTCGATATTATTCATGGCTTGGCTTGAGGCGCAGCCGTGTGTCGCCTTGAAGAGGCACAAGCCGATTCCATGAGTTGTTCCGCAGCGACTCAGACAAGACATAAAGTAAGGCCACCGCGGATAGTCTCAAATCTTGATGGAATACCCGAACGACGTCGCGAAAAGCGACGTACAGGAACCTGCCCACACTTGGAGTGACGATGGACAACTATCCCGCAGCAAACTACAAGGGCTTTGATATCTACCCGTTGGTCTATAAATTCGACGCACCTCGCAAATGGCACGAGCGCCGGCCAGACCGCTCATACAGTGCGTCCGTGGTCATCTGCCGGGAAGGTGAACCACCTGGCGGCACGAGCGCGCGCGTGTTCCACGTTCCAGATATGCACTGGTCTGACCTAGGGTTAGCGAAGCGTGCGGCCATGCAACACGGCGAACACATTATCGAAGGCCAAGTCGCAGGTGAGTCGCTAGCCGGTCTTTGATCGAAGACGCCGAAACCCTTCTTCAGAATAAGACTTACCTACAGACGCATACTCCTGACGAAAAGCAGGAGTGCGCCCTATGGCCGCAAAGACGCGCGTTTCAGGTGGATTGCTTCAGCCGAGGCTCGCTACTTACCTTCGTCCGGCACGTTGTACATCTCGCGTAGCTGGCTAGCGAACGGGCGGATCGCCTCTACGCACGCGGCGCTGTTGCCGCCCTCCATAGTTGACAGATTCCAGTTGCAGCCTCCTGCATCCGCGGCATGCCAGAACACGTCGCCAAAGCAAGCGCCCTCGCATTCAGAGAATTTTTCCTGTTCCGCACGAAGCATGGCGCGCAGTTCGGCCTTGTTCTTGATCTGTCTTGACATGATGTCTCCCCCTTTCTCTTTCGATCTGAGCCTGTGGCATGGCCGACGCGGGCTACCTCGCCTTGACGAACGTCGACATACCGTCGATCGCGTCCCTGGCTGACGACAAGGCCAGCGCGATGGCAGCATGCGGCGCGCTTGCGAAATGCTGGATCATGGGTGGCAACTGTCTGCGAGAACCCATTCCTGTACTAACTTGTGTGATCGTTACGGTAGCGAGGAAGCGCGGCTCAACCAAGTCGCCGCCGGGGACTGCACCGGGTACGTGACGCACCCTCGCAGATACCCGGAAGCCTTTGTAGATTGCGTTGTTCTGAGACATGTTGGTCTCCTTTCATCACCGAGCATACGCGGATAAGCCGGGACGTGTCCGATTTACTTTCGGCGACAAGGCTAGCAATGTCATCGCGAGCCTTTGCCTCTCCATAATCAAACGCTGCATCGATGCTGCTCAACCATAGGCACCCAGCAATTTGACCGTCAAACTTCCTGGAGCAGTTCGGGCTTCCCCTTCTCGTTCAGGCCGCGTAACGTACGTTTCCGGGAGCGCATCGACACGGTCGATCCGAAGCGGCAGTCATAGCCATCTGAAATTCGGCATCAGATCGCTATGCTCGTCGACCCCGACGCCGCCCAGTTCGTTGATGAGCTGCTTCAGGGCTTCCTTCGATCGCGAATCGCAACTGACGCTCATCAGCAATTGGCCCGGTGCAAGGTGCGCATTCTGCCGCCACAGTGCAAGGCGACCAATCTTGCCGCCGACCAATCCGCAGAGCCACCATCCGATCATCGCGCCAAGCGTGACAGCACCAACATACGCAACTGCAGTGGCACCGGCGCCGGCGGAAACGCCGTATCTGAAGACGACGAGCGCGCCGACGAACGCGCCGATAAAAATTCCCGTGATCGCCGCCTCTTCGCGGTACGTAGTCTGACCGAGGTCGATCGTCGGCAATCCGTCGATGGGCTGATTGTCTCGCTGGACAAACCACGGCCCTGCGACGAGTGCCTGGGTACTGGCCAAATCGCCCAATCGCGCTTGTGCCAGTTGCGCGGTGGCGGTGTCTCTCAGACTGAAATACAGGAGCGTACGCATGAAGTTACCTCACGCAATCTCAATTTCCATTTCTGACGAGCCGGCGGATGCTTGCTTGCTTACTGCGACCGATGCTCCTGATGGCCCTGGTTCGGGTGCAGGACGGTGACCGCAGGTCGGGCCAGCCTTCGTTGACGGCGCGATCCCAGTCAATCAGCAGCGTGATTGCCTGACGCCATCTGGGCGCTGCCAATCGCATGACTCCGAATCGCTGGGTGTTTCCCTTCGGCGGCCTGCCGACCTGGCAGTCGCGTAGAAGGCGTGTGATATGTATGGCCCGGTAAGTGGTCTCTGCAGATTCTTTCGGCACGATATGTTCCTTCATCGCCTGCCAGGCTGGCATAGTGACGGCAGTGTTGAAAAATTGTCACCGTTGTGGACAGCGATCTTCCATTGCCGGCGGGAAATCATTTCCACCCATATCGCATTGCTGGAGATCGTTACGGCATCGTCATCACGATGAGAGCACGGCTCCGCCAACCTGAAACGCGGAAGTGCAGCAACGAAGGCGGAAACCAACCTTGCGATCGGTCTTGCGGAGAAGAGTCGCCCTTGCCAGACATCGGTTGCATCGATCCTGGCGAAAGACTGGCTTGCCTGGCTACTGGGGGACTGGGCGAACGGCGGTCGCCGCGTGGCATCTTGCATGAATGTTCCAGGAATCCCCATGAGTGACTTCAGGAGTCACCAGTCCTAAGACGTCATCGAGGGGGAAAGCCCGGAAACGAGTGATAGGCGGACCAGAAGCACTTCGCTTCTGAAACGCTGCATCTAACAGTATAGGGGGGCGATGCACACCGTCCTAACCCGCTTACAAAATTGGTCAGGCAGGCGCTGCGTCACGCATCTGCGGTGCCCGCTAGCGCGGACCGCTCGTCCGCTTCTGGCGCTACACTTAATCGGATGGCCGGCGCCGTTCCCGCGGCCGACACCGTCTCCGCCTCCACGTCGACACAAGGTCAGAAATGAACCGCCTTCGATACTCGGTGAATCTGTCCTATGAGATCCTGGATCCCACAGGAGAAGCAATTGGAATGCCGCCGATGTCGGGGCAGGAACTTCCAGGACTGCTTGCCCTTGATCCAGCGCAAAGCAGGCGCAGCCCTTCATTGCTATTCACAATCTAAGTGCCCGCCTTTTGGGGGAGCCGCCCATGTACGCGATCGTCGAAACCCGTCGTGGCAAGTTGCGAGGCCTCCGGCGTGATGGCGTGTACGCGTTCAAGGGTATTCCATATCCTGCCCCACCGTTCAGCATTAAAAGACTAAGAAGGCCGCAATCCGCAGCACCCGGGAGTGGCGTAAGGGATGCGCTCTCGCATTGGCCTGACACCGCCACAGTCGCTCGCCGACGCGATGCACCAGGCCCTGGGTTGCGTTCGCCGCCAATGGCGCGATTGCGGCTGGCCCACCTACAATCCGGTCCACAGGTCAACGATGCGCCTCGACACGCCGTCTGCCCTCGTACACGATCCGTTGGCCCGTTAGGCTAGCGCTCTGGCACGGCGTGCATTAGTACGTTGTACGGCTGGTCTCCCCCAACAACTTGGCCCACAGCATGTCCAAGCGTATCGTGATCATCCAGGGGCATCCAGACCCATCGGGCCATCACTTGCTGCATGCACTGGCCGACGCCTACGCTCAAGGCGCGACCACGGCGGGACACGTCGTACGGCGCATCGAGGTGGCGAAGCTCGACTTCCCGCTTCTTCGCACGCAGGCTGAGTTCGAGACTGGCATATTGCCTCCCGCTTTGGAGCAGCCAAGGGAGGACATGCGCTGGGCGGAGCATTGGGTCTTTCTGTTTCCGCTGTGGCACGGAACCATGCCGGCGCTGTTCAAGGGTTTTCTCGAACACATCTTTCGGCCCGGCTTTGCCATGGATTACAAGAAGAAAGGGATCCCCAGACGATTGCTCGCCGGCCGCTCGGCACGCATCGTCGTGACCATGGGAATGCCGGCACTGCTGTATCGCTGGTACTTTGGCGCACACGGAGTTCGCGGCTTCGAGCGAAGTGTGCTGAGTTTCGCCGGGATCAAGCCAATCCGCGAGAACCTGTATGGGCTTACCTTTGCCAACGAGAGAACATGTACCCGTTGGATGGAGAACATGCGTGAAAATGGTGCGCGCGGGAACTGACCGGAGCGTGGCAGACCCATGCGGCCCATTTGCTACAGCTGGGCGGCTGCAAATCTGCAACGGCGGGCTAACGGATAGGCAACGCGTCAATTAATTGCCTGGCTGGGAAGCCGGCGGGTTGATCCATCCAGGCTGGCCACTTTGAAATCTCCAGCCGCGCATTATATATGCCCCCACGTTTCCGCTTGCGCCGTGTCAAGGCTGTTCGCGCGCCAGTGCCTATGGTGAATCGTTGCCCGTTGTCGCGACTGCGGGGCGCCTGCGGACCTTCGTCATGAGCATCAGAAACCTCGAGAGCTTGTTCCGTCCCCGCTCGGTGGCCGTCATTGGGGCCACCGAGCGGCCGCATAGCGTTGGCGCCACCGTGCTGGCAAATCTGCGCAACGGTGGCTTCGCCGGCGCCGTTCTGGCGGTGAATCCCAAGTATCGCACGCTCGGGACCGAGCCCTGCTATCCCGCCGTTGATGCCTTGCCGTGTCAACCGGACCTTGCCGTGATCTGCACACCGCCAGCCACCGTGCCGGCCCTGATTGAAGCACTGGGGCGCCGCGGCACGCGGGCCGCGATCGTGCTGAGCACAGGCCTGGCCGTCCTGGCCAATCAGCCGCAACAGCCACATGAAGATCTGCGGCAGCAGATGTTGGATGCCGCCCGGCCATACCTGCTGCGCATCCTCGGGCCAAACTGCATTGGCCTGATCTCGCCTACCCTCGGCCTGAATGCCAGCTTCGCCCCCGGCGACGGCCTACCCGGCACGCTGGCGTTCGCCACCCAGTCCGGCGCGCTGGCCACCGCGGTGCTTGACTGGGCCCGCCCTCGCCAGATCGGTTTCTCGCACTTCATCTCCCTTGGCGACAGCGCGGACGTGGATGTGGCCGACGTGCTCGATTACCTCTCGGGCGACCCCGGCACGCGGGCGATCCTGCTCTATGTGGAAGCCATCCGGAATGGCCGGAGGTTCATGTCAGCTGCACGTGCGGCAGCTCGCAGCAAGCCCATTGTGATCGTCAAAGCTGGCCGCGCGCCCGAGGGTGCGCGCGCGGCCGCCTCGCACACCGGCGCGCTAGCCGGTCGCGACGACATCTATGACGCGGCGATCCGCCGCGCCGGCATGCTGCGCGTCGCTTCCACCGAGGACCTCTTCGACGCCGTGGAAACGCTGGCCAGGGCCCGGCCGGTCTATGGGAACCGGCTCGCGATCATCACCAACGGTGGCGGAGCCGGCGTCATGGCGACCGATGCGCTGATTGGGCTCGGCGGCAAGCTGGCCACCTTGACCGCCGACAGGCTGGCCGTACTCGACGGCGGGCTGCCGCCAACGTGGTCCCGCGCTAACCCTATTGACATCATCGGCGATGCGCCGGTGACCCGATACCTGCACGCATGCGATGCGCTCAGCCGCGCGACCGAGGCCGACGCGGTGCTGCTGCTGCATGCGCCGACAGCGATCGTCCCAAGCGACGAAATCGCCACCGCGGTCGTTTCAGCCAGCCAGGAAGACGACCTGCCGCTATTCACCAGTTGGCTGGGGGGTGATTCCGTAGTACGTGCGCGCCAGCTTTGCAGGCACGCCGGCATCCCGACTTATGACACGCCGGAGCAGGCAGTGATGGGCTTCCTGCAGGCAGCCGAGTACAGGCGCAACCAGCAATTGCTGATGCAGACGCCGCCATCCGTGACAGATGACTTCCAGCCCGACCGCCAGCAGGTCCGTGACATCGTCGACACTGCGCTAGCGCAAGGGCGAGCCATGCTGTCGGAGCAGGAAAGCAAAGCGATTCTGGCCGCCTATGGCATTCCCATAGTCCAGACGCTGGTTGCGCCAGACGCCGACGGCGCCGCCGCGCTGGCCATTTCCCTGGGTTTTCCAGTTGCACTCAAGATCGACTCTCCGGACATCACGCACAAGTCTGACGTGGGCGGCGTCCTGCTGGACTTGCCCGACGCTGCCGCCGTGCGGGCCGCCGCACGGACCATGTCGGCGAGAATCAGCTGCCTACGCCCGACCGCGCGCCTCGCAGGCTTCACCGTCCAGCCCATGGCGAACCGTAACGCGGGCATCGAACTGATCGTGGGCATGGTTGCCGATCTCGTATTCGGTCCGGTCATCCTGTTCGGCCATGGCGGTACGGCCGTGTCCCAGATTCGTGACCACGCCATCGGCCTGCCACCACTGAATACCGTCCTGGCCGCCGAGCTGGTGCAACGTACGCGGGTGGCGTGCCTGCTCGCCGGCTACCGCGACAAGCCTTCGGCCGATCTGGAGGCATTGAATGCTGCCCTGGTGCGCGTGTCGGCACTGGTGTGCGACGTGCCGGAAATCGCCGAACTCGACATCAACCCGCTGCTGGCCGGCCCGGCCGGCGTGCTTGCGCTGGACGCCCGCATCGGCATCCACATGGCACAGGGTGCCGCGCAGGACCGGCTCGCCATCCTGCCCTACCCCAAGGAGCTGGAAGAACGCATCACATGGAACGGCACACCCTTGATGCTGCGTCCCATCCGCCCGGAAGACGAGCCCGCCATGCGAGCATTCTTTGAACAGCTCACGTCCGATGACATCCACACGCGCTACTTCTGCAGCTTCCGCGACCCCGGCCATCCCAGGCTGGCCCGCATGACCCAGATCGACTATGCGCGCGAGATGTCTTTAGTGGCGGTGTCCGATGGTCATGAGGGTGGCCCGCACATCCTCGGTGAAGTGCGCGCCGCGGCAGATCCGGACAATGCCGTCGCCGAACTCGGCGTGGTGGTCCGTTCCGACTGCCAAGGCAAGGGACTCGGGACGTTGCTCCTGCAGCGACTCATCGCCACGTGCCGTGCTCGCGGCACTCGGACGCTGGAGGGCTATGTGCTGTCCGGTAATCGCCCCATGCTGGACCTAGCCCGCCGTGCGGGCTTTTCGGTGAGCGCCGAGGCAGGCGCGGATGCCGTCCGCATCCGTCTGGAGCTGGGTCGCGCTGTCGCTCCTGGGTCCAATCCAGGCACTTGAGGTGTGTCAAGCCCGCCGGGCGTGCGCGATCTACCCTCCAGTCAAGGAATGGCACTATGCCGCCCCTCACCGCCGAACGCGAGGTTGCGAGCATGTACCAAAGGATTCTGGTCGCGACCCGCTGAGGAGAGCCACCCCATGTACCCAGACAAGTTCCGCAAGATGATCACCCTGGCCCTGGCCGCCGCCATGACCCTGTCCCACGGGCAGCCACGCCCGCTGCTGGACGTGCCGGAGGCCCGCGAGTCGGCGGGCATCCTCTATGTTTCAGGGGGAGTCGGCACGGACGACGTCAGCCGCATGCGCGCGCTGGCGCCGCGCTTCAATGTCCGGATCCGTTTTCAGGACCAGTCGGATGGCACCTCGCTTTCCGACGTCAAGGTCGTGGTGCTCAACAACAAAAACGAGCGAGTGCTGCGGCTGGTGACCGAAGGTCCGCTGCTGTATATGAAGATGCCGCCCGGCCGCTATCTCCTCGCTCTGGCCTATCAGGACAACGTCCAGGAGCGGACCATCAACGTTGGTCGCGCAGCGCAGGATATGACCTTCACCTTCCGAGTGAACGAACTGGAAGATTGCTTGCGCGATGGGAACGCTCACTGCAAACGACAAGGGGAATGAAGACGGCTCCGCGCCGATTGAGCTCGGCCCTGCCGCATCGCCCCCCATTGACCTATGTCAATCGTACTTTCGAGATAGCACCTAGATTCACATCAGAGATCCGTGGTGGCTACACGTTGCGGGTCACAAGCCAGTGTCGCCCAACGATGTTCCAGACGCGCGTGGAGAGCAAGAATGAAAACAATTCGCACAATCGTTCCTACCGTCATCGTGGCTAGCTTGGCGGTCGCCGCAGCAAATATCTGCGCCCAAACACTGGAAAAGGTCGCTGCGACAGGCAAGATCACAGTCGCTTATCGCGAGGCGGCGGTTCCATTCAGCTATCTGCTTGGCCCGCATAAAGCCGTTGGCTTCTCTGTCGACCTGACGCAAGCCATCATTGACGATGTGCGAAGCCAGCTGAAGAAGCCCACCCTCAAAGTTGAATACATCCCTGTAACCGGACAGAATCGTATTCCGCTACTAGTTAATGGTACCTACGATCTGGAGTGTGGCTCAACTACCAATACCAGCGCACGTGGCAAGGAAGTGGCATTCTCGATCAATTTCTTCTACGCAGGAACGCGTCTTCTGGTCAAGCGCGATTCTGGCATAGGCAGCTATGCAGATTTGTCGAAGAAGACCGTAGCGAGCGCGGCCGGCAGCACGAATGAAAAGGTGATGAAGAAGTATAGCGCCGACAACAATATCGATGTCCGGATGGTTTCCGGCAAGGACTATGCGGAGTCTCTGCAGTTCTTGGAAGGCGATCGCGCGTCAGCACTGGCCCTGGATGATGTTTTGCTGTTTGGCTTGCGCGCCAATTCTAAAAACCCTAATTCGCTTGAAATCGTAGGGGACACCCTTCAGGTCGAACCATACGCCTGCATGATCCGTAAGGACGACCCAGAGTTCAAGAAGCTGGTGGATGGAACCCTCACGCGATTGATGAAATCCGGGGAATTTACCCGGCTCTATCGGAAGTGGTTTGAATCGCCGATACCACCGGCCGGCGTGAACTTGAGTATGCCGATGAGCGAGCCACTGCGGGCTAACCTTAAGGTCCGTAGCGACAAGCCGGCACAGTAATACTCTTGCATTGAGCCCATGGGAATGAGCGGAGGCACCGTGGTACCCTTCCCATTGAGTGAGGCTGGCGAACAGTCGTGAGACTATGGTGCCTTCCCTGGGGTATGTTGTGCATATGCGGGAAGCTGCGGCGGCATCCGAAACTCACCGCCGGTCTGGAGAGCCGTGTCTGCTACCGGATGAATTCGCAATGAGTTTCGGTCTTCTATGGTCCCAACACTCATGATAACTATGGGCCGCACACAGGCGGTTTGGTTAGACTGCTTCGAACTTTTGCACTCTGTCCGAAATCTAATCGATTCGGACGAAAATTGGATAGCTGCGCGGTCGTTATCTTTCCTTCCCAAGTACGTGAAACAATTCGTCCTCCTGCGCACAATGCAGTCGAAGGATGGCGTCCAGACCATACAGCAAACGTTGTAACTCCTGCACCGTACGCCAGTCCGGCCCCTCCGATGGCAGTTGAGCAATGGTTCTGTCCAAAACGGTCGTGAGCCGGAAGATTTCGCGATGCATCCCGCTCATGGCCGCCATGGGATCATCCCCGCCGAGCAAACGTGCCACGTCCGGATAAAGGTGCATATCATCGCTACGCTCGTGCGGCACCAGGACCTTCGTCAGCCAGCGGTTCAACGCCTCTAGCTCGGCGTGTGCTGTGCGCCCTTGCATTTGGGGCAGCATGTCCGCCACGGAGCGTATCCTGCTCATGATGGGCTCGAGCGCGGCATGCTCGGCTTTGAGGCGCGCCACATCCGCCTCATCCAGGCGGCCCTGCTGCTCCCGGGAATCCGCCCGCAAGGCGCGCAGCGCATTGGCTATTGCAAGGATATCGATCCCCTCCTGCAGGATCGCGCCCGCCAGAGGAGGCAAGAAACCCAGTCCTGCCGCGAGCATTGCGGCAACCGACAGCGTCATCCCCATCTCCACGCTCAGGATCGCGATGCGGCGGGTGCGGCGCGCGATTCGCACGGCATCGACGAGGCGATCGAGCCGGTCCACAAGCAGTACCACGTCCGCTGCCTCCGAGGAGGCAGCCGCGCCACATGCCCCCATCGCAACGCCGATATCCGCTGCGGCCAGCGCGGGTGCGTCATTGACGCCATCCCCGACCATGATCACGGTGCCCTTCCGGCGTGCGCAATGTATCGTTGCCAGCTTGTCGCCGGGAGACTGCTCTGCATGGATTTCGACCACGCCGAGCATCGCACCGACCGCCTCCGCGATATCCGCGCGGTCTCCCGTGAGCATTGCCTGGCGCGTGACGCCCTCCTTGCGGAGCAGGCGAAGCGCGCGCGGAGTTTCCAGGCGGATACTGTCGGCAAGCTCGATCACGCCAGCGAGATAACCGTCGATGCTTACGAACACGGTCGATACCCCACTGATCCTGACACGCCGGATGACGTCCTGCGCCCACTCTGTCACATCACTGTTGCCCACGGCGTACGCAAGCGAGCCGAGCCTGACGACCTTCCCCCCTACCACTCCCTGCACGCCCGCGCCAGGGCTTTCCTGCACGTCGGAAGGCGCGAGCAGGTCCATGCCGCGCTTGCGCGCGGTCATCGTCACGGCATCCGAGATGACATGGTTCGACGCCTGGGCCAGGGAGGCGGCAGTGGCGAGCACTGTCTCCGGCAGGTAGCCCTGCGCACATTCGATGCCGACCAGCCTAGCGACTCCTCCCGTGAGCGTGCCGGTCTTGTCGAAGAACAACGTATCGGCTTTGGCGAGCCCTTCCAGCGCGCCGCCGCCCTTGACGAGTACGCCGCGCCTCGCGCAACGCGACATTCCCGAAACAATCGCCACAGGCACTGCGAGGATGAGCGGACACGGCGTCGCAACCACTAGGATCGCAAGAATGCGTATTGGCTCACCGCTCCACAGCCAGCTTGCACCGGCAAGCAGCAGGGTGAGTCCCATGAACTGCAAGGCATACCTGTCGGCGAGCCGCGCCGAAGGACTCCGCTCGGCCTGCGCGGCGGCGACCATGCGTACGATGCCAGCAAACGTGCTTTCCGCCTCCGTGGCGGCCGCCACCATTTCCAGCGCGGAGCCGGCATTCAGCGTGCCGCTCTGGATCGACTCGCCCGCAACACGCTGCCGGATGGCGGACTCACCCGTCAGCGCGGACTCGTCCAGTTCCGCAGGCATAATCAGGGCACCGTCGACGGGCACCACCTCCGCGTGCCGCACCATCAAGCGGTCCCCGGGACGGACTGCTGAAACATCGACCTGCTTCCATTGGTCGCCCTCCAGCCGGTTGGCCCGCCTGGGAGCGTGACTCAGCAGAGCAGTCATCTCCCGCCGGGCGCGGGATTGCGCGTAGTCCTCAAGTGCGCGGCCGCTCGCCAGCATCAGTGATACGACCGCAGCCACGAGAAACTCTCCGAAGAACAGCGCGACCACGATCGATAGTAACGCCAGCGCATCGATGCCGGATTGCCGCCGGATCGCGGCGGTAGCACTCGAAATTGCCAGTGCAATCGCATTAGGCAATGTTCCGGCTATCCAGAGCCACTGGGCCAGCGTCTCGCCTTGCACTTGGCGCGCAACAAGGCCTCCCGCCAATGTCACGGCGGAGACGGCAAGGAGAACGCTGTTAAGCCGCTCAGTGGGCAGGCGCATTCCAAATCCCCTCTACGACATGCGGCGCAGGACGCCGCCCTTCATGACAAACTCGTGCCAGAGCGCGGCGGCGGCATGCAACCCGACGAAAATATAAACGAGGGTCGCACCGGATTCGTGGATGTACTTGGCGAGGTGAGCGAACCCGTCATGCTGACCGAGAAAAAGGGGCCACGTCATGCCGAATGCCTCGAAGGGCTCTCCGGCCCACGCCACCGCCAGCACGCCCAGGACCGGCATGGCGAACATCAGCAAATAGAGAATGCCATGCGTACGCTCCGCAATGCGCTGCAGCAGCCTTGGTCCCGGGCACCAACGGTGCCGGTTGTGCCGCGCCGTCGTGCGAAAACGACAAGCAGGTCAATGCGATCCACGCACGGACACTGTAAGGGTATCTGAATGACATCCCTGACTCAAACGTGCAGGACAGAGCCCGCCCTCCATAGACGGAAGCACGTGCACGAATACCGGCGAGACGCCCGATGACGGGAATCAGGAGAACTGCGGAGGTGCCTGGGCGGGGGGCGGGTGACTGAAGCCGTAGCGCCAGCGCGGGACGGGGGCGGGAGGGAACGGAGACCGTCGCGTGGAACCACTGGCAAGCGCCGCCAGCAACACGAGCGTCAGGATCGACACTCCGGGGAGTACCCCTGGCTGGAGCGGCGCGGCCAACGCCAGCGGTCCGATCCCGGATTCGACATCCACTTCGAACGCGTCCCCGGTCGCCAGCGACGAACCGGCATGGGCAGCGGCACGGAAATGCGAATCAGTTTCGGCAGGTAGTCCAGCGTGCATATGCAGCCCAGTCTGTTTCGGAGTTCCGAAATGGCCGTGCAGGAGCGGCGTCAGCAGTTGCGTCAGTACAAAAAGTACTAACACCGCGCCCCGAAACGAGGCACTCGGGATTGCACGTGACATGTGCGCATTGTAATTCAATAAATGCGACCTCGCCCGTCCGTCTTTCCGGATCGCTTCCGCCGCTCTTTTTTTCCGTCATTGTTAACGTCGCTGCCGGATAGCGAGCAGGACGACGCTCGTAGCTTCACCGTCCCTGCGCTGGATCAAATTGAAGGTTGGCTCGCGGCCTAGAGTTCGTACAGGGGCCAAGCCGCGGCGAGCTTGAACGCATTTGTCGGTGCTTGGAAAGCCTTATGGCGGACGTCTTCCAGATCGCAAGCCTGTTTCAACGCGGTCTACGGGCAGTTTGAGGACACGGACTTCGGTGGGCTACGCTTCAGGATCACGAATAAATCCAAAGGCCATGGTCGGTGGGATCTGAGAAGCGTGCTGCGACGACGTGCGAGCCTTCGAGATGTATCCGCGCATCGGCGGCTGGCGATAGTCCGAACCAGTAGGGAGCTGAGCGCAAAGGAATAGGAAGCAGGCTATGTTGACAACCATACTCTCGTTGGCGTTTGTCGTTTCTGTTTTGACTACAGCGATTTCGATTGATTCACATGGGCAGAGTGGGAACAACGCGTCGAATCTGACCGATGAGCAACGCTACGCCCTTGACGATAAGTGCCAACAGAAGTTAGATCCCGCTGACTTTGCGAACTTTGCATATGGCCTGGTGCCCCCCGAACTCACCGCTGTGGTCGAGCCATACATCAAGGGCTACAAGAACAGGGAACGGTGCGATGCCATCCTCTAACAAATGGGAGGAGGGGGCGGCCGCAACGACACGAAGCTGGATTAACAATCCAGAACATTGCGCCGGGACGCGAACATAATTGAAATGCAAAACGTCAGGACGGCCCCGGACGCTGCTTTGTCCATGGCTACCGTGGCACCTCCCTCCACATTTGATGGTTCATATGAACTGCTCGAAAAAACGCAACAGCGAACGGCTGGACTCGCCGCTGGGCTGCCGGGTGACTGCCCTAGTAAGGCAGGCCCTCCTCAATGGGTAAAGACGGGTCCCTGGACCACTCGTTCCAGGAGCCAAGATAAAGCCGTACATCCTTGATGCCAGCCTCCTCCAACATGTGACCAAACTAGCCAGGGGTTAGTCCGCTTGAGCCGTCATGAAAGGGATGACCCGTGAGTGAGCGCCGTGGCCCGCGAGTTGGACATGTAAGAGCAGACACTGCACAACTGGATCATCGCCGCAGGGCGATGCCGGGGTGAAACCGGTGACGGCAGAGCAGATGGAGCTATGGCGCCTGATTGTTGCCCATACAGGTCGGCCATCCATCGTACCAATCGTTGATCTACAGCAACGAGGCCCTGAGCTGGAGTTCTAGTGTGAACTCAGGGCGATGATGGTTGTGCACCGAATTGCGAGCTCGTGCCTTGGCATGCGCCCTGCCCTGACGCTCGCGAAATTTCCAACAATCAAATCGCAGACATGGGGGGCTGCCTTGTTTAAAGCATCGTACTAACCAGCCCTATTGATCTCGGAGCATTGTCATGACCACGTCACGTCCATTACGCCTACGACTGTCTCGCGACTGTATTCGGTTTGCCGAGCCCTGCTCGGCTCTCTCTTTCTTCTGAAGAAGCCTCGATTCTGGGCGGGATGCTTGTCACATTCGCGATTGAGTCCTCGCGCAAACAGCATGCTCCAGGCTAGCCACTGAAGCGGTTCAGCATGACAGTACTCGAGTAGACGTCGGCAAGGCATGCGCTCTCTTGCCGACGCTTCCCAAGCCCATCCTGAGTTCGGTACAACTGGTGAAGCAAAATGATTAGCTCTCGTAGCCTCGGGGTTAAACGACTGCGTGCCCCGTCCGTTTCCGGCGAAGATACCCTACAAAATCAGCAGGACTTCTCGCTCGTCCTCGGCGGGCCCCTCTATCAACTCCTGCTTCGGGCACACTTGTCCGACGATGCGCTACTCCTGGCACGCCAGCGCATCCTCTTCATTTCTCTTCTGGCGTGGCTCCCGCTCCTCCTGCTTTCCGCATTTGAAGGGACCCTGCTGAGCAAAAACGCGACGGTGCCATTCCTGATGGACATAGAGGTCCACCTCCGCTTTCTGGTAGCGGTGCCTTTGCTGATCGCCGCAGAACTGGTCGTACATCAGCGCCTACGTGGTATCGCAAATTCCTTCCTGGAGCGGAATCTGATTCCGGAGCCGGCCATGGAGCAATTTGACGCTGCCATTGGCGCGGCCTATCGGCTGCGCAACTCCGTCTTCGCCGAAGCCCTGCTCGTGCTCTTTGTATATGGCGTCGGCGTTCTCGTCGTCTGGCGTCACTATACTGCGCTCCAGGCGGCCACGTGGTATGCGACGCCCGCAGGGGGACATTCAAGGCTCTCGCTGGCCGGAATCTGGTACGGCTACGTAAGCCTGCCGATTTTCCAGTTCCTGTTGATCCGATGGTATTTCCGGCTATTCATCTGGATGCGGTTTCTCTGGCAGGTGTCCCGGATCAGGCTCAGCCTTATCCCGACGCACCCGGATCGTGTCGGCGGCCTTGGCTTCCTCGCCAATACAGTCTATGCGTTCGCGTTGCTTCTTGCCGCGCATGGCGTGATGGCGGCCGCCAATCTGGCTAACCGTATCTTCTTTCTGAAGGCCGCACTGCCAGAGTTCAAGGCGGAGATCGGCATGATGGCTGCCTTTCTGCTTGCCGTGGTGTTCGGCCCGTTGCTTGTATTCGCGCCCCAGCTTGCCCAGGCCAAGCGTAAAGGCCTGAGCGAATATGGCACTTTGGCGGAACGGTATGTCCGCGAGTTTGACGTCAAATGGCTGCGTGGCGGTGGCCCTGCGGACGAGCCCCTGGTAGGAAGTGGCGACATCCAGTCGCTCGCCGACCTGGGCAATAGCTATGAAGTGGTGCGCGGCATGCGCCTTGCGCCTATCACCAGGGATGCCATCGTTCAACTCGCCGCGGCCGTGCTCATTCCGATTGTCCCGCTGGCATTGACCATGATGCCCCTGGAAGAACTCCTAAAGTACTTGTTCGGCCTTTTATTCTAGATAGCCTAGATGGGATGTATGTCGTTTGCAGCGTCTTGGAGCGCGACGCGTATTGGCGACCGCGCGCTCCTCAATTTAGGATATGCATAGACTCTCGGCGCCATTTAGGTGTGAGATGACCGCCGCGCGGTCGGGCAGCCAAGAAGGATGGTATGCGGCTTCGGGGGGCAGTCGGGATAGCTGGGGGCCTTCATCCCGGACCTATCCGGAAATTTGTGTACGAGGCATATCATGAGAGGTAATGACCATGGATATGCCGATGAAGAAGAAACGTACGGTGGCGTCTCAGGCAGCGGCCCGCGGGCCGCTGCCTGCCTTGCCTGACGGCTTGCTTGATGAGTTGGTTAAAGGGCCGATGACGCCCGGCGAGGTCCAGGATCTGATGCTGGCGTTCAACAAGGCCATCATCGAGCGGGCGATGAGCGCCGAGATGAGCATGCATTTGGGCTACAAGCCAGGCGAGCCCAAGCCGGCCGAGCAGTCCAATGCGCGTAACGGTCTGAGCGGCAAGACCGTGATCACCGACCGCGGCCCGGTGCGGGTCGAACTGCCACGCGACCGCGATGGCAGTTTCGATCCGGTTCTGATCCCGAAGCACGAACGGCGCTTTACCGGCTTCGATGAGCGCATTATCGCCATGTACGCGCGCGGCATGAGCGTGCGCGAGATCCAGGCGTTTCTGGCCGAGAGCTACGGCACCGAAGTCTCCCCGGACTTCATCAGCTCGGTCACCGACGAGGTCATGGCCGAGACCATCGCCTGGCAGAACCGTCCGCTTGAGGCCATGTACCCGGTCGTGTTCTTCGACGCGTTGCGGGTCAAGATCCGCAGTGACGGCATCGTCAGCAATAAGGCCGTGTATCTGGCATTGGGAATCCAGGCAGATGGCCAGCGCGACGTGCTGGGCCTGTGGGTCGAGCAGACCGAAGGCGCCAAGTTCTGGCTCAAGGTCTTCAATGAACTCAAGAACCGAGGCTGCCAGGACATCCTGATCGCAGTGGTCGACGGCCTCAAGGGGTTGACGGAGGCCGTTGCCACGGCCTATCCCCGCACGACGGTGCAGACCTGCATTGTGCATTTGATCCGCAACAGCCTGGAATACGCCAACTATAAGGACCGCAAGGTGCTGGCACAGGCGCTGCGTCCGATCTACAGCGCGGCCAGCGAACAAGAGGCCGGGCAGGCGCTGCAGGACTTCGCCGACGGCCCGTGGGGAGCCAAGTACCCGATGATCGTGCAGTCGTGGCGACGCGCCTGGGAGCACGTCATACCGTTCTTCGTGTTCCCGCCCGACATCCGGCGTGTGATCTACACCACGAATGCCATTGAGAGCTTGAACATGCAGTTGCGCAAGATCATCAAGACCCGGGGCCACTTCCCTTCGGATGAAGCTGCGATCAAGTTGCTGTGGCTGGCGCTGCGCAACGTGCTGACCAAGTCCGTTCGCACGACCTATGACTGGAAGTCCGCCATGAATCAGTTTGCTATTCTGTATGGCGAGCGATTTACTGCCGCTCGAAGCTGACAGAATTCAAAACCGCCTCGCACACAAAAATACGGACAGGCCCTTCATCCCCAGGCCAGACAGGGTGAAACGCTTTCCTGCACAAGAACAATGCATCCCGAACGGCATGGCGGCGAAGCCTGTCAGGCCAAAGACGCTCACCTACCCGGCGATTAACTCATCAGTTCCAGCCGGAATTGTAGGAAAACGCAGCAGAAGATCGACGCCGGCACTACTCCCATTCACGGTAATGCTCTGACTGACAATGACCCCACCATACCTGACCACGGCCCGATAGTTACCGCGTGGCAGGTTCATGTACAGGTGCGGCCCTTCACTGAGCACGAGCAACACAATCTCACGCCGCGCATTGAACAGCGTTACTGTGACATCCGACAAGGCGCTGCTGTCCGTGCTGTCGACAAAATGCATGCGGACATTGAACTGCCTTGCCACTCGACGCATAGCAGCGGCTTCATCGCTCCCAATCCCGCCGGTGACAGAGGAGATGCCATTGAGCTGCCTGAACTCCAGCGCGCTTTCTTGGAGAGCGGCCATTGGCACACTGGTAGTGCCTAGCACAGTGGCTGACAGCATCAGGCAGCAAGCCGCAATGAATGTCCGCATCGAACACCTCCTCTATCGTCAAGTGGCAACAGGAGATCCATCTCCTGCTTTTCAGCCTAGCTGGCGCTGCCGCTTGCTTCTTGCTGTGGATCAACGACGCAATCCGCAGCGCGAACCCGGCACCCTGGTCTCGCCCGGCCGGCGGACTGCGGCTCGGCTCGACTCCGCAATGGCTACTTGTCGCTCGGGGCATGTCAGATTCCCCTGACAGCGAGTCATCTTCTTCCGAAGATGCGCGTTATCTGATGCGTACACCGGCAACCTCCTGAGTCGGACAGCAATCTCGTCCAAAGCTGATTTCGATGAAATGGCGCAAAACCCATACTCCAGTCAAGCACGCCGGCAGTCCGCGGCCGGCGTGCCGGGTCAGGACCGCACGGCAGACCAGGTAGCTTGCCGAGCCCATTGGCAACAGTGAAGGGGCGTGCCATGAACGATGATCGACAATGCATCGAATCCGTGCACGACCTCGCCGCCACGGCAGAAGCACTTTTCCCGGGCGCGCACCTTGTAACGCATCGCCGGGGTTACGTTCACCACGGAATCTACGCCGGTAACGGAGAGGTTGTGCACTATGTCGGATTCAAGGAATTCCTGCGCTGCGGCCCGGTCGAGACGACTTCCCTGGCAGACTTTGCCAGTGGTTTTGGCTTCAGCGTCGAAACGGGAACGGCGGCACGCTACGTTGGAGCAGAGGTCGTGCGCCGGGCGAAGTCGCGAATTGGTGAGGACAACTACCGCCTTCTCACGAACAACTGCGAGCACTTCTGTACGTGGTGTCTGTTTGGTGAGGACCGCAGCCAGCAAGTCGAGGCGCTGGTGTGCCACCCATGGCGCGCGATGAATGCGATCATCGGCGTTCTTCTTGGCGTGCATGAACGGACTGTCCATGAAAGCACGGCCGGGGCCTGGTAACTCCAGCCGGTACACTGGCGACTTCTCTGGTGGAAGCGCCCGGAGCTTGCGCCCGACGGACACTACCTCTATCCAGGCTGGGAGTCCTTATGGATGATGCGGCATGGGAGGCGTCATTCAAATGGAAGGCAACGGTGCGCCGGTCGAATACGCTGTCAAGATGCGCCGTTTCGCACAGCGCGACTTGTTTTTCGAGATGCTTGGGGAAAAGCGGCTATATCCCGCGAATATGGATGCCCTCGCGCTACGGATTGCTGAGTTTCATCGTGGTCAGCCGAGCGCCCGCTTCGAAGATGGTTTTGGCACGCCGGCTCGGATCAATGCCATTCTTACCCGCCCCGTTTGACGGAGCGCAAGCCCTAGCCGCTCCTGCGGCCTACATTTTCAGGTAGGCGGAGAACGTTTAACCTGTACTGCGCCTCAGCGGGCCTGGGTACTGTCGTGCGCGGCTGGCCTCAGCCGACGCCGGCTCGCCGAGCATATGTCGCTAAATGAAGACGAGGAGCCGATCCTCTCCCAGACCGTGGGCAGAGCAGCCGCGCATATCAACGCGCCGACCTGAGCCTCAACCGGGCCTGGATGGCACCTCTACCTCGAGGAGACACTGAAATGATCAAGCATACTGGCAGCCCGGAACAGATCCGCAATGAAATCCTGCGCCGTCTGCAGGAACAGGCCGACCTTGGCGACGCATGCCGCGATTGCGATATCCCGGTCCCGATTGCTGCGGACCCCAGGACAAACAACGGATGCAACTGGCGCATCGAAGCCTTTCCTGGCGTAGCGCCCGCATGCCAGGCCGTGGTCAAGGCGGTTACCGCAGAAATGATGCGGGAGTACGATCTTTCCTGAACACCGGCTTTACCGGTCAGCAAGCAAAGGGCGCAAGCATTCAAACGCGCCCCGGCTCCTCTTCCGGTAAGGCCGCGATTGCGGTGCCAGAAACCGGTCTCAGCGTGACTTGTGCCGCGTTTCGGACATTCATCGTTCCAGGGAGATCAAATGCTAGAAAAAGTGCGGTCGTACAAGGGATTCCAAATTGTGCTATTCGTGCCCGAAACCAATGCGCCGGGCAAGTCGAACGGCCGCGTCAGGATCACCGGGGCAAGCTTGGATGTCGGCGTGTGCTTCACGCCAGACTGGCAGCATTCGCCGGCGACGTCGCAGGACGCCGAGGACTGGCTGTTTGCCTACGCAGCCGGCGCCATCGACTGCGAACTGGCCGGCGGCTTTGGCATGGATCTTGGCCACGATTAGAGCAGCGAACTTGGCGTGGCCGGCCGGACAGCTCGCGCATACACCCTCCTAAACGCGTGCGAACGGCCGCTCATGGCGGCGTTGGCAGGCCATGCAGCGGTTGGCGGTCGGGTAGGCCTGGAGGCGCGAATACGGTATTGCCTGCTGGCATTCGGTGCAAATGCCGTATTGCCCATCTTTCATGCGAACCCTGGCAGCCTGGATGTCCGCAAGTTCCGCACGGTAATGATTCAGCATCGCGTCATCCTGCTGCTGCATGGCTTCGTCGTCAGCGTGATCGACCTGGTCTTGCGCCTCAGGCTGCTTCGGTGACGCAAGCGGCGTATCCGCCGCTCCGACGGCAGCCCGAATTCGCGCCTCATCAGCTTCCAATTGCGCGACGAGTGCCGCCAGTTCCCGTCTTGTCAGCGTTTGCATGAATCGTTCTCCTTGGGCATGGACTGCAACCGCCGGAATGGAAAAGATGTCCGACAGATTTGCGATCCGGTTCAGGTGCGGGTCGACGGTTACCAGCCAGTCGAATTGGTCAGAAAGCAATGCCGCGAAGTGGTGGGGGGAAACGATCTCCCCCGGAGAAAAGACCTTGTCCTGCCGCATATAGGGCAGGTACGGCGCCACCAGGCCAACCCGACTGCCCCGTTCTCAAGGGCTGCCGCGGCTAGCGAATGTCGCCTGTCAGCAGCCAAGACTTGTCGGGCGGCGATCCCGCTATCCTGCCTTCCCTTCGGCGCCGCCGGCAAGGTGGTCCCGGAACCAGTTGCTGGCAAGCCTGGCCACCAGCTCCATCGCGCCGGGCTCTTCGAACAGATGCGTCGCACCGGGAATCACCTCCAGCCGCTTCTCGCACGTCATCCATGCCGCCGCACGGGCGCTGAGGTTCACCACGACAGGGTCGGCTTCACCGACGATCATGAGCAGTGGGGAGGCCAACCGGGAGAGCGCCTCATGGCCAGCCAGATCCACACGTCCGCCCCTGGACATCACAGCGTCAATGTGCATGCGCGCCGGCGGGTCGGCTGCGGCTCGTACGGCCGCGGCAGCACCGGTGCTGGCACCAAAGTAGCCCAGCCGAAGGCTGCGCTGCCGCGCCAGACTTTTCACGGACTGTGTCGCCGCCCTCAGCCTGTCGCTCAGCAATGCGATGTCGAATCGGCGCCTGAGGCCAACATCTTCATCGGGGGTCAGCAGGTCAAACAGCAACGTGCCGATGTCTGCGTCATTCAGCATGGAAGCGACCAGGCGATTGCGCGGGCTGTGACGGGAACTGCCACTCCCGTGCGCGAACAGGACAAGTCCGATTGGTGCTTCGGGCATGGCCAGGTCTCCCTGCAGCGCCACGTCGTCTGCGTGGATCAATACCGGTTCCGACGCGATAAGTTTCATTTGCGCCCCCCTTTCTTGTCGGTGCCCAGGGTCAATCTCTGTGCCAGCTCACACGCAATTCGGTTTCCGCATTGTCATAGTCGATCGCAAGCTTGCCATGGTATGCATGATGTACGGCATTGCCGATATCTCGTGCCATATGGACGCCCGTCGTGACGATGACCGTGCCCTGCTCATCCGAGTCCATGGACATCACACGCTCCATCGGATGCTGCGCACGTAGTTGCGCTTCACGGTGCCGGACAAGCGCCAGGATCTCCTTGCGATGCGCGGTCTCGAAGCCGCCACCGAGTACTACCCGCGCAGCCGGTACTCCGTCCGCGATGCGCGCGCACGCCGAGCACACGAGGCGCGCCGCCCCCGGCGGTACCGCACGCCATTGCCAGTGCCCCCGCATGAAGACGGCGTGGCAGACTGGGCATGTCGCAAGTCTCGGCGCTGCGGAGGGTTGCTTGTAGCGGTCCGGAATGTGCTCCACCGGAAATGGGATCCAGCGCACGGGACGGACCTTGACGGACTGGGCTCGGACTTTCATGTAGGACTCCTCGAATCAGGACAATCTGCAGCTACGTGGCAGGCCGCGCCCGCCTCGGAATGCGCCATGCGTAGCGGAATTCACTCGTCTTGGCAGTCGCCACGACGACATTCGCCGGGCACACAGAACTAAGCTATGCGAGCGGCGGGACTAAGACTTAAGCTGGATCAAGGGAGATGCAGACGCCCAATTCCCAGCCGCTCGCCAAGGGCTCGCGGAGCACAAAAGCAGCACCTTTGCATTTGCACGTCCGTTGATACGGAACAATCAGCGTCGCCACGGCTTTCCTATGTTTCAAGCGATCACAACCCAGTGTCGGACAAGGCGTGACGTCGCTGTTGATCTTTCTGAACACCGTTGCATTCGTTGGTGAGGTGCTGACAGACGGGGCGCTGACTATGGAGTTCGCCCTGTGGCCGCCCCATGCCAACGGCGACGCGGACGGCGGCATTGGCTTTGCACCCTGGCAATTGCTGACCTATGGCTTCCTGCATGCCAATCCGGCCCATCTGGCGTTCAACATGCTCGGAGTGCTGATGTTCGGTCGGAGCGTCGAAGGCTGCCTGGGTCCGGGCCGGATGCTCGCCATCTATCTGGCCAGCCTGGTCAGCGCGGGGCTGACCCAACTGACCGTTCTGGGCTACATCGCCCCGGCACACATGCCGACAATCGGCGCATCGGGCGCCGTGTTCGGCTTGCTGCTCGCCTATGCGCGACTCTTCCCGCGACGGATCGTGGTCCTGCTGTTCCCGCCGATTCCCATGCCGGCATGGCTTTTCGCAACGGTATACGCCGTGCTGGAACTATTTCTCGGGCTGTCCGATACCCGTACCGGTATCGCGCACTTCGCGCACCTTGGCGGCATGGCGGCTAGCGCCCTGCTCCTGTGGCAATGGCATGTGCGAGCAGAGGCGCAAAGCTGACCGCCCCGGCACGCCTGGCATCGATGAGCCGTTGATCTCTTGCGTTGCATCAAGAAGCTCACCGCCTTGGCGCCTACGGTAGAGCGATGAGCAACCCTGGGCAATCAAGGCGGAGTCGCGATGTCCGATAAATCTCTCATCTTCCATCAGAGCGCAAGGCGCATGATGCTTCATGGTGTGGAACTGCTGGCGCGGGCCGTCAAGGTGACGCTGGGACCGGGCGGCCGCAATGTCATCGTGGAGCGCCACGGCATGGTGCCCCTGGTGGCCAACTCGGGCGTGGTCGTGGCCAAGTCGGTGTCGCTGCCGGACCCCTTCGCCGATATGGGCGCCCGACTGCTTTGCGAAGCGGCGGTGCGCACCAGCGAAATCGCCGGCGATGGGACCACCACGGCTACGACGCTGGCCCACGCGATCGTGGCGGAGGGTGTCAAGTACGTCGAGGCTGGTCACGACCCCATGCAACTCAAGCGGGGGATCGAAGCTGCCGGCAAGGTGATTTCGGAGTACCTGCTCGCGAATGCGAAACCGTGCGGCAGTACCGAGGAAATGCGCCAGATTGCGACCATCTCGGCCAGCGGCGACCACACCGTCGGAGCACTGGTCGCCCAGGCCGTCGAACACGTCGGCAAGGATGGGGCAATCAGCGTCGAGGACGGATCCAAGCTCGACGACGAGCTGGACATCACCGAAGGGGCACTCATCGACCGCGGCTACCTGTCGCCGCTGTTCGCAACCACCGAGAGTCGCGCCGTCGTCCTCGAATCACCGCTAGTGCTGCTCTGCGACGCGAGCATCTCGTCGATCGCACAATTGCTTCCAATCCTGGAAGCCGTCACCCGGGCGGGAAGGGCACTGCTGGTCATTGCCAACGATGTAGAAGGCGAAGCGCTCGCCACCCTGGTGGTCAACAACCTGCGGGGCGCACTGAAGAGTTGCGCGGTGAAGTCACCCGGCTTCGGCGACTCGCGTACCGAGCAGCTAGCCGATCTTGCGGCCCTCACCGGCGCAACTGTGGTCTCGCCCCAGACCGGCACGTCCCTTGAGCATGTCGGCCTCGAGCAGTTGGGCGAGGCCAGGCGAGTGGAGATCAGCAAGGATGCCACCACCCTTATTGGCTCCGGTGCCGACGCGGGCCGCGTGAAAGGGCGGATCGCCGCCCTGCGCGGCCGGCTCTCCGAGGCCCGTTCGGACTACGAGCGTGAAGGACTGTTGCGACGCATCGCGCGGCTGACCGGTGGAGTCGCGGTCATCAAGGTCGGCGCGGCGACGGAGAGCGCACTGCACGAGCGCAAGAACCGGTTCCAGGATGCCATGCATGCGACCCGGGCCGCCGTGGACGAAGGCATCGTTGCCGGCGGAGGCGTGGCGCTAATACGTGCCCGTACCGCGTTACAGGCGTGGCAGGCACCCAATCCGGAGCAGGCCGCCGGTGCGCGAATTGTCCACGCTGCGCTGGCCGCGCCCATGCGGCAGATCGTCGCCAATGCCGGAGCGGACGCCGACGCGGTGGTCCACCGTGTATGCGAGGGCTCTGGAACGCTTGGCTACGATGCCGGCGGCGAGCGCTATGGCGACATGTTGGAACTGGGGGTCATCGACCCCGTCAAGGTCGTGCGCACTGCGCTGCAGAATGCCATTTCCATCGCATCTTTGTTGCTCACCACCGACTGCATGATTGCCCTGGAGCGCGCTCCTTCCATGTCGGCCGAGGGAGCCGCACGAGGGAGCGCCATGTTCGGTGAGGAGTACTGAGCCCTTCCCTCGGCCAGTTCGCCGATATGATCACGCCGGGCGGGCGGCCAGGGCAAGACCCTGGTCGCCGGGTATCGCGCGTCCGGCTCAAAGATCGACCCGGATATTGTTGTCCACTGAAATCACCCCGGGCGCGGACCACGCGGCGTTGTACGCGGCCTCGCGCTCGGCCCAGGTGCGCAGGCTCCCGCCCAGCTTGACGTCTCCCTCCGAAACCGCCACGGTCACATGGCTCGCATCCACAACCGCCTGACGCTGGATCGCATCCCGGATCCGCTGGCCGAGGTCACGCTGATCCACCATCGGTCGGACGGCGATGGCGTTGGTGACACCTGTCACGCCGAACAGACCCGCGACAGCACGCTCGGCCGCCGTGCGCTGGTAATTCCAGTCGACGTCCCCGGTCAGCGTGATCACGCCATGCTCGACCAGGATCTTGATGCGATCGCCGGGCACCATTGCCTGCCAGGACAGGACATTGGAAGCTGCCCGCGCAATGTCACTGTCGGTGCGCCGGCAGTCGTCCGGCAGTCGCACATCCAGTTCAACAGCCAGTGCCTTGACGCCGGGGATTCGCTTCACCGCGGCTTCGGCTGCGTACTTCTCGGCGAAATTGCGCAGATGCCCAGTGAGCGTCACCACGCCGTCGGCGACCTGCACACCGATCTCGTTCGCGTTGACCGACGGGTCCCAGGTCAACTCTTCGATCACGTCCTGCTTTAGTTGGATATCGCCTTTCATGTTTGTCCTCATATCGTAGGTGTGCGGCTGCGTGTTGCGCCCAGCCACAATCCAGCGTATGCGGTGAGTCCCGACGCCGGTTGATATGTATCATGGAGCCGGCGTTGGGCCGTCCCAGGCCCCTCCAAGGGCGAGCAACAGTGCCACGTCCTGCAGTCCCTGCGGGCGAGCCTGAATGTGGCCGATGCTGTCCATGGCGTCCTGGCTGACGGACCTGGCATCAATCTGTCCACGACTTGTGCAGTTTGTCGTACTGGCCCTCCACCGTCTTTAGGCTCGCGGCTGCGGCGTCGACCTGTGCCTTCGCCACCTCCAAAGTTTCCTTGCCGCAGGCTGTGCTAGCAATTGCGCGAGCCGGGCATCAGCGGCATCCGCCTGCGCGGACTGCTGCTGCGCCAGCGCGCGTTGGACCGAGTCTGGTGGTCAGCAGTTCGTCGCCGCGCTTGGGCCTGACCCTCCCGGACGGCGATCTTGACCACGGTGCCGGTCACCTCAGGGTAGACATTGACGCTGGCCCCGCTGTCCTGTTCGCTTTCCATGATGCCGTTGGCGTAGATGTCACTTCCGCCGGCGTGCAGCACCGGTACCGGCATTCTTGAGGTGAGTCAATACTGTTGCGTGCCTTCCACCTACTCTGTCCACAGGCGCAAAGGACTTTTCCTGCGCCGTCCTACGGATGACAGGAGGTGTCCATGTACAGGAGAATTCTCGTTGCGGCGGACGGCAGCCATGCATCGCGGCTGGCGACCCTGCAGGCCATCGAGATGGCCAAGGCGTGCGACGCGGAAGTGAAGGTCATCTACGTCGTCGACGATAGCGAAGCGCTGCTCGGCGTCGCCTTCATTGATCGCGAGAGCCTCCTGCGCAACATAATGGCCTATGGACAGGAAGTCCTCGACGGATGGTCAAAACTGCTAGGCGCTACGGGCGTGCGCCATTCCGTGGCACTACTGGACAAGCCCATCTCAAAGGGCCGCATTGCCGAGACCATCCTCGCACAGGCGGATCAGTGGGATGCCGACCTGATTGTCCTGGGTACGCACGGGCGGCGCGGATTCCTTCGCGTCGTCATGGGCAGTGTGGCTCAAGGTGTCGTTCACCAGAGCAGCAGACCCGTACTGCTGGTGCGCAGTCCTGCGGAATATTGACGAAGTCGCCCATTGGAAGGGCCGGGGTGCCTGTATCAGGGCAGCGGGCGCCCTCGCCCAGGCGTGGTCCGCTCTTCATCCGCATGACGCCTGGCCCAGCGATGCGCCTGGGCGATAGCGATGCGAATCGCCATGCCATCTGCGTACCCCTCATTCAATAGTTGTTCATCGGGCGCGCCCGACCCCGAAGGATGAAGCGGGCTTGCGGCCCATGCGTTGCGATGGGATGGGCATAAGATGGCGTCTGGTAACGGCAACGAGGTCGGCTTTCGCGTGGTGCCCCGAGCCCGTTCAATAGTTGGACCCGCAGCCCTGCGAGCACCCCGAATTGCGACCACGGGTGGTAACACCCCGGAACGCGCCTAGTAGATTTCGACGACGAGGGCTGCTGCCGATGCCGTTGACTCTGGCAGGAGGCTCCATGCAAGTACTCTATCCCCGTTGTGCCGGACTCGACGTCCACAAGGACACCATTGTGGCCTGTGTGCGCTGTGTCTCGGCGCCCGCACATCACGAAGTGCGCAGCTTTGACAGCACCACCGCCGGCCTGCTGGCGCTGGCCGACTGGCTGGCGCTGCACGGCTGCACCCACGTGGCCATGGAAGCCACCGGGGTGTACTGGAAGCCGGTGTGGCACATCCTCGAGGGCAACTTCGAGTTGGTGCTGGCCAATGCCCAGCACATCCGCAACGTGCCCGGCCGCAAGACCGACGTCAATGACGCGATGTGGATTGCCGATCTGCTCGCCCACGGCTTGATCCGATCGAGCTTCGTGCCGCCGGCCGCCATCCAGGAGTTGCGCGATCTCACGCGCACCCGCAAGCAACTCGTGCGCGAGATCTCCCAGCACAGCCTGCGTATCCAGAAAGTGCTCGAAGACGCCAACCTCAAGCTGGGCAGCGTGCTCTCGGACGTGCTGGGACACAGTGGCCGGGCCATGCTCAAGGCGATTGTCAACGGCGAGGCCGATCCCGAGCGGCTTGCCGCGCTGGCCCAAGGCAACGCCCGAAAAAAGCACGCCGAACTGTGCGAGGCGCTGCGCGGACGCATTACCGAACACCATCGCACGATGCTCAAGCTGCATCTGGATATCATCGGTGCCCTGGAGCACACGCTCGCCGAGCTCGACGCCGTCGTGGGAAAAGCGCTGGCGCCGATCCGACAACGCGCCCGCCTGCTGACCACGATCCCCGGGGTTAGCGACTTGACCGCTCAGGTCCTGTTGGCGGAGATCGGCGTCGACATGACGCGCTTTCCCGATGCTGGCCATCTGGTGTCTTGGGCGGGCCTGTGTCCGCGCAATGACGAGAGCGCCGGCAAACGCCGCAGCACGCGCGTGCGCAAGAGCGGTACCTGGCTCAAGACCGCCCTGGTCACCGCCGCTTGGGCCGCGGTGCGCGTCAAGACCAGCTATCTCCGTGCCCAGTTCCTGCGCATCAAAGCCCGGCGCGGCGCCAAGAAGGCCATCCTCGCGGTGGCTGCTTCCATGCTCACCGCCGCTTACCACATGCTCCGGGATGGTGTGGAGTACGCCGACCTTGGCCCCGATTACTTTGACCGCCATCATGCCGAGAAAACCATTCGACGCCTGCTCAAACGTCTCGCCGACCTTGGGTGCCACGTCGATCCCATCGCTCATGCTGTCTAACGCTTCTTAGTAGCGCATTGGCAATCTCGATTGCCTTCTCCCGGACGGCCGGCTGCAGGTTCTTCATCGACGAGGGATAGCTGCCTGAACTCCAGGGCATGATCAAACCTTCACACGAAGTCGAGGCCCGAGGGGCCTCGACTTCGCGCTGCCTGTCAGGACAGTTGCAGGTTGTCCACCACGGCAGCCACGCCTGGCGCGGACCACGCCGCGCCGACAGCCGCCAGGCGCTCTGCGCGCGAATCCACGTGGCCGCTGAGCGTCACCGTTCCGTCCCGCATCGATACATCGATATGCTTCGCCTCACGCTCGACATGCCGGCGCAATGCGGCTTCGATCCGCTCCACCACATCGGCGGGAGCAGTACGCACCAGCATCTTGATCTGGTTCGTGACGCCCGTCACGCCGCGCAGGTGCGACACGGTAGATTCGGCAAGCTTGCGCTGGTAGCCCCACTCCACTTCCCCGGTGAGGGTCACCCAACCCTTCTCGACACGCAGTTTGATGGCATCCGCGGGAACATGTACATGCCACTGCAGGGCATCGCTCGCGGCGGTAGCAATCGCTTCGTCGCTGACCAGGCTTGCAAGCCTGACATCCAGGTTCACCACGACCGCGCGCACGCCAGACACCTTCTCGGCAGCGCGCTCCGCCGCGAGTTTCTCCGCATAGCTGGGGAGATGCCCGCTGAGCGTGACAACGCCTTCGTGGACCTCGACACCGACGGCGGCCGCATCGATGGCAGGATCCCAATCCAGCTCTTCCGCGACCTCTTTCTTGAGTTGAAGATCAGTTTTCATGGATAGCATCTCATGATGCGGCGTGGTGGAACGGCGTCCGCCACGCCAATGCAGCGCCGAGGCGGCGATTCTGCGCCCCAGGACTCAGACACGAAGCGGTGACTGGGTGTGGCCGGAACGCTCGCGTTCCTGTTCGTTACGCACGATCGTGGAAAGCATGCCCCACTCCGCCGCCATCGCCCCGAGGATGTCGTCCATCGAGACGACGCCAACAATGGCCTCGCCATCCAGCACACCAAGTCTGCGGACACCATGGGACAGCATCAGCTGCATCGCTTCGGCGACGCTGTTATTCCGGTCAACGGTGACCAGGCCGCGCGTCATCACGTCGGCCACGGAATTCCGGCACGGATCGGCGCCCGCAGCCGTACTGCCAAGCACGATATCCCTGTCGGTCATGACGCCAACGACGCGCGTTCCCGACGGCGTTGCTTCCGTGACGATCAAGGACCCCACATGCTGGTCTCGCATCTGCACAGCAGCTTCCTGCAAGGTGCAGCCGAGCGGGATGTGGACTGGCTCCCGCGTACAAACCTCGTCGATTCTCATTGCCGCACTCCTTCTCGAATTCCTGCCTCACTTCACGGTAATCCGCTGCTGCGGCGAACTTTCCTTCTTGGGCAACACCACCCGCAGCACGCCGTTTTCGTAACTCGCGTCGACCTTGCCCTCATCGATGCTGGCGTCCAGCGTGAAAGCGCGCTGCATCGAACCGCTGTAGCGCTCCCGCCGGATCACGCGCTCGCCTTCCTTTTGCTCGGAAGACTTTTCCACCTTTGCGCTGATCATCACGGTCCCGCGGTCAACGGATACATCAATGTCCTCCTTCTTGACTCCCGGCATTTCCGCAGTCAATGTGTAGGCGTTATCCGACTCCGACACATCCACCTTGAACGCCAGGCCGGTATCCGCTGTACCTCGGAACGAGCGCAACATACCCTGCAGCATGTCGCTGATAGGCTCGACCGAAAAGGGCTCAAAGTGCCTGAGGTTGGTCATAGTGATCTCCTTGCTTGACTGAAACACAACCGGATACGCCGGCTGCTTTCAGATTGGCAGTTGCCAGGCGCCGCCGTTTGTTCTGCATCAAGATCGTTGCATCGGCCCATGTGGCGCCGGATCGACTTGCCCGTGCGGGAGATTTCGGCGCAGCGGTCAGGTAAACCTGACAATGCGGCCCGCAAGCCTGACACAAGTCTCAGCACTGCCTGATTTCGGAATGCTTTGCCGGCAACGATACTGGGTACATGAGAAACCGCACCCAGCCCCACGATCTGACTGTCTACGTTCTTGAACATGCGAGTCCGATCCGGATACGGCAATTGCGCATGCTCAAGACTGTCGCCGGTATGCAGGTGGTCGGCACGGGTACGGATCCTGATTCCGACTTGCCGGCAATTGAGGCGCTGCGTCCCGATATCGTGCTGGTCGGGCAGCGGACCGGACAGTCCTTGCGGCAGGTCCGATTGCTGACAGCGAAGCTGCCGGAGAGCATCGTGATTGTGCTCACCAATAGCGGGTTCTCGTTGATGCGGAGGGCCTGCCTGCGGGCCGGCGGGAGTTACTGCTTCGACAAGACGCTGGAAGTCGACGAACTGCACAGCGCACTGCTTGAGATCGCCAGTATGGGGCAGCGGAGCAGTGGACCATAGGAGTACCGGGTGTCGGGGCAGGCAGACATGCTCCGCAGCGCCCGCCATCTGGATCTGGAGACAACGATGTTCGGAACCAGCGATTCGCCTTCGACCGACCTGTCGCAGGATGAGGTCAACGCTCCCGTTGGCCATCATGCCAGCCGCGCCACCAACAGCGCGCCGAGATTGCGAGCCCAGTGTTCGAGTTGCATACTTAGGCATGTCTGCATGGCATCCAGCCTCGACGACTCCGACGTCATTCGCCTGGACAGCGTGGTGCGCAACTGGAGGACGATCAAGCAGGGACAGGCGCTCTACCGGGCCGGAGACCCGTTTCAGAGCATCTATGCGCTGCGCTCGGGTTCGCTCAAGACCGTGCTGTCCCACGCGAGCGGACGGGAATATGTCTCCGGCTTCTTCCTTCCCGGTGAGACCGTTGGGTTGGATGGCATCGCGACAGAGTTCCATACATGCGATGCGATTGCCCTGGAAGATAGCGCCGTGTGCGTGATCCCGTTCCATTTGCTGGAAACCCTTTGTCGCGAGGTCAAATCCCTGCAACAGCAGGTGCACAGGATGTTGAGCGCGGAGATCGTGCGCGAAACCGGCCAGATGATGCTGCTTGGCAACCTCTCGGCGGAGCAGCGGGTTGCCGCCTTCCTGCTCAACATCTCGGATCGTCTGCGGCACAGGGGCTACTCCGCGACCTGTTTTACATTGCGGATGACGCGCGAAGACATCGGCAGCTTCCTCGGCATGACCTTGGAAACGGCTAGCCGGACGTTGTCGCGCTTCCAGCAGGACGGACTGATCCGGGTCCAGGGCAAGCAGATCGAACTGCTCGATCTTGACGCCCTCGACAAGCGTTGAGTGCCCCATGGGTGCCGTCTGTATCGCCTGGCGGGAGTGCGCCAATGCTGGCCAATGAACTGCCGCTTGCCACGGACGACGGCCAAGCGGCCGAGCCGCTGATCTTCAAGCCGCTCGGCATCGATACGTGGCAGGAGCATGTGATCTACCTCCATCCGGACTGCACAGTTTGCCGCTCGGAAGGCTTTACCGCACAGGCTCGGGTCCAGGTGCAAATCGGCGACAGGCGCATCATTGCCACCCTGAACCTGGTAGGTGCGCCGCTGCTGGAAACCGCGCAAGCCAGTCTTTCCGCGAGCGCGGCGCTGGCGCTGGCGGCGCGGGCCGGCGACGTAGTCAGGATCAGCCATGCCCCGGCCCTCGAATCGGTACGTGCCTTGCGGGCAAAGATATATGGGCGTCGGCTGGATGGTGCCCAGATTGAGTCCATCGTCCGGGATATCTCTGCAGGCAGGTATCCCGATGTCCACATTTCGGCATTCCTGGCCGCATGCGCTGACGGCCGCATGAACGGTCGAGAGACCGTGGACTTGACGCGATCCATGGTCAATTCTGGCGAGCGGCTGGTCTGGGACCAGCCCGTGGTGGCCGACAAGCACTGCGTGGGTGGCTTGCCTGGCAACCGGACCACACCCATTGTGGTCGCCATTGCGGCAGCAGGCGGCCTGATCCTGCCCAAGACATCTTCGCGGGCGATCACCTCCCCGGCGGGTACCGCCGACACGATGGAGACTCTGACCCGCGTGGCACTGGACGCGGCCGAATTGCGGCATGTCGTGGAGCGCGTCGGCGCATCCCTGGTCTGGGGTGGCGCCCTGAACCTGAGTCCGGCGGACGACATCCTGATCCGCGTGGAGCGGGCGCTCGACATTGACAGCGACGCGCAGCTGGTTGCCTCCATCCTTTCCAAGAAGATTGCAGCCGGCTCCACTCATATCCTGATCGATGTGCCGGTCGGCCCCACTGCCAAAGTTCGCGAGGACAGGGATCTCGAGCGCCTCGACGCCGCCATGCGACATGTGGCCGACGCGTTCGGGCTTCAGATTCTGATGGTGCGCACCGACGGCACTCAACCGGTCGGCAAGGGCATCGGGCCCGCGCTGGAAGCACGCGACGTTCTTGCCGTCCTGCAGCGAACGGTGGCGGCGCCGCCAGACCTGCGCGAGCGATCACTGATGCTGGCAGGTGCCCTGCTGGAATTCTGCGGCGCGGTGCCGCCGGGGCAGGGTACGAGCACGGCCGGCAGCTTGCTCGACAGTGGCGCAGCGTGGCGCAAGTTCGAGACGATCTGCGAAGCGCAGGGCGGCCTGCGCATTCCTGGCGAGGCAATCTTTCGCCGGGACATTGTGGCGCCGCATAGCGGCACGGTCACCGCCATCGATAACCGCCACATTGCCCGCACCGCGAAGCTGGCCGGCGCACCTATGCGGCACGTCGCGGGCATCGAGATGCGGGTACGGGTCAACGACGAGATCCGCGCCGGGCAGCCGCTGTTCACCATCCATGCTCAGGCTTCAGGCGAACTGGACTACTCATGCAGCTATGCCCTGGCACACCCGGCTGTCTCCATCGCACCGCACTGACAAGGGTGTCCCGGATCGCCCCTGGGTTGCCCCGCGAGGCGCCCGGGCGCAAGGGATCCGTCAGATGTCCTCTTCCTCATCGAACAGGTGGTGACGCATGGCATAGCGAAGCAGCGCGGCTTCGCTGGGCATCTGCATCTTCTCCATCAGTCGCATCTTGTAGGTGCTGACAGTCTTGGCACTCACGCACAGCGCGGCAGCGATGGTCGTGAGAGGTTCGCCCAGCACCAGGCGCCGATAGACCTCCAGTTCACGGTCCGACAGATGCAGGTGCGGCGCCTGGTCCTGGTTGTCCTGCAGACTGGTTGCCAGCTTGCCTGCAATGGCCTGGCTGACGTAGGTGCCACCGCTGGCCACCTGATTGATGGCAGCATGGTCAGCACAAGGATGCGCAGCGCGGGCTGTTCGTCCCGCAGCAGGCGGATCAGCTCCAGGCCACTGCGGCCGGGCATCGACAGGTCGAGCAGCAAGACCTGCGGTGCACAGTCGCGCACCAGCCTGAGGACCTGCGTACCGTCGGCGGCCTCGCCGACCACTTCGAACTTGCCGGCGCGCTCGAGGATGTGCTTGAGGCCATCGCGCACGACCGCATGGTCGTCAGCAATGAATACGCGCGTCATCTCTGCCCCCCTTTGCGGACGGAATCTGCACAACCAGACCAAATCCCTTGCCAGGAGCACTGTCGACTGAGACGGCGCCCCCAAGCAGGCGCGCCCGCTCGCGGATGCCCAGCAGCCCCAGTGACTTGCGCGGCCCGCTTCCGGAAGGCTGCTTGTCCCAGCCTACACCATTGTCCTGTACGCGCAGTTCGATCTGGCCATCTGCCTCGGCGAGGCGGATGCTGACGGCGCTCGCATCGGCATGGCGGGCGACATTGCTAAGCGCCTCCTGCACGATGCGGAACACGGCGATGGCCGTCTGCTCCGGGACATCGGCGTCGACGCCGTCGACAGTTACTGGCAAACCATAGCGTCCGGAGAAATCACTGGCCAGCCATTCAATGGCCGTCAGCATGCCAAGTTCGTCCAGCAAAGCTGGCCGGAGATCGCTGGCGATGCGGCGGACCGATGCCACGGTATCGTCGATGACGTCGTTCATCGACGCGATCTCGGCCAGGACGCCTTCGGTGTCCCGGCGCTCCTTGACGTCAGCGGCAAGCATGGCCATGTCCATCTTCAATGCGCTCAGGCGCTGGCCGAGGTCGTCATGGAGTTCACGAGCGATACGAGCCTTTTCTTCTTCACGGGTAGCCAGGATGCTGTCCGAGAGCTGTTGCAACTCCTCCCTTGACCGCCGCAGCGCTGCGTCGGCGCTGACGCGCTCGGTAATATCGCGCAGCATCACGGTATAGAGCCTGGTGCCACCGTCAACGATCTGGGAGATGGATGCTTCGATCGGAAACTCGCTGCCATCCCGGCGCACGGCATAGAGGGCGCGCTGTCGCCCCATTTGCCGGTCCGATACACCCGTGATGCCGAACCGGCGCACATGCTCTTCATGGGCCACCCGGAAGCGCTCCGGGACAAAATCGCTGAGTGGCCGACCGATCGCGTCTTGCGCCGGCCAGCCAAACAGTTTCTCGGCCATGGGATTGAACAAGACAACCCGTTGGCTGCTGTCCACCGAGATGATGGCTTCCATGGAAGACTGGATGATTCCCGCCAGCCGCGCCTCGCTTTCCTTGACGCGCTGAAGGCCGGCCTGCATGGCTTCCTCGGCGCGGGTGCGCTCGGTGATATCGCGCAGCATCACGGTCAACAGGCGGTAGCCACCGCGTGTCGTCTGCGAAATCGAGGCTTCAATCGGAAACTCGCTGCCATCGCGGCGCAGCGCATAGAGCGCGCGCTGGCGCCCCATTTTCCGATCCGATACGCCAGTGATGCCGAACCGCCGCACATGCTCCTCATGGGCAGCGCGGAAGCGCTCGGGAATGAAGTCGCTCAGCGGCCGGCCAATCGCTTGTTCGGCCGGCCATGCGAACAGGGTTTCCGCCATGGGATTGAACAACACCACGCGTTGCCTGCTGTCCACTGAGATGATGGCTTCCATCGAAGAGCGAATGATTCCCGCCAGTTGCGCCTGGCTTTGCTGCGGCCAGCGATAGGTGCGCTTTGCGGAACGGCGCCCGTGTCGCATCCGGATCGAATAGTTGGTCATTCTCCTGGCCATGACGCCCTGACCACACAGAAAAAGTCCTCAAGAGAATATACATCTGTGCACGCCAGCTGCAACAAGGCGCCAGATACACTGCCAAGTTGTGCGCGGGCGGCAAATCGGGAGCTCAGTCCAGCTCCAGGTATCTTGCAAGCAACCTTCTCATGCCAAAGCTTAGCAAGAGATACCCGGCCAGTACCGGGCCGAGCATCAGCCACATGGAGGACGTCGGTTCATGCAGGTGGAGGACGGACGCGAACGGCGAATACGGAAGCCAAATACCAAACAGGCATACGGCGACGGTCGCGACAAGCAACGCTGCGCTTGGCCGGCTTTCAACGAAAGGAATCCGGCTTGTCCGGATGATATGCACGACCAAAGTCTGGGAGAGGAGCGACTCGAGGAACCATCCGGTCTGGAAGAGCGGGGCAGCCGCGAGGGTATTCGCGCCAATCCACCAGTACAAAGCAGCGAAAGTCACATAATCAAACAGCGAGCTGACCGGGCCCAGGCAGAGGATGTAGCGGCGAACCTTGCCAACCTCCCATCGCCGCGGGCGGCTTAGTGCGGAGCTGTCCACATTGTCCGTGGGCAGGGCAGTCTGCGAGATGTCGTACAGCAGATTGTTGGTCAACAACTGAATAGGTGCCATCGGCAGGAATGGAAGCCATGCGCTCGCACCCAGCACACTGAAGATATTGCCAAAGTTCGAGCTCGCGCCCATGCGCAGGTATTTGAGCAAGTTGACGAACACTCGCCGGCCCTCCATGACGCCGTCGTGCAGCACCGTCAGGCTCTTCTCCAGCAAGATGACCCCAGCCGACTCCTTGGCGATGTCGACGGCATTGTCGACCGAGATGCCAACGTCAGCGGCCTTGAGGGCCGGGCCGTCATTGATGCCGTCACCGAGCACGCCCACCACCCTGCCCTGTTCGCGCAGCGCCTGCACCAAAGCCTCCTTGTGCGATGGACTGAGTTTGGCAAACAAGGCATTGTCGCGTGCCACCACCGCCAGTTCCGCGGGGCTGAGCCGGTCCAGTTCGCTGCCAAGTACCACTCGCCCGTCGGGCAGGCCGACCATACGGCAGACTTTGCTGGTGATTCTCGGGCTATCGCCGGTAAGAATTTTTACGTCGACCCCGCTTTCGCGCAACGCCGCCAATGCGGCGGCGGCGCTCTCCTTGGGCGGATCGATAAAGGCGATATAGCCGACCAACTCCATCGCCGCTTCATCGGCAATGCCGTATGCATGCGATGCCGCCGCTGGCGGCAGAGGCTTGCTTGCGATCGCTATGACGCGATACCCGTCCTCGTTCAGCTGCTCGCTCTGGTCAATCAGCGCGGCCCGGTGAGCATTGTCGAGCTCGACGACGGCTTCGCCTATGCGCGCGGTAGCGCACCCGTCGAAGACTTCCTCCACCGCACCCTTGCAGATGAGCACGCGCGCTTCATGCCCTTGCTCTGTGCTCTCGACCACGACCGACATGCGCCGACGGGTGAAATCAAACGGAACTTCGTCAACCACGCGCCAGTGCTCACGGATTTGCATGCGATTGCCCACGTCCTCGTGCTGGAGCACCGCGACGTCAAGCAAATTGCGCAAGCCGGACTGGAAGAAGCTGTTCAGGTACGCCAGTTCCAGCACCCGCTCGCTTTCCTTGCCGTCGAGATCGAGGTGATGCTTCAGAATGACGCGATCCTGTGTCAGCGTGCCGGTCTTGTCGGTGCAGAGCACGTCCATCGCGCCAAGGTTCTGGATCGCGTTGAGGCGTTTGACAATGACCTTGCGCCTTGACATCACCAGCGCACCCTTGGCCAGGTTAACGGTGACAAGCATGGGAAGCATCTCGGGGGTCAAGCCGACACCCACGGCGACGGCAAAAAGCAAGGCTTCAAACCAGTCGCCCTTGGTCAATCCGTTGATGACGAACACCAGCGGCGCCATCACGAGGATGATGCCAAGCATCAGGCGGCTGATGCGCCCCAGGCCCTCTTCAAAAACCGTCAGCGGCTCGCGCGCAGCGACAGCATGCGCAATGTGGCCGAACACCGCGTTGCGGCCCGTCAGCACGACCAGCGCCGTAGCGGTCCCGCTGACCACGGCGGTCCCCATCAGTGCCAGGTTAGCGATATCGCCGGCTGTGTCGCCGCTGGCGCCATCTACCGCGAACTTCTCGACCGGCATGGATTCGCCCGTCAGCGCCGCCTGGTTCACAAACAGGTCCTTGGCCGTCAGAAGACGCACATCGGCGGGGACGAGGTCTCCGGCGGCAAGGTGAATGACATCGCCGGGCACGAGTTCGGCGATCGGGATGTCCGCGGTCGCCGGCGGTACCCCCGGGGCCGTGCGGCGCCGGACGCCAATGACAGTGTAAACCATCGCCCGCAATGCGGCCGCTGCACGGCCCGACCGGCTCTCTTGCCACGTCGCCAGCATGACGCTTAGCGCGACCATGCAGATGATGACCGATGCCGCCTGCCAGTCGTGAATCAGACCGGACAGTGCTGCCAGGCTGATCAGCATCAGGTTCAACGGGTTGCGCAGGCGCCTAAGGAGGTCCGGCACGAAGCGGTGCTGCCGCTCGGCGGCGACCTGGTTGGCGCCATGGCGAAGTCTGCGCATCAGCACCTCGTCGGCACTCAAGCCATCCATGCTCGACGACAGCAGGGAAAAGGCCTCTGCGACACTGCCCGCCGCGGCACGCCCGAGCAATGACGGAGTGCCGTTGGTGCGGCTCGCGGCCTCCTCGTCGACAACAGTCGTGCCGGGCGCTTCCGCGTTCGGGAGGGCGCTCGGTACAATGCCGGCCTTCATGACAATGGCCGGCCCTCATGCTTCGTCGGGCGCCCTCACAAGCAGTACTGGCACGGGGCACTGGCGCGCAAGATTTTCGGCCACGCTTCCCAGCAACCAGCGGCTAACACCGTGGCGCCCATGCGTGCCAAGCACGACCACTTCCGCCCCGCAGTCCTCCACAAGTTTAAGGATCTGGTGGGCGATATCGCCCAGCGCCAGGATCTCGTCGACCATGACGGTGCGGCAGCGAACGTGCTTGGCACTGGCCTTCTCCTGTGCCTCTGCCAGCAGGTCCTGGCCGCCTTTGATCAGGCCAGTACGCAACTCCGTCAGGTCAACGTACCCCATGTCGTATTTCAGGTAGCCGTTGTCAATGACATGAACGACCTGAAGCTCGGCGTCGCAGGTGGCAGCCAGCCCGATCGCCTGGTCCAGGGCAAGGTCGCTGCAGTGGCTGCCATCGACCGCCACCAGAATCTTCTTGTACATGCGCATCTCCATCAGGGGTTTCACAGATGCAGTTGCCGCGCACCGAAGCGTGCCTGCGCCGGCCCGCTCTCTAGACTTCTTTTGGTGAGATCCACACCGGCCGCAAGACCGCCTCAGAGGTTGTCGCTGGTTTGCACAGCGCGGCGGCAAAAGAAGCTAGCGGTTCCGAGGCTGCACCGCTTTGGACGTCCCGCTGCCGCAGCACCAACGCAGGTTGTGGTGTCTTTCCTGTCAGTCGAGCGATGTCGTCCTCGGCCCGGAAGCCCCCGCGGGAAGCCATTACGCATATGGCGGATATGGAACCAGGAAGCGGCGTATTGTCCTGAAGGAATCCGCGCACGGGCGCCGCCAGCCGGCCGAGCCACACCGGGGCGACCACGACTACGTGATCGCATCCCGCGAGCAACGGCCCTTCATACCGGTACGCCGGCTTGCGATGAAGCAGTATGTCCAGCACGCACCGCAGATCCCCGGCTAATCCGGCCCTCGGTGTCTTGTCGCGAACCTCGGCCAGTGTCCAGCCAGTGTGCGCGGCTACGGTCTCGGCGACTTGCCTGGCCGTGCCGGTCCGGGAGTAATAGACGATCAGGTTTTCCGACATGTGGGCCTCCTCATCCGGCAGCGGTCGCGCCGAAGCATCTAGTTGATGCTAGGAAGCCGTCACGAATGCCCATTGATGCATGTCAAGCTTCTCAACTCAGGCGTTCGTTGTTGCTGCGCGTAGAGCAGCGGCTACCAGCGTGGACGCCAGTGCCCCCGGCCCGCGTCAATCTGGCCGAACGTCTGCGCCACCATGGCGACCTCCGAGCATTGACGACAGGCTGACCAGGCTGACGCAACCACGTTAGTCCAGGCGATAGCTCTTTCGATACTCCGGCATGGTCACCTGCCATCCCAATCCGCGCTCCACCCGCTGGCGCAGCGCATCGCTGGCTTCTGGTTCGCCATGCACGATGAACACACGTCGCGGTTGCGCACGGAAGCCGCCGAGCCATGCCATCAGTTCGTTCGCGTCAGCATGGGCTGACAGACCGTGAATCTGCTCGACCGCTGCACGGATTGTCACATCCTTGCCGTGGATGCGCAGTTCACGCTGGCCCGCTGCGAGGACCGCGCCCCGCGTGCCCGGGGCCTGGAAGCCGGCCAGCAAGACCGTGCAACGCGGGTCCGTGCCAAAACTGGTCAGGTGGTGAACAACGCGCCCGCCCGTTGCCATGCCGCTGCCCGCCAGGATGATCTTCGGTGCATGGTCATGGTTCAGCCAGACCGACTGCTCCATGCCTTGCACGGGGATCGGCAAGCCGCATGCGGCCACGCACTCCGCGCGGCCGATCCGGAGTTCGTCCGGATGCAAAGCAAAAATCTGGGTGGCGTCTATCGCCATCGGACTATTGAGATAGATGGGAATATCCGGCATGCGCTTCTCCTCGCGCAACCGGTACAGGCAATACAACAATATCTGTGTGCGTCCCACCGCAAATGCTGGAATGACCAGGGTGCCGCCGCGGCCGAGTGTGCTCCCGACGACGTTGGCCATGGCATCCAGCGGATCTTCGTCCGGATGGATGCGGTTGCCATAGGTCGATTCGACGAGCAGGCAATCGGCCTCGCGCACGAACTCCGGCGGCCGCATGACGATGTCGTTCTGCCTGCCAAGGTCGCCAGAGAACACGATGCGCTGTCCGCCAGCATGCAGCGTCACTGCCGCTGCGCCGATAATGTGCCCGGCGTGGTGAAACTCGGCCTCGATGTCCGGGGTCAGTGCAAAGCGTGTGCCGAACGGCTTCGGTTCGAGGCGGCGAAGCGCGCGCGCCGCGTCGGCGCAGCTGTAGAGCGGAAGGGCCGGCCTGTGCCGGGAGAACGCCTTGCGATTGGCATAGGCAGCGTCTTCTTCAGCAAGCGCTGCGCTGTCCGGCAGCAGAATGCCGCAGAGCTGCGCAGTGCCAAAGGTGCAAAATACGGCACCGCGAAAGCCGTTGCGCACCAGCAGGGGCAGATAGCCGCTATGGTCAATATGCGCATGGGTCAGGATCACGGCATCCAGGGTGGCCGGATCGACCGGCAATGGGTCCCAGTTGCGCAGCCTCAGCGACTTGAATCCCTGAAACAGGCCGCAGTCGACCATGACTCGGCTGCGCCCGGTATCAACCACGTACTTCGAACCGGTGACGGAGTCCGTGGCACCGAGGAATTGCAGTTCCATGTATCACTCCCGGTCAGTGAGACAGTAGCAGCGGGATCTGGCACGCGTGCATCAGGGCCCGCGTCGTGCCGCCCAGGATCAGCTCGCGTACACGGCCGTGACCGTAACCCCCGGCTACTAGCATGTCTGCGCCAAGCACCGGTAGTGCTTCGAGTATCACAGTGCCGACTGACTGTGCGGTCTGTTCCGTACGGACACCGGCAATGACGCCATGGCGCCGCAAATATTGGCGCAAGCCGGCAACCGGCTCGCTATTGGCATCCGGGGTTCCGTGTTCGTCCCAGACGGCAAGGATCGTTATCTTGCTGGCGCAAAGCAGCAGCGGCATGGCATCCGCGACGGCTCTCGCCGCTTCACGGCTTCCATCCCATGCAATCACCATGTGTCCCCCATGCAAGCGCACGGGATGCGGCGGCACGAACAGAACCGGGCGGCCCGCATTCAGCAGCACATACTCCGCGGTGCGCTCCATCGCGCTGTCACCGGGCGGCAGCAAGCCGCCCAGGATGATGATGTCGGCAACGCGTCCTTCCTGCGCCATGACCCAGCCCCACTCGTCTTCAACAACGTGATGCGTGTATGCGGTGCCACAAGCCGCCTGACTGACCACCTCACCCAGCAGCTCGCCGGATTCCGCCGTATGCGCCAGGCGGCTTTGCCGCGCCGCTTCCGCGTGCCTTGCTGCATCCTCCCCGGCGCGGAACAGGGGATCCATCCGTATGCCTGTAGCGCTGACTCCGACCACTTGTCCGCCAAACCGTGCAGCAAGTTCGGCAGCCATGCGAACCCGCGCTGCGCAACCGGCATCCGTGCCCAAAGCGACAAGCACAGTCTTGTAGTCCATGGTGGCTTCTCCCTTGTCAGGCTATCCGATCGACCTTGCCGGTAGTCCGCCAGCGCCCGATTGGGTGGTGCTTTCGCAACTCTGCGCTGCATAATGTGCTGGTGCCAAGGAGGCCCGCGGCTGAGGGGGGCGCAGGAAATTCGGAATTGATGTGCAGGCGCCGCAGCAAAGCAGCGTTACCGGCAACAGGCAGCGCCGCACGACTATCCCCCTCGCGCGCACTGCTGAAATCGTGTTCATGGTCGTCCTCCCATGCCCCGGATGGTCAATGCGACAGCAGGACAGGCACGGTCATTGATTGCAGCATCGTGCGCGTCACACCGCCTCCGCAGATGAAACCTACTCTTCCCCAATGTAGATTCCTATGCATGCGGGGACTTGTCACACGTCAAGCTTCGTACTGGCGACCGCCCCCGTCGCCACAACCTCATTCGGCTTGATACATGTCAAGCCCCACCGGCCCAAGCCGTCTAGCCTTGAGGCAGGATCCTCGGAAGGGGCCGCATCACCATGTTTCAGCGAATCCTCCTAGCCGTGGCAGCCGGTCGGCAGAGCTTGCAATCGAACAGGCCATTACTGTCGCCAAGGCCACCGGCGCTGGGATCAGGGTTCTCTTCGTCGTGGACGACAGTGACTTTCCGCTCGAGGTGAGCTATGGGAATTCAACCGGTGTCCTCAGGAAGGTCACAACCCAATGACGCGAGATCCTTGCGGAGACGGCCGACCGAATCTGTGCAGCAGGGATTCCGTGCGTCACCCGGCTGCTCGAGTGTACGAACTCGGCCGACCTAATTGCCGACACCATCGTCTCGGAAGCCGCAAAGTGGAGGGCCGACCTGATCGTGATGGGAACGCACGGACGCCGGGGGATTCGGCGCCTTGTCATGGGAAGCGTTTCGCAAGGCGTAGTCGGTCGGAGTACGCTTCCTGTTCTGCTCGCGCGCAGCGACGCGGAGCGATAGTGGTCAGCCGCTTGCATGCAGGATTGTTGCCATGAACCAAGTTATTTTTCCCGAATCGGCGCCGACCTATTGCGCGGCAGGTCCTAGCCTTCAGTGCCCGGCACAGATCGACGGAGCCGCCGCCACGTTTGAGGTGACTGCGGAGGCGTTGGAGGACCATTTCGGTGCACGGTCCTATCTGTATGAAGACCTGGCGTCCGCCTTCGCAACGCATCGCAACGCGATTGAAAAGGTTGCCCGTGGCGTATTCGAGATGACCGGAGCCCGCAACATCGTCCTGCATAGCGGTCATTTCCGGTTTTCCGCGTAGGCACTTACCCCCGGATCGACTGCGCACATCAGGCCGTTTGCGCCAGAAAATTCAGGGGCTCACCGTCGTGCTGACCAGTGCATGTCCCTGGCCGCTGCCGGTCGCCACGCAACGTTGCATTGCCCCAAGCACCCGGCAACCATACGAAGGCTCGCCATGAACCATTCACGATTCGCACTGGCCTGCCTGTCCGCACTGACAATCACTTGTCTGTCGAATGCCGCATTCGCCTACGGCGTCGGCCCACGGGCAGCGCGGATCCCCATGCATGGACCACAAGCCTCGTCGCCTGGCAGGCATAACGGCGGCTTGGATCGCGAGCACCGGATCGCGAGGGATGAACTGATGCCTGTCGGCGTTGTCGCTTGCGCGGCACACCGGCGACTGAGCGCGAGGCATCGGCCCACTGCAAACGGCGTCGACTACTTAAGCGGCCGCGCAGACCCGGATCAGTCCATCGATATGCACGACGTGGCGGGACTCTACAATCTCTGCCTGGCGTTTGCCGGCAAACAGCGGGCATGGATTGCCGGGGTGAGGACTAATATCTACCGACCCAATGGCTCTCTGGTTATCAAGGCGTATGCGGACGGCCCATTCATACTAATCCGCTTGGCACCGGGACGCTATCGCCTGATCGCTGAGTACGATGGCAGTGTGGTTGACACAACCTTGAGAGTTCCCAGGCGCGGAGCCGCCGCTCGCGTGCTGTGGTGGCCCGACTTGGCGAAGTTAGTGGTCTGAACGTCTGGCGACCTCAATTGCGAAGGGATTTTCTGAGCGGAGCACTGTCCTTACGCTTTGATGTAGAGAATCTTACTTCGGGTTTCGGATTTCTATACTTTCGCCTGATTGCAGGTATCTACAGCGAGATTGATATGCTGCAGTCAGCCGCTTCGCCTAGCGACCTCGACATTGATCTTCTTCGCGAAGCGACTTCGAGATTTGAAGAAACCTTATTGCGAGCGCGTAGTTCTTTGCTGATAAATGCAAGGAAACATCTCCTGAGCCCCGAACCAATATGAGGTTCGACCCTGCAATTCAGCGCCCACGCGTGCGCAGGCCATCCTCGCCTTGCTCCGCCGCTTGGATATCGAGCTCGTCTGTTTTCGTGTCGAGCCTAGTTCGCTCGGCGAGAGCTCCTTTGCGCTACGTCAAGTGTTGTTTGGTGTTGTTTGCACTCAAGTCAGGCCTGACAAATGCCGCTTACTGATTTGGATCAACCTCACAGCTTGCACGGAAACTAGCCTTAATCTGCTGCCGGCGTGCCCGGCTGGCGGCGGCATCTGGTCACCAATTGAACTACAGGCTGCTGGAATCGCCTTGCGCCTGGTTGCCGCGCACGCCAGCGTGGGGGACATGCTCCGGGCGGAAGGACTCGGGGAGCAAGTCGGATACTTCGGACGCCGCATCTCGGTCTCGGACGCAATCGACGAATTCAGAGCATCCGTCACGGAGGGCCCCGCGACTCGATGCACAACAGAATCGGCCTAAGTGCAGATCAGGCATAAGGCAACCCCAATCCTCCCCCAGGACTGCGGCGAGGTCTGCTGACCCCGCCTCGCCGAAGGGATCCTGACAGAAGGAACTCGTCATGAACAAACCGGAAAAAGCCAAACACCTGGTCAATGCGTCTCAGGAGGCCAAGAGCTACCTAACTGCTGACGAGCGCGCAGCCAAAGGAAGGGCGATGCGCGACGCCGTAGCCCGCAGCTCGCATGCCGGCTGGCAGGCTCGGGAAGGTCGCCGCGACCCGGTTGAACTGCTAAACGAATCCAATGCCGGACGGATTCTGGACCTAGTCCCGATCCGATACGGCCGGATGGCGGCATCGCCTTTTGCCTTCTACCGCGGATCTGCGTCGCTCATGGCGGCCGACCTGGCCACCACGCCTTCCAGTGGAATACGAGTACAGGCGTGCGGTGATGCACATCTGATGAACTTTGGCGGATTTGCTACTCCCGAGCGCAACATCATTTTCGACATCAACGATCTCGACGAAACCTTGCCGGCGCCGTTCGAGTGGGATCTTAAGCGGCTTGCGGCCAGTGTGGCCATTGCCGCGGAGCATCTCGCGCTGCCAAAGAGCGAAGCCGCCCGCGTGGTCACCGATCTCGTGCGCGAGTATCGTGAACGCATGTTCAACTATGGATGGATGCGCGCTCTCGACGTCTGGTATGACCGGATCGACCTGCAAAAGTATGAGGATCGCAGTGGAGACCCAGAGATTGTCGCTGTCGCCCGAAAGCGCCTTGCGCAGCGTATCGAGGCGGAAAGGCAAAAGACAGTCGCGGACCATCTCTACCCCAAGCTGGTATCGGAAGAAGGCGAAAGACCGAGAATCAAAGATGAGCCTCCCTTGATCTTCCACCCAACCGATGAACTTGCACCTGGCCTTGCATCGGACTATTCGGAGGCCATAGCAATCTATCGGGAAAGCCTGGCGGAGCATGTCCGTGTTCTGTTCAACCGGTTCCACTTCTTCGACATGGCCATCAAGGTCGTTGGCGTCGGCAGCGTCGGAACAATGTGTGGCGTGGGGCTGTTTCTCGCCGCCGATAACGATCCCCTCTTCTTGCAGGTGAAGGAGGCCCGTGCTTCCGTTCTGGAGCCCTATGCGGGTAAGAGCCTGCATGCCAACCACGGCCAGCGCGTTATCGCCGGCCAGCGCCTCATGCAGGCTGCCAGCGATGTATTCCTGGGCTGGACGCGCGGCGGGAACGGACGCGACTTCTATGTACGCCAACTTCGCGACATGAAGCTTTCTGCGGTGATTGAAGACTGGGATACAGGCATGCTCAGGCAGTACGCTCGCATGTGTGCACACGCCCTTGCACGCGCGCACGCACGTTCGGGCGACGCCGCCATGATCGCAGGCTACATGGGCTCCGGCCAGACCTTTGATGATGCGATTTGCGAATTCGCGACGGAATACTGCTCACAGAACCGCAGCGACTTCCGCGCCTTCGTGGCAGCGATTCGCGAAGGACGCATCGACGCAAGGTCTGAGGAACCATGAGGGCGTGCCGGTACGGCTTGGCCATACCGGCACGCACCTCTAGTGACAATGGCAGGACTATATGGCCCGTGATATTGCACTATCCGCTGCTTCACTCTGGAGCTGGCTCGCTGCATCTCCGCGATCTTGCCAGAAGCAGTGGCTGACTGCTTAGCGCCATGACTTCGCGGACAACGCTACTTATGCGCGGACGGGTTATCCCGCGGTGCCCGTTATCCCCCATCACGATCAGATCCGCTAACCAGTCGTCGGCCTCCGCGACAATCGTTGCAGCGATGTCTTGCTGGGTTGCATGCTTGCCTAGCAGGCGCGTGACGTATCGAACTCCCGCCCGATTGAGCCTCGTGGCGGCTGCTGCAACTACGCCCTCTCCCGCAGTCGCCAGATCCTGTGCCAGTCGGACAGGGTCCGTACCCATCATGTCAAGGAACGGAGCACTTTCATCGACCACAGACATGACCTCCACTTCCGCCCCGGTAGCTTGCGCAATCACGATAGCGTGATCCAGTGCAACGTCGCTCGCTTCGCCGCCATCAAGAGCAACCAAAATTCGATGGTACATGTTATTGGCCCTGTTGCGATCAACACAAGGGGACGAACCGGCGTGCACTGGACGTAACGGATGGCCCGGCTCAAAGCTTACTGGGCCTTCTCATCCGGCTTCTTGACACCCTCTGTATACGGGTCGAACTTGCCGGATTTTGCCCCTTCACTATATGGGTCGAACTTGCCAGATCTCGCCGCACTCGTACCGGTGTCCGGCTTATTCCCGCCTTCGGCCAGGCCGGCCTTGGTTGACTGCTTCGCTCCGTCGGTATAAGGATCGGGCTTGCCGGCCTTTGCCTGGTTCTGCGTCTTCGACTTTGCAGCGTGGCTTCCTCCGTACAGATCGCCGCCGTCCGTGTAGTTCTTCTGTGCGTGAACAACTTGCGTGCCAAGCGCAGCCAAGGAAGCCGCAGTCAGGATTGGGACAATCTTTCTGACCATGATCTTTCTCTCCGTGATCGATGAGGTGGCGCCTGATCTTACAATGTCGACTGTGACCCGACCATTGCCGCAGCACGCCTAGTTGCAGACTAGTGTCTGGTTCGCTCCAGAGCTTGGGCTGGATCAAAGTCGGCCCATCTAGCCGCGCACTGTGGCGCAATGGATATATCGTAACTGTCCGACCAAGCCCCAGTGCCCCAACACTAAGATGGTCGAACTAGCCTCTAGTGCGCGTGAATCGACGAAGCCAGACGCATGAGGTTATATGGCTCCACATGGATCAGCCCACCGCGGGGACTATCGATGTCGGCAATCAGGGCGAATGAAACGCCTACCACCATTGGCAATACCAGCAGCAGATTGCCCGTCGACTCGGCCTTGCGCAGGCCGTATCCAACCAGTGCGTTACTGCATGCGGCCACCAGAAGCATTAGCGTCCAGGCTGAGTCCGGAATCCGGTTCCACCAGGATGACTGGGTATAGCCTTCCGCATTCAGCACGTCGTTCATGCCAGCAACAACCAGTCCGATGATGACATTCGGTTTATCTGCCGCATTGCGTTCCACGACCGACCATAGACGGGCGTGCAGAGCTGCGGTGGCAGTGTCAATCTGCTGAAGCTTGCGGGCGTCATGGACCGTAAAGAACGCCAGACGGCGCTGCACATATTCGCGAAGCAGGCTGCGCACCTGCTCCCCATCCGCTGCCGGCAACAATCCCGCGCGTACATACTCAGTCCCGATGGCGTTGGCCTCGGCCTCTTCATAAAGTTTTCGCTGATCATAACGGCTGACCGCCATGGCAAAACAAAAGCCAATCAGTAGCCCGAGCAGCGTGAGTACCGCAGCCTGAATGATGCCCACATCCTGCCGCACGTTCTCGGCCGGTCCGCGCAAGCCGCGGATGGCCATCGCTCCGATCTTCTCTGCTAACCAGAGCAGACTGAACGTCACCAGGAAGACCAGCAGGGGATAGTCTCTGATGGTGGTAGCCATGACCTTCTCCCTATGAGTATCGGGTGCGGATACGATGTTTTCCCGACGCCTGCGCGTTGCCCGAAGATCACGATTGACGTTACGGCTCCCAGCCATATTTCCGCATTGCAATCTCCCTCAAGCGCAGAAAGCGGTTGAAGTCCCGCATTCGGCCCCTGACATTGGCCGTGGTGGCGCGGCGCAGAAAAAAATCGGGCAGACTTGTCCTGGCCGGTGGCTGGCGCAGGCGGGTGGCCCTGGTATCTGCGCCGTTATACATACACACCGACCACATGCGCGATACGACTCCCCTCGAGTTACTTCGAGCCGCTCCGCAGTCCTTGGCGTGTTTCCTGGCTACCGTGCCGGCGGCATCATCATGTACTGATGCTGCATCATGTTATTCATCATCATCTGCTGCATGCCCATGTACTGGTCCATCATGTACTGTCGCTGCTTCATTTGCTCAGGCGTGAGTTTTGAATAGTAGCCGCCCATCTGGCCCCAGCCCATCATAGGCCCACCCGTCATGCCGCGTCCCATCATGTGCCCGCCGCCCATCATTCCTGCGCCCCACATCTCATGCATCATGGCCATCGTCGCCTGCATGGTTGTCCAGTGGTCTTGCAGTAGCTTTTGACGCTCCTGCGGGTCCTGAGTCTGACGAATTTTGTCCATCTGCTCCTGCATCTTCCGCATGTTCTCCTGGACCTGCGCCATCTGTTTGTCGAACTCAGCGACATTGGATTGCTGTTGCTGTGACTGAGCGCCCTTCGTGGCGGACTTACTTTGCTGGGCAAGAACTGGCGTAATCGAAAGCACGCCGGCGGAGAACATTGCCACGAAAAATTGTTTCTTGTTCATTTCACTTCCTCCGTTCGACCAACAAAGAACCCAAGGCCAACATTGCCAAACTGAGCATCCCCGCCCATAGATGTGATTCGAAATCGAAGCTCTCTCTGGAACTCGCGCCACACGTCCCAGACGGGCATCCCTTTCATAAGACTATTGCCCATCGAAGAAGCAAGCTTGATATAAGACAAGGTTGTGTTGGCAGGAAGGTCCTAGTCGGAGCTCTCCGAGTTGTGGACCACACTCATTGCTTGATAGGAGGCAAGCCTTGGAAGTATTCTTCAATATTCGCCACGACGGATGGTGTGGCGGTCTCCCGCAGGGATTCCAGAAACTCTTCGAATGCCTGTTCGATGGTAGCCAGTTCGCCAAGCAAGGGCCAAGCGCCAAATTCCGGAAACAGGTTGCCAAGAACCCCGCCAAAGAGACCCGTCAAGGCAAATGTGCGCAGGCCGGCTACGCGCCCTCGGGCAATTCGCGCTCATGCCATCCACGCTCCAAGCCAATCAGGAGACCGACCGTCAGTGCTGCCACCAAGACCGTGGCCTCGTGAGGTATTCCGAGTGGCGTCAAGTCTGTTCTCCGCCAAGAACTCCGCGCGGACTATCGCGACTTACAGAATCACTGGCGTGTTGAGCAATTCGTCCGTGCCGCCAACACCGGCGGGAAAGTATCTCGCCAGGAGGTTGCCAATGGCCTCTATGCCTCGAAGCACTCCCAGCTGGAATTCTTTCCGGCGAAAGGCGTCCTCCATCTCTCGGCAAATGGCGTCCCACTCTCCTCGCTGCACCTTCGCATGGATGCCACGATCGGCAACAATCTCAACGCTGCGGTCTGCCAGCAAGAGGTAAATCAGAACGCCATTGTTGTGTTCAGTATCCCAGACTCGCAGTTGCGAGAACACTTCAATGGCACGGTCACGGGCAGAAAGTCCCTTGAGCAGGCCCGACCAGCTCAGCGCTCCCTCTACGGCGAATCGCAGCTGTCCGATGTGGGTGGACTCGCTTGTCGCGATGGCCTGCTCGATTGCGAGTAAGGTTTCGCGCGGGAAGGTCCGCCTGACTCGCCAGTGCGTCATCAGGAGATGTCGCGCCATGCGCTGGAGATTCGCCATTACCATTTCCCCGAGGCGCCACCGCCGCCAAAGCCACCACCGCCGCCACCAAATCCGCCTCGTCCGGACCCGCCACCGAAGCCGCCACGACCGCCAATACCCCGCAAGCCCATGTGGGAGCCAGCAAACATCGTAAAGAAGAGCGCAATAGCGCCAGCCATTACGCCGACAGCGATTGCTCCGGAAAGTAGCCATCCGATAATGCCGACAACGCCTCCGGTAGCAACGGCACCTGGGCCTCTGCCAAAGAGGGAGCGCAGCATTCCACCCACTACGAGCGTCAGCACCAGTATGACTGGCAGGAATTGCCGCACCGAGTCATCGCCGCGCTCGCCTCTTGATGGCCTCGGTGGGGGCAACGGCTCGCCGTTGATGACACCGATGATGCGTTCGACGCCAGCCGTGACGCCGCCATAGAAGTCCCCCTGCTTGAAGCGCGGAACGATGTCATCGCTGATGACGCGCTTGCTCATGGCGTCGGTGAGTACGCCTTCCAGTCCGTAGCCAACCTCGATGCGGACTGTCCGGTCGTCCTTGGCGATGATGAGCAGCGCGCCGTCATCCGTTCCCTTCCGCCCGAGCTTCCATTGCTCGACCACGCGCATGGAGTACTGCGCAATGTCCTCGGGTTGCGTTGTGGGGACCATCAGTACCCCTATCTGACTTCCCTTCTCACTCTCGAAAGCTTGCAGTCTTTGTTCGAGGGCAGCCCTTTGTTCGCTTGTCAGCGTGCCGGTCAGGTCGGTCACCCGCGCCGTCAGGGCGGGAACGGCAACATCCGCCGCCGCACCCAGAGACACAAAAGCCAGAAAGGCCAGGAACAGGCCTCTTGCAACCGGAAGCCATTTCACTTGGCACTCCCAGGAGCACTGGCCGGAGCGGCACCGAATTCAACTTGCGGTGGCTTGGCTATTGCCGTCTCGCTTGCCACCGTGAAGTTGGGCTTCTCCTTGAAGCCAAAAACCATTGCCGTCAGATTTGAAGGCAACGAACGCACGGTCACGTTGTACGCTTGAACGGACTGGATATACCGGTTTCTCGCGACGGTTATCCGATTCTCGGTACCCTCGAGTTGGGACTGCAAATCCCTGAAGCCCGCGTCGGCCTTCAGTTGTGGGTAGTTCTCGGAAACTGCCAGAAGCCTGGACAAGGTCCCCGACAACTGCTGCTGCGCGGCCTGGAATTGGGCGAACGCCTTCGGGTCATTCAGGGTCTCGGGCGTGACCTGGATGGTGCCAACGCGTGCTCGCGCCTCTGTCACCGCTGTCAGAACCTCACGCTCATGGCTGGCGTAGCCTTTCACGGTGTTCACGAGATTCGGCACCAGGTCGGCCCGGCGTTGGTACTGGTTTACAACCTCCGACCAGCTTGCCTTGACCTGTTCATCCTGCGACTGAATTGTGTTGTAGCCGCATCCTGTCAGACTTACCAGGAGCATTGCCGCCAGTACCAACCATAGCTTGCGCACGAGACACCCCCGTTCTTTCGCTGCCGTCGCCTGCAGAGCCAACAATTCGTACCGTACGCGTGCAGGATACAGCTTGCCCTATCAAAAATCGGGTTTCCATCACTCATCCTAGGTTGTGTGGCGGGCCGATTGTTTGATTTGCCTCAACAGCGACAAGCAATGGGCGGACCGAGCGTCCGCGCACTTGGCCGGCTACATAAAATGACTCTATCTGGTGCCTATTGGGGTAGGTGATGCCGGCAGCCGAGAGCATTGCGATTTCCGTCTCAACTGCGCCGTCGCGGTGGATGGACCAGACCGAGATGTGCGAGCACAAAGGCGTCGGGCACCCAGACAGCCTTTGCGACGGCGCCGTCGAGGCTGCAGCCCATGCCCTGTGCCGTGCCTATCTGGACGACTATGGGTCAATCCAGCATTTCAATCTCGACAAGGCGCTCCTCATCGGCGGTATGAGTGAGCCGAAATTCGGTGGTGGGCAGCTCTTGCGACCTATGCGCTTGGTGGTCTCGGGCCCGGTCACCGAATTGCCATCTGCCAAGGCTGAGCAAATCGTTGAGCAGGCCATTCGTGATTATCTCGTGGCCTGCTTAGGCGGGGCCGGCGACGATATTCGGGTAGAGCCCATACTCCGACCTTCGGCCCCAAACCTCCAGCGCGTCACCGGCACATCCGTCCCACTGTCGAATGATACGTCCTTCGGCGTGGGGTACGCGCCACTTTCCAGCCTTGAAAGAGCTGTACTCTGGGCTGCGCGGTTACTGCGCGCAAGTGAATTTATGACCTCTTTTCCGGCGGCCGGAAATGACTTCAAAGTCATGGGTAGTCGACTCGATGGGCATCACCGTCTCACCGTCGCGCTGGCGTTTGTTGACCGCTATATATGCGCGGTCGATGAATACTTCACTGTGAAGAGCCAGATTGCGTCATACCTTACGGAACGCATCGAACCGGCGGTTGAGGTTGCTATCAATACCCTGGACGACCGCGATGCCAGTGATGAAAGTGGAATCTACCTGACCGTCACTGGACTGAGCGCGGAGCATGGTGATGACGGCCAGGTGGGTCGCGGAAACCGGGTCAACGGCTTGATTACCCCGTATCGGCCAATGTCCTTGGAAGCCGCAGCGGGAAAGAACCCGGCGGCGCATGTTGGCAAGCTCTATAACGTGCTGGCCCACAGATTGGCCGGACTTATTGCGACGGACGTTGACGGCGTCAACGAGGTCGTAGTGCGGCTTCTTTCCGGTATTGGCCGGCCAATCAACCAGCCACAACTGGCAGCCATCGATGTTGTAGCGGAACAGAGGCTCTCGTCGACTCAGCAACAGGAAATCCGTGAGCTACTCCGGCAGCAGCTGGCCAACCTTCCCACGTTGGTCAAGGAGTTGGCGACAGGGACGATTCCGGTGTTCTAAGGCCTTCTCGCCTGCCGGCATCCATCCATACACTAAGGCACCATTTTCGAGCATCGCCCTCTTAGAGATTCCTTGATTGACATCAATAAGCAAGTTCCCCGAAGGACGAGACTATTGAGGTAAATCCTGCCTTGCAGCCGCCAATCGCCCCCAGGAGGATGGCATGTCGACCAGGTCCGCTACCCCTACAGTTGGGGAAGAATCCACCATTATGGGTGGGCACGCGCCCCAACCGACAAGTCACCTGGATACTGCTCGCCAGCAATATGTGCGCGACCCTGTTTGTGGCATGGAAGTTTCTCCCGGGGAAGCGGCCGCCAGCGCGGAAGTCGACCACAAACGCTATTGGTTCTGCTCCAGCCACTGCGAGCAGATATTCCTCGCCAACCCGGCCCAATATATTCCCCCTCCAACAGACGACCCTGCCCCGGCAGGTGCGAGCGTTCCGTCGCCTGGCATGGCCACCCATGCTCCCGCGACCACCGGCGGTGCCAAGCAATTCGCCAAGGACCCCATTTGCGGAATGATGGTGGACAAGGCGACGGCCCTGTCCGCCGAGCGTGGCAACCGCAAGTACTACTTCTGCAGCGAGAGTTGTCTACGGACTTTCGAATCGCCAGAGAGCGAGTTGAAGGCCATGAAGACACGCGTGACGATTGCCCTCACGGGCGTCCTCGCGCTTGCTGTGCTGCGGGCGGGTGCGTTCCTGGCCCTGGCAGCCGGCGCCACCCTGCTGACGTGGGCACCGATTCCGGCCCTGCCTTGGTTCACGTGGGGCATGTGGCTGTTCTTGCTGGTCACGCCAGTGCAGTTCATCGGCGGCTGGAGCTTCTACAAGGGCGCGTGGAACGCCATCCGAACCCGCAACATCAACATGGACTTCCTCATCGCATTGGGAACGTCCGTCGCGTACTTCTACAGCGTGGTGGTGCTGTTCTTTCCAACCTGGTTGCCAGTTAAGGTCGAAGAGCGGGACGTCTATTTTGAGGTGTCGGCGGTCATTATTGCCTTCGTGCTGCTTGGCAAGTACATGGAGGAAATCATCAAGAAGAAGTCGTCGGCGGCGGTACGACGCTTGCTCGACCTTCGTCCGGCCGTCGCGCATGTGCTGCGTGATGGGAAGGAAGTGGAAATCCCGGCCGAAAGCATCATGGTGGGCGAGGCCGTTGTCGTGCGCCCGGGCGAGAAGATTCCCACGGATGGCAAGGTCGTGGAGGGTGAGTCCAGCGTCGACGAGTCAATGTTGACAGGCGAGTCGATGCCCGTTGAGAAGAAGCCGGGTACTGCCGTCATTGGCGGCACCCTGAACCGCAGCGGCGCCTTTACCTTCCAGGCGACAAAGATTGGCGCCGATACCGCGCTCGCCCAGATTATCAAGATGGTCGAGGACGCCCAGGCCAGTACCGCGCAGATTCAGCGGCTGGCGGACCAGGTCACCGGCTACTTCGTGCCCGCCGTGGTTTCCGTTGCCGTGTTGGCCCTGGTGGGTTGGAGCGTCGCGGGACACTTCCCCCACGGACTGCTCGCGTTTGTGGCGGTTCTAATCATCTCTTGCCCGTGTGCCCTCGGTGTCGCAACCCCTGCCGCCCTCATGGTCGGCGTCGGCAAGGGCGCGGATAACGGCATTCTGATTCGCGGCGGTGAAGTGCTGGAGCGTGCTGAGAAGCTCACGGCGGTCGTGTTTGACAAGACGGGAACGATTACGCGGGGAGAGCCTACTGTCACCGATGTCATCTCGTTCTCGAATCACGAGGAATCAACCCTGTTGACCCTTGCGGCGGCCGTCGAAAGTGGCTCTGAGCATCCTCTGGGCGAAGCCATCGTACGCGCCGCGCAACATCGCGGCCTCGCCATTCCCAAGGCTGCCAGCATCAGTGCCTTGTCAGGCATGGGCATTCAGGGGCAGGTCGACGGGCAAAAGACTTGGCTCGGGAATCGGCGTCTGTTTGGACGTCAGGGAATCCCGACCGGTGACGCTGAGTCGGTGCTGCAAAGGCTCGAGGCCGACGGAAAGACCGCCATGCTGGTAGGCGCTGGTAATACGCTGCTTGGCGTGGTCGCAGTGGCCGACACGGTGAAGCCAGAAGCCGAAGAGGCTGTCGCCGCCTTGAGGGCACGCAACATCAAAGTGGTGCTGTTAAGCGGAGACAACCGTCGGACGGCGGAGGCCATCGGCCGGCAGGTCGGCATCGACCGCGTGATTGCCGAAGTCATGCCGGAAGACAAGGTCGAAACCATTCAGGCCTTGCAGAAGCAGAGCGAAGTCGTGGCGATGGTGGGTGACGGCGTGAACGACGCGCCCGCCCTTGCAGCAGCCGACATCGGTATTGCCATCGGCTCTGGGTCGGACGTCGCCAAGGAAACAGGAAGCATCATCCTCATTCGCGACGATGTTCGTGATGTGGTCGCGTCTATCGAGCTCTCGCGCGCCACGATGCGCAAAATCAAGCAGAACCTCTTCTGGGCATTCGTCTACAACACCATTGGCATCCCGGTCGCCGCCTTCGGACTATTGAACCCTATCTTTGCAGCGGCGGCTATGGCGCTGTCCTCATTGAGCGTCGTAGCCAACTCCGCGCTGCTTAAGCGTGTGCGGCTTGGCCAGTCCAGTACGGAGGCGACATGAAACATACCGTCGCATGGATTTGCGCGGCACTGGCGACGTTGCTTGCTGTCGCCGTCGTGTACTGGTTTGGTGTATCGCCACTCACGCTATTGGTCGCCGTCTTTCTGCTGTCCTGCCCACTCGTCGTAGTTTGGGTTAGCTGGCGGCTTTCGCGTCAGTGCGAGCGCGACATTCAACAGGCCGTGGAACGCGAGCGCAAGGCCAGAGGCAATCCTTGACGAGGAAGACTTCACATGAACTGGCTCTCACAAAATCTGACGTGGCTCCTGCTTAGCGGAATGGGTCTCGGAGCCCTGATGGCGTGGCGACGCTTCACGAGCCGTCGAACCAATCAAGACGGCGGGCAACGCTACACAACCCAGGAGTACGGCTCCACTGCCCGCGACCCCGTCACTGTCACTGTCAACACGGTCAATACCGCGCACGCCATCACTTCAAACTTTGAGGGGCATACCTTCTTCTTTGAATCCGAAGCTTCCCGCACGGTCTTTCAGCAAGACCCGGAAAGATATGTGCACCGACATCATCGCAACCACGGTTGCTGCTGAGCAACATCCCGTTTCTTCCCCTGGTTGGAGGCAGGTATGAGTCACGACCATAGCAGTCACGAGCACCCAGACGATACGGAGGGAAAGATTTCCCGCTCCAAGCTGGTCACGATTGGCTTTCTTTTGGTGATTGGCTACTTCCTCTGGACGGAGCACCAGGCTCACGTCATTCAGTTCCTGCCGTTCCTGCTTCTGGCGGCTTGCCCGTTGATGCATCTCTTCATGCATCACGGCCATGGACACGGTCACGGGCAGCGCGACGAGCCGAAGGACATGGGCAACACGGGAGAGCGATGATGGAACACAACGCACAAAACGGCTACGGCCTTTGGTCGCTGGTGATTATTAACTCGGCGGTCTTCCTCATCTTTGCCTTCAGCTTTACCAAGCCGAAGACCGCTCGGGACTGGCGCTCCTTTGGAGCCTTCTCGGCGTTCATCGTGGCGCTCTTCACCGAGATGTATGGGATTCCCCTGACCATCTATCTCCTGTTGCCATGGCTGTCGGCGAAGTTTCCCGGTATCGACTTCCTGTCCCATGATGCCGGCCATCTTCCGGAGATGATTTTCGGCTGGCGGGGCAATCCCCACCTGGGCCCCTTCCACATCGCCAGCGACATCCTGATTTTTGGCGGATTCCTCATGCTATCTGCGGCGTGGCGAGTCTTGTACAAGGCTCAGCAAGAACACACCTTGGCCACCACCGGGCTCTACGCCCGTATGCGGCATCCGCAATATGTGGCGTTCATCCTGATTATGTTGGGATTCCTGCTGCAATGGCCCACGATACTCACATTCGCGATGTTCCCCATCCTGGTCTGGATGTACGTTCGCCTTGCCAAGGCAGAGGAGCAGGACGCACTGGCGGAATTTGGACAGGAATATGAGGCATACCGGCAAAGAACCCCCGGTTTCATCCCGCACTTCGGCGGTGGGGATATGCCTCAGACCAAGCCTCACTGAGGCTAGGCGGGAACCCCGTTGCAATTGGAGGCTGCCATGAATCCCTTCAAAACTGGTGTGACGTTGTCAGCCACGGTCGTGCTCTTCTACGCTTTGTGCACGCTCGTCTGGATGGCACTCCCCGAGCCCTTCATGAACTTCATGAACGCGCTCTTTCACGGGCTTGATTTCCGACGCCTTCAGACTGGCGAACCGGTGTCCTGGTGGTCCGTCATCTACCCGGCCATTGTGTTTGCAGTCTGGTTCTTTGCTGCCGGCAGCTTCTTTGCCTGGCTCTTTAACACCCTAAGGAGTGACCGCTGACCCCGACCGATGGCATTGACGGTTATGGAGCTCCCACCATGGACTGAACTTTGGTGTAACGCTGGCTCGTTGTTGAGGCCGGATGGGCTCGGTGGTCGTGCAGACAGCACTGGCCGCCGAGCTTTTTGATTGACCACAGGATGGAAAGGCCCCCATGGAACCGCGTCAACAATTTTCCCTTTGGTACATACTCGCGGCGGTCACAGCGATGCTCGTCCTTCAGAGCTTCTTTACTCCTTCTCACGTCGAGACGCTACCGTACAGTGATTTCAAGGTCTTATTGAAGGCTGGCAAGGTCAGGAATGTCACACTCGGGGAAGGAGCCATCACCGGAACGCTGAACACCGATAGCATCGAAAATCTGCTTCCCAAACAACAGGCCGATGAGATGCTGCAGCAGGGAAAGGGAGACCACGCATTCTCGACCGTTCGCGTCAACGACCCTAATCTGGTTCAAGACCTCGAAGCGGCCAAGGTGCGCTTCGTCGGGCAGGCCGACAACAAATGGATTGGCGCTCTGCTGTCATGGATTGTCCCTGCACTACTGTTCTTTGTCATCTGGAGCTTCCTCATTAAACGAGTGGGAGCTGGCGCCGGCGGCATGATGGAAATTGGCAAGAGTAAGGCCAAGGTCTATATGCAGAAGGAGACCGGCGTGACCTTTGCCGACGTTGCCGGTATCGACGAAGCGAAGGAAGAGCTCGCGGAAATAGTCAACTTCCTGAAGGACCCCCTGCGCTACCGGCGCCTCGGCGGCAAGATTCCCAAGGGGGTATTGCTGCTAGGTGCACCGGGAACTGGCAAGACGCTCCTGGCAAAGGCAGTCGCGGGGGAAGCCGGCGTTCCATTTTTTAGCATGAGCGGCTCGGAGTTCGTGGAGATGTTTGTCGGCGTAGGTGCAGCGCGCGTTCGCGACCTCTTCAACCAGGCCGAGACCAAGGCGCCCTGCATCATCTTCATTGACGAACTCGACGCGCTGGGCAAAACCCGTGCCTTCGGTGCAGTTACCGGCAACGACGAGCGCGAACAGACTCTGAACCAGTTGTTGGTTGAGATGGACGGCTTTGATACCAACAAAGGCGTCATCATCATGGCCGCGACCAACCGGCCGGAAATACTGGACCCAGCACTCTTGCGCCCCGGGCGGTTTGACCGTCATGTTGCGCTGGACCGGCCAGACCTGAAGGGCCGCGAGCAGATTCTCAAGGTACACGTCAAGAACGTCGTCCTTGCGCCCACTGTCGACCTGACAAAACTGGCAGCCCGCACGCCCGGTTTCGCTGGTGCCGACCTGGCCAATCTCGTCAACGAAGCTGCGCTTCTTGCCGCTCGCAAGGGCAAAGACGCGGTGGACATGACTGATTTCGATGAGGCGCTTGACCGCATCGTAGGCGGACTCGAGAAGAAGAATCGCCTAATGAATCCGCAGGAAAAGGAAACCATTGCCTACCACGAGGCTGGTCACGCTATCGTGGCGGAATTGCGCCCTCGGACTGACCGGGTCTCCAAGGTGTCGATTATCCCGCGAGGCGTCGCCGCCCTGGGCTACACGCAGCAGACCCCCACAGAAGACCGCTATCTCCTGAAGCAGAGCGAACTGTATGACCGGCTAGACGTCCTGCTGGGTGGGCGCATTGCCGAGCAGATTGTCTACGGAGACGTTTCAACTGGAGCACAGAACGACCTTCAACGTGCCACCGACATGGCTCGGCAGATGATTACGCGGTTCGGCATGAGCGAGCAGCTTGGGCTTGCCACTTATGAGGATATGCGGAATCCGCTCTTCAACGAAGCGGGCATGATGCCCCGTGACCTGAAGGAGTACAGCGAGAGCACTGCACAAATCATTGATGCAGAGGTCCGCAAGATTCTGGGTGACGCGAGCCTGCGGGTGAAGCAGACGCTGCTGGCGAATCGGCACAAGCTTGACGCACTGGCAAAGCTTCTCCTCGAACAGGAGGTGGTAGACCGACCTGCCCTGGACCTGCTGCTCTCCGAAAAAGTCACCACGCTAACACCCGGGAAGCCCCACCCAGCCACGCCCGCTGCGCCAGATGTACGGAAGGGAAATCATGAAAATGAAGGCAAGTAGCCACAGCGCCACATCCGAGGTAAGCGCGATTTCCCACGAGAACTACGAGGGGAACCTCCACCTGCTGCAAATTGAACTGGTCAAGCTGCAGAAACACTTCATCTGCTGCAATGACCGGATTCTGGTGATTTTTGAAGGCAGGGATGCTGCCGGGAAGGATGGCACCATCAAACGCATTATCGAACATCTCAGCCCTCGTGAAACCCGCGTGGTCGCGCTGGGAAAGCCTTCCGACCGCGACCGGGGCTCCTGGTACTTCCAGCGCTATACCGCCGAACTCCCAGCCGCTGGCGAGTTCACGCTCTTCAATCGCAGCTGGTACAACCGAGCGGGCGTGGAACACGTGATGGGCTTCTGCACTGATGACGAGCACGAGGAGTTCATGGCAAGCGTTCCGGAGTTCGAAGGGATGCTCGTGCGCTCCGGGATTCGTCTTATCAAGTACTACCTGGACATCAGTAAAGCCGAACAGAAGAAGCGCATCGAAGAGCGCCGTCGAGACCCGCTAAAGCAATGGAAAGTCAGCCCCATCGACGAGCAAGCAGTATCGCTCTGGAAGAAGTACAGCAAGGCGCGCAACGAGATGTTTGCTCGGACCAGCGACATCGTGCCATGGAACGTCGTGCGCGCCGACGACAAACGTGTCGCGCGCCTCAGTGTCATCAAGGATTTGCTGACCCGTCTGCACTATGCGAACAAAGATAAAGAGCTGATACGTCCCAATCTCGAAGTGGTGTTCCCCTATGCAGAGGAACATCTGGTGAGCGGTGCGATTGCGAAGTGACTGTTGCTCGTTGCGAACCCACGTACAGCAAGGATGGATAAGATGAAGACTAGTATCATCGAAGTAGGAGGTCTCCTGTCTGTCCTCAGCGCGCGCGGGGTCGAGAAGCAGCTTGCACGCCTACCCGGAGTTGTCCGGGTGGAGGTCAACTGCGTCTCCGGTAGCACCACGGTCGAGTATGACGATACGGTGACGAGTCTAAGCGCCATCAAGGCGAAACTCGAAGAGTGCGGCCACCATTGCCATGGTGAACTGGTGCCACGGCACATCTGCACGCCAGAAGACCCGCCGGGTGGCCTCGTCGCAAGCGGCATTGTTGGCGAGCACGCGCACACGGCAGCCCGGCTGGCCGCGCTTGGCAGACACCCGGACCGTATCCATGCGGCTACACACGGTGCGAAAGGGGAAGTAGAAGCCCACACTACACATGGCCAGATGGTCCGTGACATGGGGCACGGCGCGGGCATGGATATGGGGGAAATGGTGCGCGATATGCGCAACCGGTTCTGGATTTGCCTGGTGTTCACCATCCCCATCTTTCTCTACGCGCCGATGGGAATGCAGATTCCCATGCCGAGTCCGCCATTCGGCCTGGGCATGAACCAGTGGCTGTTCCTGCTGGCGAGCGCGGCCATCCTGTATCCAAGTTGGCCCTTCTTCGTATCCGCGTGGCGCGCCCTCCGGGACGGCACGCTCAACATGGCCACACTGGTTGTCCTCTCTGTCGGTACGGGCTATCTGTTCAGCGTCGGAGCGACTTTCTTCTTTCGGGGAGAGCAGTTCTACGAGGCCTCGGCAGTCCTCCTGGTATTTATCCTCCTGGGACATTGGTTGGAGATGCGCGCGCGTGCTGGCGCATCGGACGCCATTCGCTCGCTGATGAATCTGGCGCCACCCAAGGCCACGGTACTGCGCGATGGCCGCGAGTTCGAGATAGCGACAGCCGATGTCAAGCTAGGGGACATCGTTATCATCCGCCCTGGCAACAAGATTCCTGCTGACGGTGCGATTATCGATGGTGTATCCCAAGTGGATGAATCGATGTTGACCGGAGAATCGCTTCCCGTGCGGAAGGGACCAGGCGACAGCGTCATCGGCGCCACGATTAACAAGAGCGGCAGCTTCCGCTACCGAGCGACGCGGGTCGGGAGTGACACTGCTCTGGCGCAAATCGTGAAGATGGTGCAAGAGGCTCAGAACTCCAAAGCACCTGCACAACTGCTGGCGGACCGCGCCTCGCAGTGGCTCGTGCTCGCCGCTCTCGGCATTGGCATAGCGACTTTTGTCATCTGGTATGGCTGGTTGGGCCAGACCTTGCTGTTTGCCATGACCCTCACCATTACAGTCTTCGTCATTGCCTGCCCCGATGCGCTTGGGCTGGCAACCCCGATGGCGGTTATGGTTGGGACCGGGCTGGGGGCCATGAACGGGATTCTGTTCAAGAATGCTTCTGCCTTGGAGGATGCCACCAAGCTTGACGTGGTCGTCTTCGACAAGACGGGTACCCTGACCATGGGCGAACCGGATGTGGTGGATATCTTCGCGCACCAAGACGTCGATGCAAATGCGATGCTCGCGCTTGCGGCATCGGTGGAACAAGCGTCAGAGCACCCTCTGGCTCAGGCCATTCTCAAACGAGCTAGCGGCCTTGCGATGTTGGCGACAACTAACTTTACCAATATCGACGGTATGGGTGCCAAGGCGGTAATTGACGGACGAGTAGCACTACTCGGCAACCGCGTCCTGATGACCACACACGGGGTGGATATGAATGGCCTGACTGAAAAGTCCGACCAGATGCAGGGTGCGGGCCGGACGGTCATCCACGTCGCCTACGGCGGAAAACTGTTTGGCTTGATTGCCATTGCCGATGCCCCGCGACCAACCTCCGCAGCTGCGGTCAAGAAGCTGCGTGAACGAGGCGTGCAGGTGGCGATGCTGACTGGGGATAACAAGGCCACAGCGGAGCGTATCGGTGCAAGCTTGGGCATTGAGTTAGTGCTGTCGGACGTGTTGCCTGGGCAAAAAGCCGAGAAGGTCAAGGAACTGCAGGCGCAGGGCAAGAAGGTTGGCATGGTGGGCGATGGCATCAACGACGCACCTGCGCTAACCCAGGCGGACGTCGGCTTCGCGATTGGCGCCGGCACGGACGTCGCGATGGAAAGCGCAGACATCGTGCTCATGAAGAGCGACCCGTTTGATGTGGTCGGGGCCATCGAGCTGTCGCGCGCAACGCTGCGCAAGATGCACCAGAACCTATGGTGGGCGGTCGCCTACAATCTCATTGCCTTTCCATTGGCAGCGGGTGTGCTGTACCCGTTCACATTAAGCCCAGCGATTGCTGCACTGTCCATGTCCGGCAGCTCTGCCTTGGTAGCGGTCAATGCGCTGTTGCTCAAGCGCACCAAGCTCGCGGGCATTCGCGCTCCATCACCGCCAGTGTCGCCTTCAGATGTGGCTGCACCGGTGGCCAGTTGAGCGGTGTGTACCGTGGACGCGGACACAGATTGCCGGCTTTACTGACGACTACGGACTCTTTGCACTGACGGCCATCGCGGCTTCGCCGTTGCCGCAAACGCCGGCCCTCGTGTTTGTCGCGCTAGCAGAACTATCACCCCTCGCCGTGTTTGGCATCTTGAGCGGGAAACTTGCGAAGTATGGTTTCACTGCGTGGGTGGCTGCTCGCGCCCGCGAGCCGTTGCAGGGTGAGATTGCGGAAATGATTGCGTCTATAGAAAGGGAAAAGGTCTCATGGCCGAAAGGAAGTACGACATAAGCGAGGCCCAGCACGCTCTTCCCCAATCGCTGTTCCGCAGCAGTCAGCATTTGCTCGCGGTTTTATTGGACGACAATAGTCCCTCTCTCGCCATGGAAGGCGGCGCAGTCTCCTGCTGCACGACTTTCTCTGGGAACTGACGACGCCACTGTGCATAGCAGTCCAGACCGCAGAAGTAGACGACGTAGTCGCATGCCTCGGGGACGATCGCCTCGGACTGTGGTACTTCCTTCATACAGACCTCGCAGGGGACGTGAACGAGGTCTTTGGGTGGGTCAAGCTTGTTGGTCATGATTCGACTCCCGGCACCGCGGCGGTGATTCTTCGCAGCAGCGGCGCATAAACGTCAATCGCCCGATGGCTGGCGAACGGATCTTCGTTGAGCAACGATACGGAATCCTAGATCGCTCCTCTCGAATTAAGGATCGTCTATTGCAGAGCGCCGTGGTTGATATGCATCAAGGCAAGGCCACGGCAAGCAGTCGGGACTCCATAGTGCAGTTGCGCTGGTCATCTCCAACGATGGCGGGCGCCCGGGCGCCTGCTCCAGGACTCGCCCCTCGTCTATCGCCGAAGCGTTGGGCCATGGCTCGAGGTCTGGATGGACGGTGGCAAACACGGCAGCCAATACGTGCTCAGGGCTCCGGGGCTTTGGGCACGCGGCACGATGCTCTGACGCAGCTTCCTCCATGGCCTGGCGCGCCGGCATCCACGTGACCGCGGATCGACGCCAGCAAGCAGGACCTGACGATGGCCTTCTGGGACGCAGCCTGCGTGGGCAGGAGTCCCTTAGCGCGCATTGGACGTGCGTTTAAAACCGCTTTTCTTCCCGCGCGGTCACTTGACGAGAAAGGCGCGGACAGCGCAACTGGCAAGGACAGGCATCAAACAAACCTAGACAACCTGCGACACTTGGAACGTAGACATCCAGGCCAAAGTTCACGGGTCGGCCTTTTGGCGCCAGCCTAAATGTCTTGCGATCCATGGGTCGTAAAGGCTTCCGAAACGGTGCCCCCGGCGCCTCAGCCCCCATCTTCGGAATGCGGTTGAGGAAAGAGAGAATGTAGCGCCAGAAAAACGGGAACCCTGCCACACGGCACTTATTGCGACGCGCAGCAATTACTTGCTTGGATTCGTCTTCATGGAAAAATCAAGAAATTCCTGATCTTTTGCCTTTGGTATTTTGAATTTTATGAATCCATACCCAAGCGAAGTATGGCAAGCGTTGCAACCATTGACAGCCTCGGAAAAATGTCGGTTGAATTGGTTGATATCTTGTTTTTCGATCGCCTTGCTCAGCGGCAATAGGTACGTTTGCTCATTTGCCTTTAGCATCGAGGCGCGCTGAGGTCTCGTTACCTCACCAACCTCTTGCGCTTCCAGTAGCTCCTTGAGCTCATATTGTGCAAGGCCCCAGTTTCCGCCATTAGCTGCCCAGTAAATTTCGACAAAGCGGCGACCCATCTCGTGCATGACGGCGCCAAGACCCGGCTGAATGGATGCGATGGCATCAACTCGCTTTTCCAGCGAACCTTTTTCGATGCTCTTCTCCGCCTCGCCTATCGTCTGTGCCGATAGCCAAGTTGCGGTGAACATTGAGACTAGAAGGAGCAGACCGCGTAGCGCAAAGGTGTTCATCACAGTAGCTCGTCAATTTTTTGAACGATGAATATGCCCTCCGCCACAGCGCCAAGAAGGGATCGTCTGGGCGGTTGGAGTCGCCAGGAACGGCCCCAAGCGACGCGACCATGCCCACTCCCATTGAAGGCCAGCGTCAAAGTAATGACAACCTAATCGAACCGCCTCTTCGTGTATCGCTAGAAGCGGATCAAAACCAGACCCAGAGGCACTTGACATAGGGCAGCCAAAGACCGGAAGGCCATTCTGTCAGCCGTATCTGTCACAAATTCATATGCACCCAAAGACACACCGGTTGGGAGGTCAGGGTCGGTCAGAGGCGGCAGCAGCTTTTTGCGGTGGGCATTCGAGGTGTCATTTGCCCATTGGCGCGACTGGATATGGGATATTTGTCCTTCCCGTGCAAATCGATACGGTTGAAGAGAAAATTCTTCGTTATATCAATGACTTGCAAAAATACCACAGTGCTATTTTTCTATGCCGTAAGTCGTTGGTGACATTGGAAAGTTCGCATCTCAGCGTATCAATCTGCGCGGAAAGCACGACCCCCCAAGTTGAAGGACGAAGGTCGCCGGCCCAAGATCGGAAGCCCTGCGCGCATTGTAGGTGCCTCTTTGGCCTCTTGGTAGCTGGTCGTCAGCCCCCGCTTTGGGGCAGTCTCCAAAAAAACTCCACAGACGGTGAGCCCTTCGACGTTGCGGTCGCAGACCGCCGGCGACGGTGATGGCGGCGACTCGACCCCTGAGGGTTGACCGGGATTCGAAGTTGAAGGACGGAGGTGCAAAATTCGACCAGCTTGGCGGCGGTACGATTGGCCTCGCCGACCGAATTGGTGGGCAGGCGAAAGCAGACTTCTTTGCGAACGTTGCCGACGACCAGACGACGCACGTCAGCCGGTACGGCCATCCGAAAATACGGAGCGCCTTTACGGACTTTGATGTAGGAGGAGTATTTCATGGAAGCCACCAATCCATGGTACGCCGTTTGGTACAAACGACGGGACAGCGGCACGGACATAGTAGCCCGATTTTAGGCCAGAACCCGGCCCCCGCGGGGGCCGGGCATGTCTTCTGGCGGAGACGGAGGGATTCGAACCCTCGATCCAGGTTTTGGCCCAGATGCTCCCTTAGCAGGGGAGTGCCTTCGACCTCTCGGCCACGTCTCCCAAACTTGCGTTGTTCGAGGGAGCCGAACAACGAAGCGCAAATTCTAGCGATACCTTCGTGGTTGGTCAACGAAAAATCGATAACTCAACACAAAAAATTTCGGCGTCGCCAGAAAAAACTTACGAACGGATCAGGCCTGTTCCAGTTCGAACGCCTTGTGCAGCGCGCGCACGGCGAGTTCCATGTACTTCTCGTCGATCAGCACCGAGATCTTGATTTCCGAGGTGGAGATCATCTGGATGTTGATGCCCTCTTCCGACAGCGTGCGGAACATCTTGCTGGCGACGCCAACGTGCGAGCGCATGCCCACGCCGACCACCGAGACTTTCGACACCTTCGGGTCGCCCGAAACGTTGGCCGCGCCAACGTGCGGCTTGACGCTGTCGTTCAGCAGCGACAGCGTGCGCTGGTAGTCGCCGCGCGGCACGGTGAACGTGAAGTCGGTCTTGCCGTCCACCGACTGGTTCTGGATGATCATGTCGACGTCGATGTTGGCGTCGGCGACCGGACCCAGGATCTGGTACGCGATACCCGGCTTGTCGGGCACGCCCAGGACGGTGATCTTGGCTTCATCGCGGGCAAAGGCGATGCCGGAGATGACTGCGGCTTCCATGTTGGAATCTTCCTCAAAAGTGATCAGCGTGCCCGAGTTGATTTCCTGCTCGAGCGGCATAAGCGGGTCGGTCAGCGACGACAGCACGCGGGTCTTCACGCGGTACTTGCCTGCGAATTCCACCGAACGGATCTGCAGCACCTTGGAGCCCAGGCTGGCCATTTCCAGCATTTCCTCGAAGGTGATCTTGTCCAGGCGGCGGGCGTCTTCGACCACGCGCGGATCGGTGGTGTACACGCCATCCACGTCGGTGTAGATCAGGCATTCGTCGGCCTCGATGGCGGCGGCAATGGCCACGGCCGAGGTGTCCGAGCCGCCACGGCCTAGCGTCGTGATGTTGCCGTCGTCGTCAATGCCCTGGAAGCCGGTGATGACCACCACGCGGCCGGCGTCGAGATCGCCAAGGATGCGCTCGTCGTCGATCGACTCGATGCGGGCCTTGGTATAAGACGAATCGGTCTTCACCGGCACCTGCCAGCCCGTGTAGCTCACGGCGTCGATATTCTCGCCGTGCAGCGCAATGGCCAGCAGCGCGACGCTGGCCTGTTCGCCGGTCGAGGCGAGCATGTCCAGTTCACGCGGATCCGGCTGTGCCGAAATCTCCTTGGCGAGTCCCAGCAGGCGATTGGTTTCGCCCGACATGGCCGAAGGCACCACGACTACGCGGTGACCGGCGCGGTGCCACTTGGCCACGCGCTTGGCGACATTCTTGATGCGTTCCGTGGAACCCATCGAAGTGCCGCCGTATTTGTGAACGATGAGAGCCATCTTCTTGTCGACGCCAGCGATTGTGCAAAGCTCTTGAAAATACACGAACCACGCCCATCAGGCAAGGCGCAGCCGCTTTGGCAAGTCACCGAAAGTGATCCTGCGGCCGGCCTTGCGTTATTCCGTGTGTGTGCGGGCGGCCACCTGCACCCACTCGACACGCCAACGTGGCGCGTGTGGCGCCTCGTCCCAGCGTCGATGCATGCCCAGCCCCGCAGCCAGCACCAGCGCATCTCCGGCCCAAAGCAGCGGCAGCCAGCACCGCCGCCAGCGCGGCACACCGGCCTCCTGGTAAGCCTGCTTGAGCGCACGCGCGGGACCGCCGGGCCGCAGCACGATGCGCTCGCCGCCATGGCGCGCGGCAAGCCGCAGCGGCTGCCGCAGCACGGCTTCGGGCACGCCGAAGGTGTCGTCGCGCGTGAAGCGAAGTTCGCCGCGCCAGGCCGGCACCACAATGCGCGCTTCACCGCGCCACGCAAATGCCTGCGGCGCTGGCCGCGTATTGGGCTCGGGCCGGCAGGCCAGCACCCTGCCCTGGAACCGCCGCAGCACCAGGCCGTCATGGGGAATGGCCGGCTCGCCACCACCATGGTCGAGAAATTGTTCGCGCATGGCGGCCAACCTCGCCGTCGACGGGGCCCGTACGCCGAGGTCGCGCAGCCAGAGACGCAGCACGGCGTCGGCATGGGATGCGGGCAATTCCCGCAGGCCTCGCAGGTCCAACTCGGCCAGCGTGTCGGCATCGCGGCCCGGCACAACCAACCTCGCCAGAGCGGTGCTTGCCAGGTCATCGAGCATGCTGACGGCTTGGGCGAAATGGCCAGCCGCCTGTGCAACGTTCGCGCGTAGCGCCGGGAATGCCTGCTCAAGCTGTGGCAGTTGCGCGCGCAGCGCATTGCGTGCGTATCGCGTGCTGTCGTTGGATGGGTCTTCGATCCAGGTCAGCTCATGCGCGGCGCAATAGCCATCGATATCGGCGCGCGGCACGTCCAGCCACGGCCTCAGCAAGGCGATGTCACCGTCTTCATCCAGCCTGCGCATGGCAGGCATGCCAGCCATGCCTGCCACGCCCGCGCCGCGAAAAAGCCGCAACAGCACGGTTTCAACCTGATCGTCGAGGTGGTGGGCAAACAGCAGCAGCCCGGCCCCGCTCGCGCGGCACATCTCGCCCAGCGCCGCATAGCGTGCGCGCCGCGCGGCTGCCTCAACGCCCTCGCCCGTGCCGGCCTGTACCGTGACACGCCGCACGAAATAGCCAATCTGCCAGCGCGCGCACAGGTCCGCGCAGAACCTGTCCCAGTCGTCCGCCTGCGCTTGCAGGCCATGGTGCACGTGCAGTGCCACCACGCGGGCTGGCAGGTTCCATGCGGAAACGGCGGCCTGCGCGGCATGCAGCAGCGCCACCGAATCGCGGCCGCCGGACAGCGCCACGGCTACCGCCAATTCGGCCTGACCGGACGCCGCGCCGCCAGAAACAACAAAGGCCGCACTGGCCTGGAGGGCCTGTGCGACCTTGTCGGTCAGGCGGTCGGACAACTCAGTCCTGGACGCCGGTTTCCTTGAACTTGCCATAGGCGAGCAGGCGCTCGTAGCGGCGCGCTTGCAGCTCCTTCACGCTCACGCCCTGGAACTGGCGCAGCGATTCAGCCAGGGAACGCTTGAGCATGGCGGCCATGCCCTTGACGTCGCGGTGGGCGCCGCCCAGCGGCTCGCTGACGATCTTGTCGATCAGGCCCAGCGCCTTCAGGCGGTGGGCGGTCAGGCCCAGGGCTTCCGCGGCTTCCGGCGCCTTCTCGGCCGTCTTCCAAAGGATCGACGCGCAGCCTTCCGGCGAGATCACCGCGTAGGTCGCGAATTGCAGCATCTGCACCACATCGCCGACGGCAATGGCCAGGGCACCACCCGAGCCACCTTCGCCGATGATCGTGGCAATCAGGGGCACCTTGAGGCCGGCCATCACGTAGAGGTTATGGCCGATGGCTTCCGACTGGCCACGCTCTTCGGCATCGATGCCAGGGAACGCGCCCGGCGTATCCACGAACGTGAAGATCGGCAGGCCGAACTTGTCGGCCAGCTCCATCAGGCGCTTGGCCTTGCGATAGCCCTCGGGCTTGGGCATGCCGAAATTGCGCAAGGCGCGCTCTTTCGTGTCACGGCCCTTCTGGTGGCCGATGACCATGCACGACTGGCCGTTGAAGCGGGCCAGGCCGCCGACGATCGAAAGGTCGTCGGCAAAGGTGCGATCGCCATGCAGCTCGTGGAAATCGGTGAAGATCTCACGCACATAGTCGAGCGTGTATGGGCGCTGCGGATGACGGGCGATCTGCGCAACCTGCCACGGGGTCAGGTTAGCGTAGATGTCCTTGGTGAGCTGCTGGCTCTTGCCAGCCAGCCGCGAAATCTCTTCGGAAATATCGACAGCCGAATCGTCCTGCACGAAACGCAGTTCTTCGATCTTTGCCTCGAGTTCGGCAATGGGCTGCTCAAAATCCAGGAAGGTGGTTTTCATAAAATCACACGTACCTGTCTGTGAAGGGGCGCATTCTACCGGAATTTGGCCGCTATCTTTGCGCCGGGCAGATAGCCTTTACTGCACCTGCAGCTACTTTTTGTTACGGCTATGCCTAATAAGTCACTGGCAGCGGGTCGAGACTACGCCACATATACCATGTAGCCACTGTTCGCCAGGGCTCCCAGTTTGCCGCGACTTCGCGCGCTTCGCTACGGGTCACGGGCTCGCCGCTGAAATAATTGGTCGAGATCGCATTGATCAGTCCGATGTCGTCCAGGGGCAGGACGTTGGGCCGCATCAGATTGAACATCAGGAACATCTCGGCCGTCCAGCGACCGATGCCGCGGATCTGCGTGAGCTCCGCGATGACGGCTTCGTCGTCCATCACCGCCCATTCGCTCACATGGACGCGGCCGGCCTTGAAGTGATCGGCGAGGTCGGTGATGTATTCCGCCTTGCGGCGCGACAGCCCGCAGCCGGCCAGCTTCTCGGGCCCCGCGCGCAGAATCTGTGCAGGCGTCAGCTTCGGACAGGCCGCGGCCAGCCGTTCCCAGACCGACTGCGCCGCCTTGACCGAAATCTGCTGACCCACCACCGAGCGCGCGAGTGTGATGAACGGATCCCCGCGCGAAACCAGATGGGCCGGACCATAGGTCGGGATCATCTTGCGCAGGATCCGGTCGCGCTTCATGAGGTCGGCGCAGGCCTCATCCCAGTAGGCGGGACGTACGGCGTCGACGACCGTCTCGACCGGCAGCGGCAATGCCTCGGCTTCCGGCAGCACGGCCTTCCCGTCCCTCGCACCACCCTTGGCGGTGCGGGAAGTGGTGGTCTTGGCCGGTGCGGCGGGCTTGCGCGCGGCAGCGTTCAAGCACGCCTCCATTCGGTCGCACCGCCTGGCTTGTCTTCCAGCACGATGCCCGCGGCCAGCAGTTCCGCGCGGATGCGGTCGGCTTCCGCGAAGTTACGCTCGGCCTTGGCCGCCTTGCGCGCCGCGATCAGCGCCTCGATTTCTTCCGGCGCCGGGCCGTCCGCCTGCTTGCCGCCCTGCAGGAATGTATGCGGATCGCGCTCGAGCAGGCCCAGCGTACCGGCCAGTCCCTTGAGCTGGCGGGCCGCCACGGACGAGCCGGTGCGGTTGATCTCGCTGGCCAGGTCGAACAGCACCGCCATGGCGATCGGCGTGTTGAAGTCGTCGCCCATAGCCTCGGCAAAGCGCTTCGCGTGCGCCTCTTCCCAGTCCACGGCATAGCCGCCGGGCTGCGCATCCTTGAGCGCCGTATAGAGTCGCGTCAGCGCGTGCCGTGCATCGTCGAGGTGGGCATCGCTATAGTTCAACGGGCTGCGGTAGTGCGCACGCAGGATGAAGAAACGGACCACTTCCGGGTCGTATTCCTTCAACACCTCGCGGATCGTGAAGAAGTTGCCGAGCGATTTCGACATTTTCTCGTCATTCACGCGCACAAAGCCGTTGTGCATCCAGACATTGACGAACGGCCTGCCGCTCGCGCCTTCGGACTGCGCGATCTCGTTCTCATGGTGCGGGAACTGCAAATCGGCACCGCCGCCGTGGATATCGAAATGCTCGCCGAGCAGCGTGCAGCTCATGGCCGAGCATTCGATGTGCCAGCCGGGGCGGCCCTTGCCCCACTTCGAGTCCCACTTGCTCTCGGGCGGCTCGCTTTCCTTGGCGGATTTCCACAGCACGAAGTCGAGCGGATCCTGCTTGGCATCGTTGGCCGTCACGCGCTCGCCGGCGCGCAGGTCTTCCAGCGACTTGCCGGAAAGCTTGCCGTAGCCGTCGAACTTGCGCACGGAGTAGTTCACGTCGCCATCGGTCGCCTGGTAGGCAAGCCCCTTTGCTTCAAGCTTGCCGATCAGGTCGAGCATCTGCGGCACGTAGTCGGTCGCGCGCGGTTCATGGTCCGGGCGGACGATGCCCAGCGCATCGGCATCCTCGTGCATGTACTGGATGAAGCGCGTGGTCAGCTGGCCGATGGTTTCGCCATTCTCTGCCGCGCGGCGGATGATCTTGTCGTCGATATCCGTAATGTTCTGGACAAATGTCACCTCATAGCCGGCGGCCCGCAGCCAGCGATGCACCATGTCGAACACCACCATCACGCGCGCGTGGCCGACGTGACAGTAGTCGTACACGGTCATGCCGCACACGTACATGCGGACCTTGCCGGGCTCGATGGGCACGAATGGCTGTTTCTCACGCGCGAGCGTGTTGTAGATGTTCAGAAGCTGCATGAAGCAATGAGTGTGATGTGAGGTGACTGCCGGCAACTGTCGCCCGGCCCGTGACGGCGTCGTCAGGCCCGGCGCGATGGCGCGCGCGCAAACCCCGGAGCCCCATATCTTACCGGAAGCGCCCTGCCGCCACCCACCGCCGACGGGTTACGTGGCGCCGCCCCGGTGGCGTGTCATCTACGTGCATCGTGCCGGCGGTGCCGCTTTGCTAGAATGCCGCGGAGTATAACGGACCGCCCTTCAATGAGCCTGACCCTGCCCACCGAGCGCCTCGCCCCAGCGCGCCGCGCCATGACCGCACTGGCCGTGCTTGCCGCGCTGGCAGGCACTGCCCATGCGCAGAACGGCCCGCTGTCCCTGGCCGCCCCGACCGCGCCGCCATCGGGCCCGCGTTCGGCCGACCCTGGCATGGCCAAGGCTGAACGCGCCGCCGCCGGCAAGCGCTACGACGAAGCCATTTCCGGGTACGACCGCGTGCTGGCCACCAACCCTCGGAATGCGCAGGCCCGTTTCGAGCGCGCCTGGGCCATGGCGCAGGCTGGCCGCGAGGACGACGCGATCCGGGCATTCGCCGAAATGGCGCAGGATTTCCCAGAGCTGCCAGAGCCGCACAACAACCTCGCGCTGCTCTACGCAAAACGCGGCGATCTGAAACGCGCGGAAGCGGAGCTGTTGCTCGCCACCGAGGTCAAGCCCGGCTTTGCCATCGGCTACACCAACCTGGGTGACGTCTACCGGCGCCTGGCCGAGCAGGCCTATGCCGAAGCGCTGCGCCGCAACCCCGGCGATGCGCGCGCCGGCGCCGCGCTGCGCCAGTTGCGGCCTGCCGCAAACCCGGCAAGCCCGACCACCCCGGCCCCGGTCCACGCGCCTGCCAGCGCACCGGCCGCGCGCTGATACCGCCGCCCACTTCCTGTTCCGTCGCCGGGCCCCAGGGCCCGGCGCAATCCCAAGACTACCGGAGCCGCAGTCATGATCCGTTCCCGCCGCATCCTCCTGGCCGGCCTGAGCGCCGCCGCACTGGCCCTGTCTGCCCTGCCTTCGATGGCACAGCAGACGCAGAAGGCCGAACGTGTGCAGTTCGTCACCAGCCAGGGCAAGTTCACCGTCGAGGTCTATCCCGACGTCGCGCCCAAGACCGTCGCCAACTTCATGGAGTATGTGAAGAGCGGCTTCTACACTGGCACCATCTTCCACCGCGTCATCAACGGCTTCATGGTGCAGGGCGGCGGTTTCGACCGCGAGATGAAGCAGAAGCCCACGCGCGCGCCGATCCCGCTCGAAGCCCAGAACGGGCTGAAGAACAAGGCCGGCACGGTGGCCATGGCACGCACCGGCGACCCGAACTCGGCCACCGCCCAGTTCTTCGTCAATGTGGTGGATAATCCGAATCTCGACTACCCGCAGCCGGACGGCAACGGCTACGCCGTGTTCGGCAAGGTGGTGGAAGGCATGGATACGATCGAAAAGATCAAGAACGTGCCGACCACGGCCTACGGCCCCATGCGCAATGTGCCGGCCACGCCCATCGTGATCGAGTCGGCCAGCGTCATCCAATAAACACTACCGTACAGAGGAATGCCCATGTCCAAGGTCCAGCTCCACACCAACCAGGGTGTCATTACCATCGAACTCGACTCCGAAAAGGCTCCGAAGTCGGTCGAGAACTTCCTGTCGTATGTCCGCAAGGGCCACTATGACAACACCATCTTCCACCGCGTGATCAAGAACTTCATGATCCAGGGCGGCGGCTTCGAGCCCGGCATGAAGCAAAAGGGCACGGATGCACCGATCGAGAACGAAGCCGGCAACGGCCTGAAGAACGACAAGTACACCGTGGCCATGGCGCGCACCAACGCACCCCACTCCGCCACGGCCCAGTTCTTCATCAACGTGGTCGACAACGACTTCCTGAACTTCAGCTCGCCGACGCCGCAGGGCTTCGGCTATGCCGTGTTCGGCAAGGTCGTCGAAGGCACCGAGGTTGTCGACCAGATCAAGGGCGTGCGCACCGGCAGCTCGGGCTTCCACCAGGACGTGCCGCTGGAAGACGTGGTGATCGAAAAGGCCGTGATCGTCGAGTAAGCGCACGATCGATGCCCCACGATTGCGGCCTCATGCACCCTCTCCTGCCGGCAACCATCTCCCCCAGGCCCTGCGCATGACCGCAATCCCCACCACGCCGGTGGCCAGTCCCCTCGAGGTACAGGCACCGGCGTGGTTCATTTCCGACCTGCACCTGACCCCGGGCATGCCGCGCACGCTGGCCGCGTTCGAGCGCGCGCTGGAGCGCGCCGCCTCGGAAGCCCGCACCCTCTTCATACTGGGCGATTTCTTCGAGTTCTGGGTCGGCGACGAAGAGACCAGCTCCCCGTTTGCCACACAGGTGGCAAACGCACTGCGCACGCTGGCCGGGCGCGGCGTGCCGGTTTACCTCATGCATGGCAACCGCGATTTCCTGCTGGGCAAGCGCTTCGCCAATGCGGCAGGCGTGACCTTGCTGCCTGACCCGACCGTCATTCTCTGCGCCGGCCAGCGCGTGGTGCTGAGCCACGGCGACATGCTGTGCACCGATGACGAGCGCTACAACCGCTTCCGACGCTGGACCCGCAAACCCTGGGTCCAACGCCTGTTCCTGGCACTGCCGCTGTCGGCTCGGCTGGGCGTGGCGCGACGCCTGCGCGTGGACAGCGAAGCCGGACGCGCGCGCCAGCTTGCGCAAGGCCTGCCGACCCAGGTCGTATACGGCGATGCCACACCCGCTGCGGTGACGGCACTGCTCGAAGCCTGCGACGCCCGGCTGCTAGTGCACGGCCACACGCACCGCCCTGCACGGCACCAGGATGTCTCGGGCGTGCGCTGGGTGCTCACCGACTGGGATCTCGACGGCGGCCAGCCGCGCGCCGCGGTGCTGCAGCTGGACGAAGGCGGCTTCCATCTGTTGCCACAGACGACATAAGGGGCAGCCCAGGCCGCCCCTCTCTGTGTTCCGACGCTACACCTACTTCATCAGTCTGCGCAGTTCGCTTGCATCGAAGCGGTCGTTCGGCGTGTTCTCCAGATGCTCGCCCAGCCGGTCGAGCGCGGCCAGCACGGCCTCGATGCGATCGTTCTGCTTGGCGGCATTGTCGATCAGGCCCTTGAGCGCAAGCGAAACCGGATCATCGGCATTCGGCGTGATGCCATAAGCGGAGAACTCCTGCTTCGCGCCTTGCTGCGATACCGGCGCGTCGGGCAGGATGATGCGGGCCGGCACGCCCACGGCTGTCGCGCCAGGCGGCACGGGCTTGAGCACCACGGCATTGGATCCAACGCGCGCACCGTCGCCCACCTCGAAGCCGCCAAGCACCTTGGCGCCGGCGCTCACGACCACGTTGGCGCCCAGCGTCGGATGTCGCTTCTGCCCCTTGTACAGCGACGTGCCGCCCAGCGTCACCCCCTGGTAGATGGTGCAGTCGTTACCAATCTCCGCGGTTTCGCCGATCACCACGCCCATGCCGTGGTCGATGAAGACGCGCCGGCCCAGCTTGACCGCCGGATGAATTTCGATGCCGGTGAGAAAGCGCGACCAGTGCGAGATCCAACGCCCCAGCCAATGGAATCCGGCATTCCAGCAGACATGGGCGAAGCGGTGAAACACCACGGCGTGCAGGCCGGGGTAGCAGGTCAGGACTTCGAGACGGCTGCGCGCGGCGGGATCGCGCAGCATGATGGTGTCGATATCTTCCTTCAGGCGAGAGAACATCTTGGTTCGTGTCGTGTTGCCGCGCCGTGCGCCAGCCATGTCGGCATCTGCCGCGGGCCTGGTCGCCGGCGTGGTCATTGGCCGGTGAAAACGGGATCAGGGAGTGTAAGAGATTTGGGGCCCCGATGCCGTCATGGTCATTGGCTTCGACGCGTGTTCAACATCGCCCGGACAGGTGCGCGCGGCCGCCCGCCGGGCGATGCGCGCCTTGGCGCTTCGCTGCGGGGGAATGTGGGGCTTGGGCCGGGGTGTGCGCCACCGTTCAGTGCTCCTCTTGCCGGGACGGCGCAGCCGGACCGGGTTGTTCTGGCTTGGCGGTACCGCCTCGCACCGCCAGCAACATGTGCTTGGCCATACCGCGCAGGATATTCACTTCCTCGCGCTCCAGCCCTGCGCGGGCCAGCAGGCGCCGCAGGCGCGACATCAACTTGCGCGGATTGCCAGGGTCGAGGAAGCCGATCGCTTCGAGCCCCTGCTGCAGGTGCCCGAACATGGATTCGACCTGCTCCGCCGTCGCCGGCTCACCAGCATAGCCGATATTGCCACTGTCGTCCGGCGCGCCCTGCGCGCGGTCCAGCAATGCCAGGCGCATCTCGTACGCGACGAGCTGCACCGCCTGCGCCAGGTTGAGCGAGGTATAGGCGGGATTGGCAGGGATATGCGTCACCGCCGCGCAGCGCTGCACGGCTTCGTTGGGCAGACCGTAACGCTCGTTGCCAAACACGAACGCGATCTCGTCTTCGGCACGCGCGGCCAGCGCCGTGGCGCCGCGTGCCGCGGCGTCGCGCGGCAGCACGCGCGGCGGCCCGAATTCACGCTGTCGCGCGGTCATCGCCACGGTCTGCGTGGCACCCTCCAGCGCGGCCTCGATGCTGTCTACGATCACGGCGCCGGCCAGCACGTCGTCGGCGCCGCTGGCCATGGCCACCGCGTCCGGATGTTCACGCACGGCCGGGTCGCGTGGCGAAACCAGCACCAGGCTGCCGAAGCCCATGGTCTTGATCGCGCGCGCCACCGAGCCGACATTGCCAGGGTGGCTGGTCTCGACCAGTACAAAGCGCACGCGCGTGAACATCGCCTCCGCGGATGTGGCCGGCGCGGCTGTTCCGCCAGCCTGGCTCGTCTCGTTTGCCGGGTTCATATACAATTCAGCTTCTTCTTTTGGTGCGGCGCCGATACTTTGCCTGCTCGCGAGACGCTTGCAGCACATATGGCGACGCCCCACGTTCTTCTACAATTCGTTGTGTTGTCAGCTGCCCGGGGCCCGGCTCGCGAATCCGTTCGCGCCGCTGTGCGATTCCGGCCAGCCTGGAGAGATTCATGCATCCGATGCTCAATATCGCCATCAAGGCGGCCCGCAAGGCGGGTTCCATCATCAACCGCGCGTCGCTCGACGTCGATCTGGTGCGCGTCTCGCGCAAGCAACACAACGATTTCGTGACCGAGGTCGACAAGGCTGCCGAAGCGGCCATCATCGAGATCATCCGCACGGCCTATCCCGAACACGCCATTCTAGCGGAAGAGTCCGGCCAGTCCTGGGCCGATGGCGAAGACAGCCACGAGTACACCTGGGTCATCGATCCGCTGGACGGCACCACCAACTTCATTCACGGCTTCCCGCAGTACGCGGTGTCCATTGCCCAGCTGCATCGCGGCGTGCCGTCGCAGGCGGTGGTCTATGACCCGACCCGCGACGAGCTGTTCACCGCCTCCAAGGGCGCCGGCGCATTCCTGAACAACCGCCGCATCCGCGTGACGCGCCGCGACAAGCTGGCCGACTGCCTGATCGGCACCGGCTTCCCGTTCCGCGACCTGGAAGGCGTGGAAGAGTACCTAGAAATCTTCGCGCTGATGACGCGCAGCTGCGCCGGCCTGCGCCGCCCGGGCGCCGCCGCGCTGGACCTGGCCTACGTGGCCTGCGGCCGCCTGGACGGCTTCTTCGAACGTGGCCTGAAGCCGTGGGACATGGCCGCCGGCATGCTGCTGATCTCCGAATCGGGCGGCCTGGTCGGCAACTACGCCGGCGAAGCGCGCCAGATGGAACAAGGCGAAGTGCTGGCCGGCAACCCGAAGGCGTTTGCCCAGATGGTCCGCCTGCTGGCCCCTTACTCGCTGGACAACGCCAAGCCCGCCGCGGCCTGAGCCCGCTCGTTTGCGCGCCAGACGCCCGCCAGCCCGGCGGGCGTTTTTGTTTCTGCGCCCTGCCCGCGACGTCAGGGCGGCGATGATCCAGATCAAGACCACCGCACCCTGGGTTACTCAGAATAGGTATATCGAAGCACCTTTTCTGAGGAGGCCCCGAATGTTCCCCGAGTACCGCGACCAGATTTCGCTGCTGAAGGCCCAGGACGCCCATTTCGCGCGGCTGTTCGCCCTGCACAATCAGCTCGACCAGGAAATCCGCAACATGGAAGCCGGCATCGTGCCCGGCACGCCGCTGGAGATCGAACGCCTCAAGAAGGAAAAGCTCCAGATCAAGGACCAGCTCTATGCCATCCTGCGTAAGGCGCGCGCCTGACATGGCAGGAACCGTTCACGACGACACCTCGCCCGGCGCGGTCCGCGCCACCGCACGCGGCGACGTGCTGCCTACCAATACGGCCCGCTCGGCTGAACGCAATCAGGTCAACGATGCCGTCGACGCGGCCGTCCAGCTCGCGGCCAGCAGCCTGCAGGACGTGATGTCCAGGCCGGACAACGATGGCGTGCTCGACGCCATCCGCACGCTGATGGACGGCCTGTCGCCGGACGAGGCAGGGCAACTGCGCAGCCTGATCCTCGAAGGCGATCCCGGCGCCTGGCAGGCTGGCCGGAAACGGCACCCCGACGAGGAACTGTCGGCCGGCTGGCGTGAAGGCGCCTATCCGTACCAGAACCTGATGTCGCGCCGCAATTACGAAAAGCAGAAGTACCGCTTGCAGGTGGAACTGCTGAAGCTGCAGGCCTGGGTGCGCGAGACCGGCCAGCGCGTGGTGATCGTCTTCGAAGGCCGCGACGCGGCCGGCAAGGGCGGCACCATCAAACGCTTCATGGAACACATGAATCCGCGTGGCGCCCGCGTGGTGGCGCTCGAAAAGCCCACCGAATCGGAACGCGGCCAGTGGTACTTCCAGCGCTACGTGCAGCATCTGCCGTCCGCCGGCGAGATCGTGCTGTTCGACCGCTCCTGGTACAACCGCGCCGGCGTCGAGCACGTGATGGGCTTCTGCTCGCCGCAGGAGTACCAGGACTTCCTGCAGCAGGCGCCCGAGTTCGAGCGCCATCTCGTCCGCAGCGGCATCCACCTGTTCAAGTTCTGGTTCTCCGTCAGCCGGCACGAACAACGCCGGCGCTTCAAAGAGCGCGAAATCCATCCGCTCAAGCAATGGAAGCTGAGCCCGGTCGACATCGCCTCGCTCGACAAGTGGGAAGCCTACACCCGCGCGAAGGAAGCGATGTTCGCCCATACGGACACGGCCGATGCACCGTGGACGGTGATCCGTTCCGACTGCAAGAAGCGGGCACGGCTGAACGCGCTGCGCTTCATCCTGTCCCGCTTCCCTTATGCCAACCGCGACACCACCTCGATCGGACAGCCCGACCCGCTGATCGTCGGACGCGCGATCGCCAACTGACCCTGCACCCCTCTTACCCTTCCGTCATTGAAAGGAAATCCATGTTCAAGCACATCCTGCTCCCGGTTGATGGCACCGACCTTTCCCACAAGGCAGTTTCCGCCGCGATCGAGTTCGCGCGCACGACCGGGGCCCGGCTGACGCCATATATGTGCGTGGAGGAATATCCCTATGTCCTGTCGACCGATTCCAGCCACGAGAAGCGTGACGTATTCAAGCAACGTGTCGAGGCTGCCGCCCGGCAGGAGCTGTCGCGCATCGAAGCCGCCGCGGCATTCGCCGGCGTGCCATGCACCGGCCACGTCTCCACGGCTGCCGTACCGTACCGCGGCATCATCAACAGTGCACAGGAGCTTGACTGCGACGTCATCTTCATGGCTTCTCATGGCCGCAGCGGCATCAGTGGCCTGCTGCTCGGCAGCGAGACGCAGAAGGTACTGACGCACAGCACGATTCCGGTGCTGGTCTTCCGCTGATACGGCTTCAGTGTCCTGCCCCACCGCCGGCCTCCCCAGCCAGCGCTCCGGCATAGCGGCCGCTATGCCGGACCGCACCACGATTTCCCCACCTCACGCGCTCCGGCCACAAGCCAGCCTGCGGTAAACTCCTTCCTTTGGCCGCCCGGACACAATCCGGGCCGCATCCGCACGCCGCGGAATCACAGGCCGACGAAGAAACGGCAACGACCCGCAACGTTGTGCGCAACGCGTTGCCCAGTTGCCGCAAGGCCATGCCAGACAAGGGAATGCAGGAGAAAATCGAATTGAATCAGGAAGTTGCAAAACCCCTTGCGGAGAAGCACACCCCCATGATGCAGCAGTACCTGCGCATCAAGGCGGACCATCCGGACACCCTCCTCTTCTACCGGATGGGCGATTTCTACGAGCTGTTCCACGACGATGCCGAAAAGGCCGCGCGCTTGCTCGACATCACGCTGACCGCGCGCGGCAGCTCCAATGGGGTGCCGATCCGCATGGCCGGCATTCCATTCCACTCCGTGGACCAGTACCTCGCCAAGCTGGTCAAGCTTGGCGAATCCGTGGCGATCTGCGAGCAGATCGGCGACCCGGCCGCGAGCAAGGGACCGGTCGAGCGCAAGGTCGTGCGCATCGTCACGCCAGGCACGCTGACCGATGCCGCGCTGCTGCCGGACAAGTCCGATACCTTCCTGATGGCCGTGCACCAGCAGACCACCCGCCGCGGCGTCAGCAAGACAGGCCTGGCCTGGCTCAACCTGGCAAGCGGCGAGTTGCGGCTGATGGAATGCGAAGCGGCGCAACTCACGCGCGAACTCGAGCGCATCCGCCCTGCTGAACTGCTCTATGCGGACGGCATCGAACTGCCGGCCGTTGCGTGCGCGCGTACGCGCCTGCCGGAATGGCACTTCGACCAGGACGCCGCCACGCGCCGCCTGCTGGAGCAGCTTGGCGTGGCCAGCCTGGAACCATTCGGCTGCACCGGCCTGGGCGCCGCGATCGGCGCGGCAGGCGCGCTGCTGAACTATGCGGCCACCACACAAGGGCAGTCGCTGCGCCATGTGCGCGAAGTCAAGGTCGAGCGGGAATCGGAATTCGTCGGGCTGGACTCGGCCACGCGCCGCAACCTGGAGCTGACCGAAACGCTGCGCGGCGGCGAATCGCCCACGCTGTTCTCGCTGCTCGACACCTGCGCCACCACCATGGGCAGCCGTGCCCTGCGCCACTGGCTGCATCATCCGCTGCGCGATCCGGCCCTGCCAAGGGCGCGCCAGCAGGCCATCGGCGCGCTGATCGACCATGGCATCGAGGACCTGCGCGGCGCGCTGCGCAAGCTCGCCGACGTAGAGCGCATCACCTCGCGCCTGGCGCTGCTGAACGCGCGCCCGCGCGACCTGTCGTCGCTGCGCGATACGCTGCGCGCATTGCCCCACGTGCGGGCCTGCCTCCAGGCAGAGCCTGACAGCTCGCTGCTGTCGCTGACGCTGGCCGAGCTTGGCGTGCCCCATGCCTGCCTGGACCTGCTCGTCTGCGCTGTCGCGGAAGAGCCCGCCACGGTCATCCGCGACGGGGGCGTGATCGCGCGCGGCTACGACGCCGAGCTGGACGAGTTGCGGGATATCTCGGAGAACTGCGGCCAGTTCCTCGTCGACCTGGAAGCCCGCGAGCGCACGCGCACGGGCATCGCCAACCTGCGCGTGGAATACAATCGCGTGCACGGCTTCTACATCGAAGTCACCAATGGCCAGGCCGACAAGGTGCCGGACGACTACCGCCGACGGCAAACGCTGAAGAACGCCGAGCGCTACATTACGCCCGAGCTGAAGGCCTTCGAGGACAAGGCGTTGTCGGCACAGGACCGGGCGCTGGCACGCGAGAAGCAGCTCTATGACGGCCTGCTTCAGGCGTTGCTGCCGCATATCGGCGAACTGCAGCGCGTGGCCGGTGCGTTGGCGCGTCTTGACGCGCTGGCGGCCCTGGCCGAGCGCGCCCAAACGCTGGACTGGTCATGCCCCGAGCGTGTCCCAGAGAATGTGATCGACATCGTGCAGGGCCGCCACCCGGTGGTGGAAGGCCAGCTGGCCGCCGAATCGGTGCCCTTCATCGCCAACGACTGCCAGCTGAACGAGGCACGCAAGCTGCTGCTGATCACCGGCCCGAACATGGGCGGCAAGTCGACTTTCATGCGACAGACGGCACTGATCGTGCTGCTCGCCTGTGTCGGTGCCTACGTGCCGGCCCGGCGTGCCGTGATCGGCCCGGTGGATCGGATCTTCACGCGCATCGGCGCGGCGGACGACCTGGCCGGCGGACGCTCCACGTTCATGGTGGAGATGACCGAGGCGGCTGGCATCCTGCACCATGCCACGCCTGCCAGCCTGGTGCTAATGGACGAGATCGGCCGCGGCACCTCGACGTTCGACGGGCTGGCGCTGGCCTGGGCCATCGCGCGCCACCTGCTGTCGCACAACCGCAGCCACACGCTGTTTGCGACCCATTATTTTGAACTCACGCAGCTGCCGCAGGAATTCCCGCAGGCAGCCAATGTGCATCTCTCGGCCGTGGAACATGGCGACGGCATCGTCTTCCTGCATGCCGTGCAGGACGGCCCCGCCAGCCAGAGCTACGGCCTGCAGGTCGCGCAACTGGCCGGCGTGCCCCAACCCGTGATCCGCGCGGCGCGAAAGCACCTGACCTGGCTTGAGCAGCAGTCGGCCGAGGCCACGCCTACCCCGCAACTGGACCTGTTTGCCCCGCCGCCTGTGCCCGACACCAGCGACGAAGACGAACACGCCGACGCCCCAACCCCGGTGCGTGCGGCCTCACTGCCGCCCGAACAGGCAGCCGTGCTCGACGCGCTTGCGGACCTGGATCCGGACAGCCTCACGCCACGGGCTGCCCTGGACGCGCTCTATCGGCTCAAGATGCTGGCGGACGAGGCTGTCGACGCCGCATGAGTGCTTCAGGTAGCCGGCCCCGCGGCCGGACTCTCGTGCTTGCCGCGTTGCTGCCGTTGCTGGTGGCCGCGTCGGTGTCCGCCGCGGAGCCTGCCCGTCGCTCGGGCAAGCCCGCACTCGCGCCACCGACCGTCCGCATCGCCTTGCTATCGGACCTGCCGCAATGGCCCGCTGCCGAAGAACGCGTGGCTGCCCTGTTCGACCTGCTGGCCGAGCGCAAGCTCGACCTGGTGGTCCACGCGGGCGGCATCAAGGGCGATACGGAGTCATGCGGGGATACGGTGCTGCAGGCCCGCCAGCACCTGCTCGACCAGTCGCCGCTGCCGCTGGTGTACGTGCCCGGCGAAACCGACTGGGCCGAATGCCACCTGCCGGTCAATGGCAACTTCGATGCCGTGGAGCGGCTCAACCGCCTGCGCGAGCTGTTCTTTCCGGAAGACGCCACACTCGGCAAGCAACCGCGCACCGTGGTGCGGCAATCGGACCAGGCCATGTTCCGCAGCTTCCGCGAGAACGTGCGGCTCGGCATCGGCAACGTACTGCTGGTCGGCCTGAATATCCCTGGCGACAACAACCATTACCGCAGCGAAGGGGGCCGCAACGGCGAGTTCGAAGACCGGCGCGAAGCCAACCACCAGTGGCTGGCGCGCGCGTTCTCGCTCGCCCAGCAGCGCGGCATGGCCGGCATCGTCATTGTCGCGCACGGCGATCCGCAGTTCGGCAATGGCTGGGAGAAGCGCGGCAAGCCGACGCTGCTGGACGGCTTCATGCGCCGGCGCCCGCGCGACGGCTACCTGGAGTTCAAGCGTCAATTGCGCGAACTCGCCGGACGCTACCGCGGACAGGTGCTGCTCGTCCATGCCGGCAGCAATGGCTTCCATACCGACAAGCCGCTGCGCGACACGGCGGGCAAGCCGATGCCGAACTTCACGCGCGTGGCCTTGCCGGCCGGTACGACGGCGCAATGGACTGAACTGATCGTGACGCCTCAAATATCCTCGCCATTCTCCGTGGTACTGAAGGATGGGGTCGGAGGCTAGCCGGCAAGCCGTCAAAAGCAAAAAGAGCCGGAAACTCCGGCTCTTTTTGCTGAGATCATGACTGCGATGCGTCAGTGCAGCGTGTGCGGCGTGTCGTCGTCATCTTCGTCGACCACTTCGACACCCGATGCGCCGTGCGCATGGCCATGCTGGACTTCCTCGGCCGTGGCTTCACGCACCTCGGACACCTTCAGCCAGAAGCGCAGCGCCATGCCGGCCAGCGGATGGTTGCCATCGAGCACCACCTTGTCTTCGGCCACATCGGTCACGGTATAGATGACGGAGTCCTCTTCATCGCCATCTTCGGGCATGCCTTCGAACTGCATGCCGACTTCGAGCGGCTCGGGGAAACGGTCGCGCGGCTCGACCTTGACGAGTTCGGCGTCGTAGTCGCCAAATGCGTCTTCGGGCTCCAGCTGCAACTGGGTCTCGAAGCCGGTGTCGTGGCCGTCGAGTGCTTCCTCGATCTTGGGGAACGTGCCATCATACCCGCCGTGCAAGTAGACCATGGCCTCGTCCGATTCCTCGATCAGATTGCCTTGCGCATCCGACAGCTTGTACATCACGGACACCACCGTGTTCTTAGCGATTTTCAATTCTTGACTCCATGAACGATTCCGCATTATACGCGCACGCCCTGCCGCCTGGCCCCGTCGATCCGGATGCACCGCTCGGCCTTCTTGGTGGCATGACGCCCGCTGCATTCATGCGTGATATCTGGCAACGCAAACCGCTTCTGATTCGACAGGCATTTCCCGGAATCGTGCCGCCTGTGTCGCGCGAGGCGCTTTTGTCGCTGGCGGACCGCGACGAAGTCGAATCGCGCCTGGTGACGCACTTCCGCAACAGGTGGAAGCTCGAGCAAGGGCCTTTTGCCACCGAAAACCTGCCGTCCCTCAAGACCAAACAGTGGACCCTGCTGGTGCAGGGTGTCAACCTCCATGATGCAGCCGCGGCGGACCTGATGGGCCAGTTCCGCTTTGTGCCCGACGCACGCCTGGACGACCTGATGATCAGCTACGCCACCGACGGCGGCGGCGTCGGCCCGCACTTTGATTCCTACGACGTGTTTCTGCTGCAGGTTTCGGGCCGGCGCCGCTGGCGCATCTCGTCGCAGACGAAGCTCGATCTGCTGCCGAACCTCCCGCTGAAGATCCTGGCCGACTTCAGCGCCGAGGAAGAATGGATACTGGAACCCGGCGACATGCTCTACCTGCCGCCACAGTACGCACACGATGGCATTGCCGAAGGCGAATGCATGACCTGCTCGATCGGGTTCCGCGCCCCCGCCTATCGCGAGCTTGCCGGCCATTTCCTGGCCTGGCTCTCCGAAACGGTGGAAGACAACGAAGACCTCGGCGGCCGCTATGCGGACGCCGGCGAACGCGCGGCAAAGCATCCCGCCCAACTGCCCGCGGGCATGGCAAAGGCGGTCGCGCAGCGTCTCAAGGCCCTGCAATGGAACAGCGCGATGGTGTCGGAATTCCTCGGCACCTATCTGTCCGAACCCAAGCCGACGGTCGAATTCGCGGAAGTGCCCGACATCCCGATGCGCCAGTACGCAAAGCTCGCGCGCACGCATGGCGTCGTGCTGGCACCGGGCTCGATTGCTCTATATGACGGCACCCATTTCTTCCTGAATGGCGAAGCTTATGAGCCTCCGCCCGAACTGGCGCGCTGGCTGCACAGATTGGCCGATTATCGGCAACTCTCCGCTGCGGAAATCAAGGCATGCGCAGAACTGCCTGACCTGCTTGACACGTTCCATCACTGGACGCTGGAGGGCTGGCTGCAGTTGTCATCGGCGGCACTGTAATAATGCGTAACATTGCAATTCCGCAAATTTCGACGCTACACAAGCCGGGAAAACGCGGATATAATCAGCGGCTGGCTAGTACTGTGTACCATTGCATTTGACGGCACCGGGAGAGCCTCTATTTTGCAGTTCAAGAGCGATAATTACCGGTAATTATTCATCGCCTGTTTTTTTGGTTATTACAAGTTAAAGGACGAACAATGAAGAAGTCTCTCCTGATCGCATCGCTGCTGGCCGCTGTTGCTCTCGCCGCCTGCGGCAAGAAGGAAGAAGCTGCTGCCCCGGCCGCTGACACCGCTGCTCCGGCTGCTGCCGCCCCGGCCGCTGAAGCTTCGGCCCCTGCCGCTGCCCCGGCCGCTCCGGCTGCTGAAGCCTCGGCTCCGGCTGCCGAAGCCTCGGCTCCGGCTGCTGAAGCCTCGGCTCCGGCTGCCAAGCAGTAATTGGTTCGTACCAATAAAAGAACCGACCTTCGGGTCGGTTTTTTTATTTCCCCGCCACACGCGGAGCGCGCTTCATCAACGGACTGACTGCCAGTCCAGCCCCGCTTCCTGATCCGCCACCAGCACGTCCGTCGGCAAGGCGCCGAGCGCGGACGCCAGCGCTGCCGTGGCCAGTTCAACCGTATTGTTCTGCTTGCTGAGGTGTGCCGCGACAACGCGGTTCAGCCCGCCATGGGCCACCTGCGCCAGGATGCTGGCCGCCACTTCATTGGCCAGGTGACCGAAGTCCCCGCCAATGCGGCGCTTGAGCGAAGCCGGGTAGACTGAGTTGCGCAGCATCTCGCGGTCGTGATTGCATTCGAGCACCAGCGCATCGACACCCGCAAGGCGCGCCGTCACATACGGCGTTTCCATGCCGATATCCGTCAACACACCAAGACGCGCATCCCCATTGGACAGCACAAACTGCAAGGGTTCGCGCGCATCATGCGGCACGGTGTATGGCAATACCTGCAGGCCACCGACGCTGAAGACGTGATCGGCAGCACAGACACGCACATCGGCCGCGTTTGCGCCGCGCAGGTGGCATGTCGCCAGCCATGTGCCATGACTGGCATGCACGGCCAGGCCGTGGCGCGCGGCAAAGGCATAGGCCGAGCCCACGTGGTCGCCGTGCTCGTGCGTCACAAGGATAGCGTCGAGCTGGTCTGGCGTGACGCCCAGGCGCTCCAGGCGCCTGGCAGTCTCGCGGATGCCGAAACCGCAATCCAGCAGGATGCGGGTGGTGGTGGTTCCTTCGCGGGATTCGACCAGCAGCGAGTTGCCCTCGCTGCCACTACCAAGAAAGGCAAAGCGCATCATGCCTGCGCCCGCCTCATGGCATGTCCTGCGAACCGGGCCGGATGGCCCGTTCGATCGGCCTGCACACCAGGCGTCAGTGGAGTTGCTCGTCGAGCAGCGAGAGGATGCGCTTGCCGACTTCGCCGTTCTCCGGCTGGCCCGCTTCGTTGAGCACCGTCACGAGCGTACCCGATCCAGTGCCCTTGAGCGCCACGCGGTACTTCTTGGCAGTCTTCGCATCATCCGGCTTGGTGAACAGCTTGGAGAAGAAGCCACGGCTGTCGACGCTGGTGCGCGGATCGACATAGCGCACGTAGTACAGGCCCTGCGCACGGTCGCGGTCTTCCACGGTGAAGTTCACGCGATCGAGCGACAGGCCCACCGAACGCCAGGCACGGTCGAACGGCTCCGGCAGTTGCAGCGCCGGAGCGCCGTTGACCTGCGACAGGTACGACTTGCCGGCTGCCGAGGACGTCTCGCCCGCGGCGGCTGCACCAGTTGCCGCCGCACCGGTTGCTGCTGCAGCTGCGCTGTTGCCGGCCGGCGTCGGGCTCTTGGCCATCCGGTCGGCCTGCTCCTTCTGCACGCCCAGGCGTTGTGCCAGGCGCGAGAGGAATTCGGCTTCCAGCTCCGGATCGGCCGGACGCGGCGTCCAGACGGTGGTCGACTTGTCGACACCGGTCAGTTGCTCCTGCGCGCCGCGATGGCTGATGAAGACCTCGAGCGTGCCGTTCTGCGAGCGCTCCACACGCGTGCGGAACTTGTCGCGCTCCGACGTCGAGTACAGGCCGTCGAACACCTTGCCGATGGTATTGCGGATGATGTCCTGAGGAATCTTGGCGCGATTCTCCGCCCAGTCGGTTTCCATGATGCCGGTCTCAGGCGAATCCTGGACCAGTAGGAAACCGCTTTCCTGCCAGAAGCCGCGCAGCGATTGCCACAGCTGGTCGGCACGCATGCCATTGCTGATCACCAGCCAGCGCTGGTTGCCGTCGCGCTCCATGCGGATGCCCTGCGCCGAAGGCAGGACGTTTTCCGTCGGCGAGGCTTCGCGCGTCTTGGTCGCCTGGCTGTAGTTCGACAGCGTCGACGTGCCGTTCTGGTCGGGCACTGAGTAGCGGCGATCGCCTTCCAGCTTGGTCAGGTCGGGCGGAATATCGAGCGACGGGGTACGCTTCGAAGCCGACGACTTGTAGTCGATCTTGTCCGGCTGCATCGCTTCATTGATGCTGCTGCAGCCCGTGATTACGCCTGCGGCAAGCACGGGCACAACCAGTGCGGCGCGGCGGACTTGCATCGCGCCACGGCGGTTAAGCTTGAGTTTCATTGACACGCAATCCTAGTTGATGGGAGCGGCACGGGTGCGCCGGAAATCAGCGCAGCAGGCCGGCGGCGGCCAGTGCCTTGCGCACGGTCTCGTAGTTGGACTCGGACAGCGGCGTGAGCGGCAGGCGGATGCCGCCTTCCATCTTGCCCATCTGCTGCAGGGCCCACTTGACCGGAATCGGGTTGGCCTCGCAGAACATTGCCTTGTTCAGCTCGATCAGTTCCATGTGCAGGCGGCGCGCGGTCACCACGTCGCCCTTGAGCGCGGCCGCGCACATCTCGTGCATCTTGCGCGGCGCGACGTTGGCGGTCACCGAGATGTTGCCCTTGCCGCCCAGCAGGATCAGCGCCACGGCGGTGGGATCGTCACCGCTGTAGATCGCAAAGCCTTCCGGCGCGTCCTTGATCAGCTGCGCGGCGCGGTCGATGTTGCCGGTCGCTTCCTTCACCCCGACGATGCCAGGCACCTGCGCCAGGCGCAGGATGGTGTCGTTGTTCATGTCCGCAACGGTGCGGCCCGGCACGTTGTACAGCAGCACGGGCAGATCCACCGCCTCGGCAATGGTGCGGAAATGCCGGTACATGCCTTCCTGGGTCGGCTTGTTGTAGTACGGCACGACCTGCAGCGAGGCGTCGGCACCAACCTTCTTGGCGAAGGCCGTCAGCTCGATGGCTTCATTCGTCGAGTTGCCGCCGGTACCGGCGATGATGGGAATCCGCTTGCCTGCCTGCCCCACCGCCACGCGAATCAGTTCGCAATGCTCGTCCACCGAGACGGTGGGCGATTCGCCGGTGGTGCCAACGATCACGATGGCATCGGTGCCCTCGGCCACGTGCCAGTCGACGAGTGCGCGCAGTGCCGGATAGTCCAGGCTGCCGTCCTCATGCATCGGGGTGACGATGGCAACAATGCTGCCGGTAATCTGTGTCATAACGTTAGGGAATTCGGGATGCGAATAACAGGATTGTACCGGAACCGCCGGCCGCCTCGACCGATGTTCCGACACGGGGTTAAACCAAGCGTATCAACGTGTGAAGCAGCATTCTCGCGGACCAACGGGGCGCCACTTCACGCGGGCAGCCGGTAGCGCGGCCGCACGTCGCTGCCTGCCGCTTGCGCCACCTCGCGCACGGCACACAGACGCTGCACGAAAGCCGTTCCGGGCACTTCGAGCACGCCATCCTCATAGCCGATCACACGCAGTCCGTGCATGCGCGCCACTTCCAGCAGTTCGCCGGGTTGCAGCAGGAAATCAGGCCGCGAGGGCTTGCCGACGGTCTCGTTTCCGCTGGCAAAGGTCTCATACAGCAGCACGCCGCCCGGTGCCAGCGCATCGGCAAGGTCGGACCACAGCGGGCGATGCAGGTAATTGGTGACAACCACGGCATCGAACGGCGCCTCGCCGGCGAGCGGCCATGTGCCCTGCTCAAGGTCCTCGACGCGCCCGGCAATGGGCGCTGGCAGCGCCGCAATGGCTTCGGCATCGCGGTCGACGCCGACCACCGCATGGCCGCGTTCGGCAAACCAGCGCGCATGGCGGCCGCTGCCGCATGCGAGATCGAGCACCCGGCCTGCCGGACGCACGAGGTGGGCCCAGCGCGTGACCCATTCAGACGGAGCGCCGGTCGGCGCGTGGGCGAGCATGGACAGCACCTTACTGCAACAGCATGATGATTGGCCGCAGCATCAACTCCACGATCGAGCTGAGCAGGTTGATCACCGGCCGCATCCAGACCGACGTGATCACGCCGGCCGCGACCAGGGCCAGCACGACGAAAATGCCATACGGCTCGATGCGCGACACCGAATAGGCCACGCGCGGCGGCAGCAGTGCGGTCAGCACGCGGCCACCGTCCAGTGGCGGAATCGGGAACAGGTTGAACGCCGCCACCACCAGGTTGACCAGCACCCCGGCGCGCGCCATTTCGCTGAAGAACGGCTCGGACACCCGCGCCCAGGCCAGCCCGATCGCGATCAGCGCCCACAGGAAGGCCTGCACGACATTGCTGGCCGGCCCGGCCAGTGCCACCCACATGCCATGCCAGCGCGGGTTGCGCAGCCGCCCGAAATCGACCGGTACGGGCTTGGCGTAGCCAAACACGAACTGACCGCTCGTCAGCAGGTACAGCAGCAACGGCACGGCGATGGTGCCGATCGGATCGATGTGCCGCGCCGGGTTCAGGCTCACGCGCCCCAGCGCATAGGCAGTGGTGTCGCCGAAGTGCTTGGCCACATAGCCGTGCGATGCCTCGTGCAGCGTGATCGCGAACAGCACCGGCAGGGCATAGACGGCAAAGGTTTGAATGAGGGAAGAATCCATGAGGCTTATTGTACCGGGCAGGCTGGCTGCCGGATCACTCACCGGCGGGAATTCAGAGGCCGAAGCGTGCGATGTCGCCCCTTCCGGCGCGCACCAGTTCCGGTTCGCCGCTGGTCAGGTCGATCACGGTCGTGGGCTGGGCCGGCGCGGGCCCGCCGCAAATCACGAGGTCCAGCAGCTTCTCGAGCCGTGCCCGGATCTCCGCGGGATCGTTCATCGGCTCCTCGTCGCCGGGCATTTGCAGCGTCGCGGTCAGCAGGGGTTCGCCGCCTTCGGCCAGCAGCGCCAGCGGGATGGCGTGATCGGGCACGCGCACGCCGATGGTCTTGCGGGCCGGGTGCGACAGCCGGCGCGGCACTTCCTTGGTCGCCTCGAGGATGAAGACGTACGGCCCCGGCGTGGCGCCCTTGATCCAGCGGTACTGCCGGTTGTCGACACGCGCGAAGCTGCCCAGCTCGGACAGGTCGCTGCACATCAGCGTGAGATGGTGCTTGTCATCGATGCCGCGCAGCCGGCGCAGGCGCTCCACCGCCGCCTTGTCGTCAAGCTGGCAGGCGAGCGCATAGCTGGAGTCGGTCGGCAGCGCGATCAGCCCGCCCTGGCGGATGATCTGCGCGGCCTGCTTGACGAGGCGCGACTGCGGGTTGAGCGGGTGGATCTCGAAGTACTGTGACATGGCCGGGCTCAGGTGCGGGTTCGGACGGGATTCGCGGCCGGCGGCCAGGCACTCTCGCCCGCGCCAGCCCGGCGGTCTGGGCAGGTTACCAGTCGTGCCATACGGGCGTGACCGTAGCGGGCAAGGGAGGCAAGGCACCCAGTTCCACGCGCCCCTCGCCGGGACCGTGGAAGTCCGAGCCGCGCGATGCCAGCAGGCCGTAGTGCCGGGCCACGTCGGCGTAGCGCCGGTACTGGTCCGGCGTGTGGCTGCCCGTCACCACCTCGACCGCGCCGCCACCCAGCGCCGTGAACTCGTCGAATAGCGCATCGTGCTGCGTATCGGTGTAGTTGTAGCGACCCGGGTGGGCCATTACGGCAATGCCGCCAGCCGCGCGGATCCAGCCAATGGCCTCGGACAGGTTCGCCCAGCGATGCCCCACGTAGCCAGGCCGCCCCTCGGACAGGTACTGGCTGAAGACGTCGCTGATCGTGGCGCAGTAGCCCTCGTCCACTAGCCAGCGGGCGAAATGGGTTCGCGAGATCAGGTCCGGGTTGCCGACATGCTTGAGCGCGCCCTGGTAGGCACCTTCGATGCCGATCTTCGCCAACGCGTCCCCAATATCGCGGGCCCGCCGCGCACGGCCCGAGCGCGTGTCGGCCAGCCCGTCGATCAGCTCCGGGCAGAACGGGTCGATCCGCAGGCCGACGATATGCACGGTCTGCCCGGCCCACGTCACCGAGACTTCGACGCCCGGGACATAGCGCATGCCCAGGGCCTCGGCAGCGGCACGCGCCTCGGCCTGGCCACCGACCTCGTCGTGGTCCGTGAGCGACCACAACCGCACGCCGCCGGCATGCGCGCGCTCGGCCACGGCGCGTGGCGACAGTGTGCCGTCGGACACGGTGGAATGGCAGTGCAGGTCGGCGTTGAGTGTGCGGGGGTCGGGCATGTGGCTATTCTACTCCCCCTATGTGCCTTCGGGCTGGCTCGACCGGTACGCGGCGCCGCAACGCAAAGCCCTTGCCGGCAACGCTGGCGTCGGCGGGACGGCGCCGGCGGCGCGGTATAGTCGGGTTTTGGAATTTCCGCCGCACTCAAGCCAATGCCCACCGACAACGCCACTGCCCTGCCCGGGACCGCCGACACCACCACCACCGACGTGCTGATCGTCGGAGCCGGCCCGGTTGGCCTGTTCGCCGCCTTCCAGGCCGGCGTGCTTGGCCTGAAATGCGAGCTGATCGATGTGCTGGATCGCGCCGGCGGCCAATGCACCGAGCTATACCCCGAGAAGCCGATCTACGACATCCCGGCCGTGCCGGGCTGCCTGGCCCAGGATCTCGTGGACCGCCTGCTGGAACAGTGCGCGCCCTTTGCCTTCCCGATGCACTTCAACCAGCGTGCCGAGGGCGTGACCGAAGTGCTGCCCGTACAGGGCCACGGCCATCCGCGCCTGCTGGTGACCACCGACAACGGCAAGCGCTTCGACGTTGCCGCCGTGCTGGTCTGCTCCGGTGCCGGCGCCTTTGCGCCGCAGCGCGTGTCGCTGCCGGAAGCCCCGGCGCTGGAAGGCCGTCATGTGCATTACGCGGTGCGCGACGTGTCGCGCTTCGCCGGCAAGCGCGTGATCGTAGCAGGCGGCGGTGATTCCGCGCTGGACTGGGCGCTCGCGCTGCGCAAGGTGGCTGCGCGCGTCACGCTGCTGCACCGGCGCGATGGCTTCCGCGCCGCCGACGGCACGGTGGCGGAAATGCACGCGGCCGTGGCGGCCGGCGAGATGGATTTCGTCGTCGGCATGCTTGGCGCGCTCAAGACCAGCGGCGAGGGCAACGATGCCGCGCTCACGGAGATCGAGGTCCGCAGCCGCGACGGCGTCCAGACCCTGCCCGCGGACGAACTGGTGGCGCTCTACGGACTGGTCTCGGAACCCGGCCCGATCGCGCAGTGGGACATGGACATGCGCGCCGGCCGCATCCTGGTCGACACCACCACCTACGAAAGCTCGCGGCGCGGCATTTTCGCGGCCGGCGACATCGCCTACTACGCCAACAAGCAGAAGCTGATCCTGTCAGGCTTCCACGAGGCCGCGCTGGCCTTGCGCAAGGCCTATCACTACGCGTTTCCCGAGAAGTCGCTGGTGCACGTGCACACCAGCAACAACGCGGCGCTTAAAGAAAAGCTCACGCACGCCTGAGCACCGCGCGCTCAGGTGCAGAACGACTCGATCAGCGCTGCCACCGCGGCGGGCTGGTCATGGTGCAGCATGTGGCCCGCATCATCGATCACCGCCTCGCGGAAATCGCGGAACGCGCGGAAGCGCTCGCGGAATTCCTCGAGCGTCTGCTTGTGGGCGATATGGCGCAGCGTTTCCGAATCGCGCGCCTCCACATGCAGCACCGGGGCGCTCACCTGCGCCCAGATCGCCATGATCTCGTCGAGGCGGTACAGCATCGGGTTCACCAGCTTGTGCGCCGGATCGCCAAGGATCTCCCAGCGCCCGGCCTCGTTGCGGCGCGACCAGTGTTCGGCAAGGAACGCGGCGCGGTCGTCGGGCAGCCGCGGATTGGTCTTCTGCAGCCGCGCCGCCACGCCGGCAAGATCGTCGTAGGTACGCAGCTCCGGCCCCTGGCGCAATTCGTCGAGCCAGCGCGCGTAGCGTTTCGGCGCCTGCTCGGCACGTGTCTGCGTCAAGCCGAACCCTTCCAGATCCACTACCCGGCGCACACGCCCGGGGCGGATGCCCGCATACAGGCAAGACACATTGGCACCCATGCTGTGCCCCACCAGGTCCACCTGCCCGTCGGGCTGGTAGTGGTCGAGCAGCGCCTCCAGGTCGGCGAGGTAGTCGGCAAACCAGTATGACTGCGTGCCCGGATAGTGCGTCGGCCAGTCGCTTTCGCCAAAGCCGCGCCAGTCGGGCGCGATCACGTGCCACTCCCGCTCCAGGCAGTCGACCAGGAACTGGAACGATGCCGCCACGTCCATCCAGCCATGCAGCATGAACAGCTTCGGCGCGCCCGGCGTTCCCCACTGCCGCACGTGATAGCGCAGCCCACGTAACGTGATAAATTCAGAACGCGAGGTTTCCTTGATGGTCATCTGTCTCCCCTGGTTGCAGGCTTTCCCAGCCTCGCCCGGCCCCGGAGGCCGGCGTGGAAGCCCGCTTAAAATCGAACGATCGTTCGCAGAATTATAGCGAGACTGACAAGGAGACAGCAGGATGGCTGCAGCGGGCCTGCCGGCGAGCCGGCGCGACGATTACCAGTCGCTCTACGATACTTTCCGCTGGGAGGTGCCCGCGCACTTCAACTTGGCTGAAGCGTGCTGTGGCCGCTGGGCACGCGACCCGGCCACGGCCGACCACATTGCGGTCTATACCGAGCATGAGGATGGGCGCCGCGACGCCTTCAGTTGCGCGTACCTGCAAGCCGAATCCAACCGGCTGTCGGCAGCGCTGCGCGGGCTTGGCGTGCAGCGTGGCGACCGCGTTGCCATCGTGATGCCGCAACGCATCGAGACCGCCATTGCCTACATGGCGATCTTTCAGCTCGGCGCCATCGCCACACCGCTGTCGATGTTGTTCGGGCCCGAGGCGCTGGCCTACCGCATCGGCCACAGCGAGTCTGTCGTGGCGATCGCGGATGAGACCTCGATCGACAACGTTCTCGCCGCGCGCCCGGAATGTCCGACGCTCGCCACCGTGATCGCCGCCGGCGAAGCGCGCGGGCGCGGCGACCACGACTGGGACGTCCTGCTGGCCGCGCAACTGCCGACCTTCACAGCCGAGCAAACCAAGGCCGAGGAAGCCGCCGTGCTGATCTACACCAGCGGCACCACGGGGCCGCCCAAGGGCGCGCTGATCCCGCACCGGGCGCTGATCGGCAACCTCCCCGGCTTTGTCTGCTCGCAGAACTGGTATCCGCAGGACGACGACGTATTCTGGAGCCCCGCCGACTGGGCCTGGACCGGCGGCCTGTGGGATGCACTGATGCCGGCGCTCTATTTCGGCAAGCCGATCCTCGGCTACCAGGGCCGGTTCTCGGCCGAGCGCGCGTTCGAGCTGCTAGAGCGCTACGCCGTCACCAACACCTTCCTGTTTCCGACCGCGCTCAAGCAGATGATGAAGGCCTGCCCCGACCCGCGGCAACGCTACACGCTGAAGCTGCGCGCGCTGATGAGCGCCGGCGAAGCGGTCGGCGAAACCGTCTTCAGCTGGTGCCGCGATGCCATGGGCGTGATCGTCAACGAGATGTTCGGCCAGACCGAGATCAACTACATCGTCGGCAACTGCACAGCCCAGCACGACGAGGCGCGCCTGGGCTGGCCGGCACGGCCGGGCTCGATGGGCCGGCCCTACCCGGGCCATCGCGTACAGGTCATCGATGACGAAGGCCGGCCGTGCGTGCCCGGCGAGGATGGCGAGGTCGCGGTCTGCACCACCGACATCCACGGCCATCCCGATCCGGTCTTTTTCCTCGGCTACTGGAAGAACGAAGCGGCCACCGCCGCCAGGTATGTGGAGCGCGACGGCCAGCGCTGGTGCCGCACCGGCGACCTGGCCCGCGTCGATGCCGACGGCTACCTCTGGTACCAGGGCCGTGCCGACGATGTCTTCAAGTCGTCGGGCTACCGCATCGGCCCGAGCGAGATCGAGAACTGCCTGCTCAAGCATCCGGCCGTGTCCAACTGCGCGGTGGTGCCTTCGCCGGATGCGGAGCGCGGCGCGGTGGTCAAGGCCTTCATCGTGCTCACGCCTGCGGTGGCGCGCTCGTTCGACAGCGACGCCGCGCTGGTGACCGCATTGCAGGAGCACGTGCGCGACCAGCTCGCGCCTTACGAATACCCGAAGAAGATCGAGTTCATCGACCAGTTGCCGATGACGACTACCGGGAAAGTCCAGCGACGGGTGCTCAGGCTGCTGGAGCAGGAGCGTGCGGCCGGCAAGCGCTAACCGGCCGAGGCCTCCAGCCATGCCAGCTCATCCTCGTCGAAACCGGCGGCGCGGCGCGCAGCGAGGTTGAACGGGCCGCGCAGTTTCGGCGCGCGGTGCTGCAGCGCCAGCGCGGCATAGGTCGATACCGGGTCGAGCCCGCGCTGCTCGCAAAGCCAGCGGTACCAGCGGTTGCCGATGGCCACGTGCCCCACTTCATCGCGCAGGATGATGTCGATGATGGCGGCGGCCGCGTGGTCGCCCGCACCGGCCAGCTTCGCGCGCACCGGTGGCGAGGCATCGAGCCCGCGCGCTTCCAGCGTGCGCGGCACCAGCGCCATGCGCGCCAGCACGTCGCCCGCGGTGCGGTCGCACATCTCCCACAGGCTGTTGTGGGCAGGGAAATCGCCATAGCCAAAGCCAAGCGTGCCGAGATGGTCGGCCAGCAACGTGAAATGCAGCGCCTCCTCGTCGGCCACGCGCAGCCAGTCGCGGTAGTAGTCCGCCGGCATGCAGGGAAAGCGCCAGACCGCGTCGAGCGCCAGGTTGATGGCGTTGAATTCGATGTGGCACAGCGCGTGAATCATGGCGGCGCGCCCGTCATCGGTATGCAGCGAGCGGCGACGCTGGACCCGTTGCGGCGGCACCAGTTCGGGCCGCGGCGGGCGGCCCGGAATGCGCTGCGCCGCGTCGGCGGCAATGTGATCTTCCGCCCCCAAACGAGCGGCATCGGCCTGCGCGAAGTCCCGGAACAGTGCGCGCGCGGCCTTGGCCTTGTCCCTCGCATCGGTCAGGCAAAGCACGCCGAGTGCCTGCTGGCGCAACGTTTGTGGAGGATCAGGCAAATGGGCGTCGGGTGAAATCTCTGGCATGGGCGTAAAATCCGGTCTGCCGCCATTGTAGAGCCGCGCCGGGCGCTCCCGGCCATGCATGCGGCGAGCCGGCGCCAAGGCCGGCCGCGACAACTCCCGGCTCTTTAAAGGCCGGCGGCAATCCCCAGATAACAACTTTCGTGCAGGAGATTCCATGGCGCTGTACCAGCTCGGCGAACTCGTTCCCAATATCGATCAGGACGCCTACGTGGCCCCCGAAGCCACCATCATCGGCAACGTGACGCTGAAGTCGCGCGCCAGTGCATGGCCGGGCGTGGTGATCCGGGGCGACAACGAACCGATCGTGGTCGGTGCCGACACCAACATCCAGGAAGGCTCCGTGCTGCATACCGACCCGGGCTGCCCGCTGACGCTGGGCGACAAGGTCTCGATCGGCCACCAGGCCATGCTGCACGGCTGCACCGTTGGCGAGGGCTCGCTGATCGGCATCCAGGCGGTGGTGCTGAACCGCGCCGTGATCGGCAAGGAATGCCTGGTTGGCGCGGGTGCCGTGGTGACCGAGGGCAAGGTGTTCCCGGACCGTTCGCTGATCCTGGGCGCTCCGGCCAAGGTGGTGCGCGAACTGACCGACCAGGACGTGGCCAACCTGTACCGCAATGCCGAGACCTACGCCACGCGCCAGGCCATGTACAAGCAACAGCTCAAGCGGATCGACTGACAGGCACCGCGGCAGCTACAACCGATTGACAGACAGATTATTGTGACTGATACGACCACTACCGACACCCTGCAGAAATTCCTGTTCGACGCGGCCCCCGTGCGCGGCGAACTGGTCCGCATGGAAGCCACCTGGCGCGAAGTGCTGAACCGCCACGCCTATCCCGCGCCGGTGCGGCGCGTGCTGGGCGAGATGATGGCTGCCGCCGCGCTGCTGTCGGCCAACCTCAAGTTCAACGGCGCGCTCGTGATGCAGCTGCATGGCGATGGCCCGGTGCGCATGCTGGTGGTGGAGTGCCTGTCCGACCTGTCGATGCGCGCCACCGCAAAACTGGCGGAAGGCGTGCAGATCGCCGACGACGCCACGCTGCCCGACCTCGTCAATGTCCACGGCCACGGCCGCTTTGCCATTACGCTCGACCCGAAGGACAAGCTGCCGGGCCAGCAGCCCTATCAAGGCATCGTGCCGCTGGCTGACACCCATGGTCCGCTGGCCAGCATGAGCGCCGTGCTGGAGCACTACATGCAGGCCTCCGAGCAGCTCGACACGCGCCTGTGGCTGGCCGCCGACGACCATACTGCGGCCGGCATGCTGCTGCAGAAGCTGCCGTCCTACGGCGGCACGCAGGAAGTCGGCGAAACCGGTGCGGCCCTGTCGGGCCACGGCCGTGCGCAGGACCTGGACACCTGGGACCGCGCCTGCCAGCTCGGCCACACGCTGAAAGCGGAAGAGCTGCTGGCCGAGACGCCGGACACGCTGCTGCGCCGCCTGTTCTGGGAAGACCTGCAAGAGGCCGGGCTGCGCGTCTTCGAGCCGCTCACCCCGCACTTCCATTGCTCGTGCTCGCGTGCCAAGGTGGCGGGCATGCTGCAGTCACTGGGACAGGACGAGATTGACGGCATCGTGGCCGAACGCGGCAATGTGGAGATCCATTGCGATTTCTGCGGCCAGCGCTATGAATTCGATGCGGTGGACTGCGCCCAGCTGTTCACGCCCGCGCATGTCGCCACCGGCGCTGGCGAAGGCGTTCATCACCAGCACTGATCCCCGGACTGGCCCATTGGGCCGGCGGTGCAGCGGACATGTCGGGTGCGAACCACCCGGCAGGGTGCAAGTCCAACGGCTAAGCTGATATCGATGGCGCCGTCGCCTCAAGGCTGGCGCCGACGCTCCAACCCGTCATTGGTCGCTGCCATGTCCGTCGCCCGTCTGTCTCGCTCCCTGCCTGTCCTGCCAGCATTGCTGGCTGCCGCACTGCTGGCTGGCGGCTGTGCCGCCCCGGTACCGCGCGATATCAACGGCACGCCCGCCACTGCGCGCCTGGCCCCGGATGCCGCATCTACGGCCCCGCTCAGCGTCGGGCAGATTCAGCAGCTCGATGCCCTGAACCAGCAGATCCTGCGTGACCAGGAAGCCGCCATCGGCCGGCAACAGGCGGCCGAAGCGGCCTACCGCGCGGCGTATGCCTATCCCAATACGAGCTGGAACCTGTTCTATGGAGGCTGGGGTGGCGGCCACTGGGGCGGTGGCATGAGCGTCAGCTCGCCCGGCTACTGGGGCGGCTACCCATACTGGTGGTAAAGATGACAAAGCCGGCCGCGCCTGGGCCGGCCAGCTGGCGAGTGCTCAGTGGTGACCGGTGGCTGCGGGCGAGTTCGGCGGCGGCGGCAGCGGCGGCGTGGCGCTGACCTTGGGCGCCGGCGCGACGAACTGCACGAACACCTCGCCATCCTTCACCATGCCCAGCTCGTAGCGGGCACGCTCCTCGATGGCACCCGTACCGTCCTGCAAGTCCTTCACTTCCCCCTCCAGCTTGGCATTGCGCAGCTTCAGCGTCTGATTGTGAGTGACCTGCTCCTCGACTTGCCGGTTCAGTTCCCAGACGCGCAGCCAGCCGCCCTTGCCGAGCCAGAGCGGATACTGGATGGCGAGCAACAGCACGAACAACAGCAAAGAAATCAGGCGCATGAGGCGTGGCGGACAAAAATTTCCGCACAATGATGTGCGAACTCGGGCCGGAAGGCAATGCCGGCCAGATTTCGATACAAATCCGGATACAAAAACGGCGGCGGCACGGATCGAGTCCGTGCCGCCGCCGTCAGGGGCGCGTCAGGTGCCTGCGCTGGTTCAGCGCAGGTTGTAGAACGCGCTCTTGCCCGGGTAGCTGGCGATATCGCCGAGGTCTTCCTCGATGCGCAGCAGCTGGTTGTACTTCGAGATACGGTCCGAACGCGACAGCGAACCGGTCTTGATCTGGCCGGCGTTGGTGCCCACGGCGATGTCGGCAATGGTGCTGTCTTCGGTTTCGCCCGAACGGTGCGAGATCACGGCGGTGTAGCCGGCACGCTTGGCCATCTCGATGGCGGCGAAGGTCTCGGTCAGCGTGCCGATCTGGTTGATCTTGATGAGGATCGAGTTGCCGATGCCCTTCTCGATGCCTTCCTTCAGGATCTTGGTGTTGGTCACGAACAGGTCGTCGCCCACCAGCTGAACGCGCGTGCCCAGCTTTTCGGTCAGCGTCTTCCAGCCGTCCCAGTCGCCTTCGGCCATGCCGTCCTCGATCGAGACGATCGGGAACTTGTCGCACAGGTTGGCCAGGTAGTCGGCGAATTGCGTCGACGACAGCTTCAGGCCTTCGCCTTCGAGCTGGTACACGTCTTCGGCTTCGTGGTAGAACTCGCTGGCGGCGCAGTCCAGCGCCAGCAGCACGTCCTCGCCCATGCGGTAGCCGGCCTTCTCGACGGCCTGGACGATGGTGTTCAGGCACTCCTCGTTCGACGAGAAGTTCGGGGCGAAGCCGCCCTCGTCGCCCACGGCGGTGGACATGCCCTTGTCGGCCAGGATCTTCTTCAGCGCGTGGAAGACCTCGGCGCCGCAGCGCAGGGCTTCACGGAAGCTGCTCGCCGACACCGGCATGATCATGAATTCCTGGATGTCCAGGCTGTTGTTGGCGTGCGCGCCGCCGTTGACGATGTTCATCATCGGCACCGGCATCTGCATCGCGCCCGAGCCGCCGAAATAGCGGTACAGCGGCAGCCCGGCTTCTTCGGCGGCGGCCTTGGCCACGGCCATCGACACCGCCAGCATGGCGTTGGCGCCCAGGCGGCTCTTGTTCTCGGTGCCGTCCAGGTCGATCAGGGTGCGGTCCAGGAAGGCCTGCTCGGAAGCGTCCAGGCCCATGATGGCTTCGGAGATCTCGGTGTTGATATGCTCGACAGCCTTCAGCACGCCCTTGCCCAGGTAGCGGCTCTTGTCGCCGTCGCGCAGCTCGATGGCTTCGCGCGAACCGGTCGACGCGCCCGACGGCACAGCCGCACGGCCCATCACGCCGGATTCCAGCAGCACGTCGCATTCGACGGTGGGATTGCCACGCGAGTCGAGAACCTCGCGACCGATGATATCTACGATTGCACTCATGAATTCCTCTCTGACTGTTGATTCTTGCTGCTGCTGATTACTGCAACCTGCTCGTGTGTCAGGGCGATGTCACGCGCCCGGAAAAGGCAAAACAGGGCTTGCCGGCTCAGGCCGCGCCCTCGACCACGATCATGTTCATGCGCGCCGCATGCTCGCGTGCCTTGCGGGCAGCACGGTAGGCCTCCCCGTCATGGAAGGCCTTGGCGGCGTCGAAGCTGGGGAATTTCAGCACGACGACGCGGGTGGGCGCCCATTCCCCTTCAAGGTTCTCGGACTTGCCGCCGCGCACCAGCACTTCCGCGCCATGGATCTGCATGGCCTTGCTGGAGAGCACCTTGTATTCCTCGTACTGCTGGGGGTCCGTCACGTCGACGTAGGCGATGATATAGCCGGCGGCCATGCTGTATCTCCCGATGTTTTGTATTGTCTTTCGATACGGTTTGTCACGGCCGGCCTAGCGGCAGTGACAAACCGGGGCCTGTTCAGGCGCAGGCAGGCCAGCCGAAGTTGTCTTCAAGGAAGCCGGCACGCTTGACCAGCGTGTCGAGGTCCTTGAGCACGGCCAGCAGTTCCTTCATGCGCGACAGCGGCACCGCGTTCGGGCCATCGGACATGGCCTTGCTCGGGTCCGGGTGCGTTTCCATGAACAGCCCGGCCACGCCGGTGGCCACCGCAGCACGCGACAGCACGGGCACGAACTCGCGCTGACCGCCCGAACTGGTACCCTGCCCGCCCGGCAGCTGCACCGAGTGAGTGGCGTCGAACACTACCGGGGCGCCGGTCTCGCGCATGATCGCGAGCGAGCGCATGTCCGAGACCAGGTTGTTGTAGCCGAAGGACACGCCGCGCTCGCAGGCCATGAAGACGTCGTCCGGCAGGCCGGCTTCGCGCGCGGCGTCGCGGGCCTTGTCGATCACGTTCTTCATGTCGTGCGGCGCCAGGAACTGGCCCTTCTTGATATTCACCGGCTTGCCGCTCTGGGCGCAGGCACGGATGAAATCGGTCTGGCGGCACAGGAACGCCGGCGTCTGCAGCACATCGACCACGGCCGCCACCGGCTTGACCTCGTCGATCTCGTGGATGTCGGTCAGCACCGGCACGCCGATCTCGCGCCTCACGGTCGCCAGGATCTCCAGGCCCTTCTCCATCCCAAGGCCGCGGAACGACTTGCCCGACGAACGGTTGGCCTTGTCGAACGACGACTTGTAGATGAACGGGATACCCAGCTCGCCGGTGATCTTCTTGAGCTCGCCGGCGGTATCGAGCGCCATCTGCTCGGACTCGATCACGCACGGGCCGGCGATCAGGAAGAACGGCTTGTCGAGGCCAGCCTCGAATCCACAGAGTTTCATGACAGTCTCCTGCTTGGCGCCCGGCTTCAGGCGCCCTTGCGCTGCTGGCCGGCCAGCGCGGCTTCGACGTAGGCCTTGAACAGCGGGTGGCCGTCGCGCGGCGTGGAGGTGAATTCCGGGTGGAACTGCACGCCGACGAACCACGGGTGCATCGACTCCGGCAGCTCCATCATCTCGGGCAGGTTCTCGGTCGGGGTGCGCGCGGAGATCACCATGCCGGCGTCTTCGAGCGTCGGCACATAGTGGTTGTTGACCTCGTAGCGGTGACGGTGACGCTCGTTGACCTCGGCGCCGTAGATCGACGCGGCCTTGGTCCCTTCCTTCACCGGCACGCGCTGCGCGCCCAGGCGCATGGTGCCGCCCAGATCCGATTCCGCCGAACGCTGCTCGACCTTGCCTTCGCGGTCGACCCACTCGGTGATCAGCGCGACCACCGGGTGTTCGGTTTCCAGGTTGAATTCGGTCGAGTTGGCGTCAGCCATGTTTGCCACGTGGCGGGCAAACTCGATCACGGCGAGCTGCATGCCCAGGCAGATACCCAGGTACGGAATCTTGTTCTCGCGAGCGTACTGGATCGCGCGGATCTTGCCTTCCGTGCCGCGCTTGCCGAAGCCGCCCGGCACCAGGATGGCGTCCAGCGGGGCCAGCACTTCCAGGTGGCCCGATTCAAGTTCCTCGGAATCGATGTACTCGATGTTCACGCGCGTGGCGGTGTGCATGCCGGCGTGGCGCAGCGCCTCGATCAGCGACTTGTACGACTCGGTCAGGTCGACGTACTTGCCAACCATGCCGATGGTGATCTCGTGCTGCGGGTTTTCCTGCGCGTTGACCAGCTTCTGCCACATCGACAGGTCGGCCGGCTTCGGGTCCAGGCGCAGCTCTTCGCAGATCAGGCGGTCGAGGCCCTGCTCGTTGAGCATCTGCGGGATCTTGTAGATGCTGTCAGCATCCCACACCGAAATCACGGCGTCCTGGGGGATGTTGGCGAACAGCGAAATCTTGGCGCGTTCGTCGTCCGGGATCGGGCGGTCGGCGCGGCACAGCAGCGCGGTCGGCGAAATGCCGATTTCGCGCAGCTTCTGCACCGAGTGCTGCGTCGGCTTGGTCTTCAGCTCGCCGGCGCTGGCAATGAACGGCACCAGGGTCAGGTGCACGAACGCGCAGCGGTTGCGGCCCATGCGCAGGCTCATCTGGCGCGCGGCTTCCAGGAACGGCAGCGATTCGATGTCACCGACGGTACCGCCGATTTCCACCAGCGCCACGTCGGCCTTGCCGTCGTGCGAGGCAGCGGCGCCCTTCTCGATGAAGGCCTGGATCTCGTTGGTGATGTGCGGGATCACCTGCACGGTCTTGCCCAGGTATTCGCCGCGGCGTTCCTTGCGGATCACCGATTCGTAGATCTGGCCCGTGGTGAAGTTGTTCGACTTGCGCATCTTGGCCGAGACGAAACGCTCGTAGTGGCCGAGATCGAGGTCGGTTTCCGCGCCGTCTTCCGTGACGAACACCTCGCCATGCTGGAAGGGGCTCATCGTGCCGGGATCGACGTTGATGTAGGGATCTAGCTTGAGGAGGGTGACTTTGAGGCCGCGCGACTCAAGAATGGCCGCGAGCGAGGCAGCAGCGATGCCCTTGCCGAGAGAAGAGACGACGCCACCGGTGACGAAGACGAATTTGGTCATAAACCGAGCTTGCCGGGGAAATCGGGATTATACATGAGACCCCGTCCCCCGCAGGCCCGGAAATTTGTGACAAGCGCAGGCCGGCGGCCGGTCTTCGGCGCCTCTGCGGCGCATTCGCCGCTTGCGGTTCAGCGCCCGTCGCGCCGCATTCCGGCGATCAGTTCGCGGATCAGTTGCGCGGTCTCCTGCGGCCGCTCCATCGGGTAGAGATGGCCGCCTTCGATGAAGCGCAGGTTCTCGCCGACCAGCTTGCGCGTGGCGCCAAGTCCACATTGCCTGACCTCGCGTGATTTCGTGCCGGCCACGAAGCCGACCGGTACCGGCGCACCGCGCGCTACCTTGCGGCCCAGGCCGGTCGGCAGCGTGCGGTAGATCCAGTATTCCACCTCGCGGTTGAAGCGCAGCTGCCGCTCGCTGTCCTTGCCGGTCGGCTCGGTCCCATGCAGCGCATAGTCGCGCAGCATTTCCTGATCCCAGATCGCGAAGTTCGGTTTCGACCGGAAGTGCTCCCAGACCGCTTCGGCATCCGGCCAGTGCGTGCGCCGGTTTTTGGTCACCGCGGCGGGGCCCGGCTTCTCGTCCATGCCGAGCATCTGCGCTGTCTTCAGCAACGACGCGCGCCAGCCCGCGATGATCGGCGAATCGAGCATCACCACGCCGCGCACCCACTCGGGGCGCCGCAGCGCGGCCATCAGCGACAGGAAGCCGCCAAGCGAATGCCCGACCAGCCATACCGGCTCGCGGTACTGGCGCTGCACCAGATCGAGCAGCTCCTCCACCAGATGCGGCCAGCCGCGCGTCACCGGATATTCGGGCCGGTGCCCGTAGCGCTCGACGGCGCGGAACTCGAAATCGCCCTCGAGTTCGGCGAACAGCTTGCGGTAGGTCGGCACCGGAAAGCCATTGGCATGGGAAAAATGGATGATCTCGCGCATCGCCCCGCCCCGCTCAGTCCTGCGTGCGCGAACGCTCGCGCGTGGCCCGCACCGGCTGCCCCCAGCGGTCGGCCTCGTCCGTGCGCGCAAGCGGAAACTCGGCCTCGCGCGAGGCATCCCACTCCGGGTCATGGATCTCGCCGAACACCTGGCGCAGGCGCTGGCCCCAGGTGTCGCGGATCATGCGGAAATAGGCGTTCTTCTCGTCGATGTTGACGAAGTGCGTGACCCGCAGCGTGTCGGCCTCGTAGACCAGCAGATCGAGCGGCAGGCCCACGGAGATGTTCGACTTCAGTGTCGAATCCATCGAGATCAGCGCGCATTTGGCGCCTTCGCCGAGCGGCAGCGACGGGTGCACCACGCGGTCGATGATCGGCTTGCCGTACTTGGCTTCTCCGATCTGGAAATAGCAGTTCTCGGGCGTGGCCTCGACGAAATTGCCGGCCGCGTAGACGTTGAACAGCCGCATGCGCTCGCCGCGGATCTGCCCGCCGAAGATCAGGCTCACATTGAACTCGATGCCGGCATCGCGCATCGCATGGGCATCGCGCTTGTGCACCTGGCGCACGGCATCGCCGACGATGGAAGCGGCCTCGAACATATCGCGCGCGGTCCATAGCGAGCGCTTCTCGTCGCGCCCCTCGACCAGGCACTGGCGCACCGACTGGCTGATGGCAAGATTGCCGGCGGTCAGCAGCACCATCACGCGGTCGCCAGGCTCTTCGAACACCGTCATCTTGCGTGCGGTGGAAATCGCGTCGACACCGGCATTGGTGCGCGAATCGGAAAGGAACACCAGGCCGGCATCGAGCCGCATGGCAACACAGTAGGTCATGGTCTTGTCGTCGGAACCGTGCGGGGTTGCAGCGGGAATTCTAGCGCCCGCTGGCCTGCTGCGGGCGCCGGCATCACCGGTTTCGAGACAGTGTTCGGATTTCGATTTCGGGCAAGGCGCCCCGGACTGGCCCCGCTCAGCCGCCGACAGCGTGCCGGAGGGCCATCGCAGCTTCGACGAGAGGGTGGCAACGGCTTCGACGACGATATCGCCGGGATCCGTTACTGCTGTGCGAGCCATTGCCGCGCACGCCCACCGCCAAGCTGGTGAAACACCTGCTGCGCACCGCCCAGGTGACGTGCCGCACCTGCATGGTGCGGCACGCATCACATCAGTCGGTCACGGGGATGATGGCGATATTGACTTGCAGGGTCTCGCCGCTGCCGCCTTCCAGGATGCCCCGGACCGGTGCCGCGGACTGGTAGTCTCGTCCCACGGCCAGGCGAACGTGCCGGTGGTCCGTGACGCAACGGTGCGTGACGTCGATGCTGCACCACAGGTCGCGGCTGGCATCCAGGCAGACATCCGTCCAGGCATGGCTAGCCAATTCGGTCGCAGCCGGATCATAGAAGTATCCGCTCACGTAGCGCGCGGGGATGCCGAAGGCGCGGCAGGCCGCCACCATCACTTGCGCCTGGTCCTGGCATACGCCGCTGCCCAGTTGAAATGCCTCGGCGGCAGATGTACCGACGTGCGTCGTGTTGGCCGCATAGCGCACGCGTTCGGCGATGCCATCGGCCAGCGCCAGCAGCGCCGGCACCTCGTGCCCCGCCGCCAGAAATGGCGCGGCGAAAGCCTGCATCTCCCGCGGGGCCGCGGTGAGCGGCGTACCGCCGATGAAGTACAAAGGCGACACGCGCGCTTCACCCGCCATGGGTGCATCGCGGAACGCATGGGGGCCGTCGCGTTCCGCGCCTTCGTTTCCTCGAGTGACGTGCACCTCACCGATCGCGGTGATCGCGATCTTATTGGCCGGCCCGCTGACGGTGAAGTTATGGACGATATTGCCGAAGCCGTCACGCGCCTCGGACAGGTTGCCAGGCGCCTGCAGCTCCCAGGCCTGCACGGCCTGCAGCGGACCCGAGCGCGGCGCGAGCCGCAGTTCGTGCACGCTGCGCCGCACCGGCTCCGCGTAGCGGTAGACGGTCTGGTGATGGATCTTGTATTTCACGGTGTCAGGAGTGCCGCTGCGACGACTGCTGCGCATGGCCGCCTCTTGGGTCGCGCGGCGGCTGCTCCACTAGGCTGCCATCAGCGGCACCAGGAAGTCACGGCTGATGCCGTTGCCGATGTCGCCGATGCGCTCGAGGAAGCTCGTCAGGAAGGCGTGCAGCCCGACGGCAAAAATGTCGTCGATGCGGGCAAATTTCAGGTCGGCATGCAGTTTACCAGCCTGCCGCTCGGTCTCGTCCGAGTGCTGGTTACCGACCAGCGCCAGGATGGCCACGACCTCGTCCATGCTGGACACCAGCGAGCGCGGCATGTCCGGCCGCAGGATCAGTAGTTCGGCCACGCGCTGCGGCGTGATGACGGCGCGGTAGACCTTGCGATAGACCTCGAAGCCCGATACCGAGCGCAGCACCGCTGCCCAGTGGTAGAAGTCGTTCTGCTCGCGGTTGGGATCGCTGTCGTCGCTGCCCGAGGACTGGAACTTCACGTCGAGAATCCGCGCGGTATTGTCGGCACGCTCGAGGAAGGTGCCGAGCCGCATGAAGTGAAACGCGTCATCCTTCAGCATCGTGCCGAACTGCACGCCGCGCGCCAGGTGCGAACGGAACTTGACCCACTCGAAGAAGCGCGACGGGTCGTCCTGCAACTCGCCGTCCGCGATCATGCGCTGCACGTCGAGCCAGGTGGTATTGACCGTCTCCCAGACCTCGGTGGTAAGCGAGCCGCGCACCGCGCGCGCGTTCTCGCGCGCCGCGCGCAGACAGCTCATGATCGACGACGGGTTGGTCATGTCGCGCACCATGAAATCGATCACGTCGTCGCGCGTGAGCAGTCCGTACTTGTGGTCGAACGCGCTGGTCAGCTCGGAGATGTCGAGCATGGCCCACCAGCCCTGCTCCGCCACCTCCGCGGACTGCGGCAGCAGCGAGGTCTGGTAGTTGACGTCCAGCATGCGCGCGGTATTTTCGGCGCGCTCGGTATAGCGGGCCATCCAGAACAGATGGTCGGCGGTGCGGCTCAGCATGGTAGTTCTCCTCGCAATGCGGTCGTGGGCGGTGCGTTCAGCGCTCCAGCACCCAGGTGTCCTTGGTACCCCCGCCCTGCGAGGAATTCACCACCAGCGAGCCCTCGCGCAGCGCCACGCGCGTGAGCCCGCCCGGCACCATGCGCACCTCGCGCCCCGACAGCACGAACGGGCGCAGGTCGATATGGCGCGGCGCGATGCCCGATTCCACATAGGTCGGACACGTGGACAAGGCCAGCGTCGGCTGCGCGATGTACTGCTCGGGCCGCGCCTTCACCACCTCGCGGAAGGTATCGATCTCCGCGCGCGTCGCCGCCGGCCCCACCAGCATGCCGTAACCGCCCGCGCCGTGCGTTTCCTTGACGACCAGGTCGGCCATGTTGTCGAGCACGTACTGCAGGTCGTCGGGACGCCGGCACATATAGGTCGGCACGTTGCTGAGGATTGCCTCTTCGCCAAGGTAGAAGCGGATCATGTCGGGCACGTACGGGTAGATCGACTTGTCGTCGGCCACGCCCGTGCCGATGGCATTACAGATGCTCACATTGCCCGCGCGGTAGACCGACAGCAGCCCCGCCGCGCCGAGCGAGGAATCGTGCCGGAACACGAGCGGGTCGAGGAAGTCGTCGTCCACGCGCCGGTAGATCACGTCGACGCGCTGCGGGCCCTGCGTGGTGCGCATGTACAGGTGCTCGTCCTCGACGAAGAGGTCGCTGCCTTCCACCAGCTCCACGCCCATCTGCTGCGCGAGGAAGGCGTGCTCGAAGTACGCCGAGTTGTACATGCCCGGCGTCAGCACCACCACGGTCGGATCCGTGATCGCCTGCGGCGAGACCCCGCGCAGCATGTCCAGCAGCAGGTCGGGATAGTGGGCAACCGGCGCCACGCGGTTACGCGCAAACAGGTCGGGGAACAAGCGCATCATCATCTTGCGGTTCTCGAGCATGTACGACACGCCCGACGGCACGCGCAGGTTGTCCTCGAGCACGTAGAACTCGCCCTCGCCGGCACGCACCACGTCAATGCCCGCCACGTGCGCGTAGATGTCGCGCGGCACGTCCACGCCGAGCATCTCGGGCCGGTACTGCGCGTTGTTGTAGATCTGGTCCGGCGGGATCACGCCGGCGCGAATGATGTCCTGCCCGTGGTAGATGTCGTGGATGAACCGGTTCAGCGCCGCCACGCGCTGGCGCAGGCCTTTCTCCAGCGTCGCCCACTCGCTGGCCGGGAAGATGCGCGGGATCACATCGAACGGAATGGTCCGCTCGGTGCCGCTGTTGGATTCGTCCTTGTCGCCGTAGACCGCGAACGTAATGCCCACGCGGCGGAAGATCAGGTCCGCCTCGGCGCGCTTGTTGGCCATGGTGTTCCCGGACTGGCGCGCCAGCCAGTCCGCGAAGTGCCGGTAGTGTGGCCGTACCAGGCCGCCCGGCAATGCCTGCCCCGCCTGGATGACGGTATTCCTCTCGTCATCCCGCCAATCCAGCATCTCGTCGAAAAAACGCGCCGCCATGATGGCCCTTCCCTCCGTGAAATTGGGGGGCGTCCTGGTCGCCTGGCCTGCCGGCCTCCCACCGGAATCGCCGCCCCCTTGTTTTCCTGGCTATACAGCTGTCGAGTGACTGGCCCTTTCAGCATACCTGCGCCAGCGAAAGCCGCAAGTCCTTGCGGCTGCGCAGCACGGAAACGGGATTAGCAAGATGCCTGCCAGCGTCGTGGCAGGCGGCGCGCCGGAGGGTCAGTGCGCGACCTTGACGCGGTGCCGTTCGCCGTCGTCGAGGATGGCCTGCACCAGCGCTTCCGGCGACTGCCGGATATCGAGCACGAGCGCGCCGCGGGGCTCCTCGAGCGTTTCGAGCTGGCTCTGGAGCAGCGCCGGGTTGAAGAAGTGGTCCGTGCGCGAGGACAGGCGCGAGCCAATCAACGCCGCATCGCCCTTCATGTAGACAAAGGTCACGCCGCCATCGGGCGGCGTCAGCCGGTCGCGGTACGCCTGGCGCAGCGCGGAGCAGCTGAACACATGGGTGCGGCCCTCGGCCCGGGCGGCGTCGATCGCGGCACGCATGGCCGCGAGCCACGGCCAGCGGTCTTCGTCGGTGAGCGGGATGCCGGCGTGCATCTTGGCTTTGTTGGCAGCGCTGTGAAACTCGTCCGCGTCATGGAATGCGCAGCCCAGGCGTTCCGCCAGCATAGCGCCAACCGTCGACTTGCCGCTGCCGGAAACGCCCATCAGGATATAGATCATGTCTGCTCCATCGATCATGGTGTCGGATGGTTTGCCCCATCCTTGTCGGTAGCCTCGCGCCGGCATGCGGCGCGCAGGGGCCCGGCCGGCGGCTGGCGCCGGCCAGGGAATCGGGTGAAACGGGCCCTGGCCCGGTTATTGTGCGACGGAATGCGCGGCCACGGCAGTTCCATGCGTGGCCGCGGCGGGAACGGCATCCGCCTCGGACAGGTCAAGTGCGCTGCCGCCCTCTTCCGCCTTGCGCGCGTGGCGGCGGAACAGGCCGAACAGGCCGCGGCCCACGCTGAACTGCGCGAACGCGTCGGCCGGGGCCTGCGCCACCGGGCGCGCGGCGAACTCTGCCGGATCGCCAAGCCAGGCCAGCGTGCCGGTCACAGCATCCACGCGCACCCGGTCGCCGTCGCGCACGCGCGCGAGCGGGCCGCCGGCCAGCGCCTCGGGGCCAACGTGGATCACCGCGGGCACCTTGCCGGACGCGCCGGACATGCGCCCGTCCGTGACCAGCGCCACCTGGTGGCCGGCATCCTGCAACGCACCAAGCACGGGCGTGAGGCGGTGCAGCTCGGGCATGCCATTGGCATTGGGCCCCTGGAAACGCACCACGGCGACTACGTCCCCGTTCAGCTCGCCCGCCTCGAAGGCGGCCTGCAGCGCCTCCTGCGAATCGAACACGCGCGCCGGCGCCTCGACCACGCGGTGTTCCGGCGCCACGGCGGACACCTTGATCACGCCGCGCCCCAGGTTGCCCTGCATCAGGCGCAAGCCGCCTTCGGCCGAAAACGGCTGCGCGACCGTGGCCAGCACCTGCGCGTCGCCGCTGGCGCTCGCGCCGTCGCGCCAGCGCAGCACGCCGTCGGCCAGCACCGGCTCCTGCATGTAGCGCGCCAGGCCGGGACCGGCCACGGTCTGCACGTCTTCGTGCACGAGCCCGGCCTCGAGGAGCTGGGCGATGACATAACCGGTGCCGCCCGCCGCATGGAAGTGGTTCACGTCGGCCGAGCCGTTCGGATAGACGCGCGCGAGCAGCGGCGTGATCCGCGACAAACGGTCGAAATCGTCCCAGTCGATCAGCACGCCCGCCGCGCGTGCCATGGCAACCAGGTGAATGGTGTGGTTGGTGGAACCGCCGGTGGCCAGCAGGCCGACCATCGCATTGACGACGGCGCGCTCGTCGACGATGCGTGCCATCGGCAGGTATTCGCCCCCACGGGCCGACAGCGCCAGCGCGCGCTGCGCCGCCGCCGCGGTCAGCGCGTCGCGCAGGCCGCTGTCCGGGTGCACGAAGGCTGCGCCGGGCAGGTGCAGGCCCATGATTTCCATCAGGAACTGGTTGCTGTTGGCGGTGCCGTAGAAGGTGCAGGTGCCGGCGCTGTGGTAGGCCTCGCACTCGGCTTCGAGCAGGGCCTCGCGGCCGACCTGGCCGGTGGCGTAGAGCTGGCGCACGCGGGCTTTTTCCTTGTTCGGCAGGCCGCTCGCCATCGGCCCGGCCGGCACGAACACGACCGGGAGGTGGCCGAACTGCAGCGCGCCCATCACCAGGCCCGGCACGATCTTGTCGCACACGCCGAGCATCACCGCCGCATCGAAGGTATTGTGCGACAGCGACACCGCCGTGCTCATGGCAATCGCATCGCGCGAGAACAGCGACAGCTCCATGCCGGGATTGCCCTGCGTGATGCCATCGCACATGGCCGGCACGCCGCCAGCCACCTGCGCCACGGCGCCGACCGCGCGTGCCGCCTCGCGAATCACGCCAGGGTAGCGCTCGTATGGCTGGTGCGCGGACAGCATGTCGTTGTAGGCCGTCACGATGCCAAGGTTCGGCGCATGTTCCACGCGCAGCTTGAGCTTGTCGTGCGCCGGCAGCGCGGCAAAGCCGTGGGCCAGGTTGGCGCAGGACAGCCCGCGCAGCGGACCCAGCTCGGCCTGCGCCCGCTCGCATCGCGCCAGGTATGCCCGCCGGCTGGCTTGGCTGCGCTCGGTGATGCGTTGGGTCACGGCAAGGATTTCGGCATGGACGGCGTGGGGCATGGCTGAAGGTTCCTGTTGGAGGTCCGGGAAAACCGAGTCCCTGGACTTGTAGATTTTCTACATTATAACGACACACGAATCATCCAGGCAGCCTCGTTCACATCACAAATCGCTCATATCCACAGAAATCCGGGAAATTCCTAGCGCACCCAAAGGGCAATCTATCGCTATTCGATAGCAGCATCAATGTAGAATATCTACATTCACGATCTTGCCCGCGACACGCCGCCACCCTCATGCGCGACCGAATCCTTGCCGTCTACGACACGCTCCGCCCTTCCGAACGCCGCCTGGCTGACTATGTGGCCCGCCATGGCGCCAGCGTGATCCGGCTGTCCATGCCGGAGCTGGCCGAGCGCGCCGGCGTGTCGCAGCCGACCATCGCACGCTTCTGCGCGGCGCTGGGCTATGACGGCTTCCGCGAATTCAAGCTGCAGTTCGCGCAGAACGTGGGCGGCGGCACGCCTTTCGTCCACCAGGACGTGAAGCCCGACGATGGCCCGGCGGACATTGCCGGCAAGGTGTTCGACCGCACCATCGCCACGCTCATGAGCGTGCGCAATGCGCTGTCGGCGGACCAGGTCGAGCATGGCATCCGCCTGCTGGCCGCCGCGCGCCGGATCGAGTTCTATGGCTGCGGCAATTCCGGCATCGTGGCGCTCGATATCCAGCACAAGTTCTTCCGCCTGGGCATGCCCACCACGGCCTACTCGGACCCGCATGTCTTCAGCATGTCCGCCGCGCTGCTCGGGCCGGGCGATGTGGCCGTACTGGTTTCCAACAGCGGCCGCACCTGGGACATGCTGACTGCCGCCACGCTGGCGCGCGCCAGCGGCGCGAGCGTGCTGGCGCTGACGCATAGCGGCTCGCCGCTGGCGAAGCTGGCCGATGTCTGCGTATTCTCGGACGTGGAAGAGGACAGCGAGGTCTATACCCCCATGACCTCGCGCATCAGCCACCTCGTACTGGGTGACGTGCTCGCGGCCGGCGTGGCGCTGGAACGCGCCGATACCGTCGCCGCGGGACTGCAGCGCGCCAAGGCCCATTTGCGTGAGCGGCGCATCGGCGGCGCTGAGCCGGCGCGGGCCCCGCAGGAAGCCGATGCGCCGTTGCCGCCTGCGAGACCCAAGGCCGCCACACGAACGCGCACTCGCACAACGAGCTGACAGCGTAACCGGCTATCTCGGCGCTTCCGGAGCTTCGCGCCAGTAGCGACGCTCCGACTGGCGGAACGCCTCCAGCGAATAGCCTTCGCCATGCGTAGCCATGGTGACCGCACCGGTTTCGTCGGTGCGATAGCGCAGGATGCCCGCGCTGCCATAGCGCTCCCACACTTCGGCGCGCGGATGCTGGTAGCGGTTGCGGTAGCCAAGCTGGAAAACCGCCGCATCGGGCCCGACCGCTGCCAGCCACGCGGGACTGGACGATGTGCCACTGCCATGGTGCGGCACCACAAGGACTTCGGCGCGCAGCAATTCCGCGGGCAGCCGGTCGGCCAGCTCGCGCTCCTCCGTCCTGCCGATATCGCCGGTCAGCAACAGGCTGTGGCGGCCATTGTCAATGCGCAGCACGCAGCTGCGCGCATTGCTGCCGATTCCGGCATCGCCGGACTGCTCCACCGCCGGATGCAGCACGGTGAACAGCACGCCATCCCACTCCCAGTGCTGACCTGCGCCACACGGCACCCATTGCGCCTTGCCGAGCAGTGCGTGCCCTGGCGGCGCGGCGGTTGATCTGATATCGACCGGCACGGCTTCCAGGACGTGCTGGGCCCCGCCTGCGTGATCGATATCCTCGTGACTGACCATCAGATGGTCGAGCCTGCGCACGCCGGCCGCGCGCAGGTGGGGCACGACGACCTGCGCTCCGGCGCTGCCTCCCGAGGCATAGGCAGGTCCGGCGTCATAGAGCAAGGCATGCGCGCGCGTCTGCACCAGTACGGCGGTGCCCTGCCCCACGTCAAGCATCACCGCGCGGAATTCTCCGGGCGCGACCTCATCGCCGCGCGCGAGCAGCATGGGAAGGGTCAGCAGCAGCCCATGCAGCCGTATGCGCAGCCCGAACATTGCCGGCACCAGCAGGACGAGCGTGCCCAGCAGGGCCAGCGCCGTCTCCAGCGCGCCGGCCTGCGCCGTTTCCCAGACCGCCCACCCGGGAGATGCCAGCCATTGCAGCAGCACCACCAGCCACGCCAGTGCCTGATGCGCAAGCGCCAGCAGCGGCCCGGCCAGGATCGCCGGCAACACCGCGCCCAGCAGTGCCAGCGGCGTGACCAGCATGCTGACGACGGGAATGGCCACGGCATTGGCAAGCGGGGAAATGACGGGAAACTGCCGGAAAAGCAGCAGCGTAAGCGGCACCAGCCCGACCGTGACCGCCCATTGCGTGCGTGCCGCGGCGGCCAGCGAGGCGCGCAAGCGCGGCCAGAAACCGCGCACAGGCGCTTCCGGTCGCGCCGCCGCCAGGAAGATCACGCCGACCGCGCCGAACGACAGCCAGAAGCCCGGCAGCATCACCGCCCACGGGTCCAGCAACAGCGCAGCCAATGCCGCCCACGCAAGCACCATCGACGCCGGCGGCGTGCGCGCGCCCCAGGCCGCGAGCGCGGCCATCGACAACATTGCGACAGTGCGCAGCGCAGGGATCTGCAGCCCGGCAATGAGCCCGTAGCCCAACCCTGCCAGCACAGCCGCCACCAGCGCCGCCTGCCGCGCCGGGCACCGCAACGGCAACGGCCGGCGCAAGCAGCGCCCCAGGCCGAAGGAGTGCCGCCACGCCCAGTGCGCCAGCCCCGCGGCCATGCCGGCGATCATGGTGATGTGCAGCCCTGAAATACTGACCAGGTGACCGACGCCGGTTCGGTTGAACAGCAGCCAGTCTTCGCTGTCGATACCGCGCTGGTCGCCGACCACCAGCGCAACCAGGACCGCGGCAAAACGCGAGTCAGGCGGCAGTGCGGCGCGAATGCGGTCGCGCAGCGCCGCGCGTTGCGCCTCGATGCGCCACGCCAGGCGTTCGCCAGCCGCATCCTTCGGTCCGTCGCGCACGCCGCGCACATAGCCCGTCGCGCCATAGCCTTGCGCCAGCAGCCAGTATGCATAGTCGAAGCCGTGGGGGTTCGCCAGCCCGCGCGGACGACGCAAGCGCACCGTGAACGCATAGCGCTGGCCTGGCCGCAATTCGGGGGGCGCTTCGCGCCAGTTCAGGACAATACGGCCCGGCACGCGCTCGCCGCGTGGCCCAGCCTCGACCGTGAAGGCAAAGCGGGCGCCCGGCGCCAGTTCCGCGGGCAAGCCGGAGACCACGCCCCTCACCTCGATGTCGCGCGCCTCGAGCCGCGTCGCCAGCCAGTCATCCATGCGCAACTGTGCGCGCCACGCGGACCAGCAAAAGCCCACGGCAAGCCCAAGCAGCACGGCCACCAGCCGCGCTGGCCAGCTTGCGGGCCGGTGCGGGAGCCGCGCGACCGCCAGCGCGATCACGGCAGCCAGCAAGAGCGCCACCATGCCCAGCAGGCCCGTTGCCGGCACGGTGCCCTGCCGCTGCAAGGCCCAGCAGCCAGCCACGAAACCCAGCAGGATCAGGCGCACGAGGCTTTCCCGGCAAGTCCAGAGGGCCTTCGTTGTACCCTCTCGCTATCGGGAAAAGCTTGTCAGCGCGTCAGGAGTTGTTGTCGGACGGGTTGCTGCCCGCTGGCGCCATCGTGTCCGCGAATGCGCCCAGGCGCGGCAGCGCCGCGACCGAATTGCGCCACATGGCCTGCGCCAGCGCGGGCGGCTCGAGCCCGCGCAATTCGCCCAGCACGCGGGCGACGCCGGCCACTTCGGCCGGCGTATTGCGGGCCTTGTGCTGCTCGCCGAACTGGTCATCGGACAGCCAGGCCGGGGCGATGTCCGGCGCATCGGTTTCCAGCACCAGCGCATCGAGCGGCAACTCGGTGGCCAGCCGGCGGATCTGCCGCGCACGGCTGAAGGTCAGGTTACCGCCAAAGCCAAGCCTGAGCCCCTGGTCGATAAAGCGGCGCGCCTGCTCGTGGCTGCCGTTGAAGGCGTGGGCAATGCCCTGCCGCACGCCCAGCTTGCGCAACTGCGCGCAGACCGGGTCCTGCGACTTGCGCACATGCAGCAGCACCGGCAGGTCAAACTCGCGCGCGATCTTCAACTGCTCGATATACAGCCAGGTCTGATGTTCGGCATCCAGGCCGGCGACGAAGAAATCAAGACCGATCTCGCCGATGCCGACGAAGCGCGGATCATCGATCGACGCCGCCACCTCCCGGCGCAAGGCATCCACATCAGGCTGCGCCGCGCCCGCCGAGCACAGCGGATGGATCCCGAGCGCATAGACGCAGCGTGAGTCCTGCCGCGCCAGCGCACGTACCGTGTCGAAGTTCCACACCGCCACGGCAGGCACCACGATACCGGTCACGCCGGCAGCCTCGGCTGCGTCGGCGACCATGCTACGGTCGCCGTCGAACTCGCTGGCGTCGAGATGGCAATGGGTGTCGATCCACATGGCTGCCGGAGGGTTCAGCCTTCCTGGTGCAGGTGCCCGTCGCGCAGCCGCAGCACGCGGTCGCAGCGGCTCGCCAGGTCCAGGTCGTGGGTAACGATGACAAAGCTCGTGCCCAGCGTGCGCGACAGTTCGAGCATCAGGTCGTACACGCCGCCCGCGGTATGGTCGTCGAGGTTGCCGGTCGGCTCGTCCGCCAGCACGCAGGCGGGCTGCCCGACCAGCGCGCGCGCAATCGCCACGCGCTGGCGCTCGCCGCCCGACAGCTCGCCGGGGCGGTGCTTGGCACGGCCGCCCAAGCCGACACGATCGAGCATCGCCTGCGCGGAGCCGCGCGCCGCGGACTGGTCCAGGCCGCGGATGCGCATCGGCATGGCCACGTTGTCCAGCGCGGTGAATTCCGGCAGCAGGTGGTGAAACTGGTAGACGAAGCCGAGCGAGCGGTTGCGCACGATATTGCGCTCGCGCTCGCGCAGCGCCGTGAACGGCTTGCCGTGCAGCGCCACGCGGCCGGCATCCGGATTGTCCAATCCGCCCAGCACATGCAACAGCGTGCTCTTGCCCGAGCCCGAGGCGCCGACGATGGCCACCTTTTCGCCGCCCTCCACGCGCACATCCACGCCCTTGAGGACTTCGACGTCGAGTCCACCCTGCTTGAAACGCTTGAACAGGCCCTCGCCCACCAGCACCGGAGTGCCCGTGCGCGGCTGCCCGGTAACGGGCACGGTATCGGCTTGCAGCATGGCTTCACTCATAGCGCAGGGCCTCCGCCGGATTGACGCGGGCGGCGCGCCAGCTTGGGTAGAGGGTGGCCAGAGTGGCCAGCACGAAGGAAATGATGCCGATGGTGGCAATATCGTTCACACGCGGGTCCGAAGGCAGTTCGCTGATGAAATAGATGTCGCGCGGCAGGAACTGCACGTGCAGCAGCCGCTCGATAAAGGGCACGATCACGTCGATGTTGGTGGCGATCAGCGTGCCGCCGGCCACGCCCAGCACGGTGCCGATAAAGCCGATGGCCACGCCCTGCACGATGAAGATCTTCATGATCGATCCCGGCTGCGCGCCCATGGTACGCAGGATGGCGATGTCCGCCTGCTTGTCGGTGACGGTCATCACCAGCGTCGAGACCAGGTTGAACGCGGCCACGGCGATGATCAGCGTCAGGATGATGAACATCATGCGCTTCTCGGTCTGCACCGCGGCGAACCAGTTGCGGTTCTGCTTGGACCAGTCGCGCAGGTAAAGCTCGCCCGACATGGTGCCGGCCAGTTCATTCGCCACCTGCGGGGCCCGCTGCATGTCCGCCAGCTTCAGGCGCACCCCGGTCGGGCCGCTCATGCGAAACAGCGTCTCGGCATCGTGGATGTTCACCAGCGCCAGCGCGCTGTCGAACTCGAAGTGCCCCGACGAGAACACGCCCACTACGGTGAACTGCTTCAGGCGCGGCAGCACGCCGGCCGGCGTGATGGTGCCCTGCGGCGCCAGCAGCGTGATCTTGTCGCCAACCTGCACGCCCATGGCGTTGGCCAGTTCATTGCCCAGCGCAATGCCGAACTCGCCCGGCTGCAGGCTTTCCATGTGGCCGGCCTTGAACTGCTTGCCGATGTCGGACACCTTCGGCTCCTCGGCCGGGTCCACGCCGCGCAGCAGCACGCCGCGCACGGCGTCCTCGCGCGTCACCATGGCCTGGGCCGCCACGTAGGGCGCCGCGCCGATCACTTCCTTGTTCTGCATGGCCTCGGCCGCGGTGCGCTGCCAGTCAGGCAGGGCCGACGGTCCGATCACCTCGATATGCGACAGCACGGACAGCATGCGGTCGCGCACTTCCTTCTGGAAGCCGTTCATCACCGACAGCACCACGATCAGCGCGGCGACGCCGAGCGCGATGCCCAGCATCGAGATCATCGAGATGAACGATATGAACGTATTGCGGCTGGCGCGCTTGCTTGCGCGGGTATATCGCCAGCCAATCTGCCACTCGTAGGGAAATTTCAAGAGGGTTCCTGTTGTTTCGGAAAGGCGCCTGTGCCCGGGTGGTCCGGCAGCGCCGGGTGCCCCGCGCCACACTCAAGGCTGGCGCCGGCCAGCCGGAAGTTTACAATCTCGCCACCATGATGACGCACCTGACCCTGATTGTGCCCTTTTCCGTCCCACCCGGCGCCGGCGACGACGCCACGGACGATGTCGTGCCCGGCGCGCTGCTGCGGCAGTTGGAGTTGCCCGCGCTCGGAAAGTTGCTGACCCGGGCCACGCCCGGCCAGCGCGAGCGGCACGACGACCCCTGGCTGCGCAGCCTGCCGCACGAGCGCTGGCTGGCAGGCAAGGCCGGCCTGGACACCGTCAGGGTGCCGATGGCGCCCTATATGCGGCAGGCTGACAGCGGCGGCACCGCGCCGGCGGGCCGCGAAGCCTGGGCCTGCCTGCAACTGGTGCATATCCATGCCGCCCGCGATCACCTGGTGTTGTTCCATCCCGACCAACTGGGCGTGCGTGACGAGGAAGCCGCGTCGCTGCATGCCGCCATCGAGCCGCTGCTGCGGGAAGCGGACATCACGCTCGAGACGCCCTGCGCGGCGCGCTGGTATCTGCCGGAAGCGGTGTTCGGTCCGCTCGACGCCACTACGCCGGTGCGCGCCACCGGCCGCAACATCGACATCTGGCTGCAGGACGGCGCGCGCGCGCGCGACTGGCGCCGGCTGCAGAACGAGATCCAGATGACCTGGTTCGACCACCCGGTCAACCAGGCACGCGAGGCGGCCGGGGAGCTGTCCATCAATTCCGTCTGGCTGTATGGCGGCGGCGCGATGCAGCCGGTGCCCAGGCTGGCTGACACCATCCTGGCGGCCGACCCGTTCCTGGCCGGCCTGGGGCTCGCGGGCGGCAGCCGCATCGCTCCCGTGCCGGCCGGATTTGCCGGCGTGCAGGCTGAAGGCACGGTCATGGCGATGCTCGACAGCGCCACCGAGGCGCATATCGCCGAAGACTGGGGCCTGTGGATCGAGCGCATGCACGCGCTGGACGCCGACTGGTTCGCCCCCGCGCTGCAGGCGCTCGGCGACGGCGGCATCGAAGCCATCACGCTGGTGCTCGGCGGCGAGAACCACTTCGCCGAGTTCACCGTGCGCCGGGCCGACCTGCGCAAGTTCTGGCGCGGCATGGGCCAGCGCGGCGACTGGCGCGCGCTGCTGTCCGATCTCGCCTACGCCGCCTGAGCTCCATCTACAGAAACAAGAAGCAGACCGCCCCATGACCCGGATTGCCATCCGCCCCTTTTCCGCCGAGCACGCCAGTACCCTGGCGGCTGCCGGTTTGCACCCGACCCTGGCCCGCATCCTGTCCGCGCGCGGCGTGGCGCAGGCCTCCGAACTCTCCACCGAACTGCCGGAACTGTTGCCGCCCGCAGCCATGAAGGGCATCGGCCATGCGGCCGAGTACCTGGCCGACGCGATTGCGGCACGAAAGCGCCTGCTGATCGTGGCCGACTATGACTGCGACGGCGCAACCGCCTGCGCGGTCGGCGTGCGCGGGCTGCGCATGCTGGGCGCGCGCGTGGAATTCATCGTCCCCAATCGTTTTGAGTACGGCTACGGGCTGACGCCCGAGATCGTGGCGCTGGCCGCGAAGCAGCAGCCCGACGTGATCGTGACGGTCGACAATGGCATCGCCAGCGTCGACGGCGTGGCTGCCGCCAACGCGCTCGGCATCGACGTGGTGGTGACCGATCACCATCTCCCGGGCGCGGAGCTGCCCGAAGCCGCGGTGATCGTCAACCCGAACCAGCCGGGCTGTGAATTCCCCAGCAAGAACCTGGCGGGCGTCGGCGTGATGTTCTACGTGCTGCTGGCCCTGCGCGCCGAACTGCGCAAGCGCGGGGTCTACACCCAGCAGACCCAGCCGCCGCTGCAAACGCTGCTGGACCTGGTGGCACTGGGCACGGTCGCCGATGTGGTCAAGCTCGACGCCAACAACCGCATCCTGGTGGCACAGGGCCTGAAGCGGATGCGCGCTGGCCGCATGCAACCTGGCGTGGCGGCGCTGTTCCGTGCCGCGGGCCGTGAAGCCACGCGGGCCAACACCTTCGACCTTGGCTTTGGCGTCGGCCCGCGGCTGAACGCCGCCGGCCGCCTCGCCGACATGTCGCTCGGCATCGAATGCCTGCTGACCGACGATGCCAACCGCGCCTGGGAGATCGCCCAGGAGCTGGACAGCATGAACCGCGAGCGGCGCGACATCGAAGCCGGCATGCAGCAGGAAGCGTTGCAGATCCTCGAGCAGCCGCTGGCCGGCCTCGATCCGTCGGCCCGCTTTACCGTCAGCGTGTTCAACGACACCTGGCACCAGGGCGTGATCGGCATCGTCGCCTCGCGGCTGAAGGACAGGTTCCATCGCCCGACCATCACCTTCGCGCCCGGCGACGAAGCCACGGTCAAGGGCTCGGGCCGCTCGATCCCCGGCTTTCACCTGCGCGATGCGCTCGACCTGGTCTCCAAGCGCTGCCCGGGCCTGATGGTCAAGTTCGGCGGCCACGCCATGGCGGCCGGCCTGACCGTGCGTGCCGAGCGCTTCGCCGAGTTCCAGGACGCCTTCGAAGCGGTCGGCAGGGAATGGCTCACGGACGACCAGCTCGCGCGCGTGATCGAGACCGACGGCGATATCGAGGACCAGTGCTTCAGCCCGGAATTCGTCACGCTGCTGGAGCAGCAGGTCTGGGGCCAGGGCTTTCCGGCGCCAACCTTCTGCGGCGAGTTCGACGTGCTGCGCCAGAGCGTGCTCAAGGGCAAGCACCTCAAGCTGCAGCTCGGCCGCGGCCGGCAACGCTTCGACGCGATCTGGTTCAACCACGCCGACGAGCTCGGCGTCAGCGCGCAGGTGGCCTACCGGCTCGACAACAACACCTTCAACGGCGTCACGCGCGTGCAGCTCGTGATCGAGCACGCGCAGTAGACCGCGCCGCGCTAGCCGCGCGGCGGCAGGTAGTTGGCCGGATCGACCGGCTTGCCGTTGCCGCGCACCTCGAAGTGCAGCTCGCTGCCGCTGCCGCCCATGCTGCCGACGTCCTGGCCCGCGGCCACGCGCGCGCCTTCGCTGACCAGCGGCTTGTCGAGGTTGCCGTACACGGTCAGCCAGTCGTCGTTGTGCTTGACGATCACCAGCATGCCGTAGCCGCGCAGGTTGCCGACGTGGATGGCCCAGCCCGGCGCCGCGGCCTTCACGGTGCCGCCGGGCGGCACTGCAATGCTCAGGCCCTTGCTCGCGGGTGGCGAGAAGCGCGCCGTGACCTTGCCGTCGGATGGCCACTGCAGCCGGATGGCGCTGGCAGGCGGCTTCGACTGGCCGCTGCTGTCCGCGCGCGGCGTATCCGTCACAGTTTCCGATGGCGTGCCGGCTGGCGCGGCCGTGGCCGTGCCGGACCCCGGTGGCCCCGGTGGCTTAACCCGGATCAGCTGGCCCACTTCAATGCGGTCCGCGCTGGGCAGGTTGTTCCAGCGCACCAGCTCGCGCACATTGCGGCGCTGCTTGCGCGCGATGGAATACAGCGTGTCGCCGCTCTCCACGCGGTAGAAGCCCTCGGGCGCGGGTTCCGAGGACATCGTGCCGCAACCGGCGGCCAGCGCGGCGGAAGCCGCAGCGATCATCCATCCCAGCATCCGGCGTCGGCCGGCGGTATCGTGTCTTGTTGGCGTCATTCGTCCCTGTTGAGATTGGTCTTCGGGGGGGCGGCCAGCGGGCCTGGAGCGGCCTATTATCGCCGCCCGGCCCGCACGGCCCGCCGGGTAGACCGTTGGCAGGCGCTTCCGTTCTCTGCGCAATGGGCTGCCAGCGCCGCCCACAGCGCCGAAATACGCCCCGAATCCGCTATAATTCAAGGTTTTGGAAGCGCAGGATAATCATGGAAGCAGAACGCCTCAACGCCATCTCCGGTGCCATCTCCGATCTCCGTTCCCGGACGGAAGATCTACGGGGGTATCTTTGACTACGATGTCAAAGTAGGAAGGCTGGAAGAAGTCAACGGCCTGCTCGAGGACCCGGACGTCTGGAACAACCCCAAGCGTGCCCAGGACCTCGGCAAGGAAAAGAAAGCACTCGAGGGCGTGGTAGGCGTCCTCGGCAAGCTCACGGACGACCTCAACGGTGCCGATGAGCTGTTTGAGCTCGCCAAGGAAGAAGGCGACGACGACACGCTCGAATCGATCGAGACCGACGTCAAGGGCTTCGAGGAAATCGTCGCGGGCATGGAATTCCGCCGCATGTTCGCGGGCGAGATGGACCAGGCCAATGCCTTCATCGACATCCAGGCTGGCGCCGGCGGTACCGAGGCGTGCGACTGGGCCTCGATGCTGCTGCGCCAGTACCTGAAGTACTGCGAGCGCAAGGGCTTCAAGGCCGAGGTGCTCGAAGAGTCCGAAGGCGACGTGGCCGGCATCAAGAGCGCGACCATCAAGATCGAGGGCGAATACGCCTTTGGCTACCTGCGTACGGAAACCGGCGTGCACCGCCTGGTGCGCAAGTCGCCGTTCGATTCGTCGGGCGGTCGCCATACGTCGTTCTCGTCGGTGTTCGTGTATCCGGAAGTCGATGATTCGTTCGAGGTCGAGGTCAACCCGGCCGACCTGCGCGTCGATACCTACCGCGCGTCGGGCGCCGGCGGCCAGCACATCAACAAGACCGATTCGGCGGTGCGGATCACGCACATCCCGACCGGCATCGTGGTGCAGTGCCAGAACGACCGTTCGCAGCACCGCAACCGTGCCGAGGCCATGTCGATGCTGAAGTCGCGCCTGTACGAAAACGAGATGCGCAAGCGCCAGGCCGAGGCCGACAAGCTCGAAGCCGGCAAGACCGACGTGGGCTGGGGCCACCAGATCCGCTCCTACGTGCTGGACCAGAGCCGCATCAAGGACCTGCGCACCAACGTGGAAATGTCCAACACGCAGAAGGTGCTGGACGGCGACCTGGACCCATTCATCGAGGCCAGCCTCAAGCAGGGACTGTAAGGCCACCGCCATGCCCGCGGGCATGGCGGGCCGCGACCACTGTCAACCACGCCCCGCCCCGCGGGGCGGCTCCTCCAACCGGGGCATCATGAGCGAAGCAGACCACCTCTACATCATCACCGGCGCCTCGCGCGGGCTCGGCGCCGCACTGACCAATGCCCTGCTCGTGCCGGGCAACCGCCTGATCTGCGTGGCGCGCAGCCGCAATCCGGAACTGGAGCGCGTTGCCACCATGAGCGGCGTGCCGGTGGCGTGGCACCTGCAGGACCTGTCGCAGCCCGCGGCCGCGGCCGGCTGGCTGTCCAGCGTGCTGGAGAGCCAGGACCAGCCGCCCGCCAGCGCCACGCTGATCCTGAATGCCGGCGTGGTCGAGCCGATCGGCCCCGTGTCGCGCCTGCAGGAAGGCACGCTGCTGCCGCACCTGCTGACCAACCTGGCCACGCCGATGATCATGACCGGCGCGTTCCTGGAACGCACCGAGAAGTTTGACTGCCCGCGCAAGGTGCTCGCCATCTCTTCCGGGGCGGCGCGCCGCCCGGTCGAGGGCTGGAGCGCCTACTGCGCCGGCAAGGCCGGCCTCGACATGTTCATCCGCTCGGTCAACGCCGAGTACGCAGGCACCCCGGCGCCGCGCACGGTCCGTGCCGTGGCACTCGCGCCAGGCGTGGTCGACACCGGCATGCAGGACACCATCCGCCATGCCGACTTTGCCCAGGTGCAGCGCTTCCGCGACCTGAAGGCAAACCAGCAGCTTGCCTCCGCCGAAGACACCGCGGGCCGCATCCTTGCCTACCTGCATCGCCCGGACTTCGGCAGCACCGAGCTGGACGACCTGCGCAATTACTGAAGCCATACTGAACCCGCGCGCGGCATGCCGCGCGCGACCCGACAAGACACCATGACCGAACCCACCCGCGCCCAGGCCGCACCGGCCTCTGACACGCCCGCCGCAGACGAGAACAAGATCATCGCGGAGCGTCGCGAGAAACTGGCGGCCCTGCGCCAGCAAGGCGTGGCCTTCCCCAACGATTTCCGCCCGACCCACCAGGCCGCCGCGCTGCACGCGCAGTACGGCGAGACCGACCAGCCCGCGCTCGAAGCGACTACGGTCGAAGTCGCCATCGCCGGCCGCATGATGCTCAAGCGCGTGATGGGCAAGGCCAGCTTCGCCACCGTGCAGGACGGCAGCGGCCAGATCCAGTTCTACATCACGCGCGACAAGGTCGGCGAAGAGGTCTACGCCGCCTTCAAGCACTGGGACCTCGGCGACATCATCAGCGCGCGCGGCGTGCTGTTCCGCACCAACAAGGGCGAGCTGTCGGTGCAGGTGCAGGAACTGCGCCTGCTGTCCAAGTCGCTGCGCCCGCTGCCGGACAAGTTCCACGGCCTGGCCGACCAGGAAATGAAGTACCGCCAGCGCTATGTCGACCTGATCGTCTCGCCGGAAACCCGCAATACCTTCCGCGCGCGCACCAAGGCGATGTCGTCGCTGCGCCGCCATATGGCCGACGCCGGCTTCATGGAAGTGGAAACGCCGATGCTGCACCCGATCCCGGGCGGCGCGGCGGCCAAGCCGTTCATCACGCACCACAACGCGCTGGACATGCAGATGTTCATGCGCATCGCGCCCGAGCTGTACCTGAAGCGCCTGATTGTCGGCGGCTTCGAGCGCGTGTTCGAAATCAACCGCAACTTCCGCAACGAGGGGGTGAGCCCGCGCCACAACCCCGAGTTCACCATGATGGAGTTCTACGCGGCCTACACGGATTACCGCTGGCTGATGGACTTCACCGAGAACCTGATCCGCCAGGCCGCCATCGACGCCAGCGGCACCGCCGTGCTGACCTACCAGGGCCGCGAGCTGGACCTGTCGAAGCCGTTCCATCGCCTGACCATCTGCCAGGCGATCCAGAAGTTCGCACCGCAGTACACGGACGCGCAACTGGCCGACGCCGAGTTCCTGCGCACAGAACTGAAGAAATTCGGCGTCAACACCAGCGCGCCGCAGTTCCTCAATGCCGGCATCGGCACGCTGCAGCTCGTGCTGTTCGAGGAAACCGCCGAAAGCCAGCTGTGGGAGCCGACCTTCATCGTCGACTACCCGGTGGAAGTCTCGCCGCTGGCGCGCGCCTCGGACACGGTGCCGGGCATCACCGAGCGTTTCGAGCTGTTCATCACCGGCCGCGAGATCGCCAACGGATTCTCGGAGCTCAACGACGCCGAAGACCAGGCCGAACGCTTCCGCAAGCAGGTCGAGCAGAAGGACGCTGGCGATGAAGAGGCGATGTACTACGACGCCGACTATATCCGCGCGCTCGAGTACGGCATGCCCCCGACGGGCGGCTGCGGCATCGGCATCGACCGCCTGGTGATGCTGCTGACCGACAGCCCGAACATCCGCGACGTCATCCTGTTCCCGCACCTGCGGCGTGAGGACTGAGCACGGATGCAGCGTTGACAGTAAGCCCCGCCTTCCGGCGGGGTTTTGCTTTGGTCGGCAAAGAGCGCTCACCAATATTCCGTAACAAACGGACCTCGTCCCGTCCCAGAAACCTTTCCTGCACTTTGCTGCACTTTGCTATGATTCCTGAGCGTCCCGGCTCATCGGAATCCACCAGATGCAATGCGCCAATCGCAGGACCCCCAGTCTCTGGCAACGCGTCATTCCTCTGGCCGGCGGTCTGCTGCTGGCCATGCTCCAGCATGCGGCGCATGGGCAGGAACTCCTGCTGATGGGCGGTGCGCACACCACCCCCCCGATCCACAACGACGACGACAGCAGCGCTGTCTATGCCTACAGCTACCAGCAGAACCTGACGGAAAACTGGTACGCCACATACACCTACCTGAACGAAGGACACGCCGACGGCCATCACCGCGACGGCTATAGCGCGCAGCTATGGTGGCGCTGGCTGACGCCGGGCCGCCAGTTTGCGTTGTCGGTCGGCGCGGGCCCTTACCTGTATTTCGATACCGCCGATGACCAGCCCGACGGCAGCTACCGGAACCATCACGGCGCCGCGCTGCTGGCCAGCGTGGCGGCAACCTGGTATGTCAGCGGCGGGCCCTGGATGGTGCAGGCGCGGTATAACCGCGCGCAAGCCTGGTCGAGCTTCACCTCGAACACGATGCTGCTTGGCGTCGGCTATCAGCTCGATCACGGCCGGCGCGACGGACCCTTCATTGCAGGCACCCGTACCAATGTCCTGACCGGCAACGAACTGACGGTCTTCCTTGGCGCCAGCATCGTGAACAGCTTTCATTCGGAAACGGGTTTCGCGGCGGCCGCGGAGTACCGGCACGGCTTCTGGCGGGGCGTGGAAGGAACCGTCAGCTACTTCTCGGAGAGCAACTCCGACCTGGTCCAGCGCCGCGGCGTGGCGGCGCAGGCCTGGCTGAGCGGCGGCTTCCTTGGCGACCGGCTGACCCTCGGCATCGGCGCCGGCCCGTACTACGCAACCACCCTGCATGTACGGGGCCCGGGTGCGGAGGGCTCGCCATCGCGCTGGTCCGCCCTGCTGTCGTTTTCGGCCAGCTACCGGCTCAGCAGCCGCTGGCTGGGTCGATTGTCGTGGAACCGTGTGATGACCGGCTACGACCGCGATGCCGACCTGTTCGTGGCGGGTGCCGGCTATCGCTTCTGATCATTCAGATGATGACCGGGGAGCTCAGTTCGCTTCCTCGATCCACGCAGACTGGATCGCTTCCAGGATCTTTTCACCCGAGCGCTCGGGCAGGTCGGTGAAGCCGTCCAGCTCCAGCACCCACTTGCGCAGGTCCGTGAAGCGGATCGTTACCGGATCCACGTCGGGAAACTTGTCATACAGCGCCGCGGCGATGTCGTAGGTGTCGGTCCACTTCATGGGGTTCTCCGGGCCTCAGTGGCCTTCTTTGGCGTGGTTGATGGTGTACTTCGGGATCTCGATGGTCAGGTCTTCGTCGGCGACGATGGCCTGGCATGACAGGCGCGAATTGGGCTCCAGGCCCCAGGCCTTGTCGAGCAGGTCCTCTTCCTTCTCCTCGGCTTCGTCGAGCGAGTCGAAGCCTTCGCGCACGATCACGTGGCAGGTCGTGCAGGCGCACGACTTCTCGCACGCGTGCTCGATGTCGATGTCGTTGGCCAGCAGCGCGTCGCAGACGCTGACGCCGGTCTTGGCTTCGATCACCGCCCCTTCCGGGCAGTATTCGGCGTGGGGCAAAACGATGATCTGTGGCATGTCGTGTCCTGGTATAGATGCTTGGCGATGCAAGGGCCCGGTGATCAGCCGAGCTCCTGCACCTTGCGCCCGGCCAGCGCGCTCTTGATCGAGCGGTCCATGCGCCGGGCGGCGAATTCGTCGGTGCCGCGCGACAGCGTCTCGACCGCGGCCTTGATGGCGTGATGATCCTCGCCGGTGGCGATCTCGCGCACCGAGGCGATCAGCGCCTCGACGGCGGCGCGCTCGTCGGCCGACAGCAGGTCGCCGTCAGTCTCCAGCGCGCGCCTGGTGGCTTCGATCAGGCGGTCGGCCTCGACGCGCTCTTCGGCCAGCGCGCGGCTCTTCATGTCGTGCTCGGCTTCGCGGAAGCCCTCCTGCAGCATGCGCGCGATATCGTCGTCGGCAAGGCCATAGGACGGCTTCACGGTCACCGACGACTCGACGCCCGAATGCGTTTCGCGCGCCGTAACCGACAGCAGCCCGTCAGCGTCGACCTGGTAGGTCACGCGGATGCGCGCCGCGCCCGCCACCATCGGCGGGATGCCGCGCAGCTCGAAGCGCGCCAGCGAACGGCAGTCGCTGGCCAGTTCGCGCTCCCCCTGCAGAACGTGGATAGCCATGGCGGTCTGGCCGTCCTTGAAGGTCGTGAACTCCTGCGCGCGCGCCAGCGGAATCGTGCTGTTGCGCGGAATGATCTTCTCCACGAGGCCGCCCATGGTTTCCACGCCGAGCGACAGCGGAATCACGTCCAGCAGCAGCCAGTCTTCGCCAGGCGCATGATTGCCCGCAAGCAGGTTGGCCTGCATGGCGGCGCCGAGTGCGACCACGCGGTCCGGATCGAGGTTGGTCAGCGGCGGCTGGCCAAAGAAGTCGCCCACCGCCTTGCGGATGGCCGGCATGCGCGTGGCGCCGCCAACCAGTACCACGCCCTGGACCTCGTCCGCCGCCACGCCCGCATCGCGCAGCGACTTGCGCACCGGCGCCAGCGTCTTCTGCACGAGATTCGCGGTGATGGTGTCGAAGATCTCGTCGGTCAGCACCAGGTGCACGATCTCGCCCGACTCGAGCACGGCGTCGATCACCGTGCTGTCGCCTTCGGACAGCGCTTCCTTGGCCGCGCGCGCGCGCACCATCAGCAGTCGCGTGTCCTGCGCCGACAGCGGCTGCAAGCCGGATTGCTCGACGATCCAGCACAGCAGGCGCTGGTCGAAATCGTCGCCGCCAAGCGCGGAATCGCCGCCCGTCGACAGCACTTCGAACACGCCCTTGGTCAGCTTCAGGATCGAGATATCGAAGGTGCCGCCGCCCAGGTCATAGACCGCGTAGATGCCTTCGGCGGCGTTGTCGAGGCCGTAGGCAATCGCCGCCGCGGTCGGTTCGTTGAGCAGGCGCAGCACTTCCAGGCCGGCCAGGCGCGCGGCGTCCTTGGTAGCCTGGCGCTGGGCCTCATCGAAATAGGCCGGCACGGTGATGACGGCGCCGACCAGGTCATCGCCGAGCGAGTCCTCGGCGCGCTGGCGCAGCGTCGCCAGGATCTCGGCCGAGACTTCCACCGGGCTCTTCACGCCGGCCACGGTCTTGATCTGCACCATGCCGGGCGCATCGACGAAATCGTAGGGGCTGTGCTCGTTGTGAGCCACGTCCTTCAGGCCACGGCCCATGAAGCGCTTGACCGAGACGATGGTGTTCTTCGGGTCGCGCACCGCCTCGTCCTGGGCGCGGTAGCCGATATGCGTGGTGCGGTCAGGCAGGTAGCGCACCACCGAGGGCAGCAGCGCGCGGCCGCGATCGTCGGCCAGGACTTCGGGGATGCTGTGGCGCACCGCCGCCACCAGCGAGTTGGTGGTGCCGAGGTCGATGCCAACCGCCAGGCGGCGTTGATGGGGCGCCGGCGACATGCCGGGTTCGGAAATCTGGAGCAGTGCCATGATGTTTCTTCGCTTTCTCGTGCGCGATGATCTCCGCCGCACAGGCGGCTTTCGCGACGGGCGCCATTGTCACATGGCCCCGCCAAACGTGCCGGGACTACCCTTCCAGCCGGTCGATCGCCTCGCTGGTATCGTGTTCGATCTTCTCGATGAACATCAGCTGCCGTACCGCGGCGCCCGCGCCCTCGTTGTCGCCGGCGTCCAGCAGCGCGCCAAGCGCCGCGTGCCGTTCGCGCTTTTCCTGCCGCAAGCCGCGCAGCAGGCCATCCAGGCGGTCGACGTCGCGGGACTCGACGGCGTCTTGCAGGTCCTCGCGCCATTCCATCTGCTGCATCAGGAACGCAGGCGACATGGCGGTGTTGTTCTCCGCCTGTACGTCCACGCCGCGCAGCCCCAGCAGGTAGATCGCGCGCTTGAGCGGCTGGCGCAGCGTGCGGTAGGCCTCGTTGGCGTGTGCGGCCCACTGCATCGCCACGCGCCGTTCGGCCTCGCCCGCATTGGCGAAGCGGTCCGGATGCGCCTGCGACTGCACGGTCCGGTATGCGGCATCCAGCGCCGCCTCATCCACGCCGAACTGCACCGGCAAGCCGAACAGCGCAAAAAAATCGTCTTTCAACAGCTTCCCCAACAAAAAGGAGCGGTCGCGCCGCCCCCTTGTGCACTCACGTCAACCGCCTCGCGCCCAATCAGCCGGCGGCTCGTTGCGATCGCATTTCAGGCAGTTCACCGTTGCGCCAAGCCGGGCCGCCCTGCCCTGCTCCGTGGCCGTCCACGGCCGCAGTTGCCAGGGCGGGTTGTGGCGCATGTGCTGCCCGTGCCCGCAATCGAGCTCGGCGACCCAGTCGCCTTCCTCGTCCCGGTGGAAGCCGACGATGCAGCGTTCCATCCGGTCTCCTCCGCGCCGGCGCTCAGACCGTGAAGGACTCGCCGCAGCCGCACTCGTCCTTGACATTCGGGTTGTTGAAGCGGAAACCTTCGTTCAACCCTTCGCGTGCGTAGTCGAGTTCGGTGCCGTCGATATACGGCAGGCTCTTGGCGTCAACAATGACCTTGATGCCGTGCGATTCGAACACCTGGTCCTCGGGTTGCAGGTCGTCAACGTATTCGAGCTTGTACGCCAGGCCCGAGCAGCCCGTGGTCTTCACGCCAAGGCGCAGGCCCACGCCCTTGCCACGGCGTTCCAGGTAGCGGGCGACGTGCCTGGCGGCCTTCTCGGTCATCGTGATCATTGTTGCGTCTTCCTTCTGCGTTCGGAACTCAAGCAGCTCAGGCGGCCTTCTGGTCGGCGGCCGGGTGCTTCTTCTTGTAGTCGTCGACGGCGGCCTTGATGGCGTCCTCGGCGAGGATCGAGCAGTGGATCTTCACCGGCGGCAGCGCCAGTTCTTCGGCGATCTGGGTGTTCTTGATCTCCAGCGCCTGGTCGACGGTCTTGCCCTTCACCCACTCGGTCACGAGCGAGGACGAGGCAATGGCCGAGCCGCAGCCATAGGTCTTGAACTTGGCGTCTTCGATCACGCCCGCTTCATTGACCTTGATCTGGAGCTTCATTACGTCGCCGCAAGCCGGGGCACCGACCATGCCGGTACCCACCGTGTCGTCGCCCTTGTCGAAGGAACCGACGTTGCGGGGGTTTTCATAGTGGTCGAGAACCTTGGAGCTGTATGACATTTTGCTTACCTCGTGCGTAATCTTTTATGGGGGTCGTGCATGCGGGCGGCGCTCAGTGCGCGGCCCACTGGATCGAATTCAGGTCGACGCCGTCCTTGAACATCTCCCACAGCGGCGACAGGTCGCGCAGCTTGCCGATCTTGCTCTTGAGCAGTTCGACGGTGAAGTCGATTTCCTGCTCGGTGGTGAAGCGGCCCACCGTGAAGCGGATCGAGCTGTGCGCCAGTTCGTCGTTGCGGCCCAGCGCGCGCAGCACGTAAGACGGCTCCAGCGAGGCCGAGGTGCAGGCCGAGCCCGACGACACGGCCACGTCCTTGATCGCCATGATCAGCGACTCGCCTTCGACGAAGTTAAAGCTGACGTTCAGGTTGTGCGGCACGCGGCGTTCGAAGTCACCGTTCAGGTAGACCTCTTCCATGCTTTTCAGGCCATTCCACAGGCGGTCGCGCAGCATGCGGATGCGCTCGTTCTCGGTCGCCATTTCCTCGCGGGCAATGCGGAAGGCTTCGCCCATGCCGACGATCTGGTGCGTGGCCAGCGTGCCCGAGCGCATGCCGCGCTCATGGCCGCCGCCGTGCATCTGCGCCTCGATGCGCACGCGCGGCTTGCGGCGCACGTACAGCGCGCCGATGCCCTTCGGGCCATAGGTCTTGTGGGCCGAGAACGACATCAGGTCGCACTTCAGCGTGTTCAGGTCGATCGCCACCTTGCCGGTCGCCTGCGCGGCGTCGCAATGGAAGATGATGCCCTTCTCGCGGCAGATCGCGCCGATCTGCTCGACGTCCTGGATCACGCCGATCTCGTTGTTCACCAGCATCACCGACACCAGGATCGTGTCCGGGCGCAGCGCCTGCTTGAACACTTCCATGTCGATCAGGCCGTCGTCCTTCACGTCGAGGTAGGTCACCTCGAAGCCCTGGCGCTCCAGCTCGCGCGTGGTGTCCAGCACGGCCTTGTGCTCGGTCTTGACCGTGATGATGTGCTTGCCCTTGCCCGAATAGAAATTCGCGGCGCCCTTGATCGCCAGGTTGTCCGATTCCGTCGCCCCCGACGTCCACACGATTTCGCGCGGATCGGCACCGACCAGTGCGGCCACCTGTTCACGCGCCTCTTCCACCGCACGCTCCGCGTCCCAGCCATAGGCGTGGCTGCGCGACGCGGGATTGCCGAACTGCTCGCGCAGGTACGGAATCATCTTGTCCGCCACGCGCGGGTCCACCGGCGTGGTGGCCGAGTAATCCATGTAGATGGGGAAATGTGGGGTGCTCATCGTTATGACTGCCTTTTTCAGGGGGACCGCTGATCTCTTGTTTCGCTGCTTGCTTGCCGGGCACTTCAGGACTGCGCCAGGCTGAAAACCGAATTCACCACCCGGGCGCGGACCGGCTTCTCGGCCTTGTCCGACTTGCCGCGCGCCGCGGGTGCCGCCTGCTGCACGGCAGCGTCTTCGCGCATGTCGTGCAGGACGGCTGGCTGCTTGGCGCGCTGCTGGTCCACGAGGTTCTTGAGGGAGACGGAATCGAGGTATTCGACCATCTTCTGGTTCAGCGTCGCCCACAGTTCGTGGGTCATGCAACGCCCGGAGCCGTCACCTCCGTTACAATTGCCCTTTCCACCGCACTGGGTGGCATCGAGCGGTTCGTCCACGGCGATGATGATGTCCGCCACGGTAACGTCTTCCGCCTTGCGCGCGAGGCTGTAGCCACCGCCGGGGCCACGCACGCTTTCGACGATTTCATGCCGGCGCAACTTGCCGAACAACTGTTCCAGGTAGGACAGCGAAATCTTCTGCCGCTGGCTGATGCCGGCGAGCGTGACGGGTCCCTGATCCTGGCGCATGGCCAGGTCGATCATCGCAGTTACCGCAAAGCGGCCTTTGGTGGTCAGTCTCATGATGCAGGGCTTAATACTTGATCGTTTCCGTCAAGTATAAAGTTACCCGACTATTTCAGTCAACTACCCTGCGGCACTGCATCAAATCTCAAGGCTTCCCATAGCCCGGTGCCGACCTCAGACAGCATCGTTGCGCAGGCGCTGGCGCAGCATCTCGACGATGCCATCGCACGCATCCTCCACATAGTCGAGCACGCGCTCGAAGCCATCGCCTTCGCCGTAGTACGGATCCGGCACTTCGTCCGCCTCGTGGCGGGTGGCGAAGCTCATCAGCAGCCGCAGTTGCGCCGCGTCGGCCTGCGGGCACAAGGCTGACAGCCGCTCAAGATTGTCCCGGTCCATCGCCAGCACAAGGTCGAAGCGCGAGAAATCGGGCAGGCCGACCTTGCGCGCCCGTAGCGCCGAAAGATCATAGCCGCGCCGCTGCGCGTGACGTTGCGTGCGCGCGTCCGGGGCCCGGCCGAGATGATACTCATGGGTACCCGCCGAATCGAGTTCCACCCGATCCGCGAGCCCTACCGCTGCCAGCTTGGCGCGCAAGACGCCCTCGGCTGTCGGCGAGCGGCAGATATTGCCCATGCAGCACATCAGGATGGCGTATTTCTTCATTGCGTTCTGATCGTCTGGATGGATGAAGGCGCCGCAGCAGGGCGGCCTCGCGCCGGAGCAGAACGCCGGCAGTGGGTACGGGCCGCACCGGGCGTTGTACGCGCGCGCCTGCCGGCGAAGGGCACGATTCCAGCGCCAGTGACCGGCGTCAACCCGCTAGAGCTGCTTCGCGAGCCGTTCCCCGTGCGCAAAGCCGGCGATCTCCGCGGCCTCACAAGATTTGTAGTGGTCGGTAATCAGGGATCTTTCGATCAGCGTCGTGGTCGCGCGGATATTGCAGCCGGCACGGCAGACCCGGACCGTGTATTCCCACTCGTGCTGCGAGCGGGGCCGCACCTGGACCTGCACTTCGTGGGTTTCATAGACCTTCTTCTTCCATTCGCCGATTTCGGCCATAACCGTCTCCAGCAATGATGGGCGTGCCGACGCCTTGCACGGTTCAGTGTTTAGTTGACCTCGCCGGCATCGATGGTGCGCATGGCGGCGGCTTCCGCCATGGCGACTGCAGCTTCGGGCGTTGGCGCCCTGCCAGCCAGCGCCTCGAATGTCGGACCGGAAGGCTCGCCGAAGGCATCGCCAATCCGGACCTGCGCGGCAAAGCCGCCACCCGCGTCCGGGATTGCACTGGCGACCACCATATAGCCGCCGTATTCGAATTGCCGTTCCATGTCGGGCTCCAGCGCGTTCACGGCAGCTTGGCTGCCAGGACTTCGATCTTCTGGATCGGCGGCGCACCCACGAACAAATCCGGCGCCCTGGCCACCAGCGCCGCCGCTACCTTGCCCGCCAGATGCGCATCGCGCGAAGCTTCGTCAGCGAATGCATCGAAGATGCCGAACCGCGATGGCCCCAGCCGCAGCGCAAACCAGGCCGTGGTGCCAGCCTCCTGCTCGACCAGCGGCAAGCCGTCGCGCAGGAACTGCTCCACCTCGGCTTCCTTGCCGGGCACGGCTTCAAGCGGCACCCACAGCGCTAGCTTGACCATGGCGCATCTCCCGATCTGGCGTGACGCTTTTCACTATAGGCCAGCGCGCGGCTGTGGCGCGCCGGGAAAGCCTTATGCCGGCGGCAGGGGCGCCTCTTCGCCGCCGGCGCCAAACAGTTGCGCCTTGAGCTTGGCGAGCTGGTCGCGCACCTGCGCCGCCTTTTCGAATTCCAGGTTCTTGGCGTGATCCATCATCAGCTTCTCGAGACGCTTGATTTCCTTGGATACCTGCTTCTCGCTCATGTCTTCGTAGCGCGCGCGCTCCTGCGCAGCGATCAGCTCGGCCTTGACCTCGCCCGCATCGTAGACGCCATCGATAATGTCCTTGATCCGCTTGACCACGCCACGCGGCGTAATGCCGTTGGCTTCGTTGAAGGCGATCTGCTTGGCGCGGCGCCGCTCGGTCTCATCGATGGCCCGGCGCATCGAATCGGTCATGCGGTCGGCGTACAGGATCGCCGTGCCGTTCACGTTGCGCGCCGCCCGGCCGATGGTCTGGATCAGAGAACGCTCGGCGCGCAGGAAACCTTCCTTGTCCGCGTCGAGGATGGCCACCAGCGACACTTCGGGGATATCCAGCCCCTCGCGCAGCAGGTTGATGCCCACCAGCACGTCGAAGGTGCCCAGACGCAGGTCGCGGATGATTTCCACGCGTTCCACGGTGTCGATGTCGGAGTGCAGATAACGCACCTTGACGCCATTTTCCGACAGGAACTCGGTCAGCTGCTCGGCCATGCGCTTGGTCAGCGTGGTCACCAGCACGCGCTCGCCGGCCTCTACGCGCAGGTGGATCTCCGATAGCAGGTCATCCACCTGGGTGCCGGCCGGACGCACGATGATGCTGGGGTCGACCAGCCCGGTCGGACGCACGACCTGTTCCACCACCTGCCCGGCATGCTCCTGCTCGAACTGGGCCGGCGTGGCGGAAACGAACATCACCTGGCGCATCTTGCGCTCGAACTCCCCGAACTTGAGCGGCCGGTTGTCCAGCGCGGACGGCAGCCGGAAGCCGTACTCGACCAGCGTGGTCTTGCGCGCGCGGTCGCCGTTGTACATGCCGTTGAGCTGGCCGATCAGCACGTGGGATTCGTCGAGGAACATCAGCGCGTCCGGCGGCAGGTAGTCGACCAGCGTCGGCGGCGGATCGCCGGGCCTGGCGCCCGACAGGTGGCGCGAGTAATTCTCGATGCCCTTGCAGAAGCCCAGCTCGGACAGCATTTCCAGGTCGAAGCGCGTGCGCTGCTCCAGCCGCTGGGCCTCGACCAGCTTGCCTTCCTTGTGGAAGAACTCGAGCCGTTCGCGCAGCTCGGACTTGATGTCCTCGATCGCGCGCAGCACCGTTTCGCGCGGCGTCACGTAGTGGCTGGACGGGTAGACCGTGAAGCGCGGGATCTTCTGGCGCACGCGGCCGGTAAGCGGATCGAAGAACTGCAGGGACTCGACTTCATCGTCGAACATCTCGAGCCGCACCGCCATTTCGGCGTGCTCGGCCGGGAAGATGTCGATGGTGTCGCCGCGCACCCGAAACGTGCCCCGCTGGAAATCGGTCTCGTTGCGCGTGTATTGCATGGCGATCAGCCGCGCGATCACATCGCGCTGGCTGACCTTGTCCCCTGCGCGCAGCGTCAGGATCATCTGGTGGTACTCGCTCGGGTTGCCGATACCGTAGATGGCCGACACCGTCGCCACGATCACCGTGTCGCGGCGTTCAAGCAGGCTCTTCGTGGCCGACAGGCGCATCTGCTCGATGTGCTCGTTGATCGAGGAATCCTTCTCGATGAACAGGTCGCGCTGCGGGACGTAGGCCTCGGGCTGGTAGTAATCGTAGTAGCTGACGAAATATTCGACCGCGTTTCGCGGGAAGAACTCGCGGAACTCGGAATACAGCTGCGCGGCGAGCGTCTTGTTGGGCGCGAAGACGATGGCCGGGCGCCCCATGCGGGCGATCACGTTGGCCATCGTGTAGGTTTTGCCCGAGCCGGTCACCCCCAGCAGCGTCTGGAACGAGAGGCCGTCGTCCACGCCCTCGACCAGTTGCCGGATCGCCTCGGGCTGGTCGCCGGCCGGCGGGAACGGCTGGTAGAGCTGGAACGGCGAGCCCGGAAAAGTGACGATTTTGTCTTCGTCCAGGGCCGGCGCGACTTCGGCGAGGTTTGACATAGGCGGCTAGGGGAAAAACCTGAGAAAAGGGGGCGGATACGCTAGAATCTTGGGGTTGCACAGCCCGCTTCAAGCCGTCAACGCCAGCAAGCAGGTCTGCCGCACGCCCCCCAGCGCAGTCCGAAGCATTCTACGCCTTCCCGTTTTCTTACATTGCCGACCACGAGAGTCCAAATGAGTTTGTTTTCTGCCGTCGAGATGGCCCCGCGCGACCCGATCCTGGGCCTGAATGAAGCCTTCAATGCCGACACCCGCGCCACCAAGGTGAACCTGGGCGTTGGCGTGTACTTCACCGACGAAGGGAAAATTCCCCTGCTGCGTGCCGTGCAGGAAGCGGAAAAGGCTCGCCTGACCACCGCCACCCCGCGCGGCTACCTGCCCATCGAGGGCATCGCCGCCTATGACCAGGCCGTGCAATCGCTGCTGTTCGGCAAGGAATCGCCGCTGATCACCGAAGGTCGTGTTGTGACGGCCCAGGCACTTGGGGGCACTGGCGCGCTGAAGATCGGCGCCGACTTCCTGAAGCGCCTGTACCCGGCCTCGAAGGTTGCCATCAGCGATCCGAGCTGGGAAAACCACCGTGCGCTGTTCGAATCGGCCGGCTTCGAAGTGGTGAACTACGCCTACTACGACGCCCCCAGCCACGGCCTGAACTTCGCCGGCATGCTGGAATCGTTGAAGTCGTATCCGGCCAACACCATCGTCGTGCTGCACGCTTGCTGCCACAACCCGACCGGCGTTGACCTGTCGGCCGACCAGTGGAAGGAAGTGGTCGCGCTGATCAAGGCGCGCAACCTGATCCCGTTCCTGGATATGGCCTACCAGGGCTTTGCCGACGGCATCGACCCGGACGGCGCGGCCGTGCGCCTGTTCGCCGATTCGGGCCTGCCCTTCTTCGTGTCGAGCTCGTTCTCGAAGAGCTTCTCGCTGTATGGCGAACGCGTCGGCGCCCTGTCGATCGTCACCACCAGCAAGGACGAAGCCCAGCGCGTGCTGTCGCAGGTCAAGCGCGTGATCCGCACCAACTACTCCAACCCGCCGACGCATGGCGGCACCGTGGTCGCCACCGTGCTGAACAGCCCCGAACTGCGCGCCATGTGGGAGCAGGAACTGGCCGAAATGCGCGACCGCATCAAGCTGATGCGCCACGCGCTGGTCGACAAGCTGGCCGCCAAGGGTGTGAAAACCGACTTCTCGTTCGTGAAGGCGCAGCGCGGCATGTTCTCGTACTCGGGTCTGAGCTCGGCTCAGGTGGACCGCCTGCGCAACGAGCACGGCATCTACGCCGTCGGCACGGGCCGCATCTGCGTGGCCGCGCTGAACAGCCGCAACATCGACGCCGTCGTCGACGCGATCGCGGCAGTGCTGTAAGCGCCGCAATTCCCGGAACTGTCGACACGCCGACAGCCCTGGCATGGTGCATGCGACAAAAAAAGGCAGCTACGGCTGCCTTTTTCTTTTTGTCATGCCATTTTGTCATGCGGAATTAAGGCCTTTGGGCTATTGTCTTTTCCCGTTGCCGCCGTACCTTAGGGTATATGCTGCAGGGCACGATCATGCGGTTGCGTGCATAATCGGCACGCAAGTCCACGATAGTGCCCCCTCCAGAAACACGTATTACCAGGCCAGACCGCCATGCTCTACCAACTGCATGAGTTCCAGCGTTCGATGCTGCACCCGCTGACCGCGTGGGCACAGGCGACCGCCAAGACCTTCACCAATCCCCTCAGCCCGTTGTCCCTGGTTCCCGGCGCACCCCGCCTGGCGGCCGGGTACGAACTGCTGTACAGGCTCGGCAAGGAATACGAGAAACCCGCGTTCGACATCAAGTCGGTGCGCTCGAACGGCCGCGAAATCCCGATCGTCGAACAGACCATCCTGGAAAAGCCGTTTTGCCGGCTGGTTCGCTTCAAACGCTATGCCGATGACCCGGACACCATCAAGCTGCTGAAGGACGAGCCCGTGGTCCTGGTGGCCGCGCCCCTGTCCGGCCACCATGCCACGCTGCTGCGCGATACCGTACGTACCTTGCTGCAGGACCACAAGGTCTACGTGACCGACTGGATCGATGCCCGCATGGTGCCGGCCGATCATGGTCCGTTCCACCTGGCGGACTATATCCACTACATTCAGGAGTTCATCCGCCATATCGGCGCGGAAAAGCTGCACGTCATTTCGGTGTGCCAGCCGACCGTGCCAGTGCTGGCGGCGATTTCGCTGATGGCCTCGGCCGGAGAGAAGACGCCGCGCACCATGACCATGATGGGTGGCCCTATCGATGCCCGCAAGAGCCCGACGGCGGTGAATTCCCTGGCGACCAACAAGTCGTTCGAGTGGTTCGAGAACAACGTCATCTACACCGTGCCGGCCAACTACCCCGGACACGGCCGCCGCGTCTATCCCGGCTTCCTGCAGCATGCCGGCTTCGTGGCCATGAATCCGGACCGCCACCTGTCGTCGCACTATGACTACTACCTGAGCCTGATCCAGGGCGATGCCGACGACGCGGAAGCTCACGTGCGCTTCTACGACGAGTACAATGCCGTGCTCGACATGGCGGCCGAATACTATCTCGACACCATCCGCGAAGTCTTCCAGGAGTTCAGGCTGGCCAATGGCACCTGGGCCATCGACGGCAATCTGGTGCGCCCGCAGGACATCAAGGGTACCGCGCTGCTGACGGTCGAAGGCGAGCTCGACGACATCTCCGGCGCCGGCCAGACCGCGGCGGCGCACGATCTGTGCGCGGGCATCGCAGAGACCGACAAGCACCACCTGTCGGCAACGAAGTGTGGTCACTACGGGATCTTCTCGGGCCGCCGCTGGCGCGAAGAAATCTACCCGCAGTTGCGCGACTTCATCCGCAAGTACCGGTAAACGGCCTGCCCCGCCATGCAAGAACGCCCGCAATCGCGGGCGTTTTTTTGTTCCGCGCCGCGGCGCCGGCCGGCACCTCAGCGCCGCAGGTAGCTCAGCAGCATCTCCGTGTGCAGCTCGGCGAACCGCTCGTGCTCGTCCTGCGAAGCCACGTCCCTGCCGATCACCGCACTGATCGTGTAGCGGTTCGACAGCACGTAGTAGCCCAGCGCCGAAATGGTCAGGTAAAACTGCGGGACATCAACGTTGTCGCGGAACAGCCCCTGTTGCTGGCCCCGGCGGATAAGGTCCGCCAGCACGTTGACGATCGGATTGACGAGCTGGTGCAGTTGCGCCGATTTCTTCAGATGGCGCGCCTCGTGCAGGTTCTCGCTGTTGACGAGCCGGATGAACTCCGGGTGCTGGTAGTACCAGTCCCAGACGAAGCGGGCCAGCGTGCGGACGCCGGCAACGGGATCGTCGTCAGTGATGTGCAGCCGTTCTTCGTCCGCGCGGAACTCGGCGTACTGCTTCTCCAGCACGGCAAGGAAGAGCCCTTCCTTGCTGCCGTAGTAGTAGTACAGCATGCGCTCATTGGTCTCCGCGCGGCGCGCGATCTGGTCGACGCGGGCGCCGGCCAGGCCGCCCTTGGCAAATTCCTCCGTGGCCGCCGCCAGGATGCGGCGGCGCGTGCCCTCTGGGTCCCGTTTGGTTCTGGTCTCGTTTGACATGGGTAAGGGTCGATGTTTGCGCGGATTATGGCACAGCCGCACAGGCTTCTGGCCAGCTGGCCGTCGCGCATGATGGCCGGTTCTGCGCGATCGCGAAATCGGGGATAATCCGTGCGGCACATGGCCCGCAGAGGCCGGCCCGCGGTTTTGCCGGCAGCCCGCCGTCCCCGCGAACGTTTCCCCTTGCCTGCCAATCTTGCTGTTGTCGTGAGTCCCGCCCATACCCTCGCAGACCGCCTTGAGGCGCTGCTGCCGCAAACCCAGTGCACCAAGTGCGGCTTCAACGGTTGCCGTCCGTACGCCGAAGCCATGGCCAGCGGCGAAGCCGCCTGCAACCGCTGCCCGCCCGGCGGCGCGGAAGGAATCCGCCGCCTGTCGGCAGCGTTGGGTACCGAACCGCTGCCGCTGGATCCGGAACGCGGCGTCGAGCAGCCGCGCGCCGTCGCCCGCATCGACGAAAGCCTGTGCATCGGCTGCACGCTGTGCATCCAGGCTTGCCCGGTCGACGCCATCGCGGGCGCGGCCAAGCAGATGCACACCATCATTCCGGACCTTTGTACCGGCTGCGATCTTTGCGTGCCGCCCTGCCCGGTGGACTGCATCGACATGGTGCCGGTCACCGGCGAGCGCACCGGCTGGGACGCCTGGACGCAGGAACAGGCTGACGCCGCTCACGCACGCTATCTCGCACGCAGGCAGCGGCTGGTGCGCGAACGCGAGGAGAACGACGCACGGCTCGCGGCCAAGGCGGCCGCCAAGCTGCAGGCCTTGCAGGCCGAGGCGGCGGACTCCGACGCCGAGCGCGCCGCGCAGGAACGCAAGCGCGCCATCATCCAGGCTGCCATCGAACGCGCGCGCCAGAAGCAGCAGGCCGCGGGCAGCGGCACCCCCGTCAAGGACACCGGCAACGCCGAAGACGGCAACAACGACAAACCCACCCCGCCAGAACGATGAACGCAGCCAAGTGCCGTGCGCTGTTCGAGACCCTGCGCGACGACAACCCCGCGCCGACCACCGAACTGGAATACAGCTCCCCGTTTGAACTGCTGATTGCCGTGCTGCTGTCGGCGCAGGCCACGGACGTCGGCGTGAACAAGGCCACGCGCAGGCTGTTCCCGGTTGCGCATACTCCGCAGCAGATGCTCGAACTCGGCGAGGAAGGGCTCATCGGGTACATCAAGACCATCGGCCTCTACAAGACCAAGGCGAAGCACGTGATCGAGACCTGCCGGATCCTGGTCGAGCAGCACGGCGGCAAGGTACCGCCGGATCGCGCCGCACTGGAGGCACTGCCCGGCGTGGGCCGCAAGACCGCCAACGTGGTGCTCAACACCGCGTTCGGCGAGCCGACCATCGCCGTCGACACGCATATCTTCCGCGTGGCCAACCGTACCGGACTTGCCCCGGGCAAGAACGTGCAGATCGTCGAGGACAAGCTGCTCAAGGTGGTGCCCAGGGAGTTCCTGCACGACGCCCATCACTGGCTGATCCTGCACGGCCGCTACGTGTGCAAGGCGCGCAAGCCCGAATGCTGGCACTGCGTGATCGAACCCCTGTGCGAGTTCCGCGACAAGACCGAGGCCCCGCGCGGCTGAGCCGGCCCAAAGCAAGAACAAAAAGACCCGCCAAGGCGGGTCTTTTTCATGGCGCGCGGGACGTGGCGTCTCAGACCACGCGGCAGGCCTCTTCGAATGACAGACGCGGCAGGCGCGGAAACAGCTTGTCGCCTTCGCCGTAGCCCAGGTTGCACAGGAAGTTGACTTCCCACTTGCCGTCGGGGAAGAACGCGGCGTTGATCTTGTCGGCATCGAAGCCGCCCATCGGGCCGCAGTCCAGGCCCATGGCGCGCGCGGCCAGGATGAAGTAGCCGCCTTGCAGCGAGCTGTTCATGAGCGCATCGCGGGCGATCTTGGCGTCGTTGCCGGCATACCACGAGCGGGCGTCGGCATGCGGGAACAGCTTCGGAAGCTGGTCATGGAAAGCCTTGTCGAAGGCGATGATGGCGGTAACCGGCGCGGAACGGGTCTTGTCCACGTTGCCGGCAGATACGCACTCGACCAAGCGGGCCTTTTCGGCAGCGCTCTTCACGAACACGATGCGCACCGGGCAGCTGTTGGCCGCGGTCGGGCCGAACTTCATGGCTTCATAGACCTGATGAAGCACGACGTCATCCACGTGACGATCCTGCCACACGTTGTGCGTGCGGGCTTCGGTGAACAACTGGGCCAGGGCTGCCTGATCGATCTGGGACATGCGCTCGTTCCTGTACTTTGGGTTATAGGGAGCGCGAATTGTACCGAAGGCCATTCAGCGCGAGTGCAGCCGCTTTGATCAGGAAATTCAATTCTCTTGCATCTTGGCCGGCGCACTCGCGCGACGGGTCAGCCACAGCACGCCTGCCAGGATCAGGCAGCCGCCAATGGCTTGCGCGCCGCTGATATGCTCCCCCAGCAGCACGGCGGCCAGCACCACCGTCACAACGGGCTCGAGCGTGGACAGCATGGACGCCTGTGCCGCGCCCAGCTTCTGCAAACCCGCAAAGAAAGTCAGGATCGCCAGCACCGTGGACAACAGCGCAATGCCGAGCATGGCGAGCCAGCCGCCGGCTGTCGCGGGAAACTGCGGCGGCACGCCGGCGCCAAGGCGCAGCACGCTGATCGTGCCGTAGACCAGCGCCGCGGCGGAACAGATCACCGTGGTGGTGGCAATCGCGTTGACGCCCGCGGTCACCCGCGCGCCGACGATGATGTAGACCGAATAGATCACGGCGGCGGCCAGCCCCAGCGCAATGCCGAGCGCACTGCCCTCCCCGCCGCCCACGGTCAGCCCGGCGCCCGCCGAGCACAGCACCAGGGCGATGACCGCGGCGGTCGTCAGGCGTTCCTTGAGGAAGATGGCCGCCAGGATGGTGACAAAGAGCGGATACAGGTAAAGCAGCAGGGCCACCAGGCTGGCCTGGGCATGGTTGAGCGCGCTGAAGAAGCAGAAGGACTGGCCGACGTAGCCGATGCCGCCCATGGCCGCCAGCGCCAGCACGCGCCGCCACGCAGGCAGCCGGATGCCGCGAGCACGCATCACGAACGCCAGCGCCACGGCCGCCAGTGCGAATCGCACGGTCAGCAGGCCATAGACATCGGCACCGGCCTGGTAGGCGAAGCGGGCGAAGATCGCCATGGCACCGAAGGCACTCGCCGACAAGGCGATCAGCAGCACGCCGGCGAACTTTTCGCGGGCGCGTTCGGAGACAGCGGGCGTGGAAACGGTCATGGAGAACGGTGGACGGCTGGCAAATTGGCCAATCCCGCATTCTAATGGCGCCGGCGCCACCAGCAGCAGGGCCCCGAGCGCTCGTTTACAATGGCGCCACCATGTTCAATCCGTCCCGTGAAGAAGTCCGCCGGTTCTTCTGCGATGCCTGGCAGAAGCAGCTTGCCGGCGGCGTCCTGACCCCGCTCGAAGCCATTGCCGTCGACTGGATCGGCGAGCATCCCGAATACCAGTCGTTGCTTGCCGATACCGAAGGTGCGCTGGCGCAGGACTTTGCGCCCGAAAAGGGCCAGACCAACCCGTTCCTGCACCTGTCGATGCACTTGTCGATTTCCGAGCAGGTGTCCATCGACCAGCCACCGGGCATCCGCCAGGCCTACGAAACGCTGGCACAGCGGCTGGATTCCCCGCACGAGGCGCAGCACCAGGTCATGGAATGCCTGGGCGAGATGCTGTGGCAGGCGCAACGCTCCGGGTTGCCACCCGATGGCACGCACTACGTGGACTGCGTGCGGCGCCGCGCGTCGCGCTGACACGCCGCAGGTCAAAACCGCCTGCGTACAATTCATCACAATCGCCGTCGGGTGCCATGGTAGGCTTGCGCGCATTGCCATCCGCCTGCGCCGAAGTCCAGCCGGACACGGCGCATCCCGATATGCCCCGAACGTTACGGCCCATACCCCGCAAGGCCGCTCATGCCGCGGCCTCGAAATGGAAGCGGTTTTGCCTCGTGCTCGCCTGCGCCTGGCCGCTGTCAGGCCAGGCCGCGGTTTCGATGCTGCAGCCGCCCCGCATCATCGACGGCGCCCAGCCACTCACGCTGACCCTGCTGATCAGCGCGGACACCGGAACGCGCCGATACGAGGTGCCCGACACGCTTGAGGTCACCGCCTCCGGCGATCTCCAGGCGCCCGTGAAACTTATCTTGCGGCGAGCGGATCCGGGCCCCGCCATCCTTTCCCTGCGCCAGGGCGAAAACCGGACCATCCGCTATGCCGCCGACCTGCCGCCGGCACTGCGCGGCACGATCCGCCTGGACGCCACGGGTATCGACGCTGCGCCGGTACTTGTCACGCTGAACCAGCAGGCCACGCCGAGCCAGCCCGCCGCGGCTCCGCTGGCTGCCGCCCCTGCCGCGCCAGCGCATGAGGTCCAGCCTGCCGACGCAACGGCACCGGTGGTCCCGGTCGCCTCGGCCGCCCGGCCGGCTCCGGCGCCGGCCGACCTGCGCGACAGCGCGCGCCTGTCGTTCAATGACCCGATGTACTTCATCGTCGGCGCGCACGACGGGGGCAACGCCAAGTTCCAGTTCAGCTTCAAATTCCGGATCTTCGAAGGCAAGGATCCGTCGTCACGGCGCCTGATCGACAACCTCTACTTCGCCTACACGCAGTTCTCGCTATGGGACCTGTCGCAGGATTCCAAGCCGTTCCGCGATACCAACTACCGGCCGAGCTTCTATTACTACCTGTCCGACACGGGCGTTCACAACGCGGCCATCAGCCGCCTGTCGCTGGCGACCGGCCTCGAGCATGAATCCAACGGACGCAGCGGCGACGAATCGCGCAGCATCAACACCGTCTTCTTCAAGCCGACCTTCTATTTCGGCGACCAGAACAACTGGCACTGGCGCGTCGCGCCCAAGCTGTACGCCTACCTGGAAAAAAGCGACAACCCACTACCGCGGCTACATGGACCTGGACCTGGCATATGGCAAGGCGGACTCCTGGGAGTTTGCTGCGACGGTGCGCAAAGGCACGCAAAGTTGGTACGGCAGCGTCGACGCCCGCGTGACCTATCCGCTTGCGCGACTGATTCCGGGCACCGCCGGATACCTGATGGCAGGTTATTTCGTCGGCTATGGGGAAAGCCTGCTGGACTACAACCATAAGCTTCCCTGGCAGTTCCGGCTGGGTTACGCGCTGTCGCGCTAGCCTGCCAGCGGCTTGCCTTCCGCCTTCAGGCGCGCGTTTGTCACCGCCGCGGCAAACTGGCCATGGCCGTGCCAGCCGGTGGCACGGCCGAGTTTCTTGCCGTTGTGGAAGAACATGAAGACCGGAATGCCGTGCAGGCCGAAGCGCTGCCCGAGTTCGGGGTGCGCATAGACATTGGCGTGCAACCAGTGCAGATCCAGCGCGAGGATCGGCTCGGGACTGGACAGCATGGCCTGCTTCGCCATTTCGCAGTTGAAACAGTCCACACCCCAGAAGAACACGCACACCAGCTTGTCGCCGGCCGCGGCAATGGCGGCATCGATCGAGGCGCCGTCCACCGGCTGCATCCCGAGCATGTCAAAAGCGCGATGGTCAAGGTGCGCGTCGGATCGTGGCGGGATACCGGCTGCTGCATCGCTCATGGCTTGCCTCCGTGAATGGCAAGACGCCCCGGGCCAGACTGGCGCCGGGGCGTCGAGGGTCGTATCGGCGGGCACAGCCGTTCGGCCCCGCCCGCGATCACCGCTTACTTGGGTGCCGAAACCGTCACCAGCGCCGGGCGCAGCACGCGATCCGCGATCATATAACCGCGCTGCAGCACCGTCACGACGGTATTGGCCTCCTGCTCGGACGGCACCATCGAGATGGCCTGGTGGCGGTGCGGGTCGAACTTGTCGCCGACCGGGTTCAGTTCCACGATCTTGCCGCGCTCGAACGCAGCGGCCAGCTGGCGCGCCGTCAACTCGACGCCTTCGCGCAGCTTGGCAATATCGCCCGAGCCATCCGCCAGGGCGGCCTGCAGGCTGTCCATCACGGGCAGCAGGTTGTCGGCGAAATTCTCGATGGCGAACTTGTGCGCCTTGGACACATCCTCCTGCGCGCGGCGGCGGATGTTCTCGCTTTCCGCGACGGAGCGCACGTACATGTCGTAGTGCTCGCGCGCCTTGGCTTCCAGCGCGGCAAGCTGCGCCGCCACGTCATCCACGGCGGCGCTCTCCGGCGCGGCGGTCGCGGCATTGGCAGCCGCTTCGGCGGCGGGCTCAGGCGTCGGGGTGGTTGGCGTCTGCTTCTGTTCTTCCATGTCGATCCGTATCAATGCATTGTCGCGGCCATCCGGTTCGGGCCGCGGTGGTTAAATCGGCGTGTGTCCCGCTGATCTGGTGGCAACCCGCCATTTTTCAAGAGTGGTTGCAAAGAGACCCCGAAACACACCGTTACAAACGCCCCCTTTATGCAATCGACCGCTTATTGATTTGTTGCAGTGCAATCACTAAGATTCTTATCAAGAAAAATGACAAAAATACCGAGGGGACTGGAGTTGGATCACATTTGTGCCTCTTCCGAAAGGTTGGCCATGCACAAGCTGCCCATCGTGACGCTCTGCCTGCTTGCCGCGCTGTCCGTGATGACAGTATTCATCTGCCTGTCCGGCGCCCTGACGCCGCGTGATACCGAGTATGGCAGCGGCAAGGCCGTCTTCAAGCATTACCTCGTCCAATACGTCAACGTCAACCAGTAGGACCACGCTGGCTGACGTTGATCGTTCAACGCGGCCGTACCGGCGCTTGCCGGTACGGCCGCGTTGTCGCATTCAACCCCGAAAATCGTCAATGCGCCGCCGGTCCCGCTTGGTGGGCCGGCCCTGCAACTGCGATGCCGGCTCCGGCTGGTAGCGCCGCTGCTCCATTTCGGCATGACGGCGTGCCTGGCTGTCCTCGGTTTCCGCGTAAAGCGTCTGTGCCACCGGCGCCGGCCCGCGCGCCTGGGCAATGCCTTTCACCACCAGTTCCCAGCGCTGCTGGTGGGCTTCCAGCACGACCCTGTCGCCGGGCCGGACCTCGCGCGAGTTCTTGCACGGCTGGCCGTTCACCGTTACCTTGCCACGCTCGACGGCTTCGGCCGCCAGTGAGCGCGTCTTGAAGAAACGCGCGCACCAGAGCCACTTGTCGATGCGCAGGCGCGCATCCGGCTCGAAACTGACATTCATGCTGCGGCTCCCCGGGTCTGCGCGCGACTGCGGCGCGCTTCGAGTTCATGCGGATGCGGCATGTTCAGCGGCCAGCCCTGCAAATGCTGCAGCGCGATTTCCGCCATTGCCGCGATCCAGGGCTGTGCATCGTTCATGCACGGGATGAAATGGAACTGCTTGCCGCCCGCCACCATGAATTCGGTCTGCCCTTCCATGGCAATTTCTTCCAGGGTCTCGATGCAGTCGGCGGGAAAGCCCGGACAGAACACGTCGACCCGGCCGGCGCCGACCTTGCCCAGTTCCGCCAGCGTGGGCGCCGTATAGGGCTGAAGCCATTCGGCCTTGCCGAAACGAGACTGGAACGTTACTTGATATTGACCCGGCTGCAGGCCCAGCGCATCACCGAGCAGGCGTCCTGTCTTGAGGCACTCGCAATGATAGGGATCGCCCAGTTCCAGCGTGCGGCGCGGCACGCCGTGGAAGGACAGGATCAGCTTGTCGCCGCGCGCAAAATCCGGCATGCCGTGCTGGGCCCAGTACGCGCCGACCTGCTGGTGCAGCGCCGAAATATAGGCCGGATGGTCATGGAAATGCTTCACGAATCGAAGCTCGGGCTGGTTGCGCCACTGGCCGAGCACGCGGAACACCTCGTCGAACGCGGTGGCCGTGGTAGTGCCGGAGTATTGTGGATACATCGGCAGCACCAGCACCTGTTCCGTGCCCTGGCGGCGCAGCGCCTCCAGCACGGACTCGACCGAAGGATTGCCGTAGCGCATCGCGCAGGCGACCGTGACCTCGTAGCCCTGCTGGTTGAGCAGGCGCTGCAGCGCGTGCGCCTGGCGCTCGCTGTATACAAGGAGCGGCGATCCCGTCATATGCGCCTCCCGCAGCCAGATCGACTCGTATTTGAGGGCCGAGGCGCGCGAGCGCAGCGGCAGGATCACGCCATGCAGCAGCGGCAGCCAGGCCAGGCGCGGGATCTCGACCACGCGCGGGTCCGAGAGGAACGCCTTCAGGTAGCGCCCCACCGCCTTCGGGGTCGGCGCATCGGGCGTGCCCAGGTTGACCAGCAGGATGGCCGTGCGCGGCGCCTGGCCGTGCTGGTAGGCCGGTTCGGGAGAAAACGTCATGTCGCTTCCGATGTGGCCGGGCGGCCGGATGCCGCCGGGCGGTGGAAATGGGGACACAAAATGGGGACGCAGACTGTGTGACCCGTCGGACGGGCCCTAGTTCTGGCTCAGTGCGCTCGACAGCAGCCGTGCCGTGATATCGACGATCGGGATCACCCGCTCGTAGGCCATGCGGGTCGGTCCGATCACGCCCAGCGTGCCGACGATCTGGCCGTCCACCTCGTACGGCGCGGTGATCACGGCCATGTCTTCGAGCGGCACCAGCTGGCTTTCGCCGCCGATGAAGATCTGCACCCCCTGCGCATGGCTGGACACGTCCAGCAGCTGGAGCAGGCTGGTCTTGTGCTCGAACATGTCGAACAGCCGCCGCAGCTTGTCCATGCTGGAAGCCAGGTCCTCGACTTCCAGCAGCTTGCGCTCGCCGCTGATGAAGACGTGGTCGTCCTCTTCCTCCATGGCGCTGCTGCCGGCCTCGACGGCCGCCTGCATCAATTGCGACATGTCGCGCCGCAGGTCCCTCAGCTCCACGCGCAAATGGTCGCGCACCGCATCGAAACTCATGCCGCCGTAGTGCGCGTTGAAGAAGTTCGCTGCTTCGATGAGCTGCGCGGGGGTGTATGGCAGCTCCGTCTGGATGATCCGGTTCTGCACATCGCCCTCGGGGCTGACGATGATCAGCAGGATGCGCTTGTCCGACAGCCGCATGAATTCGATCTGCCGGAACGACTGCGCGCGCCGCGGCGTCATCACCACGCCGGCGAAATGCGAGAGGTTGGACAAGGTCCGCGCGGCCGCCGTGATCATGCGCTGGGGGCCGAGCTGCTGGCCGCCGAGCTGCCCCTGGATCTGGCCGGCCAGCTCCGTCATTTCCACGCCGCCGCGCTCGATCGGCTGGACGGTCAGCATAGTGTCGACGAACAGGCGATACCCTCGCGGCGTGGGAATCCGTCCCGCCGACGTGTGCGGACTGGAGATGAAGCCCATCTCCTCCAGATCGGACATCACATTGCGGATGGTGGCCGGCGACAGGTCCAGCCCGGAATACCTGGACAAGGTCCGGGAGCCGACCGGCTGCCCTTCGGCAATGTAGCGCTCAATCAGGGTCTTGAGCAGCGTTTTCGAACGTTCATCCATGATGCCCCGATTTTACGCAAGTTTTACCGCTTCGGGCGCCTGGCAGGCCCGCCGCACATGGCGCGCGCGCCCCATGCTGACAACGGTCACGGCGGTATGGTCTAATCCCCGCATGTCTGCCCCCCCCAAAACCAGCGCCTTGCGCACCCCATTCAAGACCGTGGCCCTCGTGGGACGGTACTCGACTGCCGGCATCGAAGGCCCGCTGGAGGAGCTCGCTTCCTACATCCTGCGCAATGGCCAGGATGTCGTGTTCGAGCGCGAGACTGCCCAGGCCACCGGGCTGACCGGCTATCCCGCTCTGACCCCCGAGGAAATCGGCCGGGAAGCGGACGTGGCCGTGGTGCTGGGCGGGGACGGCACGCTGCTCGGCATTGCGCGCCAGCTCGCCGGCCACAACGTGCCGCTGATCGGGGTCAACCACGGCCGTCTCGGCTTTATGACGGATATCCCGCTCGAGGACGTGCAGTCGGTACTGCCCGACATGCTCGAAGGCCGCTACGAGGCCGAGACCCGGCTGCTGCTAGAGTCCAGCGTGGTGCGCGACGACAGCCGCATCTTCTCGGCGCTGGCCCTGAATGACGTAGTGGTCAACCGCTCGGGCATTTCCGGCATGGTCGAACTGGCGGTGTCGGTGGACGGCAATTTCATGTACAACCAGCGTTCGGACGGCCTGATCGTGTCGACCGCCACCGGTTCGACCGCCTATGCGCTCTCCGCCGGCGGCCCGATCCTCCACCCGACGCTGTCGGGCCTGGTGCTGGTGCCAATCGCGCCGCACTCGCTGTCCAACCGGCCCATCGTGCTGCCGCACGATGCCGAGGTGACGATCGAGGTGGCGACCGCGCGCGATGCCAGCGTCAATTTCGACATGCAGTCGCTCACCTCGCTGCTGCCGGGCGACCGCATCGTCGTGCGCCGCTCGAAGAAGACCATCCAGCTGCTGCACCCGGTGGGCTACAACTACTACGCCACGCTGCGCAAGAAGCTGCACTGGCACGAATACCCGACCGAGGACAACCGCCTCTGAGCGTCCTGTCCCGTCCCGACCGAACCCTTCCACCGCCACGATGCTGCGCAGCCTGTCCATCCGCGATTTCGTCATCGTCGACACGCTCGACCTCGATTTCCAGTCCGGCTTCACTGTCTTCACCGGCGAGACCGGTGCCGGCAAATCGATCCTGATCGACGCGCTTGCGCTGGTGCTGGGCGAGCGCGCCGATGCCGGCATCGTGCGCGAAGGCGCCACGCGCGCCAGCATCAGCGCCACCTTCTCGACCCACCCGGCGCTCGATGCGTGGCTCGACGAGCGCGAACTGGGCAGCGAGGAGGACGGGGACTCGCGTACCGTGCTGCTGCGGCGCACCGTGGACGCCGGCGGCCGCAGCAAGGCCTTCATCAACGGCGCGGCCGCGACGCTGGCCCAGCTGCGCGAGATTGGCGATCAGCTCGTCGACATCCACGGCCAGCATGCCCACCAGCTGCTGCTGCGCCCCGACGCCCAGCGCCTGCTGTTCGATGCCCACGCCGGACTGACCCAGCAGGCCGGCGCCGTGGCCGAGTCCTGGCGCGCGTGGCGCGCCTGCGTGCGCCAGCGCGAGGCGGTCGAGCACCAGTCGCGCGAAATGCAGCTCGAACGCGAGCGGCTCGAATGGCAGGTCGGCGAGCTCGAGAAGCTCGCGCCACAGCCCGGCGAATGGGAAGAGATCCAGGCCGAATACAATCGCCTGTCCCATGCGGCTGGCCTGATCGACGGCAGCCGCGCCGCGCTCGATGCCTTGTCCGAAGCTGACGGCTCCGTGCTGTCCGCGCTCAATTCGATCGTGCACCGGGTGCAGCAGCTCGCCGACGTCGATCCGGCGCTGCGCGACGTGCTCGCCGCGCTGGAGCCCGCGCAGGTGCAGGCCGAGGAAGCCGCGCATTCGCTCATGCGCTACGTGGACCGGCTGGAACTCGACCCCGAACGGCTCGAAGCCGTCAACGAGCGCATGCAGGCACTGCATGCCACGGCGCGCAAGTACCGCCTGCCGCCCGAACAACTGGCCGACGAACTGCTCGCGCGCCGCCAGCAGCTCGACGACCTGCAGTCGGCGCAGGACATCAACAAGGTGCTGGCGCGCGAGGCTGCCGCCAAGGCCGCCTACCTGACGCTGGCCCAGCACCTGAGCCTGGCGCGCAAGGAAGCCGCCGAGGCACTGTCCAGGGCCGTCACCGAAGCCATGCAGGGCTTGTCGATGGCGGGCGGCAGCTTCGTCGCCGCGCTCAACGCGCTCGAGGAAGGCCAGAGCTTTGGCCTGGAACAGGTGGAATTCCTGGTCGCCGGCCACGCCGGCGTCAGTGCCCGGCCACTTGCCCGCGTGGCCTCCGGCGGCGAACTGGCCCGCATCAGCCTAGCGATCTCGGTCATCACCAGCGAAGCGTCGCCCACGCCGACGCTGATCTTCGACGAGGTGGACACCGGCATCGGCGGCGCAGTGGCCGAAGTGGTCGGCCGGCGCCTGCAGGAGCTCGGGCGCGCACGCCAGGTCCTGTGCGTGACGCACCTGCCGCAGGTGGCGGCGCAGGCCGGGCACCATCTGCTGGTCAGCAAGGAAACCACCGGCGACGGGTCCGGCTCGGTCACGCGCTCGCGCATCCGCGCACTCGACGCCGCCGGCCGCGTGGTGGAAACCGCGCGCATGCTGGGTGGCGCGACGGTGACCGCCACCACGCTCCAGCACGCCGAGGAAATGCTCGCGCAAGGCGCGCGTGCGGCCAGTGGCGGCAAGGAAGGCCGGCGCTCGCGACGCAGCGCAGGCTGAGCCGGCAAGCGCCCGAGGGCCGCTGGCAACCTCCGCCGCCTACTATTCACGCATTCACAGGAGCAAACCATGACCCGCCCACTGCCGTCCGCCGGGCGCGCTTTCGTGCCGGCACTCGCCGCCGCCGTGGCTGCCGCCGCGGCACTGCTGGCGCTGCCCGGCTGCCAGGCGCAGCCCAAGGCATCGCAGCCTCCGCGCGGGGCCATTTCGACTGACCGCGTGGTGGGCGACATCATGGTGCGCTTCACCGCGCCCGACGTGAATGTCTCCGAAGAAGCCGGCAAGCTGCTCGATGCCATCGAAGGGCCGATCCGCTACGTGGTCAAGCGGCCGCTGTCGGGCGGCGTGTGGCTGGTGACGGCCATCAGCGCGTCGCCGGATGCCACCATGGACCAGGCACTGGCGACCTTGCGCGCCGCGCCGCGCATCGGCACGGCCGAACCCGACCGGGTACTCAAGCCCAACCACACCATGCCGGTCGGCCGCGACATGCCGGCGAGCTGAGCGGTCATACCACCCTACTCGGCCGGGTTAAGCCTTCGGCACACTTGCGGAATCCGGCCGGATCGTATTCGCTTCATAGCACTCCACCAACCCTTTTGGCGCGCACCGGGAGAGTGTCCATGCTGCACTTGTCGCACCATATTTCAAGGCGCAGTTGCGCCGCTGCCCGTCGATGGTCGGCCACGGTGCTCGTGGGCCTGTGCTGGGCGATACATGCCCCCGCCACGCTGGCGGCCGGCACGGTTCAGGCCGCACCCGCCTATACCGGCAATGTCATCGTACGTTGGCGTGACGCCAGCATCACGCCCAGTGCCTCGGCCGCGAACGGCGCGCCCGGCGCAATGGCCGGCGCCAAGCAGGGCACCGCGGCCGCGGAAGACCGCCTGCAGCAGTTGCGCAGCCACTCAGGCGTCAATCTCGCCGTGTGGCGGAGCATGGCCGGCAATATGGAACTGCTGGGCACAGCCGACGGCAGCACCCCTGATCCGGAGGCATTGGCGGCCAAACTGCGACAAGATCCAAGCGTCGCCGACGCCGTGCCTGACCGCTGGCTGCATCTGCACGACACGATTCCCAACGATCCCGAATTCGCCTCAGCCCAGCCCTACATGATGGGCACGGGCACCGCCATTGGCGGCGCAAACCTTCCCCACGCGTGGGACCGGTCGCGCGGCAGCACGAACATGGTGGTCGCGGTGCTCGACACGGGCTACCTGCCCCACCCTGACCTGGCCGGGAAATTCCTGGCCGGATACGACTTCATCAGCAGCGACACCATCTCCAACGACAACCAACCCGGCCGCGACAGCGATGCCACGGATGCGGGCGACAATGTACCGGTGGGCTTCCTCTGCCCTGGCAGTTCCACGGCGACCACGGTGGCCACGCCTAATTCCTGGCATGGCACGCGCGTGGCGAGCGTGCTCGGCGCCGTGACCAACAACGGACTCGGCATTGCCGGCGTCGACTGGAACACGCGCATCCTGCCGGTACGGGTCTCCGGACGCTGCGGCGCCCTGCTCTCCGATACCGTGGACGGCCTGCGCTGGGCCGCCGGCATCAGCGTGCCCAGTGTGCCGGACAACCCCAACCCTGCGCGCGTGGTCAACATCAGCCTTGGGGGCGGCACCTGCACCAGCATCGAACAGCAGGCCATCAACGACGTAGTCGGGCGCGGCGTGTCCGTGGTCGTGGCCGCCGGCAACAGCGCCGGGGTGCTCGAAGCGCCAGCCGATTGCAGCGGCGTGATTGCCGTGACCGCCCATGCCAACGATGGCGAGAACGCGAGCTTCGCCAATGTGGGGTCGAAGGTCACCATCAGCGCGCCCGGCGGTGGTTGCGGCAACTCCAAGGTGGTGAACGGCGCGTGCACGACGACCGTGTCGGTCATCCGTACGCTCACTAACGATGGCACCACATCGCTGGGCGCCTACACGATCCGCGATTCGCAGGGCACCAGTTTCGCTGCGCCGATGGTATCGGGCGTGGTGTCGCTAATGCTGGCCGTCAATCCGTCGCTGACGCCGGCACAGGTGACTGCCGCGCTAAAGAGTTCGGCGCGGCCGCATCCGTCCGGCACCTTTTGCACGACCAATCCGGGCGTATGCGGCGCGGGCCTGCTTGATGCCGACGGCGCGCTGAGCGCGGCGGCAGGCACCAGTACGGCCGCGCCGGCGCCGTCGGGCGGTGGCGGTGGCGGCGCCATCGACCCGTGGCTCGCCATGTTGCTGGGCGCAGCAGGATTTCTCGCTCTCGCACTGCGCCGCCGCGGCTGAGCGGCCGCAGCTTCAATGCGGGGCCGGCGCGCGCCGGCCCCGCCACCACTCCTGCACCAGCCAGCAAGCGAGCCCGGCGACCGCGCCAGCCGCATGGGCGGCACGGACCACGCCAAAGCCCCAGGACCGATCGAACACCACGGGGGCCAACCACGATTGCTCAAGCCATACCTTGACGATGACGCCAAGGCTCAGCAGCACGCCGACCGCTCGCGGCAATCCCGGCACGCGCAACAAGTTCAGCGCAGCCCAGAGTGCCAGCCCATGGAGAGCGCCGGACATTCCGCCATACCAGCCGATCGCAGGCATGCGCAGCAGCGCCAGCTGAACCGCGATGCCGCAGGCTACCAGTACCAGCAGCGCCTCCCGCACGCGCGCGGCACGTCCGGCCAGCAGCAGCAAACCCGTGGCAGCGCATGCATCGGCGAGCCAATGACGCCAGTCCAGGTGGACCCACATAGCCGTCACCAGCCGCCACCACTCGCCGCCGGCAAGCACGGCATCGCGCAGATAGAGGCCGTGCGCGTGCAGCCACGGCACGAAGCTCATCAGCGCCGACAGCCCCCACACCGGCGCAAGGCCGGCCAGCATGCCCGGCCACGCCGCGCCGGGCCGGGCCCGATCAGGCGGCACCGAACACGGCCTGCCAGAGCGCCAGGACGCGCGCGGTCTGCTCCGCCACCTGCGTGGCGGGCACGCGGGCCTGGTCCTGCCCGTCGAGCCGCAGCTGGTGCTGGCGGGCGCGGAACTGCCGGTAGGCATCGCCGACCTGCACCGCCAGCGCGGCATCGATCAGGCCGAGCTCTCCGGCTTCGCGCAGCAGCGCGATATTGCCGGCGTTGCGCGTGAGCTGCGGATGGATCCGGCTATGCAGCAGTACCAGGTACTGCACGGTGAACTCGATATCCACCATGCCGCCGCGGTCATGCTTGAGATCGAACAGCTGCGTCGGGTTCGGATGCCCCTCAGCCACCTTGCCGCGCATCTGCACGATCTCGTCGCGCAGCGCGGCCGCGTCGCGCGGCTGGCGCAGGACTTCGTCGCGCAGCGCCTCGAAGCGCGCGCCGATCGCCACATCGCCGGCGCAGAAGCGGGCCCGCGTGAGCGCCTGGTGCTCCCAGACCCAGGCGGTGTTGTCGCCCTCGCGCAGCTGGTAGCGGCGGAACGCATCGAAGCTGGTGACGAGCAGGCCGGCCGCGCCGTTCGGGCGCAGCCGCATGTCGACGTCGAACAGCGACCCGGCCGCCGTATGGCTGGTCAGCCAGGTGATCAGGCGCCGCGCATAGGCCGCGTACACATCGGGCGCGCGCTCGTGCTCGTCTTCATACAGGAAGATGATGTCCAGGTCCGAGGCATAGCCAAGTTCCTTGCCACCCAGGCGGCCATAGGCGATCACGGCAAAGCGCGGCACGTCGCGGTGGCGCGTCGCGAGCTGGCGCCAGACCGTTTCCAGCGTGGCCTCGAGCATGGCGTCGGCCAGGTCGGACAGCCGGTCCGCAATCTGCTCGACCGTGAGCAGCCCCTGCAGGTCCTGCAGCAGGATGCGGAAGGTCTCGGCGTGGTGCTCGCGGCGCAGGATGTCCATCTGCTGCTCGACCTGCCCGTCCGCGGCCAGCAGGCGCTCGGACAGCCGGCGGCGGAACGCGGCCCAGTCGGGCGCGCCGGCCAGCGCATCGCTGTCGAGCAGTTCGTCGAGCAGTTGCGGGTGGCGCGTCAGGTAGGCGGCTGCCCAGCGCGACGCGTGCAGCGTATGCGCGACGCGGTCCATTGCCTGCGGGTATTCCGACAGCAGCGAGAGATACGATGCGCGGCGGCTGATCGCCTCGAGGAAATCGATGAAGCGCGTGATGGTGCTGTCCGAGTCCTCCTGCCTGGCCGCGAGGTCCAGCGCGCGGTTGACGAGCTGGTCGAAGCGCACGCGGCTCGTTTCCGACAGCGCGCGGTAGCGCAGCGACGCGGCAATCGCCCTCAGCCGGTCCACCAGGCCCGTGCAATCGGTGAAGCCCGCGTCCTGCAAGCGCTGGCACGGCGACACCTCGGTATCCGGGCCGCTCTGGTCGGGCCCCTCCTGCGTGCCGCGCGCCTGCTGGTCTTCCACGACGATGCCGGGCCACAGCGCCTCGCACGGGGAAGCGTCGGGATCGGAGAACGTGACCTCGAACTGCTGCGCCACCGGCTCCTGCAGCCTGGCCAGCTTGTCGAGCAATTCGGGCCAGTCGGCGCAGCCCATCATCTGCGCCACGGCAAGCTGCTCGTCCGGCGTGGTCGGCAGGTGGTGGGTCTGGGCGTCGTCGCGATACTGCAGGCGGTGTTCGAGCTGGCGCAGGAAACGGTAGGCATCGGCCAGCTGCGCGGCCTGGGCCGCAGGCAGCAGGCCGCGATCGACGGCAACCGCCAGCACTTCGAGCGTCGGCCGCACGCGCAGCGCCGGATCCTGTCCGCCGCGGATGAGCTGGAACACCTGCGCCATGAATTCGATCTCGCGGATGCCGCCGCGCCCAAGCTTGATATTGAACGAACGCTGGTTGACGCCATGCCCCGGCAGCCCGCCGCTGCGCTTGGCCGCCTCGCTGCGGATCTGCGCATGCAGCGAGCGGATCGCCGCGATCACGCCGTAGTCCAGGTAGCGTCGGAACACGAAGGGCGTGGTCAGCCGCGCCAGCAGGTCCGCGGCACGCTGCGCGTGCGGCGTATCGAGCGCGGACACCACCCTGCCCTTGATCCACGCGTAGCGCTCCCACTCGCGGCCCTGCACCACCAGGTACTCCTCCAGCATGCCCAGGCTGCAAGCCAGCGGACCGGCATCGCCATTGGGCCGCAGGCGCATGTCCACGCGGAACACGTAGCCGTCGCCGGTCACGTCGGCCAGCAGGTTGATCAGGCGCCGGCCCAGCCGGATGAAGTACTCGTGGTTGGACAGGCTGCGCGTGCCGCCACGGGTCTCGCCGTCCTCGTCATACAGGAAGATCAGGTCGATGTCGGACGAGACATTGAGTTCGCGTCCGCCAAGCTTGCCCATGCCGACCACGACCAGTTCCTGCACCTCGCCGCTCTGCTCGCCGACCGGCCTGCCGAAGGTGACGGCAAGATCGTCGCCCAGCATGGCCAGCCCGTGCTGGATGCACAGTTCGGCGAGATCGGTCATGGCCCCGGTGACCTCGGCCAGCGTGGCCTGGCCGCGCAGGTCGCGCTCGACCGCCACGCACATGACCTCGGCGCGCAGGCGCCGCAGCGCGCGCTTGACGGACTCCTCCAGGTCGGCCGATGGCTCCTGCAATGCCTTCAGGCGCTCGCTCATCCAGGTCCGGGACAGCGGCTGCGCCGCGGCGGCCGCCACGATGCCCGGCAACTCCGGCCGGGCCAGCAAGACACGGCGTACGTAATGCGAATATGCAGCCGAGTACAATACGTGGCCCCCGAAACCGGCCGGTTCCGGCCCCGTGGCAGCGGTAGTGGCGAATGCGCCGCAAGCCATGTTGCCCAGCGGCTGGGCGGGCGTGGCGCCTGCGCCATCCTGGCCAGGCTGGATGTCGGCAGTATTGCCCACCGCGGAACTCGTCGGATCAGAGGCAGTCATTCCAGTAACTTGAAATGCGTGAAGAGGTGCGGCGCGCCCGCGGCATCCTTCGCGTGTCAGGTGTTTGCAACAAACAAAGGCCGGGCGCCAGATTGGAGAGCGGCTAGTATTGTCGGATAATCTGCGCATGTCCAGCCGCGCCCCTACCCCTGCCGACGGCTCCCCCCCCAACGCGGGCGCGGGCAGCCAGGAGGCCGTCGCCAGCCTGGCTTCTCCCCTTGCTTCCCCGTCGATCGCTGCGCCGGTTTCGCCCGCTGCGCGCCTTCGCGCGTTTGCGCACGGGTGCGCCGGATTGCTGCGCGCGGCCGTGCGCCATCCAGTCTGGCGCGGCCTGGGCCGCACGCTGCTGCGGCTGGCGCTGGCGCTGCTGGCGCTGGCGCTGGTGGCGGGACTGCTGATCCGCTTCGTGCTCTGGCCGCAGGCATCGGCCGCGCGGCAGTGGCTGGAAGACCGCGGCTCGCTGGCGCTGTCGGCGAAGCTGACCATCGATTCGCTCGACACCTACTGGAATGGCTGGCATCCGGCCTTTCGCGCACACGGCGTGAAAGTGGTCGACGCCCAGCAGCGCACGCTGATCTCGGCCGGCTCGCTTGACGGCCAGCTCGCCTGGCGCTCGCTGTTCAGCATGAACCTGCAGTTCGGGACGCTCAGCGCGGCCCAGGCCGATGTGCTGGTACGCCGCACGCCGGAGGGCAAGCTGCTGGTCGCCGGCATGGCGGTCGACACCGCCGGCGGCAACAGCGACGACAATCGCTTCCTGGACTGGCTGATGACCCAGGGCCAGATGGACCTGACCGACGGCAAGCTGCGCTGGCTGGACGAAAAAGGCCACCTGCCGCAACTGGACGTGGCCCAGATCCATTTCAGCGCGCGGCGTATGGGCCAGCATCACGAGATCAGCCTCGAAGCGCAGTCCGAGGCGCTGGCGCCGCGGCCGCTGGTGATGCGCGCGAACCTGCGCCACGACTACCTGCGCAGCGCCGGCAACTGGCGCCATTGGTCCGGGCAGGCAAGCTGGGATGTGACGCAACTGCAGTTGCCGGTCGTGCAGCGCTACCTGACCGTGTTCGAGCGCGTGACCGGTGGCAGCTTCAGCACCGACGGCTCAGTCGAGTTCAGCGGGGGCCGCATCGTGCGCAGCCAGGCGCGGCTGCGCGGCAGCGGCATCGACCTGCAGCTCGCGGGCGCCAGCGAAGCGCTGCAGCTCGCCAACGCCCAGGCCTTCCTGCTGCATCGCAGCGACCGCGATGGCAACAACCTGCTGACCATCGACACCCTGCTTTGGCAACCGCAGCCGGCGGCCGGTCCGCCGTCCGCCAACGACACCGCCTGGCGCGAAGGCATGCGCAAGGTCACGCTGGGCTGGAGCATGGACAACAAGGGCGAGCTGCGCAAGTTCTCGCTGAAAGCCCCGACGTTCGACCTGAACACGGTGCGCGCGCTGGCCACGTCGATGCCGGTCGATACCGCGGTGCTGCGCCAGCTGCGCGCGCTGCAGCCGGCCGGCCATATCGACAACCTGAACGTGAGCTGGAACCGCGATCGCCAGGGCATGCTCGAACGGCGTCCAGGCAAGGCGCACTATGCCGTGCAGGGCACGCTGCGCAACGTCTCGGTCAACGGCCAGCCCGCGGTGCCCGCGCTCGGGGCCAATGGCAAGCCGAACCTGGGCGTGCCGGGCTTTGCCAACCTGTCGGGCACGTTCAGTTTCGACGACCGGCAGGGCGCGGTGCACTTCGAGGGCGCCAATTCCGCGCTGGTGTTGCCCGGCATGTTCGACGAGCCTCGCCTGCCCTTTGACCAGATTGGCGGCGACTTGCGCTGGACCCGCCAGGACGGCCATATGACGGTGACGGTGGACAACATCCGCTTCGCCAATGCGGACACGGCCGGCAACGTGAGCGGCAGCTGGCGCACGGGCGGCGACAGCACAGCGGGCATTGCCGACCTGAGCGGCGAGCTGAGCCGGGCGCAGGTGGCGCGGGTGCCACGCTATCTGCCGCTAGGCATCCCCGCCGGCACGCGCCACTACCTGGCCGGCGCGCTGGCCGGTGGCGAAGCCGCCGGCGTGCGTTTCGTGCTCAAGGGCGACCTGACGCATTTCCCCTTCCACGCCCCCTTCGAGAAGGCCGGCGACTTCCGCGTGGAAGTCCCGATCCGCCAGGTCAGGTACCAGATCGCGGCACACGAGACCGGCGCGGGCGGCGCCCCGCTGTGGCCCGCCTTTGCCGACATCGACGGCCAGGTGCTGTTCGAACGCGGCGGCATGTCGTTCCTGGCCCGCCGCGCTACCGTCCACGGCATCGCCGGCGTGACGCTGCAGGACGTGAGCGGCCGCATCGACGATCTCAGCGACCATGGGCGCCTGGAGATCGACGGCGGCGCCAGCGGCGCCGTGCAAGGCTTCCTGCAGTACATGGCGGCGTCGCCGGTTCGCGAATGGACCGGGCACGTGGTGGACAACGCGCGCGCGCAAGGCAACGGCGAACTCCGGCTCAAGCTCGACATGCCGCTGACCAATGCCAATGCCACGCGTGTCGACGGCACCTTCCGCTTCCCCGGCAACGATGTCGTGCTCAATGCCCAGGTCCCGCAGCTGGGAGGCGCCAGCGGCATCATCGCCTTCAATGAGCACGGCTTCCAGCTCGCCAATATGCGCGCGCGTTTTCTCGGCGGCGAAGTCCGCATCGGCGGCGGCTCGCAGCCCGATGGCAGCGTGCGCGTGAGCGCGAACGGCAATGCCACGGCGGCAGGCCTGCGCGAAGCGGCGGCAGGCTCCGCGGCGGCGGCGCTGGCGGCCAGGCTGGAAGGCGGCACCGGCTATGGCGCGGTGTTCAGCGCGCGCGAGCGCCAGACGCAGGTGCAGGTCAGCTCCGATCTCAACGGCATGGCCATCGGCCTGCCCCCGCCGCTGGCCAAGCCGGCCGCGCAGGACATGCCCCTGCGTTTCGAACTGCGCCCCGCGCAGGGACGCACCGGCCTGGACGAAATGCTGGTCCAGCTTGGCGGCGCGCTCAATGCCCGCTACCTGCTGCGCCACGACCGCAACGGCGGCGACACCGAGGTGGTGGCCGGCGCCATCGGCCTGCAGCAGGCCGCGCCGCTGCCCGCGAGCGGCGTCACCGCGGCGGCCACGCTCGACCAGTTCGATGTCGATGACTGGCGCTCCGCCCTCGCCAGCCTGGGAAGCCTGCAGGGCGACGGCAGCCGCCGCGCCAGCCCTCCGGCTTTCCTGCCCGAGCGCATCCACGCGCGCATGCGCACGCTCAAGGCCGCGGGCCGCACACTCGACGACGTTACGGTTGACGCCGCGCGCGAGGCCGGCGGCTGGGACGTCAACCTGGACTCGCGCCAGATCGCCGGCAATATGCAGTGGCGGGCCGAAGGCCCATCAGGCTCGGGCGCCATGCGCCTGCGCCTGAGCCGGCTGAACGTGCCCGACGCGAGCGATGAACACAATGTCGTCGACGCCATCGCCGATAGCATCGACACGCTGCCGTCCATCGACCTGGTAGCCGAGCAGTTCACGCTGCGCGGACACGATTTCGGCAAGCTGGAGGTCGTGGCACGCAGCAGCAAGAGCGGCAACGAGCCGGTCTGGACCCTCGAGCGGCTGCTGATCGAGCAGCCTGGCGCCACGCTGACCGGCAGCGGCACCTGGCGCGTGCCGCGCCGGCTGCGCGACGGCGACGCGGCCAACGCCCCGCGCCGCACGGCGCTGACGTTCGCCATCGAGATCCGCGATGCGGGCGCCACGCTGGAGCGCCTGGGTCTGCCGCATACGCTGCGCGACGGCAAGGGCAAGCTCGAAGGCCGCGTGGCATGGCGCGGCTCGCCGATGTCGATCGATTACCCGACCCTGGGCGGGCGGCTTTCGCTCGAACTGGAGAATGGCCAGATCCTGAGCGTCGAGCCCGGCGCCGCGCGCCTGCTCGGCGTGCTGAGCCTGCAGGGCCTGCTGCGCTTTGCCTCGCTCGATTTCCGTACGCTGTCCGGGCGCGGCCTGCTGTTCGACCGCATTTCCGGCTCCGGCACGATCGAGAACGGCGTCGGATCGATCCAGGACTTCGAACTGAAGAGCCCTCAGATCATCGCGAGCATGTCGGGTTCGGCCAACCTGCTGCGCGAGACCCAGGACCTGGATGTCCAGGTGATACCGCGCATCAGCGCCACCACCACGTCGGTGGCAGCCGCCTTCATCAACCCGGTGCTGGGCATCGGCACGCTCGCGGCGCAGTTGCTGTTCGCCGACGAGTTCTCCAGGGTGTTCACGCAGCACTACCGCATCACCGGCAGCTGGGCCAACCCGCAGATCGGCAAAGTGGGGGACAATAAGGCGCAACACCCGACGTACCAGAACCGCACCGAACCGGCCCTGTCGCCCTGACCGCCAGCGTCGCGGCGCGCTGCCCGAGGAAACGATCCATGCAAGCCCCCGCCCCGTTTCGTGTTGCCGCCATCCAGACCGTGACCGGCACGTCGCTAGACGCCAACCTGGCCCGTGCCGACGCGCTGATCGCCGAAGCCGCGCGCGGCGGCGCCGAGCTGGTGCTGCTGCCCGAGTACTTCTGCATGATGGGCCAGCGCGAAGCCGACAAGATCGCCATCCGCGAACAGGACGGCGACGGCCCGGTGCAGCGATTCCTGGCCGACGCCGCGCGGCGCCACCGCATCTGGCTGGTGGGCGGCACCTTGCCGATGTGGTGCGGCGACGATGCGCGCGTCTACAACACCTCGCTCGCGTTCGATCCGCGCGGCGAACGCGTGGCCCGCTACGACAAGATCCACCTGTTCGGCTTTACGCGCGGCACGGAGAGCTATGACGAATCGCGCACCATCCTGGCAGGCAGCGCGCCGGTCAGCTTCGAGGCGCCTTGCGGACGCGTCGCGATGTCGGTGTGCTACGACCTGCGCTTTCCGGAGCTCTACCGCGGACTTGCCGGCGATGACGGCGCCAGCTTGATTCTGATGCCGGCCGCCTTCACCTACACCACTGGGCAGGCCCATTGGGAAATCCTGCTGCGCGCACGGGCCATCGAAAACCAGTGCTATGTGCTTGCCGCCGCACAAGGTGGCAAGCATGAGAACGGCCGCCGCACCTGGGGCCATTCGATGCTGGTCGATCCGTGGGGCGAAGTGCAGGCTGTGCTGCCCGAGGGCGAAGGCGTGGTCAGCGGCGTGATCGACCCCGCGCGGCTGGCCGAAGTCCGGCAGAACCTGCCCGCGCTGAAGCACCGGGTGCTGTAGCATTGGGGAAAGCTTCCGCCACCAAACCAGATTCACGGCGCCGGCCACCTTGCCGGCGCCCCAGCAAGAAAGAAAGGGACTGTTCATGAACGCCGGCGATCTCGGAATCCGCAACCTTGCCACCGCGCAGCAACTGCTGCTGGCGCCGTATGGCCTGGACGAAGCCAAGCTGCAGCGCGTGCTGGCCGACATCTTCACGCACAAGGTCGACTATGCCGACCTGTATTTCCAGTACACGCGCAACGAGGCCTGGAGCCTCGAGGAAGGCATCGTCAAGTCGGGCAGCTTCAGTATCGACCAGGGCGTCGGCGTGCGCGCCGTCTCCGGCGACAAGACCGCCTTCGCCTACTCGGACGACATCAGCCTGCCGGCGCTGTCGCAGGCCGCGGCGGCCACGCGCACCATCGGCCGTGCCGGCGGCGGCCGCATCAAGGTGGCCAGCGAGCTGGCCTCGCAGACGGGCCGCAACCTGTACACGCCGAACGACCCGCTCGACTCGATGGCCGCCGCCGAGAAGGTGGCGCTGCTCGAACGTATCGAGCGTATGGCGCGCGCCAAGGACCCGCGCGTGGTGCAGGTCATGGCCGGATTGGCCGGCGAATATGACGTGGTGCTGGTGGCGCGCAGCGACGGCGTGATCGCCGCGGACGTGCGTCCGCTGGTGCGCGTGTCGGTCACGGTGATCGCCGAACAAGGCGGCCGGCGCGAGATGGGTTCGTCCGGCGGCGGCGGCCGCTACGCCTACGGCTACTTCACCGATGCACTGCTCCAGCAGTACGTGGACGAGGCCGTGTCCTCCGCGCTGGTCAACCTGGACGCGCGCCCCGCGCCTGCCGGCGCGATGACCGTGGTGCTCGGCCCGGGCTGGCCCGGCGTGCTGCTGCACGAGGCGGTCGGCCACGGCCTGGAAGGCGATTTCAACCGCAAGGGCTCGTCGGCATTTGCCGGCCGCATGGGCGAGCGCGTGGCCGCCAAGGGCGTGACCGTGGTCGATGACGGCACGCTGGCCAACCGCCGCGGCTCGCTCAACCTGGACGACGAAGGCAACCCGACCCAGTGCACCACGCTGATCGAGGACGGCATCCTGCGCGGCTACATCCAGGACACGCTCAACGCACGCCTGATGAAGATGCCCGTCACCGGCAACGCGCGCCGCGAAAGCTACGCCGCGCTGCCGATGCCGCGCATGACCAACACCTACATGCTCAACGGCGATCGCGATCCGCAGGAAATCATCGCCAGTGTGAAGAAGGGCCTGTATGCCGTGAACTTCGGCGGCGGCCAGGTCGATATCACCAACGGCAAGTTCGTGTTCTCGGCAAGCGAGGCCTACATGATCGAGGATGGCAAGATCACCTATCCGGTCAAGGGCGCCACACTGGTCGGCAACGGCCCGGAATCGCTCAAGGACGTCACCATGATCGGCAACGACATGCGGCTGGACTCGGGCGTGGGCGTGTGCGGCAAGGAAGGCCAGAGCGTGCCCGTGGGCGTCGGCCAGCCGACGCTGCGCATCGAGAACATGACGGTGGGCGGCACGGCCTGAGCGCGTGACGGCTGCGCCATGCGCATGGGAAGTCCGGCGCGGCACTTGCCAACCCCTGCAAAAGGCGCTATAAAGATGCTTCGCGGTCGGAAAGGTGATCGTCGCAAACCGAATTTTTGACGGTGCCCGCGCAATTTCCTGCCCTTCTGTCACGCAGCGCAGCATAAATGCCGCGCTTCGAAATGAAATCGAATACAAGCTGACCTCAGCCAAACCCTTCTTCGCCATGTCCGCTAAGTTTTACTTTTACTTTTTTAGCGAACCCACACCGCTGGCGGATAGGGAGGGACGGCTGTAAGCGCCCCGAACCGAAAAGAAAAAGCCGCCAGCAAGACTGGCGGCTTTTTTTATACCTGCTTCACCAAGACAACATCCTCGACCTCACAAGACCGGACCCATCATGCTGAAGAACACCGACGACCTGCGCATCCGTGAACTCAAGGAACTGCTGCCGCCCGCGCACCTGATCCGCGAGTTCGCCTGCACCGAAAAGGCTTCGGACGTGATCTACGCCGCGCGCCAGTCCATGCACCGCATCCTGCACGGCATGGATGACCGCCTGATCGTCATCATCGGCCCCTGCTCGATCCACGACACGAAGGCCGCGCTCGAATACGCCAAGCTGCTCAAGGTGCAGCGCGACCGCTTCGCCAATGAGCTGGAGGTCGTGATGCGGGTCTATTTCGAGAAGCCGCGCACCACGGTCGGCTGGAAGGGCCTGATCAACGACCCGTACATGGACGGCAGCTTCAAGATCAACGACGGCCTGCGCACCGCGCGCGAGCTGCTGCTGAACATCAGCGAGATGGGCGTGCCGACCGGCACCGAGTACCTGGACATGATCAGCCCGCAGTACATCGCCGACCTGGTCAGCTGGGGCGCGATCGGCGCGCGCACGACGGAATCGCAAGTGCACCGCGAACTCGCGTCGGGACTGTCGTGCCCGGTCGGCTTCAAGAACGGCACCGACGGCAACGTCAAGATCGCCGTTGACGCGATCAAGGCCGCGTCGCAGCCGCACCATTTCCTGTCGGTGACCAAGGGCGGCCACTCGGCGATCGTGTCGACCTCGGGCAACGAGGACTGCCACATCATCCTGCGCGGCGGCAAGACGCCGAACTACGATGCGGCCAGCGTGCAGGAAGCATGCGACGCCATCGCCAAGTCGGGCCTGGCCGCACGCCTGATGATCGATGCCTCGCACGCCAACAGCAGCAAGAAGCATGAGAATCAGATCCCGGTGTGCGAGGACATCGGCCGCCAGCTCGCCGCGGGCGACGATCGCATCGTGGGCGTGATGGTCGAGTCGCACCTGGTGGCGGGCCGCCAGGACCATGCCCAGGGCACGCCGGTGGAAAGCCTGACCTACGGCCAGTCCGTGACCGATGCCTGCATCGGCTGGGATGACTCGGTCAAGGTGCTCGAAACGCTGGCCGAGGCCGTCAAGGCCCGCCGCCTGGCAAGCGGCAGCGGCAACTGAGCACAGGACGCGGGGCCCCGCCCCGTGCGCCGGGCAATAAAAAACCGCTTCATATCGAAGCGGTTTTTTTATTGCCGAGTCTCCGGCGTGCTGCTTATTTCTTCAGCACCAGGTCGCCCGGCAGCGACTCGATGTAGGCGGCGATGTCCTTCAGTTCCTTGCGCGTGAACGGGCGCGGCTTGCCGGCCTTGTCCGTGACGGCCGGGTTGGCGTTGACCTGGCCAGCCATGATCGCGTTGGAGCGGCCCACTTGCGGCACGCCTGAAACCTGGTACGACAGCAGCGCGTGGTAGAGGTAGTCGGCATGCTGGCCGGCCAGCTTGGGATAATCCGGCGAGATCGGAGCGTTGAGTCCCTGGCCGTGGCAGGCCACGCAATTGCCCTTCTCCACCAGCGCCTTGCCGGCGGCGAGGTCGGCTGCCGAGGCAGTGGCTGCGGAGGCACCCAGCACGAGTGCGCCAATCGCGAACGAAAGCGTCTGAAGCGTCTTCATGGTTGCGGTGTCTCTCACTTCAAGGTGTTGTTCTGCGAACCGGCCTTCTGCTGCGAGTAGTAGGCCGCCACGTCGGCGATGTCCTGGTCGGTCAGCGTGGCGGCAATGCCGCGCATGGTCGGGTGCTTGCGATCGCCCTTCTGGTAGCCCTTCAGTGCGTTCTCGATGTACTTGGCGCTCTGGCCGCCCAGCATCGGGACTTCGTAGACTTCGGGGAACGACGCACGGTAGCCCGGAATGCCGTGGCATCCGATGCACATTGCAACCTTGTCCTTGGCAGCGTCTCCATTGCCCTTGACGTCCTGTGCCAGCGCTGCCGTTGCAGCCGCGCCCAGCACCACCATCGTGAGGAGCTTTTTCATTGTCTTAGCGGATTGGAAGTTAAACCGTGCGTGACCTGCCCTGCCGGGCGGAGACGGTCTCAGAATGCTTCTCTGCGGGAAGCCTGGCAGCCGGGATGTGGAACACCATTCTGGAACCACCTCTCGCAATCACCGCGACCCGGACGGACCGCAGGGACTTCTGAACGCGGACTGCCGGATACTGGAGAACTGGACGTGGGGGCGCGTCAAACCGCCGCATTGTACAGCAGGCGGCACCTGGCAGTCCAGCCGCGGCCCCGGGAGCAACCCTAATGTCAGCCGGCGCCAACACGAACCGCAAAGGTCTTTTATACTGACCGATCCAGGAATTCCGAACGATCGTTCGCGGATCTGCCACAACGGTGCCCTGGCGCCATGGCATCGCCAGGCGGATCCGGTTTCCATAATGAAAGCGCGCGTGACAGCGCGAAGAGACTGCGCTAAACACGCCGAACCGGCCTAATCCGGCCAGAATCCCGGCCGTCCACCTCAGGTTGCCACATGTCCAACACCGCCAACGCTTCCGCCCAAGCCTCCTCCGCCCAGCAGATCAAGTTCGAGGGCAGTGACCAGTATGTCGCCACCGACGACCTCAAGCTGGCCGTCAATGCCGCGCGCACGCTGCAACGTCCGCTGCTGATCAAGGGCGAGCCGGGCACCGGCAAGACCATGCTGGCCGAGGAAGTGGCCGCCGCGCTGGGCATGCCGCTGCTGCAATGGCACATCAAGTCGACCACCAAGGCGCAGCAGGGCCTGTACGAGTACGACGCCGTATCGCGCCTGCGCGACTCGCAGCTCGGCGACGACCGCGTGCACGACATCCGCAACTACATTGTCAAGGGCGTGCTGTGGCAGGCCTTCGAAGCCGGCCAACAGGTGGTGCTGCTGATCGACGAGATCGACAAGGCCGATATCGAATTCCCGAACGACCTGCTGCGCGAACTTGACCGCATGGAGTTCTACGTCTACGAGACGCGCGAACTGGTCAAGGCCAGGCATCGTCCGCTGGTGATCATCACCTCGAACAACGAGAAGGAGCTGCCGGACGCCTTCCTGCGCCGCTGCTTCTTCCACTACATCAAGTTCCCGGATGCCGAGACGATGCAGCAGATCGTCGACGTCCACTATCCCGGCATCAAGCGCGAGCTGGTGGCCGCGGCGCTGGAATCGTTCTATGAGATGCGCAACCTGCCTGGCCTGAAGAAGAAGCCGTCCACGTCGGAGCTGATCGACTGGCTCAAGCTGCTGATGGCCGAGGACATTCCGGCCGAGGCGCTGCGCAGCCCGGACAAGAAGGCCGCGATCCCGCCGCTGCATGGCGCGCTGCTCAAGAACGAGCAGGACGTGCACCTGTTCGAGCGCCTGGTGTTCATGAACCGCGCGAACCGCTGATGAGCGACTTCATCCAACCCGTCACGCTGTCAGGCCGGCACGCCACGCTCGAGCCGCTCAGGGCCGAGCACGCGCAAGGCCTGCGCGCTGCTGCTGCCGACGGCGACCTGTGGAAGCTGTGGTACACCAGCGTGCCCGCGCCCGAGCGCATGGAAGCCGAGATCGCGCGTCGCCTTGGCCTGCAAGAGCAGGGCTCGATGCAGCCGTTCGCGGTGCGCGACGCCAATGGCGAACTCGCCGGCATGACGACGTACATGAACATCGACGCGGCCAACCGGCGCGTGGAGATCGGCTCCACGTGGTATGCGCAGCGCGTCCAGCGCACGCCGCTGAACACCGAGTGCAAGCTGATGCTGCTGCGCCATGCGTTCGAACAGCTCGAGTGCATCGCCGTGGAGTTCCGCACGCACTGGATGAACCACCAGAGCCGCACGGCCATCGCGCGCCTGGGCGCGAAACAGGACGGCGTGCTGCGCAACCACACGCGCATGCCGGACGGTTCGCTGCGCGACACCGTGGTGTTCTCGATCATCGCCAGCGAATGGCCGGCGGTGCGCAATCACCTGCAATTCCAGCTCGAGCGGCCGCGCTGAGGCGCGCCGCCTGCTGCCACTGATCGCGAGGCACCATGCTGATCGATTTCTTCTTCTCGCTGCGCCACGCCAAGCTGCCGGTCTCGGTCAAGGAGTACCTGACCATGCTCGAAGCGCTCAAGGCCCAGGTCATCACGCCATCGATCGACGAGTTCTACTACCTGGCGCGCATGACGCTGGTCAAGGACGAGAAGCACTTCGACAAGTTCGACCAGACCTTCGGCGCGTATTTCAAGGGCGTGGAAAGCCTGGTCGACTGGAAGTCCGACATTCCACTCGACTGGCTGCAGAAGACGCTCGAGCGCGAACTCTCGGCCGAGGAAAAGGCCAAGATCGAGGCCATGGGCGGACTCGACAAGCTCATGGAACGCCTGAAGCAACTGCTCGAAGAGCAGAAGGAAAAGCATGAGGGCGGCAACAAGTGGATCGGCACGGGCGGCACCTCGCCGTTCGGGCACGGCGGCTACAACCCCGAGGGCATCCGCATCGGCGGACCGTCCAAGGGCAACCGCACCGCGATCAAGGTGTGGGAAGCGCGCACCTACAAGGACTATGACGACCAGGTCGAACTCGGCACGCGCAACATCAAGGTGGCACTGCGCCGCCTGCGGCGTTTCGCACGCGACGGCGCCGACACCGAGCTGGACCTGGACGACACCATCCACTCCACCGCGGCCAATGCCGGCCTGCTCGACATCAAGCTGCGGCCCGAGCGCCACAACAAGGTCAAGGTGCTGATGCTGATGGATGTGGGCGGCTCGATGGACGATCACATCAAGCGCGTGGAGGAACTGTTCTCGGCCACCAAGACCGAGTTCAAGCACCTCGAGTACTACTACTTCCACAACTGCCTGTACGACCATGTGTGGAAGAACAACCGCCGCCGCCACGCTGAAAAGCTGAACACGTGGGACCTGCTGCACAAGTACACGCCCGACTACAAGATCATCTTCGTCGGCGACGCGACCATGAGCCCGTACGAGATCCTGCAGCCCGGTGGCTCGGTCGAGTACAACAATGCGGAAGCCGGCTCGGTGTGGCTGAACCGCGTGACCGAGCAGTTCCCGCACTTCGTCTGGCTCAACCCGGAGCCGGAGGGCCTGTGGCAGTACCGGCAGTCGATCACGGTTATCAACCAGCTGATGAAGGGACGCATGTATCCCGTCACGCTGGCGGGCCTGGAAGCGGCGATGAAGGTGTTGTCGAAGTGAGGCGGTGAATGGCCAGGCTTTACCGGCGTGGCCGCGGGTACGCCACCCGGCCCCGCTGATCGGCCTGGTCATGCCCCATGCCTTGCGTGCGAGCCAGTCCCGGCATCGCGGCGATCAGGGTCGCGCGGGTTGCGCTCAGTCCAAGGTGATTCCCGCCGCCCGGATGAACGCCCCATAGCGGTTCCGGTCGGCGTTCTGCCGGTCGGCAAATGCCTGGATGCTCAGGGGCTGCGCCGTCCCGCCAAGACGGTTGACGTTCTCCTGCAACTGCGCGCTGCCCAGGACACGGTTGATTTCCCGGTTCATGCGCTCGACGATGGCCTGCGGCGTGCCAGCCGGCGCATAAACGCCGAAGGTGGTGTCGCCGTCCACGCCGCCCAATCCGGCTTCGGCCACGGTGGGCACTCCCGGGTACTGGGCCGCGCGCCTGGCGCTGGCCACCGCCAGCAAGCGCAGCTTGCCACTGGCAACATGCTGCAGGCCGGGGCCGGGGTCGAACATGAACTGCACCTGCCCCGCCAGCAGGTCATTCAGGGCCGGCGCCGCGCCCTTGTAGGGTACGTGCAGGACATCGAGCTTGCCGGCGCGCCTGAACATCTCCGCAGCGATATGGGGCGAACTGCCATTGCCGGGGGAACCGTAGCTGAGCTTGCCCGGATGCGCGCGCAGGTAGGCGATGAATTCGTTCAGGGTCGTGGCCGGGACTGACGGGTGCACCAGCAGGTAGACGCGCACCAGCGCCACCGATGCCACCGGCACCAGGTCCTTCTGCGGGTCGTAAGGCATCTTCTTGTACAGGAACGGATCGATGGTGACCGCGCCGCCCGATGTCAGCAGGAAGGTATAGCCGTCGGCCGGCGCCTTGGCCACGGCGTCGCCGCCGATCGTGCCGTTGGCACCGGGCCGGTTGTCGATCACGACCGGCTGCTTCAGCGCCTCGCCCAGCGCTGGCGCAACGCCGCGCGCGAGCGTGTCGGCCGCGCCGCCGGCCGGAAAATTGACCACGAGCCGGATCGGCTTGGCAGGCCAGGTCTGCGCGCTGGTAGCACTGGCCAGCGCCGCCAGCAGGCAGGCGCCGACGCTCAGGCGGCGCACGAAACGGTAGGGAAAGGGCATGACTTTGTCTCGGGGATGCCGGACGGTGATCCGCCCGTGCAGGTTCTGGTACATTCCGGCCGGCTGGCGGCTCAGAACGGATAGGTCGCGGCGTAGTCTGCACGGTGATCCAGCGCAGTTCGGTAAATGCGTCAATGCCCGCCTTGCCGCTGAAACGGCCGTAGCCGCTCGCCTTGACGCCACCAAACGGCATTTGCGCCTCGTCATGGACGGTAGGCCCGTTGACATGGCAGATGCCAGAGTCGATGCGGCCCGCGACTTGCATGGCGCGAGCCGTGTCCCGGCCGAACACCGCAGCGGACAGCCCATACTCCGAATCGTTGGCACAGGCAATGGCCGCCTCCACCCCGCTCACCCGCACCACGGCCTTGACCGGGCCGAACGACTCCTCGCGGTATATGTCCATGGCCGGCGTCACATGACCGAGGATCGTCGCGGGCATCAGCGTGCTGGTGGCCTTGCTACCGCAGGCGAGCCGCGCACCCTTGGCCAGCGCGTCGTCGATCATCGCGTTGCAGCGCTGCACGGTGGTCATGTCGACCACCGACCCGAGCACCGCCGGACCCTCGCGCGGATCGGCCAGCGGCAGGGCGGCGGCGCGCGCCGCCAGCTTTTCCACAAAGGCGTCGGCAACCGCGTCATCGACGATCATGCGTTCCGTCGACATGCAGATCTGGCCTGAATTGGCGAAGGCGCCGAATATCGCGGCGTCTACGGCTGCATCGAGATCGGCATCGTCGAGCACCACCAGCGGCGCCTTGCCGCCCAACTCCAGCACGGCCGGCTTCAGGTACTGCGCGCAGGTCTGCGCGATCAGCCTGCCGACGCGCGTGGAGCCGGTGAAGTTGACACGCCGCACCGCCGGGTGGGCAATGATCGCTTCGACCACCGTTGCCGCGTCGGCCGGGGCATTGGTGATGAAATTGACGACGCCCGCCGGGAAGCCCGCCTCCGCCAGCGCATCGATGATCAGGCCATGCGTGGCCGGGCAGATTTCCGCGCCCTTCAGGATGACGGTATTGCCGCACGCCAGCGCCGTTGCCACGGCACGCACGCCCAGGATCACCGGCGCGTTCCACGGCGCGATGCCCAGCACCACGCCCGCGCCCTGCCGCACCGCCATCGCCAGGCTGCCGGGCACATCCGATGGAATCACCTCGCCGTTGATCCGCGTCGTCAGCGCGGCCGCTTCCTGGAGCATGCCGACCGCAAGGTGCACATTGAAGCCAGCCCAAATCGCCGAGGCACCGGTCTCCACCGCCATGGCGGCCGTAATCGCCTCGGCCTTGGCTTCGAGCGAATGCGCGGCGCGCATCAGCAACCCGCGCCGCTCGCCAGGACCGGTGTCGCGCCATGCGGGAAAGGCTCGCCCAGCGGCTTCGGCTGCCGCCAGCGCGTCGGCTGCCGTGGCCGCCGGCGCGCGCGTGGCCACGCTGTGGTCAAGCGGATTGCGCCGCTTGAAGGTGGCGCCGCTGGCGGCCTGCGCGCGCTCGCCGTTGATCAGCATCGTGATGCTTTGCATGCTGTAGTCTCCTGGAAATGATGTCTTGTCCTTCTTCTCGCGAGGCGTCCGACGCTGACGCGGCTTATGCCACGTCAACCTCCACCACGGTGGGCACGGTCATCCGCAATGCAGCCGCCAGCGTCTCGCGCAATTCTTCAGCATCGCTCACCCGTGCCGCTTTGCAGCCGTGCCCGAGTGCAATCGACACGAAATCCAGGTCGGGCAGCGCCGTCCCGACCAGCGGATCGGCGCTGCCGAAGCCGAAGGTCGGCGCGAACTCCTGCAGGGCGGCATAGCGACGGTTGTTGAGCACGATGAACGTGATCGGCAATCCCAGTTGCGCGGCACTCCACAGCGCCTGGATCGAATACATGCTCGAGCCGTCGCCGACCACGCCGATCACCTTGCGGCCAGGCTTGCCAAGCGCAACGCCCACCGCGGCAGGCAGGCCGTAGCCGAGGCCGCCGCTGCACATCGTATAGAAGGTCTCGCTGCGCAGGATCGGAAGATGGCGATGCATCACCGGGCGCGCACTGGGCGCTTCCTCCACCACGATGGAGTCGGGATCGCGCAGTTCCGCCAGCGTCTGCAGCACGTAGGCAACGCTCATCGGCGCGCCGGGCTCGGCGCGCGGCGCCGGCACGCGCAGACGCGGCGCTTCACGCCGCGGCGGCGCCGGGCGCGCCAGCAGGTCGACCACGCCCTGGCGGATACTGCCGACCGCGGCCGTGCCCGCCGGCGCCCATGCGGCGATATTCGGATCGTCGATCAGCTGCACCACCTGGGCTCCTCGCGGCGCATGGGGGCCCGAGCCTTCCACGTGATAGGTGAACACTGCCGCCCCCACGGCGAACACCAGGTCATGCCCCGCCAGCAGGTCGACGATCTTCTCGCGCATTGCCGGCAGAAAGCCGGCGAACAGCGGATGGTCTTCCGGAAAGCCGCAGCGCCCGGACATCGGCGCGACCCACACCGCCGCCTGGTGCCGTTCCGCCAGCCGGACCACATCGTCCCAGGCACCGTCGCGATCCACGGCCGCACCCACTACGAACGCCGGCCGGCGGCTGGCATCGAGGGCCTCGCCGATCTGTGCAAGCAGGTCCGGCTGCACGCGGCTCTCGGTACTGACCGTGCGCGGCAGCACCGGCTCGCACGGCCGGGCCCAGTCATCGGCCGGCACGGAGATCAGCACCGGCCCGCGCGGCGGCTGCATGGCGATGTAGTAGCCACGTGCAATCGCCTGCGGCACGTCTTCGGCGCGCGCGGGCTCGCGGCTCCACTTAGGGCTTGGGCAGCTCGGTGGCCTGGGCCGAGAACAGGAACGGCTCGTAGGGAAGGATCGAGCGCGCCTGCTGGCCGGCGGTGATCACCATCGGGGTGCGGTTCTTGTGCAGCGGCTGTTCGCCAGCGCCGGCCTGGCCACGCCCGACATCGTGGCCGAAACGCGCTCGATCATCGCGCTGAAGAGCCTGGTCATGCACGCCGGCTTCCTGTGCTGGATGGCAGAGCCAATGTATGACGCGGAGCAACGGGCAGGGCTGATGCGGCCACTGCCGATACCGGGCGCCAATGCGCCGCGACGGCTGTCGGTGTACAAGCGCCGGCAGGGCATCCTGCCAGGACCGGCACTCAAGTTGCTGGAACTGCTGCGTGAAGTGACCGCCGGCGACTATTCTCCTTTCAACTGATGATCCGGCCGCCGTTGCCGATCATCGCGACTTCCACGTAGTCGGGAGCGCGGTGCCGGTTGCGGTCATGGTGCACGCGCAGGCCGCCAAAATCGCGCTTGCCGAACGCCTCCAGCTTGCTGATGAACACCAGGACAACACCATGGGCAAGGCAGCGGACCGTGCCCGGACTGGTGAGCGATCAGGATGTCCGCCACCGTCTTCGGTGCGGAGAACAGCAGCGTGGTCTGCGCCCTGGACGCCTCCCGTTGTGCCCGGGGAGTGTCAGCGACCGGTCCGGTACGCGAGTATGGCGGCAAACCCTGTCTGTTGCGGCCGCGCGGCAACAAAGTCAGGCGCGCGTATCGGTGCCCTCCATCAGCCATGCGCGAAAGGTCTGCAGCGCTGGCAGATGCTGCTTGTGCTCGGGATAGCACAGGTAATAGCCCTTGTTGCTGAGCACGCGCGCCGGATGCGCAACCACGAGCCCGCCGTTGGCCAGCTCTTCCTCGATCAGGCAGCGTGGAATCAGCGCAATGCCAAGCCCCGACAGTGCCGCCTGCGTGAGCAGCGAGAACTGGTCGAAGCGCGCTCCGGCCCATGCCTCGCGCGTGGGCACGCCAAGTTCCGCAAACCAGTCCGGCCAGGCCTCCGGCACCGTCGTGTGGTGCAACAGCGGAAACCGCAGCAATTCCTCTGGCGATCCCAGCGGGCCGTGCGCAGGTCCGCCAAGCAAGCCGGGCCGGCACACAGGCACGATTTCGCGGCCAATCATGTAGTCCGCCACGCTGCCCGGCCACACGCCTACGCCGAAGCGGATGGCCGCGTCCAGCTCGGGCTCGGCAAATACGTAGCCCTGTGCGTGCGGGATGAACTCCAGCTTCACCTGCGGGTGACGTGCAAAGAATTGGGGCAGCCGCGGGATCAGCCACTTGGCGCCGAGCGTGGGCATGCTCGCGATATGGAGGACTCCAGCCTGCTGCTCGCGGCCCGCGGCCCCCACCGTGGCGGCTTCGATTTCATCCAGCGTCGGCCGGATGCGTTCCAGGTAGCGCGCCCCCGCCGGGGTCAGCTCCAGCCGCTGACGCACCCGCTCAAACAATTCCACGCCGAGCAGCGATTCCAGGCTACGCACCTGCTTGCTGACCGCCCCCTGCGTCACATGCCGGTCCCGGGCGGCAGCCGTAAAACTGTTGTGACGGGCAGCCGCCTCAAACGCCTGCAATTCGGTCATCGACGGCATCATGCGCCGCATACATCACCTCAACTTCACGACCAAATGGAATGACCGTGCGATTTTATTTCGTTTGCCGCCACATTGCTGGCGCGAGCAGAATCGGGGAAACCGCTTTTCTCCCTCCGCTTAATTCCCGTCTCGCACAAACCATGCAACGTCGACAAGTCTTCCGCGTTCTCGTCGCGGCCTCGGCCGCCTTTGCCGCCGGCGCCACGCTGCCCGCCGCAGCCCAGACCAACTACCCGACCAAGCCGATCACGCTGGTAGTGCCATTCCCGGCGGGCGGTACGACCGATATCGTGGCGCGCATCGTCGCCGACAAGCTGGGCCAGCAGCTCGGCCAGGCCGTGGTGGTGGACAACAGAGGCGGTGCGGGCGGCAGCATCGGCACCGCCTACCTGGCCAAGGCCGCGCCGGACGGCTACACGCTTGGCATCGCCACGGCCTCGACGCATGGCATCAATCCGGCCGTGTACCCGCGCCTGTCCTATGACGCGACCAAGGATTTCACGACCATCACGAATCTGGCATCCGTGCCTAACTTGATGAGCATCCACCCGTCCGTGAAAGCCACCGACATGAAGTCGTTCATCGCACTGGCGCACGCGCAACCCAACAAGCTGGCCTATGGCTCGGCCGGCAATGGCAGCGTATCGCACATGATGGGCGAACTGTTCAAGATGAGCAGCAAGACCGAACTGCTGCACGTGCCGTACAAGGGCGTCGGCCCGGCGCTGAACGACGCGCTGGCCGGCCAGGTCCAGGTGCTGTTCGACAACCTGCCGTCGTCGCTGCCGTTCATCGAAAGCGGCAAGCTGCGCGCGCTGGCCGTGGCCGCGCCCAAGCGCGTCGCTGCGCTGCCCAATGTGCCGACCTTCGCCGAGCTGGGCCTGCCTGAGGTCAACGACGCCGCATGGTTCGGCCTGATCGCCCCGGCGAACCTGCCGGCCGAGCTGCAGAGCAAGCTGAACGCGGCCGCCATCAAGGTGCTGGCATTGCCCGAGGTGAAGGCTAAACTGGAAAAGCTGGGCGCCACGCCGGTGGGCAACTCGCCTGCGCAGTTTGCCGCGCAGATCAAGAGCGAAGTGGCCAAGAACAAGCGCGTGGCCGCCGCGGCCAAGATCTCTCTCGACTGATTGCCGCAGCACCATGACCGAAGCAGACCGAAAGAGCGCGGACAGTCCGTACCAGCTGTACCAGCCGGAAGGCCCGGTGAGCGCGCTGTTCCTTGACTCGCCGCACAGCGCCACCGTCTACCCCACGGACTTCCGCCCGGATGCCAGCCTGCCCCTGCCGCTGCTGCGGCAGGCCGAAGACACCTTCGTCGACGAGCTCTACGCGGGCGCCCCGGCACGCGGCATTCCGCTGCTGTGCGCGGGCTTCCCGCGCAGCTACCTCGACGCCAACCGCGCGCTCGAGGAGATCGACGAAGCCCTGCTCGACGCACCGTGGCCCGGCGCCAGGCAGGAAACGGCCAAGACCCGTCTCGGCAAGGGCCTGGTCTGGCGCGTGCTCGACACCGGCGAAGCAATCTATGACCGCAAGCTGAGCGTGGAAGAAGTGCAGTCGCGCATCAACCGCTACTACCTGCCGTACTACGCGCAACTGCAGAAGCTGGCCGATCATGCCGTTTCCGAACATGGTGCAGCCTGGCACATCAACTGCCATTCGATGCCCAGCCAGGCAGCGCAATACGCCACCGAGTTCCCGGGGCTTCAACACCCCGATTTCGTCGTCGGCGACCGCGACGGGACCACTTGCGACAAGCGCTTCACCGACCGTGTCGAAGGCGTGCTCAAGGACATGGGCTATGACGTCTGGCGCAACCACCCGTACAAGGGCGTGGAAATCGTGCGCGTGGTGGGACAGCCGCAGACCGGCCGCCACAGCCTGCAGCTCGAGATCAACCGCAAGCTCTATATGGACGAAACAGGCCTGACCCACACGGCCGGCTTTGCCAAGCTGCGGCACAACCTGAACGCCATGCTCGACGACCTGCTGAAGTTCACGCGGTCCATGCCCGCTCGCGCGCTGCGCTGAGCCGCGGCACAAGATTCCCGGATGCAGCACGCTGCATCCGGGTTCATCTCGGTTGCACAACACACTGGCTTTCTGATAAAGCGACACGATTATTGGTGCGCAACAAGAATGGGTAACAAAGTTTAGGAACTTTGCAAGATAGGTTTCCTCTATCATGGCAATCCTTTGCGAACCCACGCTTGCCGGAATGGCAAGACAGACACCGTGATCCGACGAATTTCCAAACTGATCGGCAGCCGCGTCAGCATGCTGGCTGCCGCAGTCACCGGTGCGTTGATGCTGGCGGGCTGCGCCAACATGCCGGCTGAGGGCACCGATGCCTCCGGCCAGTCCGCGGCCGCTGCCGCCGCACCCGCCCGCCCTGCTGCCGCGCCCGTTGCCCCGGCAGCGCCCGCCACCGAACCGACCAAGACCATCACCCTGCCCGACCGCGGCCGCGTCAGCCTTGCCGAATACCGCGCGAAGATGCGCGAGGAGCTGATGAAGACCGAGAGCGCCACCAGCGACGTCGCCGACTGCGCTGCCCACGCCAGCTGGGTCGTGCCGCGCTCGGCCGCCTACGATGCGCTCAAGATCCCCACTGGCGCGCTCGCCAGCGGCCAGGCCACGGTGGAACCGTGGAGCGGCCGCTTCTCGCAGGGCAAGCAGGCCGTGCCGGTCAACTCCGTGGTGACATTCTCCGCGCTGGCCCACAAGCGCCGCGGCGAAGAACCATGGCAGCAGGTCAGGGTCCGTTGCGGCTACGACGACGGCATGATGCTGGCCTATGAACTGCTGGACAGCAGCGGCGCCACCCTCTCGGAACCCGCGGCTGCGCCGGCGGTGCCGACTTCCAGCCATGCTTCGTCCGGCAAGAGCCGCAAGGGCGCAAAGGGCAGCAAGTCCAAGGGCTCGTCAACGGCTTCGGCAAAGAGCACTTCGTCGGGCAAGTCTTCGGCGAAGGCGACCTCTTCGTCCAAGTCGTCCACCAAGAGCACAAGCAAGAAAAAGCAGTAACCGACTGCGGCAAGCCCATGCAAAAGGGCCGCCATGCCGGCGGGCCTTTGTCGCTCACTGCAGCACGGTCTCAGCTCAGAAAATCGAGGATCGCCTCCAGCATCGCAGTACCCAGCAGCGCGCTGCGCGCGCCGTTCCAGCCCACCATGGCATCAGGCAGGTCGGCATTGTCCTTGAACGGCATTTCCAGCGTCAGCGACAGGCAGCCGAAGGTGTGGCCGATGTACTTCGACGCGAGCTTGAGCGCGTCTGCGTTGTACTTGCTGGCCGCATAGCCGTGCACGTCCTGGAAATCGGGCGTGACGCGCTTGAAGGCCTCGATGAAACGCGCCTGCTCGTCGCGCTGCTTCTCGGTGAAGCTCGGCAGCATCTCGCTGCCGGCGACGAAGTTGTAGGGCAGGCCCTCGTCGCCGTGGATGTCGAAGAACAGGTCGCAGCCGGTGGCCTCGATCGCACGGCGCACATGCCAGACCTCGGGGCTCGTGTCCGGGCTCGGCGTCATCCATTCGCGGTTCAGGTTGGCGCCCGCGGCATTGGTGCGCAGGTTGCCGCGCGCCGAGCCGTCCGGGTTCATGTTCGGCACGAGATGAAACACGGCTTGATCGAGCAAGCGACGCGCAATCGGATCGTGCGCCCACATTCCGGTGCCCGTCAGGCGCTGCAGCACGCCTTCGCAGAACCATTCGGCCATGCTTTCGCCCGGATGCTGGCGCGCGATCATCCAGATGGTCTTCTTGCCGGGACCCGGCTGGCCCACGGTGACGCGGGTCAGATCGCGGCCATCGACCGTGCTGCCAAGGTGCGACAGCTTCGCCAGCGGCGAGCGCTGGCACGTTGCCAGCAGCGACAGGTGGCGCTCTTCCGGATAGGGCTCGAAGTACGCCAGCCATACGCTGTCGTGCTCGGGCGTGAATTCGACGGTCAGCACCTGGCCGTCGTAGCGCGTCGGCACGCGGAACCAGTTGGCGCGGTCGTAGGATGCCACCGCGCGGTAGTCACGCCAGCCGTCCGGATAGGTACAGTCGCCGGCGTTGAGGAACTGCAGCCGGCACGCCTGCCCCGCTGCGCCCTGCAGGCGGAAGTGGAACCACTGCCGGAGGTCCGCGTGCGAATCGGCGCGGATGCGCAGGCGGATGTCGTCGGCATGGTCGAGCGCTTCGACTTCGATCGCGCCGGAATCAAAGTGGGTCGAGATGTGCAGGCCTGAGGTCATGGCGGGCAGTTCCGTAGAGGGATTCAGTCTTCGAGGCGGCGGCGGAAAATCCAGCGGCCGTCGTCCGACGCGGCGGCATCGAACGCATAGCCGTCCTCGGCAAAGCGCTTGAGCGCGGCCGGTTCCGTGACGCGATGCGTGACCGCATAGCGGGCCATGGTGCCGCGTGCGCGCTTGGCGTGGAAGGAAATGATCTTGTAGCGGCCGCCCTTCCAGTCCTCGAACACCGGCGTGATGATGCGCGCATTCAGCACCTTGGGGCGCACCACCTTGAAATACTCTTCCGATGCCAGGTTGACCAGCGTGGGCGCGCCCTCGTGCTTGAGCCCGGCCATGTCGCCGTTGAGCATCTGCGTGACATCGTCGCCCCAGAACGCGTAGAGGTCCTTGCCCGCGGCCGTATCGAGGCGCGTGCCCATCTCGAGGCGGTAGGGCTGCATCCAGTCCAGCGGGCGCAGCACGCCGTACAGGCCCGACAGGATGCGCACATGCTTCTGCGCGAAGCCCAGGTCATCGGCCGACAGGCTCTTCGCATCGAAGCCGTCGTAGACGTCGCCGTTGAAGGCCAGCACCGCCTGCTTGCTGTTGGCGGCGGAAAATGTCTCCGACCAGTCCGCGTAACGCGTGACATTGAGCACCGCAAGCTTGTCGGAAATGTCCATCAGCGCGCCGACATCCTGCGGCGCGAGCTTGCGCAGGCGCTCGATCAGCATGGCCGAGCGGTCGATGAAACGCGGCAGCGTATGGGTCTTGATGCGCGCGGGCGTCTCGTAGTCCAGGGACTTGGCGGGAGACAGGACGATCAGCATGGCAAAATTGCGGGAAACACAAAGCCAAGATTGTAGCGAATGACCAACCCGACTTCCGGCGACACTTCCGCATCCTGCCCCGCCGACATCACATCCGCCGCCGGTACTGCGCCGCGCGTGGTACTGGACTCCAATATCTGGGTCGACCTGCTGGTCTTCGACGACCCGCACGCCTCGCCGATCCGCGCCGCACTCGAGGCCGGCACGATTGCCCCGGTGATCCGCGCCGACTGCCGCGAAGAACTGCGCCGCGTGCTGGCCTACCCGCAATTCGCGCGCTTTGCCGTCGATATCGACGCGGCGCTGGCGATCGTGGACCGCTTCAGCACGCTCGAGCCGCTGCCCGCCCGGGATGACGCCGACGCCATCCGGCTGCCGCGCTGCAAGGACACCGACGACCAGAAATTCATCGAACTCGCGCACTTCTCGCAGGCCGCCTGCCTGGTGTCGAAGGACAAGGCCGTGCTCAAGCTCAGGAGCCGCCTGCGCCGCTCCAGCGGCGTGGAAGTGATGACGCCGCCGGTGTTCGGCCAATGGCTGGCAGCGCTGCCCAGCGCAGCCTGAGCGCACCGAATCGCTTTAGAATTGCTGCTGCCGCAGCTCCGGCAAGCCTTTTTCCGCCATCCCACTCCAACGTCGCAGCCAATGTCCGCAGACTCCACCCTCGCCCCGCTGACTCCGCCCCTGTCGCGCCTGCCCTCGGTCGGCACCACGATCTTCACCGTGATGTCGGCGCTGGCGGCCGAGAAGAACGCCGTCAACCTCGGACAGGGTTTCCCGGATTTCGATTGCGACCCGCGCATCGTCGACGCCGTGACCCACGCCATGCGCGCCGGCCACAACCAGTACCCGCCGATGGCCGGCGTACCGCGCCTGCGCCAGGCGATCGCCGACAAGATCGCCACGCTGTACGGCCACCGCTATAGCTGGGAAAGCGAGATCACCGTCACGGCCGGCGCCACGCAAGGCATCCTCACCGCGATCCTGTGCGCGGTGCATCCCGGCGACGAGGTCATCGTGCTGGAGCCGTGCTATGACAGCTACCTGCCAGCGATCGAACTGGCCGGCGCGACCGCCGTGCCGGTCACGCTGGAAGCACCAGAGTTCCGCGTGCCTTTCGACCGCCTGGCCGCGGCCATCACGCCGCGCACGCGGATGATCCTCATCAACACGCCGCACAACCCGACCGGAACGATCTGGCGCGCCGCCGACATGGACAAGCTCGCGCAGCTGCTGGCCGGCACCGATATCCTGCTGCTGTCGGACGAGGTCTACGAACACATGGTCTACGACGGCCAGCCGCACGCCTCGGTCTCGCGCCATCCGGAACTGGCGCGGCGCAGCTTTGTGATTTCGAGCTTCGGCAAGACGTACCACGTGACCGGCTGGAAGGTTGGCTACGTGGCCGCGCCGGCGGCGCTGTCGGCGGAATTCCGCAAGGTGCACCAGTTCAATGTGTTCACCGTGAATACGCCGGTGCAGCATGGCCTTGCCGACTATATGGCTGATCCCGCACCGTACGTGGAGCTGCCGGCCTTCTACCAGGCCAAGCGCGACTACTTCCGCGCCGGGCTGGCCAACACGCGCTTCAAGCTGCTGCCGTCCGAAGGCACGTATTTCCAGTGCGTGGACTATTCCGCGATCTCCGACCTGAGCGAAGCGGACTTTTCCATGTGGCTGACGCGCGAGATCGGCGTGGCGGCGATCCCGGTTTCGGCCTTCTATTCGCAGCCACGCGAATCCGGCGTGGTGCGCTTCTGCTTCGCCAAGAAGGAAGAGACGCTGGCGCTCGCACTGGAGCGGCTGGCGAAGCTCTAGGATCGAGATCGCAGACACGGAAACGCCCGCGGCATGCCGCGGGCGTTTCGCTTGGCGCGAAGGGGCCCGCGCTTACTTGTTCCGGCTCAGCATCAGCTCGGTGTTCGCCTTGCGGTCGGCATTGACCTTCTGCACCGAGGGGCGCTCCGACAGCGTCTTCAGGTAGTCCTTGACCGGCAGGTCAGCCAGCAGGTCCTTGCCGTAGATGATCTTGGTGCACGAGGACACCAGCGGCAGGTGGACCGCGGCGGCGCAATCGGCCAGCGTGAAGGTATCGCCCGCGATATAGGGCGAAAACTTCGCCAGCCTGGCAAACGCCGGGATGTAGCGCGTCAGCAGCTTCATCTGGCGCTCCTTCACGTTATCGCTGACCTTGCCGCCAAAGAACGCTTCCGGATACAGCTCGCGCGCGGTCAGTTCCAGGTACAGCTCCAGGAAAGTGATGATCTCGCGCACCTTGCCGGCCTGCAGCGGATCGCGCGGCAGCAGCGGCGTCTGCGGATAGGCGGCTTCCAGATATTCGTTGATCACCTCCGACTCGCACAGCGAGCCCGATTCGGTGATCATGTAGGGCACCTTGCCCGCTGGCGTCGCTGCCGGGTCAGTCTCGCCGATCCACGCCAGTACCTCCTCGAACGGCACATTCTTTTCCAGCAGTGCCAGCTTGACCTTGTTGTAGTAGTTGCTGGCGGCAAATCCGCACAGTTTCAGCATGTCGTCCCTCTCCTGTTGGAATCCACGCTTGCGGGCGCAAGCCCGCAGCGATTGTGGACCATCCCGGTCTTCTGGTGCCGCCGGACTGGCCGATCAGCGCACGCCGCCTGCCTTCCGGCCATTTCCGGAAAGATGCATAAAACGTACGATCGTGCTAATTTAACCACAACTTCAGGGACGCAATATGAGCACTTTCACCATCGAGACGCTTGGCATCGTGGGGACCGGCGCCATGGGCCGCGGCATCGCCCAGATCGCCGCGCAGGCTGGCCTGACCGTCAACCTGTACGACGCCAGCCCGCAAGCCGTGGAAGCGGCGCGCAAGTACCTGCAGGATACGCTCGGCAAGCTGGCCGAAAAAGGCAAGATCACGGCGGCGGCCGCCGAGGCCACGCTGGCCCGCGTGAAGCCATGCGGCGCCCTTGAGGAGCTGGCCGCCTGCGATATGGTGGTGGAAGCCATCGTCGAGAAGCTCGAGGTGAAGCGTGATCTCGTGGCCAGGCTGGAAGCCGTGCTGCGTCCTGACGCGATCATCGCCTCGAACACCTCGTCGCTGTCGATCACCGCGATCGCCGTCGGCGCGAAGGAGCCGGGCCGCATCGTTGGCTACCACTTCTTCAACCCGGTGCCGCTGATGAAGGTGGTCGAGGTGATCGACGGCCTGTCCGGCAACCCGGCCGTGGGCGATGCGCTGATGGCGCTGTCGCGCCGCATGGGCCACACGCCGGTGCGCTGCAAGGACATGCCCGGCTTCATCGTCAACCATGCCGGCCGCGGCATGAACATCGAAGGCATCAAGGTCGCGCAGGAAGGCGTGGCGGAGTTCGCCGACATCGACAACATCATGCGCGAGCAGGCCGGCTTCCGCATGGGGCCGTTCGAGCTGATGGACCTGACCGGGCTCGATGTATCGCATCCGGTGATGGAGTCGATCTACAACCAGTTCTACCAGGAGCCGCGCTACCGCCCGTCGCCGATCACGGCGATCCGCTCGGTCGGCGGCCTGGTCGGCCGCAAGGCCGGCGCCGGCTTCTACCGCTATGTCGATGGCCAGAAGCAGGTCCCGGCAATCGCCGCGGTCCCGCCGGCACGTCCGGCCAGCGTGTGGGTCAGCCGCGCCAGCGAACGCGGCCACGCCATGGTGACGAAGCTGCTCGGCGCGCTCGGCGTTACGCCCGAAAGCGGCGACCAGCCGTCGGCCGAGGCGCTGATCGTCGTCACGCCGCTGGGCCTGGACGCCACCACCACCGCGCTCCAGCAAGGTCTGGACGCCTCGCGCACGGTGGCCATCGACACCCTGCTGCCGTTCGAGGCCACCAAGCGCCGCACGCTGATGACCACGCCCGCCACCGGCGCCGCCGCGCGTGACGCCGCGCACGGCCTGTTCGCGAGCGACGGCGTGCCAGTCACAGTGATCCGCGACTCGGCCGGCTTCGTGGCCCAGCGCGTGCTCTGCTGCATCATCAACATCGCCAGCGATATCGCGCAGCAGCGCATTGCCTCGCCCGCGGACATCGACCTGGCCGTGAACCTGGGCCTCGGCTATCCGAAAGGCCCGCTGGCGCTGGGCGACGCTGTCGGTCCGCAACTGGTGCTGGAGACGCTGCGCAATATGGAAGCCCTGACTGGCGACATGCGCTACCGCCCGAGCCCGTGGCTATGGCGCCGCGCCGGCCTGCGCCTGTCGCTGCTGACCGAAGAGAACTGAGGAGCCTCGGCTCCCCTGCCCCCGCAACGCCCGAGGCCGCTCATGACCGCACAATTGCTTTCGTCCCGCGTCGATTCGACGCTGGTGCTGACCATCTCGAACCCGGAAGCGCGCAACGCGCTGCATCCGGACATCTACGCCGCCTCGTTCGAGGCGCTGAACGCGGCCGCCAACGATGATTCCCTGCGCGCCGTCATCATCACCGGCGCCGACGGCATCTTCTGCGCCGGCGGCAACCTGAACCGGTTGCTCGGCAACCGTTCGAAGCCGCCCGCGGTGCAGGCGGAAAGCATCGAGACGCTGAACCACTGGATCGAGACGCTGCACGCGTTTCCGAAGCCGGTCATTGCGGCGGTCGAAGGCGCGGCGGCCGGCGCGGGCTTCTCGGTGGTGCTGGCCTGCGACTTCGTCGTGGCGGCGAGCGACGCCAAATTCGTCATGGCCTACGTCAAGGTGGGCCTGACGCCCGACGGCGGCGGCTCGTACGAACTGGCGCGCGCGCTGCCGCGTGCGCTGGCCAGCGAACTGATGATGGAGGGCAAGCCGGTCGATGCCGCCAGGCTCTCGCAGTTCGGCCTGGTCAACCGCGTGGTGCCGCCGGGCCAGGCGCTGACCGAAGCGCTGCGCCTGGCCGAGGGACTGGCCGAGCAGTCGCCGCACGCGGTCGGCCGCATCAAGGGCCTGATCAACCATGCGGCCACGGCCTCGCTGACCGAACACCTGGCGGCCGAGCGCGATAATTTCGTGGCCGCCCTGCACCACCCGGACGGCGGCGAAGGCATCAGCGCCTTCCTGGAAAAGCGCAAGCCGCGCTACCGCTGAACGCAGCCCTGAAAACCGCGGCGCTTCGCGGCGCCGCTGCAGCCAGCCCGCGCAAGACGGGCCTGCCCGACATTGGGAGACATGCATGGAATTGCCGCTTTCCTCGCGCCGCCGCATCTACCTGATGCGCCATGGCGCCGTCTCATACTTCGATGAAGGCGGCCGCCCGGCGCTGCCCGACATGGTGCCGCTCAACGAGACCGGCCGCATGCAGGCCACCGCCGCCGGGCGCGCCTTCGCGGCCGAGAATATCCGCTTCGACCGTGTCATCGTCAGCGGCCTGCCGCGCACCGTGGAAACTGCGCAGCGCGTGCTGGCCGAACTGCCGGCGATGCAGGGCGTAGTGCCCGAGATCTGGCCGGAACTCCGCGAAATCCGCGGCGGCGACCTCTCGGCCATTGCGACCGAGGATCTGCGCGACGCCTTCGTCGGCGCCTTCGAAGGGGAAGTGCCCGAGCACAAGCGCTTCCTGAACGGGGAGACCGTAGGCGAGTTCCTGGACCGAGTCCTGCCGGCCCTGCAACGCCTGCGCGATCGGCCGGACTGGGATACGGTGCTGCTGGTCCTGCATGGCGCGACCAATCGCGCCATCCTGTCCCAGGCCATCACCTGCGGCCGGCGCGTATTCTTCGGCTCGCTGCTGCAGACCGCGGGTTGCATCAATGTGCTGGACATGGGCGACGATCCGCTCGACTGGGTCGTGCGCATGACCAACTACTCGCCGCCCACGCCGGTGCACAGCGGCACGCGGCACACCACGATGGAAGTCCTGCTGCACCAGTACCTGCGCGGACGGCAGCCCTCTTCCTGAACCGCCCCGGCTCGCACACCGATCTTCACACCCGATACCGTCAGAAAATCACCGGAGACAGCATGAGCAGCAACGTATCGCATTTCGAAGGCACGCGCCCCGTGGCGGACCAGCAGCGTTTCGATATCGCCGCGCTGGAAGCCTGGATGCGCCAGCATGTGGAAGGCTTTGCCGGCCCGCTGAGCGTGGAACAGTTCAAGGGCGGCCAGTCCAACCCGACCTTCAAGCTGGTCACCCCGGGCCAGACCTACGTGATGCGCGCCAAGCCCGGCCCCAAGAGCAAGCTGCTGCCGTCGGCCCACGCGATCGAGCGCGAATACCGCGTGATGGCCGCGCTGGCCGGCACCGACGTGCCGGTGGCGAAGATGTATGCGCTGTGCGAGGACGAATCGGTGATCGGCCGCGCCTTCTACATCATGGAATTCGTCAGCGGCCGCGTGCTGTGGGACCAGTCGCTGCCGGACATGACCCCGGCCGAACGCGCCGCCATCTACGACGAGATGAACCGCGTCATCGCCGCCATGCACAGCGTCGACTACCAGGCCATCGGCCTGGGCGACTACGGCAAGCCCGGCAACTACTTCCAGCGCCAGATCGAACGCTGGAGCAAGCAGTACAAGCTGTCTGAGACCGAATCCATCCCGGCCATGGATGCGCTGATGGACTGGCTGCCGCAGCATATCCCGCAGGAAGACGCCGACCTCACCTGCATCGTCCACGGCGACTACCGTCTCGACAACCTGATGTTCCACCCGACCGAGCCGCGCGTACTGGCCGTGCTCGACTGGGAACTGTCGACGCTGGGTCACCCGATGGCCGACTTCGGCTACCACTGCATGAGCTGGCATATCGCGCCGGGCCAGTTCCGCGGCATCGCGGGCCTGGACCATGCCGCGCTGGGCATCCCCGACGAGGCGACCTATCGCCGTCTGTACGAGCAGCGCACCGGCCGCCCCATTACCGGCGACTGGAACTTCTACCTCGCCTTCAGCATGTTCCGCATCGCCGGTATCCTGCAGGGCATCATGAAGCGCGTGGTCGACGGCACCGCGTCCTCGGCCCAGGCACTCGACGCCGGCAAGCGTGCGCGCCCGATGGCGGAGATGGGCTGGGAATACGCGAAGAAGGCGAAGCAGTAAGCTATGACCGGCGGACCCTAGGAAGTCCGCCACCTGCATTAGGTCATCAGACAACAGCGCGCCACGGCGCGCTGTTGTGTTTCCGGCCCGTAACCTTGGTATTTTCCCGGTGTCGAAATCGCGCAAAGCCGTCTACTATGCAACCCATGTTGTATGACGACTGATAATTAGGCGATTCCCGGAGACATTGTATGACCTCTCGTCGCATTTTCCTGCAGCAGGCATCCAGCCTGGCCGCGCTGGGCGCCCTGGGAGGTGCATCCGTGGCGTTGCCGCGCCTCGCCCGCGCAGCCGATGCGTGGCCCAACCGCCCGATCCGGCTGATCGTGCCCTATCCCGCCGGCGGCTCGTCGGACATCATCGCGCGCATGATCAGCAAGCAGCTCGGCGAGGCCCTCGGCCAGCCCATCGTGGTCGACAACCGCCCCGGCGCGAACGGCAATATCGGCGCGGCCATGGCCGCGCAGGCCGGCCCGGACAACCACACGCTGCTGCTGTGCGACGTGGGCGCGCTGGCCATCAGCCCGTCCGTCTATACGAAGCTCACCTTCAATCCGGCCAAGGACCTGAAGGGCGTGGCGATGCTCGCCTACTCGCCGCACCTGTTGGTCGTGCATCCGTCAGTCAAGGTGTCCAGCCTGAAGGAGCTGGTCGAGCTGTCCCAAAAGACGCAACTGAACTTCGCCGTCACGGCCATCGGCAGCGCACCGCACCTGGCCGGCGTGGCGGTGGCCCAGGCAACCGGCGCGAAGTGGCAGTACGTGCCCTACAAGGGCGGTTCGCAGGCGATTGCCGATACCGTCGGCGGCACGGCACAGGTACTGATGAATGGCATGCTGGCCACGCTGCCGCAGGTGCAAGCCGGCAAGCTCAAGCTGATCGCGGTGTCCAAGCGCACGCGCATGCCGCTGGTGGGCCAGACGCCGACCATCGCCGAACAGGGCGTGCCTGGCTTCGAATCGGGCACCTGGCAAGGCGTGATGGCGCCGGCCGGCATGCCCGACGCCATCGTGGCGCGCGTCAATGCCGAGCTGGTCCGCATCATCCGCTCGCCCGATATCCGCGCGCAGCTCGCCGGACAGGGTGCGGAAGTGGTGACCATGACGCCAGCGGAAACCAGCCGCTTCTACCAGACCGAGGAAGCGCGCTGGGCCAAGGTGGTCAAGGTTGCGGGCGTGAAGCTGGACGCCTGAGGGCGCCAGCGCGTTGAAGAAAGCCTGATAGAAATCAAGAAAGGCGGGACCATGGATCCCGCCTTCTTTATGCCTCGGGCGCTCAGTCCCCGAGCGCCACCCCTTCGCGCCTCGGATCGGCACCGCCCGCCCAGACCTGTCGGCCGTCTGCACGCTGCCGGCGCATGATGGCCTGCGTGCCGCTGGTCATCTCGATTTCCGCCACCTGGTGGCCACGCTGCTTCAGGGCGTCGGCCAGCGCTGGCGTGACCAGTCCCTTCTCCAGCTCGGTTGGCCCGTTGCGGCTGCCGAAGTTGGCCATGCCGATGGCCGCCTGCACGTCCATGTTCCAGTCCAGCAGGCCCACCAGCGTCTTGGAGACGTACTCGATGATCTGCGAGCCGCCGGGCGAGCCCACCGTGCCCAGGAACTTGCCGCTTGCCCGGTCGAACACCAGTGTCGGCGCCATGGACGAGCGCGGGCGCTTGCCCGGTTCCACGCGGTTGGCCACGGCCTTGCCGTTCTCGCTCGGCACGAACGAGAAATCGGTGAGCTGGTTGTTCAGCATGAAGCCACGCACCATCAGGTGCGACCCGAAATAGGATTCGACCGAGGTGGTCATGGAAATGGCACCGCCCGCGCTATCCACCGCGACGATCTGGGATGTCGAGATGCGCGGCGGCGAGCGGTCCGGCGCGAACGCCACCGCGGTGCCGGGCGGCACACCAGGCTGGGCCTTGCCCATGCTCTTGTCGCCGATCAGCGACGCACGCTGCTCCAGGTAGGCCGGGTTGACCAGGCCAGCAATATCGACCTGCACGAAGTCCGGGTCCGCCACGTAGAGGCCACGGTCGGCATAGGCCAGCCGGTCGGCCTCGGCAATCGCATGAACCGCGTCAGGATTGGCCTCCATCACGGCCGGCGTGCTCACCGCAGCCGGCTTGAGCGTTGCCAGCGCGTATGCCGGGTTGCGGGTTTCAAGCGCCTGCAGCGTGCCCAGGATCTGCGCCAGCGCAATCCCGCCCGACGATGGCGGCGGCATGCCGCAGATTTTCCAGCGCTTGTAGTCGGTGCAGACCGGCACACGCAGCTTGGCCCGGTAGCTCGCCAGATCACGCGTGGACAGGCTACCCCGGTTGGAACTGCCGTTGACCTTCGCGGCGATGTCGCGCGCGATCGGGCCGGTGTACAGCGCGTTGGCGCCGCCCGAGGCAATGGTGCGGAGCGTCTGCGCAAGCTGCGGGTTCTTCAGGATCGTGCCGGCCGGCTTGGGCTTGCCCTGCGCATCGAGGAAATACGCAGCCATTTCCGGAGAGTTCGCCAGGAACTGGTCGGTGGCCACCTGTGCATAGAGGCGCGGAGAGATTGGGAAGCCCTTTTCCGACAGCGAGATCGCGCTCTGGAACAACTGGGCCCACTTGAGCTTGCCGTGCTCACGGTGTGCCAATTCCAAGGCACGCAGTATGCCCGGCGCGCCCACCGAGCGCCCGCCGATCTGTGCCTCGCTGAACTCCATCGGCTTGCCGTCAGGCCGCTGGAACAGGTTCTCGGTAGCGCCTGCAGGCGCGGTCTCGCGGCCGTCGAAGGCCTGCACGCGCTTGCCGTCCCAGTACAGGATGAAGCCACCGCCGCCGATCCCCGAGGCCTGCGGCTCCACCAGCGTCAGCACCGCCTGCATGGCGATGGCGGCGTCGATGGCCGAGCCGCCCTGGCGCAGCACGTCGCGTCCGGCTTCGGTGGCGAGCGGGTTGGCCGCCGCGGCCATGAATCGCTGAGCGTAGACCGTCGACATGTCGGTGCGGTAGCCCGACGCAATCTCCGGTGCGGGTGGCAGCGTTGCCGTGGCGGGAGGAGGTGCCGCGGGCGCGACCGTGGCAGCGGGCTCCGCAGGGGCGCCGCCCTGCGTGCCGCAGGCAGCCATAAGCGCCGAAAGCGCAACAACCATCGAACCGCGCCACGCCGATCTCGATGCAAGCAGGTGAGCCATGGATATCTCCGCCAGGAACGATGTGCCGATTGTAGTGGCCGCAGGCGCACGGCGGTGTCGGACAAAACCCGACAAGCTTCCACCGGCTTAAGCCGGCGGAGCATGGCGAAGTGGCTAAGGCGACTCAGCGCGTCGTGAACGACCAGCCCAGATTAACCGTCTGCCCGCCCAGCTTGCCGCTCACGGCAACCTTGTAGCGCTGGCCGCTCACCAGCGGCGCGAGCGGCGTGCAGATCGCCAGTCCGCTCGCGGCGCCGGACAGGCCTGACGAACGGCTGTCCACCTTCAGGCAGTCGACATTGCGGCCCTGCGCGTCGGTGATGGTGAAGCTGTCGGCATCGAACTGCAGCGAGGTGTTGATCGCCTGCAGCGATACTGGATAGCCCATGGTCTTGCCGTCGTAGCCGGGCGCGGGATTGGGGCTTTCCGAGTTGACCCAGCTGGCCGGCACATCGGCCTGCCCGTCAAACGGATACGCGACCATCTGGTTGTCGGTGCCGCCTTTCGATGCATCGGCGAGATCGACCGTCTGGTAATAGTAGGCGGCGGTGCCGCTGCCATTGGGGCCCACGCTCTCGGCATAGCCACTGCCCGCGGACCCGTAGCTGCCCAGCAGCGCGGCGCGGTGGAATGGCGCGTTGATGAGGTCCGACACGAGCGCATCCTTAGGCGACAGGGAAAGCTGCGCGTTGGCCACCGACGTCCACTTGTTTGCCCCCGCCACCACTTCCGCGTCGGCATTGGTCGGGTACGCGGCCTGGATCCGGGCATCAGGCGTGGCGCCGGTGTAGCCGGGCTTGCCCGCTACTTCGTCGTGGGTCAGCGTCTGGTTCGCCAGCATGTAGGCCGTGTGGTTCTGCGCGACGTTGTTGAGCGCATCGCGAGCCGCCAGCGGCGGCAGGCCCACCTGCTCGCGCCGGTAGTTGGCGTAGCACAGGCCCGCACTGCGCGCGTCGTCGAGCACGCGATAGTTGCTGACAGCACTGCCCAGCGCGGGCAGCAGCGTCACGCCGCCACCGGCCGGGGCAGCGGGCCTCGTGCCGCTGACCGTGTAGCACCCGCCAGCGGTCACCGGCGTCGACCCCGCCTGGGTCGCGCTGCTCTGCCCCGATGGCTGCGTGCTGCCCCCTGCCGGCGTGCCATTGCCGCCCCCATCACCTCCACCACCACAAGCAGCGAGTGCCGACAACAGCACCATCCCGCCGAGCGTTCTCAGGCGCACGGTGACGGCGCGGGCAACAGGAAAAATGGATGTGTTTTCAGCAGGCAAGCGTTTCCCGTTCATCGATCTGGAGGGTCGTGGTTCTGATGGAGAAACTGCCCGTGGCAGCCCGGCATGGCGGGCGCAGCAGGACATCACCGGAACGCAGGCGCGGGCTTGCGCGGTGACGCCGGGGGCAGGCGTGAACCGACGATGGTAGGCAGGGGGTATGCGAGCGTCCAGCCTGCTAACAATGGCTTACGTGTGACCCGCGCGCGCTGCACCAGCGCGGTGTCAGGCCGCTGGCGCGGATTCCGGCGTGCCGCCGCTGAGCGAGGACATCACGGCCATGAGCTGCTCGCGCAGCCACCGGTTGGCGCCGTCGTTCTCACCGCCGGCATGCCAGTAGAGATGTAGCTCGAGCGACGGAACCTTGAACGGCAGCGACAGGATGCGGTTGGCATAGGGTTCGTTGGCAATGCGCGCGTAGCGCAGCGGCAGCGTGGCCAGCAGGTCCGTGCAGCTGACCACACGGCACGCTGCCGCGTAGTGCTGGCAGCGCAGCCGTACCCGGCGCGTGAGCCCCATGCGGTGCAGCGCCTGGTCTTCGAGCCCGGCGCCACGCCGCCGCGAGGACACATGCACGTGCTCGGCAGCCAGGTAGCGCTCCAGCGTCAACTCCTTCTTCACCAGCGGATGGTCGCGGCGCGCCAGCACGACCATCGGGTCCGCCATGAACGGGGCGTGATGGATCGCCGGCGAGACCGGCAGCAGGATGTCGATGGCGGTGTCGATGGTCCCGGCCAGCAGCTCCGATTCCATCTCGCGCCGGTCAAAGCGGATTGCGGCGATCTCGACGTGCGGTGCCGCCGCGGTCACGCGCGCCATCAACGGCGGCAGCAGCGTGGATTCGAGCGCGTCGCGCATGCCGATGGTGAAGCGGCGCACCGTGTTGGTCGGATCGAAATGCGGCGTGTCCTGCAGCGTGCGCGCAAAGGACTGCAGCGCCGCGCGGACCTCCGAGGCCAGCGAACGCGCCAGCGGCGTCGGCGCCATGCCCTGCCCGCGCCGCTCGAACAGCGGGTCGTCGAACAGGCCGCGCAAACGCCCCAGCGCATGGCTCACGGCCGGCTGCGTCAGGTTGAGCTGGCGCGCCGCCGCGGTGATGCTGCCTTCGCTGTAGATGGCGTCGAACACCACGAAGAGATTGAGGTCGATGCGGGATAGCTGCATGGTTTGCATTCTGGCACGGAATGCAGGACATTGATACTGGCAAATCCAGAAAATTCATTTTTGTTATTACCAAGTTTCGGATACAGTGCATTCCATCGGCCTATGCCACCGTACGCCGCTGACTGACCGTACCAAAACCGAGTCGCCGGAACCCCGGCGCGCCACAACTGGTTACGAGGAGACCCCATGCAATTCGAGTACACGCCGAAGGTCAAGGAAATGCAGGCCAAGCTGCTGGCCTTCTTCGACCAGTACATCTACCCGAACGAAAAGCGCTTCTACGAGGAGATCAACGCCAATCGCCAGGCCGGCAACGCCTGGGTGCCGAGCAAGCTGATCGAGGAACTGAAGCCCAAGGCACGCGAAGCCGGCCTGTGGAACCTGTTCCTGCCGCGCTCGCCGCGCGCGCCGCAAGGCCTGTCGAATCTCGAATACGCGACCCTGTGCGAGATCATGGGCCGGGTGCCCTGGTCGGCCGAGGTCTTCAACTGCGCCGCGCCGGACACCGGCAATATGGAAACCCTCGAGCGCTACGCATCCGAGGAACTGAAGGATCAGTGGCTGGAGCCGCTGCTCGCCGGCGAGATCCGCTCCGCCTTCCTGATGACCGAGCCGGCAGTCGCTTCGTCCGACGCGACCAACATCGAATGCCGCATCGAGCGCGACGGCGACCACTACGTGATCAACGGCACCAAGTGGTGGTCGTCGGGTGCCGGCGATCCGCGCTGCAAGGTCTACATCGTGATGGGCAAGACCGATCCGAACGCGGGCCGCCATGAGCAGCAGTCGATGGTCGTGGTGCCGGCCGACACGCCGGGCATCACCATCAAGCGCTTCCTGCCGGTGTTCGGCTATGACGACGCGCCGCACGGCCACATGGAGATCGAGCTCAAGAACGTGCGTGTGCCGGTTTCGAACATCCTGCTCGGCGAAGGCCGCGGCTTCGAGATCGCGCAGGGCCGCCTCGGCCCGGGCCGTATCCACCACTGCATGCGCAGCATCGGCGTGGCCGAGCGCGCGCTGGAGCTGATGTGCAAGCGCAGCCTCGAACGCGTGGCCTTCGGCAAGCAGATCGCCCGCCAGGGCGTCACGCAGGAGCGCATCGCCGAAGCCCGCTGCGAAATCGAGATGGCTCGCCTGCTGACGCTCAAGGCCGCCTACATGATGGACACCGTGGGCAACAAGGTGGCCAAGGCCGAGATCGCGATGATCAAGGTGGTGGCCCCGAACGTGGCGCTGAAGGTGATCGACTGGGCCATCCAGGTGCATGGCGCGGCTGGCGTGTCGAGCGATTTCCCGCTGGCCAACTGGTGGGCACACCAGCGCACGCTGCGCCTCGCGGATGGTCCGGACGAGGTGCACCGCAACGCCATCGCCAAGCTGGAACTGGCCAAGCACATGGGCCTGGACCCGAAGGAAGTCAAGATGCCGGTGGCACGCGGCTTCTGAACCCGCTCCCGGAACACCTGCGGGGCACCCCTGCCGGCAGTATGGAAACGCGCAGCCTCGCTGCGCGTTTTTTTCTTCTGTGCTTAAATCGCCCGGCCTCCCCTCAGAACCCATTTCGCAGCCAGGAGTCTTCATTGCGATGATCGACGTCTATAGCTGGGCGACGCCCAATGGCCACAAAGTCCATATCATGCTCGAGGAGTGCGGCCTCGAGTACAAGGTCCACCCGGTCAACATCGGCGCGGGCGACCAGTTCGCCGAGGACTTCCTGAAAATCAGCCCGAACAACAAGATCCCCGCCATCGTCGATTCCGACGGCCCGGACGGCCAGCCGATCTCGCTGTTCGAGTCCGGCGCCATCCTGCTCTACCTGGCCGGCAAGACCGGCAAGTTCCTCCCGGAAGACGTGCGCGGCAAGTACGATGCGCTGCAATGGCTGATGTTCCAGATGGGCGGCGTCGGCCCGATGCTCGGCCAGGCGCACCATTTCCGCATTTACGCGCCCGAGAAGATCGAGTACGCCGTCAACCGCTACACCAACGAAGCAAAGCGCCTGTACGGCGTGATCGACACCCGGCTCTCGCGCCACGAATGGCTGGCCGGCGACCAGTACACGATTGCCGATATCGCCACCTTCCCGTGGCTGCGCAGCTGGCAGAACCAGGGTGTGGAACTCGACGATTATCCGAACCTCAAGCGCTGGTTCAACATCATCGCCGAACGACCGGCCGTCAAGCGCGGCGTGGAAGTCCTGGCCAGTGCGCGCAAGCCGCTGCAGGACGACAAGGCGCGCGAAATCCTGTTCGGCGCGACGCAGTACAAGCGTCACTGACACCGGACGTCCCCGGGCAGCTTGCTTGCCGCCCAGGGACAGCCGCCGCTCAGGCGGGCAAGCACTCCGACCAGCTTCCATAGGGCGCGCGCCGCATCTCCACGACACCGGGCCGCGCGCCAGGCAACAGGCGTGCGGCACCGCAGGTATCCGGTACCGCGGCCTGCACCGGGCCACTGCAAAACAGCAACCCGGTAGCAGGCAGCAATGCTTCCAGGCTGTACGACTCATGCGGATCGGGCACGAACAAGGTCCCGGGCTGCGCGAAATTCAGATAAGTCTCCCCTCCCGTCCACGAACGTACGCCAAGCGCGCCACGGTGGCATAGCGCCCAGCGCAGGCCGCGGATCTGCAGACACTCCCCTTCCGGCAATTGCGCAAATCCGGCACGCATGCCAGGCGCGGGCTTCATGCCGCTGCCGGCGAACTCCTGCTCGCCGCTGACGACGTCGCGCAGCGTTGCCACGCATCCCAAGGCATTACGCGACAGCTCACCCTGCAACAAGGTGTCTTCGAACGACATAGCGCCGTCGTAGGCGGAACTATCATCGGGCACGACGCGGACCAGGATGCTGTCGAGCGCCGACTGGACTTGCATCGGCATACCCGGCATCGGCGCAAGCATGTCGGCGCAGCCAATCGTCACGGCGTCGCGACCCGGCGCGGCGATGCGAATGCCCCCGCGCAGGCAAGCCCACCATTCGCCGCGCCTGGCCATGAAATCGCGCTGCGACTGGCCAGCCTGCAGGAAGACGTAGTCGCACGTGCTGCCCGGCCCCGCACAGGCCGGCAGCAAGCGGAAATGAAATCCGATATGAAGGTCCGCTGAAGCGGCGCGGCCGCGGCGGAAGGAACGCATTGGCGCGTCGAACAGCGAGTAGATCTGCATGGCAATCCCCTGACAGAGCGAAGGAGACACGATGGTCCCCACAGACGCAACGACCCCCGCGTATTCGACGCGAGCCTGCCCTTGCGTGTTGCCCCGTTTGGCACGGCCGCCAGGCCGCCCGGTTCATGCCACGGGTGCAGCGCCTTTTTTCTTGCGCATCCCTTGAACTGCGGATCAGGCACCAATGGTGAGTGCGAATATAAGTTGTCGTGGCCGCAGCGTCAAACTCCTAGTGTCCTGTTCCGCAGATATGTCCCATCGATCATGACTGACCAGACTCTCAGACAATTCGGATTGCATCTTGCCAGGCTGCGCAAGCAGCGTGGCTGGTCGCAGGAAACGCTCTCGCTGGAAAGCGGACTGGCCCGTTCCTACCTGAGCGGAATCGAACGCGGCAAGCGCAACCTGGCGCTGCTCAACATCTGCATGCTGGCGGACACGCTCGGCGTGCCGCCTTCGGCGATGCTCGATTTCCCGAAGCAAGGCAGCAACATGGTCCAGGTGGAAGAGCCGCGCTCCGTATTCGGCAATGCGCAGAACGCGGCCATGGAAGCCACGCTCCGGCACATGGCCGAACTCAACGAAGCCGAGGTGGACCTGGTAGCGGCAGTGGCCCGTGCGCTGGCGCGCAAGGGCAGCTACAGGCAGGGGTGAGCGGGTTCAGACGCCCAGCATGCCCTGGCGCTCGATGAAACGGACCACCTCGTCCAGCCCCTGCCCCGACTTGACACTGCCCATCACGAACGGGCGCTCGCCGCGCATCTTGCGCGCGTCGCTTTCCATCACGTCGAGCGATGCGCCGACATACGGTGCAAGGTCAGTCTTGTTGATGACGAGCAGGTCGGACTTGGTGATACCAGGGCCTCCCTTGCGCGGAATTTTCTCGCCACCAGCCACGTCGATCACGTAGATGGTCAGGTCGGACAATTCCGGGCTGAAGGTGGCCGCCAGGTTGTCGCCGCCGGACTCGATGAAGACCACGTCGGCATCCGGGAACTTCGCCAGCATGCGGTCGACGGCTTCGAGATTGATCGACGCATCTTCGCGGATGGCCGTATGCGGGCAGCCACCGGTTTCCACGCCCATGATGCGTTCGGCAGGCAGCGCACCGGAGATCGTCAGCAGGCGCTGATCTTCCTTGGTGTAGATGTCGTTGGTGATGGCGACCAGGTCATAGCGGTCGCGCATCGCCTTGCACAGCATCTCCAGCAGCGTGGTCTTGCCGGAACCGACGGGACCGCCGACGCCGACGCGCAGCGGAGGGTGTTTCTTGGTACGAGCCTGGGTCATGATGGCTTCGGGATTCAGGAACGGAACAGCCGGGAATACTGCGTTTCGTGGCGTGACGAAAGCAAGCCCAGCATCGGGGAAAAGGTGGAAAGCTGCGGCGGCGATGCCGCGGCGCGCTGAACGGCCTCGTCGACCGCGGCCAGCACTGCATCGTGCAGGCGCCGCAGCATGTGCTGCCCGGCCACCTGGCCAAGCGGCACCGCCTTGATGGCGGCGGCGACCTGGTTCTCCGCCCAGTTGAAGCAGTAGGCGGCCAGGCCTTCGCGCTCGTCCACCTGCAGTGCCACGCAGGCCGCGGTGAATGCAGTGGGCAGGCAGGTCGGCGACAGGCTGGCCAGATGTTCGCGCAAGGCGTCGCCGCCCCACTCCATCTGCCCCACCAGCTTCGCGAGCGACCAGCCCATCTGCTCGGTCTCGAGCCGCAGTTCGGAGGTCTCGCGCGTGGCGTGAAACCAGTCGTTGCACTCGCGTACCGCCTCGACATCCATGGCGCTCCAGCGGCGATGCAGCAGCAGCCACACCGGGGCTTCGCAGTGCGCCTGCACATGCAGCAGGTTGTCTCGAATCCAACGCTCGGCGGATTCGGCGTCGCGCACATAGCCGCTGTCGATCGCGGCTTCGAGGCCTTGCGAATAGCTGAAACCGCCAATGGGTAGCGCCGGGGAGGCCAGGTGCAACAGGGAGATGAGTTGGCGCAGCGGTGTCATGGTCGGCGTGAAGTCACGCGTTCAGTGCTTGTGTCCGCAGTCGGGGCCATGGACGTGCCCTTCTTCGTCATGATCATGGGCATGACCGTGATGGTGCGAGTGCGAGTGCCCATGATCGTGTCCATGGTGCTCATGGAACACGGCCTGCGCCGCCGCATAGTCCTCCGCGAAGGTCGCATCGTGGCCATGCTTGTGTCCCCCGCCATAGGCACCCGCTTCGGGCTCGAATGCCGCGTCGGCCTGCACGGCCTGTACGCCAAGGCGCGCCAGCATGTCGGCCAGAACGGGATCGAACTCCAGCCGCAAATAGTCGCGCCCCACCTCGACCGGCGTGTGCCGGTTGCCGAGGTGATACGCCGCGCGCATCAGGGCGTGCGGATCGGCCGACCGGACTTCCAGCACGCGTTCCGCAGCGGCCTGCACTTCGACAAAGCTGCCATCCTCGGCCACCAGCAAGTCGCCGCCGCGCAGTACTGTGCCGCGCGGCAGGAACAGCGCGGCTTCTTCGCCGTTGTCGAGCACTGCGCGCAGACGGCTCTTGCTGCGTTCGCCAAATGGCAGGACCAGCTTCGGGGCACGGCGCACCAGCACGGCAGCAATGCCGTGCGGGGCGCTCAGGACTTTGTCGATCGTCAGCATGTGGGAATGCGCCGGAATGTCAGAACAGGAAATAGCGCTGCGCCATGGGCAGCTCGGTTGCGGGCTCGCACATCAGCAACTGGCCATCGGCCACGACCTGATAAGTCTCCGGATCCACAGTGATATGCGGCTGCCAGTCATTGTGCACCATGTCGCGCTTGCTCACCGTGCGTGTACCGCGAACCGCTGACAGCGTCTTGGCCAGACCATAGCGTTCGCCGACATTCGCTGCGAGTGCCGCCTGCGAGACAAAGGTCAGCGACGACTTGTGCAGCGCCCCGCCCGCCGATGCGAACATGGGGCGGTAGTGCACCGGCTGCGGCGTGGGGATCGAGGCATTGGGGTCGCCCATCGCCGCGGCGGCGATCATGCCGCCCTTCAGGATCAGGCTTGGCTTTACGCCGAAGAACGCCGGACGCCACAACACCAGGTCCGCCCACTTGCCCACTTCGATCGAACCCACTTCATGCGCAATGCCGTGTGTCAGCGCCGGGTTGATCGTGTACTTGGCGATATAGCGCTTGACGCGGAAATTATCGTGCCCGCCGCGCGCATCATGCGGGTCGCCGGGCAGCTTGCCGCGCTGCGCGGCCATCTTGTGCGCGGTCTGCCAGGTGCGGATGATGACCTCGCCCACGCGGCCCATGGCCTGCGAATCGCTCGAGATCATCGAGAACGCGCCAAGGTCGTGCAGGATGTCTTCGGCCGCAATCGTCTCGCGCCGGATGCGGCTCTCGGCAAAGGCGATATCCTCGGCAATGGCCGGGTCCAGGTGGTGGCACACCATCAGCATGTCGAGATGCTCGTCCAGCGTGTTCACCGTATAGGGCCGCGTCGGATTGGTCGACGACGGCAGCACGTTGGCCTCGCCGCACACCTTGATGATGTCCGGCGCATGGCCGCCGCCGGCGCCTTCGGTGTGATACGTGTGAATGGTGCGGCCCTTGAACGCGGCAATGGTCGCCTCGACAAACCCCGCCTCGTTGAGCGTGTCGGTGTGGATCGCAACCTGCGTATCGGTCGCATCGGCCACCGACAGGCAAGTGTCGATCGCCGCGGGCGTGGTGCCCCAGTCTTCGTGCAGCTTGAGGCCGATGGCACCCGCCTCCACTTGCTCAAGGATCGGCGCCTGCTGGCTGGCGTTGCCCTTGCCCAGCAACCCAATGTTCATCGGGTACGCCTCGATGGCCTGTAGCATGCGCTCCATGTACCACGGCCCCGGTGTGACGGTGGTCGCGAACGTGCCCGTGGCCGGGCCCGTGCCGCCGCCGATCATGGTGGTCACGCCGCTCATCAGCGCCTCTTCGATCTGCTGCGGGCAAATAAAGTGGATGTGCGTATCGATGCCGCCAGCGGTGACGATCATGCCCTCGCCCGCAATCACTTCGGTGCCGGGACCGACCACGATAGTCACGCCCGGCTGGATATCCGGATTGCCAGCCTTGCCGATCCCCGCGATGCGCCCACCCTTCAAGCCGATATCGGCCTTGACGATGCCCCAGTGGTCCACGATCAGCGCATTGGTGATGACGGTGTCGACGCAGTCCTTCGCCATGCGCTGGCTCTGCCCCATGCCGTCGCGGATCACCTTGCCGCCACCGAACTTCACTTCCTCGCCGTAGATGGTGAAGTCCTTCTCGACTTCGATCACGAGCCCGGTGTCTGCCAGCCGCACGCGGTCGCCGGTGGTCGGGCCGAACATTTCGGCATAGGCCTGCCTGGAGATCTTCACCATCACAGCGCTCCCATGATCTTGCCGTTGAAGCCGTAGACGATCCTGTCGCCATCGAGCGCCACCAGCTCCACGGTGCGCGTCTGGCCCGGTTCGAACCGCACCGCGGTGCCGGCCGCGATATTCAGCCGGAAGCCGCGCGCGGCCTCCCGATCGAACGCCAGCGCGGCGTTGGTTTCGTAGAAATGAAAATGCGATCCGACCTGGATCGGCCGGTCGCCAGTATTGGCAACCGTCACGCTCACCGTGGGCCGGCCAGCGTTGAGTTCGATCTCGCCATCGGCGGGCATCAGTTCACCGGGGATCATCATCGTCTCCTCAGGCAACCAGCAGGCCGGCACCGTACAGCGCCACGCCCGCACCGGCCACGCGCGCGAGCCAGCCAGCGCGGTGGCGCAAGTACGTGCCGCCGACAATACCAAGCAGATGCAGCGCCATGGTCGCCACCGCGAATCCGCCGACATAGGCCAGCACAGCCGGCATTGCAGCGGCCGTAGCCGGCAGCTCTGCACCGTGCGCATAGCCGTGGAACACCGCGAAGCCGCCGACGATCGCCATACCGGCCCATGCCGGCAGTTTCGCGCGGCTCGCCACCAGCACGCCCACCACCAGCAGCGACGCGGCGATCATCGGCTCCACCGCGGGCAGCGCGAGCCCGGCCAGTCCGAGCGCGGCGCCGACCAGCATCAACCTCACGAAGGCGAGCGGCAGGCGCAGCGTATCCGCGGCCGAGCGCGCACCCAGTGCGCTCCAGACACCCACCGCGGCCATCGCCAGCAGGTGATCGGCGCCGGTGAACGGATGCTGCAGGCCCGCCCACAGGCTGGCGCCGACGGTGGCGGCATCATGGCCCGGATGGGCAAACGCAGACATCGCGGCGAGGGACAGCGTGGCGCCCAGAGACAGGCGCAAGCAGGCGGAACGGTTCATGGAGGCGCTCTCGGTGAATGTTGTTGGCGTTGTCGGTGGGTCCGGTACGTCGTCAGACGATGGGATGATGAACGGTGACGAGCTTGGTGCCGTCCGGGAAAGTGGCTTCGACCTGGATCTCGGGGATCATCTCGGCCACGCCGTCCATCACGTCGTCGCGGCTCAGCACGGTGGTGCCTTCGTGCATCAGTTCGGCCACGGTGCGGCCGTCACGCGCGCCTTCCATGATCGCGGCCGTGATGAGCGCCACCGCTTCCGGATAGTTGAGCTTGAGCCCACGCGCGCGCCGACGTTCGGCCAGCAGTGCGGCGGTGAAGATCAGCAGCTTGTCTTTCTCTCTCGGTGTCAGTTCCATCGTCGGTGTCCTGGTTGTTCTCGTATGCCTTGTTGCTGTTGTCTCTCACGTGGCCCACAGGCGCAGCGGCCGTGCCGGCACGCCGTGGATCGGCTCGCGCAGCGCGCTCCACGCGTCAACCATGAGCTGCCGGACCGGCTCCATCTGCCGGCCCAGCACGCGCAGCAGCAACATCGACTGCGCCGGTGATGACAGGCACGTCACGCCAGCGCGCAGGTCAGCCGTGAACGGCAGGCGCTCCGCCAGCGTCTCGGCAAGTTCCTGCGTGGCTGCGCTGCCCACGGCCCAGAGCGTGCCCAGCACGCACATGCCGTCCAGCCCGGGTACCGCGCCGCGCAATGCCGATGCGGCGTCCAGCTGCGATTGCTCGATCCATAGCGCGCGCCCGTCGCAGCGCACCTGCGTGTCCAGCCAAACGGAGCCCCGCGCCCAATGCTCGCCGGACGCCTGCCGCCCGAGCACCACGGCGTCCCAGCCGATCGCGCTGCCGCCCGGCGCAACGGCCAGTTCGGTGGCGATGCGCGCGCGCGCATCATCGAAGACGATGTTCTCCTGCGGCAGCCAATCCAGCCGGGCGCCATCGTCGACCGTCAGGCGCACATGCTGCGACGCGTCACGGCCGAGCGACTTGTACCATTTGGTTGCACCTGGCGTCGCGATGACCGCGTGGGTGCCGGCTTCCGCATGCAGGGTGATATCGAGAGTGTCGCCGCCCGCCACGCCAGCCGGCGGATGCAGGATGACGGCGTGGCAGATGCCGCCTTCCGGATAGAGCGGCTTCTGCACCATCAGCGGGCCCCGGTGCTGCCGTCCGGCCAGCACGGTGCGCCCGCCACGCGCGGCAAAGCGCAGGCACAGGCTGGCCTGCCATGGCGCAGGCACGGCGGTAGTGGGAGGAAAATCAGGATGACGCATGGCTCGATGAATGGCCCGGCAATGCAAGCAGGGGCGAGCCGCGGCATGCGCCGCAGCGGATGCCGGAAATCATAGCGCGCCGTCCGCCGTCACGAAAGCGCAGCGCGCGGCACTCACCGACTCGCCCTGCACCATTACACGGCAATCAGCTCCCGCACACCGTCGTTCTCCATATTAACGCCCTCGCCCTTCGCCACGACTTCGCCCCGGCTCATCACCACGTAGTGATCGGCAATATGGCGCGCGAACTCGTAGTACTGCTCGACCAGCAGCACTGTCATGCCGAATTCGTCGACCAGCAGGCGCAGCGCGCGCCCGATGTCCTGGATGATCGACGGCTGGATACCTTCGGTCGGCTCGTCCAGGATCAGCAGGCCGGGCTCGCTCATCAGCGCGCGGCCGATCGCAAGCTGTTGCTGCTGGCCGCCCGACAGGTCGCCGCCGCGGCGCTGCCGCATGGTGCGCAGCACGGGGAACAGCTGGTAGATGCGGTCCGGCACGCCCGCGGGCCGCGCCCGGCTGGCCGCGCCGATCAGCAGGTTCTCTTCCACCGTCAGCCGTGGAAAGATCTCGCGCCCCTGCGGCACGTAGGCAAGGCCAGCCGACACCCTCTCATAGGGCGGCTTCTTCTCCAGTGCGTGGCCGTCCCACTGGATGCTGCCGCTGCGCGTGGGCACCACGCCCATCAGGCACTTGAGCAAGGTGCTCTTGCCTACGCCGTTGCGGCCCAGCAGCGTGGTGAGCTTGCCGCGCGGCACCTCGAAGCTGACGTTGCGCAGGATATGGCTGCCGCCGTAGAACTGGTTCAGTGCATTGACCTGCAGCATGGCTATCTTCCCAGGTAGGATTCGATCACGCGGTCATCGCGCTTGACGCTGTCGAGCGTGCCTTCGGCCAGCACGCTGCCTTCCGCAAGTACCGTGACTTTGCCTTCGCCGCCGGCCAGCGCCGCGACGAACTCCATGTCGTGCTCGACCACCATCATCGAACAGCTGCCGCGCAGGCTGTTCAGCAGCGCGGCGAGCTGCATGGTTTCCTCATCGGTCATGCCGGCCACGGGCTCATCCAGCAACAGCAACTGGGGTTGCTGCATCAGTAGCATGCCGATCTCCAGGCGCTGCTTCTGGCCGTGCGACAGCAGACCCGCCGGGCGGTAGGCCTCGTCTTCAAGGCCCGTCAGCGCCAGTGTTTCCTCGATGCGGCGATGCCCTTCCCCGGTCAGTCGCGCGCGCAGCGACGACCACCAGCGCTTGTCGGCCTTCATCGCGAGCTCCAGGTTCTCCCAGACGGCATGCTGCTCGAATACCGTGGGCTTCTGGAACTTGCGGCCGATGCCGACCTGCGCGATGCGCGGCTCGGTCATGCGCATCAGGTCGATGGTCTGGCCCAGGAACACGCGGCCGCTGACGTTGGCATTGCGCGGACCGGTCTTGCCGGTGATGACATCCATCATCGTGGTCTTGCCCGCGCCATTGGGGCCGATCACGCAGCGCAATTCGCCGTGGTCGATCGACAGGCTCAGCTTGTTGAGCGCGCGAAAGCCGTCGAACTGCACCGTGAGGTCTTCCAGGTAAAGGATCGGTCCGTGCGAGACATCGATCGTGCCCGGTTCCATCACGCGGCCGAGACCGGTCGCGTTGCCGCTTTCCGCCTGGCCGTATTCAAGCGCGGCATTCATGCTTCACCTCCGGTACGCCCCGCCACGGCGGGACTGGATACGGCTTCCTGTGCGACCGGGCTCGCCGGCGTTGCGCGGCTGCCGCGTTCGCGCAGGCGCTTCCACAGCCCGATCACGCCATCGGGCAGGTATAGCGTGACCAGTACGAACATCGCGCCGAGCAGGAACAGCCAGTACTCGGCAAAGTAGGCCGTGAACATGGTCTTGGCACCGTTGACCAGGAATGCGCCGATCACCGGCCCGATCAGCGTACCGCGCCCACCCACGGCCACCCATACGGCCATCTCGATGGAATTGCCGGGCGACATCTCGCCCGGGTTGATGATGCCCACCTGCGGCACGTACAGCGCGCCGGCAATGCCACACAGCACGGCCGAGAACGTCCATACGAACAGCTTGTAGCCCAGCGGGTTGTAGCCCGAGAACATCACGCGCATCTCGGCATCGCGTATGGCGGTCACGACGCGGCCCAGCTTGGACGTGACGATATAGCGGCAAGCCACGAACCCTGCGACCAGCGCAAGGAAGGTCAGCACGAACAGCGCCGCGCGCGTCTGCGGCGCGGCAATGGCATAGCCGGCGATACGCTTGAAGTCGGTGAACCCGTTGTTGCCGCCAAAGCCCGTTTCGTTGCGGAAGAACAGCAGCATCGCCGCGTACGTCATGGCCTGCGTGATGATCGACAGGTACACGCCCTTGATGCGCGAGCGGAACGCAAAGAAGCCGAACAGCCACGCCAGAACGCCGGGGACCAGCACCACCAGCAGCAGCGCATAGCCGAGGTGCTCGGTGCCGTGCCAGAACCACGGCAGCTCCTTCCAGTCGAGAAACACCATGAAGTCCGGCAGATCGCTCTTGTACACGCCTTCGCGACCGATGGACCGCATCAGGTACATGCCCATCGCATAGCCGCCGAGCGCGAAGAACAGCCCGTGACCCAGGCTCAGGATGCCGCAATAGCCCCACACCAGGTCCAGCGCAATCGCGGCGAGCGCAAAGCACATGATCTTGCCGACCAGCGTCAGCGCGTAGGCCGACAGGTGCAGCGGATGGCCTGCGGGCACCAGCAGCGCGCACGCCGGCACGCCGATCGCCACCACGAGTGTCAATACTGCCAGCATCGTCCAGGCCCGGCGGCTGAACAGCGGCTGGCGCTCGGGCACCGCAAGCCGGAAAGGCGTGCCCGGGGAATCGGAATGAAAGCTCTGCATCATGCCTCCGCGCTGCGCCCCTTGAGCGCGAAAAGTCCCTGCGGCCGCTTCTGGATGAACAGCACGATCAGCACCAGGACGAAGATCTTGGCCAGCACCGCGCCGTAGAACGGCTCGATGAACTTGTTGATGATGCCCAGCCCGAATGCGCCGACGATGGTGCCGGCCAGCTGCCCTACCCCGCCCAGCACCACGACCATGAAGGAATCGATGATGTACGCCTGGCCCAGATCCGGACCGACATTGCCGATCTGCGACAGCGCGCAGCCGCCCATGCCGGCAATGCCCGCACCGAAGGCAAAGGCATAGCTGTCCACCTTCCATGTGCGCACGCCCACGCAGGCGGCCATGGTGCGGTTCTGCGTGGTCGCGCGAACAAACAGGCCAAGGCGCGTGCGGTTGAGCACCGCCCATGCGACCGCCACCACGGCCAGCGCGAACAGGATGATGACGATGCGGTTGTACGGGATCACCAGACCCGGCATCCACTCCATGCCACCGCTCATCCAGGCCGGATTGGCGACTTCCACGTTCTGCGCGCCGAACAGTGTGCGCACCGCCTGCATCAGCAGCAGGCTCACGCCGAACGTGGCCAGCAGCGTCTCCAGGGGCCGCCCGTAGAGATGGCGCAGCACCAGCCGCTCGAGCACGAAACCGACGATGCCCGCCGCCAGGAACGAGGCCGGCAGCGCCGCCGGCAGGTACCAGTCGAACGCGCCGGGCGCATAGGTGCGGAACAGCGTCTGCACCACGTAGGTCGCATACGCGCCGATCATCAGGAACTCGCCGTGCGCCATGTTAATGACGCCGATCAGGCCATAGGTGATGGCCAGGCCCAGCGCGGCCAGCAGCAGCACGCTGCCCAGGCTCAGGCCGGCAAACAGGTTGCCGATCAGCTCGGCACGGCGCTGGTCGCTGCGCAATGCATCGAGTGCCTGCTGGGCGGCAACGCGCACTTCGACATCGGCTTCACGGTACTTGCCGTCACTGCCGCGCTCGACCAGCGGAGCCAGTTTCTGGCGGCTTTGCGGATTGCTGTCGCGGCCCAGGACACGAATGGCTTCGAGTCGCGCTTCGCGCTGCGCCGAATCTCCCGGCTGGGTCTCCTCCGCCAGCACGGAAGTGGCCCAGATCACGTCCAACCGGGCGCGCAGACCGGGATCGGCCTCCATCTTGCGCGCGGCTTCGACGCTGGCACGCGAGGCACTCTCGGGCTGGTCGTACAGCGTATTGATGGCCTGCGTGCGCACCGCGATATCGGGCGACTGCAGCTGCAGGCTGCTTGCCGCGCTGTCGACGATCGCGCGCAGGCTGTTATTCAGGGTCAGTGATTCCAGCTCGTCGGCCTTGACCTTGACCGGCTGGCCGGTGATGGCATCGACGGTCTTGTCGCCTTCCTGGCGCACCATGCCTACCGACGGCGCGTATTGCAGCGCATCGTCCTGCAACGCTTTCAGGATGGGACCGGCCTGTTCCGGTGGAGCTTTGGCCAGCGCCGACAGGGCCGCGGTCTTGGCATCGAAATCGTCCTCGGCCAGTGGCTTGAGGTCGGCCTGCGACAATGCGCCCGCGGCGGCCGCCCATAGCGGCGCGGCAAGCAGCAGCGCAGCCAGCATGGCGCGCAGCCACGGCATGGCGCTCTTCGGTAACGATTGGGACATAGGTGCTGGCGAATGGGCGGCGCGTGGCCGCGCCTGCTTTTTTTCTGGGGAACCGGGCTGACGCGGCACGCACTGCCGGCTACGGAGAACCGGCGGTGCGTGCCTGTCAGGCTGCAACGGCAGGCAGCCTTACATCACCTTGTCCGGCTTGCCTTCGTTGCCTGCGATGAACGGGCTCCACGGCTGCGCGCGTATGGCCTTGGGCGTCTTCCACACGACGGTGAACTGTCCGTCGCCCTTGACCTCGCCGATCATCACCGGCTTGTAGAGGTGGTGGTTCTCGCCCATGGTCAGGGTGAAGCCGTCGGGCGCCTTGAAGGTCTGGCCGTACATGGCGGCACGCACCTTGTCGGTGTCCGTGGTACCGGCTTTCTTCACGGCCTGCGCCCACATGTGGATGCCCACGTAGGTGGCTTCCATCGGATCGTTGGTCACGCGCTTGTCGCCGCCCGGCAGGTTGTTCGCCTTGACCCAGGCAGCCCACTGTTTCTTGAACGCATCGTTCTCGGGGTTCTTGACGGACATGAAGTAGTTCCATGCCGCCAGGTGGCCGACCAGCGGCTTGGTGTCGATGCCGCGCAACTCTTCCTCGCCCACGGAGAAGGCGACCACCGGGACGTCCTTGGCCTTCAGGCCGGCGTTGCCGAGTTCCTTGTAGAACGGCACGTTGGAGTCGCCGTTGATGGTGGAGATCACGGCGGTCTTGCCGCCCTGCGAGAACTTCTTGATGTTGGCGACGATGGTCTGGTAGTCGCTGTGGCCGAACGGCGTGTAGACCTCTTCGATGTCCTTGTCGGCGACGCCCTTGCTCTTCAGGAAGGCGCGCAGGATCTTGTTGGTGGTGCGCGGATAGACGTAGTCGGTGCCCAGCAGGAAGAAGCGCTTGGCGCCGCCGCCTTCCTTGCTCATCAGGTACTCGACCGCCGGAATGGCCTGCTGGTTGGGCGCCGCGCCCGTGTAGAAGACGTTCTTCGACATTTCCTCGCCCTCATACTGCACGGGGTAGAACAGCAGCGAATTCAGCTCTTCGTAGACCGGCAGCACCGACTTTCGCGACACCGAAGTCCAGCAGCCGAACGTGACGGCGACCTTGTCCTTGGTGATCAGCTGACGCGCCTTCTCGGCAAACAGCGGCCAGTTCGACGCGGGATCCACGACCACGGGTTCGAGCTTGCGGCCGAGCACGCCGCCGCTCTTGTTGATCTCGTCGATGGTCATCAGCGCCACGTCCTTGAGCGACGTCTCGGAAATCGCCATGGTGCCGGACAGCGAATGCAGGATGCCGACCTTGATCGGCTCTTTGGACTGCGCCATCGCCAGCGGGCTGGCGCCGATCATTGCCGCGGCGGCTACCGCCGACAGCTTCAGCATGTCACGTCGTTTCATTGCTGCTCCCTTTATCGTTTGGTTACGGGACTCAACGCACCCCGGGTGATGCATCTGCAACTAGCGTGCCAGGGAACGCACGGCTCCCGCCTGCGGTCTGGCACCGCCGGGCGCCCGGCAAGAGACAATTCGTTTGGAGGTTTCGCGCGGAAGCACCATGCTGGTGCTGCGCCCCGGTCGACGACTACGCACCGCCATCGTGCACGGCGCAATCAGGTGCAAGGGAGAACCGGCCGCGGGCTTCGGGGAAGAGGAGGCAGACTGTCGTGAGTTGTGCGGCGCCGCGGCGCATGGTGCACCGCCGCAAACAAAAACGGGGCCCGAAGGCCCCGTTCTTCTATCGTCCGAAGACGATTACTTCATCATCCACGGCATCATGTTCGCGTTCATGTTGTGCATGATCCAGAGCGAGCCGGCCAGCACGATGAACAGGATCAGCAGCGTGAACAGGAACGACATCACGTTCCAGCGCTGCTGCTTCGAGCCATCCATATGGAGGAAGTACTTCAGGTGCACGACCACCTGCACTGCGGCCATGCCGAGGATGATCAGGAGGGTCGTGCCGCGGTCCATGGTGCCGTCCATCACGATCTTGAACGGGATGACGGTCAGGACCACCGCCAGCACGAAGCCGATCACATAGGACTTGAAGCTGCTGTGGCCGTGCGACTCGGCGTGCGCGGACGCTGCGTGTTGCTGTGCCATTTACATTGCCCCCATCAGATAGACCACGGTGAAGACGCCGATCCAGACGACGTCCAGGAAGTGCCAGAACAGGCTGAGGCAGTTCAGGCGCTTGGACATGGTCGGGGTCAGGCCCTTCTTGCTGACTTGCCACATCAGGACCAGCATCCACACCATGCCGCTTGCGACGTGCAGGCCGTGGGTGCCCACCAGCGTGAAGAACGACGACAGGAACGCGCTGCGGCTCGGGCCGGCGCCTTCGGCGATCAGGTGATGGAATTCATTGATTTCCATGTACATGAACGCGGCGCCCAGCAGGAAGGTAATGCCCAGCCAGACCAGCACCCGTACCTTCGAACGGTTCTGCAGCGAGATCATCGCGAAACCGTACGTGATCGACGAGAACAGCAGGATGAAGGTCTCGACGAGCACGTAGTTGAGCTCGAACAGCTCCTTGCCCGACGGACCGCCCGCCACTTCGCCGCGCAGGACGGCGAACGCGGCGAACAGGCACGCGAACAGGATGCAGTCGCTCATCAGGTACAGCCAGAAACCAAAGATGGTGTTCTCGCTGGTGTCATGGTGCGCGTGGTCGTGCGTCTCGTCGTGCGAGCGCGCATGAGCCGGGGCTTGCGCCGCCCCGAAGCGATCAAGGACTTCTGTCGACATGGTCATCAGGCCTGCGAAGCAATGCGCTGCAGTTGGCGCGTTTCAATCTGCTCGACCTCGGCGGCCGGCACGTAGTAGTCGATGTGGTCATCGTTGGCGCGGCGGATGAACGACACCACCATGCCGATCAGGCCAACGGCGGCAAGCCACCAGATGTGCCAGACCAGGGCAAAGCCAAGCACCAGGCTGTACAGGCCCATCCAGAAGCCCGCGCCGGTGTTCTTCGGCATGTGGATCTGCTCGTAGCCGCTGGTCGGCAGCTTCTCGCCACGGGCCTTCATGTCGGCGAACGCGTCCAGGTCACGCACCACCGGGGTGTGCGCGAAGTTGTAGAACGGCGGCGGCGACGAAGTGGCCCATTCCAGCGTGCGGCCACCCCACGGGTCGCCGGTCACATCGGCCAGCTTCTTGCGGTCGCGGATCGACACGACGATCTGCAGCACCTGGAAGAAGATGCCCAGCGCGACGAACACCACGCCGACCACGGCCAGGTACAGCCACGGCGTCCAGGCCGGGTTGTCAGTGTGGTTCAGGCGACGGGTCATGCCCATCAGGCCCAGCACGTACAGCGGCATGAAGGCGAAGTAGAAGCCCACCAGCCAGCACCAGAACGCGCACTTGCCCAGACGCTCGTTCAGCTTGAAGCCGAACGCCTTCGGCCACCAGTAGGTGATGCCGGCCAGGTAGCCGAACAGCACGCCGCCGATGATCACGTTGTGGAAATGGGCGATCAGGAACAGGCTGTTGTGCAGCACGAAGTCGGCTGCCGGCACGGCCATCAGCACGCCGGTCATGCCGCCGATCACGAAGGTGATCATGAAGCCCAGCGTCCACAGCACCGGCGAGGTCATCTGCACGCGGCCGCGGTACATCGTGAACAGCCAGTTGAAGATCTTCACCCCGGTCGGGATGGAGATGATCATGGTCGTGATGCCAAAGAACGCGTTGACGTTCGCGCCCGAGCCCATCGTGAAGAAGTGGTGCAGCCACACGATGAACGACAGCACCATGATGGCCGAGGTCGCGTACACCATGCCCTTGTAGCCGAACAGCTTCTTGCCCGAGAACGTGGCGATGACTTCAGAGAAGATACCGAACGCCGGCAGGATCAGGATGTACACCTCGGGGTGGCCCCAGATCCAGATCAGGTTCACGTACATCATGGCATTGCCGCCGCCATCGTTCGTGAAGAAGTGCATGTCGAAGTAGCGGTCCAGGCCCAGCAGTGCCAGCGACACGGTCAGCACCGGGAAGGCAGCCACGATCAGCACGTTGGTGCACAGGACCGTCCAGGTGAACACCGGCATGCGCATCAGGGTCATGCCCGGGGCGCGCATCTTCAGGATGGTCACCAGGAAGTTCACGCCGGTCAGCAGCGTGCCCAACCCCGAGATCTGCAAGGACCAGAGGTAGTAGTCCACCCCTACGCCCGGGCTGAAATCCAGGCCGGACAGCGGCGGGTAAGCGAGCCAGCCGGTCTTGGCGAATTCGCCAACGCCCAGCGAGATGTTCACCAGCATGGCGCCCGACACGAACAGCCAGAACGACAGCGTGTTCAGGAACGGGAAGGCCACGTCGCGCGCGCCGATCTGCAGCGGCACCACGAGGTTCATCAGGCCCGTCATCAGCGGCATGGCCACGAAGAAGATCATGATCACGCCGTGGGCGGTGAAGATCTGGTCGTAGTGTTCCGGCGGCAGGACGCCGTGGGCACCGTTCGTGGCGAGCGCCAGTTGCGCGCGCATCATGACCGCGTCGGAAAAGCCGCGCAGCAGCATGACCAGCGCGACCAGGCAGTACATCACACCGATCTTCTTGTGATCGACCGAAGTGAACCACTCATTCCAGAGGTAGCCCCACTTCTTGAAATACGTGATCGCGCCTAGCAGCGCAGCGCCGCCGATGGCGACGCCGGCCAGTACGACCATGATGATCGGCTCATGAAACGGAATCGCCGACAAACTCAATTTGCCAAACATCATTGCTCCTAGGATTGCGCGCCCAGCGCCGGCTTGGCCGGCGTGGCCATGGACACCCGCTCTTCGCCGAGCGTGTTACGCGACGTGCAGATCGGGCCGCCATCAAAGCCTTCGCGGGCCATGGCGTGGCCGTCGTTGCCCATGTACTGGTGCAGGATGCCGGTGAACAGGCCGTCTTCGACCTTGCCGTAGTAGGCCACCGGTTCCGCTTCGCTCGGCTTGGCCAGGACCTTGTAGTCCGCGCTGGCGAGCTGGCGTTCGGATGCGCGCACCTTGGCGACCCACGCGTCGAACTCGAAGTTCGACATGGCCGTCGCCTTGAACTTCATGCCCGAGAAGCCGCCGCCGCTGTAGTTGGCGGACATGCCGTCATACGTGCCGGCCTCGTTGGCAATCAGGTGCAGCTTGGTCTCCATCCCGGCCATGGCGTAAACCTGGCTGCCCAGTTGCGGGATGAAGAACGAATTCATGATCGAATCGGACGTGATCTTGAAGTTCACCGGCGTGCCCACCGGGAACGCGATCTGGTTGACCGTCGCGATCTTCAGTTCCGGATAGATGAACAGCCACTTCCAGTTCATCGCCACCGCCTCGACGGTGATCGGCTTCTGCTTGGATTCCAGCGGCTTGTACGGATCCAGGTCGTGCGAGGACTTCCACGTGATGATGCCCAGCGCGATGATGATCAGGCAGGGAATCAGCCACACCACGACTTCGATCGCGGTCGAGTGCGACCAGTCGGGTTCATAGCGTGCCGAGGTATTGCTGGCGCGGTACTTCCAGGCGAACACCAGCGTCAGGACGATCACCGGCAACACCACCAGCAGCATGAGCCAGGTGGCGATCAGGATGATGCCTTTGATGTCGACGCCTACCTGCCCCTTCGGGTCGAGCAGCGTCATGTTGCAGCCGGCGAGCAGCAAGAGCAGGCCGAGGCTTGGCAGGGACCGCGTCCACCGCGGCAGTATGGGTTTCTTCATGTCACGACTGGTTTGGTTAGGCCGCGCTTGGGCAAAGCGTGGCTTCACCGCCTGATGCCGGAAGCAAGAGGCGTTGGGCTGAGGGAAAACCGGAAGGACGTGTCCTTAGCTGGCGTTGAGGTCTGGCGGATCTAACGCCGGATGACCATGCGGCCTGACAACGCCATGAACACGGAAGGACAGCTGACGACTGCGCGAGCGGCCCGCCTGAGGCGGTAGCACTGCGGCACCTGATGGCCGAAACCGCGAACGGTCCCGGCTCAGGACTGCAGCCGGGTAGCGTTGAACCACGAAGTTTTTGCACTTCCCGACAAGCCTGCCTTGTGGGCAAGCGCGGTTTCCGGCCGGAATGTGCAACACGTAAAACATCGTGGGCGCGACTGTACCGCAATGCAGCATTACGGGTAAACCCAACAGCACAGAACACAGTGTTCAGAAAAACGGACAATTCTCAAAAGAGATGTTTGATTTACTTAAAATGTGTTGCAGTGTCCGCATTATCGTCAAAAATTGAAAAAAGCCGCCTGTCGACGGCTTTTTTCTTCCTGTATCAACAAAACAACAACGGCTCATCCGTATCGGCGACTGATGGACTCGGCCACGCACACCGGACGGTCGCTGCCCTCGCGCTCAATCGTCACTTCCCAGGTCGACTGGGCGCCTACGAGCTCGGGCGACTTCGGCAGCGGGTCGAGCCGCTCGACCTTCTGCAGCTTGATGCGCGCGCGCAGCTTGCTGCCCACCGGCACCGGCGCGGTGAAGCGCACGCGGTTCAGGCCGTAGTTCACGCCGATCTTGGACGGCATGTGCAGCGCGTTGTGCATGAACTTCGGTACCAGCGACAGCGTCAGGAAGCCGTGCGCGATCGGGCCGCCGTACGGCGACTCCTTCTTTGCGCGCTCCACGTCGACGTGGATCCACTGGTGATCGCCGGTCGCTTCGGCAAACAGGTTCACCTGCTCCTGGGTGATCTCCATCCAGTCGCTGACCGCGACTTCCTGCCCTTGCAGGCTTTCCAGTTCTTCGAGCGATGCGATGGTACGCATGTCGGTTATCTCCTCGTTGTTTAGGTTAGGGGGCTCAGGCGGGGCGGCGGCCGTACATGCCCATGCCCTTGACCGTGCAGACCAGTTCGCCGCGCTGGTTGGTGGCTTCCCATTGGGTAAGGACCACGCCGCGGTCCGGCTTGGATTGCGACGGCCGGGAATCGAGCACGATGAACACCACGGACAGCGTGTCGCCGGCATAGACCGGCTTCAGCCAACGGATCTCGTCGACGCCCGGCGAACCCATGCTCGCCGACTTGCCGACGGTGCTCAGCACCAGCAGGCGCATCATGATCGAGCAGGTCATCCAGCCGCTGGAGATCAGTCCGCCATAGATGCTCTTGGCGGCGGCCTCCTTGTCGATATGGAAGGGCTGCGGGTCATACTGGCGGGCAAAGCCGAGGATCTCTTCCTCGGTGACGAGGTAGGAGCCGAGCTCGCGGCGGCTGCCGACTGCAAAGTCCTCGAAATACAGCATTGGTGGGGTCTCCGTTGTCGCTGACTTTTGACTTGTCATCGCGATAATCGCATGGCGGGTAATGGCGTGCGTCCGTATTTGCCGAACCCGCCCCTAACTGCGCGCAAAGAAAAAAGCCGCGCCTGGACTACGGCGCGGCTTCGATTGGCATCGCCTGGATCAGGCAGCTTGCTGGAAGCTTGCCTGGCCGGCAAAACGGGCCAGGTGATGGTCGACGTCACCGAACGTGGTGTTGATGAGCGTCAGGCGCTTGAACATGTGCGCGGCCGGCAATTCGTTGGTCACGCCCATGCCGCCGTGGATCTGTACCGCCTCCTGGCCGACGTAGCGCGCGGCCTGGCCGACGCGGGCCTTGGCAGCCGAGACGTAGCGGCGACGCTCTTCCGGTGTCGCCTCTTCAAAGCGGGCCGCGGCCAGCAGCGTGATCGAGCGCGACTGCTCGGCCTGGATGAACATCTCGACCATGCGGTGCTGCAGCGCCTGGAAGCGAGCAATCGGCTGGCCAAACTGCTGGCGCGTCTTGGCATATTCCAGCGTGGCGGCGTTGAGCGTATCCATCACGCCCACGGCCTCGGCGCACAGCAGCACCGCCGCGTAATCGGCGACCTGCTCGACCTGGTCGAAGGCCTTGCCGGCCTCGCCGAGCAATTGAGCCGGCGCGTCCTGGAACGTGATATCGGCGGCGCGCAGGTTGTCGATGGTGCGGTAGTCCTTGACACTGACGCCGGCGCCCTTGGCATCGACCAGGAACAGCGAGATGCCGTCGCGGTCGGCGTCCGCGCCGCTGGTGCGCGCCGAGACGATCAGCTTGTCGGCCTGGCCGCCATGGATCACTACAGCCTTGCGGCCGTTAAGCTTGCCGTCGCGCGCGGTCACGCGCACGTTGTTCAGCTCGTAGCGCGCCTGCGGCTCGTTGAAGGCCACGGCGAGCTTGAGTTCGCCGCCGGCCACTTGCTCCAGCAGCGCCTCCTGGCCACCGGCCAGGCTCAGGGCATACGCGCCCACGACGGTCGCCAGGTACGGCTCGACGACCAGGCCGCGGGCGAGCTCCTGCTGCACCACCATCATGTCCAGCGCCTTGCCCGCGAAGCCGCCCTGCTCTTCGGCCACCGGCAGCGCGGTCAGGCCGAGCTCGACCAGCGAGCCCCAGGCGGACTCGCCATAGCCGGCCCCGCTCTCGTAGCGCTTCTTGCGCGACTCGAAGTCGTAGTCCTTGTCGATGAAACGGCGTACGGCGTCAGCCAGCTGCTTCTGTTCGTCGCTGAGATTGAAGTTCATGTTCCGTGTCTCCTCACAGCCCCAGGATCATCTGGCTGATGATGTTGCGCTGGATTTCGTTGGACCCGCCGTAGATGGAGGTCTTGCGATAGTTGAAGTAGTAGGCGGCCAGCGGGGCGGCGTCGTCGTAGCCGGTCACCGCGTGCGCGTGCTCGCACTCCAGGTAGGCCGGGTCGAAAGGCTGGGCATAGGGGCCGACGGCTTCGACCATCAGCTCGGTCAGCAGCTGCTGGATCTCGGTGCCCTTGATCTTCAGCATCGAAGCTTCCGGGCCGGGGCCCTTGCCCGCGGCTTCGCTCGACACCACGCGCAGCACGGTGATCTCCAGCGCCATCAGTTCGATTTCCAGCGCGGCAACCTTGGCGCCGAAGACCGGATCTTCCAGCAGCGGCTTGCCGTTCTTCTGCTGCTGGCGCGCCACGCGCTTGAGGAAGCCCAGCTCGCGCTTGGAATTGCCGACACGGGCAATGCCGGTGCGCTCGTGGCCGAGCAGGTACTTGGCGTAGGTCCAGCCCTTGTTCTCCTCGCCAACGCGGTTTTCCACCGGCACCTTGACGTTGTCGAAGAAGACTTCGTTCACTTCATGGTCTTCGTCGAGCATGATGATCGGACGCACGGTGATGCCCGGCGTCTTCATGTCGATCAGCAGGAACGAGATGCCTTCCTGCTTCTTCGCTTCCGGATCGGTGCGGACCAGGCAGAAGATCATGTCGGCGTGCTGGCCGAGCGTGGTCCAGGTCTTCTGGCCGTTGACGATGTAGTGCTTGCCGTCCGGGGTCAGCTCGGCGCGGGTCTTGAGCGAGGCCAGGTCCGAACCCGAACCCGGCTCGGAATAGCCCTGGCACCACCAGTCGGTGCAGTCCAGGATACGCGGCAGGTAGTAAGACTTCTGCTGCTCGTTGCCGTACTTCATGATCACGGGCGCGACCATGGCCACGCCGAACGGCAGCACGCCGGGCGCGCCGGCGCGGGCGTTTTCCTCGTCCCAGATATGGCGCTGCGTGGCGTTCCAGCCGGTACCGCCATATTGCACGGGCCAGTGCGGCGTCGACCAGCCCTTGCCCGCCAGGATCTTGTGCCAGCGCACCAGGTCGTCGCGGCTGGGCCGGCGATGGTTGAGCACCTTGCTGCGGATATCCGCCGGCAGATTGGCTTCCAGCCAGCTACGCACTTCCTCGCGGAAGGCGTTGTCGGACGCCGAGTAATTGAGATCCATGCCCGTCTCCTGTGATGCCGGCACGGCGCCGGCAAGTAGTTCTGCCTGCGCGTCTTGCGCCGCAAACCACGGGCACAGGACGCAATTCAGTGAGCCGTCTGCTTCAAAGCATCCGGCACCACGAGCGGGATTGTTTCGATGCCCTCTTCCGCCAGCGCCTGCACCTCCTCCGGGGAAGCCGAACCGCGGATACCGCGCTCCGGTGCCTCGTCGTAATGCATGCGCCTTGCCTCCTCGGCAAAGCGGTCGCCCACGTCCTCGGTCTGTGCCATCACCTGCCGCACGGCCTTCAGATAGGCCGCCTGCAAGACTTCCAGGGCAGCCGGCACTTGCGCCGCCTGGCCTGCCTCTGCCTGGCCGCGCTGCACCTGCGTCGCGCCCGAGAGGTTCAGGCGCGGCGCGCTTGGCAGCCGGCTCACGGCGTGGTCACCGCAGACCGGGCACTGGACGAGGTCACTTGCGAGTTGCGTCTGCGCATCGTCCTCCGAGGCGAACCAGCCCTCGAAACGATGGTCTTGCGCGCAACGCAGGTCGAGCACCTTCATGATCTTTCCAGCCCGTCAAAAGCAATAGTATCCGTGAAACCCAATTTTGTGAACGGTCGTGCTAATTTTTTTCGGAAGGGATTTCCCGCACCAGATGGCGCGAAAAGCATACCGTTCTGCACTGCGGGCCGCCGTGGCGGCTTCAGCGCGGCACCGGCTGTTCGCCGGGCTGCCACACCCCCGAGATTACCTTCTCCAGCCAGAATGCGCCGATGATGGTCTTCACGTCGGTAATGCGGCCCTGGCGCACCCAGTCCAGCACCTGGCCGGCCGGGACGATGAAGGTTTCGAGGAATTCGCCGTCATCGAGCTTCGCCTGCCCTGCGGTCAGGTCGCGTGCGAGGAACACGTCGATGAACTCGGTCGAGTACGAAATGACGGGGTGAATGCGGGTCAGGTAATCCCAGCGCGCCGCGCTGTAGCCAGTTTCCTCTTCCAGCTCGCGCTCGCCGCAGCGCAGCGCGCCTTCTTGCGGATCGAGCTTGCCGGCTGGGAATTCGAGCATGACTTCACCGATCGGGTAGCGGAACTGCCGCTCCATCAGCACGGTGCCGTCGTCGAACAGCGGAATCATCATGACCGCGCCCGGATGAACGATGTACTCGCGGCCAGTCTGCTTGCCATCAGGCAGGCGGACGATGTCTTGCTTCAGCGTGAGGAATTTTCCGCGATGGACGGTTGCCGAAGCAACGCAGACTTCCTTGAGCCCTTCATCGCCTGACGGCGGGGCGAGGTTGTCCTGGGTCTTTTCCGTCATAAGCGCTCCGGGTGATTCGCACGCCCGGCGGCTTCATGACCGGCTTCAGGCCGTGCGGTGTTTGACGAGGTACTGCCAGGTAAAGCCTGGAAAGGCGAACACCAGCATCATGCACGCCGTGATGGCATAGAACTGCCAGCCTTGCGGAAAGGCATTGCCAAGGCTCGCCTCCACCGCAAAGCCGGCCAGGCCGGCTGCCACATACCAGCAGATCAGTTCCAGCAGCCGCAGCCACAGCGGCTTGCGGCTCCAGCGCAGTGGAATCACTGCAAACAGGCGCTGGTTGACGAACGGCAGGTTGGCACAAACCAGTGCCAACAAGATGACAAACCAGCCGCCCGTCGGGGAACTCATGTCTTGCCGCCTCGTACGGTTACGAGGCCAGCGTTGCGCGGATGGCCTGATAGCACAGGTTCATCAGCGCAGCCGGGAAGATGCCCAGCACGATCACTGCCGCGCCGTTCAGGCTCAGCACCGAACGCAGGCCAGTGGTGGCCTCCAGCGGCTCTTCGCCGACCGGTGCGTCGAAGTACATCAGCTTGACCACACGCAGGTAGTAGAAGGCACCGATCAGCGAGAACAGCACCGCCACCACGGCCAGCCAGGTCATGCCCGACTTCACCACGGCTTCGAGCACCGACAGCTTGGCGTAGAAGCCCACGGTCGGCGGGATGCCGGCCAGCGAGAACATCATCACCAGCATCAGGAACGCAAACCACGGGTTGCGGCGCGACATGCCCTTCAGGTCTTCCAGCGTTTCAGCCTCGAAACCCTTGGTGGTGCGCAGCAGGATCAGGCCGAAGGTACCCAGCGTGGTCAGCAGGTACGTCACCGAGTAGAACATCGACGCGCCGTAAGCATTCGCCGCGCCATCCGCCTTGTTGGCCACCACGCCGGACAGCATGCCCAGCAGGACGAAGCCCATGTGCGAAATGGTCGAATAAGCCAGCATCCGCTTCAGGTTGGTCTGGACAATGGCGGTCAGGTTGCCGATCGCCAGCGACACGATGGCCAGCACCACCAGCATGCTCTGCCAGTCTGCGGCCAGCGGCAGCAGGCCTTCCACCAGCACGCGCACGATCAGCGCGAATGCCGCCACCTTCGGGCCACCGGCGATCAGCAGCGTCACCGCGGTCGGCGAACCCTCGTAGATATCCGGAATCCACATGTGGAACGGCGCGGCACCGATCTTGAACGACAGGCCGGCGACGATGAAGACCACGCCGAAGGCCAGCATGGTGGTGTTGACGCGGCCAGACTCCACCACGCGGAACACTTCGCCCAGGTTCAGCGAACCGGTCGCACCATACATCATCGAGATGCCGTACAGCAGGAAGCCCGAAGCCAGCGCGCCCAGCACGAAGTACTTCATGGCCGATTCCGACGTCACGCGCGACTCGCGGCGCAGCGCCACCAGCGCGTAGGACGACAGCGACAGCAGTTCCAGGCCCAGGTACAGGGTCAGGAAGTTGTTGCCGGTGATCATGACGATCTGGCCGCCCAGCGTGAACAGCGCGAGCTGGTAGAACTCGCCCGCGTACATGGAGCGGTCGGCCAGGTAGCGGCGCGTGTAGACCAGCGTGATGAACAGGCCGGCCGAGCAGAACGCCGACAGCACATTGGCCATCGGGTCGATCACCACCAGGTTGGCGAACGCGTAGTGCGTCTCGCCGGCCGCGGCATTGATGCCGAACCAGACGGTCAGCACCAGCGTGAACAGCAGCGACAGCGGATAGGCGACGCTTTGCTTGCCCTTGCCGCGGGCAAGGTCGATCCAGTTGACCGCGGCGATCGCGATCGCCAGGAAAATAATCGGCGCCACAGGGGCTAGAGTCGAGGACGGTTGCATAGTGTTATCTCTCCCCGCTTACAGCTTCGACTGCGCCACGTGGGACAGCAGGTTGACCACCGAAGCGTGCATCACGTCGGTGAAGGGCTTCGGGTGCAGGCCCATGTACAGCGTCATGATGGCGAGCAGGCCCAGCATCACGAACTCGCGCTTGTTCAGGTCCGCCAGTTCGCGGACATGCTGGTGCACGACGTCGCCGAAAATCACGCGCTTGACCATCCACAGCGAGTAGGCGGCGCCGAAGATCAGCGCGGTGGCGGCGAGCACGCCGATCCAGAAGTCATACTTGACCGAGCCCAGGATCACCATGAACTCGCCAACGAAACCGGAGGTCGCCGGCAGGCCGCAGTTGGCCATCGCGAAGAACACCGACAGCGCGGCGAACTTCGGCATGGTGTTCACCACGCCGCCGTAGTCGGCGATCTGGCGCGAGTGCACGCGGTCATACAGCACGCCGATGCAAAGGAACATGGCGCCCGAGATGAAGCCGTGCGAGATCATCTGCACGATGCCGCCTTCGATGCCGATTTCATTGAAGATGAAGAAACCGAGCGTCACGAAACCCATGTGCGCGATCGACGAATACGCCACCAGCTTCTTCATGTCGGCCTGCACCAGCGCGACCAGGCCGATGTAGATCACGGCGATCAGCGAGATCGTGATGACGAAACCGGCCATAGAATGGCTTGCGTCGGGCGCGATCGGCAACGAGAACCGCAGGAAGCCGTAGGCACCGAGCTTCAGCATGATCGCGGCCAGCACCACGGAGCCGCCGGTCGGCGCTTCCACGTGGGCGTCCGGCAGCCAGGTGTGCACCGGCCACATCGGCACCTTGACCGCAAAAGCCATGAAGAAGGCGATGAACAGCGCGATCTGCTCATTCATCGACAGCTTGGCCTGGTGCCACTGCAGGATCTCGAAGCTACCGGTCTTGTTGTACAGGTACAGCAGCGCGACCAGCGTCAGCAGCGAGCCCAGCAGCGTGTAGAGGAAGAACTTGAAGGCCGCGTACACACGGTTCGGGCCGCCCCACACGCCGATGATGATGTACATCGGGATCAGGGTGGCTTCGAAGAACACGTAGAACAGCAGGCCGTCGAGCGCGCAGAAGACGCCGACCATCAGGCCCGACAGGATCAGGAACGAGGCCATGTACTCGGCCACGCGCTCGGTGATCACTTCCCAGGCCGAGATCACGACGATCACGGTGATGAAGGCCGTCAGCACGACGAACCACATCGAGATGCCGTCAACGCCCAGGTGGTACTGGATGTTGAAGCGCTCGATCCAGTTCGATTTCTCCACGAACTGCATCGCAGCGGTGGACTTGTCGAAGTGGAACACCAGCGGCAGCGTGACGATGAAGCTGGCGATCGAGCCGAACAGCGACATCCACCTCACGTAGCCGGCGCTGCGGTCCGAGCCGGAGCCCAGTACCAGCAAGCCGAAGAAGATAGGCAGCCAGATTGCGAAAGACAGAACCATTTCTATGTTTTCCTTACTCGGTGCCTATCACTTGGTGCCAATCACGCCCGTGACGGTAAGCGTCAGCAGCACCAGCATGCCGACGATCATCGCGAATGCGTAGTGGTAGATGTAACCCGATTGCAGGTAGCGGCTGGCGGCGGCGAACGACGCCACCACGCGGGCCGAACCATTGACGAACAGGCCGTCGATGAAACTCTGGTCGCCACCCTTCCACAGGCCGGTACCCAGCACGCGGGCACCGCGCGCGAACACGGCCTGGTTGATGGCGTCCATGTAGTACTTGTTGTCGAGCAGCTTGTACAGGCCCGAGAAGCGGTTCTTGATCGCCTCGGGGATGTCCGGGCGCTTCATGTAGAAGAACCACGACAGCACCACGCCGGCGATGGCCAGCCACAGGACCGGGGTGGTCACCGAATGGATCGCCATCGGCACCCAGCCGTGGAAGGCTTCCTCGAGTTCCTTCATGGCGTGGTGGTTCTCGCCGACGAAGATCACGTCCTTGAACGCCACGCCGTGCTTGAAGAACTCGCCGAACAGCATCGGCTCGATGGCGATCGCACCGATGATGACCGACGGGATGGCCAGCAGCACCAGCGGCAGCGTCACGACCCACGGCGACTCGTGCGGCTTCTCGCCGGCGGCCAGGCCATGGTGGTGGTCGTGCGAGACTTCCTCGTCCTCATGGTCGCCTTCGTGGCCATGGTGGGCATGGTTCTGGCCCCAGCGCTCCTTGCCATGGAAGACCAGGAAGTACATGCGGAACGAGTAGAACGCGGTCACGAACACACCGGCCAGGACCGCATAGTAAGCAAAGCTCGAACCAGCAATGTGCGACTCGGCCACGGCCTCGATGATCGAGTCCTTCGAGTAGAAACCCGCGAAGAACGGCGTGCCGATCAGCGCGAGCGAGCCCACCAGCGAGGTGATCCAGGTAATCGGCATGTACTTGCGCAGGCCGCCCATGTTGCGGATGTCCTGGTCGTGGTGCATGCCGATGATGACCGAACCCGCGCCGAGGAACAGCAGCGCCTTGAAGAACGCGTGGGTCATCAGGTGGAACACCGCCACCGAGTAGGCCGAAGCGCCCAGCGCGACGGTCATGTAGCCGAGCTGCGACAGCGTCGAGTACGCGACCACGCGCTTGATGTCGTTCTGGATGATGCCCAGGAAGCCCATGAACAGCGCCGTGATGGCGCCGATCACCAGCACGAAGGACAGTGCGGTGTCCGAGAGCTCGAACAGCGGCGACATGCGCGCCACCATAAAGATACCTGCCGTCACCATGGTTGCGGCGTGGATCAGCGCGGAAATCGGGGTCGGGCCTTCCATCGAGTCAGGCAGCCAGACGTGCAGCGGGAACTGGGCCGACTTGCCCATGGCGCCGATGAACAGGCAGATGCAGGCCACCGTCAGCATCATCCAGTCGGTGCCCGGGAAGATCACGGTCGCCAGCTTTTCGCGGGCGGCGAACACGTCCGTGTAGTTCATGCTGCCGCTGTAGGCCAGCAGCAGGCCGATGCCCAGGATGAAGCCGAAGTCACCGACGCGGTTCACCAGGAACGCCTTCAGGTTGGCGAAGATCGCGGTCGGTCGCGTGTACCAGAAACCGATCAGCAGGTACGACACCAGGCCCACCGCTTCCCAGCCGAAGAACAGCTGCAGGAAGTTGTTGCTCATCACCAGCATCAGCATCGAGAAGGTGAAGAGCGAGATGTAGGAGAAGAAGCGGTTGTAGCCGGGGTCTCCGTCCATGTAGCCGACGGTGTAGATATGCACCATCAGCGACACGAAGGTCACCACCACCATCATCATCGCCGTCAGCGAGTCGACCAGGAAGCCGACCTCCATCTTCAGGTCGCCGATGGCCATCCACTCGTACACGGTGCCGTTGTAGCTGGCGCCGTTCATCACATCGAGCAGCACCATCACCGACAGCACGAAGGAAATGGCTACGCCCAGGATCGTGGCGGAATGCGCCACAATCCGGCCGCCGCGCGACTCCGAGGAAAACAGGTCGAAGAACTTGGTGCCGAACAGGCCGGCGATGGCTGAGCCGACTAGCGGCGCCAGCGCAATCGCGAGCAGCAGGTTGGGGTTTAGCGTGGTTGCCATAGGACGCTTATAGGTGTGCGAGCGGTGAGCGGTCTTGGTTCATTGCGTAGTGCGTCACGGATCAGTACTTCAGGGTATCCATGTCGTCCACGTTGATCGTGTCCAGGTTACGGAACAGCACGACCAGGATTGCCAGACCGATAGCCGACTCGGCTGCGGCCACCGTGAGGATGAAGAAAACGAAAACCTGTCCGGCCAGGTCGCCCATGTAGTGCGAGAATGCGACGAAGTTGATGTTGACCGCAAGCAGCATGAGTTCGATCGCCATCAGCAGCACGATCACGTTCTTGCGGTTCAGGAAAATACCGACGATGCTGATCGCGAACAGGATCGCACCGAGCACGAGGAAATGGGCGAGAGAGAGCACAGCGTTTCTCCGTGGCTTTAGTTCTTGTTGGCAGTAGCCGCGGCGTCGGCCTGGGCGGCCGGGCTTTCCGCCGCCATCGACACCAGGCGCACGCGGTCATCGCGACGGGTACGCAACTGCGACGGGATATCCTGGCCCTTGACGTCCTTGCGGCGACGCAGGGTCAGCGCGGTGGCCGCGATGATCGCCACCAGCAGGATGATGCCGGCGACCTCGAAGGCGTAGATATAGTCGTTGTAGATCAGCTTGCCGAGCGCAGCGGTGTTCGAGTAACCGGGGTCCTGCGAACCGGCGGCCACCACCGGCGCGGTCGTGCCGATGAAGTTGCGCACCAGCACGATGGCCATCTCGGCGATGATCAGCGCGCCGACCACCGAAGCAAGCGGCACGTAGGTCCAGAAGTCGCGGCGCAGGTGCTCGATGTCGATATCGATCATCATCACCACGAACAGGAACAGCACCATCACGGCGCCGACGTACACCAGCACCAGCAGGATGGCGAGGAATTCCGCCTTGAGCAGCAACCAGATCGCCGCAGCCGTGAAGAACGACAGTACGAGGAACAGTGCGGAGTGCACCGGATTCTTCGCGGTGATGACTTTCAGTGCGGAGAGCACCAGCACCAGCGCAAAGACGTAGAAGATGGTGGTCGTGAGTTCCATGGTCCTTGTCGGATCCTCTCTTGGCCTTTGGCACAGCCCTTCCCTGTCGGGTGGTCCGCGCCTGCGGCATCCTTCCATTGGCCCCTTGCGGAGCCCGATTCAAATTCACTTGCAGCACCGGCTGGCTGCGCCGGCGCCAACGGATATATCAGCGGTACTTCGCGTCCGCGGCCTTCGCCGCGGCGATCTGCGGCTCGTAGCGGTCGCCCACTGCCAGCAGCATGTCCTTGGTGAAGTACAGGTCACCGCGCTTCTCGCCGTGGTATTCCAGGATCGGCGTCTCGACGACGGCGTCGACCGGGCAGGCCTCTTCGCAGAAGCCGCAGAAAATGCACTTGGTCAGGTCGATGTCGTAGCGCGTGGTGCGGCGGGTGCCATCGGCACGCACGTCCGACTCGATCGTGATGGCCAGCGCCGGGCACACGGCCTCGCACAGCTTGCAGGCGATGCAGCGCTCTTCGCCGTTCGGGTAGCGGCGCAGCGCGTGCAGGCCGCGGAAACGCGGCGAGATCGGCGTTTTCTCTTCCGGGAACTGGACGGTGACCTTGCGCGCGAAGAGATAGCGGCCGGTCAGGGCCATACCCTTGAAGAGTTCCTTCAGGAGCAGGCTGTTGAAGAAGTCCTTGATGGCGAGCAGCATGACGATTGCTTCCTAGTGTTTCCCGAGGCGCGCGCTGCACGGTTGCAGCCGGCGCGCGCTCGTTTGGCCATTCAGTGCCAGATGTTCCACGGCGACTTGATCCAGATCGCCACGATGATCAGCCACACCACGGTCAGCGGGATGAACACCTTCCAGCCCAGGCGCATGATCTGGTCATAGCGGTAGCGCGGGAACGAGGCACGGATCCAGATGAAGACCGACAGCAGCAGGAATACCTTGATCAGCAGCCAGAAGAAGCCGGGGATCGCGTTGGTCAAGAAGCTCGAGAACGGAGGCGCCCAGCCGCCCAGGAACATCAGCGCGGTCATCGTCGAGATGATGATCATGTTGATGTACTCGGCCAGGAAGAACAGCGCGAACGCCATCCCCGAGTATTCGATCATGTGGCCAGCCACGATTTCCGATTCGCCTTCCACTACGTCGAACGGGTGGCGGTTGGTTTCGGCCACGCCGGAGATGAAGTACACCCCGAACATCGGCAGCAGCGGAATCCAGTTCCACGACAGGACATTGAGGCCCATGTCGGCGAAATAGCCCGCGTTCTGGCTGTTGACGATGGCCGACAGGTTCAGGCTGCCCGACACCATCAGCACGGTCACCAGGGCGAAGCCCATGGCGATTTCATACGACACCATCTGCGCGGCGGCGCGCATGCCGCCCAGGAACGCGTACTTGGAGTTCGAGGCCCAGCCGGCCAGGATTACGCCATACACGCCCACCGAGCTGATCGCCATCACGTACAGCAGGCCGGCGTTGACGTTGGCCATCACCACTTCGGCCTGGAACGGGATCACGGCCCAGACCGCCACGGCCGGCATCAGCACCATCAGCGGGGCAACCAGGTACATGCCCTTGCTGACGTGCGTCGGCGTCATGACTTCCTTGAGCAGCAACTTCAGCACGTCGGCAATCGGCTGCAGCAGGCCCAATGGGCCCACGCGGTTCGGGCCCAGACGCACGTGCATCCAGCCGATCAGCTTGCGCTCCCACAGAATCAGGTAGGCCACGCACAACAGCAGCGGCACCACAATGAGCACGGCACGGATGAGGATCCACAGCGGCGTCCAGGCGCCACCGAAGATGGCTTGGCCTTGCGAGGTAATCCAGTCGATCATGTTGCTTTCTCGCTATTCTTGTATGGCTCAGGCCGCCCCGGCCGTTGCCGCAGCCTTCTGGCCGGCGGACAGGTCCACGGCCTTCTCGACCTTGACCGTACCGAACATCGCACCGAGGCTCATCGCAGCCGGGGTTGCGGCCGGGACGCGCACGGTGTTGGCCGGCAGCGTGTTTTCCAGCACGCCCGGCAACACCACGCTGCCTTCGCCCTGCGTCACGCGGACCGGATCACCCGACTGGATGCCCAGGCCGGCGAACAGGTCGGCCGACAGCGCCACCTGCTGCGCGCGGCGGGCCGCGGCGGTCAGCTGCAGCGATTCGGCGCGGCGCACGATCGGGTCGGCGTGGTAGATCGGCACATCGGCAATGCGCTCGATGCCATTGGCAGCGGCCGCGGTCACGCGGATCGGCGCATCGGTGGCATTGCTCAGTTGCGGTGCAACCGGGCCGGCCAGCACTTCGGCGCGGACGGCTTCCGCACTGTCGTAGTCGAAACCGGCGACGTCCAGCAGGTTGCCCAGCACGCGCAGGACCTTCCAGCCCGGACGCGATTCGCCAAGCGCACGCACGACACCGTTGAAGCTTTGCGGCAGCCCTTCGCAGTTGACGAAGGTGCCCGCGGTTTCCGTGAACGGCGTGACCGGCAGGATCACGTCGGCATACTGCATGGCCGCTTCCGAACGGAACGGCGACAGCACCACCACAGTGCCAGCCTGGGCCAGCGCGGCCAGGGCCTTCTGCGGGTCGGCAACGTCGAACTCCGGCTCGGTGTTGAGCAGCACGTAGGCCTTGCGCGGCGATTCGAGCATCGCCTGTGCGTTGGCACCGCCCTGCTTCGGCAGCGCGCCGGCGATGTAACCGCCGACGGTGTTGGCAGCCTCGGTCAGGAAGCCGAGCGTGGCGCCCGTTTCCGTGGCGATCCACTGTGCCAGCGCATGCAGCGCGGCGAATTGCGGATGACGCACGGCCTCGTTGCCGAGGAACACGGCACGGCGCTCGCCCGACAGCAGGGCCTCCGCGGCCTTGCGGGCAACATCGCCACCATCAAAGCCTTCGGTACCAGCCGGTGCGGCCACACCCTTTGCAGTTGCCACGGCGCGAGCGACACCGGCCAGCGCTGCGGTCCAGCCCGACGGCGCCACGTCGATACGCGCGGCCAGCGGCATCAGCAGGTCTTCGCCGCCGGCGCCCAGCACGGCAACGCGTGCGCCCTTCTTGCCAGCCTGGCGCAGGCGCGATGCCAGCAGCGGGTGGTCCTTGCGCAGCGACGAGCCGATCACCAGCACGCGTTGCAGCGTGGACACGTCAGCCACCGGCATGCCGAGCCACGGCGCGCCCTTCAGCGCTGCCGAGAAGTCGGACTGGCGCAGGCGGAAGTCGACGTTGTCGCTGCCCAGGCCGCGCATCAGCTTGCCCAGCAGGAACAGCTCTTCGAGCGTGCTGTGCGGGCTCGCCAGCGCAGCGATCTGGTCTGCGCCATGGTCGCGCTTGATGCTCGCCAGGCCATTGGCCACATATTCGAGCGCGGTCTGCCAGTCGGTCTCGATCCACTCGCCGCCCTGCTTCAGCAGCGGACGGGTCAGTCGGTCGGCGCTGTTCAGGCCTTCATACGAGAAGCGGTCCTTGTCCGAGATCCAGCACTCGTTGATGTCCTCGTTCTCGAGCGGCAGCACGCGCATGACGCGCTGGTTCTTGCTCTGGACCACGACATTGGCACCGAGGCCGTCGTGCGGCGACACCGACTTGCGGCGAGCCAGTTCCCAGGTACGGGCCGAGTAGCGGAACGGCTTGCTGGTCAGCGCGCCGACCGGACACAGGTCGATCATGTTGCCGGACAGTTCCGAATCCACGGTCTGGCCGACGAAGGTCGTGATTTCCGAGTGCTCGCCGCGGTTCAGCATGCCCAGCTCCATCACGCCGGCCACTTCCTGGCCGAAGCGCACGCAGCGGGTGCAGTGGATGCAGCGGGTCATCTCCTCCATGGAGATCAGCGGGCCCACGTTCTTGTGGAACACCACGCGCTTCTCTTCCTTGTAGCGCGACTCCGATGCACCGTAGCCCACGGCCAGATCCTGCAGCTGGCATTCGCCGCCCTGATCGCAGATCGGGCAGTCGAGCGGGTGGTTGATCAGCAGGAATTCCATCACGGACTTCTGCGCCTTGACGGCCTTCTCCGAATTGGTGAAGACCTTCATGCCAGGCGTCACGGGCGTGGCGCAGGCGGGCAGCGCCTTGGGCGCCTTTTCAACCTCAACCAGGCACATGCGGCAGTTCGCCGCGATGGACAGTTTGCGGTGGTAGCAGAAGTGCGGGATGTAGGTGCCCAGCTTGCGGGCGGCTTCCATCACCAGGCTGCCTTCTGCAACCTCTACCTTCTTGCCGTCGATCTCGAGTTCAACCATGTTCTGCCACGCTTAGATGTAGGCCGGAACCATGCACTGCTTGTGTTCGACGTGATATTCGAACTCTTTCCAGTAGTGCTTGAGCATGCCGCGGACCGGCATCGCCGCGGCATCGCCGAGCGCGCAGATGGTGCGGCCCATGATGTTTTCCGCGACGTTATTGAGCAAGTCCAGGTCTTCCTGGCGCCCTTCTCCGTGTTCAATGCGATTGACCATGCGATACAGCCAGCCGGTGCCTTCGCGGCACGGCGTGCACTGGCCGCACGATTCTTCAAAATAAAAGTACGACAGGCGCAGCAGCGAGCGCACCATGCAGCGCGTCTCGTCCATCACGATCACGGCGCCCGAGCCCAGCATCGAGCCGGCCTTGGCGATCGAGTCGTAGTCCATGTCGGACGCCATCATCATCTCCCCCGGCACCACCGGTGCGGACGAACCACCGGGGATCACGGCCTTGATGCGCTTGCCGCCGCGCATGCCACCGGCCAGTTCCAGCAGCTTGGCGAACGGGGTGCCCAGCGGAATCTCGTAGTTGCCCGGACGCTCGACATCGCCGGAGATCGAGAAGATCTTGGTGCCGCCGTTGTTCGGCTTGCCCATCTTCAGGTAGTTCTCCGGGCCGACGGCCAGCAGGAACGGCACCGCGGCAAACGTCTCGGTGTTGTTGATGGTGGTCGGCTTGCCGTACAGGCCGAAGCTGGCCGGGAACGGCGGCTTGAAGCGCGGCTGGCCCTTCTTGCCTTCCAGCGATTCGAGCAGCGCGGTTTCCTCGCCGCAGATGTACGCGCCATAGCCATGGTGGGCGTGCAGCTGGAAGCTAAAGCCCGAACCCAGGATGTTGTCGCCGAGGAAGCCGGCGGCGCGTGCCTCTTCGAGGGCTTCCTCGAAGATCTTGTATTCGTTCCAGATTTCGCCGTGGATGTAGTTGTAGCCCACGGTGATTCCCATCGCGTACGCGCCGATGGCCATGCCTTCGATCAGCGCGTGCGGGTTGTAGCGGATGATGTCGCGGTCCTTGAACGTACCGGGCTCGCCTTCATCGGTATTGCAGACGAGGTACTTCTGGCCCGGGAACGTACGCGGCATGAAGCTCCACTTCAGGCCGGTCGGGAAGCCAGCGCCGCCGCGACCGCGCAGGCCCGAGGCCTTGACGTCGGCGATCACCTGCTCGGGCGGGACCTTCTCGGTCAGGATGCGCTTGAGCTGCTGGTAGCCGCCGCGCTTGACGTAGTCTTCCAGGTGCCAGTTCTTGCCGTCCAGGCCGGCCAGGATCAGCGGCTGGATATGGCGATCGTGCAGAGAGGTCATGTTACTTTGCCCCCTTGGCGGCAGCGTCGGCCTTCAGCTCTTCGACCAGCGCGTCGAGCTTGTCGTCGCTCATGAAGCTGCACATGCGGGTATTGTTGACGATCATTACCGGTGCATCGCCGCAAGCGCCCATGCACTCGCCCTCTTTGAGGGTGAAGCAGCCGTCGGCAGTGGTCTCGTTGTAGTCGATGCCGAGCTTGCGCTTGAGGTACTCGCCGGCCCGCTCGCCGCCCGACAGGGCGCACGGCAGGTTGGTGCAGACGGCGAGCTTGTACTTGCCCACCGGCTTGGTGTCGTACATGTTGTAGAAGGTCGCCACCTCTTCCACCCACACGGGCGGCATGTCGAGGTAGCTGGCGACGAACTGCATGACTTCGGGGGAAACCCAGCCCACTTCGCCCTGTGCCACGGCAAGCGCCGCCATCACGGCCGACTGCTTCTGGTCGGCCGGATACTTCGCGATCGCGCGATCGATTTCCTTGAGAGCTTCTGCTGATAGCATGGTCATTGCAGTAAAACGGCGGAGGCAGCGCTCTGGGGCTTGCTTCCGCAGGTTTGCAGCCGTCGCTGCCTGTTCCGCCGGCGGGCCTGAGGCCCTGCCGTTCCGCCGCGGGTTTCCCCGCCGCTTCTTGCCAATTCCGCAAAAAAGCGCCCGGATCGTCGTCCGGGCCGGCGGTCCGTGATTAGCGGTCGATTTCGCCGAAGACGATGTCCTGCGTACCGATGATCGTCACCGCGTCAGCAATCATGTGTCCCTTGGCCATCTCGTCCAGGGCGGCCAGGTGCGCGTAGCCGGGCGCGCGAATCTTCAGGCGGTAAGGCTTGTTCGCGCCGTCCGAGATCGCATAGATACCGAATTCGCCCTTCGGGTGCTCCACCGCTGCATAGGCCTCGCCTTCGGGCACGTGGATGCCTTCGGTGAAGAGCTTGAAGTGGTGGATCAGCTCTTCCATGTTCGACTTCATGTCCACCCGCGACGGCGGCGCAACCTTGTGGTTGTCCGTGATCACGGGGCCCGGATTGCGGCGCAGCCATTCGATGCACTGCTTGATGATGCGGTTGGACTGGCGCATTTCCTCGACACGCACGAGGTAGCGCGCGTAGCAGTCGCCACCCACGCCCACCGGCACATCGAAGTCCATCTTGTCGTACACCTCGTACGGCTGCTTCTTGCGCAGGTCCCAGGCAATGCCCGAACCGCGCAGCATCGGGCCGGTAAAGCCCATCTGCAGCGCGCGCTCCGGGCTGACCACGCCGATGTCCACCAGGCGCTGCTTCCAGATCCGGTTGTCGGTCAGCAGCGTCTCGTACTCGTCGACGTACTTCGGGAACCGGTTGGTGAAGTCCTCGATGAAGTCCAGCAGCGAGCCCGAACGCGCTTCGTTCATGACCTTGATGGCACGCTCGTTGTGAACCTTGGACGCCCGATATTGCGGCATTGTGTCAGGCAGGTCGCGATAGACGCCGCCCGGACGGTAGTAGGCCGCATGCATGCGCGCGCCCGACACCGCCTCGTACATGTCGAACATGTCCTCACGCTCGCGGAAGGCGTAGAGGAACACCGCCATGGCACCCACGTCGAGCGCATGCGCGCCGATCCACATCAGGTGGTTCAGCAGGCGGGTGATTTCGTCGAACATCACGCGGATGTACTGCGCGCGGATCGGCACTTCAATGCCGAGCAGCCGCTCGATCGCCATCACGTAGGCGTGTTCGTTGGACATCATCGACACATAGTCGAGACGGTCCATGTAGGGCACGTTCTGGATCCAGCTCTTCTGCTCGGCCAGCTTTTCAGTGGCACGGTGCAGCAGGCCGATATGCGGATCGGCGCGCTGGATCACTTCGCCGTCCAGCTCCAGCACCAGGCGCAGCACGCCGTGCGCGGCCGGGTGCTGCGGGCCGAAGTTCAGGGTGTAATTCTTGATATCTGCCATGGCGCGTAATCAGTGCTGCGTGCCGCCGTAGTTTTCCTCGCGGATCACGCGTGGCGTGATTTCGCGGGGCTCGATCGTGACCGGCTGGTAGATGACCCGCTTCTGCTCCGGGTCATAGCGCATTTCCACGTAACCGGAGGTCGGGAAATCCTTGCGGAACGGATGGCCGACAAAGCCGTAGTCAGTCAGGATGCGGCGCAGGTCCGGGTGGCCTTCGAACACGATCCCGTAGAAATCGAAGGCTTCGCGCTCGAACCAGTTCACCGAATTCCACACGTCGATCACCGACGGCACGACCGGGAAATCATCATCCGGGGCAAACACGCGCACGCGCAGGCGCCAGTTGTGGGTCACGGACAGCAGGTGCGATACCGCGGCAAAACGCAGGCCGTCCCAGGCGCCGTCGCCGTACTCGGAATAGTCCACGCCGCACAGGTCGATCAGCTGCTCGAAACGCAGCGTCGGATCGTCGCGCAGGATGCGGGCCACTTCCAGGTAGTCGTCTGCCTTGACGACCAGCGTCAGTTCGCCAGTCGCTTCAATCAGTTTCTGCACGCGCTTGTCGAGAGCTTTCTCGAGCGCGGCCTTCAGGATCTCAAGCTTCGCCATGTCAGCCCTTGCGCGCGATGGTGTTGGTACGCTTGATCTTGTTCTGCAGCTGGATTACGCCATAGATCAGCGCTTCAGCCGTGGGCGGGCAGCCCGGCACGTAGATGTCCACCGGCACAATGCGGTCGCAGCCGCGCACCACCGAGTACGAGTAGTGGTAGTAGCCGCCGCCATTGGCGCAAGAGCCCATCGAGATCACCCAGCGCGGCTCGGCCATCTGGTCGTAGACCTTGCGCAGCGCGGGCGCCATCTTGTTGCACAGCGTGCCGGCCACGATCATCACATCCGACTGGCGCGGGGACGGGCGGAACACCACGCCGAAGCGGTCCAGGTCGTAGCGCGCGGCGCCGGCATGCATCATTTCCACGGCACAGCAGGCCAGGCCAAAGGTCATCGGCCACAGCGACCCGGTGCGGGTCCAGTTGATCAGCTTGTCAGCGGTAGTCGTGACAAAGCCTTCGTTGAGAACGCCTTCGATTGCCATTTCACATCACTCCCAATCGAGCGCGCCCTTTTTCCAGATGTAGACGAAGCCCACGATGAATTCCAGCAGAAACACGCCCATGGCGATGAATCCCGGCCAGCCGATATCCTTGAGGGCAACGCCCCACGGAAACAGGAAGGCGGTTTCGAGATCGAACAGGATAAAAAGGATGGCGATGAGGTAGTAGCGCACGTCGAACTTCATGCGCGCATCCTCGAACGCTTCGAAGCCGCACTCGTACGGCGACAGCTTCGCGGGATCAGGTTTGTTCGGGCCGAGAATCCGACCAATCGACATCAGCGCCACGCCAAGCACAACGCCGAAGATGATGAAGATGAGAACGGGGAAGTAGGCTTCGAGAGTCAAGATACGGCCAGCCTTATCTGGAATGTTGTCAACAGCACCAGCTGAAGCGGCGTCCTGTTGCCCACCCCAGGCGCTATGCCGAAAACTCCCGGCGCGCCGCCTTGCGGATTGCCGGAGCCCCCTTGCCGGGAGCATTGCCCGACAGAGAACTCCGATCAAGTTGTTTGGTGCCGACGGCGAGACTCGAACTCGCACAGCTTTCGCCACTACCCCCTCAAGATAGCGTGTCTACCAATTTCACCACGTCGGCTGGGGGAGAAACAATATTGCCTGGCGCCGGGTTTTGAGGCCCTTCGGGGCTTCTGCAGAGGCTTTTGCCTTTGCTCAAGCCCCATCGCTGGGGAATCGTTTCAAGCCTTGGATTCTAACCCGGTTTGCTGCATTGTTCAACGCACAACTACAAAAAAAATCAGGAATCGAATCCAAGGCCGCATGATTATTTCGGAACCGCAGGCGCAGCGGGAGCCGAAGCGTCCGCAGCCGCTGCAGCAGGCGCCGAGGCAGCGGCCGGAACCGGCGCGGACGCCGGGGCCGAGCCCATCACGCCCAGCGACGCGGCAGGTTTGTAGTTGCCCATCAGCGTCAGGCTGAGCGTGCAGATGAAGAACAGTGTCGCCAGCACCGCAGTCGTACGCGACAGGAAGTTTGCCGAACCCGTTGCGCCAAACAGGCTGCCCGAAGCGCCTGACCCGAACGCCGCACCCACATCGGCACCCTTGCCGTGCTGAATCAGCACCAGGCCGATGACGCCGAGTGCCGACAACACCTGCACCAGTACCAACAAAGTCTTGAAAATTGCCATTTGGATAAAGTTAGCGTTACTTGCCTGATCGGATGTTCGGTGCGACAGGCATTCAGGCGTTGCCGATCGCGAGAAAATCTTCCGATTTCAGCGAGGCACCACCAATCAGGCCTCCGTCGATATCGGACATGGAAAACAATTCGACCGCATTGTCCGGCTTCACACTACCGCCGTACAAAATAGCCATGCGTTCGGCAACGCCAGCGTCGCGCTCGCGCACCTTGCCGCGCAGGAACGCATGCACGGCCTGTGCCTGCTCGCTGGTCGCGGTCTTGCCCGTGCCGATCGCCCAGACCGGCTCGTAGGCCAGCACCACGCGACCCAGCTGCTCGACCGACAGCGCATCGAGGACCGCCTGCAACTGGCGACCCACGACAGCCTCGGTTTCACCGGCTTCGCGCTCGGCGAGCGTTTCGCCGACACAGATCACCGGCGAGATACCGAACTCGAGGGCTCGCAGCGCCTTCGCTGCAACCACCGCATCGGTCTCCGCATGGTAGGTACGACGCTCCGAGTGACCAACCAGCGCATAAGTGCAGCCAAACTCACCCAGCATGGACGCCGCCACTTCGCCGGTGAAGGCCCCACGAGCCTCGGCGGACACGTCCTGCGCCCCCCAGGCCACTTGCGAGCCGTTCAGCAGCGCCTGGCACTGTGCAAGATAGGGGAAAGGCGCGCAGACCGCCAGCCGCGCACGCGCGGGGGCCGCCTTGATTCCCTCGAGCAGCGCGGCGTTGGCGGCCAGGCTGCCGTGCATCTTCCAGTTGCCGATGACGAGCTTTTGTCTCACGGGGTCCCCTCCCAAATCAAACCGGGTATTGTAGCTTGCGGCAGGGGGCCGGCGCTACCACGCGCGGGCGAAGCCGGCGCGGCAACATTGCGAGGCAATTACCAGGTCAGGACGATCTTGCCGATGTGCTCGCTAGACTCCATCAGCCGGTGCGCTTCAGCCGCCTGCGCGGCGGGAAATACCTTGTGGATCACGGGCTTGATCTTGCCCGCCTCGAGCAACGGCCACACCTGCTGATGCAGCGCCTGGGCGATCTGCCCCTTGAATGCCGCAGATCTCGGTCGCAGCGTCGAGCCCGTGACCGTGATCCGGCGGCGCAGGATATCGCCGAGCGGTATTTCCGCCTTGGCACCACCCAGCAGAGCGATGATGACAATGCGGCCGTCATCGGCAATGCACTTCAGCTCGCGCCCGAGATAGGAGCCAGCCACCATGTCGAGGATCACGTCAACGCCCTTGCCTCCGGTCAGCGTGGCAACTTCGGCAACGAAATCCTGGGTCTTGTAGTTGATGGCACGGTCTGCGCCGAGATCCTCGCAGGCCTTGCACTTCTCGTCGGTGCCGGCGGTGACGAACACCTTGTAGCCGAGCGCCTTGGCAATCTGGATCGCGGTCGTACCGATGCCGCTCGAGCCGCCCTGGATCAGCAGCGTCTCATCCTTCCCGCGCGGGCCCTGGCCGAGATAGCCACGGTCGAACACATTGCTCCACACCGTGAAGAACGTTTCCGGCAGCGCAGCGGCCTCGATGTCGCTCAACCCCTTCGGGGCCGGCAGGCATTGGGCCACCGGAGCCGTGCACAGCTGCGCATAGCCGCCACCCTGCACCAATGCGCAAACGCGATCGCCAACCTTCAGGCCGAAGCGATTGTCCGCATGGGAAAGGTCGCCGCCAACCACCACGCCCGCCACTTCCAGGCCCGGCAGGTCCGACGCGCCGGGCGGTACCGGGTAGTTGCCGGTGCGCTGGAACACGTCCGGACGATTGACCCCGGCCGCGGCGACGCGGATCAGGATCTCGCCAGCGCCCGGCACCGGGTCCGGCCGCTGCGCTTCCTGCAGGACTTCGGGGGCACCGTATTCGCGAATCTCGATGGCTTGCATTGCTGCTCCTTTTCTTGGTCTCGCGCGCGAAGCGCTGAGGCCATCGCGGCGTGTCGTTGAGAGCGGTTGCTCAATTGGGTTGCCCGGCAGTGTAAACAAAAAAACGGCTGGACATCGCCAGCCGTTTTTTCCTCCATGCCGCCTGATGGCGGCACCGCACTCAGCTTACTGCTGCTGGTCCGACGGAGCCGCCGGAGCCGGCGCGGCCTCGGCGGTGTTCTGCGGGCTGATGCTGCCGCCCTCTTCCGCCAGCGCGGCCTTCAGCGACAGGCGCAGACGGCCCTTCTCGTCAGCCTGGATCAGCTTGACGCGCAGTTGCTGGCCTTCCTTCAGCCAGTCCTTGATGTCCTTGACGCGCTCGTTGACGATCTCCGAGATATGCAGCAGACCGTCCTTGCCCGGCAGGATGTTCACGATCGCGCCGAAGTCCAGCAGCTTCAGCACCGTGCCGTTGTAGATCTTGCCCACTTCGGCTTCGGCGGTGATGCCCTCGATGCGGCGCTTGGCTTCGGCCATGCCCTCGGTCGAGGTCGAGGCGATGGTGATCGTGCCGTCTTCCTGGATGTCGATGGTGGTGCCGGTTTCCTTGGTCAGCGCCTGGATGGTCGAACCGCCCTTGCCGATCACCTCGCGGATCTTGTCCGGATGGATCTTCATGGTGATCATGCGCGGAGCGTGCGCCGACAGCTCGGTGCGGGCGTGGCCCATGGCACCCTGCATCGCGCCCAGGATATGCAGGCGGCCTTCCTTGGCCTGCGCCAGGGCAACCTGCATGATTTCCTTGGTAATGCCCTGCACCTTGATGTCCATCTGCAGTGCGGTGATGCCGTTGTCGGTACCCGCAACCTTGAAGTCCATGTCGCCCAGATGGTCTTCGTCGCCGAGGATGTCGGTCAGCACGGCAAACTTGTTGCCTTCCAGGATCAGGCCCATGGCCACGCCGGCCACGTGCGCCTTGACCGGAACGCCGGCGTCCATCAGTGCCAGGCAGCCGCCGCAGACCGAAGCCATCGACGACGAACCGTTGGATTCGGTGATCTCCGAAACCAGGCGAATCGTATAGGCGAACTCGTCATCTTTCGGCAGCACCGGGATCAGTGCGCGCTTGGCCAGGCGGCCATGGCCGATTTCGCGGCGCTTCGGGCTGCCCACGCGACCGGTCTCGCCGGTAGCGAACGGAGGCATGTTGTAGTGGAGCATGAAGCGGTCGCGGTATTCACCGGCCAGCGCGTCGATGATCTGCTCGTCGCTCTTGGTACCGAGCGTGGCCACCACCAGAGCCTGCGTCTCGCCGCGGGTGAACAGCGCCGAGCCGTGGGCGCGCGGCAGGACCGACGAACGGATCTCGATGGGGCGCACGGTACGCGTGTCGCGGCCGTCGATACGCGGCTCGCCGGCCAGCACCTGGCCGCGCACGATCTTGGCTTCCAGGTCGAACATGATGTTGCCGACTTCCACCTTGTCGGCTTCCACGCCGGCGGCTGCCAGTGCGGCCGTCACGTTGGCGGACACTTCCTTCAGCTTCTGGCTGCGGGCCGACTTCTGGCGCAGCTGGTAGGCTTCCTGCAGCAGCGGCAGCGCAACTTCAGTGACCTTGGCGATCAGCGCTTCGTTCTTCGGCGCAGGAGCCCAGTCCCACTCAGGCTTGCCGCCTTCGCGCACCAGATCGTGGATCGCGTTGATGGCAATCTGCATTTGCTCGTGGCCGTACACCACGGCGCCCAGCATCACGTCTTCCGACAGCTGGTTGGCTTCGGATTCCACCATCAGCACGGCGCGCTCGGTACCGGCGACGACGAGGTCGAGGTCCGAAGTCGCCATTTGCGAACGGGTCGGGTTCAGCAGGTACTGGCCATCCTTGTAGCCAATGCGGGCAGCGCCCACCGGGCCGTTGAACGGAATGCCCGACACGGCCAGCGCGGCCGAGGCGCCGATCAGCGCGGGGATGTCAGCCGGCACTTCCGGGTTCAGCGACACCACGTGCACGACCACCTGCACGTCGTTGTAGAAGCCTTCCGGGAACAGCGGACGCAGCGGACGGTCGATCAGGCGCGAGGTCAGGGTCTCGTTTTCCGACGGACGGCCTTCACGCTTGAAGAAGCCACCGGGGATCTTGCCGGCAGCGTAGGTCTTTTCGATGTAGTCGACGGTCAGCGGGAAAAAGTCCTGACCGGGCTTCGGGCTCTTGGCGGCGACAACGGTCGCCAGCACGACGGTGTCTTCCACGTCGACCAGCACGGCACCGCCAGCCTGGCGGGCGATTTCACCGGTTTCCATGCGGACCGTATGCTGGCCCCACTGGAACTGCTTGACTACTTTGTTGAACATGGACATTTGCATTCCTTGTCTTGCGTGCACGCCGGAATCATTGCTCGGCGCGCCCCGCCTGCGTTCTCAGCCGCAGGCTAACTGCCGGATGCGGTCGCAGTCGCAGGGAAGTGCTATGCCATTCCAGCGCGGCACGGTTGCCGATGCCGCGTTGGAATGACACAAAGCCCTGTTTCCTTGGCCGGTCCGGATACTAAAACCCTTGAAAAAGAGCAACTTACTCCGTTGCGGAGCTTGCCGCAACGGGGGGCCGGCGAATCGGAATTCCCCAAACCCGGTGAAGCGAAAATCACTCGCCGCATATGTTGCGTTTTCCGGCGGGGCGCGAAATCCGCCCGCCAGAAATGCAAAATGCCTGCCCCAGCAATGCTGAAGCAGGCATCGAGGCCTCACGCGAAACCGTGCAAACCCTGGAATCGCGCTGCCATGCCAGCCAATCCTTACTTGCGCAGGCCCAGCTTTTCGATCAGGGCGCGGTAACGATCAGCGTCGTTGGACTTGAGGTAGTCCAGCAGGCGACGACGACGGCTCACCATGCGCAGCAGACCGCGGCGGCTGTGGTGATCCTTCATGTTGGCCTTGAAGTGCGGGGTCAGTTCGTTGATGCGGGTGGTCAGCAGGGCCACCTGGACTTCGGGGCTGCCAGTGTCGTTGGCGCCACGGGCGAACTGCTTGATGACTTCGGACTTGTTGATATCGGCGACTGCCATGATGATTTCCTTTCACTTGCGAACGCCACAGCGCGGGATGCGCCGCTTGCGTCGTGCCATGCATAAACAGGCATCTGCCCTCATGCCGGCGTTGGCCGGATGACGACAGCGGCGGATTATAACGGAAAGCGGTACCGGGGGCCAGCCCGCTGGCCGTCTTCACCCTGCGGGCCTCAGGGGCGCTGCATACGGCACGTGGTAGGCAATGTGGTCTGGGCCGTCTTGAGCTTGCGCACCGTGCGGAAACCATAGCCCGAGCCCTCGTTGTCGAACCGCACTTCGCCGCCCTGCCGCTCCATCACCGAGACGTAGAGCGGCTGCAGCACCTGGTGGTCTTCAGCGCGTACGGTGGCCTCATGGAAGTCGTTGACGTAGCGCATATTCTCCAGCGCGCGGGCGACCTGGACCGCATCGGTCGATCCGGCCTTCTCGATCGCCCGCGCCAGCATTTCCACCATCATCTGCATGCGCAAGTGCACGTAATCGTCCCTGGGCTCCGGGTAGCGCGCGCGGAACTGTTCATAGAAGGCGTCCGATGCGGCGCCACCAACATTCGGGTGCCATTCCGCCACGGCCAGCACACGGCCCACGCCGGCATCGCCCATTGCGGCCGGCGCGCCGAGGCCATTGCCATAGAAGGTGTAGAACTTTGCCTGCAGGCCGCCTTCGCGCGCGGCCTTGACCATCAGCGTGAGGTCATTGCCCCAGTTGCCGGTCACGACGGCGTCAGCCCCGCTGGCCTTGATCTTGGCGATGTAGGGTGCAAAGTCCTTGATCTTGCCGATCGGGTGGAACTCGTCGCCAACGAACTGAACGTCCGGCCGCTTGGCAGCCAGCATGTCGCGCGCAGAGCGCGACACTTGGTGGCCGAAGCTGTAGTCCTGGTTGACCAGGTAGACCCGGCGCACCGAGCGGTCCTGCCGGATGACTTCGGCCAGTGCCTGCATGCGCATGTCGGCGCTGGCGTCGAAGCGGAAATGCCAGAAGCTGCAGTTTTCGTTGGTCAGGCTCGGGTCGACGGCGGAATAATTCAGGAACAGCACTCGCGCCTCGGGCTGTCGCGCGTTGTGGCGGTTGATGGCCGCCACCAACGCGCTTGCCACCGCCGAACTGTTGCCCTGCAAGACAAAAGGAATGCCTTTGTCCACCAGGCTGCGGAACTGGATCAGGCTTTCGTCGACATTGCCCTTGCTGTCGAACGTGACCAGTTCCATGGGCCGCTGCCCCTGCGCCGTCTTCACACCGCCGCGTGCATTGATCCGCTCGATCGCGAGGCGCAGGTTCCGGACCACGGCATCGCCGGCATTGGCAAACGGCCCGGACAACCCGTCGATCATGCCGAGCCGGATCGGCTCCTGCGCCTGGGCTCCTGCTGCCAACCACATCAGGCCAACCGCCAGCCAGCCCTTCGCCAGTTTCCACATGCCATGCCTCCACGAAAGCGCGCATGGTAAGGCAGCGCCCGCGCCGCCGCAAATCGCAAGGCTCTGTCGGCCCAAGGCTGAGATGCAGCGTCCATGCGCGGATTTGCCGGGAGTTCAGGGAAGAAGAGACGAAGAATGCGCGCTTGTCGAGTGCGAATCGCTAAACTCCCACACTATTCAAATCGACAACGGGGAAGCAGACATGAAAATCTTGCTGCGCGCCTGCCGCACCTTGGCGCTGGCGGCTGGCATCACTGTATTGTCGGCCTGCGCCACGCTGATGCCGGTGGATGAGGGCCGCAAGCTGATCGGCGCACCGCAGGCAGCCGTGCAGGCGCATTTCGGACCGCCGCCCGAAGTCTATGCACTGCGCGACGGCACCTCGCGCTGGATTTACTCGAAGCAGCCACTCGGCCAGCAAGCCTACGCGGCCGACTTCGACCGCAACGGCAACCTGACTGACTTCCGCAACATGCTTGAGACGCCCGAGCTCTACAAGGCCGAGATCGGCAAGTGGACCCGGCGCGATGTGCAGGAGCACTTCGGCATGACGCGCGAGCCGGTCGAGTATTTCCCGCGCATGAAGCGCGAAGTCTGGACCTACCGTTTCCGCCATGAGGGCGTGTGGCCGTCACTGTTCAACTTCTATTTTGACGACGACGGCATCCTGCGCCAGACGCAGATCACTCCGGACCCGCTCAACGACCCGGACCGGCGCAGGCGCTGGTAAGCCTGCTCAATGAAAATAGCCCGCGGACCGCGTCTGGCGGCCAACGGGCTGATTCGGGCGCTCGGGCCGGATAGGCCCTTCGCCGCCGGCGCCATTCCGGATGTGAGCGGCGCCAGGATGCGGGTCTGAAAATCAGATCTGCGGGTTGATCTTCTGAACGGCCTTGTCGTGCAGCTTGTTCAGCGCGGCCAGGTAGGCCTTGGCCGAGGCCGCCACGATATCCGGGTCGGTCCCGACGCCGTTGACGATACGGCCGGCCTTGGACAGGCGCACCGTCACTTCGCCCTGCGCCTCGGTACCGCCGGTGATGGCGTTCACCGAATACAGCACCATCTCGGCGCCGCTGTTCACCTGCGATTCGATCGCGTGCAGCGTGGCGTCGACCGGGCCGTTGCCCTCGCCTTCGCCGGCGTGCTCCTGGCCGTCCATGCTGAAGACGACGCGGGCCCGCGGGCGCTCACCGGTTTCCGAGCGCTGCGACAGCGAGATGAAGCGGTAGTGTTCGTTGGCGTCATGCTGGGCCTCGTTCGAGACGATGGCCATGATGTCCTCATCGAAGATCTCGGCCTTCTGATCGGCCAGCTCCTTGAAGCGGCCGAAGGCAGCGTTGACCTCGGCTTCGCTTTCGAGCTCGACGCCCAGTTCCTGCAGGCGCTGCTTGAATGCGTTGCGGCCCGACAGCTTGCCCAGCACGATCTTGTTGGCGGTCCAGCCCACGTCCTCGGCGCGCATGATCTCGTAGGTGTCGCGCGCCTTCAGCACGCCGTCCTGGTGGATGCCCGAGGCATGCGCGAACGCGTTGGCGCCAACCACGGCCTTGTTCGGCTGCACCACGAAGCCGGTGATCTGCGACACCAGCTTCGAGGCCGGCACGATCTGCGTGGTGTCGACGCCGACATCGAGATTGAAGTAGTCGCGGCGGGTCTTCACCGCCATCACCACTTCCTCGAGGCTGGTATTGCCGGCGCGTTCGCCCAGGCCGTTGATCGTGCACTCGATCTGGCGCGCGCCGCCCAGCTTCACCGCGGCCAGCGAGTTCGCCACGGCCATGCCGAGGTCGTTGTGGCAATGGACGGACCACACGGCCTTGTCCGAGTTGGGGATGCGCTCGCGCACCGAACGGATCAGGTCCGCGTAGCCCTCCGGCACCGCGTAGCCCACGGTATCGGGGAGGTTGATGGTGGTCGCGCCTTCGGCGATCACCCCCTCAAGCACGCGGCACAGGAAATCCATGTCCGAGCGGCTGCCGTCTTCGGGCGAGAACTCGATATCGTCCGTGAACTGGCGCGCAAAGCGCACGGCCAGGCGGGCCTGCTCGTACACCTGGTCCGGCGTCATGCGCAGCTTCTTCTCCATGTGCAGCGCCGAGGTGGCGATGAACGTGTGGATACGGAAGGAATTGGCCGGCTTGAGGGCCTCGGCGGCGCGCGCGATGTCCTTGTCGTTGGCGCGGGCCAGCGAGCAGATGGTGGAATCCTTCACGACCTGGGCAATCGCGCGGATGGCTTCGTAGTCGCCGTTGGAGCTTGCTGCAAAGCCAGCTTCGATCACATCGACCTTCAGCCGCTCCAGCTGCTTCGCAATGCGGATCTTTTCCTCGCGCGTCATCGAGGCGCCGGGCGACTGCTCGCCATCGCGCAAGGTGGTGTCGAAAATGATGAGTTTGTCAGACATTGTGGAGCTCCTGGGCTTTATCGTGTGCTGTCCCCGCCATCGTGCCGCCGGGTACCGCCTGTTCCGCGCCTTCACTGCGAGTGAATGCAAAACGCCCCGGCGTGCATCGATGCAGGCCGGGGCGTTGGAAAATTCCTTGGTGATTCCGCGCTAAGGAATGGATAGCCTTAGCGCACGCGCGTCCCGACCTGATGGCCTAGTAGGCCACCTAGGGTGGTGCGGGCGAGTAGGGCTTGGCGCGAAATCATGGCAACGAATATAGCGGAGTTGCCGCGCGCGTGCAAGACGGGGAATCACGGGCGCGGCGAACGCCGTGCTCAGTCCTTCGGCGGGATCCGCAGTTTCTGGCCCGGATAGATCTTGTCGGGATGGGACAACATCGGCGTGTTGGCCTCGAAGATGCGGTTGTATTCGGCGCCGTTGCCATAGGCTGCCTGCGCGATCGCCCACAGCGTGTCGCCCTTGACCACGGTGTGCCACTGCGACTCGGACGACTCCACGTTGACCGACATCTTGTCTTCGACCTTGTCCACGCCTTCGACATTGCCGCAGCACAGGATGATCTTTTCACGCGTGGCCTGGTCAGGGGCCACCCCGAACACGGTCACAAGTCCCTGGGAGCCGTCCACCTGCACCATCAGCCCGGTGGCGTCGAGCCCCATCTTCTTGATATATGCCTCGATGGCATCGCCGGCAGCCCGGTTGGCCGCATCCACTTTCTCGGCCGATGCATCGGCGGCCGCGGCGTCCTGCGCGGCCTTGGCCTCGCCGGTGCCGAACAGCTTTTCCCCCGCTTCCTTGATGAAGTCAAACATGCCCATGATGCCCTCCTGACGGTGAGTGGAAAACACGGTATGCATGCCATGGTTGCGGCCACGGCAATTCGGATCTGGCCGGCAGCGGCCGTAGCAAAGGATGACGGGCGCCGCAGCGCCCTTCCCTTGCGCGCGGCTCAGTGACCGCCGCTATCGACGTTACCGCGCGCCCGCTTTGCCACCCCCGGCTGGCCGTGCATGCCTCGCCAGGCCCACAGCACGTAGCCGGATATCGCGTAGGCGACAAACAGCGCAAACAGGGCGACTGGCGGATCGGTCGACACCAGCACGAACAGCACCAGGACCAGCACCATCATGCCGAACGGCACACGGTAGCGGACATCGAGCGCCTTGCCGCTGTAGAACGGCGCATTCGACACCATCGACAGCCCGGCGTACAACGTGATGCCAAACGCCACCCACGGCATCCACAGTTCCTTGACCGGCAGCTTGTTGTCGATCACAAGCCAGACAAAGCCTGCTACGAGCGCCGCCGCCGCGGGGCTCGGCAGTCCCTGGAAAAAGCGCTTGTCGACCACGCCGATATTGGCGTTGAAGCGCGCCAGCCGCAGCGCCGCGCAGGTGCAATAGACAAAGGCTGCGATCCAGCCCCACTTACCCAGGTCATGCAGGATCCATTCGTACATCACCAGCGCAGGCGCCACGCCAAACGACGTCATGTCCGACAGCGAGTCGTACTGCTCGCCGAACGCGCTCTGCGTATTGGTGATGCGCGCCACGCGCCCGTCCATGCCATCGAGCACCATCGCCGCGAAGATGGCAATGGCCGCCACATCGAAGCGCATGTTCATGGCCTGCACGATGGCGAAGAATCCCGCGAACAGCGCGGCTGTCGTGAACGCATTCGGCAGCAGGTAGATACCGCGGCGGCGCGGGCGCTCGTAGACGATGTCCTGGTCATCGGCGGCATCGTCGTCCAGGTCGTCCGCGCCGCGCAGCTGGTTGTGGCGGAACGGACGCAGGTGCGTCACGTTGCCGTTGGAAGTCCGCTTGTTGCGTCGGTGGAAGGCAACCATTACAGCGCTCCTGTCTGGTTGTCGCTTACTTCAGTTCATCCAGCTCGGCGAGGATGGTCGACGATGCCGACACCTTTTCGCCGATCGTGACACGCGGCCGTGCGCTCGGCGGCAGGTAGACGTCCACCCGGGAGCCGAAGCGGATAAAGCCATAGCGCTGGCCGCGCGACAGGTTCTCGCCCACCTTGGTGTAGCACAGGATGCGGCGCGCCACCAGGCCAGCCACCTGCACCAGCGTCACGATCTGGCCATCGGCTGCGCGGCGGATGACAACCGCATTGCGCTCGTTTTCGGTGGATGCCTTGTCGAGGTCGGCGTTGACGAACTTGCCGGGGAAGTATTCGAGCTTCTCGACCTTGCCGTCAACCGAAGCGCGGTTCGAATGTACGTTGAAGACATTCATGAACACGCTGATCTTCAGCGCCTCACGGCCGGCATAAGGATCCTGCGCCTTTTCCACGGAGACGATGCGTCCGTCCGCAGGAGCCAGCACGGCATTCGGTTGCGACGGGATCGGCCGCGGCGGATCACGGAAGAACTGGAGCACGAACAGCGTGATGATCCACAACGGCAATGCCCACCAGAAACCCGCGCTGACATGGACCAGCAGCGAGATGAGAAAGGCGCCGGCCAGGAACGGCCAGCCTTCACGGGCGATGAGCGGATGAGGATAGTTCATGCAGTGCTTGTTTGGTTGAGAGGAAAAGGCACGATCGCGCACTCAGGTGCCACGGGTACGGCCACTGGCAGGGCCTGAAGGCACCGACGCGGGGCAGGATAAGGCACGCCCCGTCCAAAGTCCGACAAGGATAACAAAAAGCCGTTCAGGCCCCGCGAATCCCTTCCCAACTATAGAAGGCATCCACGAGACACTGAACGGCCACGGCAGTGCCGCCCGTCGGGTGGCACTGCCTTCCAGCTGGCACGCAGCTTAGTTCTTCGATTGGTCGACCATCTTGTTCTTGGCGATCCACGGCATCATCGCGCGCAGCTTCTCGCCAACCACTTCGATCTGGTGCTCGGCGTTCAGGCGGCGGCGCGAGATCAGGGTCGGGGCGCCGGCCTTGTTCTCCAGCAGGAAGCTCTTGGCGTACTCGCCGGTCTGGATGTCCTTCAGGCACTGCTTCATCGCCTTCTTGGTCTCCTCGGTCACCACGCGCGGACCGGTGACGTATTCACCATACTCAGCGTTGTTGGAGATCGAGTAGTTCATGTTGGCGATGCCGCCTTCATAGATCAGGTCGACGATCAGCTTCAGTTCGTGCAGGCACTCGAAGTAGGCCATTTCCGGCGCGTAGCCGGCTTCCACCAGGGTCTCGAAGCCGGCCTTGATCAGCTCGACGGTACCGCCGCACAGCACGGCCTGCTCGCCGAACAGGTCGGTTTCGGTTTCTTCGCGGAAGTTGGTCTCGATGATGCCGGCACGGCCGCCGCCGTTGGCGGTGGCGTACGACAGCGCGATGTCACGGGCGGCGCCGGACTTGTTCTGGTGCACGGCGATCAGGTGCGGCACGCCGCCACCCTGGGTGTAGGTGGCACGCACGGTGTGGCCCGGAGCCTTCGGCGCGATCATGATCACGTCCAGGTCGGCGCGCGGGATCACGGCACCGTAGTGCACATTGAAGCCGTGGGCGAAGGCCAGCGCGGCACCTTCCTTGATGTTGGCGTGCACTTCGTTCTTGTACACGTCGGCGATCTGCTCGTCCGGCAGCAGGATCATGACCACGTCGGCGTTCTTGACGGCCTCGGCCACTTCCTTCACCTGCAGGCCGGCGTTGACGGCCTTGTTCCACGACGCGCCGCTCTTGCGCAGGCCGACCGTCACGTTCACGCCCGAATCCTTCAGGTTCAGCGCGTGGGCGTGGCCTTGCGAGCCGTAGCCGATGATGGTGACGTTCTTGCCCTTGATCAGGGAGAGGTCGGCGTCCTTGTCGTAAAACACTTTCATGATAATTCCTTCAGTCTCAATCTTTGTATGAGGAGGCGGCATCATCAGGCGCATCTCGCGTGCGCCCGGATCGCGCCGCCCGGGGGGATACTGCGTAAAGTTTCCGCGTGCGTTGCGGGACGTCCCGGTCAGACCTTCAGGATGCGCTCGCCGCGGCCGATGCCCGAGCCGCCCGTGCGGACGGTTTCGAGAATCGCGGTGCGGTCGATGGCATCGAGGAACGCATCGAGCTTGACGCCGTTGCCGGTCAGCTCGATCGTGTAGGTCTTCTCGGTAACGTCGATGATGCGGCCACGGAAGATGTCGGCGGTGCGCTTCATTTCCTCGCGCTCCTTGCCGACCGCGCGCACCTTGACGAGCATCAGCTCGCGCTCGATGTGCGCGCCCTCGGTCAGGTCGACCACCTTGACCACCTCCACCAGCCGGTTCAGGTGCTTGGTGATCTGCTCGATCACGTCATCCGAACCGGTCGTGACGATCGTCATGCGCGACAGCGACGCATCTTCAGTGGGGGCCACCGTCAGCGTCTCGATGTTGTAGCCGCGGGCCGAGAACAAGCCCACCACGCGCGACAGCGCGCCCGGTTCGTTTTCCAGCAGGACCGAAATGATGTGTCGCATTTACAGGTCCTCCGCGCCGAGCAGCATTTCGGAAATGCCCTTGCCCGCCTGGACCATCGGCCAGACGTTTTCGGTGGGGTCGGTCTGGAAGTCCAGGAACACGGTACGGTCCTTCAGGCGGAAGGCCTCGCGCAGCGCCGGCTCGACGTCGGACGTCTTTTCCACGCGCATGCCGACATGGCCATAGGCCTCGGCCAGTTTCACGAAGTCGGGCAGCGCATCCATGTAGGAGTGCGAGTAGCGGTTGTCGTACTCGATTTCCTGCCACTGGCGCACCATGCCCAGATAGCCGTTGTTGAGCGAGCAGATCTTGACCGGGGTGTCGTACTGCAGGCAGGTCGACAGTTCCTGGATACACATCTGAATCGAGCCTTCACCCGTGATGGTGACGACTTCCTTCTCCGGGAACGCCTTCTTGATGCCCATGGCGTACGGCAGGCCCACGCCCATCGTGCCCAGGCCACCGGAGTTGATCCAGCGGCGCGGCTCGTTGAACTTGTAGAACTGCGCGGCCCACATCTGGTGCTGGCCGACGTCGGAGCAGATGAAGGCATCGCCCTTGGTCAGTTCCCAGATCTTCTCGACCACGTACTGCGGCTTGATGATCTCGGAGCTGCGGTCGTACTTGAGGCAGTCCACCGAGCGCCATTGCTCGATCCGCTCCCACCACTTCGCCAGGGCCTCGCGCTTGGGCTTGACGTCGCTGGCCTGGAGCTGGGCGATCAGCTCCTGCAGCACGTCCTTGACGTTGCCGACGATGGGGATATCCACCTTCACGCGCTTCGAGATCGACGACGGGTCGATGTCGATGTGGATGATCTTGCGCGCCTGCGAGGCGAAGTGCGCCGGGTTGCCGATCACGCGGTCATCGAAACGCGCGCCCACGGCAATCAGCACGTCGCACTCCTGCATGGCCATATTGGCCTCGTACGTACCGTGCATGCCGAGCATGCCGACGAACTGCTTGCTGGTTCCCGGGAATGCGCCCAGGGCCATCAGCGTGTTGGTCACCGGGTGGCCCGTCATGGCAGCGAGCTGGCGCAGCTCTTCACTGGCGTTGGCCAGCACCACGCCGCCGCCGGCGTAGATGTACGGACGCTCCGCGCCCTGCAGCAGCGCCACGGCCTTGCGGATCTGGCCCGAATGCCCCTTGTTCACCGGGCTGTACGAGCGCATGTCGATCGACTTCGGGTACTCGTACTTGCAGGTGTTGCGCGAGACATCCTTGGGAATGTCCACGACCACCGGGCCCGGACGGCCGGTAGAGGCAATATAGAACGCCTTCTTGATGGTCGATGCGAGGTCGCGCACGTCCTTCACGAGGAAGTTGTGCTTGACGATCGGGCGGGTAATCCCGACGGTATCGCATTCCTGGAAGGCATCCTGGCCGATCGCGTGGGTCGGCACGTTGCCGGTGATCACGACCATCGGGATCGAATCGAGATACGCGGTGGCAATGCCCGTGACGGCATTGGTCACGCCGGGACCCGAGGTCACCAGGGCGACGCCCACCTTGCCGGTTGCCCGCGCATAGCCGTCTGCGGCATGGACCGCGGCCTGCTCGTGGCGCACCAGGATGTGCTCGAATTTCGTTTGTTTGTGAAGCTCGTCGTAGATATACAGCACTGCGCCGCCGGGATAACCCCAGACGTATTCAACGCCTTCTTCGGCAAGTGCATGAACGAGAATTTCCGCACCGATCATTTCGGGTGCGGCAGATGAATTGCTGTCTGCGTGGGAGAATTCCGCGCTGGGCATGTTCATTTCAGTCCTTTGCAATTTTCGGCAAAAAATTGTTTGGATGCTCTCTGCCGGGCTTGTGGCACGGGTTCAAGCGGTGCGCGTCTGCATGGAAGACCGCCTCATAAGCGGCCGGATGAGACAACCACTGATGTCGTGAACCGTCGATGATACTGCAATGCACCAGCGCGGTCTATGTTCTTTTGAGTCGTCCGGGCGGCACTTGGCATGCAGGTTCTTGTATTAGGGACAATACAGAAGTGGTCATGGCCAGTTGTTTTTTGCTAGCATCGCACCACTCCGGGTACGCCGCGAGCCGTTCGCAGCACATCCGCCAGCACAGAGATATCGTTTTCACCCGCCTGCATGGCTACCGATCAGGAACTGTCCGACTTTCTCGCCAGCGTCGAGCGGCGCGCCTTCAAGCAGGCGGTCTTTGCCGTGCGTGACGATGAAGCGGCGCTGGACATCGTCCAGGACGCCATGATCAAGCTGGCGGAAAAATACGGCGACAAGAGCGCCGCGGAATTGCCCCCGCTGTTCCAGCGCATCCTCCAGAACACCATCCACGACTGGTTCCGCCGCCAGAAGGTGCGCAACACCTGGGTGTCGCTCTTTTCGACGTTGCGCGACGAGCGCGATGGCGACGACAACGACCTGCTCGACACGCTCGAAGCCCAGGCCGGCTCCGAGTCGGCCGAAAGCAGCGCCGACAAGGTCGAGCGGGCGCAGGTGATGCACATTATCGAGCAGGAAATCCAGCGTCTGCCCACGCGTCAACGCGAGGCATTCCTGATGCGTTACTGGGAGGATATGGACGTCGCCGAAACCGCCGCGGTCATGGGGTGCTCAGAAGGCAGCGTCAAGACGCACTGTTCCCGTGCCACGCATACCCTGGCGCAAGCATTGCGCGCACGGGGGGTTCGACTATGAGCAGAAACGACAGAGAAATTCAGGAACTACGCTTCGCGCATGAGGTTCGCGCTGCACTTGACGCATCAGCCGACAACTTGCCGGCTGATGTGAGCGAGCGGCTGGCGGCCGCGCGCCGTATGGCGCTGGCCCACAAGAAGGCCGAGGCCCCGGTGCGCGTACCGCAGTTTGCCATGCCGGCCGGCCACCACGTGCCGTCGCTCGACGATGAAGACGACTCAGCCTTGCACCGGGTCGGTGCGTGGCTCAAGCGGGGCGCGCTGGTCTGGGCCCTGGTCGCGCTCGGCGCCGGCCTGATCGGCATCTATCACTGGCAGCAACAGAAGCGCGTCGAGGAACTGGCGGACATCGATGCCGCCATGCTGCTCGACGACCTTCCCCCAACGGCCTACGCCGACCAGGGCTTCCACGTGTTCCTGAAGCGCGGGCAATAAACATGGCCCGCGCGACTTCCCACTCCGACGCAACACGCCGCCGGCTGGAAGCCCTGCTGCTGTCGGGTTTCTTTGCCGCCGCCATCTGGTGCCTGACGCCGCCGCCAGCCCATGCGCAGGGGCCGGCGTCAGCGCCGCAGGCCACGCACGCGGTCAATGCACATCCCACCTGGTCGGAACTCACGCCCGTCCAGCAGCGCATCCTGGGGCCGCTGCAGCCGCTGTGGGACACGATGCCCGAACTCAACCGGCGCAAGTGGCTGCGCATTGCCGAACGCTACCCGAAGTTTTCGCCGGAAGAACAGACGCGGCTGCAGACCCGCATGGCCGAGTGGGTCAAGATGACGCCGCAGCAACACCGCCTTGCGCGTGAGAACTACCAGATCACGCGGGCCCTGCCGGCGGAAAAGAAGGCCGAGGCCTGGGACAAGTACCAGCAGCTGCCCGAAGAGCAGAAGAAGAAGCTGGCCGAGGCGGAGCGGGTGCCGCGCCGGCCAGGCGCCGTCAGCGCGCTGCCCAGCGGCAAGCGCCTGCCCAGCGACACCAGCCGCCAGATTCACCAGGACAAGAAGCCTGCCGCGCTGACTGCCAGGCCGGCCTCGTCGGCCGCCGCCAAGGGCGCCGCCGCCGATGCGTCGGTTGCCGCTCCCGCGGCAACGCCGCCGGCGAACACCCCGGCATCCCCCACGCCGCCGGCCGCTCCGGAAGGCGGATCCGAAGCCGCTGCCGCCACGCAGGCCGACGGCACAATCCGGCAGTAAAGCGACCCGCGAACGGGCATTTGGCATAATCGCCGGATTCCGCACGTGACCACGCCAGACCCGGTCACCGCTGGAACGCCTGCCCAAGGTCACCCCAAGGTCACCCGTTTCCGTGCCATGCCTGCCGCTACCCTCGCTCCGTCGCCCTCCACCGCCCCGCATCCCACCGCTCCGTCGCTACGTCGCCGCATCGCCTGCATGCTGTATGAGGGCGTGCTGCTGTTCGGCGTGCTGAGCGCGTCGACGGCACTGTTCCTTCTGGCCCGCCCGGCGCTGCAGAAGCTTGGCCTGGACAGCCCCTACGCCATCCAGGGCTGGAGCTTCGTGGTGATGGGGCTCTACTTCACGTGGTTCTGGCAGCGCAGCGGCCAGACGCTGGCCATGCAGACCTGGCGCATGCGGATCGAAACCGCCCAGGGTGAGCCGCCGCGCTGGCCACAGGCGGCACTGCGCTACGTGCTGGCCTGGCTGTGGCTGCCGCCCGCGGCCGCCCTCGGGCATTGGCTCGGCCTGGTGAAAGGCCCGTTCGTCGGCGTGCTCTGCGCCGGGCTCCTGGTGTGGATCCTGCTGGCGTGGCTGGATCCGCGCCGCCAGTTCGTGCACGACCGCCTGGCGCGCACGCGCCTGACCGACTTGCGCACGCCGCGCCCATGACCCTGAGCGCCGCCGGCACACGCCGCGTGGCGGTCATCCTGCAGGCGGGCACGGCCGCCGGCATCGGCTGGCAACTTACGCTGCAGGCCGGCTGGAGCTGGCCGGCGGCACTGCTGGCCGGGGTCGTGGCAGTGCTGGCCGGACTTGCCGCAGGCATCGGGCTGGCGTTCGCCATGACGTTGCGCGGTACCGGTGTTGCACACCACCACCGCCCTCCGCCTGCGCCGGCTGCGCTGGGCAGCGGCAGGCTGCCGCTGCGGCTGGCAGAAATCATCCGGTGCTTTGCCAATGAGTACATCGCGGTGTTCCGCATGTTCAACTGGCTGCAACCATTCTGCGCTCACCGCCGCTATGTGCCGCCTGCGGCCCCATTCGCCGCCCGCCAGATGCCCACTGTGCTGCTGGTGCATGGCTACGCCTGCAACCATGCCGTCTGGCTGGACCTGCAACCCGCGCTGGCGGCCGCCGGCTATCCCTGCGAAGCGATCGACCTGGAGCCAGTCCTCGGTGATCTCGACGACTATGCCGACGTCCTGCGGCGCCATATCGGCCAGGTCAAGGCGAATACCGGCCAGCCCCCGCTGCTGGTGTGCCACAGCATGGGCGGCCTGGTCGCACGGGCGGCGCTGGCGCGCGCCGGCGAGAATCTCGGCGCCGGTGTCGTCACGCTAGGCACCCCGCACCACGGCTGCGCCCTGGCCCGTTTCGGCGCCGGCCGCAATGCCAGGCAGATGCGCTGCGGCAGCCCCTGGCTGACAGCGCTGGCCAAAGCGGAAACACCCGCCTTGCGTACGCGCATGGTGTCGATCTTCAGCTGGCACGATTCCATCTCCGGCCCGCCGTGCACGAGCTGGCTCGACGGTGCGCAGCACAAGGCGCTGGCGGGTATCGGCCATGTATCGCTGCTGCGCGATCCGCGCGCCCTCGCGGCCGTAGTCGAAGCGCTGGCCGCGCTGCGTACGACCGCATCCTGATATCCCCGCTGCTGTCGGATGGCGGCAACGTTTCATATGTCATTCATGTTTCCGTCACCGCTCCGTCATGGCGCACTGGCTGAATGCAGCCATCGCCGTCATCGGGGCCGCCATGGTTCAAGCAATCCGATCCGCACTCGGATATCTGTCTGGAGTCTCGCACAGGCTGCGCGGCAGTCCTGATCCCGAACTCTCCCAGGTCTTGTCGCGCATCGCCGCGCTCGCGGCCTTCGTGCCGGCGCCGGCCGAGCCTCCCGCCCTTGCGGCGCTGGCACCGCCGTCCGATGCCAGCCCGCCCTTCCCGCCGGAGCCGCACCCGATCCGGCAGTACCGTGCGATCTGGCTGTCCGACATCCACCTGGGCACCGCCGGCTGCCAGGCCGACTACCTGCTCGACTTCCTCAAGCACAACGAATCCGAACGGCTCTACCTGGTCGGCGACATCATCGACGGCTGGCAGCTCCGGCGCGGCTGGTACTGGCCGCAAAGCCACAACGACGTGGTGCAGAAGCTGCTGCGCAAGGCGCGCAAGGGCACCGAGGTCATCTACGTACCCGGCAACCATGACGAAGTCGCCCGGCAGTTCGACGGCCTGGCGTTCGGCGACATCACGGTGCGCGAAGAAGCCGTCCACGTGACGGCCACCGGCAAGCGCCTGTGGGTCGTGCACGGCGATCTGTTCGACGGCGTGGTGCAGCACGCGCGCTGGCTGGCGTATCTCGGCGATTCGCTGTACACGGTGATCCTGGCGATGAACCGCCACTTCAACCGCGTCCGGGCGCGGCTCGGCTTTCCATACTGGTCGCTGTCGCAATACCTGAAGCACCAGGTCAAGAACGCGGTGAACTACATCAGCTCGTTCGAGCACGCGATGGTCGACGAGGCGCGCCGGCGCGGCTGCGACGGCGTGGTCTGCGGCCATATCCACAAGGCCGAGATCCGCGAGGTCAGCGGCCAGCTCTACTGCAACGACGGCGACTGGGTCGAAAGCCTGTCCGCCCTGGTCGAGACCATGGAAGGCGAGCTGAAGATCGTCTACTGGACCACGCTGCTCGACCCGCCCCAGGCCCAGTCGCGCAAGCGCCGCCGCGCAGCCGCCATCAGCGGCTGAACCGCCGGCCCGATCCCAACCTTTCAAGAACGCGGCCATACCAACGAGGAGTCCGCATGAAGATCCTGATCGTCACCGATGCCTGGGAACCGCAGGTCAATGGCGTGGTGCGCACGCTCAAGTCGACCCGCCGCGAGCTGGAAGCCATGGGTCACACGGTCGACATGATCACGCCGCTGGAATTCCGCACCGTGCCCTGCCCGACCTATCCGGAGATCCGCCTGTCGCTGCTGCCGTCGGCGCGCGTCGCGCAGCGCATCCGCGACTTTGCGCCGGACGCGCTGCATATCGCCACCGAAGGCCCGCTGGGCATGGCCGCGCGCCGCTACGCGCTGCGCCGGGAAATGCCGTACACGACGGCCTATCACACGCGCTTTCCCGAATACGTGCAGGCGCGCTTCGGCATTCCGCTGTCGTGGACGTACCGCTTCCTGCGCTGGTTCCACGGCCCCGCGCAGGCCGTGATGGCGCCGACGCCCGTGGTGCTGGACGACCTGCAGCGCTACGGCATCGGACACTGCGTGCTGTGGACCCGCGGCGTGGACCTGGATGTCTTCAAGACGCAGCGCGTCAACGTGCTCAACACCGCGCACCCGATCTTCCTCTATGTCGGCCGCGTGGCCGTGGAAAAAAACGTCGAGGCCTTCCTGGCACTGGACCTGCCGGGCTCCAAATGGGTGGTCGGCGACGGCCCCGCGCTGGCTTCGCTGCGCGCGCGCTACCCCGGCGCAAACTACCTCGGCGTGCTGAGCCAGCCAGAACTGGCCAGGGTGTATGCTTCGGCTGACGTTTTCGTGTTTCCGAGCCGCACCGATACCTTCGGGCTGGTGCTGCTTGAAGCGCTGGCCAGCGGCCTGCCGGTGGCGGCCTATCCGGTAACCGGCCCGATCGACGTGCTAGGCGACAGCCCCGCCGGCGTGATGCACGAAGACTTGCGTGAAGCCTGCCTGGAAGCGCTGCGCATCGACCGCATGACCGCCCGCGCCCATGCCGAGCGGTTCTCGTGGCGCGCCGCCTCCGAGCAGTTCCTGGCGCACCTGCGTCCGCTATCGGCCGGCGGCAGTCCCGGCAGCGCGGGCGAGGTGCCAACCCAACCAGTCCCGCAGAGCCATGCCGAAACCAACTCAGCCGCTGCCGTCCGATCCGTCGCTGGGGGGGCAGGCACCTCGCCCGCCAGGCAGCGACTACTCGATTGAGCAGAACCCGCACAAGGGCAACCGCGGCCTGGCCCGTGCCTGGCATGCCGCGATCAATTCCCTGTCCGGGCTGCGCTACGCCGTACTCGAAGAAAGCGCGTTCCGCCAGGAGCTGACGCTGGTGGCGATCCTGACGCCATGCGCGTTCATGCTGCCCGTCGGCACGGTCGAGCGCATCATGCTGCTCGGCACGCTGCTGGTGGTGCTGATGGTGGAACTGCTGAATTCAAGCGTCGAGGCGGCGATCGACCGCATCTCGCTGGAGCGGCACAGCCTGTCCAAGCGTGCCAAGGACTTCGGCAGCGCCGCGGTCATGCTGGCACTGATCCTGTGCGGTGGCACGTGGATCGCGATTGCCGGGCCGCACGTCATGCACTGGCTGCGCCAGCTGGCGGGCTGAGCCCCCTCTCGACCCCGGGGACACAGCGGGGGCGACAAGCGATGCAGGCCGATTGCTTATAATCGCTACCTGCCCAGATTTACCGACCGCCCGGACGCCCATGGAACCCAAACCGCAAGCCGGTCCCCGCCGCACCAGGGACCGCATCCTCGACGTCTCGCTGCGCCTGTTCAACGAAGTCGGCGAACCCAACGTCACCACCACCACCATTGCGGAGGCGATGGAGATCAGCCCCGGCAATCTCTACTACCACTTCCGCAACAAGGACGACATCATCAATTCCATCTTCGTGCGCTTCGAGCAGGAGATGGAACGCCGCCTGAAGCTGCCCGATGACCACAAGGCCACGCTGGACGAGAGCTGGGGCTACCTGCAGTACATGTCGGAGTTCATGTGGAACTACCGCTTCCTGTACCGGGACATCAACGACCTGCTGGCACGCAACCGCATGCTGGAAACCAACTTCAAGCGCATCGTCGAACAGAAGAAGCGCTTCGCGCTGGAGATCTGCCGCCAGTTCATTGAAGATGGCGAAATGGAAGCGACGCCGGAACAGGTCGAGGCGATCTGCACCAACATCGTGGTGATCGCCACCTACTGGCTGTCGTTCCAGTTCGTGCAACACCCGCGCCAGTACAACGACCCCGAGCAGATCCGCGGCTGCCTGCACGGCTCGAGCTACCACATCTTCTCGATTCTGGCGCCCTACCTGCGCGGCCGCGCCCGCGACGCATTCGACCAGCTCGCGCGTGACTACGCGGCGTCCAAGGCGGCCTAGGAAAGTCAGTCAGACAAGGACAAGAAGTGAAATCCGTTTGCGTGTATTGCGGTTCCAGCCCCGGCAACCGCCCCGAATATGCCCAGGCCGCCCGAGCGCTCGGCCAGGCCCTGGTGGAAAACGACATGTCGCTGGTCTATGGCGGCGGCAAGGTCGGCCTGATGGGCATCGTTGCCGATGCCGTGCTCGAGCATGGCGGCACTGCCATCGGCATCATCCCCGACGCGCTGATGCAGAAAGAAGTTGGCCACCGCGGCCTGACCGAGCTGCACGTGGTGCGCAATATGCACGAGCGCAAGCAGATGATGGCCGACCGCGCCGATGCCTTTATTGCCATGCCCGGCGGCGTGGGGACTTTCGAGGAGCTGTTCGAGACCTTCACGTGGCTGCAGCTCGGCTACCATGCCAAGCCGGTCGGCCTGCTAAACGTCGCGGGCTTCTACGACGGCATGCTGGGCTTCCTTTCGCACGCGGTGCAGGAAGGCTTCCTCAAGCAGGTGCACGCCGACCTGCTGCACGTGGCCGACACACCGGCCGCGCTGCTCGGCAAGCTGGGCAAGGCCCCGCGCGAGATTGTCGACAAGTGGCAGGAACGCCGCGACGAGACCTGAAGCCAGGTCCCAGGGGCCGGGCAAGCCGCGACGCTCAGAACGTCGAGCCCGGCTCCTTCAGGAAGGCCAGTTCCTCCGGCGTGCTCTGCCGGCCCAGGATGGCATTCCGGTGCGGAAAACGACCGAAGCGCGCGATCACCGCGCGGTGCTTTTCCGCCCAGTCCACGACATCCACCTTCCCGGCGGTGTCCTCGCGCAGCTGCGTCGTCAGCCTGACGCTCTCGTCCTGGTCTTGCAGCGACTCCGAGTGCTCGAACGGCAGATAGCAGAACATGCGGTGGTAGCCGGTCGGCAGTTCGCGGTCCATGCCGCCTTCGACGATCCGCCGTGCCAGCGCCAGTGCCTGGGCGTCGGTCGCGAAGCTGCGCGGGTCGTTGCGGAACAGGTTGCGCGGGAACTGGTCCAGCAGCACCACGCGGGCGCAGGCGCCTTCATGCGTGGCGCACCAGTCCTCGCCGTCATCGGGATCGCCGGAGTGCGCCGTCTCCCACAGCGTCAGGAAGCGCGAGCGGATCACGTCGTCGAACGCCGCGGACTTGGTGAACCATTCGCGCCGTTCCGTGTTCCAGACGGGCGAGCCATGGTGGCCGAACCAGAACTCCAGCAGTTCGTGGGCGGCTTCGGGCAACTTGTCTTGCATCGTCCTACCCTTTCTCGAAAAGATCCGGGCCGCTTCAGCGGGCCACGTTGCGCATCCAGTCGGCGGTCTGGAACAGGGCCTGCATCAGGCGCATCTGCAGGTCCTCCGACAGGCCGACGTCCTGCATCGCCAGCGCCATGCAGCGCATCCACTGGTCGCGCTCGCTGATGCCGATCTCGAACGGCATATGGCGCGCGCGCAGGCGCGGATGGCCAAAGCGCTCGATGAAATGGTTGGGACCGCCCAGCCAGCCGCACAGGAACCAGAACAGCTTGTCGCGCGATCCGTCCAGCGACGACGGGTGCAGCGCGCGCAGGCCGGCGAACTCGGGTTCCAGGTCCATCAGGTCGTAGAAGCGGTCCACCAGTTCGCGCACGCGCGCTTCGCCGCCGATCAGGTCGAAGGCGGTGACTTCGGTGCCGGCCTTGCCGGTGGATTCGGGTTCGGTGCTCATTCAGGTACTCGCAAACAGCGCAGGGGCGCCAGGGCATCACGCGTCACGCAAGGTCGCCAGCGCCGGCTGGCGCAGCACATCGCGCAGGCCCAGCCAGCCGCCCGCAAAAGCGCACAGCATGCCAGAAACCACGCCGGTCGGCACGATCCACGGATTGAAGCGGTACGGGAAGTCGAAGACGTGCTGGGACAGCCCCCAGCCGACCGCGATCGCGCCCAGGCTGGCCAGCAAGCCCGCGAGCCCGCCAACCACCAGGAACTCCGCGTACTGCGTCTGCCTGACCTGCGCGGCTGACGCTCCCAGCGCCTTGAGCAGGCCGGCATCGCGCATGCGCTCGTCGCGCGCGCCGGACAGTGCCGCGTACAGCACCGTGATACCCGCTGCCAGCGTGAATACAAAGAGGAATTCCACCGCGGCGATGACCTGGTCCAGCACTGCCTGGATCTGCCGCAGGATCAGGTCGGTATTGACCACGGTGATGTTGGGAAACGCCGCGATCAGCCGGTTGCCGAGCGCCGCGCTCGCGGCCGGCAGATGGAAGGCGGTGATGTAGGTCTCGGGCAAACCCTGCATGGCGGCCGGCGGCAGGATCACAAAGAAATTGACGCGCATCGATCCCCAGTCGAGCTTGCGCAGCGACGTCACGGGCGCCTGAACAGTCTGGCCGGCGACGTCAAAGCGCAAGGTATCGCCAAGCCGGATGCCGAGCGTCTTGGCGATGCCCTCCTCGACCGAGGCGCCCGCGCCGGAACCATTGAGCCAGTGCCCGGCCACCACCTGGTTGCCTTCGGGCAGCGCGTCGGTATAGGACAGGTTGAACTCGCGCTCCACCAGGTTGCGCGCGCGCCCTTCGGCGTAGCTGTCCGCACGGATCGGACGCTGGCCGATCTGCGTGAGGCGGCCGCGCACCATCGGATACAGCAGGTCATGGATGCCCGCCGCGGCCAGCATGCCGCGCAGCGGTTCGCGCTGGTCCGGCTGGATGTTGATGATGAAGCGGTTGGGCGCATCGGCCGGCGTCGCGTTGCGCCAGGAATCGATCAGGTCGTTGCGCGTCATGCCAAGCAACAGCAGCGCCATCAGGCCCACCGCCAGGGCCACGGTCTGCAGCACGGTCACGCCGCGGCGCCGCTCCAGCACGGCCAGCGCGAAGCGCCAGCCCACGGCGGACCGGCCGGACAGCCGGCCGCGCAGCGCGCGCGACAGCAATGTCAGCAGCCCCAGTGCCAGTAGTGCGAACACGGCACCGGCCGCGGCAAACCCGCCAGCAGTCGTCAGGCCGAGGCGCAGGTCGCGCGCCGCCACCAGCAGCAGCGCGACGAAGGCGCCCAGGCCCAGCGCGTAGGCCGCCCAGGCCGACACGGGCGGCGGCCCGATATCACGGCGCAGCACGCGCAGCGGCGCTATGCGCGTCAGGGCAAGCAGAGGCGGCAGGGCAAAGCCCGCCAGCAGCACGAGCCCGGCCAGCACGCCCACCATCGCCGGCAACAACGACGGCTGCGGCAGCGATACCTGCAGCAGCCCGCCCAGCGACAGCAGCAGCCCGTAGTGCGCCAGATAGCCCAGCACCACGCCCACCATGGCGCCGCCCGCGCCGAGCAGCAGGAATTCGATGCCGAAGGCCGCCAGTATCTGCCGGCGCGACAGCCCCATGCACTTGTAGACCGCACACGCATCGGTGTGCCGCTGCATATAGCGGCGCGCCGACATGGCGATCGCCACCGCGGCGATCATCGACGACAGCACCGCGACCAGCGACAGGAAGCGCTCGGCCCGGTCCAGCGTGGCGCGCATCTGCGGCTGTCCCGATTCGAGCGATTCCACACGCGTGTTGCGCAGCTTGAGGCGGTCGATCTCGCCAGCGGCCCAGCGCTGGTAGGCACGGCCCGCGGCGTCCGGGCCCGCGACCAGCAGGCGGTAGCTCACGCGGCTGCCCCAGCCGATCAGGCCGGTGCTGTCGAGGTCCGACAGCGGCATCAGCACGCGCGGCGCGAAATTCATGAAGCCCGCGCCGCGATCGAGTTCCTGCGTGACGATGCGGTCGATGCGGAACGTGCGGCTGCCAAGCTGCAGGGCATCGCCCACGCGCAGCCCCAGCGCGCCCAGCAGCGCCTCGTCCACCCAGACCGTGCCGGGAGCCGGAATGCCCTCGGCGGCCTGTTCCGGGCCGCCCGGCGTGGCCGCGACCTTCAGCTTGCCGCGCAGCGGATAGCCAGGGCTGACCGCCTTGAGCGCGGCGAGCTGGCTCGGCGCTTCGGCGCCAGCCGGGACATCGGCCCGGCGTGCGGTCGCCATGCTCGGGAAGGTCACGGTATGCGCCACGGCCAACCCGTTTTCGGCCGCATGGCTGGAGAACGCAGCATCGAACGGGTGGTCCGACACCAGCAGCACGTCCGCCGCGATCATCTGCCGCGCATCGCGCTCGAGCCCCAGGCGCATGCGGTCGGAGAGGAAGCCGACGCTGGTCAGCGCGGCGACCGCCAGCACCAGCGCGAACAGCAGCAGGGTCAGTTCGCCGGCCAGCCAGTCGCGCCGGGCCATGCGCAAGGCCTGGCGCCAGGCGGAGAATCGGCGTCCCGGCGGCGCATGGAATGCAGCAGGTCGGGAAACGGCAGTATCGGGCGCGGCAGCGGGCTCGGTTGGCATTAGTCGTGGTGGTCAGGTTCGTCTTGCGGGCGGCTCCGGGCGGTTGCGCAAGCTGGCATGGAGCCGACGCACGCCACGCCATAGCCTGGGCAGCAGCCAGACGGCAATCAGCAGGAAGACAGCCAGCAGGACCAGGAACAGCACCGGCAGGAAAAAAGCCAGCAGCAGGCTTCCGGTCGCCGTGACGTCCTCAGTGAATGAGGCCAGCCAATTGGAGAACGGTTCCGGCGAGACATTGATCAGCGCGCGCGTGCCGGCCTTGGCGACATGGGCCGTGCCGGCGAGGGTCCCGCCGATCAGCCCGGCCGCGACCATCCACTGCGGATCCATCTGGCCGAATGCCGCCGCGGCCAGGATGGCGCCGGCGGGAATGCGTACGAAGGTATGGATGGCGTCCCACGCCGAATCGAAACCCGGGACCTTGTCGGCGACGAACTCCGCGAGCGCGAGCACCGCCGCCACGCCGATCACCCACCAGGACTCCAGCGCGTGCAGCCCGGGCGGCAGGTGCAGCCAGCCGAGGCGCGACAGCACGCCGGCGGTCAGGACGGCCAGGTAGAGGCGAAAGCCGCTGGCCCAGGACATGCCTGCGGCCAGCGCGGCGGTTTCCAGCATAGGGCTCCTTGGGATGGCGGTGAGGATGGTCCGGGCCTTGCAAGGAGTGTAGCGCGAACGCCGTGCCGGCAATCGGGCCGGCGCCGCCAGCGTTTCAGCTGCCCTCCTTGCCGTCCGCCCCGTACCACGGCAACGCTTCCTGGGGCGTCAGGATGCCGGCGGGCTCGGCCATGGCGTATCCCGGCAACGCCTCGATGCGGCGCGCGAATGCGGGGTCCGCCAGCAATGCCAGCAGGCCTGACATCCAGCCCGCAGTCTGGTCGTTCTTGCGCAGTGCCAGGTAGTACGCCTCCCGCGTGAGCGGCACGAAGCCCAGGCCCAGGGCCTCGGCATTCATGCGCAGCCCGAAACCGACCTGCGCCCGCCCCGCATGGACGGCTTCCGCCACCTTTTCGTTGCTGAATTCAGGTTCGTCGTAGCCGGCGATCTGGTCCGGATAGAGTCCCTGGGTGGCCAGGAGCTGGTCGAACAGCATGCGTGTGCCGGAACTGCGCTGCCGGTTGACGAAACGCGCCTGGGTGCGCACCAGGTCACGCAGGTCATGGATTTCGCCAGCCATGCCCGGCGCCACGATCAGGCCCTGCTCGCGCCACGCGAGGCGCAACAGGCGCACTGATGCGGGCCGCAGCCACTTGCGCAGGGTCAGGTGCGCAACGGACCCCGCGGTCTGCACTGGCGAAACATAGAAACCGGCCAGCTCCGACTGCCGTTCCTGCAGGCAGATCAGCCCTTCCACGCTGCCGCAGAACACGGTATCGAGCTGGAGTCCCGACGTCTGGGCCTTGAGGGCGCCGGCAAGCACTTCGATGGCGGGGTCGTGGCTGCCGGAAAAATGCACGCTGGTCTGGGGCTGGGCCGCGTCATCGAGCTCGGCAATGAACTCCGCCATGGCGCGCTGCATGGCCGGGTCGAGGGTCTCGCGCAGGCGCATTTCTGCACGCAGCAGGCGTTCGCCAAAGCGTGTCAGCGACGCCCCGCGGCCGCGCTCCATGTCGAGCACGGAGCGGCCGAGCATGGCCTCCCATGTGCGCATCACGCCCCAGGCATGGCGGTAGGACAGGCCGATTTCGCGCGCCGCGCGGTGCAGTGAACCGGTCTCGCGCACGGCCTTGAGCAGTTGGAATACCTTGCCATTGGCTCGCGGGTTGTCGTCCGCGGCAATCACAGGGAACAGGTCAAAACGGAATGTCATATGTTCCGCCTTGCATATTTACATCTTGAATGCGCGTCGATGACAATGGTTCACCCCGCTTTTCGTATAGTTTTCCGCATTCTCCACGACCCGTCTTGGCGTGGCAATTATGTTTCTTGAAACATAACTAGAGGGACTCCACTTGTTACGGACCGTCTTCCGCAAGCTCCCCGTCGTAGCCGGCATCGCCTGCCTGATGGCGCTCTCCGCTGCGCAGGCGGGCGAACTGAAACTTGCCACCACGACCAGCACGGAAAACTCGGGGCTGCTCAAGTACCTGCTGCCCAAGTTCGAGCAGAAGACCGGCGTGAACGTCAGGGTCATCGCCGTGGGCTCGGGCAAGGCCATGAAAATGGGCGAGATGGGCGACGTGGACGTGCTGCTCGTGCACGCCCGCAAGATGGAAGACGAGTTCGTGGCGGGCGGCTACGGCGTCAACCGCCGCGACGTCATGTACAACGACTTCATCGTGGTGGGTCCGGCCAGCGATCCGGCGGGCATCAAGGGGGGCAAGGACGTACTGGCGGGCTTCCGTAAGCTCGCAGGCAGCGGCAGCAAGTTCATCTCGCGCGGCGACAACTCCGGCACCGACGTCATGGAGAAGGACTACTGGAAGCAGCTCGGCATCGAGCCGAAGGGCCAGCCTTGGTATGTCAATGCAGGCCTGGGCATGGGCGAGGTGCTCACCATGGCCGCGCAGATGCCGGCCTATACGCTGTCGGACCGCGCCACCTATGGCGCCTACCGCGCCAAGACGGGGCTGGCCATCGCCTTGCAGGGCGACCCGAAAATGTTCAATCCGTACGGCATCATCGCGGTTAACCCGGCCAGGCACCCGGGGACCAACTACACCGACGCGATGAAGCTGGTGGAGTGGATTACCTCGCCGGAAGGCCAGCAGGCTATCGCCGGCTACAAGGTCGAGGGCGAGCAGCTGTTCTTCCCGGACTACAAGGCTACCCAAGCCAGCAAGTAAGCTGGTCAACGCCACGACTGCGGATCACGGGCAGCCCGGCGCTGCCCTTACCCGTTTCAGCCCGCCTCCGCCTCCAGCCTCGGCAGCTGCGGCAGGTCGGCGGCGACTTCGGCAATCATCCTGCGCATCCACATGACGTCAGGCGCCGCGTGGCAGCGCTCATGCCAGAGCTGGTAGAAGCGCATGCGCGGGAACGTGACCGGCGACGGCACCATGCGGATCGGCAGGTACTGCGCATAGTGCGCAGCAAACTGGCGGCCGGTGGTGAACACCATGTCGGTCTTCATCAGCACATATGGCACCAGCCCGAAATACGGCAGCGTCACCTGGATATTGCGTTTGTACCCCTGTTCGGCCAGCGCCTGGTCGATCATGCTGCGCTGCATCGATGCATAGGGCGCGGGTGCCAGGTGAGGCATCTCCAGGTAGTGCTTGAGCGTCAGCCCCTTGCGCGCCAGCGGATGCTGGGCGCCCAGCATGCAGACCACCTCGTCGTCGAACAGCGGCGAGATATGCAGGTGCTCCGGCGGCGACAGCCAGTTGCCGACGACGATGTCCAGCTGGCCCTGCTCCAGGTCTTCAAGGAAGTCGCCCGACGAGGTCATGGGGTGCACGAACAGCTTGGCGCCAGGGGCCAGCCGGCGCATGCGCTCGACGATGTTGGGCAGGAAGAAGGCGTCCAGGTAGTCCGGCGCGCCCAGGTGGAAGGTACGGGTGGTGGTGGCCGGGTCGAACTGCTGCGGCGGCCGTGCGATGCGGTCCATCGCCGCCAGGCTCTGTTCGGCCAGCTCCAGCAGTTCGCGCCCGCGCTCGGTCGGCACCATGCCGCTTTTGCCCCGCACCAAAATGGCGTCGCCGGTGATCTCGCGCAGGCGCTTGAGCGTATTGCTGATGGCCGGCTGCGACTGGCCCAGGCGCACGGCCGTGCGGGTCACGCTCTGCTCGGTCAGCAGGGTGTGGAGCACCCGCAGCAAATAGGTATCGAGATGGTCGCGTCCGTGCATGGCGATAGGGGTGCTGCCGGGGCTTGGCCGGGAGCCTGGCGTGGGGGAAGGGAACGGCGCATAGTGTATGTCAGGCAACCCGCCATCGGTCAATCCGGGCGTGGGAGGGCCGATGGATGGGCTTTCTGATGGGGCATATCACCTGGGCCGAATATTGCATGAATTGCACCGATGCTATGTTTCCGCCATCACAGAACGAGATAAAGACCATGGAGACGCAAACCATCCGCTTTTTCCATCGCGGCCAGGTCAGGGAAGTATCCGACGCCCCCGTTACCCGCACCGTGCTGCAGTACCTGCGCGAGGACGTGCGCTGCACCGGCACCAAGGAAGGCTGCGCCGAAGGCGACTGCGGCGCCTGCACCGTCGTGATCGGCGAGCTGCAGGACGGCGGCGATGTCGAATTCAAGGCCGTCAACGCCTGCATCCAGTTCCTGCCCACGCTCGACGGCAAGGCGCTGATCACCGTCGAGGACCTGCGCCAGGCCGACGGCACCCTGCACCCCGTGCAGGAAGCCATGGTCGAATGCCACGGTTCGCAATGCGGCTTCTGCACGCCCGGCTTCGTCATGTCGCTGTGGGCGCTGTACCAGCAGCACACCCCGGGCGGCGAAGCCCCGCCGCGCCAGACCATCTGCGACGCGCTGACCGGCAACCTGTGCCGCTGCACCGGCTACCGCCCGATCATCGACGCCGGCGAGCGCATGATGGCCCTGCCCGCGCCGCACGCGAGCAAGCTCGACCCGAAGCAGATCGCCGACAAGCTGCGCAGCCTGAAGCGCGGCGAGACCTTCCGCTACAGCGCCCAGGGACAGAACTTCTACGCCCCGCGCACCGCGGCGGAGTTCGGCGCGATCAAGGCTGCCGAACCGGGCATCCGCATCCTGGCGGGCAGCACCGACGTGGGCTTGTGGGTGACCAAGCAGTTCCGCGAGCTCGGCAACCTGCTCTATATCGGCCAGGTGGAAGACCTGCAGTCCGTCACCGAGTGCGACGGCATGATCGAGATCGGCGCCGGCGTGACGCTGGAGAAGGCCTATGCGGCGCTGACCGCCGCGCACCCCGAGCTCGAAGAAATGTGGAAGCGCTTCGCCTCGCTGCCGATCCGCAATGCCGGCACGCTCGGCGGCAATATCGCCAACGGCTCGCCGATCGGCGACTCCATGCCGGCCCTGATCGCGCTGGGTGCCGAAGTGGTACTGCAACGCGGCGAGACGCGCCGTACGCTGCCGCTCGAAGACCTCTACCTGGCTTACCAGAAGACGGCCATGGCCGAGGGCGAGTTCGTCGCCGCGCTGCGTGTGCCGGTCAAGGGACCCCAGCACTTCAGGACCTACAAGCTGTCCAAACGCTTTGACGAGGATATTTCCGCCGTGTGCGCCGCGTTCGGCATCACGGTCGAGCAAGGTGTGATCACACAGGCGCGCGTTGCGTTCGGCGGCATGGCCGCCACGCCCAAGCGCGGCGCGGCCACCGAGGCCGCGCTGACCGGCCAGCCGTGGAACGAGGCCACCGTGCGCGCCGGCATGGCCGCCCTTACTCAGGACTTCACGCCGCTGACCGACATGCGTTCGACCGCCTCGTACCGCACACGCGGTGCCGCCAACCTGCTGTACCGCTTCTGGCTGGAGACGCGCGCCGATGCGCTGCCCGCATCCGCCGTCAACGTCCGCGCGATCGGCGCCGGCGCCACCGCAACCGCCACGGCCTGAGGAAAGATCGGCATGAACAAGCAAACCGAACCCTTCCTGCTCGACGCCAGCGTGGCCGACGAGACCGTGCCGCAGGTCGGCATCTCGCGCCCGCACGAATCGGCGCACCTGCACGTGGCGGGCACCGCCACCTATACCGACGACATTCCCGAGCTGGCCGGCACGCTGCACGCGGCGCTCGGCATGAGCAGCCGCGCCCATGCCCGCATCAGGTCGATTTCGCTCGACAAGGTGCGCGCGGCGCCGGGCGTGGTCGACGTGCTGACCGTGGACGACATTCCCGGCGTCAACGACTGCGGCCCGATCATCCACGACGATCCGATCCTGGCACGCGACGTGGTGCAGTTCATCGGCCAGCCGATCTTCGTGGTGGTGGCGACGTCGCACGATGCGGCGCGCCGCGCGGCAAGGCTAGGCGTCATCGAATATGAAGACCTGCCCCCGGTGCTGTCGCCCGAGGCCGCGCACGCGGCGGGCAGCTACGTGCTGCCGCCGATGCACCTGACCCGCGGCGAGCCGGTTCAGCATATCGCCGCTGCCGCGCAGCGCGACGCCGGCAATATCCGCCTGGGCGGCCAGGAACAGTTCTACCTGGAAGGCCAGATCGCCTACGCCGCGCCGCGCGAAAACGACGGCATGCATGTGTGGTGCTCGACCCAGCACCCGACCGAGATGCAGCACGCCGTGGCCCACATGCTGGGCTGGCATGCGCACCAGGTGCTGGTGGAATGCCGCCGCATGGGCGGCGGCTTCGGCGGCAAGGAATCGCAATCGGCCATGTTCGCTTGCTGCGCATCGCTGGCGGCGTGGAAGCTGATGTGCCCGGTCAAACTGCGTCCGGACCGCGACGACGACATGATGATCACCGGCAAGCGCCATGACTTCGTGTTCGACTACGAGGTCGGCCACGACACGGAAGGCCGCATCGAAGGCGTAAAGATCGACATGGTGTCGCGCGCCGGCTTCTCGGCCGACCTGTCCGGCCCGGTGATGACCCGCGCGATCTGCCACTTCGACAACGCCTACTGGCTGCCGAACGTGCAGATCGACGGCTACTGCGGCAAGACCAACACGCAGAGCAATACCGCGTTCCGCGGCTTCGGCGGCCCGCAGGGCGCGTTCGCGATCGAGTACATCCTCGACAACGTGGCACGCAATGTCGGCAAGGACTCGCTGGACGTGCGCCGCGCCAACTTCTACGGCAAGACCGAGCGCAATGTCACGCCGTATGGGCAGACCGTGGAAGACAACGTCATCCACGAACTGATCGACGAACTGGTGGCGACCAGCGAATACCGCGCGCGCCGCGCGGCCACGCGTGCGTTCAACGCGGCCAGCCCGGTCCTGAAGAAGGGCATCGCGATCACGCCGGTGAAGTTCGGCATCTCGTTCAACGTGGCCCACTACAACCAGGCCGGCGCGCTCGTGCACGTGTACAACGACGGCTCGGTGCTGGTGAACCACGGCGGCACCGAAATGGGCCAGGGCCTGAACACCAAGGTGGCGATGGTGGTGGCGCATGAACTGGGCATCCGCCTGGAGCGCGTGCGCGTGACCGCGACCGACACCAGCAAGGTGGCCAATACCTCGGCCACCGCCGCGTCGACGGGCGCCGACCTGAACGGCAAGGCCGCGCAGGACGCCGCGCGCCAGATCCGCGAGCGCCTGGCTGCGTTCATCGCCCGCAAGGCGGGTGTCGAGGTCGATACCGTGCGCTTCAACGACGATCTAGTCGTCGCCGGCGAACTGCGCGCGTCCTTCGGCGACCTCGCCCGCGAAGCCTATTTGGCGCGCGTGCAGCTGTGGTCCGACGGTTTCTACACCACGCCCAAGCTGCACTGGGACCAGAAAAAGCTGCATGGCCGGCCGTTCTATTACTACGCTTACGGTGCGGCCTGCTCCGAGGTGCTGGTGGACACGCTGACCGGCGAATGGAAGCTGCTGCGCGCCGACGCCCTGCACGATGCGGGCAAGTCGCTGAACCCGGCCATCGACATCGGCCAGGTGGAGGGCGCCTTCATCCAGGGCATGGGCTGGCTGACGACCGAGGAACTGTGGTGGAACCAGGACGGCAAGCTGATGACGCATGCCCCGTCCACCTACAAGATCCCGACCATCAACGACTGCCCGGAAGAATTCAACGTGCGCCTGTTCCAGAACCGGAACGTGGAAGACAGCATCCACCGCTCCAAGGCTGTGGGCGAACCGCCGCTGCTGCTGCCGTTCTCGGTGTTCTTCGCGATCCGCGACGCGATCGCGGCCGTGGGTGACTACCAGGTCAACCCGCCGCTGCGCGCACCGGCCACCAGCGAAGCCATCCTGGACGCCGTGGAAGCGGTACGCGAGGTACGGGCTATGCCCGAACGCGCCGCACAGCCGGCCTGACGCGCGCGCCTGCCGGGCCCGCCGGACTTTCCCCCCTTGCCCGCCCGCCGACGGGCCAGGGGCCGGCCGCTCGCGCAGGCGCGCGCCACCCCCAGGCAGCCAACCGACAGCACGATTGACAACGAGACCGGCATGAGCCGGCGTCACCGACCAAAGGCCCCCGACATGCAGGATGCACCGCTCAAACCCTTCCGCTTCGCCGACGCCGCGCGCATGGTGCGCACCGGCGTGCCGGTGGCAATGGTCACCATCGTCGAAGTCAAGGGCTCCGCGCCGCGCGAGCCAGGCATCCGCATGCTGGTCAGCGCCAACGACCTGGTCGGGACCATCGGCGGCGGGCACCTGGAATGGCGCGGCATGGATATCGCGCGTGCCATGCTCGATGAAGGCAAGGAGCAGCGCCGCATCGAGCGCATTCCGCTGGGCCCGGCGCTGGGCCAATGCTGCGGCGGCGTCGTGCAACTGGCTTTCGAAGTCCTCGGCAAGGATGACCTGCACTGGCTGGATGCCGTGGAGGCCGCTTTTGCCGCGGGCAAGCCATTGCAGCGCTCGGTGCCGGCCCATGGTGCCGTGACCTTTGCGCAAGCCCGTGCGGTCGTGCCGGCCGTCACACTGGAAGCCGACGGCTCATGGACCGACACCCTGGTGCCCGACGAAATGCACGTCGTGCTGTTCGGCGCGGGCCATGTCGGCCATGCCCTGGTGAAAGTCCTCGCCAACCTGCCCTGCCGCGTGCACTGGGTCGACGAGCGCGACACACTGTTCCCGGCCGGCCTGCCCGACAACGTCGAGGCCGAGGCCAGCGACACGCCCGAAGCCGTGGTGGCACAGGCGCCCGCGGGCAGCTATTTCCTGGTCATGACGCACAGCCACGCGCTGGACCAGACCCTGTGCGAGGAGATCTTCCGGCGCACGGACTTCGCGTACTTCGGGCTGATCGGGTCCAAGACCAAGCGCGCTCGCTTCGAACACCGGCTTGCGGACCATGGCGTCGACCCGGCACGCTTCCCGGAAATGACTTGCCCGATGGGGGTATCGGGGATCACAGACAAGGCTCCGGCTATGATTGCGGTAGCCATCGTCGCCCAGTTGCTGCAGGTCCGCGACCAGCGCCTCGCCGCGCTGCACGCGAGCCACGGGGAGACGGTGCATCCGTAACCACAAGACCGAGGCCCCCCATGACCATCGATGCCGCGCTGGCGGACAAGATCCGCCGTACCCCCAAGGCTGAACTGCACGTGCATATCGAAGGCACGCTCGAACCCGAGCTGATCTTCCGGCTGGCCCAGCGCAACCACGTGACCCTGCCCTACCCGAGCGTCGAGGCCCTGCGCGCGGCGTATGCATTCACCGACCTGCAATCGTTCCTGGATATCTACTACGCCGGCGCCAGCGTGCTGCTGACGGAGGAAGATTTCTTCGACATGACCATGGACTACGTCAAGCGCGCCGTCGCCGACAACGTCCGCCATGCCGAGATCTTCTTCGATCCGCAGACCCATACCGCGCGCGGCGTGCCGATCGGCACCGTGATCGACGGCATCGCCGACGCGCTGGCTCAGGCGCGCACCGAATACGATTTCTCGAGCAGCATGATCCTCTGCTTCCTGCGGCATCTGCCGGAGGAGGACGCATTCGCGACGCTGGAAGCCGCGCTGCCGTACCGTGACCGCTTCGTCGGCGTCGGGCTCGATTCTTCGGAACAAGGCAACCCGCCCGAGAAATTCGCGCGCGTGTTCGCGCGTGCCCGCGAACTCGGCCTGCACCTCGTGGCCCATGCCGGCGAGGAAGGCCCCGCGCAGTATGTCAGCGACGCGCTCGACATCCTCAAGGTCGAACGCATCGACCACGGCGTGCGTTCGATCGACGATGCCGCGCTGATCGAGCGCCTGGCGCGCGAGCGCGTGGCGCTGACGGTATGTCCGCTGTCGAACCAGAAGCTCAAGGTGCACCCGGACCTGCGCGAGCATCCGCTCAAGCGCATGCTCGATGCCGGCGTCATGATCACGCTGCACTCGGACGACCCGGCCTACTTCGGCGGCTACATGAACGCCAACTGGGAAGCCACGTTCGAGGCGCTGCCGCTCGATGCCGCCGATGCCCACCAGCTCGCGCGCAACAGTTTTGAAGCGGCCTTCCTGCCCCCGGTGCAGAAAGCCGAGTTCCTGGCGGAAGTCGACCACTTCTGGTCGGCAACGCCCACTTCCCCGCCCGCCACGGCCCCTGCGGCCTGAGCGCGGCGCATACCTATGCCCGGCCCTGCGCGCTTGCGCGGGCCGGTCCCGAGAGACAGACCATGACGACCACTCCCCCGACCCCGTCCATTACCCGCGCGATCCGCGGCCGCGTGCTGCATTTCCTGCGCGACCCGCAGTTCCATGAGGACGCCTATCAGTATTGGGAGGATGGTCTGCTGATCGTCACGGCTGGCCGCATCGTCGCGGCCGGCGACTACACCGCGCTCGCATCGCGCATCCCGGCCGGCGCCGAGGTGGTGGACCACCGCGGCAAGCTGATCGTGCCGGGCTTTATCGACACCCACGTGCACTACCCGCAGACCGACATCATCGCGTCGCCGTCGCCGGGCCTGCTGCACTGGCTGGACACCTACACCTTCCCCGAGGAACGCCGCTTTGCCGAGCCCGAATACGCGCGCGCGGTGGCCGGCTTTTTCACCGACGAACTGCTGCGCAACGGCACCACCAGCGCGGTGGTCTGGAGCACCGTGCACAAGGCCTCGGCCGAGGCGCTGTTTGCCGAGAGCGAGCAGCGCAACCTGCGCATGATCACCGGCAAGGTGATGATGGACCGCAACTGCCCCGAATTCCTGCGCGACACCGCCGAAACCGGCGCGCGCGATTCGGCCGACCTGCTGTCGCGCTGGCATAACAAGGGCCGCCTGGCCTACGCCATCACGCCGCGTTTCGCGCCGACCTCGACCGAAGCGCAGCTTGCCGCGTGCGGCGAGCTGGCCAGGGCCTATCCGGACGCGTTCATCCAGACCCATGTGGCCGAGAACCGCGACGAGGTGAAGTGGGTGGCCGAACTGTTCCCGGACGCGCGCAGCTACCTGGACGTGTACGACCGCTACGGGCTGCTGCGCCCGGGCGCGTTCTACGGCCACGCGATCTACCTGGACCAGGATGACCGCCGGCGCCTGGCCGACAGCGGCGCCGCGGTCGCGCACTGCCCGACCTCGAACCTGTTCCTCGGCAGCGGCTTCTACGACTTCCACCAGTCCGACGCCAACCGCCTGAACGTGACGCTGGCGACCGACGTCGGTGGCGGCACCTCGTTCTCGATGTTCCGCACCATGAACGCCGCGCACAAGGTCGCGCGCATGGGCGGCTACCACCTGACGGCGCTGCGCATGTTCTACCTGGCCACGCGCGCCGCGGCCGAGGCCCTGGGCTGGTCCGACCGCATCGGCAGCTTCAGCGAGGGCTGCGAGGCCGACTTCGTCGTGCTGGATCCGCAAGCCACGCCGCTGATTGCACGCCGCAGCGGCCGCTCCGAATCGCTGGAAGAACAGCTGTTCGCCTTTGCCATGCTCGGCGACGACCGCGTGATCGATAGCGTCTATGTGATGGGCGAGGCGGTGCAGGCGACGGTCATGTGATGACTGATCTACCTGCGGCCGCACCGCGCGGCCGCAGGTCGTTATTACCCGCGAGCGCTCCGGCATGAATTGACGGGGGTCAAGACTCGGAGCGGCGAAGCCCTCTAACCTTTACGGTTCCGTTGCCGGCCAAATCAGGCCTTCAGCAACGCCTGCAACCTGAAGGTTTCCATGACCACCACCGCTGCCACGCATCCCGAGGTAACGTTTGAAGCACCGGCCCGTGCCGACCAGCCGTTTCCTGAACCGATTGCCCCCGACCAGCCGCTGCCCTCGCGAAAGATCATCCGCGGCTGGCTGATCCCGCTGGGCCAGCGCAGCACGCCGCGCGCGCTGATGCTATTCGCCTTCGACTACCTGCTGTTCGCGGCCACGCTGGCCGGCATTGTGCTGGCCCCGCACTGGGCGGCCAAGCTCGGCCTGGGTGTGCTGGCCGGCCTGATCATCGCCCGGCTGTTCATCATCGGGCACGACGCCTGCCACCAGAGCCTGACGCCGCGCCGCGGCCTGAACAAGTGGCTGGGCCGCCTGACCTTCCTGCCGTCGCTGACGCCCTACAGCCTGTGGGAAGTCGGCCATAACGTCGTGCACCACGGCTACACCAACCTGAAGGGCTTCGACTTCGTCTGGGCGCCCTATTCGCTCGAGGAATTCCAGGCACTGCCGCGCTGGCGCCGGGTGATGGAGCGCATCTACCGCAACGGCTTCGGCGCCGGACTGTACTACCTGATCGAGATCTGGTGGTTCAAGCTGTTCTTCCCGAGCAAGCGCCAGATGGCCACGCGCCGGCCCATCTTCATGGCCGACTGCGCGCTGGTGGCCGCCTTTGGCGTCGCGTGGATCGGCGCGCTGGTGTGGGCCGCACTGGCGACCGGGCAATCGGCCTGGATCATGGTCGGTGCCGGTTTCGTACTGCCGTTCCTGGTCTGGAACCTGACGGTCGGCTTCGTGCTGTACGTGCACCACACCCATACCAGCGTGGCGTGGTACGACACCAAGAGCATGTGGGCCAAGGCCCAGCCCTTCGTCTCGACCACCGTCCACCTGCGTTTTCGCCATGGCATCGGCTCGGCGCTGCACCACATCATGGAGCACACCGCGCACCACGTGGACATGAGCGTGCCGCTGTACCGCCTGAAGCGCGCCCAGGCGCTGCTGGAACACGCGCTGCCGGGCCGCATCATCATCGAGAACTTCTCGTGGCGCTGGTATTTCGACACCGCGCGCCGCTGCAAGCTGTACGACTTCAAGGCCCTGTGCTGGACCGACTTCCGCGGCCGCCGCACCAGCGAGCAGTCGCCGGTGCCGGCCTGACAAGGCACGTTTTCCCGGCGGTGGACGCTCACCGCCGGCGCCGCTATAATCGCGGCTTCCATTGGGGAGTAGCCGCCCTGCTCTGAACGCGCCGCGCAATGCGGAATCCGGCAGACAGGGGCGTACGTCAACAGACTTGACCGCTTGCGGTTATGGCGTGCGCAGCTCCGGACCCGGCTGGCCATCAGGCCCAGCCCGATCCAAGGCCTGGCGAGACCGATGACCATACCTTTCTGGCCGGGCCGGGAAAGGTGTGCGTCATTGGCATCTCGCGATGCATGCGGCCCGGGTTACTCACACAACAACATGGAAGCCTTCCTCGTCTCCACAGGCATCGTCGCGCTCGCCGAAATGGGCGACAAGACGCAGTTGCTCTCGCTCGTCCTGGCCGCACGCTATCGCAAGCCCCTTCCCATCATCCTTGGCATCCTGATCGCCACCGTCGTCAATCACGGCTTTGCCGGCGCACTGGGCGGATGGATCACGCACGTGCTCGGCGACACGCTGCTGCGCTGGATCCTGGGCCTGGGCTTCATCGCCATGGCCGGCTGGATGCTGATCCCCGACAAGTTCGACGACGAAGAGGAAGCCAAACCCGTCAAGGGCGCTCTCGGCATCCTGGCCACCACCATCGTCGCGTTCTTCTTTGCCGAGATGGGCGACAAGACCCAGATCGCCACTGTTGCGCTGGCCGCCCGCTTCAACGGCGCGGTCCTGGCCGTGGTCGCCGGCACCACCTTCGGCATGATGCTGGCCAATGCGCCGGCCGTGCTGCTCGGCGACAAGTTCGCCAACAAGATGCCGATCGGCCTCGTGCACAAGATCGCCGCCTGCATCTTCCTGGTGCTGGGCGTGCTGGCGCTGCTGAATATCGGCGGCTGACCTTCGCAAGCGCCATCATGGGCGCGCCGGCTACACGCGCCCGGCGGTGTGGGATAATCGCGAGTTCTGCCCAGGGCGCAGCTCAAGAGGTTGTACGCACGGGCGCGCGAGGGGTCCCTATTCCCGTGGCCCCGGATCCTTTCTGCGATATCGACTCAACCACCCCACAATGCCCGCATACCGTTCCAAGACTTCCACCGCCGGCCGCAACATGGCAGGTGCGCGCTCCCTGTGGCGCGCCACCGGCATGAAAGACGACGATTTCAACAAGCCGATCATCGCGGTGGTGAACTCGTTCACCCAGTTCGTGCCCGGCCACGTCCACCTGAAGGACCTGGGCCAGCTGGTCGCGCGCGAGATCGAGGCCGCCGGCGGCGTGGCCAAGGAATTCAACACCATCGCGGTCGATGACGGCATCGCCATGGGCCACGACGGCATGCTCTATTCGCTGCCGAGCCGCGACATCATCGCCGACTCGGTCGAATACATGGTCAACGCGCACTGCGCCGACGCCATGGTGTGCATCTCGAACTGCGACAAGATCACCCCGGGCATGCTGATGGCAGCGATGCGCCTGAACATTCCCGTGATCTTCGTCTCGGGCGGCCCCATGGAAGCCGGCAAGACGCGCCTGGCCAACCCCGTCACCAAGGCCGTCGAATTCAAGAAGCTCGACCTCGTCGACGCCATGGTGATCGCCGCCGACTCGTCCTATTCCGACGCCGACGTGGCCGAGGTGGAGCGCTCCGCCTGCCCGACTTGCGGTTCCTGCTCGGGCATGTTCACGGCCAACTCGATGAACTGCCTGACCGAGGCGCTGGGCCTGTCGCTGCCCGGCAACGGCACGGTGGTCGCCACGCACGCGGACCGCGAGCAGCTGTTCAAGCGCGCCGGCAGCCGCATCGTCGAACTCGCCCGCCAGTACTACGAACAGGAGGACGCGCGCATCCTGCCGCGCTCGGTCGGCTTCAAGGCCTTCGAGAACGCGATGACGCTGGACATCGCCATGGGCGGCTCGACCAACACCATCCTGCACCTGCTGGCGATTGCGCAAGAAGCCGGCATCGATTTCACGATGACCGACATCGACCGCCTGTCGCGCGTCGTGCCGCAGCTGTGCAAGGTCGCGCCCAACACCAACAAGTACCACATCGAGGATGTGCACCGCGCGGGCGGCATCATGGCGATCCTCGGCGAGCTTGAGCGCGCCGGCAAGCTGCACACCGATGTGCCGACCGTGCACGCCGCCACGCTCGGCGATGCGCTGAACCAGTGGGACATCACCCGCACGCAGGACGACGCCGTCAAGACCTTCTACATGGCCGGCCCGGCCGGCATTCCGACGCAGGTCGCATTCAGCCAGAACACGCGCTGGCCCAGCCTGGACCTGGACCGTGCCGAGGGCTGCATCCGCTCGTACGAGCACGCGTTCTCGAAGGAAGGCGGCCTGGCCGTGCTGACCGGCAATATCGCGCTCGATGGCTGCGTGGTGAAGACCGCCGGCGTCGATGAAAGCATCCTGGTGTTCGAGGGTTCGGCCCACGTTACCGAGTCGCAGGACGAAGCCGTCGAGAACATCCTCAACGACAAGGTCAAGGCCGGCGACGTGGTGATCGTGCGCTACGAAGGTCCCAAGGGCGGCCCCGGCATGCAGGAAATGCTCTACCCGACGAGCTATATCAAGTCCAAGGGCCTGGGCAAGGCGTGCGCGCTGCTGACCGACGGCCGCTTCTCGGGCGGCACCTCGGGTCTGTCCATCGGCCACTGCTCGCCGGAAGCGGCGGCTGGCGGCGCGATCGGCCTGGTGCGCGACGGCGACAAGATCCGCATCGACATTCCGAACCGCACGATCAACGTGCTCGTGTCGGATGAGGAACTGGCACGCCGCCGCGCGGAGCAGAACGCCAAGGGGTGGAGGCCGGCCAAGGCGCGTCCGCGCAAGGTGTCGGCTGCGCTCAAGGCGTATGCGAAGCTGGTCATGTCGGCGGACAAGGGTGCGGTGCGGGATCTGTCGCTGCTGGATGACTGATTCGGTATGGGCTAGTGGTCCGCCTGAAGCATAAGCCGCTCTTCGGAGCGGTTTTTTTTGGTTCCTCGGCGGGTTTTGGTGGTGACTGGATTGTCGTTCTTGGCGGGCGCCGCTGTTTCGCCGGCGTGGCCGGCGGGGGCTTTGTGGTGATGATTGGATCGGCGTTCCTCAGCCACGAAAACGCGTTTTTGGTTACTTTTGTCGCGAGACAAAAGTGACTCGCCGGCTACGCCGGCGAAACAGCAGCGCCCGCCAAGCACGACAACCCCGTCATTACCCATTCCCCGCAATCCGGCGAAGAATCTCTCCCTCCCATCATGCCGAGCTCAAAAAAAACGGAGCCGAAGCCCCGTTCAAACCCTCGCCGGTCCGGTACTGACGGCCGCCAGACTGCGCGACCACCGGACCGTCGATCACCGATGCTCAGTTTTCGTGGGCCCGCTCGCCGGCGAGCCCTCATGCTGAATGAAGATCAGTTCGTCGTCTTGGCACCGCCTTCAAACCACTGCCCCAGCAGCGCACGTTCGTCGTCCGTGATCTGCGTCACATTGCCCAGCGGCATGGCCTTCTGCTGGACAGCCTGCTGGTAGATCAGCTGGGCGTGCGCCTTGATCTCGTCGGCGGTGTCGAGCTTGATGCCCTTGGCCGCGGTCGGCATCATCTTCGGCGCTTCGGCGTGGCACTGCACGCAGCGCGTATTGATCACTTCCTGGACCTTGGTGAAGCTCACCGCGGTGGCAGCGGCTTCAGCACCGTTGCTGGCTACGACCGGACGCGGCTGCGGCGCGATCAACACGGCCACTACGCCGAGCGCGGCAACGCCGGCAGCAGGCCACAGCACATTGATCTTGCCCTTGTGCTTCAGGATGAAGAACTGGCGGATCAGCACGCCGGCCAGCATGATCAGGATCAGCACCAGCCAGTTGTTCTTGGCGGCGTAGGTCATGCTGTAGTGGTTCGACAACATGGCGAACAGCACCGGCAGCGTGAAGTAGGTGTTGTGCACGCTGCGCTGCTTGCCGCGCTTGCCGTGGATCGGGTCCACCGGCTGGCCGGCTTTCAGTGCCGCCACGACCTTGCGCTGGCCCGGGATGATCCACACCAGCACGTTGGCGCTCATGATCGTCGCCACCATCGCGCCGGTCAGCAGGAACGCCGCGCGGCCCGAGAAGATGTGGCAGGCGACGAAGGCCGCGGCCGCGATGTAGAGCGCCACCAGGATGCCGACCAGACGGTCGTTCTTGCCGAACAGGCGGCAGATGCTGTCATAGACGATCCAGCCGATCAGCAGGTACGACACCGCGAAGCCGACGGCCGCGCCAGGGGACATGTCGAACACGCTCTTGTCGATCAGGAACGTGCTGGCGTTGAACAGGTACAGCACCACCAGCAGCGCGAAACCGCTCATCCAGGTCGAGTACGACTCCCAGTAGAACCAGTGCAGGTTCTCGGGCAGCGACTTCGGCGCGGTCAGGTACTTCTGCGGGTTGTAGAAGCCGCCGCCGTGCACGGCCCACAGCTCGCCGTCCACGCCCTTCTCCTTCAGGTCGGGGGCGATGGGCTTGGTCAGGCTGTTGTCCAGCCAGACGAAATAGAACGAGGAACCGATCCATGCGATGGCGGTGATGACGTGCACCCACCGCAGCAGCATATTGGCCCAGTCGAGGATATAGCCTTCCATGTCTTGTCTCCTGTTTCCCTAGACCACCGGATCAGCTGCCGCGGTAGGTCGAGTACGACCACGGCGAAACCAGGAGCGGCACGTGGTAGTGCGCATTGGGGTCGGCAATGCCGAAACGCAGGGGCACGACGTTCAGGAACGCCGGTTCAGGCAGCTTCACGCCTTGCGCGCGGAAGTAGTCGCCCGCGGCGAACTCCAGCTCGTACTCGCCGACGGCAAGGTCGGCGCCTTCCAGCAAGGGCTGGTCGCAACGGCCGTCGTGGTTGGTGACCACGGTCTTCAGCGTTTCGCGGCGATTGTTGACAATTTTATGGAGAGTAATCGACATACCCTGGCCCGGCGTGCCGGCTGCGGTGTCGAGAACGTGGGTGGTCAAGCGTCCCATCGTATTGGTCCTTTTGCGATTGGGTTGTGAGGGGCGCCGCTGCCTTCACTAGCACCATATGTGGGAATGGTGCCCGCTCGGTACGTCATTTAACGCATCCCGGCGCCGGGTTGGTGCGTGGCGACAATGCGCCTGCACCGGCCCGGTTGACAACTGAGGGATAACCCTTAGTTGTCGAAAACCTGATTCTGTTTTGTTGACAATATTGAATGCCTAACCAAATAATTGTCAACAATTTTCGGATCACCGCTTGCTGATAGCCGGGATTTCCCGGTGCCACAGACGGTGGTCCCGCAGGGGCCGCGGCCCGCTGTTTCCGTCCTACCGCTTGGTGCCAAGATGTCCAAGAGCCTGAAGCTGATTGCCGGTGTCGCCGACGCCGCCCTGACCGAACAGAAATCCGAGAAGCCCGCACGCAAGGGCTCGGTCGAGGAGCGCATGTATCACGAGATCTACGACGCGATCATGGAGCACCGGCTGCCGCCGCGCACCAAGCTGACCGAGCATTCGCTTTGCGAGATCTATGCCACGGCACGGCACACGGTACGCAAGGTGCTGTCGCACCTGGCCGCTGACGGCATGGTGGACCTCGAACCCAACCGCGGCGCCTTTATCGCCAGCCCGTCCACCGACGAGGCGCACGACATGTTCGAACTGCGCCAGATGATGGAACGCGCCGTGCTCGACAAGCTCGCCGCCATGCCCGACGTGAAGACCGTGATCGCGCCGCTGCGCAAGATGGTGGCCAGCGAGCGCCAGGCCTTCCTCACGCACGACCGTCCTACCTGGATCCGCCTGTCGGCCGAGTTCCACACCGCGCTGGCCGAGCTGTCCGGCAACGCGTTGCTGGTCAACATGATGCGCCGGCTGGTCTCGCGCACCACGCTGATGATCGCCAGCGTGGAAGCGCCCGGCAATAACGCGTGCTCGTTCGACGAGCACGAGGAAATCCTCGACGCACTGGAACAGGGCGATGCCGCGCTGGCCCAGTCGCGCATGGCGCACCACCTCGGCGCCTGCGCCGACCGCGTACAGCCCGACGATCCGGGCGCCTTCGATCTTCGCAGCGTGCTGGGCCGCTCCACCTAGCACGGTGTTCCCGCCGGCATCACAGAGCACGAGGCCTGGCAGCGCCGCCCATGACAGCGTCCTGAAGGACGCGGCGGCGGCGCTGTCCCAAAAGGAGGCCACGGAGGCCGGTGTTCCCATCAAACCAAAGGAGAGGAGACACACCCAATGACTTCCGCAAGCACCACGGTCCCGACGGACCTGACCAACGAGCGTTTGCCCTCCGGGCGCCTGCTCGCACTCGGACTGCAGCATGTGCTGGTGATGTATGCCGGAACCGTCGCTGTCCCCCTGATCATCGGTGGCGCGCTGAAGCTGCCCAAGGACCAGCTGGCTTTCCTGATCAACGCGGACCTGTTCGCCGCCGGCCTGGCCACGCTGATCCAGGCCTTCGGCTTCTGGAAGTTCGGCATCCGCATGCCCGTGATGATGGGCGTGACCTTTGCCTCGGTGGCGCCGATGATCGCCATCGGCTCCGACCCGAACATCGGCCTGCTTGGCATCTATGGCGCGGTGATCGCCTCGGGCGTGTTCGGCATTCTGGTCGCACCGTTGATGGGCCGCATGCTTGGCTTGTTTCCGCCCGTGGTCACTGGCACCGTGATCACGCTGATCGGCGTGTCGCTGATGCGCGTGGGCATCAACTGGGCGGCCGGCGGCCAGCCGACCACGCGTGCGGTGATCGACGGCGTGGTCAAGGAAGTCCCCAACCTGGCCTACGGCGACCTGAGCAGCCTCGGCATTGCAGGGCTCACGCTGGCGATCATCCTGCTGCTGACCAAGTACGGCCGCGGCCTGGTGGCCAACTGCGCGGTGCTGCTCGGCATCATCGCCGGCACGCTGGTGGCCATGGCCATGGGCAAGGTCTCGTTCGAGGGCCTGGACGAAGCGAGCTTCGTTGCCGTCATCACGCCGCTGCACTTCGGCATCCCGACCTTCGAAGTGAGCGCGATCCTGTCGATGTGCATCGTCATGCTGATCACGCTGGTGGAATCGACCGGCATGTTCCTGGCGCTGTCGGACATCACCGGCAAGAAGCTCAGCAACGAAGAGCTGACCCGCGGCCTGCGCGCCGACGGCCTGGGCACGGTGATCGGCGGCGTCTTCAACACCTTCCCGTACACCTCGTTCTCGCAGAACGTGGGCCTGGTGACCGTGACCGGCGTGCGCTCGCGCTATGTGGCGGCGGCCGGCGGCATCATCCTGATCGCGTTCGGCCTGTTCCCCAAGATGGCGCACGTGGTGGCATCGGTGCCGCAGTTCGTGCTCGGCGGTGCCGGCATCGTGATGTTCGGCATGGTGGCCGCCACCGGCATCCGCATCCTGGGCAGCTGCGATTTCAACCGCAACCGCCACAACCTGTTCATCGTCGCCATCGCGATCGGCTTCGGCATGATCCCGACCCTGGCGCCGACGTTCTTCCAGTACCTGCCGAAGTGGACGGTCCCGTTCACCCACAGCGGGATCGTGCTCGGCACCATCGTGGCCGTGGCACTGAACCTCTTCTACAACGGCATCCAGTCGCGCGAAGAGGCCATGCGCAACGCGGCCGCGAATTCGCACGGCACGGAGTAATCGCAGCAACCGGGACCGCGGCCGACGCGGCGGCATGAATGGCACGCTCATTGCGTAGTCTGCAGCGCTTCCACGCACTGCAGCGTGCCGGCCGCCGCAAGGCACAGCGGTCCCAGGCCGATCCACCGCAAGGATGGACGGCCGGTTCCCTGAAGCAGATACGACCCATGACAAAGCAGAACTATCCACGCGATCTCATCGGCTACGGCGCCCGGCCGCCGCACGCCCGCTGGCCTGGCGGCGCGCGCGTCGCCCTGCAGTTCGTCCTCAACTACGAAGAGGGCGGCGAGAACTGCGTCCTGCACGGCGATGCCGCATCCGAGCAGTTCCTCTCCGAAATCGTCGGCGCCGCGGCCTACCCCGACCGCCACATGAGCATGGAGGGGATCTACGAATACGGCTCGCGCGCGGGCGTCTGGCGCATCCTGCGCGAGTTCGAGCGCCGCGGCCTGCCGCTGACCATTTTCGGCGTGTCGATGGCGCTGCAGCGCCATCCGGAACTCACGCGCGCGTTTGTGGAGCTGGGCCATGAGATCGCCTGCCACGGCTGGCGCTGGATCCACTACCAGAACATTGATGAAGCCACCGAGCGCGAGCACATGCGCATCGGCATGCAGATCATCAAGGAGCTGACCGGCTCGATGCCGCTTGGCTGGTACACCGGCCGCGACAGCCCCAATACGCGCCGCCTGGTGGTGGAGCACGGCGGCCTGCTGTACGACTCGGACTACTACGGCGACGACCTGCCCTTCTGGACCGAAGTGGAAGTCACCGGCGGCGAGAAGAAGCCGCACCTCGTGGTGCCCTACACGCTCGACTCCAACGACATGCGCTTCGCCACGCCGCAGGGCTTCAATACGGGCGAGCAGTTTTTCCAGTACCTGAAGGATGCCTTCGACGTGCTGTACGAAGAAGGCGACCCCAGCGGCCTGGACCAGCCCAAGATGCTGTCGATCGGCATGCATTGCCGCCTGCTGGGCCGCCCGGGGCGCTTCCGCGCGCTGCAGCGCTTCCTCGACTATGTGCAGGGCCACGACAAGGTGTGGATCTGCCGGCGTGTCGATATCGCCCGCCACTGGGCCACGACCCACCCCTACACTTCCCGCAACCAAGCATGAGCCAGACCTACTCCATCGCCCAACTCAATGCCATGCCCGCCGCCGAATTCGTGACGGTGCTGGGTGGCCTGTATGAACACTCGCCGTGGTTCGCCGAAGCCGCCGCGGCGCAGCGCCCGTTCGCGAACGTGGCGGAACTGGCCGGCGCACTGCGCAAGGCCGTGGATGAAGCGGGCACCGACGCGCAGGTCAAACTGGTGCGTGCCCACCCGGAGCTGGCCGGCAAGGCCGCGGTGCGCGGCGAGCTGACGGCCGAGTCCACGCGCGAACAGAGCGGCGCGGGCCTGAATCTTTGCACGCCCGAAGAATTCGAGCGACTGCAGTCGCTCAATGCGAACTACAACCAGAAGTTCGGCTTCCCGTTCATCCTGGCCGTACGCGGCTATGACCGCGCCGGCATCATCAACGAGTTTGCCCGCCGCATCGACAACACGCCTGAAGCGGAGTTGCAAACTTGCATCAACCAGATCCATCGCATTGCGCAGTTCCGCCTTGACGACTTAGTATCCGGCTGAACAAAAAAAGCGCCGCCTGTATAACAAAAACGCTGTACCCGATGCCGCCGGCACCCCGGCCCGCGACTGATGATGCGGGCCCGTCAACCGAGCCCAGACCAGGCGGCACCACAGAAGCGTAAAGACCAGAACAAGAACCCGACAGGGACCCAGTACACAACGTTCCAAGCAGGATCAAAACCACGGAGGTCTAAACATGCAGAAGCAGTACAAGCCGGCAATGAAGCTGGCAGCGATCGCGGCTACCCTTCTTTCCGGCACGGCCATGGCACAGTCCAGCGTGACGCTGTACGGCCAGGCCGATATGTTTGTCGGCGGCTTCAAGGACGTGGGCGGCGCGAGCCGCGCATGGGTCGCCAACTCGGGCGGCATGCAGACGTCGTACTGGGGCATCAAGGGTACGGAAGACCTGGGCAGCGGCAACAAGGCCATCTTCGACCTGAACGGCTTCTTCCGCACGGACTCGGGCAAGATGGGCCGCTTCGACGGCGACGCCATGTTCACGCGCAACGCCTACGTCGGCCTGCAGAACGACAAGTACGGTACCGTCAAGCTGGGCCGCAACACTACGCCCTACTTCATCTCGACCATCCTGTTCAACCCGCTGGTCGATTCGTACGTGTTCTCGCCGATGGTCTTCCACACGTACCTGGTCTCGCCGACGAACTCGATTCCCGGCAAGCTGAACGACCCGGGCATCATCGGCGATTCGGGCTGGAACAACTCGGTGCTGTACAGCACGCCTAACTTCGGCGGCCTCACCGCCAACGTGATCTATTCGTTCGGCGAGCAACCCGGCAAGACCAGCGAGAACAAGTGGGGCGGCAACCTGATGTACTTCAACGGCCCGTTCGCAGCCACGCTGGCCTACCAGCAGGTCAAGTTCAACATCCAGCCGGTGGGTGACCTGTTCGTGCCGACCGGCTTCGACAGGCAAGACGCCGTCCAGGGCGGCATCACGTACGATTTCCAGGTGGTCAAGCTGTTCGCGCAGGGCCAGTACATCAAGACCCGCATCAACGGCGCCGGCAACGGCGGCGACCTCAAGCACACCAACGGCCAGGTCGGCGTTTCGGTGCCGGTAGGCGCGGGCAGCGTGCTGGTCTCGTACGCCTACGACAAGACCAAGAATGACGTGACCGACTTCAAGCGCAACACCGCGGCCATCGCCTACGACTACAATCTGTCCAAGCGTACCGACGTCTACGCGGCGTACTATTACGACAAGCGCAACGACATGGAACACGGCGACACGTTTGGCGTTGGCATGCGCCACAAGTTCTGACGCACCACACGGTACCGTCAGCTGCACTGAGCCCGCCGCCCGGCGGGCTTTTTTGTTGCCACTCACGCATCACATCCGGCACGGCCGTGCCGCACTTATGTTGCAACGCCGCATAATCTGCCACGAACAGCGCGGATTGACAGCCATCGCTCCATAGGCGGATTCAATTGGAAGCCGGCCGGCACGCTGCCTAGATTGGTTCTCCGGACTATTAAAACCACAGCGAGACAGGTGACTCATGCGGCGAAATGCGAAGACCCGTTCCGAACTGATGGCCATCCTGAACCAGTGCCTGGATAACAACCCCGAATGCGGCGAATGTGAACTTCACGCGGTACGAATGCACCAGCCAGACCATACCGGCTGCAACTGGAGTGCGGAAGTGAACTTCCCGCAGGAGTATGTAGAGAATCTGGACACGCAGCTTGCGGCCGCCAGGTCGATCATCGTGGTCATGCGCGAGCAGTACAACGTGCTGCAATAGCAACCGGGCGCGGCGCGCCTTTGACGCACCACGGAAAAAGGCCGGGTCATCGACCCGGCCTTTTTCATGCCTGCGAGAAAGAGGCGACCGCGCTTAGCGCAGCAAGGCGCTGGCGTTGGCCTCGGCCACCGCGACGGCGGTCATATTGACGATGCGGCGCGTCGTCGCCTGGGGGTTCAGGATGTGCACCGGCTTGGCCGCGCCGAGCAGGATCGGGCCCACCGTCACGCCCTGCCCGCCCGTGATCTTGAGCAGGTTGAACGCGATGTTGGCCGCGTCCAGCGTCGGCATCACCAGCAGGTTGGCGCTGCCGGCCAGCTTGGTCGACGGCAGGAAGTGGCGGCGCACGTCCTCGTCCAGCGCGGCATCGCCCTGCATCTCGCCTTCGACTTCCAGGTCCGGGGCCACGCGGGCCAGGATCTCGGCGGCCTCGCGCATCTTGCGCGCCGACGGACGCGACGACGAACCGAACATCGAGTGCGACATCAGCGCGACCTTCGGATGCAGGCCGAAGCGGCGGATTTCTTCCGCCGCCAGCTGCGTGATCGCGGCGAGTTCATCGGCGGTCGGGTCCTCGTTGACGAAGGCGTCGGTGATGAACAGTGTGTGCTTCTCGAGCATCAGCGCGTTCAGCGCGGCAAACACCTTTGCGCCGGGCGCCAGGCCAATCACGTCGCGCACGTGTTCCAGGTGCGCCTCGAAACGGCCCACGGTACCGCACAGCAGCGCATCGGCATCGCCCATGTGCATCAGCATCGTGCCGATCAGCGTGTTGGAGCGGCGCAGCGCCACCTTGGCCATGTCGGGCGTGACGCCGTCGCGGCCGCGCAGCGCGTGGTAGGCCTCGTGGTAGGCGCGGTAGCGCGGGTCTTCTTCCGGGTTGACCAGGTCGAAGTCCACCCCGGCCTTGAGGCGCAGGCCCGCCTTCTCGATGCGCATCTGGATCACGTGCGGACGGCCGATCAGGGTCGGGCGCGCCAGGCCTTCGTCCACCACGCCCTGCACCGCGCGCAGCACGCGCTCTTCCTCGCCTTCGGCATAGGCGACTCGCTTGGGCGACGCCTTCGCGGCCGAGAACACCGGCTTCATGATCATGCCGGTGTGATAGACGTAGGTCGACAGCTGCTGGCGGTAGGCGTCCAGGTCCTTGATCGGACGCGTGGCCACGCCGGACTCTTCCGCGGCCTTGGCCACGGCCGGCGCAATCTTCTCGATCAGGCGCTGGTCGAACGGCGTCGGGATGATGTAGTCGGGGCCGAACTTCAGTTCACGGCCGCCGTAGGCCGCGGCGACTGCGTCGTTGAGTTCCGCTTCGGCCAGTTCGGCGATGGCCTTCACGCAGGCCAGCTTCATCGCTTCCGTGATCTTGGTGGCGCCGCAATCGAGCGCGCCACGGAAGATGTACGGGAAGCACAGCACGTTGTTGACCTGGTTCGGGTAGTCCGAACGGCCGGTGGCGATGATGCAGTCCGGGCGCGCGGCCTTGGCCACTTCCGGGCGGATTTCCGGCTCGGGGTTGGCCAGCGCCAGGATGATGGGCTTGTCGGCCATGGTCTTGACCATCTCGGCGGTCAGCACGCCGGCGGTCGAGCAGCCCAGGAACACGTCCGCGCCCTTGACGATGTCGGCCAGCGTGCGGGCCGAGGTGTCCTGCGCGTAGCGGGCCTTGTTGGGTTCCATGTTGGCGTCGCGGCCGACATAGATCACGCCCTTCGAGTCCACCACCGAAATATTCTCGCGCTTCACGCCCAGGCTCACCATGGTGTCCAGGCAGGCGATGGCCGCCGCGCCGGCGCCCGACACGGCCAGCTTCACCGTGGCGACGTCCTTGCCGACCACCTTCAGGCCATTGAGCAGCGCCGCGGTCGAGATGATGGCCGTGCCGTGCTGGTCGTCATGGAAGACGGGAATGTTCATGCGCTCGCGCAGCTTCTGCTCGATGTAGAAGCATTCCGGCGCCTTGATGTCCTCGAGGTTCACGCCGCCCAGCGTGGGCTCCAGCGCGGCGACGATCTCGACGATCTTGTCCGGGTCGCGCGCGTCGAGCTCGATGTCGAACACGTCGATGCCGGCGAACTTCTTGAACAGGCAGCCCTTGCCTTCCATCACCGGCTTGCCGGCCAGCGGACCGATGTCGCCCAGGCCCAGCACGGCGGTACCGTTGGTGACCACGGCCACCAGGTTGGCGCGCGAGGTGTACTCGGCAGCGGTCGCCGGATCCTTGGCAATCTCCTCGCAGGCATAGGCCACGCCCGGCGAATACGCCAGCGACAGGTCGCGCTGGTTGGACAGCGCCTTGGTCGCGGTTACCTGGATCTTTCCCTTGGTGGGACTGCGGTGGTATTCCAGCGCAGCGAGGCGCAATTGCGCTTCAGGACTGTTCGGGGCATGTTGCGGTGCATCACCGCTGGTCTTGCTGCTCATTGGCTCGTCCGGAAAATGGCCCGGCACCGGTGCCCGCGCGTATCCCACCATGAACGCAGCGGGCACGACGGCCGGCAGCGAGGGGCAGCATCCTGACGGGCTCCGGCAGTATGGGGCCGGAAAATCGAGCAGCTATTCTAGCCCACGGTTGCGGCGCCGAAACCACCCGTTTCGACCGTTAAGTCGCGTTTTTGGCCGAATATCGCAGCAAAACAGCTTTTACCAATGCGTATGCAATGGCACGCCAATGTATATGCTTCGTCGGCGCTACTTGGGGGCCGGTTTTGCATCCGCCGGAGCCGCCGCAGCCGAGCCCTCATCGACCGGCAAGGTCACGCGCCGGGGCCTGCCGCTCTCGCCCGGAAACTCCGTGAAGGCGCTGCGGATCAGGTACGGCATCATCGCCGCGGGGTTGCCGCTCTCGGTCTGGTTCTGCGCGCTCACCTGGTAGACACGCTGTCCGGTCTTCGCATCCTTGAAATATACGTTCAGGCTGGCGAAGGTCACCGGCACGTCGCGCACGACGGTCTGGGGTGGCCAGTAGCCAGGCCAGCCCCATGGGCCCCACGGCCGGTAGTAGCCGTACGGTCCCCAGTACGGTCCCCACGGGCCATACCACGGGTCCGGGTAGACCGTTTCCGCCACGCGCACCATGCCGGGCGCCGCGTTGTACTCCATGCTCACGCGGTAGCGCGCCTGCTTGTCGGGCACCTGCTCGAAGCCGATCCCGGCCAGCGCGCTGGCCAGCCATTGCTCATAGGTCTGGCGCTCGAGCTGGGCCGCCTGCTCGGGCGTGCGCTCGAAGCTGTAGGTGCGCGGCGCGTCGTTCTGCCAGCCCGGCTGCCGGAAGGCGGTGACATCGGTCACCACCGTGCTGGCACAGCCAGTCAGCAGCATGGCGCCGGCCAGCGCCATCGACGCGGCCAGCGCGCGCCACATCCCATACTCGCCATCGCGGTGGCCGCCCGTGCCACCGCCCGCCCATTGCCACATATTCAATGCCTCGCTTGTTGTTGATCTGACGTGTCTCTCAGACCACGCCATCGTGCCGGAATTCCCGCTAGGCCCTGCGGCCTACCCCTTGGCTACAATGGTTACTTCAGCGCCGTGCTGCGCCCCGCGGGCCGGCACGCGCGCTTTCACGGTCTTCCGAAGACAGGATTCCCCATGCTGCGCACCGATACGCCCGTTACCGTCTATCGCAAGGACTATACCCCGCCCGCCTTCACCATCGACCACGTCGAACTGGTTCTGGACCTGGATCCGCAACGCACCATCGTGACCAGCACGCTGCGCTTCGCGCGCCATGCGGCCGCGGCCGCCGACGCGCCGCTGGTGCTCGCCGGCGAGGATCTCGAACTGATCGGCGTGAGCGTGGATGGCAAACCCGTTGCCAACGCTACCCAGCAGGCGGGCACGCTGACGCTGCCCGGCCTGCCCGCGCAGGGAACGCTGGAGATCACCGCGGCCTGCCAGCCGGCGGCCAACACCTCGCTGTCGGGGCTCTACGTCTCGAACGGCAACTTCTTCACGCAGTGCGAAGCCGAGGGCTTCCGCCGCATCACCTATTTCCTGGACCGGCCCGATGTCATGGCCACCTACCGCGTGACGCTGCGCGCCGACCGCGCGGCCTGTCCGGTGCTGCTGTCCAACGGCAACCTCGTCAGCGAACGCGAACTGCCTGGCGGCCGCCACGAAGCGGTGTGGGAAGACCCGTTCCGCAAGCCGTCGTACCTGTTCGCGCTGGTGGCCGGCAAGCTCGAGCGCATCGAGGAACGCATCCAGTCCGCCTCCGGCAAGGACAAGCTGCTGCAGGTCTGGGTCGAGGCGCGCGACCTCGACAAGACCCGCCACGCCATGGATTCGCTGATCCATGCGATCCGCTGGGACGAGCAGCGCTTCGGGCTGGAACTGGACCTGGACCGCTTCATGATCGTCGCCGTCGGCGACTTCAACATGGGCGCGATGGAGAACAAGGGCCTGAACATCTTCAACACGAAATACGTGCTGGCCAATGCGCAGACCGCCACCGATGTCGACTTCGCCAATATCGAGGCCGTGGTCGGCCACGAGTACTTCCACAACTGGACCGGCAACCGCGTGACCTGCCGCGACTGGTTCCAGCTCTCGCTCAAGGAAGGCCTGACCGTGTTCCGCGACCAGGAATTCTCGGCCGACATGATGGGCTCGGAATCGGGCCGCGCGGTCAAGCGCATCGAAGACGTGCGCGTGCTGCGCCAGGTGCAGTTCCCCGAAGACGCCGGCCCCATGGCGCACCCGGTGCGCCCGGACAGCTACGAGGAAATCAACAACTTCTACACCGTCACGGTGTACGAGAAAGGCGCCGAAGTCGTACGCATGTACCAGACCCTGCTGGGCCGCGACGGCTTCCGCAAGGGCATGGACCTGTACTTCCAGCGCCACGACGGCCAGGCCGTTGCCTGCGATGATTTCCGTGCCGCGATGGCGGATGCCAATGGCCGCGACCTCACGCAGTTCGGCCTCTGGTACAGCCAGGCCGGCACCCCGGTAGTCACCGCGCGCACGGCATGGAACGCCGATGATGGCAGCCTGACGCTGAGCTTGTCGCAGCGTTGCCCGAAGGTCGGGATCGAAACGCGCGCCGGCACGCCCGAGAAGCAGCCCTTCCACATCCCGTTCGCGATCGGCCTGCTCGGCGCCGATGGCCATGACCTGCCGCTGCAGCTCGAAGGCGAGGCCGCGGCCGGCGCCACCACGCGCGTGCTCGATTTCACTCAGGCCGAGCAGACCTTCCGCTTTATCAACCTGCCGCGCGGCGCGGCGGCGCCGCTGCCGTCGCTGCTGCGCAATTTCTCGGCACCGGTCATCGTCGATGCCGAATACACGGACGCCCAGCTCACGTTCCTGCTGGCCCACGACAGCGACGCGTTCAACCGCTGGGAAGCCGGCCAGCGCCTGGCCACGCGCGCGCTGCTGCAACTCGTGGCCGACGTGCAGGCCGGCCGCGACCTGAAGCTCGATCCGGCGCTGGTCAGTGCCATGCGCACCGTGCTCAATGACGACCGCCTGAGCCCCGCGTTCCGCGAGCAGGCCCTGGTACTGCCGTCCGAAGCCTATCTGGCCGAGCGCATGGGCGTGGCCGACCCGGCCGCCATCCACCTGGCGCGCCAGTTCATGCGCGCGGGCCTGGCCCATGCGCTGCAGGCCGACTGGCTGGCGGCCTACGAGGCTAACGCCACGCCGGGCGCGTACAGCCCGGATGCTGACTCGGCTTCTCGCCGCGCGCTGCGCAACCTGGCGCTCGGCTACCTGGTCGAGAGCGGCAGCGACGCCATGCTGCAGCTGGCCGGCGAGCAGTACCAGAAGGCCGACAACATGACCGACCGCTTTGCCGCACTCTCGGCGCTGGTCAACAGTTTCGCGCCGGGACGCGAAGCGGCGCTCGCCGACTTCTATGAACGCTTCGAGGATGATGCGCTGGTCATCGACAAATGGTTCTCGCTACAGGGCATGCAGCGCGGCGAGGTCGGCCCGCACGCCGGCAAGCGCACCATCGACACCGTGCGCGCGCTGATGGAGCACCCCGCCTTCAACCTGCGCAACCCGAACCGCGCCCGCGCGCTGATCTTCAGCTTCTGCTCGGGCAACCCCGCGCAGTTCCATGCGGCGGACGGTTCCGGCTACCGCTTCTGGGCCGACCAGGTGCTGGCGCTCGATGCGATCAACCCGCAGGTCGCGGCGCGACTGGCACGTGTCCTGGATCGCTGGCAGAAGTACGAGCCGGCCTTGCGCGAACGCATGCGCGCGGAACTGGAGCGTGTGTCGGCATCGGCCTCGCTGTCGCGCGACGTGCGCGAGATCGTCGGCAAGTCGCTCGCCACCTGACGCCAGAGGGCCGGCACCGGTGCGGCGCCGGCCCTCGCGGGACATGTAGAATTGCGGCCATCCAAGGAGAACCATCATGACTCGCATCAGCCTGACCCGATACCTGGTCGAGGAGCAGCGCAAGCACAACACGATCCAGCCCGAACTGCGGCTGCTGATCGAAGTGGTGGCGCGCGCCTGCAAGGCCATTTCCAATTCCGTCAACAAGGGCGCGCTGGCCGGCGTGCTCGGCTCGGCCGGCACCGGCAACGTTCAGGGCGAAACCCAGCAGAAGCTGGACGTGATCGCCAATGAAGTGCTGCTCGACGCCAACGAATGGGGCGGCCACCTCGCCGCCATGGCCTCGGAAGAAATGGAATCGTTCTACGAGATTCCCAACCGCTATCCGAAGGGCGAATACCTGCTGATGTTCGATCCGCTCGACGGTTCGTCTAACATCGACGTCAACGTGTCGATCGGCACCATCTTCTCCGTGCTGCACATGCCCAAGCCCGGCCAGACCGTGACCGAGGCCGACTTCCTGCAGCCCGGCACGCACCAGGTCGCCGCCGGCTACGCCGTGTATGGCCCGCAGACCACGCTGGTACTGACCGTCGGCAACGGCGTGCACGTGTTCACGCTCGACCGCGAAGCCGGCAGCTTCGTGCTGACCCAGTCCGATGTGCAGATTCCCGAAGACACCAAGGAATTCGCCATCAATATGTCCAATATGCGCCACTGGGCCCCGCCCGTGCGCAAGTACATCGACGAATGCCTGGCCGGCGAGGAAGGCCCGCGCGGCAAGAACTTCAACATGCGCTGGATCGCCTCGATGGTCGCCGACGTGCACCGCATCCTCACGCGCGGCGGCATCTTCATGTACCCGTGGGACAAGCGCGAGCCCCAGAAGGCCGGCAAGCTGCGCCTGATGTATGAAGCGAACCCGATGGCGATGCTGGTCGAGCAGGCCGGCGGCGCGGCCACCAACGGCCATATCCGCATCCTGGATGTGCAGCCCGAAAAGCTGCACCAGCGCGTGTCGGTGATCCTGGGGTCGAAGAACGAAGTGGAACGCGTCACGCGCTACCACCACGAAGCCGCTGCCCAGCAGGGCTGACGCCACCGGGCATCAGCCTGCTCCTGACAAGGCGCCTTCGGGCGCCTTGTTTGCTTTTCGCCGGCAGGTACCGACCCCCGGGGCGACGTCGCCAGCGATCCGCGATGACCCGCCCGACACAGAAAGTATTGCAGTGAAGTACGAGCGCTGCTATTATTGCGGGCTGTTCCAGTTCAACGGAACGTGTTGCCGAAGTAGCTCAGTCGGTAGAGCAGCTCATTCGTAATGAGAAGGTCGGGGGTTCGATTCCTCTCTTCGGCACCATCGCAAAGGGTCTACACTGACCCGAAAGCCAGTCCTGGCAAGGGTTGCAAGGATTCCGACGCTGTGTGTGGGTACCACTTAGAGTACCTCAGGAGTACCACACGGCTATGGCTATCATCCCCCTCACCGCCATCCTGTCAGTCAAGGTCAGATACCTTTGGCTGAAGAGCCCCACGGGTTCGTTCTATTTCAAGCGCAGAATCCCCGAAGACATACAGCCCTACCTTGGCGGCAAGACGTTCATCCAGGAGTGTCTGCATACCAGAGACCCCAAGGAAGCAGCCAGGAAGAAGCACACACCACCAGGGCAAGGAAGACTGCCACTTTCCCTTTTAACTACCTGATAGAACACCTAGGCGACAGAGATATCAGGAAGTACCGAAGGGCAGACGCAAACGAATTCGTCAAACACCTGCTCACTGGCGGTCACGGCAAGAAGCCAATCGCTAGCCTCCCCGTCCGACAGTTCCCTCATGCTGGCCTTCTTTGCGAACTTGCCGAATCAGCTAAATTCGTCGTCCCTGTCAGATCAAGCATCGGCAGCAACGGTCATAGGGCTCTTGGTGGCCGTGGTTGCCCTAGCCCGGTTGACGTTGTACGAGTTGCCCGAGTTATCCGTGCAGGTGTACATGTTCTGCGAGCCAAAGCAAGCGGTATTCGCCGACCCGGCAGCCACGCACAGGATGGCGGCTGCAAACGTGATCTTGTTCATTCCCCCCCGTTCTGTTCAGAGTTGACCCTACTCGGCCTGCACCGAGCATGAAGATCGTCCACGCCTGAATGGCAAAAGAAAAGCCCGTTGAGTGGCGGGCTCGCCAGCGGGGAATTAATCGGTGAAGTGGATCAAACGATCCCACCAATAGCGGAACCCGCGCCCAGGGACTGCGCTCCGTGCCAATCCTTTGTGGAAGATGGCCCGGAGGAGGTAGGCATAGATGGCAAGCACCGCCCCGAGGAACATAAGTGATCCGATCATGGCGGAGCCCTCCGTGCGGAATGGCCATATCTCATTCTATGCCTGCCTAGTTTGCGCGCGGGCAACAAAAAGCCCGCCGAATGGCGGGCTCCTAGGCATCGCTTGCCAACGCTGGCGCAAGAATGGTCACCAGAAGGTGCCGACTCGCCTCACGAACCTGCTCCACGTGCCGGCACCAAAAAAATTTGGGGGTATGTTAGGGGGTATGAATCAGCAAGAAACGACTCGGATTTATGCTGGAAGCCTACCAGGAGGATCTTTTCGATTCCTCTCTTCGCCCAGCCCATCCGGTTGGGCTTTGTTTCTGGACGATGCACGGCATCAGCACGAGCCCTGCAGGCCCCTCTCAAGGCCTCGCCTGCCCCCCCAATTACCGCTACCCCCACTCAGCGCGACTTGAACACCGGATGGCGCGCACACGCCGCGAGCACGATGCGCTCGGACTGCGCAAGGTAGTCCTGAAGCGCGGTAGCAGCCTCGTCGAGCTTTCCCGCCTCGAATAATTGCAGAATGTGCCGGTTCATCTCCACATATGGAGCGTGGAGGAATTCGGGATCCTGCAACATGCCGAAGGCCAGGCGCAGCTCTGCCAGCAGGCGCGAGAACATCTCGTTCAAGCGCTCGCTGTCGGCCAGCTCCACGACGGCCATGTGGAACTCCATGTTGGCCGTGCCTACGCCCTGCCAGTCGCCCTGGTCGCGGCATTCCGACGCCATATCGACCGCCCTGTGCAGGTGCTTGCCTGCCGGATGCCGCGGATACGCCTGGCGCAACGCCTGGCACTCGATCAGCCGGCGCACGCGGTAGATATCGATGATGGCCGCGATGCTGGGGATGGCCACCGCAACGCCGCGGTTGGGCTCATGCTTGAGCAGCCCCTCCTTGGTCAGCAGGCGAAAGATCTCGCGAAGGGTATTGCGAGAAATCTGGAAACTCTCGCTCAACGCCGCTTCCGACAAGCGCTGCCCGGGCGCGAACTCGCCATGCACGATCTTCTGGCGAATGAGCTCCGCCACGCGCTCGGTCAGGTTCCTCGTGTCAGCACTCGATGTCATCTCTTATGGGGCTCGCATTGGGAGGTGCCGGCCAGACGCCGGGCCGGAAGCGTGGAATGTTAGCGCACTTTGATGACGCAAATGCCCCGCCCTGATGAACGGAATGCACCGATTTGGTGACAAGAGGGCATGGCTTGTCTGGCTAGGTGTATACCTTAACTGCCAATACGGTCAAATTGTTCAACAATAATTACGTTCTGGTTGAGCTATATGTGATTTTTACCCCCACATGGCATGCAGATTGCTAAACCGGACCACATGACTGCAGCGCTGGATCCCGGCACCGCAGGCTGACCCGGACATCGTTGCGAAGGCTGGCGCGCAACAACGTCCTCCAACATCCGACGTCTTCCCCGAAGGAGAACGCAACCATGTGGCTTAAGGAAACCAACCGGGAGGAGCGCAGAACGCTCTTCGCCGCATTCGTCGGTTATGGCGTCGATGCCTTCGACTACATGATCTACACGTTCATGATCCCTACCTTCATCCTGGTATGGGGCATGACCAAGGCCGAGGCTGGCTACATCGCCACCGGCGCGCTCATCAGTTCCGCGCTCGGCGGATGGCTGGCCGGCATCCTGGCCGACAAGTACGGCCGCGTCCGGATCCTTCAGCTCACGGTGCTCTGGTTCAGCCTGTTCACGTTCCTGAGCGGATTCACGCAGTCCCCCGAGCAGCTGTTCGTCACGCGCATGCTGCAGGGGCTGGGGTTCGGCGGTGAATGGTCCGTCGGCTCGGTGCTGATTGCCGAGATGATCCGTGCCCGCCACCGCGGCAAGGCCGTCGGGCTGGTGCAGAGCAGCTGGGCAGTGGGCTGGGGCATTTCCGCCATTGCCTTCTGGGCGGTCTATGCTCTGTTCGATCAGCAATATGCATGGCGTGTGCTGTTCTGGCTGGGCGCGGTGCCGGCCCTGTTCATCCTCTACATCCGCCGCAACATCAGCGAGCCCGAGGTGTACCGCGAAACCAAGGCCAGGCTCGCGCGCACGGGGCAGAGCAACAGCTTCATGCTGATCTTCAAGCCTGGTGTACTCGGTGTCACGGTGATGGCAAGCCTGCTGGCAACCGGCATGCAAGGGGCCTACTATTCCGTGACGACCTGGCTGCCCACCTACCTCAAGATGGAGCGCCATCTCTCCGTGCTCAACACCAGCGGCTACCTGATGGTGCTGATTGCCGGCTCTTTTGCGGGCTACCTGACCAGCGCGTGGCTTTCCGACCGCCTTGGGCGCCGGCGCTGCTTCATGCTGTTCGCAGTGAGCGCGGCAGTTCTCGTGATCTGCTACACCCAGCTGCCCATTACCGATGCGGCCATGCTTGTCCTGGGCTTCCCGCTTGGGTTCTTCCTGTCGGGCATCTTTTCAGGCATGGGGGCCTACCTGACGGAACTGTTCCCCAGCCACATCCGCGGCTCCGGCCAGGGCTTTTGCTACAACTTCGGACGGGCCGTGGGCGCGGTGTTTCCCGCGATGATCGGGCACATGAGCACGTCGATGCCGCTCGGTACGGCAATCGGATACCTGGCTGCCGGCGCGTACGGGCTGGTCGTGATCGCCTGCCTGCTGCTGCCGGAAACCCAGGGGCGCGAGCTGACGAACGAGCCCGAAGCCGCCGATCCGGTGCTCGTGCCCGCCACCCCGGGCCAGGTTCCCGATCGCTGAGTCGGGGCTTCAATGCCGACAAGCCTGAATCGCGCCAGCAAGGAACCCTCATGACAAGCACAAGCAATATGTTCGACGATCTCCGCACCACAGCCGTCGCAGCGGCAAGGGCCGCACGCGCTGCGTATCGTGCCGGCAAGATCGCTCCCACGGCGGGCGTGGCGCCCGGCATGACGCAGGCCAACATGATCGCGCTGCCGCGCGACTGGGCCTGGGACTTTCTCCTCTATGCCCAGCGCAATCCCAAGGCTTGCCCGGTGCTCGACGTGATCGAAGCGGGAGCGCACCACACCGTGCTGGCCGATGGCGCCGACATCCGCACCGACATTCCGCTGTACCGCGTGTGGCGTGACGGCAGGCTCGCTGAAGAAGTCGCCGACGCCACGCCGCTCTGGCAGGAGCATCCCGACCTTGTCACGTTCCTGATCGGCTGCAGCTTCACGTTCGAGACGCCGTTGCAGGAAGCGGGAATCGAGGTACGCCACATCGCGGACGGCTGCAACGTACCGATGTATCGCACCAATCGCCAATGTCGCCCCGCGGGGCGCCTGCACGGCGAGATGGTGGTGTCCATGCGGCCCATTCCCGCCGGCCGCGTCGCTGACGCCGCGATGATCTCTGGACGCTTCCCGTCAGTGCACGGCGCCCCTGTCCATGTGGGCGACCCCGGCGCGCTGGGCATCGCCGACCTCCACCGCCCCGACTTCGGCGATGCCGTGCGTATCGAGCCGGGCGAGATCCCCGTCTTCTGGGCCTGCGGCGTCACCCCGCAGGCTGCCGTGATGGCTTCCGGCGTGCCGTTCGCCGTGACCCACGCCCCCGGCCATATGTTCATCACCGATGTGCCCGACAGCACCTACCACGTCTGATTGCTTCCGGAGCCTGCATTGCGCTTTCTTCCTGTCTCCCTGAATGCGTTGCTGGTGGAGCTGTCCGGCCTGGACCAGACTCTGGCCCTGCTGACCTCGCTGCAGCGCGATCCCCTGCCAGGCGTGGACGAACTGGTCCCTGCCGCGCGCACGATCCTCGTGCGCTTCCGGCCCGCTGCCGTGAGTCTGGCGACGCTGGTGCAAGCCATCGCCTCGCGCGACCTGGCAGCGCGCGCCGAGCGCGGCGGCACGCTGGTTGAAATCCCCGTGCGCTATGACGGCGAGGACCTGGCGGAGGTAGCGCAACGGCTGGGCCTCACACCCGAGGAAGTCGTACGGCGGCACACGGGCAGCGAATACACCGTGGCCTTCACCGGCTTTGCCCCGGGCTTCGCCTATCTCTCCGGCGGCCACCCCAGTCTCGATGTGCCGCGCCGAAGCACCCCGCGCACGCGCATTCCGGCCGGCGCCGTGGGTCTGGCCGGCACCTTCAGCGGCGTATATCCGCAGGCCAGCCCGGGCGGCTGGCAGATCATCGGCGTGACGCCGGTGGCCATGTGGGACCTGGGCCGCGACCAGCCCGCGCTGCTGCAGCCCGGCTACCGCGTGCGTTTTGTCGATATCGCCACGCTGGATGACGAAGCGGAAACGGGCCGCCGGGCAGGCGCCTCGAATCACGCCATCGCGGCGCCGGGCAACGGCCGCACCCGCGACATGCTGGCCCCGGGGCAAACCGCACTCCAGGTCAGGGCTACCGGCCTGCTGACCGTATTCCAGGACCTGGGCCGCCATGGCCAGGCCGGTCAGGGGGTCTCGGCCTCCGGCGCCATGGACCAGGCCGCGCTCAAGGCGGCCAACCGCCTCGTGGGCAACCCCGGCAACGGCGCGGCGCTCGAAACCGTGGGCGGCGGCCTGCAACTGCAGAGTCTTGGCGAGACCGTGGTCGCCGTCACCGGCGCCGACGCGCCCCTGACCCTGCGCACGGCGGATGGCCGCCAATGGTGCCCGCCGTCGCACCAGGCCCTGGCCCTGGCCGATGGCGACGTGCTCGGCATCGGCCAGCCCGCTGCCGGCGCGCGCTGCTATGTGGCCGCGCGCGGCGGCTTTGCCGTCGCGCCCGTGCTCGGCAGCTGTGCCACCGACACCCTGGCCGGCGTGGGTCCCGCGCCGCTGGCGGTGGGCGATGTGCTGGGCCTGCACCCCGCTCCGGCCAGCGCCGTGGTCGGCGAACCGACCCTGCCCGCCGCGGACCTGCCTACGCTGGAGCAGGAGGTAGTGCTGGACGTGGTCATGGGCCCCCGCACCGACTGGTTCACGCCGCAGGCCGTGGCCTGCCTGGCCGCGCAGCGCTGGCAGGTGACGCCCCAGTCCAATCGCGTCGGCCTGCGCCTGGCCGGCGACACGCCGCTGGAGCGCGCCATCGGCGGCGAGCTGCCGAGCGAAGGCACGGCCCTGGGCGCATTGCAGGTGCCTCCCAGCGGGCAGCCCGTGCTGTTCCTGGCCGACCATCCGCTCACCGGCGGCTACCCCGTGATTGCCACGGTAGCCCCGTATCACCTCGACCGCGCCGGCCAGATTCCCGTGGGCGCGTGGCTGCGCTTCAATCCGATCCGCGCCTTTGCAGAACTCTCTACGGCTGCCGCCCCGGGCGAGGCCGGCACTTTCCGAGCACCCCGATGAAAAAAGTCCTGATTGCCAACCGCGGCGAGATCGCCGTCCGTGTCATCCGCGCCTGTGCCGACTACGGCGTGCAGTCCGTTGCCGTCTATGCCAACGCCGACATCGACGCCCTGCACGCGCGCATGGCCGACGAAGCTTACGGGCTGGATGGCGAGCGTCCGGCCGATACCTACCTGAACATTGCCAAGCTGCTGGAGATCGCCCGCAAGAGCGGTGCCGATGCCGTCCATCCGGGCTATGGCTTCCTGTCGGAGAGCGAGGCCTTTGCCCAGGCCGTGATCGACGCCGGGCTGCGCTGGATCGGGCCGTCGCCGGCCACCATCGCGAAGCTCGGCAACAAGGTCGAAGCCCGCAAGATCGCGCTGCAGGTAGGCGCCCCGCTGGTGGCCGGCACGCCCGACCCCGTCAAGGATGCCGACGAGGTACTGGCGTTTGCCGAACAGTACGGCCTGCCCATCATCATCAAGGCCGCGTTTGGCGGCGGCGGCCGGGGCATGAAGATCGCCTGGCGCATGGATGAAGTCGAGGAGCTCTATCACTCTGCCTCGCGCGAAGCCGTCGCGGCGTTCGGCCGCGGCGAGTGCTTTGTCGAACAGTTTCTCGACAAGCCGCGACATATCGAGGCCCAGGTGCTGGCCGACGCCCATGGCAACGTGGTGGTGCTCGGCACCCGCGACTGTTCCCTGCAGCGCCGCAACCAGAAGCTGGTGGAAGAAGCGCCGGCGCCGTTCCTGACCGATGCGCAACGCGAGCGCATCCATGCCTCCGCACGCGACATCTGCGCCGCTGCCGGCTACACCAGCGCGGGCACCGTGGAATTCCTGCTGAGTGCCGGCGGCGTGATCTCGTTCCTGGAGGTCAACACCCGCCTGCAGGTGGAGCATCCCGTCACCGAACAGACCACCGGCATCGACCTCGTGGTCGAGCAGTTGCGCGTGGCCGACGGCCTGCCGCTCACCATCACCAGGACGCCCGCCCCGCTGGGCCACGCCATCGAGTTCCGCATCAATGCCGAGGACGTGGGCCGCGGCTTCCTGCCCACGCCGGGCCCGGTACAGCGCTTCGATCCCCCGTCCGGCCCGGGCGTGCGCGTGGACGCCGGCGTGCAGTCGGGTTCCGTCGTGCCGGGCACCTTCGACTCGCTGATGGCCAAGCTCATCGTCACCGGGGTCACGCGCGAACAGGCACTGACCCGCGCGCGCCGTGCGTTGCGCGAGTTCCGTATCGAAGGCGTCGCTTCCGTGCTGCCCTTCCACCGCGCCGTGATCGATCACGCCGACTTCGCTGGTGCGGATGGCTTCAACGTGCACACCCGCTGGATCGAATCCGACTTCGCCGAACCGCTGGCCGCTGCCGCGCGCGCCGAGCCCCAACCCGATGGCAGCCTGCTGCGCACGGCCATCGAGATCGATGGCCGCCGCGTGGTGCTGGGCCTGCCGGCTCAGCTGCTGGGCGGACTGGCCAATGCGCAGGCGGCAAACCCTGCCGTGACGCCGGGGGAGACAGTCGCAGTCGATACCCGCGATGTACCGGCCCCCGTCGCCGGGACCGTGCATGCCTGGAAGGTGGCCGAGGGCGACCAGGTCGAGGAAGGACAACTGATCGCCGTCATGGAGGCCATGAAGATGGAGATGCAGGTCCACGCGCATCGCGCTGGCCGCATTGCGTTGCGCACGGCCGCGGGCATCTTCGTGGCGGCGGGGCTGCCGATCGCGACCATCGACTGAGCACCTGCCAGGCGGGTCCGGATTTGCGCCGGACCTGCCACCGGGGACACCACGGCGAGCTAGCTCGCCAACACGTTCACCGCATCCTCCAGCGCCTGCGCCTGCTGCTTGAGCCCCATCGCTGCCGCAGCCGATTCCTCGACCAGCGCCGCGTTCATCTGCGTGATCTGGGTCATCTGCTCGACCGCCGCGCTGGTCTGCTCGATCTCCACGCTCTGCCCGCGGCTGGCATTGGCGATGGCGGAGATCGTCCGCGTCAGCGCCGACACCGATTGCTCCACGCGATCCATCTCGCTGCCGGCGCTGATGGCCGCCTCGCTGCTAGCCTGCACGACTTCGAGCGAGTTTTCGATCAGCGCCTTGATCTGCTTCGCCGCCGTTTCGGCGCGCTGGGCCAGTGACCTCACCTCCCCCGCCACGACGGCAAAGCCACGTCCGTGCTGGCCCGCGCGGGCGGCCTCGACGGCGGCATTCAGTGCGAGCAGGTTGGTCTGGATGGCGATGTCGTCGATCACCGAGGTGATCTCGGCGATCTTGCGCGATTGCGTGGTCAGCCGCTCCATCAGCGACGCCGAGCGGCGCACGCCGCCCGCCGCCGAAGAGGCTGCCTCGGCGGTACGGCGCCCTTCCTGGTGGGCCTGCTCCGCGTCGCTGGCGTTCTGCCGCGCGGTTTCGGTGATCTGCGCCAGCGTGGCCGTGGTTTCCTCGATGGCACTGGCCTGCTGCTCGGTGCGCTCCGACAGGTCGGCATTGCCGCTGGCCAGCCCGGCCGAGGACTGCCACACGCTCTCGATCGAGTTGCGCGTATCGAGCAGCACGCCCACCAGCCGCGCGTTCATCTGGTTCAGGAAGCGGCCGAGCAGCCGCGTCTGCGCATCGCCGCATTCGGGGAAGCGGTGCTGCAACTGGCCGGATAACACGGCCAGCGCGCTGCGGTTCAGGCGCATGACGGGCCGCAGGATATTGAGCGCAAGATAGCACGCGGCCGCTGCGCACATGGCCACCGCCGCGCCAGCCAGCCCCCACGTGACTGCAGGAGGCGCTGCCCAGAGGGTCGCACTCGCCGCCGCCAGCCCGATCAGCAGGACCTGCACGCACTGGACGACCAGCAGCCGCGCCACCACGGGCAGCCGCAACAGGCGCTGCACCAGGCCGGCCGCGCCCTTGCGGCATGCCTCGCCGCCGGATAGCCGCCAGCGGGACCGCTCCTCGCGCTTCAGGTCGGCATAGAGCCTTGTCGCCGCGGCAATCTGCGCCTGCGTGGGTGCGGTTCTCACCGACAGGTAGGCCACGGCCTCGCCGTCCTGGAGCACCGGCGTGACGTTGGCGAGCACCCAGTAGAAGCCGCCGTCCTTGCGGCGGTTCTTGACCACGCCAGACCAGGGCGTGCCGGCACGGATGGTCGCCCACATATCGGCGAAGGCCGCGGCCGGCATGTCCGGGTGGCGGATGATGTTCTGCGGCTGGCCCATGACTTCGGCACGGTCATAGCCGCTGCTGCGGAAGAATGCCTGGTTGGCGTACTCGATATTGCCTTGCGTATCGGTCCTGGTGATGATGACTTCGTCCGATGGCAATCGGTATTCCTGTTCGGTGACCGGCAAATTCAATCTCATGTTGCTGGTTGTCTGTTCTGATGCAACCTTGACCCCGACTTCTCTTGCGAAGCCGCCCCTGATTTCCCGCCCGACCCCTGCATTGCCGGACTCCGCGGGGCAGTATTCCCGATGGGGTGCTTCAGGACGAGACGGCCCGCGGCGAACATCGCAGCAACTTGATGGCGCGCAAATGCCGGCCACGGCTACCCCTTCGGACGGATTGCATTCGCGCAGGCATTGGCCCGCCTGGTACGCCGGCAAGCTGCAAGGAAAAGGCCCCGGAAGCGCGGCGCTTGCGGGGCCTTTTCGTGTCTGCGGCAACCAACACCGGCGCCGCGACGCCAGCTACTTCAGCGACTGCGCATAGGCTTCGAGCTGGGTCATGCAGGTACCCCACCCGTCGAAGAAACCCATCTGCTCATGCTGGTCGCGCGAGGCCTTGTCCTTGTGCAGCACCGTGGCCACGTAGCGGGTGTGCTCGCCCTCATCGTCCATGGTGATGTACGCGGTCATCGGCAGCCACGGGTTGTCGGCCGGACGCCAGCCGGCCACCAGCGCCGAGGTCCAGACGATGCGCGAACGCGGCACCACGTCAAGGAAGACGCCGGGGTTGTCGCTGGTTTCGCCGCCGGGGCCGCGCATCAGCGTGTGGAAGGCTCCGCCCGGCGCGAGATCGAAGGCGAGGACCTCGGTGGTCCACGGCTTCGGGCACCACCATTCCTTCAGGTGGCTCGGGTCTGTCCAGGCTTTCCAGACGAGATCGCGCGGTGCCTTCAGCACGCGAGAGATTTCAAGGTCGAGGTCCTGCTTAATGCCCATCGCGAGTCTCCTTCGAATGCAGCGCTTCGACATAGGCAGCCAGGCGATCGGTGCGCGCCTCACAGATCGCCCGCTGTTCCGCCAGCCATGTCTCGGCGGCCTGCATCGTCGCCGGTTCCAGTTCGCACATGCGCACGCGCCCCTGCTTGTGCGAGCGCACCAGCCCGCTGCGCTCGAGCACGCCCAGGTGCTTCAGGAACGATGGCAACGCCATGGCAAATGGCGCGGCCAGTTCCTTGACCGAGGCAGCGCCCTGTCCGAGCCGGCTGACGATGGCACGACGCGTGGGATCCCCCAATGCGAGGAAGACCGGGTCGAGCGGAAAATAGTTAGCCATGTGGCTAACTATATCCCGAAACGCAAGGACGTCAAGGGCGGAGAAGTCACAACCGGGATCGGGGGCGATCGGAGCGATCAGGCAAGCGGGCCAAAAAAGGAAGGCCAGCGCGAGCTGGCCTTCAGCGATTCAGTGCCACGTGAGTCGGTTCCGTGTAACGCTTCCACAGATTGCTGGTCCGCTTCCGCATTCACTGCCCAACACTAGCCATCGCCTATCCTGCGGCACCCCAGGACACGTCTGCAGCTTAGTACAAAATCCGCCGGATGGTGTCGGCAGGCTGCAGCCATGCGGGTCAGGTCACGGCGATGCGGTCGTCGACGAGGCGGATCTGCCCGCCGGGCTTGTCCTCCATCACCTTGAGCACGCGGTTGCCCACCTGCAGCGTCACGCCGCCGTGGATGCGGCGGCCGGCGTCGATCACGGCGCCTGCCGCGGGCTGCATCTGCTCCCCGAGCCTGGCGAGCTTCTCCTCGAGCTCGAACAGGTCGCGCGTCGACTTGAACAGCGTGGCACGCGCCTTCTCGCGCAGGTCGCCGACCGCACGTTCCGGGTTCTTGGCGAAGAACGCTACCAGCTGCTTGACCTTGTTCTGCTCCTCCAGCAGACGCCGGCGGTCCGTCTCGAGCGCCGCGCGCTGGGCGTCCGCGTACGGGTTCAGGCCTACCTGCACAATGGTGGCGCTGCCCGCCGGCGCGCCGAACACGGCCGCTCGCACCGCGAGCAAGGCGCGGCTGCGGCCGCCGCTGATGCTGCCCATGCCGCTGCTTCCGCCCACGACGATGCGCTCGCCCGCGGCCACGTCACTCTGGCGGATGCCGCTTTCGACGGTAACCTCCGTGCCGGCCTCGACCACCGCGTTCTCGATGAAACGCGCCTGGACCGCGCCCTGGCAGCGCACGCTGGCCCGGCTGATGGTCCCGGTCGCGTCCGCATGCCCGTGCCCGGTTTCGGCTTTGCCGATGATGCCGCCCTTGACCACGATGCTGCCGCCAGCCTCGATCGTGGCGGCCTCGATGACGCCATCCACCAGCACATCGCCGGTGACCTTCACCGACATGCCGGTGCGGATGTCGCCCGAGACGCGCAGCGTGCCGTCGAACGCCACATTGCCCGAGTGCAGGTCGACGGATTCCACCTGCACCACCGGACTGACCGACGTGCCATGGATGCCCACCACCGGCGAGCCCGCCAGGACTGCGACCAGCAGGTTCGGATCGTCGGGATCGGCGGCGGCACCGGTCAGGCCTTCGGCGAACGGCGTGTCTTCGACCGGATCGGCAGCCAGTGCCTTGCCAAAGACGTCGACGCCGTCGCTGCCGGGCTCGGCCGGGATGCGCCGCATCAGCGGCGTGCCTGGGGTGACCAGCGTCAGGCTGCCCAGTTCGCGCAGGTCCATGGGGGCATCGTCGTCGGCCTGCGCGGGCTTGCGGGGCTCCAGCAGGTTGACGAAGCGCGCCGGCTGGCCTTGTCGCGGGGCGATGCCCGCCGCGATCTCGCGCAGTTCGCAGCTGCCTTCCGCCAGCGTGGCTTCCAGCACCAGCGACTGGATCTGGGCCGTCACGCCACGTTCGGCGACGGCACGCCGGATGTCGGCCCCGGTGATCGGGCGGCCGCCTTCCGGACGCATCAGCGTGAGGCGGACGGCCAGGCGATCGTCGCTGATATCGAGTTCAAACGCGCCATCGATGAGCGCGCCGACCGTGGCATCGATCTCGCGATCCGCGCGCTGGCACTGGCTGAGGAATTGCGCAATGGCGCGCGGGTCCAGCCGTGCCTGTTCCCAGCCATGGCTCGCCAGGCACTCCCGGAGCGCCGTATGGTCCGGAGGCAGCTGGCCCGTCTCGGGCACATAGCGTGCCCGCACCTGCTCGCCTGGCTCGCTGAGCTCCAGGCGCAAACCCGACTCGTGACTCATGAGTCCCCCAAGGTTCCCTTTGTGCGGCAGGCCACTCTCTGCCCAACCCGCCAAGGCGCAGTTGAGCAGCCTAGTGCGGCTTCACCCGCACCTCCGCTTGTGGTCAATCGATTACCTACGGCAGCTGACAATAAAACTTGAGGCAGGACAAACTCGGACCATGCATAGAAGTACCGGATCACCATGGCAGACTGGCGGAGCGTTTTCGGTAAACTATCGGCTTCCGAGGCGCGCCCGCCGCCTCCCGCATTCCCGCAGTCATGGCAAATACCCACGAAATCCGCCCCGGCCAGTCGATCGAGCTGCTCAAGGAACTCCATATCCTGACGCGCGACGGCAAGATGAACCAGGACAGCCGGCGCAAGCTCAAGCAGGTCTACCACCTGTTCCAGTTCATCGAACCGCTGCTGCAAGAGGTCAAGTCCGAGCGCGATGCCGTCACGCTGGTCGACCACGGCGCCGGCAAGTCATACCTGGGCTTCATCCTGTACGACCTGTTCTTCAAGAGCCTGCACGACCAGTCGCACATCTTCGGCATCGAAACGCGCGAGGAACTGGTGCAGAACTCGCAGGCACTGGCAACGCGCCTGGGTTTTCCGGGCATGTCCTTCCTGAACCTCTCGGTGGCGGACTCCATCGCCTCGCCGGCGCTGCCCCCGACCGTCGACGTGGTCACGGCGCTGCATGCCTGCAATACCGCCACCGACGACGCCATCCGCTTCGCGCTGGCCAAGCGCGCCCGGCACATCGTGCTGGTGCCGTGCTGCCAGGCCGAAGTCGCGAGCGTGCTGCGCAAGAACAAGGGACGCCTGCTCGCCGGCAACCCGCTGACCGAGATCTGGCGCCATCCGCTGCACACGCGTGAATTCGGCAGCCAGGTGACCAATGTGCTGCGCTGCCTGCAGCTCGAAGCGCACGGCTACCAGGTCAGCGTGACCGAGCTGGTCGGCTGGGAGCACTCGATGAAAAACGAGCTGATCATTGCCCAGTTCAAGGACCTGCCGCGCCGCCGCCCGGCCGAGCGGCTGGAAAGCGTGCTCGGCACGCTGGGGCTGGAAGACATGCGCGAGCGGTTCTTCACGACGCCCGCTTGAGCGGGAGCGGGAGCGGGAGCGGGAGCGGCGACGCTACGCGTCCGACTTGGGCGGCACGTCGTCGTCACCGTCCATCCAGCGCTGCCAGCCAGCGTGGCCCAGGCGGCGCAGGGTTGCCATATTGCGCTCGTAGATATCGGCCGCATCGGGATACGCTTCGGCGGCACGCGCAATGCTGTCCTCGCGCAGCAGATGCAGGATGGGATACGGCGCGCGGTTGGTGTAGTTTTCGATATCGTCCGGCTCCGTCCCCTCGAACTGGTACTGCGGGTGGAAGCTCGCGATCTGCAACGTGCCTTCCAGGCGCAGGCTCCCGAGCAACCGGTCCGCGAAATAGAGAAAGTCGTTGAACTCGAGGAAATCGGCCAGCGCTTCAGGCACGATCAGCAGCGTGGTATCGACCTGTGCCGTGTCGGTCTCGGCCAGCAGCTTCAGTTCGCGCTCCAGTTCGTCGAGCAAGTCTGCAGCTTGCGTTGCATCGCTGACCACGTAGCGGACCTGCTCTTTCACATACACGCTCTTGGCAAAGGGGCAGAGATTGAGCCCGATCACCGCGCGCGCCAGCCAATGGCGCGTGGCGGCAATGACGGCATCTTGATGGCTGGCGGAAGACGGCATGGCGGCAAGGCAAGGACAAAGCACCATTTTAGCGCTGCCGCAGGCTCTATAATCCGCGGCGTAGCAAGTCCCTGCCATCCTTTCCCGCATTGCCATGCCGTCCACCGATACCCCGTCCGCCGCGCCTGCCACCCTGCCGGTTGAAGCCGCAGTGATTGGCGGCGGCCCCGCTGGCCTGATGGCGGCCGAGGTGCTGACCGCGCATGGCGTGCGCGTGCATGTGTTCGATGCCATGCCCTCGGTGGGGCGCAAGTTCCTGATGGCCGGCAAGAGCGGCATGAACCTGACCCATGCCGAACCCGAGCCGGCATTCCTTGCGCGCTATGGCGAACGCACCGACCGGATCGCGCCGATGCTGGCGGACTTCGGCGCGCAGGCCTTGCGCGATTGGGTGCACGGGTTGGGCATCGAGACCTTCGTCGGCAGCTCCGGTCGCGTCTTTCCGACCGACATGAAGGCCGCGCCGATGCTGCGCGCGTGGCTGCACCGGCTGCGTGAAAGCGCCGTGCAGTTCCATATGCGGCATCGCTGGCTCGGCTGGACTGACGATGCGGCGCGCGCGCTGCGCTTCGCCACGCCGCACGGCGAACAACACGTGCAGGCAAATGCCGTGGTACTAGGACTGGGGGGCGCAAGCTGGTCGCGGCTCGGCTCCGATGGCGCATGGGTGCCGCTGCTCGCACAGCATGGCGTCGATATCGCCGCGCTGCGGTCGGCGAACTGCGGCTTCGATGTCGACTGGAGCGCAATGTTCTCCGAGCGCCACGCCGGCCACCCGGTCAAACCCGTCGCGCTGGCGGTGACCGACACGCAGGGCAACACGCATTATCGCCAGGGCGAGTTCGTGATCAGCGCGGGCGGCATCGAAGGCAGTCTGGTCTACGCGCTGTCCGCGCCCATCCGCGACCGGATCGATCGCGACGGCGAAGCCGTCATCCACCTGGACCTTCTGCCCGGCCATGACGCACCGCGCGTGCTGGCCGAGGTCTCGCATCCGCGCGGCTCGCGTTCGCTGTCGAGCCACCTGCAGAGCCGGCTGGGCATCACCGGCGTGAAGGCCGGCCTGCTGCGCGAGTGCCTGTCGAAGGAAGCCATGCAGGACACCGCGACACTGGCCGCGTCGATCAAGGCGCTGCCGCTGCGCCTGTTGCGCGCGCGGCCGATCGACGAGGTCATCAGCTGCGCGGGCGGCGTACGTTTTGAAGCGATGAACGCCAGCCTGATGCTCGATGCGCTGCCGGGCGTGTTCTGCGCCGGCGAGATGCTGGACTGGGAAGCGCCGACCGGCGGCTACCTGCTTACGGCCTGCTTCGCGAGCGGCCGCACCGCCGGCCTGGGCGCGGCGCAGTGGCTGGTGTCTTCCCGTTCGGCGCGCTGATCAGCGGCCGTTGACGATCGCCAGGGCGACGGCCTCGGCCACTTCGATGCCGTCGATCGCGGCCGAGTAAATCCCGCCCGCATAGCCGGCGCCCTCGCCGGCCGGATACAGGCCTTCTACATTCACGCTCTGGTAGTCCGCCTTGCGCTCGATGCGCAGCGGCGACGACGTGCGCGTCTCCACACCGGTCAGCACCGCATCGTGCATGGCAAAGCCGGCGATCTTCTTGTCGAGCTCCGGCAGGGCTTCACGAATGGCCTCGATGACGTAGTCGGGCAGCGAGGTGCTGAGGTCGGTCGGCGTCACGCCCGGCTTGTACGACGGCTCGACCGAACCGAGCGAAGTCGACGGCCGGCGCGCGATGAAGTCGCCTACCAGCTGGCCCGGTGCGTTGTAGTTGCGTCCGCCCAGTTCAAACGCGCGCTCTTCCCATTTGCGCTGGAACTCGATGCCGGCCAGCGGTCCGCCGGGGTAGTCCTGTGGCGTGATGCCCACCACGATGCCCGCGTTCGCGTTGCGCTCCGCGCGCTTGTACTGGCTCATGCCATTGGTCACCACGCGGCCCGGCTCCGAGGCGGCGGCGACGACGGTGCCGCCCGGGCACATGCAGAAGCTGTACACCGAACGGCCGTTGCTGCAGTGGTGCACCACCTTGTAGTCGGCCGCGCCGAGCAGCTTGTTGCCGGCGAACTTGCCAAAGCGGCTGCGGTTGATCAGGCCCTGCGGGTGCTCGATGCGGAAACCGAGCGAGAACGGCTTGGCCTCCATGAACACGCCGCGGTCATGCAGCACCTGGAAGGTGTCGCGCGCGCTGTGCCCCACCGCCAGGATGACGTGCCCGGCCGGCAGGTACTCGCCCGTGGACAGCTTCAGGCCGCGCAGCTTGCCGCGTTCGATGTCGAAGTCGTCGACGCGGGTCTCGAAGCGGACCTCGCCGCCGAGCTCGCGGATCTCCGCGCGCATCTTTTCGACCATGCTCACCAGCCGGAACGTGCCGATATGCGGACGCGCCTTGTACAGGATGTCTTCCGGCGCGCCGGCGCGCACGAACTCGTTGAGCACCTTGCGGCCATAGTGCTTCGGATCCTTGATCTGGCTGTACAGCTTGCCGTCGGAGAATGTGCCCGCGCCGCCTTCGCCGAACTGGACGTTCGACTCCGGGTTGAGCACGCTCTTGCGCCACAGGCCGAAGGTGTCCTTGGTGCGCTCCCGCACTTCCTTGCCGCGCTCGAGGATGATCGGGCGGAAACCCATCTGCGCCAGGAGCAGGCCGGCCAGCAGGCCGCACGGCCCCATGCCGATCACCACCGGACGTGGCGTATTGCCGCCCTGCGGCGCCTGCGCGACGAAGCGGTAAGCCATGTCGGGCGTCACGCTCCAGTTCGGCTTGCCGGCCATGCGGCGGATCGCGGCGGGCTCGTCCTTCACCTCGATGTCGATGATGTAGGTGAGCTTGATGTCCGAGCGCTTGCGCGCGTCATGCGCGCGGCGGAACACGGTGTACTGCACAAGCCCGTCGCCCTTCACGCCGATTTGCGCAAGCGCGCTGCGCACGGCGCGGTCGAGATCGTCTTCGGTGTGTTCGAGGGAGAGCTTGAGTTCGGAAAGGCGGAGCATGGAAAACCTGCGAGGATGCGGCCACAGTCGTGGCCGGAACGGCCGCGTCCCCGCGTCACAGGACCTCGGGAGCGGGCCAGAAGAATGGCAATCGGCCGGGCAAGGCCGGCCGGTGCGCCATTCTAGCGGGTTTCCGCCTCGACGGGGCCCGCGGCGCCCGGCCAGGCACGGCGACGCAGCCATCCAGCCAGCCCGCGCCATGTGCGCTGCCAGGCGCCCGGCGCGGGCTCTTGCCACATCACTTCGGCCGCGCCGTTGGCCGTCACCGTCAGCCAGCCGCGTTCGGCGAGCACCAGAACCGCTCCGGGCAGCAGCCGATGGCACAGGTCGAAGGTGCCGACAGCGGCCCATTGCAGAGGCAAGGCCACCTCGACACGGCCCTCCGTCACGTGAATGACGGTGCCGCGCGCAGCGTGGCGCCTTAGCGCCTGGCCCGGTCCGAGCGCATAGCGGATCGGCGCGTTCAGTGTGGGAATCGGGGCTGGCATGAGCGGCTCCTTGGCGTGGTTCGGACGAGAACCCAGCGTATCGGCGCCCCCTCGGTCCACACAGCCACAGCGGGACTGCCTCATGACCGGAACAGTGCAGATTTTTTTGCTCTGTTACGATGCAGAAGCTCGCCTTCTGTATCTGTTCGCGCCCGCGTCAACCGGGCGATCATGCCGCATGGATTCCGCGCCGCTCTACCAGCAACTCGCCGACCGCTATCGCCAGGCCATCCGCACGGGCACGCTGGCGCCAGGCCACCGCATGCCGTCGGTGCGGGCCCTGATGACCACCCATGACGTGAGCCTGTCGACCGCGCTGCAGGCGTGCCGCCAGCTTGAGAGCGACGGCCTGCTGGAAGCCCGGCCGCGCTCGGGCTACTTCGTGCGCGCAGCCGCGCCCCTGCGCCTGGCGCCGCTCAGCGAGCCGGCGGCAACGCTGCCCGACCCGGCCCAATACATCGGCATGCACCAGCGCATCTCGTCCGTGCTCGCGCGCAGCCAGCAGGACCCGTCGACCTTCAGCCTCGGTGGCGCCCGCGGGGCGCCGTCGCTCTATCCTCTCGCCGCGCTCCAGCAGGCAGCCGCGCGCATCCTGCGGCGCGACGCCACGCTCTATGGCGAAGCCGCGGCACCGCGCGGCCAGCCGGCCCTGCGCGCCGCGCTGGCCCGGCTGGCGCTGCGCAGCCGCTTCACGCTGTCGCCCGACGAAGTGCTCATCACCCACGGCTGCACCGAGGCCCTGCAACTGGCGCTGCGCGCCGTGGCCGGGCCGGGTGACGTGATTGCGGTGGAATCGCCCACCTACTACGGCCTGCTGCAGATCCTGGAAAGCCTGGGCATGCGTGCGCTCGAGATCCCCTGCAGCGCGCAGACCGGTCTTTCGCTGGAAGCCCTGGAACTGGCCGTGCGCACCTACGACAACATCCGCGCCGTGGTGGCCATGCCCAACCTGCAGAACCCGCTCGGCTCGGTCATGCCGGACGCCCACAAGATCCGGCTGGTGCAATGGTGCGAGGATCACGGCGTGCCGCTGATCGAGGACGACTGCCTGTCCGCCACCGCCGACCTCGACACGCCGCTGGCCGCCGCGAAGGCATGGGACCGCACCGGCAACGTGATCTACTGCTCGTCGGTGCACAAGGTGCTGGCGCCCGGCGTGCGGCTTGGCTGGATTGCCGGCGGCAAATGGCATGCGCGCGTGGAAATGCTGAAGTTCGCGCTGTCGCGCCCCAACGAGATGTTGTCCCAGGCGGCCGTCGCCGAATTCATGGCGACGGGCGGGTATGAACGCCACCTGCGGCGGCTGCGCGTGGCGCTGCGCCAGCAGCGTGAATGGACGGCCCAGGTGATCGCCGCGACTTTCCCCACCGGCACGCGGCTGACGCTGCCGCGCGGGGGCTTCCATCTGTGGGTCGAGCTGCCCGAAGGCGTTTCATCCGAAGCGGTGTTCGAGCAGGCCTTGCGCGAAGGCATCTATGTAGCACCAGGCCTGATGTTTTCCAATTCCCCGCGCGGCGACGGCTTTGTGCGCATCAACTGCGGCACGCCATATTCGGCACAACTCGAGCACGCGCTTGGCACCGTGGCGGCGGTCGTCCACAGGCTGGCGGCGTAGCGGGGCCGCCTGATTCCCGGGCACCGCCGCGCCAACCCGCGCGGCACTCGCGTTTTTGCAACACCGCTCCCTTATTCGCTGGCGCTGCCCTATCCTTGCCGCTGGCGTGGCCGGCCGCTTTCTGGTGATCCCCGGACTGATGGCCGGTTCGCCGCTGCACCAATGCGATATGGATAACAAGAAGAAGGGAGAATGGCCTTGCGCAGTGCAACCGCGGCGTCGCGCGTCGACGACGACTACCAGACCCTGTTTCAACTGGCGCCGGTCTCGCTCTGGCTGGAAGACTTCAGCGCCGTGCGCGAGCACTTAGAGCGGCTGCGCGCCGAAGGGGTGACGGATTTGCGGGCCTACCTGCGGGCCAACCCGGATGAAGTGGCGCACTGCTCGTCGCTGATCCGCGTGATCTCGGTGAACCGCCGCACGCTGGAGCTGTTTCGCGCCGCCGACCTCGCCGACCTCGTCGCCAATCTCGACACCGTGTTCCGCGACGACATGTTCGACCAGCACGTCGAAGAGCTCGGCCAGCTCTGGGACGGCGGCAACCGCTTCACCAGCCAGACCGTGAACTACACGCTCGAAGGCGAGCGCCTCGATATCCGCCTGGAAGCCACCGTCATGCCCGGGCATGAGGCCATGTGGGACCGCGTGCTGCTGTCGATCGAGGACATCACCACGCGCATGCGCACCGAGCGCGAACTGCGCCGCAGCGAGCAATACGCGCTGGGGCTGTTCGAGCATTCGCCGGTGTCGCTGTGGGTGGAGGACTTCAGCGTCGTCAAGATGCTGCTCGATGAAGTGCGCGCGGCCGGCATTACGGATTTCCGCACCTTCCTCAACGTGCACCCGGATTTCGTGTCGCGCTGCATGCAGGAGATCCGCGTGCTCGACGTCAACCAGCAGACGCTGCAGATGTTCGGCGCGGGATCCAAGCAAATCCTGCTTTCCCGCCTCGGCGACGTGTTCCGCGACGACATGCGCATCCACTTCGCCGAGCAGCTGATCGACCTGTGGCACGAGAAGCTCTGGCAGCAGCGCGAGGTCATCAACTACGCGCTGGACGGGCGCCCGGTCGACGTCTTCATGCAATGGTCGGTGTTCCCCGGCCACGAACAGGACTGGGACCAGGTGCTGGTGTCGCTCACCGATATCACGGCCCGTAAGAAGGCGGAGGCCTATGTCGAGTTCCTGGGCAAGCACGACGTACTGACCAAGCTGTACAACCGCGCCTACTACGAGGATGAACTGGCCCGCCTGGGCCGCAAGGGCCCGTGGCCGGTCAGCGTCATCGCCGTGGACCTGAACGGGTTGAAGGTCGTCAACGACCAGTTCGGGCACGGTGACGGCGATGCGCTGCTGCGGCGCGCCGGCGAGGTACTGAAGAAGGCCGTGGGCGAACAGGTCTGCGTGGCGCGCATTGGCGGCGACGAGTTCATGGCGCTGCTGCCGGGCCGCGACGATCGTGGTGCCGCCACGGTGGTCGAGCAGATCGAGAAGGTGGTGGAACTGAACAACCAGTTCTATCCGGGCACCGCGCTGAGCCTTTCCATCGGCCACGCGACCTGCCATCAGGGTGATCGCCTCAGCGACACCGTGAAGGTCGCCGACAGCCGCATGTATGACGCCAAGCATGCCCACTACGAAGCCCAGGACGAGCGTCGGCGGGACTGAGTCCGTCATCCCAATGCAAAAGAGCCGGCATCAGCCGGCTCTTTTTGTCTTCACACCGGCACGGGCCGTGCTTACAGGTAGATGATCAGCGCGATGCCCGCGATGATCAGCCCGAACTTCGTCACGTAGTACAGCTTGCGGTTCCACGCCTTGTAGCGGCGGCGGTATTGCCCGGCCAGCCAGACGAAGCGGAACAGCTTGTTGATCACGCCGGTCTGGTCGTTCTCGTCGTTGGGCGAACTTGCCGCGGTCATGACCTTGCGGCCCAGCCAGTGATTGATCTTGCTGGCCCAGCCAAAGCGCATCGGGCGCTCGATGTCGCAGAACAGGATCAGCCGGTTGGCATCGCTCTTGTTCTCGGCCCAGTGCAGGTAGGTCTCGTCGAACACCACGCCCTGCCCGTCGCGCCAGCTGTGGCGCTCGCCGTCGACCTCGATAAAGCAGCGGTCGTCGTTCGGCGTGGCCAGGCCCAGGTGATAGCGCAGGGAACCGGCGAACGGGTCGCGGTGCGGGTTGAGCTTGCCGCCCGGCGGCAGTTCCGCGAACATCGCGGCCTTCACGCTGGGGATGCCTTGCAGCAGGGCCACGGTCTTCGGGCACAGCGCCTCGGCCGATGGATGCTGGGCTTCGTACCACTTCAGGTAAAAGCGCTTCCAGCCGTTCTTGAAGAACGAATTGAAGCCCGCGTCGTCGTTCTTCTCGGCGGCCTTGATCTTGCGCATCGCGGCCAGGGCCAGGCCCTCGTCACGGATTTCCGGCCACGCTGCCCGGATCCGTTCCAGGTCCGGGAAGTTGTCGACCGGGATGTAGGGCGTGCGCGGCACTCCCGAGAAGGCATACATGAAGCAGTTGATCGGCGCGACCAGCGCCGAATGGTCGAGCAGCTGTCGCCAGATGCGCAGTCGCGCCTTGCCGCGGAAGTGCACATACAGGATGGCGCCGAGATAGCTGGCGACGATAATCCACTTGATCACCCGAATTTCTCCCAGGCGGCTACAGGCCCGCACGCACGGAACGCGCGCAGCCGGGGCCGGAGCCAAAGCGCCTATTTTAAGCGAAATGGTGGACTTGCCGCACCGTGATAGGCTGCGGCACATGGCCATCACCGCCGCGCGCGAACTAGCCGCGCGACTGGCGTGAAATGCGCTCGATCAGCGCGCGCGCATCGTCGGGCATGCCCTGCAGGGTCAGCAGCCTGGCGTTGAGGACAAGGTTTTCCAGCACCAGCTTGGCGGTGGACGCCCACATTGTCGCCAGCTGGGCCTCGGCGGGCATGCCAGAAGCCTCCAGCTCGTTCGAGCGCTCGGCAATGAGCCGGCATGCAAGCTGGCGCAGCGCCGCATCGTCGAACGGCAGGTTGGCATAGTCGATCGGGTCTTCCTTCTCGACCTCGACCATGAGTTGCATCAGGATGTCTTCGGTCATCGGCAAGCGCTCCTGGCAATCCATTTTCCATCCGCGTCAGACGCGGAAATCCGCAGCCATGTCGACATCGGTGCGCGCCTCAAGCCGGCCCGAACGGCACGCGGCCACGAAGCGCTCGTAATCCTTTTCGACCTGGTCGGCATAGCTGTTCGAATAGGCTACCAGCAATTGCGGAATGAGGCAGCCAGAGCACCGGCTGCATCGCATCTCAGGGATATCACTCTCTTCCCCAAGCGGCGGCAGATGATACGCTGCCGGCTGCTCCCGGGGGCGACCAACCCAGGAAGTGATGCACCCCGCACGATATCGATAGCGGTGTTGCGTATCATGAGTTTTTGCGCCTTTCGCGAGCGCGTCGCAAGATGCACTGAACAAAGCGAGTGACATGCAGTCTTACTCACTCGCAACCCAACGAAGAGTCGCGTTCATGACCAAGCGTTTGTTGTCCGCCATGCGTCAGTACGCATGGTTTGCCGGTGTCAAACACCACGTCGTCCAGGGTGTCGAAGCCCTGGCCGAGTTGCTCAAGTCCCCTTCTGCCGCGGCCCGCGCGGTTGCCGCCATCATTGCCGAGACCGAACATGGAGTTCAGGTCTGGGTGTCGTACTTCGGCAAGCCGCTCGACCCGCACACCAACTATGTACTCTGGCCTGCCCGGGCCTTGCGTCCTGCGCGCCGCCGCGTCCAGCCCTTGCCGCTGGAACACATGCGGCGCTCGCGGGACGACTGAATGCCGGCCTTCGGGCCTGGCGGCATGCGTACTGGAAGGGGCTCGCCCCTTCACTACAATGACCTTGTGTTCCCGTCGTCGACAAGGAGCGGACATGCCCGAACCGAAACATGACGAAGCGCTGGTCAATCTCTATCTCGAACGCATTTCGGCGCTTTCAGTCAGCGCATTCGATGGCGCTGATGTCAGCGGCGAGCTGGATGAGATCGCGCGCGAAGCCGTGTCGCGCAGCGCTGCGGACAGCGGCACGCTGAGCGTGCTCGCGAGCCGCCTGCGAGAACGCGCCGAAGCGGCCGACCGCGAAGGTCAACCGCTCGTACGCGACACCTTCACTCTCGCCGCGAAGCTCATGGCATCGAACTAAGAGCACGCCACAATCGATCAGGTACGCCTGGTCCGGACGAATGCCATCCGCGCATGCAATGCGTGCGTGGATACGTCAATCTGCGCGATGCGCTATCGAAGTCTTTCAGGAAAAAAACGGCCGAACGGCCTGAGGTACCAAACGCGCTGAAGGCGCTGGTTGCGGGGGCAGGACTTGAACCTGCGACCTTCGGGTTATGAGCCCGACGAGCTGCCAACTGCTCCACCCCGCGTCTGAAGGAGATGAATTATGAAGCATTTGCGCGCAGCTGGCAAGTGATTTTTTCACTGCGCGCGAAAGTTATGGGCGCATGGGCGCTAGTCCCAAGAGAAGATTCGACTTCATGCTATGCGTCGCAACTTCCCTTCCGACCCCGTTTCAGCGAGGACGGCTTCGATGTACTGGTTCACCTGGTCGAGAGCTTCGAGCTTCGTATCGAAGGGATGGCTCGGAAACGGATTGTGCCGTGGCGCCAGTACCTCGCCATCCTGCCGTTGAATAATCTCTACCACGATCGACCACTTGCCCTTGGGCAAGCCAATCACTTCGTAGATGATTTTGTAGCCTTCAAATTCCGGCATGGCGTGTACTCCTTTATTGCGTGGCGGACCGGACATCGACCGCCTCCATCTCCAGAGTAGGAGCGCACCCCCCAGGACGAAAATGATTTACGTCAATCAACGCTGATCAACGAAGATCGCAGCATGATATAAGCCGTTGCATGCAGCGAAATAATCGAACCCCATGCTGAAGCGGGCCCATGCAGGCCGCATACACCCGGCAACGCATGACAGGCTATTTGCCTGACCCGACGATCCGATCGACAAGCGCATAGCCGGCGCTGAACGCCGCGACTTCCGCCGCGTGGCGCGTCGCAAACTGCTGCATGCCGCTGACGAGCAGTTCCGTGTCGCCCGCATCGGCGGGATCCATGCCCTCCTGGCAAACACGAACCTCATAAGCCCAGCGCGCCGACCCCCCCATGCTGACCACGCCATCGTGGTCAGCATGCTGCTGCGTCACGAGCACATAGACGTCCATGCCGCGATACGCTTCCACACGCCATTCGATTTGCGCCATGTCGATCTCCTTGCGCGAGACTGTCGCACTTTCTTTCGAGCCTAGGTGCACCCCCGAGCGACGGCAAGGTACGCGCACCACCATCAGCGGATTGCACGCGATGAAATGAGGAACAAGAGGAAGCGTTGCGCGAGACAGGCGGCCGGAGATATGAAAGGCCGCAAGAGCGCGATAATGAAACCGGTGCGGGAATACGCGGAAATAAAAAAGGGCTTCCGTTTCCGGAAGCCCTTTTCTTTCTACATAGGTGGCGCGGCTGGCAGGATTCGAACCCACGACCCCTTGGTTCGTAGCCAAGTACTCTATCCAACTGAGCTACAGCCGCACTCGAGAAATGAGATTATATCTGAGTTTTCATTTTTGGGAACCCCCTTCTGCACTTTTTTTCGTTTTTCTTGCCAGCGCGGGCTGCCGGCATGGTTTTCTATAATGGCAGACCGAAGATGTGATTCCGACCATGAACAAGGCATTTGTCAAAGAATCGTCCGGTGACGACGAGGACGATCTCCCCGAAGGCGCTACTCCACTGCCCGCCGGGACGAAGAACTACATCACCGCGGACGGCTACAACCGCCTGCGCAACGAACTGATGCAGCTCATTGACGTCGAGCGTCCCGACGTCGTGCAGATCGTGTCGTGGGCCGCCTCCAATGGCGACCGCTCCGAGAACGGCGATTACCTCTATGGCAAGAAGCGCCTGCGCGAGATCGATCGACGCATCCGTTTCCTGACCCGTCGCCTGGACAAGGCCGAAGTGGTCGACCCGTCCCTGCAGGGCGACAACGACCAGATCTTCTTCGGCGCGACCGTCACCTACGCCAACCAGTCCGGCGAGGAAACGACCATTACCATCGTCGGCATGGATGAGGTGGATCTCGACACGAACCACGTGAGCTGGATCTCGCCGGTCGCCAAGGCACTGATCAAGGCGCGTGAAGGCGATACCGTGGCACTGCGCACGCCGGCCGGGGTGGAACAGATCGATATCCTGGAAGTCAGCTATCCGCCGCGCGCGGCGGACTGATTGCACAACGGCGGCGCTCAGCCGTCGTTGCGGTCGCGGAAGATGCGGATCACGTCCGGATTGCGTCGCAGGGCGCGCATCACGTTGGCCAGGTGCAGGCGATTCTGTACCTGGATGATGAACTGCATGTAGGTGGCTTCCTGGTGGCTGCCGTCCTGCTGCTCCATCGACACGTGCGCCACGTTGGCGTCGGCCGAGGTCAGGTCCGCGGCCACGCGGGCAACGATGCCCTTGACGTTGCGCACCATGACCTTGATCGACACGTCGAACGCGCGCGCGGTCTTCTTCGCCCACATGACGTCGATCCAGTGTTCCGGGTCCTTGCTGTGCAGGCGCTTGGCCACCTTGCAGTCCTGCACGTGGATCTGCAGGCCTTCACCCTTGCCGAGGTAGCCAACGATCGGATCGCCCGGGATTGCGCGGCAGCACACCGGGAACAGGATCGACATGCCCTCGTCGCCCGTGATCGGCACCGCCGGCGCCTCTTCGCCAGAGAAGGTCTGCACCGCCGCCAGCAGCGCGCTGTCGACATCGCCGGACAGCTCCTGCAGCAGGATCTCCATGCGCTTGGCCACCACGGCGGGCACGCGCCGGCCCAGCGCCAGGTCGGCAAAGATGTCTTCGCGGTGCTTGTTGCCGGTCCACTGGATCATGCGCTCCCACACCGACTGCGGCACGGCCTTCAACTCGATGCCGAGCTGGCGCGCCGACTGTTCGAGCAGGCGCTCGCCGAGCTGTATCGCCTCGTCGAGCTTGGTGGTCTTCAGGTAGTGGCGGATGGCCGCGCGCGCCTTGCCGGTGCGCACGAACGACAGCCATGCAGGGTTCGGCTTGGAATACGGCGCCGTCACCACCTCGACGATGTCGCCGCTCTTGAGCTCCGTGCGCAGCGGCAGCAGCTCGTTGTTGATCTTCACGGCGACGCACTGGTTGCCCAGGTCGCTGTGCACCGCGTAGGCAAAGTCCAGCGCGGTGGCACCGCGCGGCAATGCGCGGATATGGCCCTTGGGCGTAAACACGTAGACCGCGTCGGGGAACAGGTCAATCTTGACGTGCTCGAGGAATTCCTGCGAATCGCCGGTCTGGCTCTGGATATCGAGCAGCGATTGCAGCCACTGGTGCGCCTGCTGCTGGATGTCATTCGCATGATCCGCCTGCGTCTTGTACATCCAGTGCGCGGCCACGCCGGCCTCGGCGATCTGGTGCATTTCGCGCGTGCGGATCTGGAACTCCACCGGCGTGCCGAACGGGCCCACCAGCGTCGTATGCAGCGACTGGTAGCCGTTGATCTTCGGGATCGCGATGTAGTCCTTGAACTTGCCCGGCATCGGCTTGTACAGGCCATGCAGTGCACCCATCGCCATGTAGCAGTGCATCTGCGTTTCCACGACCACGCGGAAACCGTACACGTCCAGCACCTGCGAGAACGACAACTGCTTGTCGTGCATCTTGCGGTAGATGCTGTAGAGCGTCTTCTCGCGGCCGGACAGTTCCGCGACGATGCCAGCGTCGGCCAGCCCCTTCTGCGCGGCCTCGAGGATGCGCTTGACCACCTCGCGGCGGTTGCCGCGCGCGGCCTTCACGGCTTTTTCGAGCGTGGCGTAGCGGAAGGGCGAGCCGACCTTGAACGACAGCTCCTGCAGCTCGCGGTAGATCGTGTTGAGACCGAGCCTGTGCGCGATCGGCGCATAGATCTCCATGGTCTCGAGCGCGATGCGGCGGCGCTTCTCCGGCGGCACGAAGTCGAGCGTGCGCATATTGTGCGTACGGTCGGCCAGCTTCACCAGGATCACGCGCACGTCGCGCGCCATGGCGAGCAGCATCTTGCGGAAGCTCTCCGCCTGCGCCTGCTCGCGGCTCTGGAATTCGAGCTTGTCCAGCTTGGTCAGGCCATCGACCAGTTCGGCGACCTTGGGGCCGAATCTCTCGGCCAGTTCGCTCTTGGTGATGCCCTGGTCTTCCATCACGTCATGCAGCAGCGCCGCCATGATGGACTGCACATCGAGCCGCCAGTCCGCGCATAGTTCGGCCACCGCCACCGGGTGGGTGATGTACGGTTCGCCGCTCTGGCGGTACTGGCCCAGGTGGGCCTCGTCGGAAAACTGGAAGGCTTCGCGTACGCGTGCCTGGTCCGGCGCCTTGAGGTAGGCCAGCTTCTCCATCAGCCGCGAGATCGAGATGACCTGCTGGCGCGGCGGCACCGCGGGCTGCGAGGTCGGCCCGAAGAAATGCCGGTATGACTGCGCCAGCACAGCGTCGATGAAGAGGCTGTCGGCTGTCGGTGGCGTCGGCGCCTCGTGCACGGCCGTCAACTCGTCTTGCATCGATGATGCGGGCGCCATGCGCGCCTTGCCCTGCGCCATCGGCGGCACGACGGCACGCTCGCCGACAACATCGTTGCCGAGCGGATCAGGAAGATTGGGAGCGCCGGTGCGCGCGGTCACGGATGCCTGGCCAGAAGGAGAACGCTTACGCGCGGACGCCGCTCCGGCATCGCTGCCCGTCTCGCCGCGCGGGTGCGCGGCGCCGGCCTGCTGGCCGGGAGCGACGGTTGAGGATGGCTGTGACGAAGGCATGGGGACGGCCCCTGGAATCCGGTTGCTGGATGTGCGCGCACACGATGCAAGGATGAACCACAGGCCGCCCGGGAAATCAGGTCGGGACCTTCTTGAGCATCTCGATGCCGACCTGGCCCGAGGCGATCTCGCGCAGGGCAACCACAGTGGGCTTGTCCTTCGCTTCCACCTTCGGGGTGTGGCCCTGCACCAGCTGGCGGGCACGGTACGTGGCCGCCAGGGCGAGCTCAAAGCGGTTCGGGATGTGTTTCAGACAATCTTCGACGGTAATACGCGCCATATCAAATCCACCTTGGGACAAAACCTGTTGGGTTGCTATTTTACAGCACCGCGCGGGAATCGCCCGGCGGCGCCCCGCGCGCATCAGCGCTCAGTGAATGCCAAGCTCGATAAAGAGCTCGGCGTGGCGCGCCTTTTGCGACGAAAAGCGCAGGCGCGTGGCGCGCACCACATTGCGCAGTTCCTCGAGCGCATCGTCGAACACCTCGTTGATGATGACGTAATCCGACTCGGACGCATGCGACATTTCGCTGCCGGCGGCCAGCAGGCGCCGCACGATCACGTTCGGCTCGTCCTGCCCGCGCTTCTTCAGACGCTCTTCCAGCGCTGTCAGCGACGGCGGCAGGATGAAGATCTCCATCGCATTGGAGAAGCGCTTGTGCACCTGCTGCGCGCCCTGCCAGTCGATCTCGAGCAGCACGTCGTTGCCCTGCGCCATCTGCTCCTCGATCCACACTCGCGAAGTCGCGTAGTAGTTGCCGTGGACTTCCGCCCACTCGAGGAATTCGCCGCGATCACGCGCGGCGCGGAACTTGTCCACGGAACAGAAATGGTACTCGCGACCGTCCTGCTCGCCGGGGCGCGGCGCGCGCGTGGTGTGGGAGATCGACAACCGGATCGCCGGGTCCTGCGCAAGCAGTGCGTTGACCAGGGTCGACTTGCCGGCTCCGGAGGGTGCCACCACCATGAACAGGTTGCCGGGGTAGACGGTATCGATGGCAGTGTGGGGCGTATCGCTCATGTGAATTCTTTGGATCTTCAGGCGTCGTGGCGCCAGGTGAAACGTCGTGCGTTGGACAGGTGTTACTCGAGGTTCTGGATCTGCTCGCGCATCTGCTCGATCAGCAGCTTGAGCTCCATCGATGCGTCGGCCAACTCCTTGGCGGCTGCCTTGGAACCCAGCGTGTTGGCCTCGCGGTTGAGCTCCTGCATCATGAAATCCAGCCGCTTGCCGACCTGCCCGCCCTTCTTCAGGATATGACGGGTTTCATTCAGGTGTGCCTGCAGGCGCGACAGTTCCTCGGCAATGTCGATGCGGATGCCGTAGACCGTGGCCTCCTGTCGGATACGCTCGGCGATCTCGTCGCGGCTCATCGACGGCATGCCGGCCGGCGCCGCCAGGTTGAACGCTTCCTGCAGGCGCTCGGTCAGCTTGCCCTGATGATGGGCGATCAGCTGCGGAATGGCAGGCGTGAGCCGTTCGACGATGGCCAGCATCGTATCGATACGCTCCATCAGCGTGGCCTTGAGCGCATCGCCCTCGCGGCGGCGCGCTTCGCGCAGCTGGTCCAGCGCTTCGCGCGCGGCGCCCATCACGGCTTCGCGCAGCGCGTCCTGGGACAGCTCGGGCTCGACCAGCACGCCGGGCCAGCGCAGGATCTCGCCCATGCGCAACGTACCCGCCGTCGGGAAGGTATTCGCCACGGTCGATTCCAGTGCGCGGATCTGGCCCAGCAGGCCCTCATTGAGCGCCAGCGTGGCGCCGCCGGTATCGGTGCGCTGCAGGTTGATGCGGCATTCGAGCTTGCCGCGCGACAGTTCGGCCATCAGCATCTCGCGCAGCGCCGGCTCAAAGGCGCGGCACTCTTCGGGGGCGCGGAACAACAGGTCGAGAAAACGCGAATTGACAGTCCGGAATTCCACCGAAACGGAAGCCGTCCTGCCGCTGGGCTCACCCTGCGCGTTTGTCAGCGGCGCCTGGCGGGTTGCCAGGCCATAACCTGTCATGCTGTGGATCATTAATATTCTCGCGAAATGGCGCGGCCCCGGGGGTAGGCTGGGGCCGCAGCAAGGGCGTCTTGTATCCGCCGAAATGGGGCCACAATGCCCGCTATTGTGTTCTTTACAAGTGACCGATTAGCCGTGACAATCCGAGGCAAATCCGGTCCGATTCCTATGACAGAGTCCAAGGGCGCTACACAACCCAAGAGTGCACCGCTGCCCGTCGGCACGCTGTTGTCCAACTACCGTATTGTAAAGAAGTTGGCCAGCGGGGGGTTTAGTTTCGTCTACCTCGCCACGGACGAGACCGGCGCACCGGTCGCCATCAAGGAATACCTGCCCTCGTCGCTGGCGCGCCGCAATCCCGGCGAACTGATCCCGATGGTGCCCGAGGAAAACGCGGCGTCGTTCCGCCTGGGCCTGAAATACTTCTTCGAAGAAGGCCGCTCGCTGGCCCGCATCTCGCATCACAGCGTCGTCCGCGTGGTGAACTTCTTCCGCGAGAACTCGACCGTCTACATGGTGATGAACTATGAGATGGGCAAGACGCTGCAGGAGCACATCCTGGCCGCGCGCCAGCAGGGCCGCGCCAAGGTGCTGCGCGAACACTTCATCCGCAAGGTCTTCCATGACCTGATGAGCGGCCTGCGCGAAGTCCATATCCACAAGCTGCTGCACCTGGACATCAAGCCCGGCAACATCTACCTGCGCGAAGACGAATCACCGATCCTGCTTGATTTCGGCGCCGCGCGGCAAACCCTCACCATGGAAGCCAAGCGCTTCCAGCCGATGTACACCCCGGGTTTCGCCGCGCCCGAACTCTACGGCAAGCACAACGAGCTCGGGCCCTGGACCGACGTCTACAGCCTGGGCGCGACGCTCTATGCCTGCATGGCCGGCATGCCGCCGCAGGAAGCCAACCAGCGCGAAAAGGACGACCGCATGGGCGACGCCATCACGCGCCTGCGCAGCAGCTACACCAACGGCCTCGTCGACCTGGTCGAATGGTGCCTGCGGCTCGCTCCGGCGGAGCGCCCGCAGAGCGTCTTCCGCCTGCAAAAGGAGTTGCGCGAGCAAACCAACGCGCTCGGCGAGCAAGCCGCCCAGATGGCGCCGCCCGCCCCCGCGGATCGCGCGGAGCGGACCGGCCCGTCCAGCCGCTTCCTGAACCTGCTGCGCCGCCGCGATGACACGGCAGGCGCCCCCGCGCGCCAGCCCGCGGACACAAGCGGCGACTAAATCACTCACAGTCCCGCATTTCCGAACCGAACCCTTCCGAAACAGCCAACATGCGATTCTCCGTCTATCAGGAAAGCAGGAAAGGCGGCCGCCGCATCAACCAGGACCGCATGGGCTATTGCTTCACGCGCGATGCCCTGCTGATGGTCCTGGCCGACGGCCTGGGCGGCCATGCCTTCGGCGAAGTCGCCGCGCAGCAGGCACTGCAGACGCTGGCGCGCCAGTTCCAGACCCAGGCCCGCCCGGTCATCCGCAACCCGGCGGATTTCCTGCAGGACACCATCATGCTGGCGCACCGGGAGATCCACCGTTACGCGGAAGCGCACCGGCTTTCGGACGTGCCGCGCACGACCGTGGTCTGCTGCCTGATACAGCATGGCCAGATTCACTGGGCCCATGCCGGCGACTCGCGCTTCTACATGGTGCGCAAGGGCCGGCTTCTGACGCGTACGCGCGACCACTCGAAGATCGAGAACCTGCTGCAGCAGGAACGCGTGCTGCCCATGGAAGTGGCCAACCACCCCGAGCGCAACAAGCTCTACAACTGCCTCGGGTCGCCCAACCTGCCGCTGATCGACATCGGCGGTCCGGTGCGGCTCGAGCCGGGCGATGTTGCGCTGCTGGGTTCCGACGGCTTGTGGGGACCGCTTGAAGAGCCGGAGATCGTGGACAGGCTCACCAGGCTCTCGGTCGTGCAGGCGGTACCCGAACTGATTACGCGCGCGCTGGAAAAAGCCGGCGAAGGTGCCGACAACACCACCGGCATCGCCATGATGTGGGAACTCGACGCCAGCGCAACGGGCGACGAATCCGTCATGACCGACACCCTGCCGCTGAACGCCTTCACGACCTCCATTCTCGAACGACCGGGCACGGAGGCCGACCTGCTCTCCGAAGAGGAAATCGAGCGCTCCATCGCCGAGATCCGCGCGGCCATCGACAAGACCAGCAACCTGATGCGCTGAGCACGCCAGCCGGTAATGGCGGGAAGGCGGGAAGGCGGGCACGCAAAGCCCGCCAGGGTTAGAATCGCGGTCTCCACCCGATTCGAGCGAACCACTCCCATGCGACCCAGCGGACGCGCAGCCGATGCGCTGCGTTCTATCAGCCTGACCCGTCACTACACCCGCCACGCCGAAGGCTCCGTCTTGTGTGCCTTTGGCGATACCAAGGTGCTGTGCACCGCCAGCGTGCTGTCCAAGGTGCCGCCGCACAAAAAAGGCAGCGGCGAAGGCTGGGTCACGGCCGAATACGGCATGCTGCCGCGCGCCACGCATACGCGCTCGGACCGCGAAGCCGCGCGCGGCAAGCAGACCGGCCGCACCCAGGAAATCCAGCGACTGATCGGCCGCGCCATGCGCTCGGTTTTCGACCTGGCCGCGCTGGGCGAATACACGTTGCACCTCGACTGCGACGTGCTGCAGGCCGACGGCGGCACCCGTACGGCGGCCATCACCGGCGCGTTCGTGGCCGCGCATGACGCGGTCTCGGCCATGCTGCGCAACGGCCAGCTCAGCGCCAGCCCGATCCGCGACTTCGTCGCGGCCGTCTCGGTCGGCATGGTCGACGGCGTGCCGGTGCTGGACCTGGACTATGCCGAGGACAGCAACTGCGATACCGACATGAACGTGGTCATGACCGGCAGCGGCGGCTTCGTCGAGGTGCAAGGCACCGCCGAAGGCACGCCCTTCAGCCGCGCCGACCTCGACGCCATGACGCGCCTGGCCGAAGCCGGCATCGCGCAACTGGTCCGGCACCAGCGCCAGGCGCTGGGCCTGGCCTGAAGGACGCTGCACACCATGCAACGCCTGGTCCTGGCCTCAAACAATCCTGGCAAGCTGCGTGAATTCGGCGCGCTGCTGGCCCCGCTCGGCTTTGATGTCGTATCGCAAGGCGAGTTGGGTGTCCCCGAAGCCGAAGAGCCGTTCGGCACCTTCGTCGAGAACGCGCTGGCCAAGGCCAGGCACGCCAGCCGGCTGGCCGGCATGCCCGCGCTGGCCGACGATTCGGGCATCTGCGTGCAGGCGCTCGACGGTGCCCCGGGCGTCTACTCGGCGCGCTACGCGCAGATGGCCGGCCGGGCCAATTCCGACGCCGCCAACAACGCGCACCTGATCTCGCAACTCGCCGGCAAGCTGAACCGCCGCGCGCATTACTACTGCGTGCTGGTCTTCGTCCGGCATGCCGCGGATCCCTGCCCCATCATCGCCGAAGGCGTATGGCATGGCGAAGTCGTCGATGCCCCGCGCGGTGCCGGCGGCTTCGGCTACGACGCGCATTTCCTGCTGCCGGAGCTGGGCAAGACCGCCGCCGAACTGCCCGCCGAAGAAAAGAACGCAGTCAGCCATCGCGCACTGGCGCTGCGTTCGCTGGCGGCACGGCTGCAGACCGAAAGCCGCGGGCAGGCAGCGCGATGATTCCGATCGTACCGGCCAGCACATCGCCGGCCGCGCCCGCCGACAACACGCAACTCTGGCTCAAGCCCGGCCAGATCGCGCTGCCGGGCTCGCCGCCGCTGTCGCTCTACGTGCATGTGCCGTGGTGCGTGCGCAAGTGTCCCTACTGCGATTTCAATTCGCATGCGGTGCCTGGCAAGGACGGCACCCACGACATTCCGGAAGACGCCTACCTGGACGCCTTGCGCGCCGACCTGGAGCAATCGCTGCCGCTGGTATGGGGCCGCCCGGTCCATACGGTCTTCATTGGCGGCGGCACACCGAGCCTGCTGTCCGCGGCCGGCATGGACCGGCTGCTATCGGATATCCGTGCACTGCTGCCGCTCGATGCCGACGCCGAGATCACGATGGAGGCCAACCCGGGAACGTTCGAGGCCGAACGCTTCGCCAGCTACCGCGCGAGCGGCGTGAACCGGCTTTCTATCGGGATCCAGAGCTTCAACGACAGCCACCTGCAGGCGCTCGGCCGCATCCACGGCGAACGCGAGGCACGCGCGGCCATCGACATCGCGCAGCGCAGCTTCGACAACATCAACCTCGACCTGATGTACGCGCTGCCCGGCCAGACCATGGAGCAGTGCCGCGACGACCTCGAGACTGCGCTGTCGTATGGCACCGCGCACCTGTCGCTCTACCACCTGACGCTGGAGCCCAACACGCTGTTCGCCAAGTACCCGCCCGCGCTGCCGGACGACGACCTGGCCTATGAGATGCAGGACCTGATCGAAGCGCGCACGGCCCAGGCCGGCTATCGTCATTACGAGACCTCCGCCTACGCGCGCGCGCATCGCGAAGCGCGGCACAACCTGAACTACTGGCGCTTTGGCGACTACCTTGGCATTGGCGCCGGTGCGCACGGCAAGCTGTCCTTCCCCAACCGCGTCCTGCGCCAGATGCGGCACAAGCATCCGGCCACCTACATGGCGCAGGCCGTGGCCGGCAGCGCGGTGCAGGAAGCGCGCGAAGTCGGCGCGGATGAGCTGCCATTCGAGTTCATGCTCAACGCGCTGCGGCTGACCGACGGCGTGCCGGCATCGAGCTTCCACGACATGACGGGACTGCCGCTGCACGCCATCAGCCGGCAGCTCGCGGCGGCGGAGAAGAAGGGATTGATTGACGCCGACCCCACGGTAATCCGCCCGACCGAACTCGGACGACGCTTCCTCAATGACCTGCAGGAGATGTTCCTGAAAGACTGAGGACGGCGACGCGCCTGGCACGAAAGTACGAAGGCCACGGCATTGCCGTGGCCTTCGTTGCTTGGTCGACCTTAACCGGGATCAGTACGGCACGGCCATGTCATTGGCCACGCGGGCGCGCATGCCGACCTGCAAGTTGCCAAGGTTGCTCTGCGTCACGGTGGCAACCCGGCCATCGTCGAGCCGGACATTGACGCGATAGGCGGTTTGCGTATTGCTCCCCGCACGCTTCTCGATCTGGTTGCCGGCCACGGCGCCAAGCACCGCACCACCGATCGTCGCCGCGGTCTGTCCGGTGCCACCGCCGACCTGGTGTCCCAGCAGCCCGCCTGCGGCACCGCCAATCACGGTGCCGAGAAGACCGGAGCTGTTTTGCGTGCTGGTAATCGGCTCGATGGATTCCACGCGTCCGTAGTACACCGAACCTGCCGGCGCCTGCGTGGCATAGCCACCGTTGCTGGTCTGCGGCGGGGGCGGAGCGTTGTAGCCGGTGTTGTACCCATTGTTGTAAGGCGCCGCACAACCGGCCAGCCCGATTGCAGCCAGCACGGCCGCAAGCGCCATCCGATTCTTCGACTTGCTTTGCATCTGGAATTCTCCTCTGTTGCCAGGTGAAGCCGGGAAAACAGCACTTAAGCAGATCCCGGCACACCGGTATGAGCCGTGCGGCAGGCATAAGGTTCCGCCGTGTCATACAGGCTCCGACAACAGGGATCACCAGATTCACCCAAGGAAGCGCCCGGGCCTTGTATAATGCGCGTCCTGTACTGGCCCTTGCGGCCAGCGGCATGTCGCGCGAACCGCGCTACAGTGCCGGTACTCTATGGAAGCGTGGCCGAGTGGTTTAAGGCAGCAGTCTTGAAAACTGCCGATGGGGTGACCCATCCGTGAGTTCGAATCTCACCGCTTCCGCCATCCCTCATTCCACAGCGTTCCGATACCTTCCCAAGAATCACCCGCATACGCAACCGCGCGCTGCGGTTCAAGGTCACGATCGGCGGGCAGGCGGTCATCCGCGGGTATCGGCACACGTGCCTCTGGCACGGCGCAAGAAAGCCATGACTCCGCGCTGGCTCAATTGGACAGGGTCCGAGGTATGCGGAAGGCAGAATCGAATAGATGCGCTTATAGCGCAGCCGACAGCCTGGCCACCGGATGTCAGAAGTCGAGCTGCTGCGGGAAGATCCCGAGGGCAGCCGCGATCTTCTCGCGCGAGGAGCGGCGCAGCTTGTCGCTCGCTTCCTGCTGCGCGTAGGCACCCTGCGTGATGCCCAGCTTCGCAGCCACCTCGGCCTGGGTGAAGCCAAGATGCTCGCGCCATGCCTTCACGGGCGTCGCACCGTCGACAGTACGACCCACCACTTCGTTCGGGATCATGTTGGGCCAGCGATGCCTCGCGCGATCGCCGCGTCTTCAAGGGGCGTCGGCATCGTGAGCTTAGATTTTCTGTTCATAGTCGCGTACCTCACGGGAGTTTGCCTTGCGCAGGCTTAGTGCCCGCAGCCAGTCGCCTCGCAGTACGAACACCAGGCAATGCAGCCCATGGCACGGCTGTCAATTGCCCTGGGGATAGGCCTGGAAAACCTTCGCCTTGCCATCCCGCATCACCAGCAGCACCTCATACGGCGTCTTGCGTCCGCCATACTCCGGCCCGTCCATGCCCGGCGATCCCAGTGGCATGCCCGGCACCGCCAGGCCCACCGCGGCGGGCCGCTCACGCAACAGGCGGCGGATCTCGCGCGCCGGCACATGCCCTTCGAGCGCATAGCCTTCGACTACCGCGGTATGGCACGAGCCGTAGCGCTCAGGCATGCCCGCCTTGCTGCGCGCGGCGGGGAGATCATCCACTTCATAAGTCGTGACCTGGAAGCCGTTGGCCTGCAGATGCGACACCCAGTCCTTGCAGCAACCGCACGCGGGAGATTTCCAGACCTTGACCGCAGTCGCGGACGGCGAAGCCCCGGCCCAGGCGGCAGCGGGCAACAGCGCCAGCGCGGCGAGAACGGTCCGGCGGAGAGAGTTGGTGACAACAGGTTCGGCTTTCATGGATCGGAATGGAATACAGGTTCAGGGAATGGGCCGGCAGGATCAGTGCCCGGGAGACAGCGTTCCAAGCCATGCCACTAGCCACAGCACGATCATGGCACACGCCGACTCGCACCATACGCTTCGGCGCAACGCAAGCACGGCGCCGTCGTCGCGCGTGTGCACGGCTCGCGCCAGCCGCGGCGCCAGGCGGTAGCGATTCATGGCCGCCAGCCCCAGCATCGCGCCGAACAGTGCAAGCTTGGCCAGCAACAGCCCGCCGTAGGGCGCAGACAGCAAGCCGGACAGGTCCGGCCCGGCGATCAAGGTGTAGTTGGCAATACCGGTCACCACCAGCGTGGCGACGATGCCGGCACCGATACGGGAAAATCCGCTCGCGACGCGGCTCAACTCGGCCACACCAACGCTTGTCGTGGCGTGTTGCGGCAGCGACAGCCACACAAAGACGGCCAGTGCGCCCACCCACGCGCCGGCCGCCAGCAGATGCACGATGTCCGCCGGCAGATGGATCGCGCGCTGCACGCCTTCGCTCATGGCTCCGTGCCCTCCCCAGGCCAGCGTGGCCAATGCGATGGCCGCGGCCAGCGGCAATACGATGCGCGTCGCCTGCCACTGGCGCGGCGCCCCGCTTGCGATCAGGCAGACGAGCAGCGCCAGCATCCGCACCTGCCACGCAACGCCCAGGCCAGTCTCGGTCACGATCATGCGGACGGTCTCGCCATCGATGGCCAGGTATGACTCCTCGCCCATCATGGTCCTGGCGGCCACCAGCAGGCCAAGCACGGAAAGCACGATGCCCGCCGCCGCCATGAACGCGGTGGCGCGCTTCCCGTACGTGGCCAGGTGCGCGTCCACACGCAGTAACCACATTGCCGCAAGCGGCACGCCGAACAGCAGCGTCAGGTCGACATACAGCGCATAACGCAGGGCAACGGTCGCCCAGTCAGCGTCCATCGGCTTATTTCACGGTGAACGAGAGCTTGCCGCTGACAGGATGCGTGTCGGACGCCACCGCGCGCCAGTCCAGGCGGTAGGTACCCGGCACAAGCGGGCTGACCGGAGTGATCACCATCGTCTTCGGGTCGTCCCCGGCCGAGACGCGGGTAGCCACGTTCATGGGTGCATGGTCCGCCATGCCGGGCATGCCCGTCATGACGAGCTTGGCGCCGGACACGCGTGCAACAAGGCTTTCCGAGAACCGCAGCTCGATCCGCGCGGGCGCCGCGATCTCGGCGCTGTCAGCCGGCGCGGACGCAAGCAGTTGCGGATGAGCGAACGCTTGGCCGCCTGCGAGCAGGGCCGATACGGCAAGCAAGCATTTAGCAGTGGTACGGATGTCGAACATGGGGGCCCTTTGATGATGACTTAACTGATGATTTAACGACCGGCTTGCCTACAGCATGCCTCAGAACCAGACCCGCACGCCAGCCACGAAGCGGGTCTCGCCACTGCGACCGCCGGCGGTCCTGACCATGTCCGACGTATTGCCGAAGGTCTGGTACCGCTCGACGCCGATGTAGGGCGCGAACTGGCGGTTGATTTCATAGCGCAGGCGCAGCCCCGCGGTGCCGTTTGACAGGCCGCTGCCGGTACCGGTCTCGGGGTCGTTCTTGCCATACAGATTGGCCTCGATGCGCGGCTGCAGGATCAGGCGCTGCGTGATCAGCAGTTCGTACTCGGCTGACAGGCGCAGCGCGGTGCGCCCGCTGTCGCCCACGTAGGCGGTGGCATCGACTTCGAACCAGTACGGCGCCAGGCCCTGCACGCCGAACGCTATCCAGTTGCGCGCCGGGCGCCCGCTGCCCACGTCATTGCGCCAGCCAAGCTGCGTGTCCCAGTAGGGAGCGATGGCGTGGCCCCACAGCAGTTCGGTGCGCGCATCGTGCACCTTGCCGCCCGCGGCTTCGCCTTCGGTCTTGATGACGAGCCGGTTGTAGGTGCCCCCGATCCAGGCCTGTGCTTCCCAGTTCGCGGCGTTGGCGCCGTTGGCATGTGCCCACTCCAGCCGGTCGATGAGTACCGCGGCAAACGTGTGCTCGTCCGCCATGTGCAGATGGCGCGTGGGGCCCAGCGCGTACTTTCCTGCGCCAAGCTGGTAGCCACCCGAGTACGCGTGCGGGTCGCGCGCGTCGGGCGGCGCACTCCCACCCTGCATCTTCATGTCGCCATGGTCCGTGGCAGGCACGGAATTGGGCTGAGGCATCGGTGCAGTGGGCGCGGAGCCCTCTTCCATGCTCTGCATGCCTTCCATGCCATCGTCTTCCACGACGGGTGCGACCGCCCCCGAGTCGCTGGATGACTGATGTTGCTGATGCCCCGCATGCGGGTCCTGTGCCCAGGCCGATCCGATTCCCGCGGCCGCAAGGATCGCGGCGAGCAGCTTCCTGGTGCGCGCGTGCATGGCGGCGTTGCGTGCGAAGCGTGCCATCACGACACCACCACTTCGCGGAACATGCCCGCATCCATATGCAGCATCAGGTGGCAATGCCACGCCCAGCGGCCCAGCGCGTCGGCTGTGACCAGGAAACTGATGCGCTGTGCCGGCTGCACCGGGATCGTGTGTCGGCGCGCCAGGAACGTGCCGTCCGGCGCTTCCAGGTCGCTCCACATGCCGTGCATGTGCATCGGGTGGGTCATCATGGTGTCGTTGTGGAGGATGACGCGCAGCCGCTCGCCATGGCGAAAATGCACGGGTGTCGACTTGCCGAACTCGACGCCATCGAACGACCAGGTGTAGCGCTCCATGTTGCCCGTCAGGTGCAGCTCGATCTCGCGCTCCGGCCCGCGTGGGTCCGGCGGTCCGCCCAGTGTGCGCATGTCGGCCAGCGTCAGCACGCGCCGTCCGTTGTTGCGCAGGCCGATGCCGGGGTCGTCGAGGTTCGTGCGCGGCGTGTCCACGCGCATGTCGGTGCCGGCGCTGTACTCGGTGCGCGCGTGGCGCACGGTCTTGCCCGGGACCTTGAGCGGATTGTCAGGCGCCGCGCCATGCGTCGCGTGCTGGCTGTGATCCATGGCCATGCTGCCGTGGTCCATGCCCTGCATGCCCGCATGGTCCGCGCCGTGCGTGGCGCCGTGTTGCATGCCGGCCATGTCGCCCATCATGTCGCCCATGGTCAGCCACTCGGCCTTGTCCAGTGCGGGCACCGGTGCCTGCATGCCATCGCGCACGCTCAGCGTGCCCCTGGCATAGCCGGTGCGGTCCATCGACTGGGCGAAGATCGTATAGGCCTCGTCGCGCGGCTCGACCACGACATCGCAGGTCTCGCCGGGTCCGAAGCGGAACTCGTCGACCGTCACGGGTTCGATGTTGATGCCGTCGACCTGCACCACCTTCAGCTTCAGGCCGGGGATACGCACGTCGAAGAAGGTATTGCCCGCGCCGTTGATCAGCCGCAGCCTCACCTTCTCGCCGGGCCGGAACTGCCCGGTCCAGTTGCCGGCTGGCGTCAGGCCGTTGGCCAGGTAGGTCAGCGTCGCGCCCGACAGGTCGGCGAGATCCGTCGGGCTCATGCGCATCTGGTTCCACATGCGGCGCTTGTCGAGCGCGGCCTTCAGGCCGTCGTTCGAAACGTCGCGGAAGAAATCGACCACCGTCGGCTGGTTGTAGTTGTAGTAGCCGCTCTGGACCTTCAGCTTCGACAGCACGCGCATCGGGTCCTCGTCGGTCCAGTCCGACAGCAGCAGCGTGTAATCGCGGTCGGCCCTCACCGGGTCTTCGCCGGCCGGGTCGATGATGATGCCGCCGTACAGTCCGGTCATCTCCTGGAAGCCGGAGTGCGAGTGGTACCAGTAGCTGCCGCTCTGCGCGACCTTGAAGCGGTATGTGAAAGTGTCCCCCGGGGCAATGCCGCCAAAGCTGATGCCGGGCACGCCATCCATCTGGTACGGCAGGATGATGCCGTGCCAGTGGATCGAGGTCGGTTCGCGCAGGCGGTTGGTCACGCGGATGGTGACGGTCTCGCCTTCGCGCCAGCGCAGCGTTGGGCCAGGCAGCATGCCGTTGACGGTGGTGGCCACGCCGGGCTGGCCGGTAAAGTTGACCACCGATTCGTCGACGACGAGATCGAACTCGGTGCCGCGCAGCACCGGCGCCGTGCCGAAGGAGGTCGCGCCCGGCTGCGCCCATGCCGTCCCATGCCAGGCCGGCAGGCCCGCAAGCACGCCACCGGCCGCCAGGCCCTGCACGAAGCGCCGGCGGGACAGGTTGGGCAGCAGCAGGCCGGTGGAGGGATCGCGTCGCATGGGAAATCAGTCCTTGGAGAGTCGGCAGCCGCACTTGTGAGCGGCAGACAAAGCATACGCAAAGCCAGGGAACATGCACATGACCCCGAAATTACAATCCGGTAATCTTCATGTCATCTTGATGTTCATTGCCCTGGGCTACAGTGGCCGGTCGCCAGCGGCGTGCGGTGCATGGCGGGCAACAAGGAAAGCGCAGATGAAACTGCTGGTAGTGGAGGACGAGGCCAAGACCGGTGAATACCTCCGGCAGGGCCTGACCGAGGCGGGCTTCGTGGTGGACCTGGCCGCCAACGGCCTGGACGGCCACCATCTGGCCATGAGCGAGGTCTACGACCTGATCATCCTGGACGTGATGCTGCCCGACGTGGATGGCTGGCGCATCGTGCAGACGCTGCGCGCGGCCGACAACCGCGTTCCGGTGCTGTTCCTGACCGCGCGCGACAGCGTGGCCGACCGCGTCAAGGGACTGGAACTCGGTGCGGACGACTACCTCGTCAAGCCGTTCGCCTTCGCCGAACTGCTGGCACGCGTGCGCACGCTGCTGCGCCGTGGCAGCGCGCAGGTGAGCGTGGAGCGCGTGCAGGTCGGCGACCTGGTGCTGGACCTGGCGCGCCGGCGCGCATCGCGCGGCGGGCGCCGCATCGTGCTGACCAGCAAGGAGTTCTCGCTGCTGGAATTGCTGGTGCGCCGGCGCGGCGAGGTGTTGCCGCGCTCGCTGATCGCCTCGCAGGTGTGGGACATGAATTTCGACAGCGACAGCAATGTCATCGATGTCGCCATCCGCCGATTGCGCGCCAAGATCGACGACGATTTCGACACCAAGCTGATCCAGACCGTACGCGGCATGGGATACGTGCTCGAAGACCCCGAGGAAGCGGCGTGATGGGCGACGCGATGCGGCGCTTCTCGCTGACGACGCGCCTGACCGCGCTGTTCTGCCTGTCGTCGGCTGGCGTGCTGCTGGGGCTCGGCATCCTGATCGCGACAGCCATGGACCGGCATTTCGCGGAAGAGGACTTTGCGAGCCTGGGCGACAACGTCCGCCTGATCCAGCGGATCGCCACCGAGAACGCCTCGGCGTCGATGCCCGAGCAACTGGCCCTGGCGCTGGAGCACCATCCCGGCTTCATCGCCCACGTCAGCGCGGCCGACGGCCGGACCCTGTACACCAGCCACGGCTTCGATTTCCAGACCGCGCTTGGCACCGCCGCGGTTCTGCCGGCCGGGCGCGAGAACTTTGTCTGGGAACAGGATGGCAAGAGCTACCGGGGCCTGCGCGCCACCGCGCAAGCCACGGGCGGGCTGGCGGCGCCACTGACCATCGTGGTCGGCATGGACACCGAGATCCATGCGCATTTCATGCGTGCATTCCGTCGTTCGCTGGTCTTCTACGTCGCGCTGGCCGCGCTGGCCAGCGGCCTGCTCGGCTGGTGGGCCGCCCGGCGCGGGCTGGCACCGCTGCGCACCATGGCCACGCGCGCACGCGCCGTGACCGCGCACAAGCTCGACGCGCGCATGCCGGTGGAAGCGGTGCCGGTGGAAATGGCGGACCTGGCGGCGACGCTGAATGCGATGCTGGAGCGCTTGCAGCGCGATTTCGAACGACTCTCCGAGTTCTCGTCCGACCTTGCGCATGAACTGCGTACGCCGCTTACCAACCTGATGACGCAGACGCACGTCGTGCTCTCGCAACCGCGCGCGGCAGAAAAGTACCGCGATGTGCTGGCATCGAACGCCGAAGAACTCCAGCGCCTGACGCGCATGGTGTCGGACATGCTCTACCTGGCCCAGATGGAACACGGTCTCACCCTGCCCTGCGCCGAGCCGATCGACGCGGCGGTCGAAGTCCATGCGCTGTTCGAGTTCTACGAAGCACTGGCCGAGGACAAGCACGTGCGCCTGGCGTCGCGCGGCGAGGGGCGCTTCGTGGGCGACAGGCTGATGCTGCGCCGCGCGCTCAGCAACTTGCTGTCCAACGCCCTGCGCTATACGCCGCCGGGCGGCAGCATCACGGTGGAAATCGATGACGGTGCCGATGGGGTCGCCATTGCCGTGGAGAATGAAGGCCAGGAAATCCGGCCGGACTTGCTGCCCGTGATCTTCGACCGCTTCTCGCGCGGCGACAGGTCTCGCGTCCGTCCGGAGTCGGACAGCGTGGGACTGGGATTGTCGATCACGCGCGCGATCATGGCCGCGCATGGGGGAACCATCGCCGTGCAGTCGGCGGGTGGCAAGACACGCTTTACGCTCACCTTCCGGCGGCAGGCGGCGCCAGCCACGGCGGCGGCGTGTGCCGTCATTCGCTCGCCGTCAGCAGGCGGTACGCGTCGTCTTCCGTGATCTTGAGCCGGTAGCTGGTTGCCAGCAGGCGCGCCAGGGTGCGCGCCGCGCCGGGCTGACTGTGCCGCAGTTGCTCGCGATAGGCCTCGACCTCATAGCGCAACCGCCAGCGGCGGCTGAGCAGATAGCGCACACCCATCAGGCCCCAGCTGCGCCAGAACTGGCGCACGTGCACCTTCTCATGCTCGATCAGCGCGTGGCTGGCACCGGGGCGCAACAGGATCAGCGGCCCTGGCGTGAAGCCGTCAAACCCGCGCGGCACCAGCCAGCGGGTTTCGATCATCAGGCACAGAGGGGAGCGGCAATAGCGGACCATGGCACCAGCATAGCGCGAACCGCCCCGGGGTTCACGCTGCGGCGCGCAGAGCTTCGTGCGGCGGCTGGATGAGCGGCGCGCTGCCGCGCGAGCGGCCCGAGCTGAGATAGCCCGCAATCGAATCCTGCTTCACTTCGCCAAGGTACGCGCCGCCTGCGTCCAGCACCGGCAGCCAGCTCGTGTTGTGCTGGTACATGCGCGACAGCAGGATGCGCAGATGCTCGTCGGATGTGGCCGTGGCGGGAAACGCACGCATCGCGTCGCGGCAGAGGCCGCTGCCCGCGCGCGCATCACGGCGCGTGACGTAGCCAAGCGCGCGCTGTGCATCGTCGACCACCGGCAGGTGGCGCACGTCGGCGTCGTCCATCACGCCGAGCGCGTCGGACAGCGCCATGTCCGGCCGGCAGCTCGGCGGCATGGTGGCCGCATCGCCGGCGCTCACGAGCAGCAGGCGCTTGAGCGTGTTGTCGTGGCCGACAAAGGCCTGCACGAACGCATCGGCCGGATGCGCCAGCAGCGCGTCCGGATGATCGAACTGCACCAGCTTGCCGCGCCGGAACACCGCCACCTTGCTGGCCAGCTTGATGGCCTCGTCGATATCGTGCGAGACCATGATCACGGTCTTGCCAAGCTGGCGCTGCATCTGCAGGAATTCGTTCTGGATGCTTTCGCGATTGATCGGATCGACCGCGCCGAAGGGCCGGACGGCCCGAGGAACACGCAGATTTCCCCGCGCGGCACCGTCAGCGAGACAGCATCCACGGCCCGCACTTCAGTGCCATCCTTCTGCGGGAAGGCCTTGGTGAGTTGGTCGAGTTCGATCATAGTCGGATTCCTTTAATCACGTCGCGGCGCGTGAACGGCAGCCTGTACCGGGCCTTGAGCGGGCCCAGGCCATCCGGCCGTGCGGCGAATTCCATATCCACTGCGAACGGATGTTGCGCGCCCTCGCCGCCCTTGCGCATCTTCTCTGCATAGGCCGACAGCGTGGTCACGCCGCTCGCCCGCGCACGCGCCTTCGGCATGGCCAGCGCATAGGTGTTGTTGATGCCCGACGGCTCCAGCCAGACCAGGCCGCGGGCCGCGTCCAGCGCCTTTACGCGGGCGTAGCTCTCCTTCGCGTCGAGCTTTTCCTCGACCTTGTTGAAGACGATCAGCGCGGTGCCGGTGTAGTCCCACACCACGTCGAGCTGGCCGCTCTCCAGGGCCTGGCGCATCAGCGTGCTGCCCAGGCCCGCGGTCAGCTCGGTGCCGATGCCCTTGGCGCGCAGGTACTGCGACGTCAGCGACGACAGGATCAGCTGCTCGGTGAAATTCTTGCCGCCTACGCGCACCGGCACGGCTTCGGCCGCGGGCGCCTGCGCGCGGGCCGGCGCGGAACTCAGCAGCACGGCGGCGAGCACGGTGCCCACCAGCATGAAGGCCCAGAAGGCGCGGCGTTCGCGGTCTCGTTTCGGTTCCATTCGATTCTCCTCCCGGCCGCCATTCATCGCGCCAGGCCCCGGCGGCGCAGGTACAGGTTGCCGGCGCCGGCAAAGAGCGCGTCCAGCGCCAGCGCCAGCAGCGCGGTGGCGGCGGCGCCGAGCAGCAGCAACGGCTGGTTGTTCAGGTAGATGCCCGGGAAGATCAGTTCGCCGAGGCTGTTGGCGCCGATCAGGAACGACAGCGGCACGGTGCCCACGTTGATCACCAGGCTGATGCGGATGCCCGCCAGCATCACCGGCAGCGCATTCGGCAGCTCCACGCGCAGCAGCCGCTGGCACGGCGTCATGCCGATGCCGCGCGCGGCTTCGCGCAGCGTGGGCGAGACGTTGCGCAGCGCCGCGAATCGAAAGCGGATAAAAAACCACTTTCCGTTCGCGGAAAACAATATGGGCTAGGCGGCCGTGAGTTGGGGGAGCCGCCGTCCCGGTTCAGATTGCATTGCCGCCATGACCGGCACGATTGCCGGCGGACGGGCTTTTGGACTTCCACACCATGGGTGGGAAGCCCAGTTGACGGGATGCCGCGGCGTCGCTCGCGGCGCACCCCTGAAGCGGCGCACCCGGGTCGGTTGATTACCGGAAGGCAGGTGGCCAGGGCAGCGCTGAAAGTGAAGAGGTCGACGCGCCGCCGAATTCGTCGGGCCGTTGCCAGACAAGGCCTGGCGGCTTAGCCAGGCAAGTCAATCCACAGCAACGGATGACAAAGAGAGCGCTATTATACGTATCTTCATCGATCTTGTCATTTCCGCCTATCCAGCCACCTTCCGGACGGGTTTTTAGCCCTGCTCGAAAGACGTGCGCGCACCCCGCTGCGGAACCGGCATAAGTGGCTCCGACCGTTGCCGTGCTGGCTTGAATCCGCAGATATTGCGCGCATGGATAGAACAATGTGTTGCCTGCGCGCCCTCTACTCTTTCGCGGCCAAACCTCTACATTGTCGGTGTAGCTGAACACGACGCGGCCCGATGCAGGCAGCAGCAATGCCCGCCAGACGGCCCGCCAACCGGAGAAAGTTCATGGACACCCGCAACCCTCTCACCACCGTTCCGGCCACCGCCCAGGAATCCGTGCAGCGCTCCCGCACCGTGGACCGTGTCGTGCGCGGCATCGCCACCTCGGACGGCGCCGGCGTCAAGCTGACGCGCGTGCTGACGCAGAACCTGCAGCGCCGGCTGGACCCGTTCCTGATGCTCGATGCCTTCGGCACCGACAGCAAGGACGACTACATCGGCGGCTTCCCCGATCACCCGCATCGCGGCTTCGAGACCATCACCTACATGCTGGCCGGCCGCATGCGCCACCGTGACAGCGCCGGCAATGAGGGCCTGCTCGAAAACGGCGGCGCGCAGTGGATGGTGGCGGGCGCCGGCGTGGTGCACTCGGAAATGCCCGAGCAGGAAGACGGCCGCATGGAAGGCTTCCAGCTCTGGCTGAACCTGCCCGCGGCGGACAAGATGACCGCCCCGTGGTACCGCGACATGCCCGCCGCCTCGATCCCGACCGTGGCGCTGGACAACGGCGGCACCGTGCGCGTGCTGGCCGGAGCCTCGCACGGCGTGTCCGGCGCGGTAACGCGCCCGGTGACGGAACCGGTCTACCTTGACGTGCACCTTCCTGCCGGCCAACAGTTCCGGCAGGCGCTGCCGGCCGGGCACAACGCCTTCGTCTATGTGTACCGGGGCGAGGTGTCGATCGGTGAAGGCAGCGAGAAGGCGGTGGTCGAGTCGCAGCGCATGGGCGTGCTCGACAACGCCAGCACGGCAGATGGCGTGATCGTCAGCGCCGAAGCCGATGCCCACTTCCTGCTGATCGCCGGACAGCCGCTGGGCGAGCCGATCGCCCAGTATGGGCCGTTCGTGATGAACACGCAGGAGCAGATCTACCAGACGCTGGCGGATTTCCGCGACGGGCGTTTTGCGACGATCCCGGCTGCTACCGGGGCCTGAACCCCGCCTGCCACGGCCCTCGCGCCAGGGCCCCGAAGCGCTTCAGACCGCCGCCCTCCGAAAGGAGAGCGGCGGTTTTTCTTTGCCATCCCCGGCATGCGACTTGCAACCACCCGCCAACCGTTGCGGCGCTTGGACAAACCCCGGAAACCAGCCGCCACGGAGCCACGCACTTATATAATTCTTAACCAATATCGTGCATCACGAAATCATGATGAATGCTGCAATGCGTCGCGGCGATGCTGCGCCACGCACTGCTGCTGAATGCCTGCCTTCCACGTTGCTGCCATAACAACCCGAGCCGCCTCAGTGACATCACAACACCCTCCCAGGCTGGCGCTAGCCCATATCAGCAAGCGCTATCCCGGCGTCATCGCGAACGATGACATCAGCCTCAGCGTCGCCCCCGGCGAAATCCACGCCGTTCTGGGCGAAAACGGAGCCGGCAAATCCACCCTGATGAAGATCATCTTCGGCGCGGTCCGCCCGGACGCCGGCGAGATGCACTTCAACGGGGCGCCGGTTACGATCAACAGCCCGCACGACGCCCGCAACCTGGGCATTGCCATGGTGTTCCAGCATTTCTCGCTGTTCGACACCCTGACCGTGACCGAGAACATCGCGCTGGGCCTGCCTGGCGGCCGCCAGGGCGCGGGCAGCAGCATGAAGCAGCTGGCCGAGCGCATCCGCGCCACCGCCGAGCGTTATGGCCTGCCGCTGGAACCGAACCGCCATGTCCATACGCTGTCGGTCGGCGAGCGGCAGCGCGTGGAGATCGTGCGCGCGCTGCTGGCCAACCCGCAGCTGCTGATCCTGGACGAGCCGACCTCGGTGCTGACGCCGCAAGCCGTGGAAACGCTGTTCGTCACGCTGCGCCAGCTCGCGACCGAAGGCACCAGCATCCTCTACATCAGCCACAAGCTCGACGAAATCCGTGCGCTCTGCCATCACGCCACCGTGATGCGCATGGGCAAGGTCACCGGCGTGTGCGACCCCCGCCAGGAAAGCGCGGCCTCGCTGTCGCGCCTGATGATCGGCGGCGAGCCGCCGCGCGAAGCGCGCGTGACCGCGCAGCGCGGCGAGGTGCGCCTGAGCGTGCAGGAACTGTCGCTGCCGCGCGCGCATGCGTTCGCGACCGAGCTGCAGCGCATCTCGCTCGACGTGCACGCCGGCGAGATCGTCGGCATTGCCGGCGTATCGGGCAACGGTCAGCAGGAGCTGCTGGCCGCGCTGTCCGGGGAAGACACGCGCGTGGAAGCCGCCTCGGTGCGGCTCGCGGGCAAGCCGGTCGGCCGGCTCGATGCGCGCCAGCGGCGGCGCGCGGGGCTGGCCTTCGTGCCGGAAGAGCGGCTCGGGCGCGGCGCGGTGCCCGGCATGAGCCTGGCAACGAATACGCTGCTGTCGCACCAGACACCTCCATACGTACGCAACGGCATGATCTCGCCGAAGGCGGCGGCCGGCCTGGCCACTTCGATCATCAGCCGCTTCCGCGTGAAAGCGAGCGGGCCCGACGCGCTGGCCCGCAGCCTGTCCGGCGGCAACCTGCAGAAATTCATCGTCGGCCGCGAGATCGAAAGCGGACCCAAGGTGCTGATCGTCGCGCAGCCGACCTGGGGCGTCGATGTCGGCGCCGCCGCGCAGATCCACAACGAGATCCTCGCGCTCAAGGCCACCGGCTGCGCGATCCTGGTGGTCTCGGAAGAACTCGACGAGCTGTTCGCGATCTGCGACCGGCTGCACGTCATCGCCAAGGGCCACCTGTCGCCATCGATCCCGGCCGAGACCGCCACGCGCGAACAGATCGGCCTGTGGATGAGCGGCCTGTGGGAAGGCGGTCCGGCGCAGTCGCGCGACGCCCACGCAGCGGAGGTGGCCAGCCATGGCTGAGATGCGCTCGCTCCTGCCCCGCTCCCCCATCACGCTGGCGCCGCGCGGCCTGCCGTCGCGGAGCATGGCCTATGCCTCGCCGGTGATCGCGCTCGCGCTCACGCTGCTGTTCGGCGCGCTGCTGTTCCTGGCGCTCGGCAAGGACCCGATGGCCGCGCTCAAGGTGTTCCTCGCGGATCCGCTCCGGGACAAGCGCGCCATTGGCGAAGTCCTGCTCAAGACCGTGCCGCTGGTGCTGTGCGCGCTGGGCCTGTCGGTCTGCTACCGCGCCAATGTGTGGAACATCGGCGCGGATGGCCAGCTTATCGCCGGCGGCATTTTCGCGGGTGCCACGGTGCTGTTCTTCGATGTGCCAGGCCAGACGCTGAACGGAACCGTCGTGCTGATGCTGGCTTCGCTCGCGGGCGTGATCGGCGGCATGGCCTGGGCGTCGATCACGGCGCTGCTCAAGGACCGCTTCAACGCCAACGAGATCCTGGTCTCGCTGATGCTCACGTACATCGCGCAGCAGCTCATGCTATGGGTCGTCAATGGACCGCTCAAGGATCCCAACGGCATGAACTTTCCGCAGTCCAGGGTGTTCTCGTCCGAATACCTGCTGCCGAACCTGATGTCCGGCTCGCGCCTGCATGCGGGCTTTGCGGTGATGCTGGTGCTGGTCGCGGTGATGACGGTGTTCGTTTTCCGCAGCTTCGCCGGCTACCGCCTGCAGGTCGGCGGCACCGCGCCGGCCGCCGCGCGCTATGCCGGCTTTTCATCGCGCAGCGCGCTGTGGAGCGCCCTGCTGATCTCGGGCGCCACCGCGGGCCTGGCCGGCGCGTTCGAAGTCACCGGCCCGATCGGCCAGCTGCTGCCGTCGATCTCGCCTGGCTACGGCTTCACGGCCATCATCGTCGCGTTCGTCGGCCGCCTGCACCCGGTCGGCACCGTGTTCGGCGGCATCATGATGTCGCTGTTCTATATCGG